>CAVREP010000024.1:0-151772 GCA_963720155.1 uncultured Acidobacteriota bacterium
ATGACCCAAAGCGGCGTTTCAAGGCCATAATTTGCCGCGCCGCGAAAGGATCATTTAACTGTGGTAGGCTGACGTCCCTGGCCTGAGAGAAGGCAAACAAATGAGACGACGCGAATTTATATCACTGCTCGGCGGCGCCGCGGCAGCGTGGCCGTTCGTAGCAAATGCGCAGTCGCCGCCGATGCCGGTAATCGGATATCTCAGTGTCAGGTCGCCCGAGGACACAGCAAATTTATTGGCTGCGTTCAGGAGTGGCTTAGCC
This sequence comes from uncultured Acidobacteriota bacterium, assembly GCA_963720155.1. Classification (GTDB taxonomy): domain Bacteria; phylum Acidobacteriota; class Terriglobia; order Terriglobales; family Acidobacteriaceae; genus Sulfotelmatobacter. The sequence continues at coordinate 263 of CAVREP010000024.1, forward strand.
CAAAGTGGATTCGTTGAGGGCCAGAATACGGCGATCGAGTACCGCTGGGCACGCGGCCAATACGATCAACTGCCGGCTATGGCGGCAGAGCTTGTTGGCCGCCCGGTATCGCTCCTGGCAACGACGGGAGGCGAGCCGGCGGCGTGGCGGCTTCTGCCGCCACCTCGATTATTCCGATTGTATTCACGATCGGCGGCGACCCAGTGAAGGAGGGTTTGGTTGCAAGCTTTAGTCGGCCGGGTGGAAATGCCACCGGAATTACCTTGCTGACCAATTTGTTGGAGTCGAAACGGTTTGGTTTGTTGCGAGAACTTGTGCCGCCCGCATCGACGATCGCTGTGCTGTACAATCCGAAATATTCACAATCGGCCCAGATGCTCAGCGATGTGCGGGTAGCGGCCGACGCGATCGATATGAAAATAGAGGTCTTACAGGCGAGCGCAGACGGCGAGCTCGACACTGCATTCGAGGCAATCTCTCGGGGGCACTTTGCCGCGCTCGCGACGATCGCCGATCCTTTCTTCGATACCAGGAGTAAAAAGATTACAGCTCTCGCAGCGCGTTGCGCGGTGCCCGCGATGTACCATGCGCGTGAATACGTGGCGGCGGGTGGCCTAATGAGTTATGGAATCGACTTTTCCGAGGCGTATCGACAGACAGGAATATATGCTGGACTAATTCTTAAAGGCGCCAAGCCGGCAGACTTACCGATCATGCAGGCCACAAAGTTCTTAATGGTGATCAACATGAAAACCGCGAGAGCGCTGGGCGTGAAAATCTCCGATAACCTGCTGTCGCTCGCCGACGAGGTGATCGAATAGTTCGGTATGCGGTCGATTTTGCTGCGATGCAATCTCACTTGTCGCTCGCCAGATATGGTAGGGTAATGCTCGACCTGAGGGGTGAAGTTCATGAGGCGACGGGACTTCATCACGCTTGTTGGCGGCACAGCCGCTACATGGCCGCTGGCCGCGCGCGCGCAGCAGTCGATGCCGGTGATCGGTTATCTTGGTCTCACCTCGCCCGAGGCCTTTGCCGCCCTGACCGCCGCATTCCGGCGCGGCCTCGGCGAGACGGGATTTGTCGAAGGCCAGAACGTCGAGATCAAATATCGCTGGGCCCATGGCCAGTTCGATCAATTGCCGGCGCTGGCAGCCGATCTGGTCGCCCAACAGGTGAGCGTGATTGCCGCCTTGGGCACACCCGCTTCCGCCACGGCAGCCAAAGCCGCGACAAGCACGATACCGATCGTCTTCGTGACCGGCGGCGATCCGGTCGACCTCGGCCTTGTCAAAAGCCTGAACCGGCCGGCCGGCAATGCCACCGGCGTATACATGCTGACCGTGGCACTCGAGCCGAAGCGTCTTGAGCTGATCCACGAACTGGTCCCGGACGCCGCAGACATCGGCATCATCGCCGATCCGAATTCGCCGGACACCGTTGAGCAGATGAAAAGTCTGTCCACCGCGGCATCGTCGTTGGGTCGGCGGCTTAAAACCATGAACGTCAGCGGCGAGAACGATATCGAGCCCGCTTTTGCCGCAATGGCCGAACAGCGCGTTGCCGCAGCAGTCGTGACCTCCTCGCCTGCCTATCTGCCACAGCGGCAAAAGTTCGTTGCGCTGGCCGCACGCTATGCCATTCCGACGGCGTATTACGTGCGCGACTTTGCCGATGCCGGCGGACTGATAAGCTACGGTACGAGCTTTCCCGATGCCTATCGCCGCGCCGGCGTCTATACCAGCCGCATTCTCAAGGGCGATATGCCTGCCGATCTGCCGGTCGAGCAGTCGGTCAAGGTCGAGTTGGTCGTCAATCTCAAGACTGCCAAGGCGCTCGGCATCACCATGCCGTTGTCGCTACTCGGCCGCGCAGACGAGGTCATCGAGTAGACGTCCTTTTGTTGCAGTGCATGAGGCAGCCTATGGCCCTGAACGGCCGCACCGCCCAAGCGCCCCGGCGGCAGCTATCGGAGGTCTAGCCGCCGCGCCCGTCGCTGTCCGTCGAGGCAGAAATTGAGACCCAGAGCGGACATGGCGAACCTCCTCGTCTTACGCGTTTCGCGCGAGCGTGGTAGCGTTCGGGATTGCGCGGTACTCGACCAACGCTGCCAGTCTTGTCCTAGGGAGAGGCCAATGAATTTGCGAATGATTTTTGCCGCATGTGCTATCGCGGCTTTTGGATCGTCCATGATGACAATTGACGCACTCGGCCAGAAACAATCGTTGAAAGAGCAACTGGTTGGTACTTGGACGCTGCTCTCATGGGAGCAGAAAAAAGGCGACGGCACCAAGCTCGAACGTTATGGAGCCACCCCGAAGGGCATCGCCTTCTTTGATGACGGTGGGCGATACATCATCACTGTGATGCGATCAGATCGCACCAAATATGCGAGCAATGCCCTATGGCAGGGTACCCCTGATGAAAACAAAGAAACGGCCGACGGCACGATAACCTACTTCGGAACATATTTGATAAGCGAGGCAGATAGCAGCATCGCAATTCACGTCGAAGGCAGTTCCTTTCCAAACTGGAATGCCACGAACCAAAAGCGCTTTGTCGCGATTGCAGGACAACAATTGACCCTGACTGTCCGTCCTCCGGGTGGAGACGTAGTCGATGTGATTTGGAAGCGCGCGAATTGATTGAGCCTGCCAAGTCAGCTCTTGGCCCTTAACTGCCGCCCCGGTCGGCGATTTTCGCGACAGCTTTCGGGGGTAAAGCGGACACGACTGCCCCAAGCGAGCGCGGCGGCTTCTGACCCTTATCGTCACTTTACGACAATCAGTTACCGCACTGCGAAAGGTTTATTCGAGTACGCCGTCGGCGCGGGCCAGGATCGACTGCGGGACCGTAAGCCCGAGCGCCTTGGCGGTTTTGAGGTTGACGATCAACTCGACCTTAGTGATTTGCTCCACCGGCAGATCAGCCGGCCTCGCGCCTTTGAGAATCCGTCCAGTGTAAACGCCCAGCTGCCGATATTGATCGATCAGACTTCCGCCGTAACTCAAAATCCCGCCAGCCTTCGCAAAAGCGCGATACGGGCTGATCGATGGCGTGCCAAACCGTAAGCTCAATTCGGCGAGTTGTTGATTGCGAACTGCAAACAACGGATCGGCGCTGATCACGAGCCCGCTAATCCCCAGTCCATGCAATGATGCAAATACCGCATCGATTTCCTGTTCACTGCTCGCTTGCAAGACATGCAGTTGCAGTCCGAGTTCACGACTGGCCGCCAACTGCGATTGCGACTGAGTCTCGGAAGAACCCGTGGCGGGATTCACAAGCAGAGCTATAGTCGTGACATTTGGAACCAGCTCATGCAGCACTTCTAACCGCTTTTGCGCCAACTCCACGTTCAAGGAGGTCACGCCCGTGACGTTGCCGCCCGGACGATTCAGACTTTCGACAAGTCCCAGCGCCACGGGGTCCGCCCCTATTTGGAAAATCACGGGTATGGTCGTCGTCGCTGCTTTGGCCGCGAGCGCCGCGGGCGAGGCTCCGCCCGTTGCAATCACGGCCACACCGCGATGCACCAAGTCGGCGGCGAGTTGGGGCAAGCGATCGATTTGGTTTTCCGCCCAACGATATTCGATGGCGACGTTTTGACCTTCGATAAAGCCGGTCTCGCTCAAGCCTTGGTGAAAGGCGAGCATACCATCGGCGAACTGCGCAGGCGACGCGGTGCCAAGGAACCCTATAAGCGGTCTCGCTTCCTGCTGCGCGTGCACCGCGAGCGGCCATGCCACGGCCGTTCCGCCGAGTCCCGCTACAAATTCTCGCCTTCCGATGTCGATCGCCATTTGCCCCGTCCGACTTGGATCACGCCCGCAGCAACAGGGAGAAGAATATCACGCCTCAATCGGCAGGTCTGACACGTTGCAGCATCGCAGCGATCCGGGCGCTATCGCGCGTAAAGCGGACATCGCGCGAACACCGTAAATCGGTCGTTCCTGACCCAAAGCGTCATTTCGCCAGCGTCAATTGATGCAGTGCGAAACGTCTATTCGATCACCTCGTCTGCGGTGCCGAGTAATTTGTCAGACACGGTAACGCCCAGCGCCTTCGCAGCCTTGAGGTTGATCAACAATTCGAACTTGGTCGGCGCCTGAACCGGAAGGTCAGCAGGCTTCTCTCCTTTGAGGATGCGATCAACATAAGCAGCCGAGCGGCGAAACAGGTCGGGGATGTCGATGCTGTATGACATGAGTTCCCCCGCTCTTGAGAGATTGACGCGTGGGTACAACTGTCGAGACCTTGTATTTGAGGGCTAGGGTTGCGATCGCCTCGCGATGCAGTTGGTTGAAGATGTCGCCGAGGGCCACTAGTCCGCCACTGCCGCCTTGCGGAAGTGCAATCATCGCCGCCTCGATCCCTGCATCGTCGTGGCACGGCGCGTCGCGTACCGCCACGCCAATGGATTTGGCCCCATCTTCAATGGCCCGCACCATGCGGCTGCCGTACGTCGCGGTTGCGGGATTATAGAGGACCGCCACGGTCGTAGCCGGCGGGTTAATCTCGGTAAGCATTTGGAGCTGCTTTGTGTAATTCGACGGTTCGTAGCTCATGAAACCGGTAATATCGCCGCCGGGATGCGCCAAGCTCTCCACATACCCTAATCCTACCGGGTCGCTGACGAGGGTAAACACGACCGGAATCGTCTTTGTTTGTTGCCGGACCGTCTCGACCGCGGGATTGCCCGCGGCGAGGATCACCTCCGGCTTGAGCGCGACCAGTTCCGCTGCTTGGCGTCCGGCGAGCGCTGCGTCGGCGCCGTACCAGCGCCAATCAATCTGAAGGTTGACGCCTACTTTCCAACCCAGCGCATCGAGAGCTTGCGAAAAGACATCAACATTGGCCTTGCTGAACGCGTCGCTTTCGAGACCGATGGCCAGGACGCCGAGGTGCCGCATGCCGCCTTGTTGCGCGCCCGCAGCGAGCGGCCAAGCTCCGACTGTGCCAGCAAGCGCAGAAATGAATTGCCGCCTTCCAATGCGGATAGTCATTTGCTTCGTCCCCGTTGGGATCAAGCCCGTTGCAATTTGGTCAAGAATATCACGCCGCATTTGGCGGGTCTGGGCCTAGTGTCGCTTCCCATAACCCATCAATTCGGTCGCTTACGGGGTAGAAGCGGACATTGCGCAGACACCCCAAATCGGTCGTTCATGACCCATCTGGGACATTGAGTGGCCAGATTTGCTGTGCCGCACAACACTGTCCGTCAGTACCGATGGTGGGCTAAGTCACTCAGTGGATTTTATCCCCTGGACGGGCGGTCGTTGGTGCTAGTCCGTCCCGTCGCATACCCTGGTCGAGCAAGCCAGTCATCCTCTTGCTTGCCACACTCCGCGCACACCGCAAATGCGCGGGCCGTAATGTCTGTGGGATTACGCTCGACGGGAAGAAGGATAATAAACGCTTGCGGGATGTCGCCTGACGCGAATAGGGCGTCACAGCATCCACACCAAGAGGGCTCATCAGCCATCATACGGTAAAACTTGCCGACAGCCCATACACATGCTTGGGCGCTCTCGTCGCCCTTTGCTGCTGATACTTGCCATTCTGCACTATCTCGCTTGCGCAGAATGTACACGCGACACTCTTCGCCCTTCTCATCACCATTCAAGCATTCCGCGTGATTATATCCGGTGCGACGCAGGTTCGTCGCCTTAATCGATGGCGGCATCCGCCTAATTCACCGCAACCGTCACACGCAGGAAGGTCGCCGGGATCGAAGTAGCATCCTTCTGTGGGCTGGTATTGTGGCTTTCGAATAACGCGTTCAATTCGTTTCTTAGATTGTCAGCGCGGCCATTCTTCTCCGCGGCTTCGAAGGCGTTCATCGTGGGGCCGTAATAGCATCGGAATTCATCTACAAGCGCGGTTGGTGCGCTGGGGAAGTTAAATCGGTATGTATCCCGCGCGAACGACACGCTGTCCCGAGAAACGCCTGCACTCGTAAAACGCTCGATTACGTTAGCCTCAGTCCCCCATGTCATCGGGCTGATGAAGCCCTCAGGTGGAGGCGGCGTGTAAGCGGCACTGATTTTCAAGATCTGTGCGACCAAGGTCGGATCATTGGGAATCGAGTTCCCCATGACGATACGCCCGCCGGCGCGGGTACCTTGACCATCTCCTTCGCCACATCGAACGGCTTCGGCGCGAACATGGCACCGAAGATGCTGACGACGAGGTCGAATGTCCTATCCTGCAGCCCGGATAGATCTGTCGCATCGCCTTCCTGGAACCGCAGGTTCGTGAGCCCTTGCTCTTGTGCGCGCCAGTTTCCGGCCTCCACAAGGTTTCGCGCGATATCTACTCCCAGAACGTCTGCGCCAAGCTTCGCCGCCGGCAATGCTGTCGTGCCATCGCCGCATCCGAGGTCCAGGACCTTGAGCCCTGACTTGATCCCAAGCGCGCCAACAAGCGTCTCACCACTGTCGCGCATGCTTGCCGCGATGCGTGTGAAGTCACCTTTTTCCCAGAGTGCCTTGTTCGGATTCATCGAATTGCCCCCAACCTGCTTTGCTGCACGGCCAGCCGCGCGAGGACCAGTATCGGAGGGAAAGGTTTCGCTAAGCAAGCGAATTTCCAACAGGTGATTGGTACGGTCGCTATAAGCGTAATAGCCGACATCCGGCCAGAGTGCTTAAAATGACGCGAATGACCGAGCCTGTGTAAAAACGCGCTGCTTCATTTGATTCTCGCGGTATGATTCCTGCGCGATTTGCGGAGGGATTCGATGAAGCGCTTTGTCGAGGGCACGGATCGTGGACAGAGCACGCTGTTTCCGGAATGCCTGGAAGACTGGATCGGCAAGGACAATTCGGTTCGGGTGATCGACGTCTTTGTCGAGGAACTCGACCTGGCCGAGCTGGGGTTTGGCGGGGTCGCTCCCGAGGCGACCGGCCGGCCTTCGTATCATCCGTCGGTGCTGCTGAAGCTGTATATCTACGGCTATCTCAACCGGGTTCAGTCGAGCCGACGGCTTGAGCGTGAGGCTGGGCACAACGTCGAGGTGATGTGGCTTTCGGGCCGGCTGGTGCCCGATCACAAGACGATCGCCGACTTCCGCAAGGACAATGGCAGTGCCATCCGCCGGGTGTGTGCGCGCTTTGTTGCGCTGTGCCGCACGATGGGGCTGCTGACGCAAGCCAGCGTGGCGATCGACGGCAGCAAGTTCAAGGCGGTGAACAACCGCGACAGGAACTTCACCCGCGCCAAGATGGAGCGGCGCATGGCGCAGATCGAGGAGAGCGTGGCGCGCTATCTGCAGCAACTCGACACTGCCGACCGGCAGGAGCCGTCTGAGGCGCTCAAAACCAAGACGAGCGGCCTCAAAGAGAAGATCGAGAAGCTCAAGGCACAGATGCGGCGGCTCGCGGCTCTCAAGGTGGACATGCTCGCCACGCCGGACCAGCAGATCTCGCTGACGGACCCCGATGCCCGCTCAATGGCGACCAGTGGGCGCGGCTCCGGCGTCGTCGGCTACAACGTCCAGATTGCCGCCGAGACCGAACATCATCTGATTGTGACGTATGAGGTGACCAACGAGGGGTCCGACCGGTCGCAGCTCTCTCCTGTGGCCAAGGCGGCGAAGGCGACGCTGGGCGTGGAGAAGCTCGATGCCGTCGCCGACCGAGGCTACTTCAACGGCGAGGAGATTCTGGCCTGCGAAGAAGCTGGCATCACGGTCACGCTGCCAAAGCCGATGACCTCGAACTCAAAGGCAGAAGGCCGCTTCGGCAAGCAGGACTTCCGCTACGTCGCCGAGGAGGATGTTTACATTTGTCCTGCCGGCGAACGGCTCGCCTACTACTACACGACCGAGGACAAAGGTTTGGTCCTGCGCCGCTATCGGACCAACGCCTGCCAGAACTGCGCCATCAAGCATAGCTGCACCACCGACAAGGAACGACGGATCTCCCGATGGGAGCATGAGCACATTCTCGAGGCGGTGCAGCGCCGGCTCGATGAGCACCCGGAGAAGATGCGCCAGCGACGTGAGACGGTCGAGCATCCCTTCGGCACGATGAAGGCCCGGATGGGAGCAACCCACTTCCTGATGAAGACGCTGCCCAAGGTCGCCACCGAGATGGCGCTGCACGTTCTGGCCTACAATCTGACGCGCGTCATGAACATCATGGGGGTCCAGCCGCTGATGGCGGCAATGCGGGCATAGTCGAACTCGAAAAAGGACCGTCCATTGCCACCTCGCCCAGACAGCTACCCTCCGTACTCAAGAACGTTTTGACATTTCTGCGTCAAACGGCGAGTTGTGGCGGGTCAAGGCAAAACCACAAAGCTGCCGGCAGCATTATGGGGACCCGGCGCGTATCGACCCAGGAGCCCGGTGGAAACTCCTCACAGGGAAACCGGGCAGTACGAGAGTGCGAGGGATCCTTCGACTGCGTGTCCCCTTCGCTTTGCGAAGCGGACATTTCGCTCAGGATGAAAGGGCGAAGTGAAATCCTAGGGGAGCATGTTGCCGATGCGGCGGATTTGGGCGCCGACGGCTTTTAGTTTTTCTTCTATTTTTTCGTACCCGCGGTCGATGTGGTAGACGCGGTCGATGATGGTTTCGCCATCGGCCACTAACGCGGCGAGGACCAAGGATGCACTGGCGCGCAGGTCGGAGGCGAGGACGGCGGCGGCGCTGAGTTGAGTTTTGCCGACTACTATGGCGCGGTGGCCTTCTATTTTTATGTTCGCGCCCATGCGAACTAATTCCTGCGCGTGCATGAAGCGGTTCTCGAAAATATTCTCCGTGATGATGCTCGTGCCTTCGGCTTGCGTGGCGAGGGCCATGAATTGCGCCTGCATGTCGGTGGGGAAGCCGGGATATTCCTCGGTGGGGAGGTCGGAAGCGGTGAAGGGATTGTCACCCATAACGCGGACGGAATCTTTGTTCGATTTCGTTTTGACGCCGGAGGCTTTTAGTTTTGCCAGGATGGCGGTGAGGTGGGTGGGATCGCATCCGGCGATGTTCAGATCGCCGCCGGTAAGAGCTCCGGCGATGAGGAAGGTTCCGGCTTCGATGCGGTCGGGGATGATGCGATGCTTCGCGCCTTGCAGTTTGCTGACGCCTTGGACGCGGATGGTGGGGGTGCCGGCGCCTTCGATGTGCGCTCCCATTTTGTTGAGGAGGGCGGCGAGATCGGCGACTTCGGGCTCGCGGGCGGCGTTCTGCAAAATGGTTTCGCCTTCGGCGAGAGTGGCGGCCATCAGGAGGTCTTCGGTGCCGGTGACGGTGATTTTGTCGAAAACGATTTCGGCACCGCGAAGGCGCGAGGCGGTGGCTTCGACGTAGCCGTGCTCTTGCTTGATTCTTGCGCCGAGAAGTTCGAGGCCTTTGATGTGGAGGTCGATGGGACGCTGTCCGATGGCGCAGCCGCCAGGGAGCGAGACATGGGCGCGACCGCAGCGCGCGACCAGCGGGCCGAGGACCAGCGTGGAGGCGCGCATGGTCTTTACTAATTCGTAGGAGGCTTCGGGAGCCGCGAGATTCTTGCAGTGGATGGTGGTGCGGTGCTGGGCGCGTCCATAGCCGAGTTCGACTTCGGCGCCCATAGCGGCTAGAAGATTGCGGGTGGTTTGAATGTCGCGCACTTGCGGGATATTTTCGAGGATGACCGGCTCGTCGGTGAGGAGAGCGGCGGCCATGCAGGGGAGCGCAGCGTTTTTTGCTCCGCTGACACGGACGGTGCCGAGCAGCGGCGAGCCGCCGCGGATTACGAGTTTATCCATTGGGTTAGGAGTATGTGGCGAGATCCCACGTCTCGCAAAAGCGGCGAGACGTGGGGCACCCAATCTTTATTCTAGTACGAAGGGAGACCCCCCGGCTCTGCCGGGGAGGCAGTAGAAGTTTGACAGATCCAGGAGTCCATCGCGGAAACTCCCAAACGTGAGCCGCCAAGCACACGAATAGGAGTTTCACGATGGACGAAATGGAAAGCCTAAGCCATACGAAATGGGAGTGCAAATACCATGTTGTGTTCATCCCGAAGTGTCGCAGGAAGACGCTATACGGGGAGTTGCGACAGCACATGGGGGAAGTGTTCCGCAAGCTGGCTGTACAGAAGGAGAGTCGAATCGAAGAGGGGCACCTGCTGCCCGATCACGTGCACATGATGATCGCGATCCCGCCAAAGTACGCGGTGTCGCAGGTGATTGGGTTTATCAAGGGGAAGAGCGCGATTCACTTGGCACGTGTGTATGGGGAGAGGAAGAGGAACTTCGTGGGCCAGCATTTCTGGGCGCGCGGGTACTACGTGTCCACGGTGGGGCGGGATGAGAGGGTGATTCGAGACTACATTCGGAACCAGGAGCAAGAAGACAAGCGCTTGGACCAGATGAACCTATGGCGCTAATCGGCCACCGTATCGGTGGCTCCAGAAACTCGGGGCCGCGTTAGCGACCCCGCATAGCCGCTTTGAGCGGCTCACAAACTAAAGCCCCCGGCTCTGCCGGGGGATATTTACTGGGGAAATGGAGTGGGGGTGGGTAATCGGGAGGGCACGGGCTTGTGGAAGAGGGGTTGCCTCAGAGGCCAAAGCCCGAATCTTTTTGGCGCTTGATGGCACGACCGAAGTGGTGCCCTTCCCGGCGTTACTCTCGACGGCGGTTCGATCGCGAGCGAGCCGCCGGCGAACACTAGATGGCATCGTGAGAACGCCCTGATGCGCCCGTGGTTGCGCAGGAGTCATTGGGGTCCTTGGACTGCGTTGCCGTCCGCTGCGCAGAGGACAACTTCGCTCAGGATGACATTGCAAGCAGAAGCAGGTTCCTCACCGGGCCTTCGGCCCGATTCGGAATGACAAGAAATAAGAATGACGATGAAATAAATCGGAGAGCCCAGGCGGCTGTCTCTACGTGAGTTGATTTGCTGCAGGCAGTCGCGAGCAGGAGTGCCCCGCACCACACGATCAGAGTCAAAATCCCGGGTCGCCCGCTGTCAGAAGATCAGAGTCAAACCCACCCTCTCTCGCAGAAAACGCGAGAGAGGGTGGGGCAGCCAGCCACACGAGCTTATTTTGCTAAGGCGATGGCTTGGCGCGCGTTTGAGTTTGCTTTTTTCAGGGCGGATAGGGCTTCGGAGCGAGAGACATTTGCGGCTAGCATTACCAGTGCGACCGGAGTGCGGTTGCCGGAGGCTTTGAGTGCACACGTTGCGGAGGCGTGGTCGGCTCCGGTGGCGCGTTCGAGGATGGCGATGGCGCGCTGGATTAATTTTTCGTTTTTCGGAGCGACGTTCACCATAAGGTTGCCGTAAACGTATCCGAGGCGAGTCATGGCGGCGGTTGAGATCATGTTGAGAACCATTTTGTGGGCGGTGCCGGCTTTCATGCGGGATGATCCGGCGAGGATTTCGGGGCCGACCTGGGTGACGATGGCGAGATGAGAGGTGCGTTCGAGTGGAGAATTGGGATTGCAGGTGAGGGCGATGGTGCGGGAGCCGCGGCGGCGAGCTTCGGCCAGGGCGGCGACGGTGAAGGGAGTGCGTCCACTGGAAGCGATGCCGAGAACGACGTCTTTCTTCGTGGGCTTGCGGCGGGACATTTCTTCGCGGCCGGCTTTGGAGTCGTCCTCACTGATTTCGGAAGCGGAGGCGAGGGCTTTGTTGCCTCCGGCGATGACGAACTGAACGGTCCGCGGGTCGGTGTTGAAAGTGGGCGGACACTCGACGGCGTCGAGGGCGGCGATGCGGCCGCTGGTTCCGGCCCCGACGTAGATGAGGCGTCCACCGCGGCGCAGGGCGGCGGTGATGAGATCGATGGCGCGTGCGATCTGAGGCAGTTCGCGATTTACGCCGAGAGCGACAGTGGCGTCTTCGGAGTTGATGAGGGCGGCGATCTCGAGGGAGGATTTTTGGTCGAGGTCATGGGCGGCGTCATTGGACTGTTCGGTGTGGAGGCGGCGGAGCGGGCTAGGTTTCAAGTTGGGACCTTTCGGGGCGTGAAGCAGCCTGGTCATTCTAAATGGTGCGGGCACCTCAGGGGCTGAAGCCCGAATCATCAGTGGGGTTTTATCGCAGCCCTGAAGCGCTGCTCCACCCAAAATCCCACAGACAGATATCAGTCGCCATTTGTTACAGCGCGGGAAGGGGCGTGGCGTCCATGGCAGGTTGGTCTGAAGGTGTGGGCGTCAATAGGGGCCAGTTTTTGCGGAGGACGTAGTCGAGCCAGGCGCCGGCCATTTGCGAGGTGAGGACTGCGGCGATGACGAGGGTGGTGTAGAACTGCGGACTGATGATGCCGGCGTCGAAGGCGACGCTGGCCAGGACGATGCCGGGTCCGCCGCGGGCGTTGGTGGTGAGCGCGAGGTTGATCAGGTCGAGGCCGCGGAATCCGGCAAAGCGCGCGGCGAGAGAGACAGAGAGAATCTTGACGATGCAGCTTCCGAGGATGAAGGCCGTGAGCATTTTCAGAGAGAGGCCGCGGATGAGGTCGAGTTTTAGTCCGACGATTGCGAAGTAGACGGGAATGAAGAATGCGAAAGAAACTTTGCCGATGGCGTCGAGCGCCTCGGCAAATAGTTTGCGTTTCTTGTGGACCACGGCGAAACCTGCGAGGAAGGCGGCAAATACGACGCTGACGTCGAGCAGTCCGGCGAGCACGCAGTAGGCGAGCAGGACGAACATGGCGTAGGCGACCGGGGAGCTTTTAGCGAAGACGTTGAAGCGCGACTTGTTGATGCATTTGACGAGGCGAGGCAAGAGCGTGAGGCCGAATGCGAAGAATGCGATGGTGAGTGTGAGGTGGTAGGCCATCTGGCGCGGGTTCAGGACGGTTGTGCCTGCGATGGCTGTGGCGAGCGCGAGGCCAAGCCAGAGTCCGATATCTTCGAGGACGGCGACGCCGAGGACCAGGCGCGCGAAGCGAGTGTGGAGGATTTTCAGGTCGGCGAAGATTTTCGAAACCACGGGCACCGATGTGACGGCGACTCCGACCGCGAGAATGATGATGAGCGAAATGCGGTTGCCATTGGGTCCGGCGAGTTGCGGACGGGCCAGCCATGGTCCGAGCAGCAAGGCGAGGAGGAACGGGATGCCGGTGCCGACGATGGCGAGCCATCCGACTTCGCGGCGTTCTTCGCGGGTGAAGAGTTGGCGGGTTTCGGCGCCGGAAAGAAACATCAGGAGCAAGAGGCCGAGCCAGTAAATGAAGTTGAGAGTGGTCCCCTGATGGTTCGCGACTTCGACGAGTCTGGATGCGAAGTGGAAACGGCCGATCAGCGCAGGGCCGAGGACAACTCCGGCGAGGATTTCTCCAACGACTTTGGGTTGGCGGAGTTTGACGAAGAGAGAGCCGAGCAGGTGAGCTAATCCTACAAGAAGCAGGAGCAGCAGGAGGATGGAGGTGAGGTCGGAGTTGGACACGGTGGCGGCACATGAGATGCGGTTATCTGGCGAGGGTTTGCAGGGGTTTTGTCGCAGGTAGTTCAGGGGCTAAAGCCCGAGCCATCAATGAGGGGAGCTATCGCAGCGCTGGAAGCGCTGCTCCACCTAAACTCCACTCCACCCCAAAATCCACCGGCTAAAGTCGCGCCACCCGAAATCCGCGCGAGCCGAAATTCAACGCCACTTAATAACTGCTCCACCGAAATCGCCCTGAATATTCAAGGAGATTTCTCCAGGGCTTCGACTACGGCGTCGTGGAATAGAGGGCGGACTTTGTTTATGGCGTAATTGGAGCAATCGGGCCAGGTGCGGTTGGTTAGTAGGGTGACGGAGAGTTGGCGGATGGGATCGATCCAGAGGGAAGTGCCGGTGTAGCCGACGTGGCCGTAGGATTGAGGCGAGAAATGTTTTCCGGAGAGCGATGGGGTGGAAGGAGTGTCCCAGCCGAGGGCGCGGGTTGTGCCGAGGGGCGCGGACTCGCGGCGGGTGAAGAGGGCGATGGTTTGGGGACGTAAAATGGGGCGACCGGCGTTGAGCATGGCGTGGGCAAATTGGGCGAGGTCGCGGGGGGTGGAGAAAAGTCCGGCGTGAGGGGCGATGCCGCCGAGGACGCTGGCATTTTCGTCCTGGACTTCGCCTTGGATGATTCTTTGGCGGAAGGTGCTGCGGGTTTGCGGGCTCACGCTCGGCTTATCTTTTTGTGCCGGCTGTTCGCGGGCGAGGGCGCCCACACCACATTCGTCGTTAGCACTTTCTCTTTCTTCTCTTTCGTCGGCGGTGGGAGGAATTTGTGGGCGAAGTTCCGCGGGAGGATTGAAGGTGGTATTGGTCATGCCGAGGGGGGCGAAGATTTCACGCTGGCAGAAGCGGTCGAGGGATTCGTCGGCGAGGCGTTCGAGGGCGAGGCCGAGGGTGATGAATCCGATGTCGCTGTAGACGGCGCGAGTGCCGGGATCGACGGCTAACGGCATCGTGATAGCAGCGTGGAGAAGTTGGTCGCGGGTTTTCGCCTTCAGGAATAATTTTTCATACGCAGGCAGGCCTGAGGAGTGGGCAAGGAGCATGCGGAGTGTTACTTCGCGGCGTCGTGGATCTGGTGCGGCGTCGGAAATGAATTCGGGGATGATGGCTGCGAGGGGAGCGTCAAGATCGAGCAGGCCGCGATTGTAGAGGAGCATGGCCATGGTGGTTGTGGCTACAACTTTGGTCAGGGACGCGAGATCGAAGAGTGTGTAGGGATTGACGGCGGATCTCCCACTCTTCGCAGAGGACGCGGCAGCCGCTTCTGGTTTGTTGGACTGGACTTCAAAATCCCCGCCCTCTCGCAAAGAACGCGAGAAGGGCAGGGCACCTGTTCTAGATTCTGACGAAGGTTCGAAGGTGAAGGTGCCGAGGGTCTTGAATGCGACGAGGCGGCCGCGATAGGTGATGGCGATGGAGGCGGCGGGGAATGCGCGCCCGGCAATAGCTTTTTGCAATACTGAGAATGGAGCGGGGAATTGTTCGTCTTGATTTTCGAAGGCGTCGAGTAGAGGCGAGGAAGAATATGGAGCGGTGCGATTCAGAGCGGGGACACTTTCTAGAAAATAATTTTCCGGGCTGCCCGGTTTATAGCAGAAGGGCGGGGAAGGGGTAAAGGCACGAAGCTGGGATCAAGATCAGAGGGGGCCGGGATCGACGGCCCGACAGAGAGCGGCACCTCCGGCGATGCCGGCATCGGCGCCGTAGTGGGCCGTCAGGAGCGGGATCTCGAGGCACTGCGAATTGACGCACCATTTGGGCAGGCGGGTGCGTATTTCTTCGAAGAAGGGTTTCAGCATGGCGGCTGCGCCGCCGCCGATGATCATGACGTCGGGCTCGAGCAAATCGACGATGTTGCCGAGCCACGCAGCGAGAAGCTCGGCGGTTTCTTGTAAGAGCTCTTTGGCCAGCGCATCGCCGTCAAGATAAGCGCGGCCTACCATTTCACTGGTGATGTGTTCGACGTGACCCTGGGCGTAATCCAGAATCGAGGAGCGGCGGCCAGCCGCGATTTTCTCGGACGCGCGGCGGGCGATGGCAGGACCGGAGGCCAGGGCTTCGATGCAACCGAGCTTGCCGCATCCGCAGCGGGGGCCACGATAATCAATGGTCATGTGGCCGCCCTCGGCGGCAGCGCCGGTGCGGCCATGGTAGATGCGGCCATCGAAGACAATTCCGGTTCCGATGCCGGTGCCGATAGTGGCGCAGAAGACGTTGCGATAGCCGCGGCCTGCGCCCCATAGAGCCTCTGCCAGAGCCGCGGCGTTGCCATCATTGTCGATGCGAACAGGCAAGCGATATACCTTCGATACTTCGCAGGCAAGCGGGAAATTGCGCCAGCCAGGAAGATTGGGAGGATTAACAATTACGCCGGTGTGGGGATTGAGCGGACCGGGAGCACATATTCCGATGCCGGAGATTAAAGCCTGTAACTCAGGCTTAACGGTTGCGGCGCGGACCGAGTCAATTGCGGTGGTGACAGCGGCCAGACCCGCGACTGCATCCGTTGCCACCATGGGTGTGCGGGTGTGGTGGATGATTTCACCGGCGGAGTTCACGAGACCCGCCGCGACTTTGGTGCCGCCGACATCCACACCGATGAAGTAAGCGTCCGAGATTTGCATTATGCCAGGGCGCGAGGGGCCTGTTCACTCATACGCGTCATATTGGTCGAATATCTGGTCCAATATAAGGTAGAACAGCGAGGATAGCGAGATCGTTTGCCCCAAATGGGTCAGTTTGATTTCCATAGGCGCAAGTTAAATTGCCCTTTCTCGCTAGCATCCATTGCCCGTCGTGCATCGTCAGGAGAGACGAAGAACGTAACTGACCGGACTCTATCGTCTACGGCCACAACTTCCACGTCCTGAAGAACAGTGGTGCTTTCTTGTCCTTTGCCAATAATCAGCACATCGACGTGATCGCCGGAGGTTACAGAGATATCCTGATGAACCAGAATGCTGACAGCGCGCATGCCTGGTGGAATTCGAAGTGTTGGCACGCTTCGATAAGTGGGGTTTCCACAAGAAGCCAAGAGCAAAACCAACGTGGCGACACTCAAGAAGGTGCACACTGAAATCACTCTTAGCATGTTTCTCTCCGAGCGCCTTCAGGATAAGCCTATTGTCAATCCGCGAAAGTGACAAAAGTAGTCACTTTGACAAGCCCTGTGGAAAACATGCTGACCCAACCGCTGAGTACCGTTAGTACTACTGGTAGTTCCGAGGCGAAAGTTGGATATTGACAAGCTGAGGAAAGAGTGGCTTTTCGGGGACAAGGGATGCGATCGGTGGGGGATTTACGGCTGCGGGTTTCTTCTGCAGCCAACCCGAGAAATTCGCTTACTGTGGGGTACGCACGGGTCCGACAATGTCTGAGAAGTGGATGGAAGCGCCGTGCGGGGACGAGGTAGTCTTCCGTGAACACTCGACTTTTCATTTATAATCTCTCGAAGATAGTAGCTAGAGGCGCAGCGGCAGTGAGGTTCCCCCCTCATACAAAGCGCGCCGTAACATCGCCTGGTGAACCAGTTGATTAATCCTGGAAACCAGTTGATCGATAAGGTCCGGACGGAGACTTTTCCGGTTGCGAAGGGTTATGCTCGTTATGCGTGGCTAGCGGAAGTGTGTTTCGTGGAAGCCTACTTTTGGCAATCGGAAGACGCCGAGGAAGAAAATGTTGCCGGACGATTAAGGCCACGGGAGCTGTGCCGCGGAATTAAAGCGAACCGATTGTGCGATGTACCCGGTCCCGGTTTTCAAAGAATGTTTATTCCCGAGATTTGCGATCGGGCTGTGATGAAGAGGGTAAGGCTGTGGTTTGCACGCTAAATATAAGGTGGTCATCGACAATTGATGAATTCCGTGGGTAGCACAGTCGTTCGGATAGGTCGATGGAAGGTTGAGGTCTTTCTCCACGCTTGGGTTTTCCTGGCGGTGTCGTGTATCGGCGCCTTCAGCCAAACGCGGCAACAGACGCCGGTTTCGCAGTCGGAGTTGGCGCGCCAAAATATGTCCCACGTGGCAGCCTCCACTTCGCAGCTCGTATTCATCCTTCATCGCGATGCTGGGCTCATGGTGGAGTTAAAGCGCTGGGTGGCGAAAGACGCGACGGATCATGGGCAAATCATCGCAGAGACCGACCTGACGGAGGAGGCGATTTTCGATCGTCTGGAGATCGATGTCACCTTTCGCGCCGTCGCGACCGCACTGGTGCAGAAATATGGGTACCTGCAGCCTACGGTGAATCCAGATTCTCCGTTAGCGAAGCAGGAAGATCTGCTAATAAAGGAACGGGTAAAGTGGATTACGGAGGAGGAAGAAGCAGATCGTACTCGATTCCGCCAGGAACGAGAAAACGCGCTGAAGCAGACACAAGGTTGCGAGCAGCGCAGTGGAAATTGTCCACCGGCACAGGGAGCAACGACTCCGTCGATTCAGCAATTGCCGCCACAACAGCCGGGAACGAATCAGTATCCGACGCAGGTGCCGGGATTGGAAACTCCCATGGAGCCTCCGCCCTCGCCCTACAACCAGCCGCAGCAGCGAACGGCTCCCGGCAATGAGTTGTTGAGAACGAGCGGAGGAGATTCGCTTTCGACAGAATCAGCGTCGGGAAGCGCATCTCGTGGTTCTTCAGTTTACGGACAGGATTCCGGAGACGAGCAAGGCGAAGGCAGCCAGCGCCGCACTCCGTCTGCTGGAATGCAGGGTCAGGAGACGAGCGCTGACGAATTTGCAGACCTATCGTTGAGCTCTGACTTCGCCGATGAAGGATTTGGCCAAAGCATGTATGGGATGACAGGGCCCTACGCCAACAGCGGCGGTTATGGAACGCCGCCA
The DNA here is from genome assembly GCA_963720155.1 of uncultured Acidobacteriota bacterium. Taxonomy (GTDB): domain Bacteria; phylum Acidobacteriota; class Terriglobia; order Terriglobales; family Acidobacteriaceae; genus Sulfotelmatobacter. The sequence goes on from CAVREP010000024.1 coordinate 18,524, forward strand.
TACTCGAACGGCCCTTATAGCAGCAGCCCTTATAGCAGCAGCCCTTACAGCAACAGTACCAATGGCAACACCTCTTATGGAACTGGAGGCGGGGCCAGTTCCTACGATCTGCGCAGCAGCAACGCGGTAGTTCGGGATAATATGCGCCGGGCACGGGAATCCACGAGCCCGAACCAGCGGCTGGTGCGAAGACCGATTCCTTACACAGAAATTCCATCGTTATACGACATGTACCTGCAAGCCTCGGCGCGGCCGCCAGCGGTGGAGCGTTTCGGCATGCAGGTTTTCGAAAACGGGACGCGCGATCTGCAGAGCCTGCCGATGGATCTTCCAGTTGGACCGGATTATGTGTTGGGGCCAGGCGATGGCGTCTCAGTGGATTTGTGGGGAGGAGTGGCGAGGCGATTTTACCGGGTCGTGGATCACGAGGGCCGGGTCAGCCTGCCCGAAGTGGGGCCGCTGATGGTGGCAGGGAAGTCACTGGGTGAGGTGCAAGAATCCATACAGAAGACTTTACGGACGCAGTTTCGCGATGTTTCCGCCGACGTGTCGCTCTCGAGACTACGGACCATACGGGTTTATGTTGTGGGCGATGTTCTGCGTCCCGGCGCCTACGATGTGGGGTCGCTTTCGACGCCGCTGAACGCGTTGTTTGCGGCGGGCGGTCCGACGGGGCGAGGCTCGTTGCGCATCGTCAAGCAATTTCGTGGAAATCAACTGGTACAGGATGTCGACGTTTACGATTTGCTGCTACACGGAGTGAAGGGCAACCTGCAGCGACTGGAAAATGGCGACACGGTGCAAGTACCGCCGCTCGGTGCGGAAATTACAATCGAGGGAATGGTACGCCGTCCAGCGATTTATGAGTTGGACGGTGAGAAGACGCTGGCGGATACACTTTCGCTAGCCGGCGGCTTGCTTCCGACTGCTACGCTGCGACACATTGAAGTGCAGCGCGTGGTGGTGCATCAGAAGCAGACCATGCTGAGCCTGGATATTCCGCAGGATGACAGCACTCAGGAAGCTACGAAGCAGTTGGAGTCGTTCCAGATTCAAGATGGGGACAGGATCCGAATCTTCCCCATCACTCCGTATAACCAGGACGCCGTCTACCTCGAAGGACATGTAATCCGGCCTGGAAAATATTCGTATCGCCAGGGCATGCGCGTGACCGATCTGATCAGTTCTTACAAAGATCTTCTGCCCGAACCGGCGTTGCAATATGGGGAGATCATCCGGTTGAGCCTGCCCGACTACCGGCCGACGGTGCAGAGCTTTAGCGTCGCTGAGGCGTTGTCTGATCCCAAAAACGCTCCCGCACTTAATCCACTCGATACGGTTCAGATTTTCGGAAGGTACGACTTTGAAAATCCGCCGGCGGTATCCGTGTTGGGCGATGTGCGCTCCCCCGGTACTTATCGAACTTCAGGAGATATTCATATTAGCGATGCTATACATCTGGCGGGAGGACTCCTGCCTGACGCCCAAATCGTGGACGCTCAGGTTTTCCGCTACCTGCCGGACAGCAAGCTGAAGATTCTGAACGTGAAGCTGAGCAGCGCGCTGGACGGGAGTCCGGCGGATAACATCATGCTGACCCCGAGAGATCGCGTTCTGATCCATCGCAATATTGCGGCGGCGGATCCAGCGACCGTCTCGGTGAAGGGAGAAGTAGCCCGGCCGGGGCGCTATCCGCTTACGGCGGAGATGACGATATCCGATCTGATTCAGGCGTCTGGCGGACTGAAGCCGAGTGCCGATCTGAAGACGGCCGATCTCACGCATTTCGTCTGGAAGGATGAAAAGCAAGTTACGGGCGAGCATGAGCAGATTGCGCTGGCTGCGGTTTTGAGTGGAGATGCGACCATCAAGGAAGCCTTGAACAACGGGGACGTGCTCTCGATCCGGCAAGTACCGAACTGGAATGATCTGGGGGCATCGGTTACGGTTCGCGGCGAAGTTGTGCATCCCGGAAGCTACGGGATCCGGCCTGGCGAGAGACTCAGTTCCGTGCTCATACGCGCGGGGGGATTTGGTCCAGCCGCTTATCCTTACGGCGCCTTGCTGGTGCGTAACGAAGTTCAGAAACTGGAAGAGAGATCGTATGGCGAACTCGTCCAGCGGGTGCGGGAGCAACAGGCAAGTTTGAAGTTGACGGCCACGACTTCGACTGATCCAGATCAAAAACTTTCCGCCGAGTCCGCATTGACCCAGTGGCAGACTACGATCGACAACCTGATTAGCAGTCCGCCGACCGGGCGCGTGACGATTCAAATCTCATCGAATATTCGCAGCTGGGCGAATACCTCTCGCGACATCACGGTGAGGACGGGAGATGTCTTGATCGTTCCAAAGAAGCCGAGCTATGTGCTGGTGCAGGGGCAAGTGTACGGTCCCACGGCTGTGGCTTATCGTCCGGGCAAAAGCGCGAGATGGTATTTAACGCAGGCGGGCGGTACGACAAATATGGCGAACCGGAAAGGCATCTTTGTAGTTCGCGCCGACGGAACCGTAGTTGGCAGTCACAGTTCGCTCTGGCTGACAGGCGACACGCTAGGCGTGGCTTTGCAACCGGGAGACATGGTGGTTGCGCCTGAAAAGGCACTCGGCGGACCGCCTATCTGGAAGACGCTGCTGCAGAATGCGACAATCTTGAGTTCGCTGGCGACCAGCGCGATTCTGATTGCGACATATTATTAAGGACTCGTACGTGATCGGATGGTCGGTGCTCAGGTCGGTGAAAATGATGTGTTTCCTGGCGAGTACGGCAGTTGCATTCGGGCAGTCCGGCCCGCTGCCGTCGACTAGCGTGGACAGCCGTTCTGCAGCCTCGGCAGCGCCGAACAGCAGCCACGCCCAGACCGAGACTGCGGGCGACGCTCCGGATAATCCTGCGGACAACCCGCAGCCCGCCGAGCCTTCCGAAAACAAAGTTCTGAACCTGCCGAGGCAGCTATTGCATGACCAGATCGGCATGTGGACAAGTCCGGCTAAATTAAGGCTGTCGGATGCGACATGGCTGGTTCTGGCAGGCGGATTCACGGCTGCGCTATTCGCTACTGATAGCGATGTCAGCCGCCATCTATCAAACGATCCCAACACTCTTTTGCGCTACCGCCATATTTCCGATTACGGGACGTACTCGATGGTGGGAGCGTCTGCGGGAATCTATCTACTTGGACTGACGACGCAAGATGAACACCAGCGTGAAACTGGATTTTTGAGTGGAGAATCGGCCATCGATGGGCTGGTGGTGGTGGAAGCCCTGAAGTATGCCACACGGCGACAGCGTCCGTTTCAGGGGGACGGGACGGGTCCGTTCTGGCATGGGGGAACTTCTTTTCCCTCGGAACATGCGGCGATTTCCTGGGCTGTGGCGGGGACGTTTGCACACGAGTATCCAAGCCCTTTCGTGAAGTTTCTGGCGTATGGAGCGGCGACCGTGATCAGTGCGTCGCGGGTGACTGCCAAGCAGCACTTTCCTGCGGATGTTTTTGTGGGCGCTGCCATCGGGTATCTGAGCAGCGAATACGTTTACCGACAGCACCACAATCCTGATTTGCGAGGCGGGGCGTGGGAGTTGCCGGCGGTGCGGCCGGATCGGCCCTCGCACTGGCAGGCCAAGGATATGGGTTCGCCGTATGTGCCGCTGGATAGCTGGATCTATCCGACGTTAGATCGTCTGACCGCGCTCGGCTACATCCATAGCGGATTTGCGGACATGCGGCCATGGACGCGCATGGAATGTGCGCGGCAGGTGGAAGAGGCTGCCGATCAGATTACTGAAGATAACGCGCAGGAGAGTGAGGCCGCGCGGCTATACCATGAACTGCAGAAGGAATTTGCGTGGGAAGTAAACTTGCTGGGCGGCGGAAATAATGCTGAGTTCCGCGTGGAATCGGTGTATGCACGGGGCACGGAGATCGCCGGGAAGCCACTCACGGATGGCGATCACTTTGGACAGACGGTTATCAATGATTATGGGCGCCCCGAGGAGCAGGGATTTAACGACGTATCCGGATTGTCGGGGTGGGCTGCGGATGGTCCCTTTGCAGTGTATGCGCGGGGTGAATACCAGCACTCCCCCTCGGCGCCGCCGTTGCCACTGACGGCTCGTGATGCGATTTCTCAAGCGGACTTCAGGGAACTGGTTCCCTCTTTTATTCCCGCCGCACCGGTCCCACCAGGCTCGCCAACACCCGCCTTCGACCAGGGCCGATTCCTGGATAGCTATGTAGCGATGAATCTTTCCAACTGGCAGCTTTCCTACGGAAATCAGAGCTTGTGGTGGGGGCCATCGCAGGGCGGGCCGATGATGTTCAGCGACAATGCGGCGCCGATCCGAATGTTCCGGGTTAATCGCGTTACTCCGTTTACCCTTCCCGGTTTCCTGGGGTACCTCGGACCGATGCGAGTCGAAGGTTTTGTCGGGCAATACTCCGGATATCAGTTTGTGCTGACTCCCCATGGACTAGCAGGACAGTATGGTCAGGCGCTGAATCCGCAGCCGATTATTCATGGCGAAAGAATTAGTTTTAAGCCAACAGCGAACCTTGAGATTGGGCTGTCGCGGACGACGGATTACGGCGGCCCGGGCTATCCTCTGACCATGCATACGTTTTTGAGAAGTGTATTTTCGACCGGCAACACGAACCCCGGAACGGCGAACAAGCCGGGATCGCGGCGATCCGGATTGGATTTCAGTTACCGGATTCCGGGAATGCGGAACGGAGCGACGTTTTATGCTGAAGGTTTGGCGGAGCATGACGAGATTTCTCCGATATTCGGCCCTGACGTTGCGGCCTGGCTGGCGGGAATCTACATACCCAGGCTACCCAGAATTCCGAAACTAGATTTTCGGGTTGAGGGAGGGTACACCGATCCGCCCTATAGCGGCGGCGACGTTGCTTTTGGCGCTTTTTACTGGGATGCGACCTGGATCACAGGTTTTCAGAATGCGGGTCACTTAATGGGTAGCTGGATGGGCCGTCAGGGACAGGGGGCCCAGGCGTGGACGACGTATTGGTTCAGTCCACGCAATAAACTGCAATTCGGATTCAGGCATCAGAAAGTGAGCCGGGAATTCATCTCCGCTGCCAACGGCTCGCTTGGCGCCGGGTCCCTGGCCGATGCGGATGTACGGGCGGAGTTTTGGCCGCGATCATTTTTCAGCATGTCCGCATCCGTTCAATACGAGCTGTGGAATTTTCCAGTGATAGCGTCGACCCGGCAATCGAATGTGACTTCGTCGATCCAGCTGAGTTTCTGGCCGAAGTCGTTCCGGGCGAAAGAGGTAGCGCAGCAGTGACCAGGTTTGAGAGATCGCATTGAGCTATATGGCGACGAAGGAAATTACGAAACAAGAGCGGCGATACGTCGAGCCCGAGCTCGAACCGGAGCTCACGGTCGAGGTAGAGGATCCCACCCTTAGCGGGAAAAGGAGGGTTGCCAGGTTGGCCCTGCTGTGGCAGGAAAGACAACTTCTCTTCCGCAGAACCGGAGCGGGCTTTCTCCTCTCGGCGCTCATCGCCATCCTGATACCGGTCCGCTTCACCTCGACGACGCGGCTAATGCCTCCGGATCAGGCGGGGCAGGGTCTCGCTTCGATGTTGGCGGTTTTGGGAAAAAGCGGCGACCTGGGAAGCCTCGGGAGTACATTGTTGGGAATGAAGACTTCGGGCGACCTGTTCATGGGCGTGTTGAAAAGCCGAACCGTCGAGGACGATCTCGTTAGTAAGTTCGATCTGCGAAAAGTGTACCGCATCCAGCGCTTGGAAGATGCACGGCAAGAGTTGGAGAACCGCACCGATGTCACCGCCGATCGCAAGAGTGGGATCCTGACCATCAAGGTCACCGACGGAAATCGCGACCGGGCCGCAGCTTTGGGTCGCGAGTACGTGGAAGCGCTGAACAACATCGTCATCACGCTGAATACATCCTCGGCGCATAAGGAAAGGGTTTTCCTGGAGGAACGGCTGGGGCAAGTGCAGCAAGACTTGGAAGTGGCGGAAAAAGATTTCAGTAAATTCGCCAGCCAGAACACTGCCATCGACGTCAAGGAGCAGGGTCGGGCCATGATCGGCGCGGCGGCGGATTTGGAAGGACAGTTGATTGCGGCCGAGACGCAACTCGAAGGGCTACGTCAGATCTATACGCCGAACAACGTGCGGATTCGCTCCCTCCAAGCTCGCATCGACGAATATCGCCGCCAGATGCAGAAGTTGGGCGGGAGGGCTTCGCCCGGTGGAGAAGCCGCAACTGCCTCTGGTGAAGAAGTCGCCCCCGAAAGTGCAGATTTGTATCCATCGATTCGACAGCTACCAATTTTGGGCGTTACCTGGGCGGACCTTTACCGTCGCACGCGGGTGGAAGAAACTGTATTCGAGGCGTTGACCAAGCAGTACGAACTGGCAAAAGTGGAAGAGGCCAGAGAAACCCCCAGCGTGAAGGTTCTCGATCCGGCCAACGTACCGGAGAGAAAGTCGTACCCGCCACGAACGATTCTGACCTTGTTTGGTACCGCGCTGGTGTTTTTTTTCAGCGCTGTGTGGATATTGGCGCGCGCGCGATGGCAGGAGGTGGATCCGGCTGATCCAGGGAAAATGCTAGCTCAGGAAATTTTCCACACCATTCGAAGCGGGACTAGCGGAGTTGTCAGCAGAGTTTGGCGGCGATGGGGACGGCGTGGAGAGCAAAATTCCCGTGAGCGAGAGTAATTCTTTATCGCTGTCCAGTCGTTGGCAACCATTGCGCATGCTACAAGAGGCAAGGCACCGTCTCGGCCTCGACCGCGCAGTTTTCTTCACTGTCTTGGCTCGCGGGTGGATCAGCGTATCCGGGCTCGTCACCGTTATCCTGATTGCCCGCTTTCTTTCTCCTGCTGAGCAGGGATACTACTATACCTACGCAAGCCTGATCGCCTTACAAATGGTTTTTGAACTGGGCTTCTCGCAGGTTGTGATGCAACTTGCCAGCCATGAATGTGCCCACCTCTCCATTGGGCAAGATGGTTCAGTAAAGGGAGACCAAGTGGCCCACGCGAGGTTGGCCTCGGTACTGCAGATATCGGTGCGCTGGTACGGAGCGGGCGCCCTGTTTCTTGCGCTCGTCCTCATCCCTGCTGGGCTTTACTTTTTTTCCTCTCATCAGCACCTAGGCGAAGTCGTGTCCTGGCGAGCGCCTTGGATCGCAGCGGCAACAGCAGCGGTCTTCGCGTTTCAGCTTGATCCCTTGTACTCATTTTTTGAAGGCTGTGGATTCGTCTCGAACATCGCCCACATGCGCTGGATGCAAGCCATCGTCGGAAGCCTGCTCGCTTGGATATCGCTTATCACTCACCACGGACTTTACGCCCCAGCGATTGTTATTGCAGGCCAAGTTCTGGTGGGAGCGATATGGCTCTCCGCCAGACGCGGTTTGCTGCGCGAATTACTGACGCACAAAACGGGAGGCCAGCACGTGTCCTGGCAAAATGAGATCTGGCCGTTCCAGTGGAGAATCGCGATCAGCTGGATTTCCGGATACTTTGTCTACCAAACATTCAATCCATTTCTATTCGCCTTCAGAGGACCAGTGGCTGCTGGCCAGATGGGTATGTCGCTCAGCTTCGCTAATTCACTGATGGTGATAGCGATGTCATGGGTGTCAACTAAAGCTGCGCCCTTTGGAACACTGATTGCACAAAGACAATACCTGAGGTTGGATACGCTCTTTTTCAAGGCTTTACGGCAGTCGACTTTTGTGGCCGGATTGGGCGTGATCTTGGTCTGGTCGGCAACGGCCTATCTCTACTCGACAGACAGCCGATACGCACACAAGCTACTAAGTCCACTACCCTTTGCGCTTCTGCTCGTAGCCGCGGTATTCAACCACCTTTTTGCGTCCATCGCCACCTATTTGAGAGCACACAAGCAGGAAAAACTTTTCCAACTATCTTTCTCAATAGCCATAGCTGTTCTTATCTCTAATTATTTATTTGCTAAAACCTCGGGCGCGTTGGGGATGGTCGCGGGTTATTTCGTGATTATGGCTTTAATGGGCTTAGGATGCGGAACACTGATATTTAATAAATATCGGAGATTGTGGCATTCTGACGAGCAGAGCGCTTGAACAGATTGGAAGTTCCGAAGGCGACAAAAGAACATCAATGAGCTTCAATGATTCGCGATTTGCAAGGCTGCTGAAGCTCTTCCGTCGCAGGGGTTTGCGTTATGGCATGAACGCGATTGCTGCGACTCTTGCCCGAAAGTATTCGAGGGTTCCCCTGAATGTTTGCGCAGATTTTGAAATGGTTTTGAATGAAGAGCGTCCGGCCTGCCTATCAGTTCCTCAATCCGGACCTCTCCGGATCAACTGGATTCTGCCAAGCATTGTCGCAGCGCATGGTGGTTTATTAAATGTATTTCGAACCATTCAACAATTGGAAGCTTGGGGTCACGAAAATCGCGTCTACGTTCTGGGAAGCCTGCCGGGAGGCTCGACTTTAGCCAGAGAACATATTCGGAAGAGGTACTTTGCCATCCACGCAGAGGTGGAAGTGCTGTCGGATAACATCAAAGACTGCGATGCTCTGATCGCGACCTCATGGCCCACCGCCTACGCAGCGCGAAGCATCGGAAATACCGCGCAAAAGTTCTATTTCGTTCAGGACATCGAACACATGTTCTATGCTCGGGGCAGCCTGTATGAGTTTGCCCGGCAGACCTATCAGTTTGGTTTTCGGGGAATAACATTGGGATCTTGGATTGCAGAGGTACTGAGACGGGACTTCAATATGGAATGCTCGGCTTTTGGTTTCTCTTATGACCGCGATGCTTACGCCAACACAGGTCGTCGTCTGCTGCCTGCTGGAAAGAAGCGGGTCTTATTTTATGCCCGTCCGGAAACTGATAGAAGGGGCTTCGAGTTGGGCATTCTTGCTCTATCGCTCGTGGCTAAGAAAATGCCGGATGTAGAGTTCGCATTGGTTGGCTTTCCGCGCCAATCACTCGACCTGCCCTTTCCTGCGATTCTTCCTGGAGTTCTTCCGATTTCTGAGTTGGGCGCCCTTTATCGCAGCTGCGATGTAGCGTTGGTTCTTTCACACACCAACCTATCTCTCTTGCCCTTAGAGTTAATGGCGTGTGGGTGCGCTGTAGTATCGAATGAGGGGCCAAATATCGAGTGGCTATTGACCGATCGGACGGTGCAATTGGCGAAGCCGGATCCTAAATCTCTCGCGTCGGCGGTTATCGAACTTCTCGAAACAGACAAACTGCGACTCCAAAAGATCGAGGCCGGGCTTGCGTTCGCGCATTTCACCGACTGGACGAAAGAAATCCGGAAGATTGAATCTGCACTTCTTGCCAACAGGGAATATCCACATCAGCCGGCACCACGCGTCCAGCACATCCAAAGCTAATCCAATCAACATGGGACTATCAGAGCTCAGCTTCGCCTCACAGCAAACCGGGTTGGATCGCTTGCTTGAATCAGCAGAATCTAGTTCGCCGTCTTCGTAGTCCTTGCAGTCGACAAGGGGATTCTATGGGAATTATCTATCGGCAGGCAAAGATGCTCCTGGACGCTCATGGGGCTGGTGTCCCGATGGATCATCTTTTGATGATCGGTCATCAATCCCTGCTTCTCCATCCCTCAGAGCTGCGTGAGATTCGAAAGAGTTGTCCCGGAGCACTACCCGATTACAAATGGGGCGAGTATGCAGACCGTTTCTTCACGGAATGTCTCGGGGTTTCCGCAGTGAACGCGCTGGACTACTCGTCCTACGAAGGCGCAGATCTGTTACACGATCTCAACCAGCCGATTCCAGACAAACTCAAAGGGCGATTCGATGTGATCGTCGAAGCCGGTTCGCTTGAACATGTCTTCAACTTCCCAATCGCTATTTCAAATTTGATGCAGATGACTAAGGTGGGGGGGACCATCTTCGCTTCCACTGTTTCGAATAACCTATGCGGCCATGGATTCTATCAGTTTAGCCCGGAGCTTATATTTCGGGTCTTTACGGTCGAAAATGGTTTTGCACTTGGAAAGGTTCTGGCCCTCGAGGCGCGTTATCCAGGTATAGAACTGACTCCAATATCCAACGCTTTCGAGGTGGCAGATCCCGCCAGTAGTGGAGACCGGGTGGGACTCATCACGAAACGTCCAATTATGTTGTGCTTCACTGCGCGTAAAATGGAGGAATCACGCCTTTTTTCCAGATCGCCGATGCAGAGCGACTACGCCGCTGCTTGGCTTTCGAACGACAAGCCGGCAAGGTCGCGGATGCCTCAATGGATTCGGGGTCTGCCTTTTTATTCCGGGCTGCGGAACTGCCTGGTCGGGCCGTCTAGCCCGGTATGGTTTCGTAACTGGCTGACAGGACAACGCCAGATCAGGGAGTATTCACTGAAGAACAAAAGGCTGTTCAGGAAGATTTAGAGAATCTTGGAAGAACTCAATATGCCGGGCGTGTTGTTTTCAATTTTGAGGCGTGTGAAGACCCGAAAGGAAAGGGCTAGAGGACTTTAGGTGTAAACGTTTACAATTTTGGGTTGGCCCAAGAAGACTTATTTGCACCGTCAGTTTGAATTCAGCTTTATGTTAGGGTACTTGTCCTGTGTGATCCCAATGCCTGGAGCAATGGCGGAAGCGCTAATTGAGGAAGCGGCAGCTTGAAAGGGCGCGACCACTGGAATTCTTTAAGGTCACTCGGACCGAGTTACTTTTTGTGGCTGCTGAGAAAGGTTACGTTTGGCCGTCAACGCAAACCGAATTCTGTTTAACTTTTGCGGGAGTGGGCTTGAGATTGGAGGCCCGAGTCAATTCTTTCAACCTGGCAAGGAGTTTCCAATTTACTCTGTTGCGCAGAATGTAGACAACACCAATTACAGCAACAGGACTTTTTGGGAGGGAACGCTAACGGAAAGCCAACATTTTGAGTACGACGCGAACAAAACTCCAGGTCATCAATTTATCTGCGAAGCCACCAATCTGTGCGCGATCCAGGCCTGCACCTACGACTTTGTTGCTTCGTGTCATACCCTGGAGCACTGCGCCAATCCAATTAAGGCCCTCAACGAGTGGCGCCGAGTGTTGAAGAGCGACGGCTGGCTCGCCCTGGTGTTACCCCACAAGGCAGGAACCTTTGATCACAGAAGAATGGTGACCGGTTTCGAGCACTTGCTGAAAGACCATAACGATGATGTGAGCGAAGACGATAAGACTCATTTTGCAGAGATATTGGAGAAGCATGATTTGGACCGGGATCCGGCGCAAGAATCAAGAAAAAGCTTCGAGAAATGGATTAACGAAAATGCGATCAATCGGGGCGCCCACCATCATGTGTTTGACCCGGCGCTGGCTATCACGATTGTAGATCACGTTGGTTTCGAGGTGGTTGTTGCAGAAGTGGTGATGCCGTTCCATATCTTCGTCATTGCGCAAAAGTCGACCAAATCCAGCGCTGAAAAAGAAAAAGCTCGCCATCAAATCTTGGAGGAATGCTGTAGCGCAAGTCCGTTCAAGTCTGATCGGCAGAGATGTGAGTTACAGCCGTCCCCGCGGCTCGTCAGCGCGGCTCGCCTCAAGAGTCAGGGGTATAGTGCGACCAGATAGGAGGGAGGACCTGAGAGTGCTGGCAAAGGAGTTCTCGATTGCAAGTGTAACGGTCGCATATAATGGCGCCCGGCTTCTGCCTCGGCACCTGGACGCGCTCAAGCTGCAAACGAGAAAGCTGGACGAAATTATCGTGGTGAACAACGCATCCAGCGATGACACACTGAATCTGCTGGCGGCCCGGTACCCCGAGATCACGCTTTTGAACATGCCCGAGAATGGCGGAGTTGGAGGCGGATACGCTGCCGGACTTGCCTATGCCGCTATCACCAAGAAACATGACTGGGTTTGGCTGTTCGATCAGGACAGTGTCCCGGGCAGAAATGGGCTTGAACTTCTGCTGAGCGGGCTCCAGCTTCTTGACGGCGATGCCGAGAGCGTGGCCATCCTGGCACCCGTATGCATGGATCCAGAGATCAAATTGACTACTCCTGGGCTATCGTGGCGAGGTGGGCGCCTCTGCGCGACGCCCGAAGATCCAAACCGGAGCATAACTCTGGTCGACTCGGTGATTTCCTCGGGAAGTTTAATGCGAAGAGAGGCCATTGAAGTAGCAGGCCTGCCGCGCGCCGATTTCTTCATGGATTTCGTTGACCACGAACATTGTTTTCGCTTGAGGCGTCACGGCTTCAGAATCGCTGTGGTTCGCGACAGCGTCCTCGATCATGTGTTGGGTGATCCGTTCAAGATCAAAATTCTTGGCTGGACGAAGGGTTGGACCGATCACCCTCCTTGGCGTGAATATTACATGACCCGGAACGAGGTCTTTACCATTTGGCAGTACTACCCAAAATGGAGAACTAAGGGCTCTGTTCTGTACCGTCTAGCGAGGCATGCGCTCGACGTGCTCCTCTTTGGCAGGCGAAAGGCAGATTGCCTCGGGATGATGTACCGCGGTTTTCTGGACGGACTGGCAGGCAGGCTTGGTATTCGATTCTTACCGGATAGGATGAACGGTCATTTTTCAGAAACTCGTGCGGACCAATCTTTCGCCAGGCGAACGACTTGAAGGTAAGGGATCTCCGTAGTCCTTGTGTAATACTATTGCGATAGTAGATACGAGATTTGTCTGGAGGGATAGGCGTTGGGTCTTAGCATTTCGGTTGCAATGTGCACTTTTAATGGAGGGCGGTTTCTCGGCGCCCAACTTGATAGCATCGCGGCTCAAGAGAGGCTGCCAGACGAACTGGTTGTCTGTGATGATGGTTCATCAGATGGTTGCGAAGAGATGGTAAGGCAGTTCTCGCGGCGTGTGGCATTTCCGACTCGCCTTGTAATCAATGAACAGAATCTCGGGACGACCAAGAACTTTGAGAAGGCAATTTCGCTTTGTCAGGGAGGGATCGTCGCGCTGGCAGACCAGGACGACGTATGGTACCGGCACAAGCTCGCGCGGATCGAGAAATCATTCTTGCGTTCGGACGCAACCGTTGCCGTTTTTAGCGACGCCGATCTGATTGATGCCGATTCAAGACTATTGCGGGTACGGCTTTGGGACTCCTACCTATTTACTCCTAGAGAACAAAGGAGGTTTGCGAACGGTCACGCGCTGGCCATTCTGACGAGAAATCATATCGTGACGGGTGCCACGATGGCCTTCCGGAAGAAGCTCTTTGATGTTTTCGCTCCCTTTCAGGACCTTCATGACCGGTGGCTAGGCTTTTTGCTGGCAGCCAATGGCCCGTTTGAGCCAATTTCAGAACCCCTGATGCAGTACCGTCGGCACGAAGGACAACAATTCGGTCCTGGGGCTTTGACTTTGCGCGAAACGGTCGCGCAGATCAAGAGCATGGACACAAACGTTTACCTTGGAGAGATCGAACGATTTCAAAAGCTGCTCGAATGGGTGGAAAAGCATAAAGCGAATTTCAGGCATGCCGCACTCGCGCAACAGGAGATCAAGAGAAAAATCTTGCACCTCGAACGCCGCGTACGGTTGCCTGGTAAGAGTGTTGCGCGGATTCCGAAAATTCTTCGGGAAGTGTTCAACGGTGATTACTGGCGTTATTCGGCGGGGTGGAAAAGTGTCGCGAAGGACCTGGTACTGCGACCGAACAGATCGTGATGCAACAGTAAATGTTAAAGGAGATTTGGCTGAGTCTGTCCTGAGCGCTACTGCCATTGCAGAAGCGCGCCACCCAGGTAGAGAGATACTTAATGAGGCTAACCACGAAATCTATTCCGAAACCGGTGCTGCGCTTCTTGCGTACCGGTTTTTCTCAGCTTAGTGCCCCCGTAATGAGCGCTCGGGGGTATCTGGGCGCACGTAATCTGCGTTCGGAAGCACCGGTTGGAGAGCATCGGGAAGTCTCGAATCCGATACGCGATTACTTTGACTCCCATACGCATGGTCAGGGGATTTGGAAGTGGCGCCATTACTTCGAGATCTACCACCGTCACTTCCAAAAGTTTATTGGCCGCCCCGTAAATGTGCTGGAAGTCGGAATTTTCAGCGGTGGCAGCTTGGCGATGTGGCACTCCTATTTCGGTCGTCAGTGCCATATCTATGGCGTGGACATCGAGCCGGCATGTCTCGCCTACCAAACCGATTCAGTCACAATCGTTATTGGAGACCAGGGGGACCGCACTTTTTGGCGCACATTTAAACAAAAAATTCCGCGTTTGGATCTAATTATTGACGATGGTAGCCATCGAGCGGCCGATCAAATCGTTACTCTGGAAGAGCTTCTGCCCCACCTTAACCCGGGTGGCGTGTATGTCTGCGAGGATGTACACAACTCGGCGAATAGATTTGCCCAGTATCTCAATGGGTTTGCCGCGAACTTGAACGCCAGTGATTTGGATTGGCAGGACCACGAAATTTCCTCGCCGGTGACTCCCTTTCAGGCTGCGATCCACTCCGTGCATTTGTATCCGTATGTGATTGTGATCGAGAAAACTGAATCCAGATTACAGCGCTTTGTTGGGCCCAGGCACGGAACAGAATGGCAGCCGTTCATCTCAGCAAATGGGACGACGGCCAAGTCGGATGGAGGGTAGCCGTAGCCCGAAACATGAAGACCGCCGCGTGCACGATCATCTCGAGGAATTACTTGCCGTACGCAAGAGTTCTGGCAGAGTCCTTGCGGACGTACCATCCTGAATGTGAGTTTTACGTGCTGATGGTGGATGGTCTGGACCCGCGAGATAGGGCTGAGGCATTTGAAGTGATCAATGTCAGGCAACTCAAAATCCAGAATCTTCAACATTTGGCTTTTCGTTACAATATTATGGAACTCAATACAAGTGTTAAGCCAACATTTTTGGCGCATTTGTTTGCTGATAGGGATGTCGAGGCGCTCGTGTATTTCGATCCGGACATCCTGATCTGTGGTTCCCTCAACCCGCTGTTCGATCTGCTCGCCCGCTATTGCATTCTGTTGACGCCTCACAGCACATCACCCATCGAACCCGACGGGTGCCGTCCCTCGGAAGTAGATTTCCTGCTAACCGGCGTTTTCAATCTGGGGTTCATTGGACTTCGACGTTCGGCACAAACGGAACAATTTCTGTGCTGGTGGGAGAAGCGCTGTTTGGAGCTAGGGTACGGTGAGTTGCGTTCCGGACTCTTCGTAGACCAGAAATGGGCCAACCTTGTACCCTGCTATTTCGATTCCGTACACGTCGTCAGGGATCTGGGATGCAACGTAGCGTACTGGAATCTGCATGAAAGAACGATCACACAAAGGGACGGGCATTACCTGGTAAATGGAGAATACCCGCTGCGTTTCTTTCATTTCAGCGGAATCGACCCGGAGGACCCCTCTCAGCTTTCTAAACATTGTAGCCGCTACCAACTCAGCGAACGTCCGGAGCTAGCCACTTTATTTCGCGCTTATAGGGAACAGGTGCTTGGCATGGGTTATGCAAATCTTAACGACTATCCCTATGGCTTTGGGGCGTTTTCTGATGGCAGACCAGTGACTCAGATCGCGAGGTCGGCGTTTGCGATTTCGGAACGTCATTTTAGCGAACAAGATCCGTTCTTGACGACCGGCGATTTTTACCGGTGGGCGCGCTCGCGCGGTCTGCTAGGCACCGCTGACACCAGCGCCCAATACGACTACGCGACCTACCAGAAGGCAACGTGGCGAGTTCGCGTATTAAATAAACTACTGTATGCTCTACTCAGAGTAGTGGGACCGAATCGATATACGATCCTCATGAAATACCTGTCCTTCGTTTCCGTACTGCGAAATCAGCCTGGCATACTTTCGCCGGACTGAGTTCAGGCGGGTTTGCCAACCGCAGAACAGAGCTACAGTAAGAGTCAGCGGAGATTGTTGTTTATCCGGAGAAACGTGATTTCGTCATATATTGAATGACTTCGTGCCAGGGTGCGACACGGTGATGATGCTCCGCTGGCGGTCTTTCTTAGCGTCAGCGTGAAGGGTCGGTTTGAGAATGTCCATCTCGAAAACTGTCGCGACGCAACGGGAGTGGGAAGATCTCGCCCACCTCGATCCGCTTTGGGCGATTCTCAGCGACAATAGAAAACAATTTGGCAGATGGGATTGGGAGGAATTCTTTGCTTCCGGTCAACGGGAAATTGATATTCTCATGAGTTCGTCCGGATTCGCGCCGGGTGATAATGGGAGAGTGCTTGACTTCGGCTGTGGCGTGGGCAGACTTTCCAGAGCGCTGCGGTTCTATTTCGCACAGGTTTATGGAGTAGACATTTCTGACGAAATGATCAGGTTGGCTAGAGAACACACGCAGTCTTGCACATTCCTTCTCAATCAAAAGGATGACTTGAGGCTGTTTAACGATGATTTTTTCGATTTTGTTTACTCGAATATCGTGCTTCAGCATCAGTCGACTAAAGAGATTGCCAGAGCTTACATTCGAGAGTTTGTGAGAGTCCTGAAGCCTAAAGGAATGATAGTGTTGCAGATGCCGTATAAGCTGACTGCGCGCGATGGGCTACAACCGAGGAGAAGACTTTATTCACTGCTCAAAATGCTTGGATTCTCGGCGGGATTTCTTTACTCGAAGTTGCACTTGAGTCCCATGCGTACCATATTTTTATCCTCCGAGGACGTAGAATCTACGATCTCTAGCGCGGGTGGACGGTTACTGCATTCGCACTCAGATAACGCCCATCATCACAGCATTAGTTATGTGGTTACAAAAGATGCCACTGTCCCCGCCCGGTAAAGACATTAACGATCCGCGCAGAGGAAGATGTCTGTAGTCATCGAGATTCGGTACGGGCGTGGCCTTGCTTGCGAAAGGAGCGCGGGTGGACAGGATCGCTCAACCAGCGTGGTCGTGAGCGCTATCCAGAATGTGGTGCGAGAGTCATGATTTCATTCTCACTTGCAGATGTCGTGCTGCTGATCTCCCTGATCGTGTCGCTGAGCACGTATGTGTTCTTGAGCAAACGGGAAGGCAGCTATCTTAACATTCTGACTCCGACCTTCATCGTTGGTATTCCTGGGTATTACTTGCTGCCGCTGTTTTTCACTCATGTGTTCGGCGCTGAGGGAAGCACCTATGCCCATACTTATGTCTACACGACGCTGGCGGTGGAGAACATTGTTTTTGCCTATGTGTATACGCGAACAAACCGAGCGCCCATCCGGCTTCCGTTCCGCTACGCTTATGAAAATTTCGATCTGCTCTCATTTGCGCTCCTTGGGTTAGGCGTTCTGATGTACGCGCCCGTATTGTTGCAGTTTCCAGAATACATCTTGGATCCGAGACAGATATATGCGCACACGCGAACTGGTTTTGGCGTCAACTTCTTTATATCAAGCACCTTTGCGTACTTAGCAGTCATTTTGATTCAGTTCAGTGGACGGTCCCGACTGACCAAGGGATCCATCATCCTGACGGCGGCAGTTCTGCTTTCTCTTCATGGCAGCAAGATGCAGGTGCTTTCTCTCGTTCTCTTGCTTGCTCTCTTCCAAGTGTATGTCAAGGGGCGGAAGCTTAGGTTGTTGCCGTCGCTGCTTGCAGGCATAGGACTGGGATTCCTACTGTTGCTGTTGTTTGCGGCCACTATGGCATTAGGTGAGGGCCCGGTCGAAGCATTAGAGGCGATCAGCCAATATTCCGACTACACCCGAAATGCGATGTTAGTGATTGATTCGCATTTCCCTCTCCAATACGGGCGCCTCACGGTCGAATCGCAGACGTTCAGCCGGATCCCACGTTTTTTGATGCCAAGCAAACCTAAAAACTTTGGGGCATTTTACTTGGCGGATCAGTTTTTCCCACAAGCCATGGATGCGGATGAGGGAGCACCCGATTTCGGAATCGGAGTGCAGTATGCCGACTTTGGAGCTTTCGCGATTTTGTACCTAGCCATATTCGCCATGTTGAGAGGATGGCTAACACGGGTTTTCGTCGGTCGATTGAAGCGGTCCCGTCACCCCGCTGATTTCGTCCTGGTCGCCTTTCTAGCCGGGATTTCCCTTTTTCCGGTTGGTGCCGCTGGCTGGTTGCTGCCGGAGGCACTGGCGGTGGCAGCCTTCTTCTGCTTCGCTTCGCGCGTCGGAGCTGACAACGTATATCGCGAACGCATCGTGTCCACCCCTCGCTTCGCTCCACCATCGCTCGGGCCAACAAACCCGACCGGGACTGGCTAATCTGGGGAAGATTCTGCGATGCCGGCAGATAAGCAATCACTGGTTGGGCGGTTCGCTGGCGCGGTCAGACGACAGCAAACATGCGGGACCTGAATTCTCATCAGAAACCCCTCACGGAAAAAACGATTTCTGGAGCAAGAAATGGCTTTAACGAAAATAGGTCGGACTATCCGGCAGCAGGGTATACGTTCTGCTTTTCAAAAAGTACTGGCACGAATCCCCGCCTACCTGGGTGGGATCAGTTCCTGGAGACTGGGGCGATGCCAGTGCTGTGAGCGATTAACTATCTTTCTCGCACATGAGAACGGCTCTCCTGAGTTTCGAGCCTGCTTGTTTTGCTCGGCAAACGAGCGTTACGAATTGTTGGCGGTAGAGATCAGACAGAGATATGGAACCAGGCTGCGAGAGATGGATGTTCTGGAGTTGGATCCGCGATCTCCTCTGAAGCCCTTGCTATCTCGGGCTCGGAGCTACACCAGATCCTTCTATGAAGAGAGTGGTTCGCTGGAGAAGAAGGACGGCGCCGTTTGTCAGGACATCACGGCGTTGGCAATTGGGAATGACTCGCTTGATCTGATCGTCTCGTCGGATGTTCTTGAGCATGTGCCACGTTTAGACAAAGCTTTTATCGAAACCGCACGGGTTCTGAGGCCCGGCGGTGCTCACCTGTTCACCGTACCTCCTCGCGCGATAACCAGGAGGCGAGCGGAAATTGTAAACGGGAAAGTAAACCACCTTGAGCCCCCGGAGCACCATTTGGATCCGCTGTCTCCTGAAGGAATATTGGCCTTCTGGGATGTTGGACCGGATCTTGGCAAGGCTTTCCCAACTGAAGGACTAGATATAAAGATTGCGCGCGGTCCGGTCGGCGATGCCGGTCGAGTGGTATGGATCGCCCAACGGGCTGGGGCGTAGACCGTAAACTCATCGTCGAAACCTGATTTTTCAGCCATCGCTAGGGCCAACAAATCAT
Source organism: uncultured Acidobacteriota bacterium (assembly GCA_963720155.1). Lineage (GTDB taxonomy): Bacteria > Acidobacteriota > Terriglobia > Terriglobales > Acidobacteriaceae > Sulfotelmatobacter. The sequence goes on from CAVREP010000024.1 coordinate 37,688, forward strand.
GCGGGAAATATCTAACATGGATGAGATTCTTTATGACGCGCGCTGGATCGGCAATCATGGAATTGGCCGGTTCGCTGGCGAACTCCAGAAGTTGCTTCCTGGGCTTATCCCTTTCCAGGCAGGCCGCCGCCCTTTTCATCCTCTGGATCCTGCGCTCCTAGGAGCGGCTTTGTGGCGGCTGAAGCCGAAATTGTTCTTCAGTCCAGGCTACAACCCCCCGTTGGGTTGGCCCGGTGCTTTCGTTTTCACTCTGCATGACCTCAATCACCTTCGCGTGTCGGAGAATTCGAGTCCGCTGAAGCGGGCTTATTACCAGTACATCATCAAGCCAGCATGTCATCGAGCACAATGCGTTCTTACGGTCTCGGAATTCTCAAAGCAGGAAATTGTCGCGTGGGCCAAGGTTAAAGAGGACAGGATCATCAATGTAGGAAATGGAGTTGCCCCGGCCTTTTCGCCCGCGGGACAAAAATACGACCCCGGATATCCGTACTTGCTTTATGTCGGCAGCAGAAAGATGCACAAGAATCTTCTTCGTCTTTTGAAGGCGTATTCCATATCAGGAGTGCGGAAAGACATTCGCCTGCTACTTTCCGGGCAGCCAGACCAACAGCTGTCTGGGGAAATAGATCGACTGGGTTTGGCTGGCGACGTGGTTTTCAAGGACTTGTCCGCCGATGGTCCCTTATCTGACGCTTACCGAGGCGCGGTGGGTTTTGTTTTCCCGTCCCTCTATGAAGGTTTTGGTCTGCCACCTTTGGAAGCGATGGCTTGCGGAGTACCTGTTCTCACCTCGAACGTCTGCTCTCTTCCTGGAGTCATGGGCGATGCCGCAATTCTCGTGGACCCACTGGACGTCCAAGAGATTGCGGACGGAATTAGACGCTTGGTGCAGGATTCGTCTCTGCGGGCAGAATTGCGGGAGAAAGGTTTAGTGCGGGCGAGAATATTCTCCTGGGAGGAAACCGCTCGTAAGACGTGGCGAGCCCTTGAGTTCGCCACTGTTTCAAATCACGCCTTGAGTGGTAATGCACGGGCCGATGCGGATTGAACTTTCCTCCGCTGAGGCTGATGAGGGTCGCATTCCGGAGCCGAGCGGTAAATAGCACGAAGACGGTTCAGCTGTTCTCCTGTTTTTGCTTTCGGGAGGCCCCTATTAGTCGTCGTCAGGATCAGTAGGCGGCCTTTTGTCATTCAGAAAATGTGCTTCATCCAGAGGAGAGGCAATAGTATGGAAGACAATTGGAGCCTGGTCGTAGTTAAAACAGTCTGAAAGATTATCCGCCGGGGTATCGGCATATCCCAACGATCCTAATTCAAAAGTTTCTTCAATAAACTTCAGGATGCTGCCGAAGTCGTGCTGCGAGTGGGAGATATAGGCTGGCTTGGCGTAAGGCGAGACGACGATCAGAGGCACGCGAAAGCCATACACGTAACCGCAGCCCCACTGCGAGCAATTGACGAGCACTTGCGGCGGAGGAACGTGATCATACCAACCGCCCCAGTCGTCCCAAGTAATCAAAATCGCAGTATTGACCCAATAGGGACTGTTGCCAATGGCATTCACCACTTGCGCGACCCACGACGGGCCGGAACCGTCGTTGATCCCCGCGTGGTCGGATGCCTGACCAGTGGGAATAACCCAGCTGACATTAGCCAGGTTTTTACTGGCGATGTCGGTCAAGATCTGTGTCTGGTTGAGTACGACGTTATTCGCCCACACACTCGAAGTGCACTTCAGCTTCCCGTCTTGAGTTTGCGGCTGACAGAGGTGCTTGATCGCGTTAGGAGCGGTCCAGATGGAACCGGGCCCCGGGCTATAGTAGCGCCAACTCATTCCCCTGGCATCCAGCAAGTCATTCAAAGTGGGATGCTCGAAGCAGGGATAGATCGCCGCCGACTCAACTCCGGAGGGGCCTACAACGCTTATCGTTTGACCTGGGGGAGCTGTACAGCCGGTATCGTTACCCTCGAATGGGTTTTCCGCTGCGAAAAGATTACTGCCGGCAGTGGGAGCGGATGTCCCTGAAATGATGAATTGATGGGCGGGAAAGCTGGGGCCCTGGTTGGTTTGGAACATGCGGTCCGCGAAGCTATATTGTTCTGCCAGGGAGAAATAGGGCTGCACCTCGGAAGGATTCACATAGGCGAATTGGGGGTTGGAGGGGGGACAATTCGTTGGCGAGTAGCAGACGAAGGGAATTAAATCGGCTCCGTCCATTTTTCCGCCATCGTACATCGAGACAAAGGCCTGATGGGTGTGACTTAAGTCGTAATTATTTGCAAGAGAAAGCGGGGTTAGGGGAATGGTTTGGCCGTGGGAATTCAAGCCATAACTGGCGATGTCGGCGCCGCGGGAAATCAGTACAGGATCCTGAAACAGGTTATCGGGAGTGCGATTTTCCTGAAAGATTACAACCACGTGAGAAATGGGGGTGACGGCACCGCTCCCTCCACAGCCATTGAAGCTAAGAAGAAATCCGCCCAGGGCCGCGAGCGCCAAAGACAAGAAGACGGGCGTACGAAACAACGTGTGCTCCTAGTGGCGTAAACGACGCGAACGATAGGATGCGAAAATTCGTATAGGGATGCATCGCGAAGTTCGTTGATCTTTACCCTGGCGAGGCCCAAGATCTGAGTGTGGTCGTCAATATTGCCACGTAACTCCGTTATAGAGACTTGGAAACCGAAATGCCCGGTACGCAAAGTCCCCCCTCGGCGTTATGTCCATCTGCCAGACCACCTGCGGGGGGGAAGACTGCGTCACCTCCTGTACCTGAGACGCCACATTCGGACTGGGGGGGATGGCAGGATCATTCAAGTCATACTCGACATTGCCGTTAGAAAACTGGTTGATACTTCCAGCAAATATGCTGAAGTACGACAATTGGTCCGCCCAAGCAAGATTGGCAACCATCGAGCTTTCGTCCACTTGGAAAATAGTAGCCCGAGAATAGCATACCGGGAATGGGGTGCCCGGAAAGGGTTGGCACACCTCACCATCGGGGTTGAGAACGCGATCATCGCCGTTGTCCCAGATTGCCAGAGTGGTTTGGGGTCCGCTTTGGCTTAATATTATAGGAAAGTGCTGGAAAGAGAACCAGACGCTTGCGTCATCAGTCGGGACACCAGCTTGAGTCAATGCGAAATCGCCTTGATAACCCAGGTGCCACAGGATGTTTCCAGTGCCGGCTCCATTGTTGTAGTCGATCTTGAGAATCCATGATTGATGACGCATCGACAAAAGCAGGTTACCGTCGTCCGTAGAGTACACAAGCGCATTGCCATGGGTCCAATCAGGCAAGCCGTTCAGATGGCGATTTATATCGAGGCCATTTCCGTTGTAGTCGAAGCTGTTCCACCCCCAAACGGGATTCCAGTTCTGGTCCAAATCGACCAGCGCATCTCCAGTGACTTGAATCGTTCCAGGATATCCAGGAAGGTTTGAAAAGTTCTTGTTACAGTCAACGAGCGCAATCACATGTCCGTTGGGCAACTCTACGAAATCGTGATGGAACCCCTCTGGCACAAAGTCGAATCCGCCAGCGCTCGCCATTTTTTCTTGCAGGGTGTATATACTCATGGATCGAATGACGTTCCCCGCCAAATCAATCTCCGTCAAAGTCGAACCCCCTTCACCGACGAAACCGGTGACATTCAAGAGCATGTGGCCATTCGCCAGCAGCTTAAACGGAAATGCAAAATTCCCCGGGCCGTTGTCGTAATACCAAATGGTATTCCCGTCCCGGTCCGTGAAAAAGGCCGGCGTGTTCGCGACAGTGACGTCTATACTTTCGATCCCCGGGTTCTCTGTAGAGCTCAGAGAAGGATTCGGACGAGTCACCGTGAGCTTAGGAAAAGCAATAGAGGAGGGCAGCGGACCTGTCGTGAAGGTCAGGTCCCCGCTGGTCACTGTATTGCCGATGCATTGTGTCTGCGCACGCATATGGTAGGTAGTGGACGCTTTCATTCCCGCAACTAGGATCGGGGTTGGCTGATAAAGACCCGGGAGGGGATACCACGCGGTGCTTCTTCCGTAAGACGTGTCGGGACCAAACTCGGCCATAGCTTGTCCCGGACATGCGGCCGTCACTGTGATTTGTGCTACCAAAGGATTCTGTGTGCCCGACACCGATACCAAAGGCGCTGGGGGAACATCGGATCCAGCTCCGCATGCCACCATGAGTGCGCAGGCGCTTGACACCACTATCAAAAGGACAGTTTTCTTCATTGTTCCTCACTGGGATTGAGGTTCCGAACGACCAATCGAAACTACCCTTTCTGATTGCCTACGGCACTTTCCGCAACGGAAATACACGACTGGCAATTGCTCACTCACCGCGCTGGAGTAACGCTTGCAAAGTTGTCCAGCGGTAGTCAGTTCGTTGGTCGAAATGGTACCTGAAACGGATAAGAAGGAGCAATTAGAAAAATTGGCTGCCTTTACGAGAGCTGTCGAGGCGCTGCAGTACGATGGGCAAAAACTAAAGAGCCCGCGGAGCATTGATGCGTATGCCCAGCTTTTGTATCTGCCTGATCGAGAATCCGGCTTTTCGTCTCGAGCCTCCACCGCAGGTTAGGTTCTGTGATGTTGCGGGGATTCCGACGGATCCCGCGGAATCCGTCGTATTCAAAAGACCGCAGAGTCGGGCGAAAAGTCATCGAGTCGCAAGACAACATTTGCTAGACTCTTGAGTCGGAGAAGGCGCCAGCATGGATATTCTCAGGAACGGGGTGGTAACAGCGAGGACGATTTTAGTTGTCTTGGGAACGACACTTGTCACGACCGGTTGTTCGCAGTCGCCGTCGCTTCCCAAGGGAGCGATTGCCAATGGTGGGCATTATAACTATTCGCCCTCGGTGATCGAGACCGGAAATACAAGACAAATCTGGTGGTGCAGTTATGGCGTCAACCCGAGCGATGAGTCTCAGAATTCGGATGCGATCTATTACGCGTCGATTAATGTGTCGACGCTTGACTACTCCAGTCCGGTATTGGTGCTCGCCGAAACTCCGGGGACGTGGGATTCTGTTTACACTTGCAATCCCAAGGTGATTGGTGGGGCGTTCGAGAACCCGCTCGGCGATGGACAAAACTATAGCTATGCGATGTACTACGTGGCCACGGCAGGGATGAACGCGCCCAATAGCATCGGTGTAGCTTTTTCCAACGATGGCATTCACTGGAACAAGTATCCGCAGCCAGTCATCCAGTCAACCGCACAAACCGGATTCGGCGTGGGCCAGCCAGCTGTTTACAATGCCGATCATAAAGCCGCGATCATGATGTTTTATGAAGATAGCAATCCAACTGTACATCACGTAGCCGTGGTTTCAACCGACGGAGTGCACTTCACGATGCAAGGAACGCTGACGTCAAACGGTTTGGATCCGGACGATCCGCAAGCGAGCTGGGGGGACATGTCCTATGATTCGAAGGCGGGTGAGTGGTACGCTGTTTTCAATCGCCCGCTTCGACCGCCGTCGACCACCGCAGGGGTGATTGAACGCGGGCAGTACGGTATTGAACTCTACAAGATTCCGCAGAACGCGCTCCTGACGGGAGCAACGCCTTGGCAACAGCTTATCTCCATGGATACAAACACGACTGGCTTCGAATCGAACTTCATTGCCGGTTTCGTGCGCGACCTTTACGGTACTATCAATGTGGCATCTTATCCCGCGATCCAGATGTACACGTCCATCTCGTTCCCGCAGCCTGACTGGGAAGCAACGCCGGCCGAGGCGGGGAACTCGGGGGGGATTGCAACCTGGATCCTGATGCCGATGCAGTGGGTACCGCAGGACGGCTCAGCAATTCCCTTCAATCGGTATTTCAATAAAGATGTGCATGAAGTCACCACGGGCTGGATTAGCCCGACTGGTGGTTTTCATTTGCAAGAAGTTCTGGGCAATCTTTATCCGAATCCACCCCACGGTGCGGCGGTGCCGTTCTATAGCTGCAAGGGAGGACAAAAGGATTACTTTGTATCGCTTGATGTTGGTTGTGAAGGTCAGCGGATCATCGGCAAGGATGGTTATGGATACTCGCAGCCGGTTTCTGGAATGAATTTAGTAGCGCTGTACCGCTGCTCCACCGGGTATGATCATTTCGTTAGCAAAGACCCGAAGTGCGAAGGTCAGACTACGGACGAGCTTCTGGGTTATGTCGTGCCCTGAAGTTCGGAGCCAAAATTCGATACCTGGGACCATCCGTTATCGTCTTCGCCGATCCAAGCGGTCTGAGAATGCTGTGGAGGGTCCGGTGGTTGGCTGCGGCGACTTTGGTTTGGGAATCTGAGCCCACGCCCGCCAGCTGGGGCAACGTTCAGATGTCCTAGGGGAGACATGTATAGGAAGATAGGAATCATTCTGCTGCAGTGCGCTCCTATACTTAGTCAGGTAACGGACAGGGCGCTACTTAAGTCTTCGCCGGATGTCAATAACATCTGCGTCGTGGACGGTCTCAAATATGGGACGATTCAGTCCGCGATTACCGGGTGTAGCGGGACTGGAGCTGTTGCGATCCCTCCGACATACGTTGGAAATGACTGGTATCAGAATCCTAACGATGTTACGGTGTGGGATTTTCGTCGCTCCGAACGTGTTAAAGGACTCACTGCGATTACTGATTTTGGCGCGCGGGGCGATGCTGTAACGGAAACTGATGGGGCGAGCCAAAGCGGGTCTGCTACCTTCACTTCGCCTTCGGCTTCCTTCGTCCCAGGCCGTGACGAAGGTAAAGCCATCGTAATCACGGGAGCCGGGGCCGACAACGCGTCACTGACGACAACCATCCGTGCCGTGAACAGTTCCGTCGCGGTCGCCCTGGCGGTGGCAGCGAGCTTCACGGCAACCGACTTGAACTACTGGTATGGTACGGAGAACACGTCTGCCTTCCAGGGCGCGTATAAATCACGGAAGCCTTTGTTCTTGCCCGCTGGGAAGTACTTGATGACCGGCACGGTGAAAGGCTCCATTCCCCTGTTTCTGACGGGTGCGGGAAAACAGTCTATCATCATCGACGATACCACCGTCTTTGAGTTGCATGGGACTGGGGGTCACTTCCTCGATAACTTACAAATGCAAGCGGCCACCAAGCTCACTGCGGTGTCCCCCAGTTCGTTTCCGACTCCCCACGCGGGTACGACGGTCGTGGTCGACCGCATCGGCGCTGGAATTGGATATCAACCTCAATTGCAGGATGGGGATATCTGGGCCAAGGTATCGCAGGCACAGCGATCGCAACAACTAGGACCGACAATAACCATCTCCTCCGACGGCACTCACATCTACCGGATCACGGGCGATCTGGTTTCGATCCTGCTTTTCGATGTGGAGTTCTCCGAAGTTGCCTTGTGTGATTTTCGGGCTGGCAAAAACTTCGTTGGCGGCATCGTGCTATGGCACACCCCAAACGATGGCCGAGTGAACAGACAAGACAAAATCCACGATAACCACGTGCAATATGCCAGCTATAGCGGAATCGTTTGGACCGCGTCCGAAAGCGTCTCCGTCAGTCACAACAGAACAGAATATAACGGGGAGAGCGGGCTGAAGAACTACGCCAGCCAGGGTGATGGAACCTACAACACCTCTGCCGAAGTGGTTGGGAACGATAGTCAACACAGTCATTACGACGGATTGGATTTGTCTCAAGATTATCCGCACACCAATAAGCAGCGAGCGTCATCGATTGCTTCTGGAAACACGAGCTCCTTCAATGATCGAACCGGAGCGTATGTGGACGGTCTGGGATGGACGCTGGCTGACAACGTTTTCGAAAACAACGGCCTCAGCGGGATGTCGCTCGACGTCTCCGATAGCGTCATCTCCGGCAACACGCTGACGCACAACAATACTCTTCACGAGGCAAACTCCCACCAGATGCTGGTGGGACCCGGCACGGCCGCCAAGAACAACGTGATTGAGCACAACCGAATTGTAGGGATTGCTGCTGCTGGGGCTGCTATCAAATGGTCTACAGCATCCACCGGCAACAAGATTATGGATAATACGGCGAAGGGAGGAGCAGTTTTTGACTTCGGGGTAGCCCCAATCGCATCTCATGGCAACTCGGATAGCCGTGGACCCTACCCAGACAAATGACACGAGTCGGTGCTCGATCTCCGATTCCAAGTTAAGATTCATTTTCCCTATCGAATGAGAGCTTAATTGCTCGCTGCCGACTTGGCCCTTCCTGACACAATCACGCGTTAGCGCTTGTAGACAGTCGTGTCAGGATGGTAGTTGCGCCAGTCGAACCAATAATCCTTTAGGGCAGGAACGCGGTCGAGACACTTACCCTGGGCGGGGCCGGAGAAGGCGCAGCCTTGGAAATTCCATTGGCTGGAGGTGGCCGTATCCAGGAGAGCCCAGTCTTTTTGGGCGTCAGAGCTTTGGCCCCCTTGCGCATCGGCTGGGGCATTGGACTGCAGAAAGAACTCGGCGTCGCGGGCGTCAATGCGGCTGATGAAAATGCGGAAGGATTTACCGTCGGGGCCGAGAACGAGAAGCAGAGGCGTGCCGTTGACGCGATCGAGAAGGGGAGATTGCCTGGCGAAAGTTTCCCAGGGATAGGCGCGAGCGGCGCTGTTGATGGTGAGTCCGATGACAACGTCGCGCGATTTGAGTTCGGTGCCGGGAAAGCTAATGACGACGGGAAGCTTGGCGACTTCAGGCTCCCAGTTGCTGTCGTATTCTTTTGTGTATTTGGCGACGGGGGCGAGCACCTGGCCTGAGGGGGATTCGGTTTTCCACTGGCCGAAGGTGAGCTCGTCGCTCAGGACGAGTTCGAGCGCTGCGCCTTGCAGCGGGCCGTAGATGGCCTTGCCGGTGATCTGCTGCCACCAGGTTCCGGTTTCCTTATCGCGCATGAGGAAGTTCTGGTTGTTGATGCCGGCCAAATAAAAATGCAGCACTCGTCCGTTGACAGTTCGCGTCCACACCAGACCGGTGTGACATAGCGTTCAATAGGTGACGGCTACAGGAACGCCGCCTACCACATCGTTGAGGACGTGATGGTAGGCCATCTGGCTGATGGGATAGGCGCGGGCGTCGCTGCCGAAGCGCACGGCCATGATCAATTCTTTGGGGTCTAGTTTGCTTTCGGATTGCACCAGGAATTGCGGGCTGTCGATGGGATGGAACATCCACTCAAAATGGTTGAGGCGCGACATAACAGCGGAGAACGCGACCACGAACAGCGCGAGCACGACGAGAGCTTTGCGCCAGCGGCTGGCGGTTCTCCAAAGCGCGACGGCGAGAGCGAAACAGATAAAGGCTGCGATCAGCGTGCCTAAAGGAGCGCGCTGGCGAAGCGTCATTGCCAGCCAGAGCGCGCGCGGCGTCTGGTAGTGGAAAGGACGAATGATGAAGAAAGGAATAAAGAACAGGCCAATGGAGGCGAGAGCGCAAAGGGAGAACGCAGTCCAGATTAATCGCGAGGTTCTGCGTTTTGTGCTTTGAGTTTTGAGTGCCGGGGTCGCTGGCGAAGATACGCTCATAGTTTGATGGGCCTGATTTTAATCCGGGAATGATACGGGAATGTGCGCGGCGGATGGAATAGTACAAAAAAATGAAACCCCGATCCGTGAAGCACGGATCGGGGTAGTACGACGATGCGAGTTATTGTGGAGTGAAGCTCTGGTGATAGCTCAAACTGACCACGTCCTGGAACATCGGCGTTCCTGGAGGCAGGTTGGCCGGGTTCAGGAACTGGGTGTCGAAGAAATAGTTTCGCACCGGAGCGTTGTAGGTGGAGTTGCAGCATTTGAAAATGCCGGTAGCGTATTGCGAATAGTACATGCTGATCATCGAGCCAGCATAATTCACAGTAGCTCCGTTGCCATTGTCGCTGCGGTCCTCGAGATAGCGCAGGAAGTTGTGCATGCCGCCATCGGTGCCGAAATCCTTCCAACCAAGGGTAGAGGCCCATGATGGCTCGGGGAAAGGAATGCTTTTGCCGGCGGCGATGGCCATCCTGTAATAGCTGGTGTTTCCTTGGCGGCCGGGATTGGTGTAGGGCGGTCCGGTGGAGGGGATGGCGACAGCCTGCTGTGGGTAAAGGAAGCTTTCCTGGTCATACCAGCCAACTTTCGCGGTTGGGAGAGTCGCGTTGGATGGCGGGTTCGAGAGCAAAGTGACTGCGTCGGCGATAATAGCCGCCGCGGAATGTGGTGTGGTGGTTGTGTTTTCGCTTGGCCAGAAGGGATCGGCCGGGCCGGTGTTGTAATTTCCCCACACGTAAACCGGTTCTTCCGAGGCGATGGTGAAGCCGTTCCCATTGGTCGTGAGAGAGCCGCCAGTGGGAGGCACGAAGCTGTTTCCGGAGCTATCCATGCCGCCGTCGACGAGGCGCAGCACGTGACGTGGGCCGGTAACCATGTTCCACTCGGCAGTAGAAGGGCCAGCGGAGGATGAGTAACATTGGATGGCATTGGCTGTGACGGAACCGGCGATGTAGTAGGGCAGGGCCATGTTGGCGGTGGAGATTCCAAAACCTGCGCCCAAGTATTTCTCGCCCCAATTGTCGACGTTAGTGCCAAGCACCCCGGTTCCTTTCACTGCGGTATCTTCCGGCGAATAAGGAGTGGGGGTGGCGGTGGCGTAGTACGTAATCGGTTCCAGCGTGTTATTGGGGACGCCTACCGTAGAGGTGCTGTTGACCGTATCGTTCAAACCGGACATGCCGGTGAAACCGTTATAAAAAGTGATTCCCGGGAAAGGATAGGCATCGGGAATCATGCCACGATGGTCCGAGAAATAGAGGATGTAACCATTCTCGTTGGTGCCGTTCTGGTCCGTAATGCTTACTGACTTGCCGCTGCCAGTTGAGTAGGGTCCGCTGCCTTGCAACCAGAGCCATAAGTTACCCACATCCAGCTCAACAGCGTTCATGATTCCGTTGGGACTGCAATTGACTCCAGTGTCGGTGGAGGGACGGACATCGCGGGGCTCGCCTTCGCGCGAATCGTAGAAGTTGATGGGAATCCAATTGTTGGCGGTTGTCGCGGCGCCAGTGGCTGCGGAGGGGCTCTTGCCGCTTTGCAACTGCTGAAGAATCAGAATAGCGGGGCTGATTCCGTTTTGGCACTGGCCTGCGGGGTAGGTGGGATAGTTTTGGCAATAGGGAACGCTAGCGGTTGAAGTAGAGTAGGGATGAGTGGGGGGCGCGTTATAACCACGACCCAAGCCGTATCCGAGCCATTGCGTGGTAACGCCAACCCAAGAGGCGGAGGTGGTGTTGTAGTATTCCACGCGAAGCCATGCGCCCTGGCATTGTTTGCCGGCAACGGTGACCTGCCCAAACAGGGGCCATGTCGCGGGAGAGGAGCTGCAAGGGGCAGGCGCCAGTGTGCTCCAATTGCCCACGTTCGCCTGGGCGACGGCATAGTACATGTTTCCGGCACTCACGCCGTTGCCAGTCGCTACAGTCGATACACTGGTGTATGGGTTCGAGTTCGGAGTACCGAGCTGGATGTCCTGGGTGGAACTATCGGAACGGGTGCTGCCAGGGTACAAGTCGGCCTCGGTATCGGCCAGCAAGATACGGATCGCGGCTTTGTTGTAGAGACGCGAATTGGAAAGAAGAGTGGAGTCGGTGGCTGTCGGTCTGCGAATGATGTCGATGGCCCCGACCTTGCTCGACTGCACGAAAGGCAGTTGCAGCTTGGTTGCGCCGGTCAATCCGTTCACCACGAAGCCGTTGAACGTGGTGGTGGAAATGCCTCTCCAAGTGGTGGTATTGGCTGTGCCCGTGGGCGGGAAGCCCCCAGTCCAACTGCCGGTGCTAAGTTGCGTGCAAGTTGCGGGGGTCGTGCCGGGTCCGGGTGTGGGGGCGGCCGGACAACCGTTACTGGCGTTTGGTATCCAAATTTTTCCACCATACTGGTTGGAGGTAGGCCAGCCATTCTCGAGTTGGTCCAAGATGACCTGGCCGACGGCAGCGACCTTATCGGTGAAGGTTAAGTTACTGCCGCCGGAGGCCAGAAAGAGATTGCCGTTGGCGTGAACCCGTCCACCGAAGTTGAAATTGGGGCCGGCGAAATAGTCGCAATCGCCGTCGCAAAATATCCCGAACTCGAAGGCGGGAAGCTCAGCGACTTCCAAGGTACGAGTCAAGTTTACGGATGCGCCAGTGGGGGAAATACCGACGTTGTTGGTGACTTCGCCAGCGCTGGCCGCGCGCGTGGCAGTAACTTGCAGGGTGAAAGGTATGAGAGAGGCCACCATCCCCTGATCTGAACCCGAACCCACGATGTCCCACGCACCGCAGGGGTTGGGGGCGTTGGGGCAGGGCGTTCCGTTGGTTTGGGTAGCCGGCCAGGTGATGGTCTCAACGTAATTCATGTTGGTGATGTTTGAGCCGGTGACGGCGGTGGGATAATTGGCGGCATTGGTCAGAGCGTTGATGGAGGTGGAATCGGGGGTCTGCGAAGTCTGGTACAACGTCGAAAGTTGGGCGGTCAGGTTCTCGATGCCGGCCTCGGCGCCATAGTAAGCGAGATTGCCTTCCAGATCGTTATTGCCCATGCGCTGTTCGTTGTTGACGAGGTACAACAATCCTACGGCCAAAGCGGACAGCAACAGCGTCATCAAAAGGGCGGCGATTAGTGTGAAGCCGCGCGAATCTCGTGTACTGTTCCCCATTTTTTCCTCCTCAAGCCTCACCAACGGGCCTCCGCGGCCCCTCATTGGCAAACCACATTACTGAAACCATACGAATTACAGAAACTCATGTTGCGAGTACTGACGGAACTCGCCAGATACATGCTTTGTGATCGGTTATTTCCCTGGATCAAACCTTGTCCCATGACCCAGATGTTGACCTTCTGAATCAAGGCTGGGGAGAGTCCGGCGGCGATGGGATTGGATTGATTCGCATTGGTGGTGCTGTTTAAAGAATTGATGACGTCATAAGTGAACTGCAGGTTGATGATGTTGTCGGCCACTGGGACAGCGGGGAGTCCATTGACCTGACGCATGAGACGCGGGGTTTGCACAGTACCGCCGGCGGCTGGAACCTGGAGGAAATAGGTGACGGCGTTAAGGCGGCAGACGGTCATGGTGGTGCCGGCAACGCCGGCTGCGGTCACTGCTGCGGCGAGACTATTGGCGCCAGACTGGTTGAAATTGAGAGGATCGGCACCGGCAAAACCGATCGCCGTGCCGCCGGGCGGAAGACCGGTGATTTCAGCGACAGCCGCAGCGGTTTGCGCGACGCTGGTCCCCTGAGCGCCCGAACCCACACCCGTGCCAGCAGAACTTACGATAAACAGGAGCAGGTCGCCAACGTTGAGACCTCCTGGTGCGAGGATGTTAGTGGGCAGGGCCGGATTGGGAGTGGCAACCAATCCGACCGTGGCCGACGCGGCACTCACCGGGAAAGAGAAAGTGAAATTGGTCAGGGGAAAGTTGTAGTCGCAATAGATGGAAGTAATGCTGTCGTTGACGGCGGCCGGAGCACTGGTGATGACCGCGGCGCTCTGAACGCCGTTAGCGAAGCCGGGCAAGATGCCATACATGTAATTGGCAGTACCGCCGCTGCTGTTAGGGTAGACATCGCCTGGAACATAGCAGGTGCCAGTCTGGTTGCATGCGACCTTAGTGGGGCCTCCGGCCGTGGCTAACTGCAGACCGCCGGAGGGCAAGCCGGCGCCAGCCATACTGATGTCCTTGGTAATTAACTCGATGGCGGCGCGCATGTTCTGTTGAGTTTCGGCGCGCTGGGTTACGGCGAAGGTGGCATTCATGGCCACGCGGAACAGGCCGGTAATGGATGCCATGATGATCAGGCCAATGATCGAGGCGATCATCAATTCCAGAAGTGTGAAGCCGTGTTCCGATTTTGCGATGCGCATCTTCATAGTGTTTCTCGAGCTTAGTGATAGCTTGAAATCAGCCCATTCACGGTGTAGGTGCGGGCCGGCCAATTCGGTTTGGTATAAGAGACCGCAATTGTGACCGCGATGAGATTTGGATTCGGTTGAGTCACGCCATTAATTGTCTGCAACACCGTGTTGAAGGTGATGGTGCGTGAAAAGTTGCTGAGGCTGTAGGTTTGGTCGTCGGCCGTTCCGAGCACGCCATCGGGACCGGGCAACACCAAGCATTCGACTCCGCCTGGGCAAGCAGCACCGGTGTCTGGGGCGGTGCAAGGTACGTCATCGGCGGTGCCGACAAGGCCATCGGGACCGGCGCACTGCAGGGTTGTAGCTCCGCTCAGGAAGACGCCGCCGTTGGCAACGTTATTAATCGCGGCGAAGGGAAGTTGCTGGCTGTTGCGCGCGGTATAGATGCTTTCCATGGCATCCAGCGCCTTGTGGCGGGCGATGAGATCTTCCTGCGCTGACGCGGTAGCGGTGATGGCGCTGGCGAAACATGCAATCATGCCACACATGCCGACTGTCATGATGACCATGGCGATCATGACTTCAATGAGCGAGAAGCCGCCCTGGGAGTTGAATCTCTTCACGAATTTTGTGGATTGCGTCATTGTTGCACCCAAATCGGACCTCCTGCCTGCTGATTTAGCCGCCACCCGCGGATTCTGCCAGTGGCTCCCCATACGGTGACGGCGCGCGAGGCGTAAAGCCCACCGCTGGTTTGCGAGAGGTAGACGACGCCGCTATTAAAGTTGCCGAGGCTGTCCTGCGCGGAGCCGTCGGGCATGAAGACGACATAGTTCATGGGTTCGCCGGCCAGGGCTTGGCCGAAGTCGATGGCGCTGACTCCGGTGCCAAAACTGTCGGGAGCATTGGCGGGAAATCCGGTTTGGACGGCGAAAGACACATCTACGGGTATGGAATAAGTGAGAACTTGCTGCAGCGGAGGCGCGGCTCCGCCTACAGCCGGACCCTGATACTGAACCTGAATGGTGCCTGCGGGAAACCCAGCCGGGTTGAAATTGACGTAATACTCATGACTCTGGGTGATTGCGAGGTTTCGAGTGTTGCGCAGGACCATCAAAGTTGTGTCGTAAGCCGCGTTCACATGGCTCTGATAGAGGAGGGGCCGCAAGGCCATGTACGAGACCCCGGATAGGATCAAGAAAATACTGATGGTTATCATCAGTTCCAGCAGTGAGAAGCCACGTTGTCTCGTCGATGCCATAAATCCTTGTCAGGGGGGAGTCTGTCTGGTAACGCTGCTATTCCAGCGATGGATCCTAAAAGCCGTGCCAGCAGCATGAAGCACGGCCGGCAGCACGTCCTGAGTGCCGGCAGTCATCATCGTAGGGAGGGGGGATGATAGCGTCAAAGCACGACGGTGCAACCTAGGAGTATTGGTCCTTTGTAATAGCGTTGGTGACTGAGGTCACGTGATTGACGGCAGTGGAGTTAAGAGAAATTCGCCAGAGGTTCCGGCCTACGATGATGACTGCAGTAACTTGTCGGGAGAACTGCGGTGACCCTAGGATGCATAGAGGTATGAATCTCTCATCGCTCCTGGTGTGCACGGATAAAGCATCGGCGGAGGTATTGAGCCACGTTCTGGAAGAGCTCAGTATTCGAGTGGAGTTGTGCGCGGATCCATTGCGGGCCGCGGTGAGGCTGGCGCAAGAGCGCTTTGACCTGCTGATCCTCGATTGTGAAACGCAGACCGATGTGACCACGTTGTTGAGGGAGAGCCGATCTTCACGAGCGACGGGAGCAACTCTTGCGGTGGTTGCGGTGACGGGACAGGAAGCGATCCGGGAAATGTTTGCACTCGGGGTCAACTTCGTGCTGTACAAGCCGACGTCCTACGAGCGGGCGCTCAGCACGTTGGGAGCGGCTCAAACTGTGCTGTACCGGGACAAACGCCGGAAGGCGCGGGCAACCCTGTATGCGCAAATGACGATTGACTACGCCGGCGGAGAGCAAACGAAAGCGACGCTGGTGGATGTCGCGGAAGACGGCATGGCAGTAAACTTTGGCAAGCACTTGCCGCCGACCTGCAAAGTTTATTTTCAATTTCAACTACCAGGTCAGACAACCACAGTGCGCCTCTCTGGCCTGGTGGTCTGGCAGGACTGGAGCGGTCGAGCGGGAGTGCAGTTTGTAGATGTACCACAGTCTTCGCGGCGGATTTTGAGTGAATGGCTGCAGAAGAACCTGAGCGACGGTGGTAAGGGAGAGCCTGCTGTGGATGAGGTTGAAGTGGAGCATTCAACCAAACCACGTGACGAGAAAGTGTTAACAAGCGGGAGCGTAGAGAAACAGGATACGGCGGTCCGCGACAGGGAAGCGGTGGCTCGACTGCGCTCGGAGCCGAGTAACCGGCGCGGGCAGACACGATTCGCCTGCCGTCTGGGAGCCGAGGTTTATCAGCGGGGAAGCTCAGTGCGGAACTACTGCCATCTAAGCGATCTGAGTCCTGGAGGGTGCTACCTGGAAATGCCGGTGGCTTTCCCGCCTGGCACGCCGATCGAGATTACCGTGCGGACCCACGAGATGAAGCTGCGTTTAAGCGGCGAAGTGAAGGCCTCGCATCCCGGCTACGGGATGGGAATCTACTTCAAATTGAATACGCAGAACGAGCGCCACGGAGTGCAGCAGTTGATTGACTTTGTGGCGGCCACGACCCAGAGCAGCGAGTAGCTATCGCGCGGCGGCCTCTTCCGCCGAAGCTTTCAGAGAAAAATCCAAAGACATCTCAAGCGGTTCGCTGCAGGGGAATCCCCATCCGTTGCAAAAGCGCAAAGGATGGGCCATCCGCGTCTTATCTGCCTTTGGAATTATCACTGCCGCGGATGAAGGCGGCCACGTTGTCGTGGATTGCCTTCAGTGAGGCCTCGTGCGCGTAGACCATGTGTCCGGATTCGTAAAACTTATATTCGATATTTTTTTGCAAGTCAGGCGGAATCGGCAGGTGTTGCATTTCATAGACGCCTTCGTAGAACGGGGTGGCGAGATCGAAATAACCGGCGTTCAAAAGAATCTTTAGTTGCGGGTTGTACTTCATTGCGATGGCGAGGTCGAGCATCACGTTCGTTGCCCCCGGCAAGGCGAAAGGGACGCCAGGAGCTTTGTGCGCAAAACTCCACCATTTAAAAAGTTCAACTTCCGGTTTGTATTCCCGGTTCTCACCGAACTTCAGATCTTTTCGAACGTAGTCGTTGAATGCGGAAACGTAGGCTGAAGAGATGGCCGCCGACTGCGGATCGTACTCAGCCGCTTTGCTGAGCGGATCGAATGTGGGACCGGAAAAGCGTGTGTCGAGCCGGCCTGTAGTGAGGTTGCTTTCGTCCTGCAGGTTCTTCTCGAATTCTCCGCCATTGATGCGCAGGTCCGCTTTCTCGATGTATGCAACGGGCAGGCCGGTGTATTCATGAAGCTTAGCGGCGATGGCGTGGCGCTGGTCGACTGGAAATGAAGAGCCGGCCAGAAGGGCAAGAGCGTAATCGTTCATGGCAAAGTGCTCGACCTCGGTTAGCAGAGGCGCGAGTTCCGGATGTGAGTCCGGCAGTTTGTGGTGATACCACGCGGAGGCGGCATAAGTAGGTAAGTTGAGTTGATAGGCCAAATCGACGCCGGGATTGAACTCAGGGAAGTCGGAATCAAGCGAGAAGTTTAGTATTTGGGATAGAAGGATCACGCCGTTGAAGTCGACGTCACGTTCGGTTTCGAGCAGATTGCTGAGGGCGGCAGATCGCGTAGTGCCATAGCTTTCGCCGAAGAGATATTTAGACGAATTCCAGCGTCCATACTTGGAGAGGAATTGTGTGATGAAATCCGAAAACGCCCAAGCGTCTTGGTCGACGCCGTAGAAGGCTTTCTCCTTGTCCTTTCCGGCGATGCGGCTGAAGCCCGTGCCGGGCGCATCGACGAAGACGAGGTCGCTTACGTCGAGCAGGCTGTACTCGTTATTAACCACGGGGTAGGGCGCGGCGGGAGTGTGGGTGTCGTCGGCGGTGACGACGCGCTTCGGCCCGAATGCTCCCATGTGAAGCCATACGGTTGAGGAGCCAGGACCGCCGTTGTAGAGAAAGGTGAGCGGACGCGGCGCGCCTTTGTTGTCAGACTTGAAGTACGCCACGTAGAACATGCTGGCTTCCGCAGGCTTGTTCTTGTCATCCTTGTCGGCGTTCTGCGTGACGTCGTCCCAGTCCTTGGGATGCACGACAAGCGTGCCGGCGAATGCGTCGTAGTTAATCGCATTGCCACCTATAGTGACGGTGCCTTTGCTTGCTTGTTGCTCCGGCTTGAATTGTTCGGGGTTTTGGGCTTCCGTCTTGGCAGGCTCGGGCTTGGTTATCGGGGTTTCCTGTTTTACCTGGGCAAGGGCCAGTGTGAGGGACAGCAGGACGGTTGCGATGGTTAGTGGGACGATCTTCAGTGTGACGATCTTTAAGAAGGGCGTTAGCATCGAGCGTTTCTCCGTGCGGGGAAATACAGAGGGATTTTCATTCTTTTGGTGCGAAGGTCAATTTATCACGTTTATCGCAGCGCTCAGGCGCGCCACCATCCCAAACACCTTACTTTACTGCGGTGGTTTGTTCCCCCGCGACGGCTTTCTTGAAATAGTCGAGGGACATGCGGAGGCCGGCTTCCAATTGAATTTTTGGTTCCCAGCCGAGCCGGGTGCGGGCTTTGGTGATGTCTGGGCGGCGCTGTTTGGGATCGTCTTGCGGACGAGGTTCGTGGGCGATTTCGCTTTTCGACCCCGTCACTTTGATTACGTGCTGGGCGCATTCGAGGATGGTGAACTCGTTGGGGTTGCCGATGTTCACGGGCAGATGTTCGTCCGATTTCGCCAGGCGGATAAAGCCGTCGATTTCGTCGCTGACGTAGCAGAAGCTGCGAGTCTGGCTGCCGTCGCCGTAAACAGTGAGGTCTTCGCCGCGAATCGCTTGCTTCATGAAGTTGGGGACGACGCGCCCGTCATTGAGTTGCATGCGAGGGCCGTAGGTGTTGAAAATGCGGACGATGCGCGTATCCACTTTGTGATACCGGTGATAAGCCATGGTGACGGCTTCGGTGAAGCGTTTGGCTTCGTCGTAAACGGAACGCGGACCGATGGAATTCACGTTGCCCCAGTAAGTTTCTTTTTGGGGATGCTCGAGCGGGTCGCCGTAACACTCCGAGGTGGAGGAGACGAGATATTTTGCGTTGTACTTAAGGGCGACATCGAGGGCATGGAAGGTTCCGACCGATCCTACTTTCAGGGTGGGAATGCCGTGGACGGTGTAATCCACTGGGCTGGCAGGGCTGGCGAAGTGGAAGACGAAATCGATCTTGCCGATATCGAAGGGCTCGCAGATGTCTTTTTCTATAAATTCAAACCGCGAGTCGTTCGTGAGATGGGCGAGATTCGCACGGCGGCCGGTAAGCAGGTTGTCGACGACAACCACGCTCCAGCCTTCGCCGAGCAAGGCATCGCATAGATGGGATCCGAGGAAACCGGCGCCGCCGGTTACGAGGGCGCGTTGTGGACTCATGCTTTCGGGCTGCCGTTTCGAACGCCGTTTCGAATGGCGGCGGGCACGCCATCGGGATGACAGGCGACACGTCCAACGCTGTAATAGGTGAAGCCGTGCGCGGCCATGACTTCGGGATCATACAGGTTGCGGCCGTCGATCACGATGGGGTATTTGAGTTCGCGATTGAGGCGATTGAGGTCGAGGTTCGAAAACTCTTCCCACTCGGTGAGGATCAGAAGGGCGTCGGCGCCGCTGGCAGCTTCGTAAGGAGAATTCGCATATTTGAGGTTGAGGTTTGCTTCCTGAGTTCGTTCCATGGCGGCTGGGTCGTAGGCGGTGATCTTGCATCCTTCCTGCAATAGAGTTTGTACCAGAAAAACAGCCGGCGACTCGCGAATATCGTCGGTGCCGCCCTTGAAGGCGAGTCCCAGCACTCCGAGGTGTTTGCCGCGGAGGGTCCAGAGAGCGCTGCGCACCTTGCGAAGAAAGCGGTCGCGCTGGTCTTCATTGATGCGCATGACTTCGTCGAGCAGGCGAAAGTCATAACCACACTCGCGAGCGACGGCACGAAATGCCATCACGTCCTTGGGGAAGCAGGAACCGCCGTAACCGATTCCCGGATTCAAAAATCGGGGGCCGATGCGGGAGTCCGTGCCGATGCCGTGACACACCTGGCTGACGTTAGCGCCGACGGATTCGCAAACGGAAGCGACGGCATTGATGAAGGAAATCTTCATGGCGAGAAATGCGTTGGAGGCGTGCTTGATCAGTTCCGCACTCTTGGAACTGGTTACGATGATGGGAGCGGGAATGGAAGCGGTGTCCGGGCGTGGAATGGCGTTGCTGCTTCGGTAGTAGCTACCGCTGGTGAGGGGAGCGTAGATCTGGCGCAGAACATCGGCGGAGCGCTCAGTATCGCAGCCGATGACGATCCGGTCCGGGAAAAGAAAATCGGTGACAGCGGTGCCTTCGCGGAGAAACTCCGGATTTGATGCGACGTCGAACGAATCGGGATCGGCGCCATTGCGCAGGATGATCCTGCGAACCCACTCACTGGTATAGACCGGGACGGTGCTCTTTTCTACGATAACTTTATATTCGTTGACGGCGCCGGTAATCTCGCGCGCGACGGACTCGACGTAGGATAAGTCAGCGTCGCCACGATCGGTGGGGGGGGTGCCAACGGCCACGAAGATGGCGGAACTGGCCCGCACCGCCTCGTGCAGATCGGCGGAGAATTGTAGACGCTGTCCACGGTGCCGGCCCAACAATTCGGGCAGAAATTTCTCGTGAATAGGGACTTCGCCGTTTTTGAGCGCGGCTAATTTGCGCTCGTCGTTATCGACGAGAATGACGTCGTGACCGAGGTCGGCGAAGCAGGCACCAGCGACCAATCCCACGTATCCGGAGCCAACTACAGCGATCCGCATGTTTCAAACTCCCGTCATGGAACACTTAATTAAGAGATGCTTCGTCGAGAAGTCTAAAGGAAACCCAGAAAAAAGGGCTTAGTCGCTCATCCAGCCTCGTGCCAAGATAAGCAACGTTTAACCTATAAGGCTAACATTAGGCGGAGGAAAAATAGTCATACTAACGTGCCATAACCCCTTAATTTCTCGGTTTTGGGACCCTTCAGAAAGAGTCCTCGGCGAAAAGAGAGGGGTTTGTTGCATTTGCATATTGACAACCTCCGGATTTAAGGCGAAACTCCGCTACTGACGGTGATTTATGCGCCTCTCCGTTATGCCGCGGCATCCCATGTCCGCGCCGGATCTTTCCGCGCCAATTCCTCCCAACCCGGGCGAGCTTCGCAAAGCGACGGACGATGTCAGCTTCGATGGCGACTTTGCATATCTGGTGGCGCGCTTCGCCGGCAAGAGCGGGGGCAATCTTTCACCGGAGCTTTCTGCCGATCTGGCCTTTCAAGTCGTGCTGAACGAGATCGCCGAACAGGCATGTTTGGCCACGGGGGCAACCGGAGCGGCGATTGTATTGCAGCGTGAGGGAGCGATGATATGCCGCGCGCGCAGTGGGGTTACAGCGCCGGAACTAGGCACGCGCTTCGACGGTGCCTCGGGACTTTCCGGGGAATGCGTCAAGACAGGCCAAACCCAGTGCTGCGATGACGTACTGGCGGACTCACGAGCCGATACGGAAGCTTCGCACTGGCTGGGCGTGCGCTCAGTGATGGTGATGCCCCTGCTCCGCAAAGGGGCGCTCGTCGGATTATTTGAGCTATTTTCTTCCCAACCCCGCGCCTTTGGAGAGCGGGATGAGCGGACCTTAGAAGCTCTGGCCAGCAGAATATTGAGCACTCAGGAGCGTGCGGCCCAATGGAATGAGCAGTCCGCCGAGCAGAATGAGATTTCGCCGCCGGCGGCCCCAGAGCCACACGGAGAAATCTTGCTGAACACCCTACCGACCAACCCTGCGGGCAGCCCCTCGAACAACCCCTCGAATAGCCCTACGGGCAGTCCTACGGGGAGCCCGCCGAACAGTCCCGAGAATTCTTCCCGGCGCAGATTCGACTACTTCACCTGGATATTAGGAGCAGTGGTTGTAGCTTGCGCAATATTGCTCGCGGTGCAGGTGAGCCGACATTTAGGGTCACGGACAGCAAAGGTGCACAGACATCCCACTGTGACCTCGTCGAGGGAGGGCAGCGCATCGAATGTTGTTGAGCCCGATGCGGCCCCCAACAAAGAAGAACCCGATAACGCCTCTAGGCAGCAATCCCCGCCCAAACCCGGCGTCAAACCTTCAGTTCCTTCGGGCGGCTTGCTGGTGTTTGAAAACGGCAAGGAAGTATTTCGCCTGCCGCCTGCACAGGCGCCTGGGCAGGAACAGGCTGCGGCTTTGTCTACCGGGCAGGAGAGCGGGATGCAGCAAGGTTCTTCGGTGGGGCCGGAGAGCAGGGTTGAGCTGTCACCGGCGGCTGCGCAGAGCATTCTGCTTCGTCGTGTCGAGCCGGTGTATCCGGAAGAGGCTCGTCAGCAGAAAGTTCAAGGACCGGTCGTGCTGGAGGTCCACATCGGCGCAGATGGGGCGGTTCAGAACGTGGAAGTAGTGAGAGGACCACCGGAATTGGCCCGGGCTTCCATCGACGCCGTGAAGCAGTGGCGCTTCAAGCCGCGCACAGAGAAGGGACGTCCGGCGGAGATGCAGAGTAGAGTTACGCTGAATTTTAAGTTGCAGGACTAGAGCGCGACTCAGCTCACGAAGGCGAGTTCCTTGGCGCGCTGGGTGGCTTTCACGACTGCTTTGATCAGAGTTACGCGGAGCTTGCCTTCTTCCAGTTCGAGAATCCCGTCTACGGTGCACCCAGCGGGGGTGGTTACAGCATCCTTCAGCAATGCGGGGTGATCTCCGGTTTCGAGAACTACTTTGGCGGCGCCCATGGTAGTTTGAGCTGCCAGCAATGTGGCAATATCGCGCGGCAAACCTACCTTCACGCCAGCTTCGGCTAGGGCCTCAAGAATGATGTAAATGTAAGCTGGGCCGCTCGCTGAGAGCCCGGTGACTGCGTCCATGTATTTCTCCTCGACTACTACCGTGCGGCCGACTGCGTCGAACATGCTACATGCCAGAGCTACTTGCTTGGTGCTGGCGTAAGCGCCTTTGCAGAGCGCCGTCATTCCGGCACCGACGGAGCACGGAGTATTGGGCATGGCCCGCACCACGGGAACGTTTTCGGAGAGATTTTTTTCGATGAGCGCGGTCGGAACGGAGGCGGCGACGGAAACGATCAGCTGCCTGGCACTAACGTGAGAACCGATCTGCGCTATGACCTCCTGCACGATTTGAGGTTTCACAGCAACGATAATGATATCGGCCTTCTTCACGGCCTCCACATTATCAGTGCCGACTACAATCTTGAGCTTAGCAGCAAGTGCTCTGGCGCGATCTTTATGCTGGACGGTTGCACACGTAGAGCGAACGGAGAGTAAGCCCTTTTTCAGCAGAGTCTGAAGCAACATTCCGCCCATTTTTCCGGCGCCGAGAAGAGCGACTTTCTTATTGGCGAGATCGTTTCTCATAGAATTAGCCCTGGCTGTGGAACAGATACGGGTCTTGGGTGTTCTCGCTTTAGGTTGGTTGAGCCGTCGCAGCGCCCCGTCTTCGCTCACTCCATGTCCAAGCCGTGGTAATGATGTCGTGCAGAGAGCGCGTTGCTTTCCACTGCAACAGACTCTCCGCACGCCGAGGATCGGCCACTAGTGCCGGCGGATCTCCAGGTCTGCGGGGCACTACCCGGCGAGGGACTGAATTCCCGGACACCTTCTCGATGCTTGAGATCACTTCCTGGACGGAGTGGCCGACGCCTGTTCCGATATTGACTGCGAACGACTCTTTACCGTCAGCCAGATGTTGCAAAGCTTTAACATGGGCGGCGGCCAAGTCGTTGACGTGGACATAGTCGCGGATACAGGTGCCGTCGGGGGTTGGATAGTCCGATCCAAAGATTTGCAATTCTGGACCGAGGCCCGCGGCGGCGAGAAGGCCAAGGGGAATCAGATGAGTTTCCGGTTCATGTAGCTCGCCAATTTCCCCGCTTTCATCGGCTCCAGCAGCATTGAAGTAGCGGAGGCTTGCGTAACGAAATCCGTAAGCGCGGTCGTAGGACTCCAAAGCTTGCTCAAAGAACATCTTGGAGACGCCATAGGGATTGACGGGTTGGCGGGACGTGCTTTCGTCAATCGGGATTCTGGCTGGCACGCCATACACGGCGCAGGTCGAAGAGAAAATAATCTTATTAAGACCTGCTTCGAGGGCGGTGTTCAGCAGCGCGAGACCGCCCTCCACGTTATTGCGGAAATATTTCCGTGGATTGGAAACAGACTCGCCGACATAGGCGTGAGCCGCGAAGTGCACGACCGCGTCTGCCCCTCGCATGGCGGATAACAGGGAAGCGTTGTCCAGCACATCAGCTTGGATGAGTTCAAATCCCTTTGCGAGGAAACCGTGGCCGGTGGAGAGGTTGTCATATATGACGACCTCATGCCCCGCGTGCCGCAAAGCACGGGCCGTGTGACTGCCGATGTAGCCTGCACCACCGATGACAAGTACGCGCACGTCATACCCTTTCGTAGAGAAGTTGATGGAAGCTGACCGGTATAGCGATTGGTAGCGAAACCTGTTCTTGCCAGTGATTTGTGGCTTGGGAAGGGTGCGCTCGAAAATTATTGTACACACACAATGCAGGTAACAGAAAATCAAGAGCGAAGTGGCGGTTAAATCCAATATGGCGAGCGGTTGTTCGAAATAAATGACGGAAACAGGAGCAAGCTACGCTAAGCCCAGATTTTTGCCCGCTGTCTCTACTATGGTGCGAGCAATAAGAAGCGAAGCGGTGGCTGCCGGGGAAGGCACATTCAGGACGTGCAGCATTCTGTCCGATGCCACAAACTGGAAATCATCCACGAGCGTGCCGTCGCGCTTGAGGGCCTGAGCGCGAACTCCGGAGCCTCCAGGAATCAGCTCGTCTTCGCGGACTTCGGGGACCAGACGTTGCAAGGCTCGGACGAATGCGGGCTTGGAAAGAGAACGGTGGAATTCATCGAGGCCGCCGCGCCAATTTCTTGCTGCCATTCGCCAGAATCCGGGAAAGCCCAGCGATGAGGCGACATCTGATAGGGAAAAGTCGGAGCGGGTGTAACCTTCGCGACGAAAGGCGAGAACGGCGTTGGGGCCTGCGTCCACGCAACCGTTTACGCGGCGCGTGAAATGGACCCCGAGGAAGGGAAAGCGCGGATCGGGGACAGGATAAATGAGGCCTCGTACCAGCGACGAGCGCTGGGGAATGAGATCGTAGTACTCGCCGCGAAAGGGCACGATCATGACCTCGGGTTTTTCGCCGGCCATGCGGCTGATGCGATCGCTGAACAATCCGGCGCAGTTAATAGCGGAGGCCGTTGCGAATGCGCCACGAGCGGTTTCTACGACGATTTCATGCGCCCGCCGCTGCAGCCCGGTGACCGCCGTTGAAGTGAGAATGGCGCCGCCCTGGGCGGAAATGCGCTCGGCATATTTGTCGCAGACCTTGGAATAGTCGGTAATTCCTGTGGAGGGGACGGTGAGCGCGCGCAATCCGCTGGCATGCGGCTCGAGTTCATGCAACTCATCGGTGCCGATGAGCCGAAGTCCGGTGAGGCCGTTGGCCACGCCGCGGCGGTACAACTCCTCAAGGCGGGGAAACTCTTCCTCACCGGTGGCGACAATAACTTTGCCGCAGATCTGGTGAGGGATACCGTGCTCACGGCAGAACTCAATCATGGCACGCGCGCCCTCGACACACAGTCTGGCTTTCAGGGAACCAGGCTTGTAGTAGACGCCCGAATGAATGACACCGCTGTTGTGGCTGCTCTGATGCTGGCCGACGCGGTCTTCTTTTTCCAGCAGCAGCAAGCGAAGACGAGGGAATCTTTTCGTGACTTCGAGCGCAAGGGCGAGGCCGACAATGCCTCCGCCGATGATGACGACGTCATAGCGTGAATCAGTCATGAGGATGATCGTACCGCAGCTTGCCGTTCTGCGGGCGCATCCTACTGTGCGTTCACGATCAGGCTCACGGTGGAAGGAGCTTGATGGGTCAGTGCACCCCAAGTGCCGGTCACCGTGATCGTATAGCTGCCCGGTTGCGTGCCTTGCTGCTGGCTACCACCACCACCCCCACCGCCTCCTCCAGTGCCGCCGCCGTTGGTACCTCCTCCCCCGCACGAGACAAGCAAAAGGGCAAGCAAGAATAGTCCGAGCAGAGAAAAGACGGGCAACGTTGTCGAGCGCCATATTCCGCGGCTTTTGATTCCTAACAGTGAGAGTGCGGGCAGGACGATCCAGAGGGCGTAAAAAGTCGCCGGGGTACCCGGCTTCTTGGGAAAGAGGTTTTTGGGAAAGAGGCTTGCCGAGCTGGAAGTGGTGCTGATCTTCATCACGACGGCGGCTGAGTTGTTGCCGGGGGTGACTGTATTCGGAGTGAAACTGCACAGCGAAACGGTGGGACCGCCGGAACAGGACAGACTGATAGTGCCGGCGAACGACGTGCCAATGGGGAGGACGCTGAAATTGTAGCTGGATGATTGTCCGGAAGTGATAGTTTGAGTGGGCGGAGTGAGCGAGCCAATATTGAAATCCTGGATCACGGTGAGCGGGAGAACCAGTGTCTGGGTCGGCTGTCCCGATGAGTCGGCCACGGTCAACTTGATGTTGTAGGAGCTTGAAGGCTGCGGTGCAGCGCTGCTGGGAATATTAAGAGGAACCGTCTGCGTGGCCACTGTTCCTGCGCTGATCGGCAGCGGACTTCCGGGTGTGAGCGAGCATTGCGCTGAAAGCGCAGTAGCATCGCAACTGGTCGTCACCGATCCGCTGTAGCGTGATGTTATCGAAATCTTCGCGGTAGTTTGTGAACCAGCATCGACCGCGGCTGGAAACGCCTGGCCGCTTGCGAGTTGAAAATCGTCGCCCGCAGCGGAAGGTACTGTGATGGCGATCGTGAAGGTATGGCTGGGAAAACGGATGTGTCCTGCGCGGCGAAAGTCACGTTGTAGATGCCGGGGGCTGCGGTGCCGCGCACATTGATCATAACCGCAACCGGTTCGGCAGCGCCGATATTGACTGGGACTGGATTGGTAGGAGAAATAGTGCAGGTCGCGCCCGGGAGCAGGCTGGTGTTGCAGGTGGCGTTGACATACCCAGCGTAAAGAAGCGAAGGAGTGATGGTAAGGTTTGCCGTGCCCTGAGCGCCCGTGGCTACGGTGAGCGAGGCCGCGCCCGATAGTTGAAAGTCGGCGACGTTGAAAGGAACTTCCAGCGTGTGCGTGGTCGATCCCGATGTTCCCTGCACGGTGAGCTGATAGCTGCCCGCCGCAAGTTTGGCAGCGTTTACCGTTGCATAAATAGTAGCGGGGAAGGATAGCAAAGACGATTGGCTCATGGTGCAAGAGCCGCTTCCTGCCATGGAGCACGTCAGATTCACTAGGCTCGTGAATCCGTCCACGGCGGAGACACTGATAGCGCCTTCCGTGGTAGTGCTTCCGGCGTTTACGGTTGGGAATGGATTCGAGTCGGACAGGCAGAAATCGGAAGTGCTACTGGTCAGGGGCAGATTGAACTGCCATACCCACGGCCGTAGGTGGAGGCGCGCAAAAGTCTCTGGCAATCGGAATTGAAAAGCGCCAGTGCTGTGACAGCAACGTTGGGAAGAAAGCCGCCTGAGACCCCTACTTCGGTCCATACGGCGCTCGATGTGGAGCTCTGAAATACTCCGACGTCAGAGCCCACATAAACGATGTGTTCAACGGGGTCAACGACAACTGAATTGACGGGGGAATCGGGAAGTGGCGCGGAGCCACTGGCATCGGTCCAGTCGATCCAGGAGACTCCGGCATTCGTAGTCCGCCAGATGTGCCCTGGGCCGCCACTGAAACCCATCACGGTCACGTCGGCTGCCCGTCCCATCTGAAGAATGCGCTTGGCAGACCATTTCGAGAACTATAAGGGGCAACGTTGTATCGTTATGCTGTATGACAAGTGTGGCGCTATGGGTTCACGTCGCCCGGTTGGAAGAAATAGTCGCGTCAAGAGTCCCGATTAAGTTGAAAAAATGTACATCGATTGGCAGGCATTCCGGCTCACGATAGAACTGGCGGTGGTTGTGTCGGCCATTCT
This sequence comes from uncultured Acidobacteriota bacterium, assembly GCA_963720155.1. Classification (GTDB taxonomy): domain Bacteria; phylum Acidobacteriota; class Terriglobia; order Terriglobales; family Acidobacteriaceae; genus Sulfotelmatobacter. Next base: position 65,757 of record CAVREP010000024.1, read on the forward strand.
GTTTGTGGTGGGCTTGCCTCTTGCCTACTGGATCGCCTTCTCGCGCTGGCGCGGGAAATTCTTTGTGGAAGCGATAGTGGCTTTGCCGATTGTGTTGCCGCCGACCGTGCTCGGATTTTACGTACTTGTGGCCCTCGGTTCCCGGAGCCCGCTGGGGCGATGGTGGCAGTCTTTGACCGGGCACACTTTGGCGTTTACTTTCACGGGTCTTGTGATCGGTTCGATCCTTTATAGCCTGCCGTTCGCGGTGCAGCCTTTTGCGGCTTCTTTCGGAGCGGTTGACCGCAAGCTGTTGGCCGCTTCGGCCACTCTGGGAGTGTCGCGGTTACGGACTTTCTTCCGAGTGGTGATCCCGCTTTCCGTGCCCGGACTGGTTACGGGGGTGGTGTTGGTGTTTGCTCACACCATGGGCGAATTCGGAGTGGTGCTGATGATTGGGGGAAACATTCCCGGCGTCACCCGTACGGTTTCGATTGAGATTTACGATCAAGTGCAGGCCTCCAACTATGCCGCGGCCAATTCCATGGCATTGCTGCTACTTGTGTTTTGCTTCGTCGTGCTGACAGCGGTCTACGGGCTGAACCGGAGGACACCGGGTCAAAGATTGTGGACGATGGGTCCGGTGAAATAAAGCGATACTCGAATGCCGACGCCCGCGGAACGAAAACCCGCAAATCCAACGCTAAGCGTAAGCCTTCGCAGAGCCTTTCCTTCGACCGAGCGCGGATTCTCTCTCGAGGTGGAGCTTAGCGTCGGGCCGGGATTCAGCATACTGTTCGGTCCGTCGGGATCAGGAAAAACTACATTGCTCGATTGTGTAGCCGGGCTCACCACTCCAGACGCTGGGCGCATTGCTGTAGGCGAGCGTGTTGTATTTGACGCAAGTAGCCGCATTAACATTCCAGTTGCGCGGCGGAGTGTTGGATATGTCTTGCAGGATCTGGCATTGTTTCCGCACTTGAGCGTGGAGGAAAACGCAGAGTATGGGCTTGCTCATCTGTCACGCACGGCGCGCAGACAGAGAGCCGCAGAGATGCTCCGAGAGTTCCGCATCAAGCACTTGCGGCAGCAGCGTCCGGGGGAGATCTCAGGCGGGGAACGGCAGCGCGTGGCGCTGGCGCGAGCGCTGGTGACCGATCCATCTGTGCTGCTGCTCGATGAACCGCTGGCGGCTCTGGACGCGCCCACGAAAGGGAAAATTCTCGACGATCTGCGACACTGGAATGAAACGCACAGCATTCCGATTCTGTATGTCACCCACAGCCGCGAAGAAGTAGTTGCGCTGGGCGAACGCGTACTGGTAATGGAGCAGGGCCGCATTGTCGCGCAGGGTACGCCGCATGAGGTGCTGGGCGCTCCGTTTCAGGAGTCGGTGGCTCAGTTGGCGGGCTTCGAAAACATCTTCGACGCCACGGTTGAATCGGTTCACGAGGATCGTGGCACCATGACGTGCCGCTTGCCGGGGAACAAAGACGGAGTTTTCATTCTGCTGGAGACGCCCTTGATTCGCGCCGAAGTGGGGTCACCACTGCGAGTGGGAATTCGGGCGGGCGACATTCTGCTGGCGATCGCAAAACCGGTAGGACTAAGCGCCCGCAACGTGATTGCGGGGCGGTTGGTGGGTCTGGAAAGACGTGACATGGTGATTGCCGCCCGGGTGGATTGCGGCGTCGAAATGGTTGCCTATCTGACGCTGGCGGCGCGTGACGCCCTGGAGCTTACAGTGGGTCTTGAGGTATGGCTGGTAATCAAAACCTACTCATGTCATTTAATGCGGCATTGACATATAATGCTGGGCAATTGCAGGAGTGTCTGTGCAGTCTGCCCCTCACCTTCTGTCGTTCAAATGTACAAAGCGCAAGTGTACCAGGCGTCCGCTCGCCTGGGTCGTAGCCTTCTGGCTGTGCGGTGGGGTCTGCGCGATGGCGCAGTTTGTTAACACCGCGCAGATGCCCTACTTCAATGCCGGCCCGGATTCCATGTCATCACAAATCGATTTCTGGCAAATGTATCTGGAGCAGGCCAACAAAAAGGCGAAAGACAGGGAGAAACGACAATCCGAGGCAAAAGCACTGATTGATTCCGGTCACGTATCAGCGCTGGACCTGGTTGCTCCGAACAATGCCATGCAGGAGTACAACCGCGGCACCTCTTTGTTGAGGGCGCAGAACTCGAAAGAAGCGATGCGGCATCTGGAGAAGGCAATCGCGGACTATCCCAAGTTCGTTTCGGCTCATATTGGTCTGGGACTAGCCTATATCGATCTGGATGACCTCGCTCACGCTCAGAGCGAATTCGAAGCGGCTGCGAAGCTGGACGAAAAATATCCCGCATCGTTTCTCAATCTCGGGCGGCTGGCATTGTCGCACAAAGACTTTGAGACGGCGCAATCGAATCTGGAGAAAGCTGCCGCGCTCAGTCCCAAGGATGTCAACGTCCTCACAAGTCTTGCATACGCGCAAAATGCAAACCACGAATACCAGCGTGCCCTGGAAACGGCTCAGCGAGTGCATGGACTTGACCATAAAGGGCTCGCGAATGTGCACTACGTAGCTGCGGCCGCGGCCATGGGCCTAAACAATTTCGACGCCATGGAGCGGGAGCTAGGAATTTTTCTAACCGAAGATCCCACCAATGCGTTCGCGCCCGCAGCGCGGCAGAATCTAGCGATACTGGTTCACAATAAAGAAGTCAGGCTTCAAGCAGCCAACGTTGGGGGACCGCAGCATGTGACCACCGTGTACGCGGCGCCGGCGTTGCAAACTTTTCCCAACAATGAGAGGTTGAAGGCGCAGTTGAGCGCGTTGGGCGATGAGTCCGAGGCCGGAACCTGCAATGACTGCAGGGATCCAACTGAGGCGAGCGCAACTGCACCGGCTAGCAGCAGCCTAGCTACGGACATACGGCGTCCCCGAGGCCTATGGACAATCCGTAAGAGCGTGGACGATGTGGCCGTGTTTTTTTCGGTGAGTAACCATGGACGCATGATCGATGATTTGGAGCAGTCCGATATCCGGATCCTTGATGACAATAAGCCGCCAAAAAATGTGTTGCAATTTACCCCACAGTCGAAGCTTCCGCTACGACTTGGTTTGCTAGTGGACATCAGCGGGTCGGTGCACGACCGATTCACGTTTGAAAAACGAGCCGCGAGCAAGTTCATTGAGAAAGTGCTAAACGGAACCTCGGACCTAGGGTTTATTGCAGGGTTTTCGAGTGAACCTAGCGTGACTCAGGATTTCAGTTCGGAGCCCGCTGAACTGGGAGCTGGGATTGAGAAGCTCAAGAACGGAGGCGGAACCGCGCTGTTTGACGCGGTGTCATACGCGTGTTGGAAACTGGCGGCGTATCCCGACGACGAGCGGGTCGCGAGGGTTCTGGTGATACTGAGCGACGGTGAAGATAATTCCAGCCACAGCACCCTGAAGCAGAGCCTGCAGGTCGCGGAAAAGACAGGTGTGACGATCTATACCGTCAGCACGAAAGAGGAAATTGGCCCGAAGACGGACGCCGACAAGGTGTTACTAGCCTTGGCGGAGCGCAGTGGAGGAGAGGGCATGTTTCCGGGCGATGTGCTCACCTTAGGCAAGTCTTTTGACAAATTGCATGATCTGATCCGCAGCCGCTACTTCATCGCGTATAAGCCTGCTGACTTCCAGCCCAACGGACAATATCGAACGATCACCATCGTCGCCGAGAAAAACGGCAAGCGTCTGCAGGTGCGAGCGCGCAAGGGCTACCATGTCCGCTTGGAAACACTTCCAAACTAAGCGAATGTCATTGCCGCATTGCATGAAGCTGCAGGTGTGAATCGAAGTTTCCTGCGTTTTCCGTCCCTTCCAACTCAATGACCGCGATCCATTGTCGCCGGCGCTGTTGTGAAAACACGATGGGGCCGCCGAGAATCTGCGCAACGGCGGCTGGCGGCAAATCGCGATGGAAGCCGAAAAATCGGCTCTTCAGTTCCGTCCGTTTTTCTGTGAATGCCCGCCAGCGATCCCACAGCGTGGGGCCGGGCTCGTATTTCGTCGAGAAGGTCAGGGCAACATCGAAGTTTGAGCGAACGTCGGCAGCGGCAAGCACTGCATCCAGCGAGAAATCCTCGATTCGCAGTACGCTCATGGGCCGGGTCGTGTAGCCGAGCCAGGGACGGGTAATTTCATCGGAGGCGGGCCAGGCAGTAAGCACTCGTGCCATAGGATATCGAGCCTCCAGAAAGCGTTCGCCATCTTCGTGCAGGATGATGTAATCACGGTAGGCGAGATTATCCTCAGGCGAGAATCCATAGGGAGGGTTCCAGAACCATGCCAATACGAAAGCCAGAGCAACACAAGCGATCGCGGCACGCCAGTGGCTGAGCCTGCGCCAAAGCGTCGAAACCGAAAGAATAATAATCAGTGGAACCACGGGGAGCATATAGCGCGCCAGGACCGCGCCGCCGATCAATGCCATCGCGAGCGCATAAGTGACAGCGATGACATAAAAAATCATCTGTGCGGGGATGCTGATTCGTGGTCGCTCGGAACCGGAATCACGCTGCGGCGGCAACATCCACATCGCAAATAGCGTGGCGAGGGTGAGAACCCACAAGTGAAGATATCCGACGAGTTGCCAGAGCCGGAGGGCAAGGGCCAGAAGAAATCGAGTAGGGCTGAGGGTGGCTGCTACGTTGTAGCGGAAGAACTCCGGGTTGCCGAAAACATATCCGGTGCGCCAGTAGTGATAGGCATACCACAGAGCCAGGGGCAAAGCCGGAATCAGCAGCGATACGATTCGTCGCGTCGAGGAGTTCGAGTCCTGTTCACGCGCGCCAGCAGTTGCGCTTCCGTCCTGCCACAACTCACGGAGCGAGGTCTGGTGCGCGAGGAGGCCGACAGTCTCCCAACCGGCAAGAGCCAAGGGAGCGAGAATTGCCGTTTCTTTTGCCAGGGCTGCGAGAGTGAACCACAAAACGGTTGCCACTACTTGGCCTTCGACATAAACGGAAAGGGCCCAGAAGGTGAGCCCGGCGGCGGCCAAGTCGGGCTGCGCCAGAGAACTTTGCGCGAAGAAGACTGGATAGAGCGCTGTGCAAAGAGTGGACGCGATCGCGACATTTGTGTTGGCGACGCGCTCGGCCAAGCGAAACAGACCGAGGAGCGAGAATGCGGCGAGTACCAGCATGGCCGTCCTGGTCACCAGAGGAACGTAGCCCACGACTTTCCACCAGAGGGCAATCCAGGCGAGGACGAGTGGAGGGTGCGCGTTCGAAACTGTGGAATGGGGAATAAGGCTTCCGGTCAGCAGGATGTCGCGTGCTGCCGGAACGTAATAACCAGCTTCATCCCAGAAGTAGGGGAGTCGCAACAGAGGAAGATGCAGCAGAAAGATAATTACGAAGATGACCGCGAACACGAGGGCGGGATAATGGTCTGCCGACCTCAGCCTGCCAGACCGGTGATTGCTCAGAATTCCCTCCCGGTCATTGCGATTGTGGAAACAACTGCTAGAATGCGTTGCTGCGCCTCAATTCTTCTCCGGGAACTGCAAGGCTCAATCTGGCTACGATGGCACTCGAGAAAACGTAAACGTTACTAGTGCACCGGGCCTGCCGGAGTCATGCGCGGGTCCAGTTTAATTTCGCCGAAGGCGCTTTCGTAACCGGAGACGTTCTGCTGTAAAAGTCCAAGTAGTGCCTTGGCCTGCTGCGGGCTGAGATAAATACCTTGAAAGTTACGAATCTCGACCTGAGTTTCGGTCTGCTGTTGCAGGGTTCCGAAGACCATGAAGAAATCCCAGACATTCACTCGCATCTGGACACTGTTGGCGTAGGCTTCACGGTAGTCGGGAGCGTTACTCAGCTTGACGTTCGGTTGTGGAGGAATGCTCATAGAAAGGAAGTGTAATTACTTTCGGGCCAGGAAGGGAAGTCAAGCAACAAGAATCTGTTGCGGTGGAAAGAGACCACGTGGCTTGCATGGCGGACAACATCCAAAGCGACAAAAAGTGTCAAGCGGTTGACAGGTTTCTGGATTAGCAGCCGCTGAGAAGGTGACGCGAAAGGTCATGATCGTTAGCTACTTTGCTGAAACCAAAGGAGTTGTAGGATGTCATAACAGGCCTGACCTGGCGTTCAAAGTGCGAGAGTTGTCGCGGTCCTAAAATCGAAACTTGAGACCCACTCTATGACCCATAAGCCCGAAGAGGCTATCGAAGAGATCATTCTTCCCGACAATCTGATACCACTGGGATCTGTGTTGAGCGAAGGGATCACGCCGATCGAAGTGAGTATGCTGCTGGCGAAAGTGTTTCGCGTCCAGCATGCGGAAGTCGCCCTGCTGCGGCTGGAAGGTGGTCTGTTGAAGTTCATTTTTCCGGAGCACCTGCGGACCACGGGGGCGATTCCGATTTCGAGTAAAGCGGTGGCTGCTCACACGGCTTTGAGCAAAAAAGCCGAGATCTTCAACAATTTTGCCCGGGTAAAACACGCGAGCATCTTCGAGACGATAAAGCCGGTAGAGGTCGAGGAAGACGTTCCAGTACCACCCGAACCCATCCAGAAGCTAATGTCGGTGCCGATCTTGGGACAGGATTCGTCGGTGCTCGGGGTCATTCAGATTTCACGCAAAGGCCTGGATCCGCGCTTCACTCAGGACTTCAGCCGTGAAGATTTGCACGACCTGGAACTGGCGGCTGGAGTGCTGGCTGCTTCTCCTGTGATGCAAGCAAATTAAAAAAATGAATTCTGAAAGCGCAGCTGTCGCTTGCGCAAGAGAACGCTTGCGCATAACAAGTTGATCGGCGTCGTTTCGACCTCCATCGGCTAGGAAAGCCTTCGTCATTACAAGCCAACCTTAAACACAGAGGGTACAGGAAACACAGAGGGTACAGGGGAAACACAGAGGAAACCTGCGAGACAAGAAGGTAAGTCACGAATTTCCAAGCAGTGTTGGGAAGAAAAAAGCCCAGACCATTGCGGTCCGGGCTTCTTAGCCTAATGGCGAGGCGGCAAGCCGTGAAGCATTTCTATTGTCCCTAATTCAGGATGTCGAGCGTGACTGTGGTCGTATGCGTCACGCCTCCACCCGTGCCGGTTATGGTTATCGTGTGGTTGCCGTGCCTGGCCGTCCTTGCCACTTTGACTGTCATGGTGGACGTTCCTGAGCCCGGAGCCGCAATTGGGTTGGGGCTGAAGGTTACGGTTTGAGCGTTGCCTTGTCCCGAAGCAGACAACGTAATTGTCGAGTTGAAGCCGCCAGAAATGTCGGTGGTGATTGTGGACGTGCCGGAGCTGCCTCTGGCGACGCTAATTGATGTGGGCGATGCGCTGATGGTGAAGTTAGGAGTTGACCCGGTCACGGTGAGAAAGACCGTGGTGGTTTCAGTGGTGCTGCCGGAGGTTCCCTTGACACTAATGTTGTAGGTGCCGGCGATAGTGGATGAGGCTATGGTCATCGTCATGGTCGAAGATCCGGCGCCGGTAATCGAGGCTGGGCTGAAGGTTACGGTTACACCGGTTGGCTGGCCAGTCGCAGTCAAGGAAATCGCGGAGTTAAAGCCGCCCGTCACCGTAGTGGTGATGGTGGATTTTCCCGAACTGCCCTGCGCCACCGAGAGCGAAGAGGGCGAGGCTGAAAGGGCGAAGCCAGCAGAGGACGAGCCTCCGAGCAGAGCCGTGATCAGCGCGGGCCCGTTTGGACTGCCCCAGCCAGTCGCCAAATCGTAGCCCGTGGTTGCCGAATAGCCATTGCTACCGCTGGTGATGTCGTGGAAATCGGCATCATAGCTCGAGCCTGAACCGATGGTGTAAAGAGCTGGATTGATGAAGCCGAGAGTGTGGTCGCCGTTGGCGACTGCCTGTTGATTGGCGAGAGCCAGGTAGCCGGCCCACATGGGCGCCGCAAAACTGGTTCCACCGTACTCGTTGGCGGTGCAGGTAGTTTGGTCGGCACAGACATAAAAAGTAAAATTCGCGTTGGCCGAAACATCGGGGCCGTTGCGATACGTCTTGGAACACGAGGAGCAGCCGCTGGCTGCCGACGTTTGCCAGGAGGGAATGGCATACTTGTCGGGCGAAATGCCGCCACCACCGTCGACCCAGGCGGTTTCCGAACTCCAGGGACCGCCTGCTCCGCTGGTATCTAAGTCCGTGCCGCCGACCGACGTCACATATACATCATCGGCTGGGTAAATTTCGGAAGACGTGCCCCACTTACCACTGTCCCCGGCGGCCTGAAACAAATTCTGACCCTGGGCCGCGAACTCCTGGAAATAGGGATTGTCCGTCGAGGGATCCGCCGGACTCCAAGTCCACGAAGAACTCAATTGCGAGTTAAGTGGGCTGGCGGTAGCCATCGCGTTAAAAATGGCTGAATCGGTAGAACCCACGTACATGACCAGACTGGAGAGGCCGGGGGCCATGCCGATGGCCTGAGTCATGTCCAAGGTTTGTTCGGTGTCGTCACAACTGGGATAGACACAGCTCGTGCTGGTTCCGTCCGTAGACTTTAAAGTGACGGGGACATTGTTGGTTTGACCGGCGTTCTTGAAGTATGTGGTCAGATCGGCCAAATCGGTGCCGTAATACTCGAGCAACCCGAGCGACTGGCCGGTGCCGGTGAGACTTCCGCCGTAGTAGGCGGCCCGCATGTCGCTACCGAGAAAAGAAGCACTGGGGCCAGAACCAGTCGTGGCGTTCGAGCGCGCGGTCAGCTCTCTGTGCACAATGGCAGGGCGGGGAATGGAAAAGTTATCCAGGCCGGAGATGTGCCATAGCTGGACCGCCAAGTCTGGCGTGGGTTCCCGGTCCGGAGCATAGAAGTTCCGGTTTTCCGTGGGATGCCGGTAGAGACCCATGGTCAGATGGAAGGCTTTCTCGATGTTCGCCACCGATCCTGTGATATCGACATTTATGCGGTTGCGGGAGGTGCCGACTACGGTAAGGCCATTGGCTTCCGCAAAACGAATCACGGCGTCGTAGTCCTCCTGGGTGGGGCCAAACATTGCGGTGAACTCTTCCACTGTGAGGAATTTGAGGTACGACGTGCTGGAAGGATCGTAAAGGTCGTGCAGAAGGTTATCTAACGCTGCCTGGTTGCGGAGCGGCAGAACCAGAACAAGGCGCATGGACTGGATTCCGGGAAGGCGCCCGACGGCCGGCGCCAGCCCACTCAACGACACTTCGCGTGCATGACGCGTCAACAGAGGCTGGGACTGAGCATAGGAAACGATACTTGCAAGCGACACAAGCGCGATGATTGTGAGCAGCGAGATACTCGATTTTCGAATCATGACTTCTCCGTTGGGTGCTACCAGGAATTTTCGGGTTTTAGTTGAACAGCCGCAGCCCGCGCCCACCGCGGGTCGCGGCCGATAGATCCAGACGCGATCTCAGGTTTTCAAAAGCGCCAACGAGTCTACAACGATTTCGACAGCCCGATAACCTGAAATGATTTTTGTCCGAATTGTGTAACAGGGGATTGAAGTCTGGGTTGCGTGCCGTGAAGGTGCACAATTCGATCCCATGAAGCAGGACCAGTCCTTCCGTAACCTCCCATTCTCGGGGAAGTGGTCACATACTCGACTCTGCCGACATGACGTACATCTCCCCACAGCAAACCCTGCGGCGCGCCCCGCGAACAACCTTCGCAGAGACCACTCCGGCCGTCCTTCGATATCCGGATGGTCGTCGTGTGCCGGGCAAATTGCGGGTTATCTCTCTGACCGGTGGCTTGCTCTCCTTATCGAAACCGCAGGATCAGGGTTCCAAAGTGAGGTTGATGTTTCTAACGCACAAGGGGACGGTGCTGGGCTCGGCGGAAATGTTGAGTCCGATTTCCTGGCATTTACAGCCGTTCAAGTTTGTCGGACTCTACAACGATGACCAGCACAGGCTGCAAGCGGCGATTCAGTCGTCGCTCGATCAGAACCGCCGTGACCGTGAGCAGATGGTCAGGGACAGGGCCTGGTAATCCTGCTGAGTGTTATTGACCTTAATTGCTAGTGATCCAGATTGTTACTGATCCAGAAGATCTCGCCACCATCCTAGAGAGGAGGCCGCGCCTAATGGTACGATTGAAATCTGAGCGGGGCTGGCGGAACTGGCAGACGCGCTGGCCTTAGGAGCCAGTGGCCGCAAGGCCGTGCAGGTTCAAGTCCTGTGCCCCGCACCAAACCTGTGTCGCCCGTTTAATCAACCACTGTCGACTGACTTCCAGAGGCTGCTGCGGCACGGGTAAGCGGGACCGAATCTTCAACCTGGAATGATCGGCTTTCCACAGAACCAAATGAAGCCGAAATTGGACGTGTGCGCGAGGGGAACCAGCGGTCCCGAAACCTAAGTCCCGGCTGCTCGACAATTACGGCCATCACTATACCGACGACAATGCTGAACGCCACGCAGAACGGCCATTGCCACGTCTCCATTGCGCTGCTCCATGCTACCGGACTGCCAGTCTTAACGCATTCGGATCGAAGGTACGGGCGAAGGTAGAAGATGATTATCCAGTGCCACAGGTATATCGAGTACGAATAGAAACCGATGCGTGCCAGCAGGTCAACCGGCAACACCCATAGGCTTCCCCGTTGGAAAGGTACGTGGATAGCCCAGGTCATTATGCACGCGAAACCCAGGAACGTGCACGTAAGGCCCCACGTATACATATGCCAATACCTAATGTCCAAAAAATAAGCAGGGGTAAGCAGCATACTGCCCGCAATCAGAAGTGGCCAACGCGCCACTCGCGCGAGAAGCTGTGGCTTGAAATGAAATAAATACCCAATCATCACACCGCAAAACAGACCGTCCATCCGAAGGTGAGTCGGGAGCAAGAAGCTGTAGTAATCGTTGTAGTTCGCCGGTCTCGCCGCCATACGAAGGCAAAGCGAACCGATTGCGATTAGCAAAAAGACGACTGGAATCGACGTGAATGGGTCTTGTTTCTTAGCGCGTAGTCTTATCAAAACCAACAGGAATACCGGCATTAAGAAGTAGAAATGCTCTTCGACAGCTACTGACCAAACGTGACCAGACACGCCTGGAAAATAACTGCATAGGAACGTGGCATCAATCAGGAACGAATGCACCACAGCCTTGGTACCCAGGATTTTGCCGAACATCAGCAGATACACCAATGTTTGAACCAGCGTGCAAACGTAAAAGGCTGGATAGATCTTCAATCCCCTGCGCAGCCAAAACGTCTTAAGGCGAATATCGCCGAATTGTTTGTATTCCTGAAAGAGAAGGCCCGAGATGAGAAAACCGCTGAGCACGAAGAAGAGATCGACGCCACACCATCCAATTCTGGTCCAAAGTTCTGAAACCTGGGCGTGTCGGCCCAGCACCAGCAGGACCGCAACCCCGCGCAGTGCGTCGAGTACCTTGCTGCGGCCACTACTCTGTTTAAGTTGCGGGTCCGGAATGGAGGATCCTCACAAATGACGTAGGAAGATGAAAACTTTTTTGTAATCGCCGATCTCAGTTGATCGTATTGGGTCAGGTGAAAGTGGAACAGGTAGCTAAAGTAATCTTTGCGCGGCTGGAACTCTGACCGGTTGGAACGAGACATCGGAACGGTCTTGGTCATACCGCGACGCTGGAGAATTGCGATTTGCTGAACGAGTCGCACACCATTGGAATGGCTGCCGCTTCAATCGGTCCTAGAACCTGCTTGTCGAATCTGCTTCTCAATGAGGAGAAACATGAAATTAAGAACGATTGTCTTGATGATGATTCTGTGCTTTGTTGCAGTGGCAGTGGGCTTTGCCAGCGACCCGAATATGGGCACGGGGAAATTGAACGAGGCCAAGTCGAAGTTTCCCCCTAATGCACCGAAGAACAACAAAGTTGTCTACGAGGCCGCGGGTGACAACGTGAAAGTCACCGTAGATGGCGTCGACGGCCAGGGTAGGCCACTCATAACGAGTGGACGGGAAAGTTCGATGGGAAAGACTACCCGCTCACCGGCGATCCGAACGCAGACACGCGGTCGTACAAGAAGATTGATGACCGCACGACCGAGCTAACCAATCAAGAAAGACGGCAAGGTTACTGCCACCGGTCGTATTGCCGTATCGCCTGACGGCAAGAACCGCACCGTCACGGTGAGCGCAGCCGATGCGAGTGGGAAGAAGGTGAAATACACGGCCGTGTATGACAAGCAGTAGCGGGATATCTCCCGAGGTCTGACAGGTATGCCCTTGCGTCGATTCTGGACGGAGGGCATTTTGCAGAATACCTTGGTTGGCCCTTTCGTTCCTGGTCGGGCTCTACCTATCGCGTGAGCGCGGTTTTCGTCGCGAAACTGTTCTGGAGGCAATATGGAGTGCCGCAGCCGGGCATTCGTAATTTTGCTCGTTCTGCTTACGGCTAGCCGCGTCGTTGCCGCCCAGTCGAAACAGGCCGAGTCGAAAGAGGCGAAGCTCAAGCGCGCACTTTCCGCTGCTCCCGCAAACATCGGCAGCGGTGCCAAGATCGTGGACATGGATAAGAAGGGAGACATGACCGTTCTCCGCGACGGCCAAAATGGTTTTACTTGCGTTCCTGACCTGTTGGAGTTGTTGCCGACGGCCCGGCCTGCATGGATGCCGCCGGCATGCAGTGGACCTTGGACTGGGCGGCTCACAAGCGCAAGCCCACGAACACGCAGCCCGGAATTATTTATCAACTGGCTGGCGATAGCGATTGGAGTGCCACTGATCCTTGGGCAACCAGCGGAACTCCTCGTAAGTGGGTGCCGGGATGGCTGATTGTGTGGCCGTTTGATCCCAAGATATCCGGGCTTTCCGATCAGCCTAAGGACACGGGCACGTGGATTATGTGGGCTGACACACTCTACGCGCATCTGATGATCGTGCAGAAACCGTGAGCGCAACGCCGCAACCCGTAGCTATACAAATGCGGAAATTTTTTCGAAGTATCTGCGAACAGGCGCGGTGTCGCAGAGCGAACTTCATCAGGCCGCCGGAGTCGCGGCGCGCTTGGCCATTTGACAGCGACTACTGTACGGCGTTCAATCCCTGATAAATGAACATGCCGGCGAGCACCAGCAACAGCACTCCGGAGCCGGCGCCGAAAACCCACACTGGAACTGTAAGGCGGTTGACTTTCACCAGCAACTCCGTCTGTTCCTGTTGCATGTGCGAGTTCGCATCGTCCAGATACAACTGCTCCTCCTCATGCATGGTGAGCGTGCTGCGGTAGATGAGGAGAATGATCAGGCCGACAGTGAAAATGCCCCACACGATCGCGAGTCCAAGCATCAAAGGAGTCCAAGTCCATGTCATAGGCACCTCGCCCGTTAGGCAACTCCCTCGCGTTGCAAGAGGCAGGCTGTCAGCCAACCACCCGGAAGCTTGGGGAGGGCCTAACGCGAACATTATAGCCCCGTTGGCAAGTCCGGCTGAAGGAATCGCCACGAGGGCGGCCGGCATCCAACTGGTGAGAGAATTGGCGTCGGGTGCGGGTAACTGAAGCACATGCTCCCGGTTGCCAGCCTCTGTTATAATTTAGCTACTTTCGAGCCAAGGAGATATGAATGGCTACCACGACTGTCCCTGAAGTTAACACGAACGCTGCAGAAGTGAAGAAGACGCCGCCGGTTTCGCTAACGCCGAATGCGGTTTCCAAAGTGAAAGAGATCATGGGACAGCAGACTCCCGCTCCCGCCGGCCTGCGTATTGGCGTAGTGGGTGGCGGCTGCTCCGGCTTCTCTTATTCCATGCAGTTCGAAAATGCTGCTGGAATGATGGACAAGACTTTCGACATGAACGGACTGAAGGTGTTCGTCGATGCAACCTCCGTGATGTACCTGAATGGATGCATCGTGGATTACGTTGAGACACTGGAAGGCGCAGGCTTCAAGTTTGAAAATCCAAACGTGAAGAGTACCTGCGGCTGCGGATCTTCATTTAGCGTGTAAGTGTCCGTTTGGCGGAACTTTTAACTGGAACATTTCTGTCAAGAAAATGGCCTCATCTTCGGGTGAGGCCGTTTTTCTTTGCTCAAGCGGCGGCTGGTTTGCTGAGGCGCGCCCGGGGACTACTGCTGTTGTGGCGTAGTCGAGGGCGGCTGTGCAGGCGGCGCCGGTGCGCCCGTGGTGTTCTGATTGTTGCTCATTCCCGAGGGCTGGCCGAATGAATTTCCAAATGAGTTTCCGAATGAACTTCCGCCTGAAGTGCCGTTCGCACTTCCAGGTTGGGCATTCAGATTCGTTTGGCTTCCGAATCCCTGCAGCGCGGGCTGGTATGGCGTGGTGATGATGCCGCCACGGTCCGCTGTGGGATCATACAGAAATTGCCACTCGTTGTACTTCTTCTTGTGATTGAATTCGCGAATGGCGGTTTTTTTGCTGACGCTGGCTACGCCCACAATGGGGCCGGCTGCAATCACCTGCTGGCTGCTGGAACTCGTGTCTCCCTGCGCGGTGCTGCCGGCAACCTGGGTAGAGGCCGAGGCAGAATCGGATACCGGCGCCGCAGTCGCTGGCTGTTGCGCTGAGCCGGTCTGAGAGTTGGAACTTCCCCCGTTGGAATTCCCGCTGAATGAGGACGATTGGGAGAAGACCCCTGAACTGTTGACTCCCGAATTGCCAAAACCCGAGCCGCCAAATGCGGAGTTGCTCGAGGTCGAAGCGTTCTGCCCCGCAGGTGACCCGATCGGGTTTGCGCCGGGGATGGTTCCTCCGCCGAAACTGCCGCCCAGGGTTAAGCCCGGTTCGCCGAAATGGAGCAGCTTGAAGTCCTGCCCGGTGATTGGATCTTTGTAGTGTTTGCGCAGGTACCGCAGATTACTGGTGTTGTCGAGATCTTCGAGCCGCGTGGGATAGCGTCCGAATTTCTTGTAGTAGGCGCGTATGGCGCGCGAATATTGGACTCCTCGGTGGATCATTTCCTGTTCGCGGTCACGGCGAATCTCAAAAGAAACGGTCGGCATTACCGCCAAGGCGGTTATCGCCATCAAGCTGACCACAAGAAGTATGGTGATCAGGACATAGCCCTGCTCATGCGGGCGAAACGGTCGACGCTTGGGTGAGAGTAAAGTCATCGCAACTGCGGATCTTTCTAGCCCTGAGTCAGCGGTATGCTCTGCGGAGGACCGCTGCCCACCACGTCCTGAATTTCTACCGAGGTTGGAGATATTCGAACAACCTTGTAGCGGCGATCGACAATCTCGCCCTCGCCGGCGATGAAAACATCGTCGCCCTTGGAGAGGAAAATCTTCTTTGGCTCCCCGGGATGACTCGCGAAACCGAAGAACTTCAGGGGAATTGGGGGTGGCGCGGCAACAGCCGGGACCTGCCAGGTTGGATCTTTTTTGTCCTTATCTATCGTGCCGTTCTTTACGGGCATGGGAATCGAAGTATCCGCCTGAGCTATGAAAATGTTTCTTCCTGAGCCTTCGTACTTGATCTGTTCTGTCGAGGCGAGTTGCTGCAGGTGCAACGTGGGATCGAGGTTCTGCGCAGGCCGTTCCTTTTTCCCGGTCGATGCAGAATTGCGGCGCGTCGCCGGGCGGGGAGAACCGGCCGGAGACGCCTGGGGTGCGGCCGCCGGAGCCGGGCTGGTGGAAGCGTTGGTCGAGGAAGAAGGCATGATCTCGTAGGCCAAGATCAGCAGCAGCACCGCGCCCAGCGCAATCGCCGCAATCGTCTGTCCGCGATTTTCGACTCCCAGCTTCACTACGCGCCCGCCTTTAAATAGGTTTCAAATTTCATCTGCAGTTTGATGGGACCTTTTGGCTCGCCGGCCAGCGTGATGCCGTCGATGATGAAAAACATCTCATCGCGCTCCAATGCATTGATGAACTTCGCCAACGAAACGTAATTGCCGGAGAGTTGCGCTTCCATTTCCACTGGCTGCAGCCGACCTGCCCTGGGATCTTTCACCTTGTAACGGGCCTGCTCGATGGTGACGCCATTCGTAGCGGCCAGCTTGCCCAGTTGAGTTGCGATTTGCGAATCCTGGGCAGGAAAGCGTTTTTTGTAGAACTCACCAATCTGCTGGTTGGCAGTTACCACTTTCTTGTCCAGATTCCTGAGCGGCTCGACCTGGCTGGTTTTCACCCGCAGCTCACTCCACAACTGATTCAGTTCCTGCCGCCTGGAGTCGGTTGAGCCCACCAGCGGTGAAAATAGAACGATCACTGCCACTACATCCACGCCTAGCAGAATTGCAAGGGCGCTTTTGATGTTCTTCCTGGTTTGGCGCAAGTCAGGCATCAGGCTCACTCCTCTTGGATTTCTCTGTCTTTGTCTTTGGTGCCGGTGTCTTTGGCGCCGGTGCGGGAGCTGGTGCTGGGGTGGTGTCAGGAACGTAAACTCCGTTGATGTCGAACTGAACCGAATCGCCGGTGCCCGCAGTCGCCGAGTGTTCGGTTTCGATATAAGTCTGGGTAAAGCGCCGCGACTCTTCCATGCGCCGAGCGAGTTCGATGGCTCGCTCCCGAGAGTCACCCCCGACCACCATTTTCAACGTGAGCTGGTTGTCCTCATCGAGTTCGGGTTGAATTGAAACCAGATGGACCCGTGGCGGCATAACCTTTTCGAGATCTTCCAGCACGTGGGTCCAGGAAAGCGCTTTGCGTTCAATCAATTCGTTAAGAAACTGAGATTGGTCTCGAGTCGCGCGGTTTTCCGGACGATTGAGAAATTCCTCTGCCTGTTGACGAGCCCGGTCGCGCTGCGCAATCTGAGCGCGGTAATTGGCGATGGTGGTATGGTCGTGGCGGGCAGCAAACCATCCCGTGATCGTGATGGTGAGCAGAGCTAGAGTCAGAATCGCCACTGCTGCCACGGCCGTTCCCCAGCGCAGCCAGAACTGGCGCGCGTCTTCATAAGGCTGGCTGGCGAGATTGATATCGAGACGCATAACTTAAACTAGGAAATCAGAGCTCCCACTACGCCGGCCATTCTCCAGCGCGGCACCGAGCCACCGGTCGCGACACCAAGCTGCGACGAGGTGACCAGTTCCTGTACCTCAGCTCCGGTTTGCGCACGAAGCGCTGGAGCCGCGCCGCCGATGTCGGATATTCCGGCGACGAATATTTTGTCGATATTCAAATGATAAGTGTCCTGAAAGAACACCACAGAAGGATAAACCTCCTCAGCCAACTGTTCTCCTGTGATGGTAACGCCGCGAGTATTTTCGAGCGTGCGGAAAAGTTGGAGCTGGTCCGCATTGAGGATTGCAATACTCGTGGTTCGGGCATCGACCTTCACAATCAGTGTGGGGCGCTGTCCGTGAGCGGCACCTAAGGCCGCGAGCATGGAAGGCAGAACCACGCCTGGGCTGAATCCGGCATCGCGGAAGGCAATTTCGTAGTCCTCCACTACGCTGGCCAGCGCGACGGCGGCCACCACTCGCACTCCATCGTTCGATTTCTGCGCATGATAGGAAACCCGGGCCTTGTCCACGTCGAAAGGCAAAGATTTTTTCATGCGAAAGCGCACCACGCTGGCGGCTTCCTCGGAGTCGGAGGGCAATGTATCGAATTCCAGCAGCACGACCCGCACGGCGGCGTCTGGCACCACGGCAATCACATCGTGGGTGCGTCCCGCTACGCTCTGCAGGGTGGCCTGCACGGCCCCCTTTACGGCGTCGCGTTGGCGCAAGTTATTCTCTACCAAGTCGGGAACCACGCTGCCCGGCGCCAGTTCGGAGGCGGCACAGGCTTCCAGACTTCGGCCATCTTCGCCCAACCGACCCGCGAGCACGCGGTCCGCAGCGATCTCACATGCGAGCTTGGGAGTTGCGCTGTTGGAATTAGAACCCATTTTCGAGAATCAACCCCATCCTATAATTCAAACGCTCCGCCACGCTAAATGCAATAGCTGGAAGGGCACTTCAGGCCGTAGCAGGTCGCGCTTTGCCCGCCAGCCGCATACCTAACAGGTCTTCGTGGATCTTCCTACCGCATGGCCTCGATGAAGGTAACCTTGTTGATCTCTTTCAAGGTGGTCAGGCCGAGCCGGACTTTATCCAGTGCCGATTCCCGCAGGAATCGCATACCTTCTTCCCGCGCGGCACGGCGGATTTCCGACGTTGGCTTCTTGGCCAGAATCATCTCGCGGATACGGTCACTTAGGTCCAGCAGTTCATGAATCGCGGTTCGGCCGCGGAAACCTGTACCCGCGCATTCGATGCATCCCGGCCCTTCATACAGGGCTACCTTCGACCATTGCGCGGGATCGAGTCCGCTGGCTTCGAGTATGTCAGGAGCGTAATTCACCTGGGTGCGGCAGGATTCGCAGATCAAGCGCACCAGGCGCTGCGCCAGAATGCAGTTCAACGCCGAGACGAAGTTATAAGGCTCAACGCCCATGTTCAGGAATCGCCCGATCACATCGACCACGTTGTTGGCATGGACCGTGGTGAAAACCAGGTGGCCGGTGAGAGCGGACTGAATAGCGATCTGCGCTGTCTCGGTGTCGCGAATTTCGCCGACCATGATTTTGTCGGGATCGTGGCGGAGGATGGAGCGCAATCCGCGAGCGAAAGTCAGGCCTTTTTTCTCGTTCACCGGAATCTGGGTGATGCCGCGCAACTGATATTCGACCGGGTCTTCGATGGTGATGATCTTGTCTTCGTCGGTCTTGATCTCGTTGACTGCGGCGTAGAGCGTGGTGGTTTTGCCGCTTCCGGTCGGACCCGTAACCAGCACCATGCCGTAAGGCTCTTTGATATAGCGGCGGAACTTGCGGAGGTCGTCTTCGTCGAAGCCGACTACGTCGAGAGTCAGGGTGCGAAACTTCTCGCTCATCGATTCTTTGTCGAGCACGCGGAGCACGGCATCTTCTCCGTGAATGGAGGGCATGATGGAGACGCGGAAATCGATGGCGCGCCCGTTGTACTTGACGCGAAAACGACCATCCTGGGGTACACGGCGCTCGGAAATATCCAGCTCGCTCATCACCTTGATGCGGGAGATCACAGTGGAATGGTGTTCCTTGCCGATTGGCGGCATGGCCTGGGTCAGCACGCCGTCAATGCGGAATTTGATTACCACGGAGTCGTCGCGGGTCTCGATATGAATGTCTGAGGCGCGGCGCTGTAGCGCGGTGAAGATAGTTGTATCGACCAGACGGATGATCGGGCTGGTATCGCCGGCAGCCGTCAGTTTGTCGATGGTCAGCGTTTCTTCAGCGCCGGTGTTCTCATCTTCGCGGATGATCTGGAAGCCTTCGCTGGCCTCTTCCAAAACGCGCTGCGACTGCTCGGTTTTCTTGAGAATGTCGCTGATTTGTTTGAGAGTTGCTACTTTCGTGACGATCCGCTTTTGCAGAAGCAAGCTGATCTCGTCGATCATCATCAGTTGGCTGGGATCGGCAATGGCGATCGCGAGCTTGCCATCGGCCGTTTCTTCCAACGGGACAAAGTTGTAGCGGAACATCAACTCCGGGGAGAACTTTTTAAACAGCTCATGATGAAGCTGGAAATCGGTGAGGTCGACGAACTCACAGCGATAGCGCCGCGCCACGTCCTGAGCGCGTTCCAGGTCGGTGACGGGATTCCCCGTGGTCACCACCTGCCCGCCATTCTCGCCATGTACGAAAAGTGATTTCTTTTCCGCCATTGCCATTCTCAAATCCCCGCGTTTATCACGCGTCCCGACTCAGTGAGATCCCTGCATCCCTAAGCTGAAGATCGGCAAATACAAGGAAATCAATACTCCACCAACGAAAACCGCCATTACGATCAGAATCAGCGGTTCGATCAACGCCATCGCGGCGCCTAACGCCGTCTGGACGTCTTCCTCGTAGAACTCGGCCACTGAATTCAACATGGCCGGCAAAGCTCCGGTGGACTCGCCGACTTCGAGCATTTCGACCGCGAGGTCGGGAAAAATCTTCTGTTCCTCTAGGCTGCTGGCCAGCCCTTGTCCTTCGCGAACCCTGACACTGGCACGCATGACTCCCTTTAGGATGCGGCGACTGGACATCGAGGTGCCGGCTGTCTCCATGGATGGCACCAGCGGCAGGCCGCCCTGCAACAAGGTAGCCAGCATGCGAGAAAAGGTTGCCACCTGGTGTTTCAACCGAATATCGCCCAACAATGGCATATTCAAAATGACGCGGTCAATCTGGTCGCCGCCGCGATCGGTTTTGCGCCATTGCCAAAAGAGAAAAATAGCCAACATCAACCCGACGGCGATGAAGGGAAAATATTTCTGCGCATACACGCCGACCGAAAGCATAAACAACGTAATCGCGGGTAGCTTCGCGTCCAGACTATTGAAGAGCTCGGCAAATTTCGGCACCACATAGGTGAACAGAAACATCACCATGATGGTGACTACGGTGACCAGCAATGCGGGATAGATGAGGGAAACGAACAGCTTCTTGCGAAACGTCATTGCCACTCGCTGGAAGTTAATGTAGCGGTTCAGAACCTCGTCGATGTTTCCGCTTTTTTCCCCAGCCATTAGCGTCGTGGTATAGATCTTCGGCACCATGGGATGCGCGGCGAAGGCATCGGAAAGTAGCTCTCCACCCTTTACCCGCTCGCGGACGTTCTCCAAAATCTGACGCAAATAGGAATCTTTCTGCCGCTTGATCAGAAGATCGAGGGCGCCCAAAATCGGTAGCCCGGCCTTGATCAGCGTGAGAAATTGCTGGTTGAACACCAGGAACGAGCTCTGCTTGATCTTGCGTCCGCGGCCCATGGAAAGGCCGGTGGTCAGTAAGCCCTGTGGCTTTACCCAGTGGACTAGGTAGCCCTGGGAGGTGAAACGGTCACGCACCTCCGCGACCGAGTAACCCTGCTCAATCTGCTGGTGGGTGTGCCCGCGTTCGTCGGCGAGTTTTACAACGAATTCCGCCATTCCTGCTTCTTTTCGCTACTTTCCAGCCTTCTCGCCCCGGAGTTATTACCCGATGGATTCTTACTGCTCAGTCTAACATTGCGGCTTCCAGTCTTGAGGACCGGATCACAACAAGTACCTGTCATTCCAGTATCGCAAGTAACCAAACCAATATCTAAGGCAGGGATCAGGAAAAACACACTGCCTCGGAGAACAAAATCCCATTCCATTTTGAAACGTAGACCACTTGGGGTCACGTCCTTTTCGGTCGAGAAGAATGATAGAAAACCCTTAGCGACGAACCGATCGTCTATACAAGAGTCTTAACTAAGTACTTTACGATGAGTGCGATGAATCAGTTTATTGCACTCATGGTTTCAAGGTTCCACGTTGCCTTCAACGGTCTCAGTTCCGGGCGGGGGTTTAAACCGAAACCGCCCGTCCGCAATCGCCTCGTTCTCCTTCTGATCGCTGAACCGATACTCGGTGACCGATCCGTCGACCTCGTTGATCACAAGACGCACAATCCTGTGCTCGGGCGTCACTTCCAGCAGAATTTCGCTTACCCGCTGGGCCAGGGCCTGCGGGACACCTCGCAGCACAACATCGCCGGCGGCCAAGGGCTCAACATCTGGGGCAAGCGAAAGCCCCTGCAGCTCCTTTTCCAGCTTGGTCTTGCCTAACAAGAAAGCCAGCGGAGAGCGGATGTCGTCCAGCTTTCGCGCCTCGGTTCGCCGTGCCTGGCGGTCGTCGGGGACGTAAAACCACGCATCTTTCCCATCGCTCACAAACAGCTTCTCCCTGGGAGAACGGTATTCCCAGCGCATCTTGCCAGGTTTTTTCAGGCCGCCCTTGGCCAGCCAAAGAGTCCCCGACTCGGTCCGCTCCATCCCCGACCCTCGATATACCTCGATAAACTGCGCCTCCAGGCTGCGCACGTGATCGTAGTGTTGGTCCACGGCCTGGGCGAGCGTGTGGACATCTTCTGCCAGGGCGGCCGCTGACAGTGTGATCGCGGCCAATAGTGATACGACAAGGAACTTAATCATCAGTACAATTCTACGCCCTGATCCAGGGCAAACTTACGGGCGCTCGCCCCGCCTCAATACTTATCAAGCCTTCCTACATTGGCCGGATCGCTTAAAATGAAATCAAGGCTAAGGCCAGCAATGCCATGACTGACGACCGCATCACGATCTCGCCGGGTCCGCGCTTTCGAACCGCCATGATACTGGCGATGGTTGCTGACGCACTGCAAATTATCGTTTTTCCGTTATTCGCTGAAGGCGCAGTCTCCCCCGCAGAGGACATTCTCGATTTCGGAATCGGAGCTGTAATGGTTCACCTGCTGGGCTGGCATTGGGAATTTCTGCCATCGTTCCTGGCCAAGCTCGTCCCTGGCGTCGATTTGGTTCCTTTCTGGACGCTGGCAGTCGCGAACGTCTACCGCAAATCGAGGCAGATTGCGGTCACTGCGGAACAAAGACAGGAGGAGCGACCGAAGTTGGAAGACCCGCAACGTTCCTGACAGTACTACTTAGGAGAGCTCGCGCGACACCCAGGATGTCGATTACGTCGGCAACCACGGCAAAGAAATTCTCGACACTGCGCACGCTCTGTGGCAAACTGCAAAGGCCGCGCCGGACTTCCCCTACGCCCCGGCTCGGCCGGAAGGTCAGCCCAAATGCTTCGGGTTCTTCGCCAGGACCTGCTGCTCGCTCTTTGCTTCTCTTCCTTTGGTTTTTGCGTGGGCCAGTCTGCCGATAATAAAGCATCGGCAACATTGCCGGGCGCGCCTCCGCTTAAGGTGACCGCGACCGCGCAATCCGCGGTCACGCCGCAAAATCCGGGCTCAGGCACATCGTCTTCATCCTCGTTGACCATGAGATCGGACTCTGCAGCTTTACTGCCGAATCCTGTGGGTGAAGCATTGTCCCTCTACCGCAAGGGGAGCCTCAGCGCTGCAATCGAGAAATATCAGCTCATTCTGCAAGACAATCCGAAGTCGCCGGAGGCCTATGCGGGTCTTACTCGTATCTACCTCAAACAGGGGAATGTGAGCCTGGCTGCGGAAACGGTGAAGAAAGGACTGGTTACGGTCACTGACCCGGCGGGTCTGCACGTTGCTCTCGGGGAAGTTTATTTCCGGCAAGGCAAAATCGGCGAAGCCGAGCAGGAGTGGGTGAATATAATAAATTCAGGCCACGCTGATGCCCGGGCCCATCTGGGTTTAGCTCGCGTCAGGAACGCGATTTCGATGTACGGCAAGGGCAAGACTTCGATCGACAAGGCCCACGAGCTTGATCCCAGCGATCCGGACATCGAAAGATACTGGGCCGAAACTCTTAGATCTCGCGAGCGCATCAAGTACCTGGAGATGTATTTGAATGGGCCAAACAATGATGACGCCGAGAAGCGCGCGGCGACCCAGCGCTATCTCGACTATCTGAAGGCCCGCGCCAATGAGCCTCGACGGAGTTGCCATCTGGTCAGCAAAATAACTTCCACCGAGACACCGCTGGTCCAGCTTCTCACCGACCCCACGCATCTGCGCGGGTACGCCTTAACGGTAAGGATGAACGACCACAAAGCACGCTTGATGCTCGATACCGGAGCGAGCGGCATTCTGATCGATCGCGGACTCGCGGAAAAAGCCGGCGTCACCAGAATCTCGGAGACTCGCATTTCTGGCATTGGTGATAAGGGCAGCAAAAGCGGATATGTGGGGCTGGCCAGTTCCATCAAAATCGGCGAGTTGGAGTTTCAGGACTGTCCAGTGGAGGTACTGGAGAATCGCTCGGTGGTAGGGGAGGAAGGGCTGATCGGAGCGGATGTTTTCGAAGACTTTTTAGTGGACATTAACTTCCCCAAGGAGAAACTTCAGCTCAGCGAGTTGCCGAGGCGTCCCGAAGATAAATCTGCCCCAGCTAAATAGTGCAGCTTCCACTATTGAGAAACCAGCGTCTGCGGCGAATTCGAGATTTCACGACGCCTACATCGCGCCAGAAATGAAGTCCTATACGCGGATTTTTCGCTTCGGGCACGAGCTGCTCATGCCCACGAAAATCGGCGATGCTCCGCTTAAGCTGTTCTTGCTTGACACTGGATCTCTTGGTAATGAGATTACGCCCGCAGCGGCCCGCGAAATCACCAAAGTCCACGGCGATTCGGACACCAAAGTGGAGGGAGTCAGCGGCGCGGTAAAAAAAGTATATAGCGCCAATAAGGCCATCATTCAGTTCAGCCGTGTTCGCCAAGAGAACCTGGACATGCTCTCGATTGATCTCACTTCCATCAGCGAGAATACCGGAACCGAAGTGTCGGGTATTTTGGGCTTTGCCATGCTGCGCTTTCTCGACTTAAAGATCGACTATCGCGACGGGTTGGTCGATTGCTCGTACGATCCAAAGTTTTGGGGGCGTTAAGCGAAGCCGGCTTCACATCAACTGTTTCGCAATCGCGCAGTACAAATCAATCGCGTCCGCGAGCTGTTGCTTGTCGATAAACTCGCCTTCGGTGTGCGCGACGTGAATCGATCCCGGACCAATCAGAAGCGGTTCACCCCAATTCGTGAGCTTGGGAATGTCGGTGGTGAATGCCGCGATCATGGTCGGCAAACCATCAACGGTGCGTAGTCGGAGGAATGGAAGCTCCAAGGGAAATTCGACCTTTACCGCGCGACCCGCGGTTTCAAGGATTCGCCGGCGCAGTTCCTCGGATGGACCGACGAGACGATAGAGCAAGTCGGCGTGAGCATAGTCAGGAATTACGTTGGGGGCACGCCCACCTTCGATCAATCCGATGTTGAGGGTGCATGGACCAATTTCTGGATCGGAGGGCAACGACATCGAGCGTAAGCGGCTGAGAGCCGCGATTAGTTTGTCGATGGCCGATTCACCAAGTTCCGGATAAGCTGAATGCGCCATGCGCCCGGAAGCGATGACTTCCACGCGCAGCGTTCCTTTCGATGCGAGCGCGATGCGATTTTCAGTGGGCTCGCCATTGACCAAATACTTACGGCCGCGCGCCGATTGATTCGCCGCGTATTCGTTCGCAATTTTAGCTCCCAAACTATCGCGCTCTTCTCCCACGACGAAAAGCACGCCGACGTAAATTCCTTGCTCTCGCAATCGTTCCGCGGCGGCGATTTGCGCGGCGATGATGCCCTTGGCGTCGCATGAGCCGCGCCCATAGATTCGCCTGGCATCTTCGGAAGAAGGAATGAAGGGAGGAACCGTATCCATGTGCGTGGAGAAAACCACATCTGGATGTGGCTGCCCGGGCGATAACGCGTACACGTTGGCGCGATTACCTTCTACCGGCATCTTCTTGGTTTGGTAGCCAAGGCGGCAGAGCTCGTGAAAGAGAAAATCGCCAACCGCACCCTCATTACCGCTGATGGATTCGATGTCGATCAGGTGACGTGTGAGCGCGATTGCGGCCATAAGGGAAGCATAAACTACACGGAGCGTTTTAGCGGCGGCGAGAGACACGATCATGTAATCTGAATGCTGTGAATGCGCAGACTTCAACGATTAAGTCGCTCTTCCTCGAGGGGCCCGTCGGCAGGCTGGAAGCGCTGTTGAATGCGGGTTCGGAGAATGCGACTCATGCGGCGGTGGTCTGCCATCCCCATCCTCTGTTTGGAGGAACGCTGCACAACAAAGTTGTGTTCCATACCATGAAGGCGCTGAATAGTTTTGGATTTCCCGTGCTGCGCTTCAACTTCCGCGGCACAGGACTCAGCCAGGGCGAGCACGATCAAGGCAGCGGGGAAGTTGACGATGTTCGCGCCGCTCTCGACTGGCTCGACGCGGAGTTTCATTTGCCACTGGTGTTTGCAGGATTTTCGTTTGGCGCCGCGATAGGGCTACGGGCGGCGTGCGCTGATTCGCGAGTCAAGGCATTGATCAGCGTGGGAACTCCGGTGGTTCCGCTCGCCGCTGAGAGCGAAACGCCGTGCACTTACACATTCGATTTTGCGCAAGACTGCGCGAAGCCGAAATTGTTCGTCAGCGGCGCACGCGATCAGTTTGGTCCGCGTGCGAAACTGGAGGCTTTGGTTGCGTCGCTGCCGGATCCGAAAAAACTTGTGGTGATTGAAGGCGCGGATCATTTCTTCGAGGGAAGGCTGGGCGAACTTCGGGAAACCATTGAAGGTTGGGTTCGGAGGAAATCCTGAGCGAAGTCTCTTTATAATCCTCGCCGTGATAAACCTGGCCATGTCTGATGCCGATCACGAATCGCAGTTTCAGCATATGCGCGAGGCTGCCCGGGAAATCTTTCGTCAGGCTATGTCCGAAGCTTCCATCGCGAAGGCGTTCGGGCGGCACGTGCATTGTGAGCGCGGGGTGCTGCGCGTAGGCGAAGATCTTTACGAATTGCAGAGTTATTCGCGCGTGCTGGTTGTGTCCATCGGCAAAGCTGGAGAGACGATGGTTGAGGCCCTTGCGCAGCAGGTGGGCGCGTCTTTTCTCGAAACCTCGCTGGAAGGAATCGTCGCCTCCTCGTTGGAACCGTCGGCTCAGCTTCGAGGCTTCAGATATTTTCACGGCGGACATCCAACACCCAACGCGGAATCCATTCGGGCGGCGAATGCCATTCTGAAAGCGTTGCAGGCGCAAACCGCTGATTCGCTGGTGATTTTCATGATCAGCGGTGGAGGATCATCGATTGTTGAGACTCCGATCGACCACGAGATTTGTCTCGATGATCTGATCGCGACCTATCGTGCTCTCGTACTTTCAGGCGCGCCCATCGCCGAAATCAACGCCATTCGCAAGCATCTTTCGGCGGTGAAGGGCGGGCGGATGGCGCGTGCAGCGTTTCCGGCGCAGCAGGTTTCGCTGCTGGTCTCCGATGTTCCTGATAATACCCCCGATGCTTTGGCGTCAGGCCCGACGATGCCTGACTCAAGCAGCGTAGAAGATTGCTACCGCATTGTTGAGAAGCACGGCCTGCTGCCACAGTTTCCGCACTCCACGCGCGAACTGTTTGAACGTCATGCCCTAGAAGAAACGCCGAAGTCTGACGACCAGGCCTTTTATCGTTCGCGCTGGTGGACAGTTCTTTCCAACCAGATGGCGCTGGAGCAGGCCATGGCAGCGGCTAAGCTGTCCGGTTTTACAGTGCATGTGGATAACTCTTGTGATGACTGGGACTACGAGCCGGCGGCTGAGCATTTGTTGAAACGTTTGCGCGAGTTAAGAAAAGAGTGTACGCGTGCGTGCGTGATTTCCGGGGGGGAAGTGACGGTGAAAGTTACCAACGGCGGTAATGGCGGACGCAACCAGCAATTTGCGCTGGCCTGCGCCACGAAGATTCTAGGAGAGGACATCACTGTCTTGAGTGCGGGCACGGATGGAGTGGATGGAAACAGTCCGGCGGCCGGTGCAGTGGCGGATGGAAGCACGGTAATGCGAGCGCAGTTGCGCGGGCTCGATGCAGGTAGAGCGATCGAGAAGTTCGATGCGTATCCATTTTTCAGCATGCTAGGTGATTCGATCGAGACTGGGCCCACAGGAAACAATTTGCGCGATCTGAGAATTTTGTTGGCCTACTGACGGTGCCAGATACGGCTGTCGCCGTGGATAGAAACTTCTTACTAAAAGAGATCTTCATTGCAGCTTGGCGTACTCCGCTTTGGCTTTTTTCAGAAGCGGGAGGTCAGGGCCGCCGCGATGGCCTTATCGTACTCGCCCAGATCGCTGTAGATCACGCTTAGGCTGCCGCCCGGAACGTTATCGCGCGGGTAGGTCTGAGCCCACAATTCGAAAGCCTTGCGAGCCGCCTCAACGTTCCCAGTGACGTAATTTTCATGGTGGGAGGCAATGTAAAACTTTTCCCGCTCGCTTACGCGCTCGCGTAGCTCGTAAGCCTTGCGAGTAGCTTCGCCAGCGCGGGCGGTTTCGCCCAGGTTGCCGTAGCTGGCTCCCGGCCGCGCACAGGCCATGGCAAAGTTTGGATCCAGGCTGACGGCACGCTGGAACAACGGGATCGCAGCAGCGTAATCGTTCTTCGCCATGTGCGCTTGGTATCCCAGGCTGTAGGCCTGCAGCGCCTCCAGCGACCGCGTGGTTCACGTTCTCCGCCGGTGCGTCATACTTCTGCACCGAGGCAAGCGATTCGCCCAGCTTCTCGCGCAATTTCGTGGCCGCCTCGCCGAGCCCGTTCAGAAAGTGCTCTTTGCTGGTGCTTGTGGCCTGCTCGTTGGCCAACACATCGCCGTTGCGGCAGTTGACAGTTTTTCGTCCCACGACGTACTGGCTGTCCAAACTGGAAATCGAGGCTTCGATGGTAGCGGTACTGCCGGTGCGCTAGCAGATTTCGCGGGCCAACTCGTGCGTGAGCCGCGCATCTTTGGGCTGCGCCATAAAGGGCAAGCGTTTGAGCGATGCGCTCATCGGAAAGCAGGTTCAAGAAAGGCGACTGCTCCAGTTGCGCCGAAAGACCCTGCCGCAGGGTGCCGTCGAACACGGGATCGCCGGTAGTGTTGGTGAACTCCGCGAGGACAACGGTGTCTTTCTTGGAAAGGTGCGCCGTTGATCTTGAGCGCAAGAGAAAGTAAGCGCCCACCCAAGTCGCTGCGACAACCAGGACCGCAACGCAAGGACAAACAACCAGAGTTTCCTTTTCTCCGCTGCGGCAAGGTCGCCAATCCGGGCGCTCCCGGATGGCGGTGCGGAAGTAACGGCAGCCCGCGAGCCCGATGGCGGACGCAGCGGATTCTGAGTCCCTACGGAGCCGGACTCGTGCGACGTGGCGACCGATCCGGAACCAACGGGGATCCCGTGGCGCGAATCCGTTTCGCGCTTGAGCCGCTTCAGGTCGGCGCGCATTTCCGAAGCGACCTGATAGCGCAGGGTCCCAGTCGCCATCTCGTAGAGAACCGCGCCAAACGAGAATAGGTCGGTACGAATATCAAGTTCTTTACCGCGCACTTGTTCCGGCGACATGTAAGCCACCGTGCCCACCGCCCTTCCCGGACTGGTCAAGTGCCCTTCATCGATGGTGCCGGCCGCGGCTAACGTACTCGAAGAACTGGCTGCGACCCTAACCTTGGCCAGCCCGAAATCGACAACCTTGGCATGCCCGCGCTTGGTGACAAAAATATTAGCGGGCTTGATATCGCGGTGAACGATGCCTTCGGAGTGTGCTGCATCCAGTGCTTCCGCAATCTCGACGGCGAGCGAAAGGATCAACTCTGTGTCCATGGGACGGCCGGCTATGCGATGCTTTAGCATCATCCCTTCAAGGAGCTCCATGACGATGAACGCCCGACCGTCCTGCTCAGCGATGTCGTGGACGGTGCAGATATTGGGATGATTCAGTGCGGACGCGGCTTGGGCTTCGCGTTGAAAACGCGCGAGTGTCTGTGGGTCGGCGGCCACGTCGTCTGGAAGGAATTTAAGGGCAACGAAGCGACGCAGCCGAATATCCTCGGCTTTATAAACCGCGCCCATCCCGCCACCGCCTAGTTTTTCGACGATGCGGTAATGCGAGATGGTTTGTCCAATCAAGGTTTGCTCTATGCGCGTCTCTCTTAGGAGGGCACAGTGCGGCGAGGCAACGCGCAGCGGGTCAAAGGAAGATCGTAGCTCGACTACTGTTCACAGGAACGGCTGCTCCGCGGCCTACGGAGAAATGAATAGGTCTTCTCGGTGCAATTACGCGGCTTTGCCCTTCACTTGCACTCCCGCCCATTTTTCGAGCAACGTCAGAGTCGCGGCGTAGTCGAGGTCCTGCTGGCCTTCTTCCGTGGCCAGTTCGTAGATTTCTTCCACGGTTTCGAGGGCGGGCAACTTCACGCGGGCTTCTTTTGCGGCTTCGAGCGCGAGGTGAATATCTTTGTGCATCAGGCGCAGCGGGAAATTCGGGGTGAAGTCGCGCTGAAGAACAAATGGCGCCTTGTATTCAACGACGCCGGAGCGCACCATGGTGGCCTCGATGAGAGAGACCAGTTGTTGGGAGTCCACGCCGAGTTTGGTAGCGAGAGTCAGGGCCTCGGCGAAGCCTTCGAAGATCAAGGCAATCTGCAGATTCATCGCCAGCTTGGTTGCTTGTCCCTTGCCGGTATCTCCCATGCGAAAAATCTTTTTACCCATGGCCGCGAACAAAGGATTCAATCGCTCGATGTTTTCCGGCTCGCCGCCGACCATGAAGATCAGCGTCCCGTTGGCGGCGCCGATCTTTGATCCGGTCATGGGAGCGTCGACATAAGCTATCCCTTTGTCACGCAAACGGTTTGCGAACTTTACAGTAGCGGAGGGCGAAATGGTGCTGGAGTCCGCGATGATCATGCCCTCCGGCAGAGCTTGCTCAACGCCTTCTGGACCAAACAATATTTTCTCGACAGCGGCCGTGTCGGAGACGCATAGCCACACGACTTCGGCGCCCTGCGCTGCGACGGCCGGAGTGGAAGCGACACCCGCAGCTTCCACCAGTTTGCCCGGCGTGCGGTTCCAGACCGTGACTTCATGGCCGGCCTTGACCAGATTTGTGGCCATGGCATGCCCCATAATTCCCAAACCTAAGAAAGCGACCCGCATTCAGGGTTCTCCTCGCGATGAAAGGACGCTTTGGATTAGATATGAGCGACCGGATAGAGGTCAAGCAAAGTGTCTGGGAGTGACCTGAAATCCATGCACCACGGCGCAGATACTTAAAAGTGTTATGCAGGAACCGCGGTAATTAGCATCCAGTTGGCAGGACTGAACTAAAATACAGCCAAAAGCCAATCAGGACCCATCGGAAGGCTTAGAATGATTAAAATCCAGGTAATCAGGTCAGGATGACGGCAGCAGGAATTAAGGCAACGCTTCAAAATCGGGCCCTGCGCAAGCGCGCTTCGCAGTTCGGCCGACTGGTGCGCCACTCCGCAATAACTCCGCTGTGCGGAGAGACACACAAACCTCGTCTTGCCTCCAAGGGCGAGCTGGGGGTTACGTTCATCGGGCATTCCAGCTTTTTTGTGCAGATGGGCGGGCAAAGCGTGATGATCGATCCCAACTTTGCGCGCTGGCTCTTCGTGCTGAAGCGGCTGCGTCGTCCTGGGCTCCGAGTGCGTGATTTGCCGGCGATCGATGTGGTACTGGTGACGCATGCGCATTTTGATCATCTGCACCGGCCGTCGTTGCGCGCCATCGTGCAGAACAATCTACGCACTCGGGGAAAGGCGCCGGCAATTATCGTTCCCAGCCATGTAACAGATCTGGTTTCCGATCTGGGCTTCTCCGAGATCATTGAACTTGACTGGTGGAAGAGTTCGCGTCATGGCAGCCTGGCGGTAACGCACGTTCCTTCGCGACACTGGGGAGCACGGATTCTAAAGGATTCGCATCGCGGCTATGGCGGCTATGTGTTGCGGGCGGGGAAGCATTCCGTTTATCACGCGGGCGACACGGCTTATTTTGCGGGCTTCCGCGAGATCGGACGGAAGCTATCGCCCGAATTGGCGCTGCTTCCCATCGGTGCTTACAATCCTCCGACTTTCCGCAATGTTCACACGAATCCAGCAGACGCTACCCGTGCCTTCCTCGATTTGAACGCCCGCTGGATGGTGCCGATGCACTATGGAACCTTCCGGCTATCACACGAACCGGTTGACGAACCGCTGCAGTTGCTAGATCGGGAAGCTCGATCGGCTGGGATTGAGGACCGCGTGGTGGTGCTGGAAGAGGGCGTCACGCGATTCTTCTAGGTTCTGCTTGTTTTTCTTCGTTAAGGCCAACTTCAATTTCTGTTCCCCGATTTTGGGTGTAGACTTCCCACGAATTTCCGCCATAGGAGGCGAACATGAGCGTTAAAGCTATACCCGAGGGTTACCACACGATAACTCCGTATATGACCGTGCGCGATGCCGCTCGCGCCATTGAGTTTTACAAGCAGGCATTTGGCGCCGTGGAGAAAGGCGTCATGAAAGGACCAGACGGAAAGGTCATGCACGCTGAACTGCGCATCGGCGATTCCGTCGTAATGCTGGCAGACGAATATCCTCAGTTTGGATCTTTGTCACCCCAGTCCACGGGCGGTTGCGGGATGGGACTTCATATTTACGTCGAGGATGCGGACTCGGCGTTTGATCGCGCGGTAAAAGCGGGCGCAACGGTGGAGATGCCGATCAGCGACATGTTCTGGGGAGACCGCTATGGCAAGCTTGTTGATCCGTACGGCCACAAATGGTCGATTGCAACTCACAAGCGTGATATGTCGCCGGAAGAAATCGAGGAAGCGCAGATCGAATTCATGAAGCAGTTGCCGAAGAGCGCCTGAGAGGAAGTGAACAGGAGATTCTGCTTTGGGGCGCGGCCGCCAGTCGCGTCCCGTTTTCAGCCGTTCTAGTACTTGCTTGTCCTAGTACCTCCGTAATGAGTCGGATCCCGCTATTACACAAGTATTACAGTGGTTTGCCTTGTCCCTTGATACGTTAGATGAGCGTAAGCAAACTCAAAACCAGCTAACGGGGACCCTCCTTGGAAATACAATTGGAAAGTCTTGAAAAACGGCAAGCAGCAAACGGTGACGTCAACTGGGTGACGGCGGTATTCATGGCGCTGTTTCACATTGGCGCCGTGGCAGCTCTTTTCTTCTTCACATGGAAGGCGTTGTTCGTCGCCATGTTTTTGTGGTGGGTTTCGGGCAGCCTGGGCATCGGCATGAGCTATCATCGCCTGCTCACGCACCGCGGCTACAAGACGCCGAAGTGGGTGGAATATTTCCTGACGGTTTGCGCCACGCTCGCGCTCGAGGGCGGACCTATTTTCTGGGTGGCCACTCACCGCATTCATCATCAATATTCGGATCAGGATGGCGACCCGCATTCGCCGATCGACGGAAAATGGTGGGCGCATATGGGCTGGATTCTCATGGGCAAGTCCATGCACCATGACACGACCACGCTGGCCCGCTACGTTCCTGACCTCGCCAAGGATAAATTTCACGTCTGGATCACGAAGTATCATTACGTTCCGATGATTGTTCTGGGCTTCATCCTGCTGGCTATTGGCGGACTTCCATTTCTGATGTGGGGTATTTTCATGCGCACGGTGGTTGGCCTGCATGCGACCTGGCTCGTGAATTCGGCGACGCACTCCTGGGGCACGCGCCGTTTTACCACGCGCGATCTTTCTACGAATAGCTGGTGGGTGGCATTGCTGACCTTTGGGGAAGGCTGGCACAACAATCACCACGCGCATCCTACCGCGGCGCAGCACGGCTTCACGTGGTATGAAATCGATATGAACTGGTACGGGATCTGGGCGCTGAAGACTCTCGGGCTGGCGTGGGACGTTAGGCGCGTCAAGTTGGCTGATTTGGAAAATGGGTTGGTCGCGGCTCCGAACGGTCGATTGGTTACAAGCGCTCTGACGGAGGGCGCGGCAGCGGGCGACTAGTTTGGTCCTAGGATCCCTCGGAAATTTGACCCCGATCGTCACGGTCGGGGTTTTTGCTGTCGGTAATAAAGCTGAAGCACACGGTCACTGAGGAACACAGGGTGAATCTAGGGCCAGGAAAGCCTACCTGCGAACCCCAGTATCCTCTATGGTCAAGTTTGTATTTGTCTTTCTCGGAAGGTCGAAAGCTCCTAACGCTGTAAAATCACCCTGACGCCATGCACATTACGAGCCGCCGCGGGACTATCGTGTTCTTCGTTTGCCTGGGCATCGCCCTGGTGGCACTGGCGGTCGCGCTCAATGTTGGATGGATTATTCTCAACTGGCGTGAGGGAGTGCTGCTGTTCTTCGGCATCATTTTTTTTGCGCTGATCATCGCTGGCATGATCGTCAACACCAGCTTCCTGGTGCATGAGATTCGGCGCAGCGAGCAACATGATAGTTTCATCAATGCCGTTACCCACGAACTGAAAACACCGGTTGCCTCCATCCGGCTGCACCTTGAAACCTTGCAACGCCGCGACCTGCCGGAAGCGCAAAAGCAGGAGTTTTACCGGCTGATGCTCAGCGATACTGATCGCCTGACGCAGACGGTGGAACAGGTGCTGCGAGCTGGCCGCGCCGGGGACAAAAAAGCGGGTCGGGAGAAATCCGCAGTCGACTTCCGCCAGCTTGTGCGGGAGTGCATGGAGGCAGCGCGAGCCCGTCATCATTTGCCCGCGGAAGCTCTGCATTACGAGGAGGCGTCCAGCAATGGCGGTGGGATGCGTGTGCTGGGTAGCGACGAGGATCTTCGCACCGCGGTCTTGAATGTCCTCGATAACGCCATCAAGTATTCCGGCAACCACGTGAATGTCCTTGTGCGCCTGGATACGCCCGATGAAAAAAGCATCGCGCTCAGAGTGCAGGACCAGGGTGTCGGCATTCCTGCGGACGAGATGAAAAGCATCTTCAAACGTTTTTATCGCGTCAACCACCGTTCACTAGTGCATGTGAAGGGAACCGGGCTGGGACTCTTCATTGTGAAGTCAATTGCGCAGAAGCATGGCGGCAGAGTGTTCGCGGAAAGTGCAGGCGAGGGTCACGGCACCACCATCACTATGGAACTGCCGAGGTCAAACCTATGAGCCGGGTTCTGGTGGTGGAAGATGAGGCGCACCTGGCGCAGGGACTTTGCTTTAACCTGCAGGCGGAGGGCTATTCCGCGGAGGTTGTCGGAGATGGAGAAGCGGCCACCGATCGGCTGCTTGAGAAGAAAGAAAACTTCGATGCCATCGTGCTCGATATTATGTTGCCGGGCAAGGATGGTTTTAGCGTGGTTTCGGAGTTGCGGGCGGCGCGAAACTACGTCCCAGTGCTAATGCTGACTGCCCGCAGCCGGCCGGAAGATGTGTTGAAAGGCTTTGCCGCGGGAGCGGACGATTATCTGCCCAAGCCTTTTGACCTGTCGATCTTATTGGCCCGATTGCAGGGACTGTTGCGGCGCAGCCAGTGGATGCGAACCGGACATGCCGCAGACAACCTGAACGCTGCTCCCGATTCCGCGCAACCCGCGTCGGACGCAAGCAGCCTCGGCGACTTCGGAACGTTTTCTTTCAGCGGCAAGACTATAGACTTCGGCACTCTCGAACTGCGCGCGGCTGAGAACGTCATCCACCTGACACTAATGGAGTCGGAACTTCTGCGACACTTGGTGCGCAACGACGGGCGCGTAGTTTCCCGCAAGCAGATTCTAGAAGAGGTTTGGGGTCTGCATGAAGACACCGATACTCGCGCCATCGATAATTTCATGGTGCGGCTGCGGCGCTACATCGAAGACGACCCCGCACAGCCGAGGCACTTGCTGACGGTGCGCGGGGTGGGATATAGGTTTCTGGCAAATCCGGAAAAGAAGTGAGGCCAGGACGGCGCCTAAGCCCGGCAAAGTTCCGCAACCAGCGTTTCCCGGCGCTCCAGGGCCAGACGATCTACACGTTTGAGAATCATGCGATAGATTGAGAGCGACACTCCCGCCAGCACCAGCAAAATGATCGTCGTGATCCAAAAGCTGCCGTGAGATCGTGCCATCCAGAAGGCTGCGACACCTACGCCTACGATGACGATTTGGACTCCGAGGCTGATGAGGACTGTCATCTGCGAGGCGCGCTGCCTGCCGAACTTTGAGTAATCCAACTTTTTCGGCGAATAGAGCGAAAGCAAGTTGCCGATGGAAAAATTCAGCAAAGCTGCGAAGAGCAATCCGGCTAAAGTCGCGACGGTGACGTCGAGAGCGGGGGATTGATAGAGAACGCTGACCGCGATCCACGCCACGACAACTTCGGCAACCAGGATGCTCGCATGCGTGAGATTCTTGGCCAGCACAATTTCGCGAAAACTTACTGGAGAAGCGTAGAAGCACTGAATGCCTCCGGCATCGCCGCCAAAGCTGTTATAGGCCAGATTGGTGAGCATGAGGAGTGTATAAGCCGCAGCCGCGGGGAATGCCATGTCGGGTGTGTGCGCCAAAAAAACTCCGGAGCGCCGGGCAGAGTTCATCGGTCCGAGACGGAAGACGATCAGCACAAAGATGGGCATAATGAGGGTGAGCAGCATGGGTGCGCTGCGAAGGAGATAGCGAATTTCTTTTTCGAAGACTGCGGCTACTGGTGCAGAGAATCCAGGCAGACTCCAGCCTAGGCGCAAAGTCCGGTCTGTCAGCAGAGCAGACGCCGACGACACTTCGCTCAAATTCTCACCGCGATATTGCGCTCGTAACCGCACATGAAGGCTGTAGCCCGTGAGCAGGACGAAAGCGCAGAGCAGCGCCAGCGAACTGAGGGCCACCGGCCATTGGGGATATATGCCCTGAGTGATGGCATCGGCGGTAAGTCCAGGGGGAAGGACGGCCTGCACGGGACCAACCACTTCGATAAATCGCTGGACGCTGGGCCGGGTTCGCTTGCCGAAATGGCCCGCGAGCGGCCCAATCAACTGAAAGCTCAGCATCAGCAGGACAAACAAG
Source organism: uncultured Acidobacteriota bacterium (assembly GCA_963720155.1). Lineage (GTDB taxonomy): Bacteria > Acidobacteriota > Terriglobia > Terriglobales > Acidobacteriaceae > Sulfotelmatobacter. The sequence goes on from CAVREP010000024.1 coordinate 101,926, forward strand.
ACGCCCATAATCTCGCGCGTGCGGCGCTGAGCCAGCCAGCGCTCCACCCAGGCGAAGACCATCTGCATGAATAGAAGATTGAAAAGGGCGAAGGCCAGCAACACGAGCAAGGCCCAAGGCAGCAAGGTTGCCTTGGCAAATCCAACTCCGACCAGAACTCCGAATGACCAGAGGCCCCCGACAGCGGTTGCCGGGTCGAACCCGCCGTATGCCAGGCGTACCAGAAAATACGAGCGGTAGCTCAGTGGGAAGCGTAGAAGATCGGAGGAATCTGGGTTGTCTGTAAAGGCCGTCGCCATAATAGGAAAAAATTGCCAGAAGACGAAGATCGCCCACAGCAGCAGTGCAAGCATCTGGGGCTTGCCTGACGAGATAAAGAAATAGGCAGCGATACACATGCCGAAAGCTCCGCCGATTCCGCCTACGGCGAAGGCGAACGACACCAGAATCCGCGAGGTCAATTCCAGCCTGCCGCGCGTGGTGCGCAGGGCGTTCACGAAGAGGCGACAGCGCAGCCATACAATTGCGGCCAGTTGGCCCCTTCGGTGCGCCGTGAGATTGAGTTCAGTCATGGGCCTTGCCCTGGTAGAAAGAAGTTGCATGAACTATCTCATAAATCGCTTGTGCGGAGGTGTACTACTGGCCATCCCCCGAATGGGCTGCCAGTAACCGGTTTGCTGTCCCTACGGAAAAAGCGACCGTGCACTTCTGGCTCTTGACGAGGTACTACTTCGGGTCTAAGTTCTCTGCAAGAAATTTCTAGTCTCCCAGTCTGCGGACAGAAAAATGCAAGGTCGGGCTTTCGCCCTTGGCCCGATGATTGTTCTGGCCGAACGCACGAGCCACCGCTCGTCTAGGTCTCAGAACTGACAGAGCAAGCTGAGATCAGGAAGCATTGCGCCAACACACAAAACCACTTCTACGCTATGGCGGAAGTGTGCTTACTCGAAGTGTGCTTACTCGTGAAGGCACGAAATGGCAAGAAGGAGGCCTCGCCACACTGAGGAGGGTAGGTTTCCTGTCCGCGCGGCACCCAAACTCGATAGCCAGTTCGTTGAATCGCATTAAGCAAGAACGAGTCAGGAGGAATCATGATCAAGACAGGTAAACTCGCGTCAGCTTTGATTTTGGTGACGGTCTTCGTCGCCGGAATGGCATTAGCGCAAACCGACCCTGGAGTACAGAGTGGCGACCGCGGCGCAGGCGCAACACTCATCAATCCGGCGAATGACCCGAACGGTTTTTACGCATTCTTCCAGGACGGTCTCAATCGATTCCAGGAAGTAGAGACGGTTTCCAACTCCGCCAACGTCGGTCTGGGACCACGGTTTAACTCAAATCAGTGCAGTTCATGCCACGCGCAACCTGCGATCGGTGGCACAGGTGCTGCGGTCAATCCCCAATTCCAGTTCACCCGCAACGGGGTCGCACCCGGCAACACGAATCCATATTTCATTACGGCCAATGGCCCAACCCTTGAAGCCCGGTTCCCGTTCTTCTTTAACAACTATGGCAGGGCCAACAGATCTGCCAATGGCAGAACTAGCAGCGTTCCCTATGACGGAGCCGACCTCAACGCTCCCAATGGCGGAGTAGAAGGTCTGTACACCGTTGCCGGCCGCCCCGATGCCGGCAGTTGCAATCTACGGCAGCCCAATTTTAATGCCGCGCACGAGGCGAACAACATCGTCTTCCGGATTCCTACGCCAGTTTTTGGCGCAGGTTTGATCGAGAACCTGGATGACTCAACCCTGCTGAACAATCAGTTGTCCAATAACAACAACAATCTTGGCATTGCCGGCTCTTTCAATCGCAGCGGCAACGATGGCACCATTACCCGCTACGGCTGGAAGGCGCAGAACAAGTCGCTACTAATCTTTGCAGGAGAGGCTTACAACGTGGAGATGGGCATCACCAATCAGCTGTTTCCTCAAGAGCGGCCATCCCCCGGGGAGGACCAGCAGGGCACCGGACTGCCGTCAAACTGCATGAACCTTTCTGGAGCCGGTTACCCAGAAGACACAGCCAATCCAACAGCAACACCAAACCCGGCCGTTCTGGATGACGTGTCTGGGTTTGCCAATTTCATGCGGTTCCTGGCTCCGCCGCCAACTGGTGGAGTCGTACTTAATGGACAGCAGGTTTCCTCAAGCACGATTTCTGCCGGGAAGTCTCTGTTTAGCTCTGTGGGCTGCGCGACCTGTCACAATCCAACCCCAGGTACCACGCAAATGTCGAGCTTCGCTCCATCGTTAAGCAAGGTCCCGGTGCCTGCCTACTCAGACATCGAGATCCATCACATGGGGACTGGCCTGGCGGATAACGTCTCGCAAGGTAACGCGGGCGGCGATCAATTCCGGACGGCTCCCTTGTGGGGCTTGGGACAGCGTATCTTCCTGCTGCACGATGGACGCACCACGGACCTGATCACTGCGATCAAGGCTCACGCGAGCCCTGGCAGCGAGGCAAATGTCGTGGAGGAACAATTCTTCGAACTGACGCCCACCCAGCAGCAGGAAATATTGGACTTCCTGCGCTCGCTCTGAACCCTTTTACGGTGAGCTTCTGGCGAGACACGAAGGTGTCTCGCCAGCCTTTTCCAAGACGAAAATGATTTGCGACTGATTCGACGGCTTCATCGCCTAAATAGCCTGGATTCGAAGAACAAATATGCGCCTTCGATTTTCTTGTTCCTTAATCGTTCTTGCCTTGTCCACATCGTTACTGGTGTGGGGCCAGGGGGCCCGGCCGCAAGAGGCCCCCAAGAATGGCGACGACTTTTCCGACAACGCGCGGCCCACGACGAAGGTGCCGACTGGAGTCATCCTGGTAAAGGGCGCGTGGTCGAGTGCGAGTGATTCTGTGACTCCCCTGCCAGAAGGCCGGAACGTAACGAACAACGTCTTCAGCGACCAGTACTTTGGAATGACCTACGCTCTCCCCCCAGGTTGGACAGCGAAATACGAAGGACCACCACCGTCAGACACCGGTCGCTACGTGCTCGCGCAGCTCGGGCCGGCGGATACACTCAAAGGACCTACTCGAGGGATTATCCTGATTACTGCCCAAGACATGTTCTTCACGCCGCTGCCTGCGAACAATGCAACGGAGCTGATCAATCACTCAAAAGACAATTTGCAGGCCGACTACAAAGTGGAAGCGCCACCGACTCAGACCAAGATCGCCGACCGCTCCTTTACCTTCTTTGCGTACTGGTCTCCGGTGTCACAGCTGCATTGGTATGTTTTGGCAACCGAAATCCGCTGCCACACGGTGGAATTCGTGCTAACCAGCCGCGACTCCAAACTGCTGGAGAGCTTGATTCAGGACATGAACAAGATGATGTTGCCCGCCGAGGCCAGTTCCACAGGAGGAACGGGCGGTCGCGATGTCCCCGTGTGCATGAAGGATTACACGCGGGACGAGAACGTGATCGCGCGGGTTGATCCGAACTTTACCGAGCATAGGTTCAACCCGGTTCCGGTGCGGATCATCATCGATAAAGAAGGCAAGGTAAAACACATTCACTTTCTCAGCGCATTTCCTGATCAAGCAAAGGCGATCACCGACGCCTTGGGGCAATGGAAGTTCAGGCGGTACTTGCGGGAAGGGCAGCCGGCTGAGGTAGAAACCGGCATCGTGTTTGGACGCGCGCCGCATCTGGCGGGAGGCGCAGCGGGGGCGACCGAGTGATTCCTAGGATTCGGGGCGGTGTTGATTTGTGAATCTGATATACACCCTCCGCTCCCTATCCCAGCCACGAAAGCTCTTGATCGGTGCGGCGTGAACTGCCCACGGTGCGAAGGAAGATCTGTTCCAGCGTCATCTTGTCGCCGGATGGCGTTGAACCGTCTCCCGATCGATCGCCTGATCCAGAAGGCGTCTGTGCGTCAACACCGGCACGCAGTTCTTCGAGCGAACCCTGAGCCACGAGCCGTCCCTGGTGAATTATAGCAACGTGGCTGCATAGCCGTTCTACAATTTCCAGGACGTGCGAGGTCAAGAAAATCGTAGCTCCGCGGGCGATCATGCCTTGCAGCATCGACTTCAGCGTTCCCGCGGCGATGGCATCCACGCCTTCGAATGGTTCGTCGAGGAACAATACTTTCGGACCGTGAATTACAGCCGCGGCCATCGCCAGTTTTTTCTGCATGCCATGCGAATAGTCGGTAACCAGCTTCTTCGGCTGATCGGCGAGTTGCATAAACTCGAGCAACTCGACCGTGCGCTTGGCCGCGGTTTCTCGACCAAGTCCGTACATGCGGCCAGCGAAGTTTAGAAACTCAGATCCGGTCAGCCGTCCAAAGAGCGCCATGCCTTCGGGGACGACGCCGATTTGCCGCTTCACTTCAACCGGATGCGCGATGAGATCGAGCCCGAGGATTTCAATACGCCCCGAACTCGGCGCAAGCAGCCCGGTGAGCATTTTGATCGTTGTGGATTTGCCTGCTCCGTTGGGACCAAGAAATCCGAAGAATTGTCCGGGCGCCACGCGCAAGTCGACGTTCTCAACGGCTACGAGGTCTCCGAAACGGCGGGTAAGGCCTTGGGTTGAGATCGTGGGAGCGGCGTCCATGAAACTTCTGAATCTAGCACACCCGAGAATTCGCGGTGCAGGCACAGGCGGATGACCCTCGTGCCGCGCAGGCCGGGTCCCGGACTTTTACAAAAGCAGGACAGAAACCAGAGCACTCCGGAAGTTTCCAGTGCCTGTGCTAGACTTCGTCTCCCTTCCACCACTTCGAGGCGATGCTAACGTCAGAAACGGTCTTTTTCTGGAGGTTGCTTTGGCTAAGAATATAGTCATTTGCTGCGACGGGACCGGAAACGAATTCGGCGACCACAACTCCAATGTCGTCAAGCTCTATAGCGCGCTAGTGATCGATGGTACGAGACAGGTCGGCTACTACCATCCGGGGGTGGGCACGATGGGCGATCCCACCGCGCATAACAAGGTCAGCAAAGCCTGGTCCGTAGTGATGGGTCTAGCCTTCGGAGCGGGACTTCTGGCCAACGTCGGCGACGCTTACCGATATCTCATGAATGTTTATGAAGATGGAGACAATGTCTATCTGTTTGCTTTCAGCCGTGGTGCATACACGGCGCGGGCGCTTGCCGGAGTGCTGCACATGTTCGGATTGTTGTGTCCCGGCAATGATGGGTTGATCCCTTACGTGATTCGGCTTTATGCGAAGCGGACGCGTGACGCTGCCGGAATGACTCACACCTTCGAAGTGGCGGAAGGGTTCAAGTCCACCTTCTGCCGCCATTGCCCGCTCCATCTGGTCGGCGTCTGGGACACTGTCAGCTCAGTTGGTTGGGTGTGGGATCCCCTGAAACTTCCATATACGGCGCAGAATCCAGACATGGCCAATGGCCGCCATGCGGTCTCGATCGACGAGCGGCGTTGTTATTTTCAGAGCAACTTATGGGGAAATCAACTTCCCGGTCAGAGTCTGAAGCAGGTTTGGTTTGCCGGAGTGCACTCAGACGTTGGCGGCTCCTATGCGCCAATCGAAAGTGGACTTTCGCAAATTGCCTTGGAATGGATGCTTTGTGAGGCGGTTTCTTTAGGGCTTTTGGTCGACCCCGTGAAAGCCGATTATGTCCTTGGAAGAGTTCCGCCTCCGCCGCCAGTTCGCCCTGATGTGGCCGCGAAGATCCACAACTCGCTGACCGGATTCTGGTGGGCCTTGGAATTCCTGCCACACTCTTACTACGATCCAGTCGCAAAGAAGCCAAAGTGGCGTATTCCCTTGGGAGCGAGGCGAGTGATCCCCGAGGGTTCCGTCTTGCACGAAACGGTGAGAGAGAAACTCAAGCTCGATCCAGACTATAAACCCCCGAACTTGCCACAGAGCTCAAGCACCGAGCCAGAAAACCCATGCCGTTTCTCGTGAAGAAAACGCGTGGCGGAACTGCGGTTTCTAGAACAAATTCCAAAGGAACTGATTGTAGACGTCGTGGTGATACTGGACTTCGGGCGCCTTCACGAAAGTTCCCAGCAGGCGCGGACAGCGGTCCGCCGCGGCCTGCTTCAAATCTGCATAGCGGCCCTTCACTTCTTCGCCGAGAAGCTCGGTGGTCCAATCTGCTTTGCGGAAGTTCGCCAGCGCGTCGTAGATGTTATCAGGCAAGTAACGCTCGGCCTGGCGCAGATTCTTGATCTTTGCGGTTTCGCCATCGATGCCCGTCTTGAAGATCCCCAGCATCACCAGGTAAGGATTAGCATCGGGCGAGACCGAGCGCACTTCCACGCGCATGCTTTTCTCGTTGCCGATGGGGATCCGGATCATCGACCCGCGATCAACCGGCGACGCCTTGAGCTGATTTGGCGCCTCGAAGTGCGGATCGAGGCGGCGATAGGCGTTCACGCTGGCATTCAGGAGAAGACAAATGTCGTTGCCATGGGTGAGAATGCGATCCAAAAACGCCCATCCCATCTTGCTGAGCTTCTCTTCTCCCTTCGAATCCCAGAATAGATTCTTGCCGTTGCCGCTAATGGAAACGTTGGTGTGCATGCCGCTGCCGTTAACCCCGACCACAGGCTTGGGCAGGAACGATGCGGTGAATCCCATGTTGGTGGCAACTTGGCGGCAGATCAGCTTGTAGAGCTGGATCTGGTCGGCGGCCGCGACAACTTCGCCATAACCGTAGTTGATTTCGAACTGCGAAGGCGCAACTTCGGGATGATCTTTTTCGTTCTGAAAACCCATCGCTCGCTGCACTTCGGCGGTGGTGTCAATAAAAGTGCGCAGCGGATCGCCCGGGAGCGAGTGGTAATATCCACCGGTATTCACATACTCGAATTTGCCAGTTTCGTGATACTTGCGTTCGGCGTCCGCGCCTTTGAACAGGAAACCTTCAATTTCGTTGGCGGCATTGAGCGTATAACCTTTTTTCTTGTGAAGTTCGTCGGCATAATTTTTCAACACGCCACGAATGTCGGCGGAATAAGATGTGCCACCTTTGTCGATGACTTCGCCGAATACAAGAACTTTGCCGGAACCAAACACATCCGAGGGCGCCCAGTAGAAGGCTGCCCAATCGATTCCGAGCCGTAGGTCGCTCTCGCGCTGCGCCGTGAAGCCGCGAATCGAAGAACCGTCAAAGGTAAGATTATCCCAGCTCTTGACGAGGAACTTTTTGTCGTAATCCAGCATGTGCAGGCGGCCTTCGAGATCACTGAACAGCACGGTCACGGCCTTGATCCGCTTTTCGTCGGTCAAGTATTTGAGCCGCTTTTCCTGGATCTTGCTGATAGGGACTCGGTTCCTGCGCTGCTCCTTCGCCTCCAGATTCAGCTCTTCGAGTTCATCGTATGTGAGTGCCAGGAAATTACGCAGTTCGTTGGGCATGGATATCCTTCAGTCTCCTATTCAATTCAGCAAGATGATTTCGGGCCCTACACGGACATAAGCAGTTGAACTGGCTGGGTGTCAACCAACGAGAATAACGCGAGCGTGGGGCGCCCGCCAATCGAAAAAGATGATGCGCGGCATAAAAGAGATTTATTCACCGGGTGGGGCAAGGCCAGCAGATCTGAACGATTCGATTCACAGAGTGGCGAAAACGATGAAGGCTGGGGATTGCGATTGGAAATGAACCGAGACCAGACGAAATTACTACGCATGCAATATGCATTGTATCACTTGCACTTTCCAGATTGTTTCTTTGCGCGCCTGTGGGCAGAATGCAGCCATGAAAACTGAAACCGTAGAGCTAAACGGCATGGAAATGTATTACGAGATCGAGGGTGCGGGGGAGCCCTTGCTGCTCCTGCATGGTGGCGGCGGTTGCCACAGCGATTGGGTTTTTGCGGGACGCGATCAGCTATTGCGGAAGTACAGGCTGATCGCACCGGACGCGCGGGGGCACGGCCAGTCGACTAATCCTCAAAAGACGATTACACACCGGCAATGCGCGCTGGATGCGCTGGCACTTCTGGATCACCTCGGAATCGACAAAAGCAGAGCCATCGGCCTGAGCATGGGTGGCAACACGCTACTGCACATGGCGACCATGCAACCCGATCGAATCGAAGCCATGGTTCTGGTTAGCGCGACTATGTATTTTCCGGAGCAGGCCCGGACGGTTATGCGGCAGGTCCCAGTCGATAACCAGCCACCGGAGGAATGGGAGGCAATGCGCAAGCGGCACAAGCTTGGAGACGAGCAGATCGTAGCCCTGTGGGAGTGGCAGCGCGGGATGAGGGACAGTTACGACGACATGAATTTCACTCCGCCATCCTTGAGCAGAATCAAGGCATCCACGCTAATCGTATATGGGGATCGCGACTTTCTGTATCCGGTCGAGATAGCGGTGGAGATGTATCGCGCTATTCCTCGGTCTGCCCTGTGGGTGGTGCCAAACAGGGGCCACGGTCCCGTCTTTCTTGATGCTGCCGACCAGTTTGCTCGAACCACACTCGCCTTTTTTCAAAAAGGCTAGCTTTGCGTGAACGACGCTACTGCATACCTAAGCCTGTCCCGGGCATCATTCGGATGACGATCCCCAAGGCGGTCAGGACCGCGACATAGTAAACCATCGTCGAGCGGCTGGGACGTGCCGGCAGTCCTGCTGGAAGGAAAACCTGGTATGCCGCGCCCAGCGCCACAAGGAAGAACATGTTTTCTCCGAGCACGAGCCATAGCGCCAGGCATGCGGTGAGCAGGATGATGCGTTCTGTCTTGCTCAAGGCCAGCACCACCTGGCCGCCATCCAGCACCCAGAGGGGAATCAGATTAAGCAGATTCAGAACTGCACCCGCACGCGCCAGCGCGGCCCAGAGGGGATTGCCCGTTTGCCACCAGAGCACGGCGCACGCCAGCGCTACGAAAAATCCTGCCAGGGGCCCGGCCAGGCTGATCGCGGCTCGCGTCTCAATCGGCACGCCCAAGGCCTGCCAACGCACATAGGCTCCCAGACCCGGCAGAAACACAGGCATCTCCGCCGGCAAGCCGCGACGTTTGATGTCGATGAAGTGGCCCATCTCGTGAAGCAGGATCAGCACTGCGAAGCCGATACCGAACTTCATTCCAAACGCGGCCCAATAGATGCCAACGAAGGCGACAAAACTGAGAAGAAATTTCAGCTTGAAAACAGCGGTGAGAAGCACTTTACTCTTGGCCAGCAAGACGGCAACCGGACCCACAGGCCCCAGCTTTTGGGCCCACTTGTTGTCGCTTCGCGGCGGAGACTGAATTCGATTGGCCGTCGCATCGAGAGAACGTGCATGCTCTTGAATCCAGATGGCCTGCCGCGAAGTTGGCGGCAATAGTGGCAGGCCCATGAGCCAATGTTCGCGCGCCTGTCTTAGGTTCCCGGTCGCCTCAAATTGCTTCGCCCGGGCCGCGAGTCGATTTAATTTGTCGAAGTGCACCAGTGCGTGACACTGATCACAAACCAGGGCTCCAGGCGCGAGTTCGTGCGAGCAGCGTTTGCAATTGCGGGTGAGTTCGGGGGTGATTGTGGACACGACGCTAAGGGATCTCTTCTGATTCTACCCGAGGCTCAATGCGACGGTTGCGGGGAATCGTAAAACGGTCCGTAGATCACCAACGGTCGGCCTCCGGTTAATTTAGCCGAAATTTTCATACCCACGAAAAGGATCACCAGGCCGATCAGCCAGCCGAATGTAACTCCGCCTTCCCAAGCCTCCAGGAACGGAGATGCCAACCCGAGCAGCGCCGCGCCCGCCAGCCAACCAACCTCCTAAACTCATTCGTGGTTGAGCAGGCTTGGCGCCAGCAATGAAGGCTTTTGACCCGACTCGGCCTCTAACTGACGCTGTTCCTCTTCCAGTTGTTCTTGAGTCTGTCGTCCTTGGGCTTGTTGGCTCTGAATCTGCTGCTGTTGTTGTTGCCGGTGTTTGTTGCCGTAGTGAATCCGCACGGGGACGGCCGCCATTGAAACCGCAGCAGATGTCAGCAACACAGCAGTAATCTGATAGTGCCTGCCGCCGACGCCATTGGAGCCTTTCATCATCGCCGTGCCGACCATCCATCCCACGGCAAGTGACACGTAGCCAATGATGAGACCCGTCGTAATCTCGAAGACGGCGTAGAGAATCATTCCCGCGACCGCTGCGCCAATGCCGTACAAGAGAGCGCACATGTACGCTGCATGGGTATCGACTGCGAGTGCGCCACGCATTTTTTCAGCGCAGCTGCCGCAGGCCATCGCCTTGTTAATGCGATAGTAATTTCCGGCGATGGGCTGGTGGCAGAACTGGCAGTGATCGTCTCCCGGCGATCCGACGTATTCGGCAGTGCCGAACTGCAGCCTGGGATGGTTGAAACTGTTACTCAGGGGGGAACAATAGCACACGGTTCAGAGTGAAAGGAAGCGAGGAATTCTGAAACCTTCTCAAATGCTGCAGAGGAACTAGTCGATAAAACGAAGGTTAAGAAAGTAAAAAACGGTTCATGGCTGGGCATAGTAGCCGGTACGCGTGCGAGCCTTCGCCCCCGACTTATCCACCGTTACTCGCAGCGAGTGGTATTCATCCGCATGGTCCGCAGGAGGGGCGTCGAACGAGAGAACGTAAAAAGCATTGGCATCGCCGGCGCAATTTGCAATTGCAGTCGTCAGGTCATTGGTGGTATTGAGGACGCGTCCTCCACTCTGAACCGCGAGTACCTGCAAGCCCAAGTTACCGTACACTGCCCGTTTCGGAGAGGCTACACCCTTCAAAAATTCCTCATAGAACGAAGTCCGAGTGCCAAAATCCGCCAGACCAAGCGGATCAACGCTATATACAGTGAGGTTTGCCTGCCGGAGCGCGTCGGATGCCGCCACGACTGAATTGAAGAGCTGCTGCTCATCTTTACCGCTGAGTTCGATATTTGGTCCCGAGAGCAACGGCCAGCCGGGACTGATCCAAATCATCAGTTTTCTGCCGGGACGCGTTCCCTCGTACGCCGCGAGGGAGTTGATTGCCTTGAGCGACATGTCGAAGCGCTCCGTCGCCCCGTAGAAACCTTGAGAGCGGGTAATAGACCGGAGGCCGGTTTGATATTCATCGTATAGCGCCGCCAGAGCATTTCCATCGCGAGAAGAACCGTCCTGAATTTTCGTTCCGGCATCTGAAAAGATGATCAGCGACACTGGATGCGCGAGCTCGCCGCCATTCTGCAGTAAAAACTTCCTGATTTCAGTTCGTTCGTAAGTGACGGCCTGGAAGGAAGCGTTGACGGCGTCGACAACTAGAACGATTTCAACCGGCAGATCGGCAGTCGTGGGCGCGCCGCCATCCACGGCTTGAAAAGAGAGAATATTCTGCGGCTGGTCATCGTCAAGAAGGGTGAAGTCTTGCTTTTGCAGGCCGTGAATCGGTACGCCGGATTTATCCGCCACTTGCACATAGAGTGAGATTTGCGCGCGGCTGGGAGTTGGATGTGGCCGGACTTCTGCTGGCCCGGTAGGGCGCGGTTTAAGTTCCGGCGGGGAAGCGTTTTGTCCCAATACGACCGCGAGTGGCAGAAGCAGGAAAAAAAACAAGCGGAAAAACCGAGTCATGCTGACTCACCTCGTCTCGCAAGGTCCCCCCAAGCATTAGAGTGCTGCAAGAAGATGCATGGTACAGAGTGGCGGCGACGCGTAATGACGCGCGCTGAACCTCGAGCAAAATTAGCCGTTCCGAAGAGCGTTTCCTACTATTGATGAGCCGAGGCTCCGGCGGCGATCTCACGCAACGCACTTACAAAACTGGCGGCAGTATTTGGATCGGCCAGGGATTCCAAATGCACGGTAGCTGAGAACTGAGGTGACTCCGGACGGAAGCGCACCTGCAAAATATCCTGGCGCCGCGCCGACATCAAGGCGTTTAATTCCGCGGTAGGATCCTGCTTCCAGTGCGTCCGCGTGGTCAGAATGATGGGGCCGGGCTCGTAGACTTCCCACTCCCGCCCGTCACGTTTGCGGGATGAGAGCCCACGATTATGGGCGGTCCAGCGGTGCCGCACCACTTCAAGATAAAAGCTCGGAGAACCGCCCAGGTCGGCTTCGAAAGTGAGAGTTTCTTTCTGCCGGTGCCAGCAGCTCACCAACCACTGCACTGGAAGAGCCCGGGGCCGGAACTTTACGGTCACTCGTGCATTTTCGAACCAATGCGAAGGAAAATGAAGCCGCGCTTGCACCCGGGAGCTTCCCAACCAATGAGAGTCCAGGATGCGTCCCTTGCCAGCGCACGCCGTTTGCACCCAGCACAGGGCAACTGCTCCCTTTTTCCGGTTGTATGTCGAGAACACGAAGTACCACAGTCCCAAAATGGCAACCGAACCAACCACGTCTATAAGCAGAAGACGTCCCACAACGCTTCCTCAGATGCTCATGGTACGTCCGAGGTTGCGGCTGACGCAAGGGACAATCGTCCAATTCATCGCCGAAGGGCAATTTCGGGGGTACCCGCTTGTGGAAAACTGGGCGAGCAATTGCTCCAGCCACAGACCGATGGGTCCCAGGACCCGGTAACACAGTGGCAGGCATGGAAGTTCAATATTTCTGAGCGAGATCGGTTTTCAGCTGATTCCTTACTTGGCTCGCGCTCCCCTGCGCTTCCCGCTACAATGGCGGCGTGCACCTCGCCATTCGAGACTTTCAGATCCGCGATTTCCAGCCCGCCGACTTCGAATCCCTGTGGAGAATTGACCAGGAATGTTTTCCTGCTGGTATCTCGTACACCCGGACAGAACTCAAGACCTACATGCGACGCCGGGGATCTTTCACGCTGGTAGCGGTGAACATTGCCGGAGACGAAACGGTTTTTCCCGATTTGGGAAAGACAATAAAAAATTTGTCATCCACCCTCCGGACTGAGAGTGCTATCGGGGGTTTCATAGTCGCCGAAGGCGACTGCGGTGCTGGCCACATTATCACTATCGATGTCATCGCAGCTGCCAGACGCTCCGGGGTGGGATCGTTGCTGCTAGGTGGCGCGGAAGAGCGCTTACGCGATACCGGTTGCCACGTGGTCGAGCTGGAAACCGCTGTGGATAATATCTCGGCGCTGGCGTTTTATAAACGGCATGGCTACAGCGTAATCGGAACGTCCCCTCGCTATTATTCAAATGGCGTGGATGCGCTGGTGCTGCAAAAGGATCTCGCTGCTGGATAATCGAGAGGCGCAGAAATGATTTGCGCTCGCACACATTCTCCGGCTACCTTGCCTTGTAATGAAAGCTGCCAAGGTTGCGATTCAGGGTGAACTGGGTTCCTTCAGCCACGAAGCCGCGGAGTGCATGCTGCCGCGCTGCGCGGTTGTTCCTTGCGCACGATCGGCCGAAGTGTTTGACCGCCTAGAGCGCGGATCGGTTGCCGCCGCCGTTATCCCCATTGAGAACTCGTCGGCCGGGACGGTTGCGGAGCACGCCGATCTGCTGGTCGCGCGGGACGTTTTCATTCAGGGCGAATTCCGGTTGCGCATCGTTCACAATGTGATCGCCGCGCCCGGAGTGAAGTTGGGTCAAGTGCGCCGGGCCTTTTCGCATCCAGTGGCGCTCGATCAGTGTCGCGACTTCTTTCGCAAGCATCCTCTGATCGAGGTGGTCCCGTTCTACGACACCGCTGGCAGCGTAAAGCATGTTGTTTCGCAGCGTCTGCCGGATGGAGCTGGCATTGCCGGACGCCACGCCGCTCGCGAATACTCCGGGAAAATTCTTCAGGCCGGTATCGAAGACGACAAACGCAACTTCACCCGCTTCTTTCTGATTCGAAAATCAAAAGGCCGGGAGAATTCAAAGATCCCAGAGCAGAAGGGAAGGCGAGCCTCGGCGCGGCGCTGCCAGACGCTCATTCCGCGCGGAGCTAATAAGACTTCGATTGCGTTCAAGGTGAACAATGTTCCCGGAGCGCTCTTCAAGTCGCTCAGCGTCTTTGCTCTACGCGACATCAGCTTGAGCAAAATCGAGTCGCGTCCGATGCGCGGACGTCCCTGGGAATACGTTTTCTACGTAGACTTTCTCCGCGGCGATGACGAACCCGCGCGCAACGCCCTCCACCACCTGCGCGAAGTCGCCGAGTTCGTCAAGGTACTGGGGATTTACCGGGCAGCGACGTGAGGATGCAGCGCGGGTGAAAACGGTATCGAGGAAGACGGGGGCAGAGACACGATGGCGCTTCGCCCAGAGTTCTCTACGTACCGCTTTTTGGTCACCTCATTAGCCCCGGTACCTTGGGCATCATGTGGACCGGCGAAAAATGCCGATAGAATACAAATTCAAGCATCGCGAGGGGGGATCCATGAAACCTTTCCGATGTAATATCATCTAAGCTTGAGTGAGTTACACTCAAGGAGAGCCAATGAGCCAACCGCCGCTTTCCGAGCAAGCGCCTAAGTTTCGGGAAACAAATGAGGTACGGGCTTTGCCCGTGCTTCCGGTGCGTGATACGGTCCTTTTTCCGCACGCGGTCCTGCCCCTTACCGTAGGCCGGGAGAGTTCCGTCCAGCTGATTAATTCGCTCGGAGAAGACAAAACCATCGTAGTAGTGGCGCAGCGCGAAGCGCGCGTCGATAGTCCCCAACCCAGCGATCTTTATACCGTCGGGACGTCTGCAATTGTTCACAAAGTCGTCAAAATGCCCAACCAGAGCCTATTTGTGTTTGCCGAAGGCCTGGAGCGGGTACGACTGGGTGAATTCACCCAGTTGGCGCCGTTCATGCGCGCCCGCGTGTCACCCATCCCAGAAGCGGCTCCGCCGGATAGTTCCGAGATCGAAGCGCTGCAGCGCAACGTGCTGACATTGTTCCAACAGATCGTTGCCGGATCGCCGACGCTTTCCGACGAGCTTTCCACGGTGGCCATGAACATTGACGAACCGGGCCGCCTGGTGGATTTCATCGCGTCATCTTTGCCGTCTCTCTCGACGCCCGACAAACAAGACACGCTCGAGACCCTCGACATCCGCGTACGCCTGGAGAAGATCAACCAGCATCTGGCCAAGGAACTTGAAGTCCAGCAACTACGCAACAAGATTCAGAGCGAGGTTCAGGACCGGGTACAGCAGACTCAGCGCGAGTATTACCTGCGCGAGCAGATGAAAGCCATCCAGAAAGAACTGGGTGAGCAGGATGAAGGCCAGCGTGACGTCGAAGACCTGAAAAAGAAGATCGATGACGCGGGCATGCCCGACGAAGTGAAAAAAGAAGCGCTCAAGGAATTGGGCCGCCTGGCGCGTATGTCGCCGATGGCCGCCGACTACTCTCTGACGCGCAACTACGTCGAGTGGTTGGCGGTGCTGCCCTGGGCCAAGACGTCCGGGCAGGAAATAGAGATTCCCAAAGCCAAAGAGATTTTGGATACGGATCACTACGATCTGGAAAAAGTGAAGGATCGCATTCTCGACTATCTTTCCGTTCGGCGGTTGAAGCCTAACATGAAGGGTCCGATCCTATGTTTTGTCGGCCCTCCCGGCGTGGGCAAGACTTCGCTCGGCAAGTCCATCGCGCGTGCGCTGGGCCGTAAATTCGTGCGGCTCTCTCTCGGTGGGGTGCACGACGAAGCCGAAATCCGTGGTCACCGCCGCACTTACATCGGTGCATTGCCTGGACAAATTATCCAGGGCATTCGCCGCGCCGAAACCAAGGATCCTGTTTTCATGCTCGACGAGATCGATAAAGTCGGCCGCGACTTCCGTGGTGATCCCGCTTCGGCGCTGCTCGAAGCACTCGATCCCGAACAGAACTCGAGCTTCCGCGATAACTATCTAGATGTCACCTTCGATTTGTCGAAAGTTCTTTTCATCACGACCGCGAACATGCTCGATCCGATTGCCGAGCCGCTGCGCGATCGCATGGAAATCATCGAACTGCAGGGCTACAGCGAGGAAGAAAAGCTGCATATCGCGGTTCGTTATCTGGTTCCGCGGCAGGTGGACGAAAACGGAATCACTGCCGAGCAGATTGAGTTCCCCGAAGAGACTTTGCGTTACGTGATTCGTCATTACACGCGCGAGGCCGGCGTGCGCAGCCTGGAACGAACCATCGGAACCATCTGCCGCAAACAGGCGCGGCGGCTGGCCGAGGGCAAAACTGAGAAGCTTGTGGTCACGCAAGAGGTTGTTCAGGAGTTTCTCGGTGGGATCAAGATTCGTACGGAAGGTGAAATTGAAGAACGCACCGAGCGTCCTGGGGTGGCCGTTGGCCTCGCTTGGACGCCTTCCGGCGGCGATGTGCTCTTCGTCGAAGCCAACGCCATGAAAGGCAAAGGTGGATTCACTATGACTGGACAAATTGGCCAGGTGATGCAGGAGTCGATGCAAGCTGCGCTGACTTGGGTGCGCTCCAATGCCGCGTATCTCGGCATCGCGGAAGACTTCTTCGCCGACCATGACATTCACATGCACGTACCGGCGGGAGCGATTCCTAAGGATGGTCCCTCGGCAGGGGTAACCATGGCGACCACGCTAGTGTCGTTGCTGTCGGGCCACCATATCCGGCCGCTTACCGCGATGACGGGCGAAATCACGCTCAGCGGCAATGTGCTTCCAGTCGGAGGCATTAAGGAAAAAGTGTTGGCCGCCAAGCGTGCAGGAGTGACGACGGTGATTCTGCCCGCGGAAAATAAAATGAATGTTGAAGAGGATCTTACGCCCGAGCAACTCGGGAACCTCACCATTCACTACGTGAAAACGATTGGCGAAGCGCTGCGGGTTTCGTTGCCGGCAGTGGCGGAGTCACTGGCTGCGAAGACAATTCTGGCGCCGCCCAAAGAAACCCGGCCCGAGCTCGCACCCATGCAACCGGTTCAGGAGCCCGCAGTAGCCCACGACAGGGCAGTAACCGCCGCCGAAGCCTAGGCCCTCGCTAGCGGCTGAACCGGCTGAGTGACGTGGGTAGGAATAACTCACTATTCCACCCTTGTTGACAGCAAGGCTGGAAACTCTTGATTGGGTGAATTCTGCGGATATTCAGCCAAACAAGCCCTTAAACCCTTCGGAAGCCCCTCACAGAGAGCGACCTGGCTATTTTTCGGCTCCCGGACTTCAGACAAAGTCCTGCCCCCCGCGGAAACCCTCCGTGCTTATTCGTTCGCTACTCTTTTTCTTCGAGTATCTCGACTTCCGCTCTCTGGCTGGACTTTCGGTGCACTTCATCCATCGCGACGGAGCGGAATTTGGTGCGCTCGCGCTAAACTGACGACTGGTTCCTATGCGCGTGCGCGTTCTCTTTTTCGGTGTGTTGAAAGATCTGGCGGGTAAGGCGAGCGACTCACTGGATCTGCCTGAGGGAGCATCGGTGCGCCACCTACTCGATTACTATGCGTCGCAGGCGCCGCGGTTGAGAGAGTCGCTGCCTTCGCTGGCCGTGGCGGTAAATCAGCAATATGCGGGAGCGGAGACGAAGCTGAAATTCGACGACGAGGTTGCCTTGCTGCCGCCTGTAAGTGGCGGGTCGGACCGGGCGTACGATGCCATGGGTGTTCGCGCATCGGGCGTTCCCGCCTCGACCACTCGTGCCTCGATCATTCGCGATCCAATTAATACTCGGAGCGTTCTTGAGGGCATCAAACGTGGCGAGGACGGCGCTGTTGTTGTGTTCGAAGGCATTGTCCGCAACCACACGCGCGGGCGCAAGACGCTCTATCTGGATTACGAAGCTTATGAGGAGATGGCTCGGCAGCAAATGGAAGGTCTGGCGGAACAGGCGCTGAAACAATTCCAAATTCGCGAGGTTGCGCTGGTACACCGACTGGGGCGGCTGGAGATCGGCGAAACCAGCGTCTTGATCGTAGTGGCTTCGGCTCACCGTGGGGCTGCTTTCGACGCTTCCCGCTGGCTGATTGATACGCTCAAGCGGACCGTTCCAATCTGGAAGAAAGAATATTTTGAGGATGGCGCTATGTGGGCCGACGGCGAGCCTTTTCCCGAGGAAATTCCACGCGGCTCAGGCAGCCCCAGCCCGGACCGCGCATCTAAGTGAGCGAGCTGAGACTACGATGCGAATTCTGCGCGGCTCCGGCTAAGTCCCAGTTAGAAAGAAGCTAAGCGGTAATGAGAGCTTGCGCTATTAATGCTGCAAGCATTTCGTGGGCGCAGCTTTCCTTGAGGTTGTCGCAGCGATTCCGCCCGCGCCACATGTATCTTTATCTTGCGAAGGTATACTTCTTTCACGGAATGAGAAAACCCGCTACGGTAATTCTGGTGATGCTGGCCTGCGCTGCGGCGGTGGCGCAGCAGCCTTCGAGTCAAAGCAAACCGGAAACCACGCTCAAGGTCGACGTTAAACTGGTAAATGTCTATGCCACTGTGACGGACCTACGTGGGTCACCGGTTGCGGGACTCAAGAAAGAGAATTTCCGTGTGCTGGAGGACGGTCACGAGCAGACGATCTCGGTGTTCGAGAAGGAATCCGCGCTCCCGCTCTCCATCGCTCTTGCCATTGATACGAGCCTGAGCACGCGTCACGACCTCCCACTGGAACAGGCTTCCGCGAAGCGCTTCGCCCGAGCAATCATACGCCCCATCGATGCATTGTCAGTGTTTGGCTTTAGTGAGACGGTGCTGCAATCGACTTCCTACATATCAGACCTCAAGCGTATCGAGGAGGGCATCGACCACATACGGTTGGGCGCGGCTACCGCACTCTTTGACGCTGTGTACCTTGCTTCGCGTTCGCTCGATCGACGTCAAGGACGCAAGGTAATGGTATTGATCACGGATGGCGGAGACACCATCAGCAAGGTCGATTACAAAGAGGCAGCGCGCGCCGCCGAAGAGGCGGAGGCCATCGTGTACAGCATTATCGTGGTGCCGATCGAAAACAGCGCAGGACGCGAAACCGGCGGCGAGCATGCGCTCATCCAGCTCTCGGAGGATACGGGAGGCAAGTACTACTATGCGACATCCATGTCGCAACTTGACGACGCGTTCCGGCAGATCAGCGACGAGCTACGCACCCAATACTTGCTGGCCTACTATCCATCACAACGAATATCGAACTCGCAATTCCGCCGCATTCAGGTTGAAGTTACGGGGCCGGCCGAGGCTTCTTCGTACCACGTCCGGCATCGGGCGGGCTATTACACAGTGAAGTCGGATTTTTGACGGCCGCGCTGGTATGGAATCGAGAAAATTGATGCGCATGTTTGATATGCTCGGAAATTCCGTCAAAAGACCCATTGGCGATCCCGCTTTTTTCTTATTGGATTAAGAAAGGTTCTGTGAATATTTCGACTTCAAGGCTCACGATCCTGAATCTCCTTTCACTCTCTCGTTTTGGCGGGCGATTCACGGTACTGGGGGCTGTGATATTTGCGCTTGCCTTGCCGTTGTTGTTGGGCCAGACCGTTGGCACGGGCAGCATTGTGGGTGTCGTCACCAATCCGCAGGGAGCGGTAGTGGCTGGGGCTAAGGTGCAGATCAGAAATAAGGCTACGGCTGCGGTGATCAATGTCACGACTTTGTCCGTGGGGTCGTATTCTTCAGGCCCCATTCAGCCCGGAGACTACGTCGTGCGTGTCGAAGCCAAGAGCTTCAAGGCTGCGGAATTACCGCTTGCAGTGCGTGTTGGCAATACAGCAAGTGGCAATGTGAAGATGGAACTTGGGCCTGAGAGCCCGGCGATTGAGGTGCGGGGAACTACGGCCGTTAACATCGAGCAGGCCACCGTGCAAAGTGTATTAACCGGAGAACAGGTTGAGAACCTTCCGATAAACGGTCGTAGCTTTCTCGACCTCGCGCAGCTTGCGCCGGGAGTGCAGATCCAGGATGGAAGCATCTTCGGTCCGACGAAGAATGGTCTCTCGTCAATTTCATTTCTAGGGCAGTTTGGCCGCGCAGAGAGGGTTGAGGTTGACGGCGTCGACATCAGTGATGAAATGGTGGGCACGTCGACGCAGAACCTTCCCGCGGGGGCGATCCAGGAGTTCCAGCTTGCGCAGTCGTTGCTCGATCTCTCGACAGGTCCGACAAGCTCCGGAGCGATGAACGTAATCACCCGTACGGGCAGCAACCAAATACACGGGGAGGCTTTTGGGGGGTTCCGCGGCGATCAAGGTGCTGCGGCGCTTCCTGCTTCGACAATGTCTTCGTTTCAGCGCGAGCTATTCGGCGGAAATGTGGGGGGAGCGATCATCAAGGACAAAGTGTTCTGGTTCGCTGACGCCGAGCGCTCGAAGCAGGATCTGACTGCGGCCGTGCCTTTTACCTTTCCCTTCAATGGGCTGAATGCAACTCTGGTCGAGCCCTACCGGGAATTCGACACGGATGAACGGCTGGATTGGAACATGCGGGGCAGCACGCGGGCGTTTTATCGTTTCAATTTCTTCCAGGATAGCGATCTCCACCCTTATGGCGCTGCCAGTTCTACGCAGCAGTTGCGCAACCACAACAACACTGCGACCAACGCCTTGGGCGTCGACTTCAACACTGGAGCCTACGCGCACAGTCTTCGCTTTGAATATCTGAAGCTGCGCAGTGCGGCGAAGGATGCCACGAGTGGGCTCAGTGGGGTCGACAATCCGATTCCCGGGCTGGGCATTAATATTGGTGCGTCTACCTGGGGTAATTGCATTCTCAGCGACGGAGGCGGCTTTTGCGGCGGCCCAAGCTCGCTGGCGCCGCAGCAGGAAATTCAATCCGACAAACTAGCAAGGTACGACGGCAGCCGGATGATGAGGCAGCACATCATTCGCTACGGAGTGACCTTCAATCGCATCGATGGCGCACGCTTGGCTGCGCTCTCGATGTTTCCCCAAGTGGGCACCACATCTATCGGAAATTCTGCGCTGTCTAATCCGACCTCCTATCCCGCAGATTTTGTGAGCCTGGGGAATGGAGTTGGGTTTTCAACTACCCAACCTGCATTTGGCTTTCCCGCAGGGGGGCTGGGTCCGGACAACCGTCTGGAAATGTATGTCGGTGACGATTGGAAGGCTAAACCGAAATTTACGGTGACGTACGGTTTGCGCTATGTACGCGACTCTGGCGTCACAGACAGCAACCTTGGTCCATTGCCGGCACTGAATCAGTGGGGAGCTGGGTACGGTAATCAAATCCGCAATCCGAACACGAACTTCGCGCCTCAAGCGGGGTTCGCATGGAATGTTGGAGGCACTGGCAAGACCGTAGTTCGGGGCGGGGCAGGATTGTTCTTCGGGAACTTGCTCTGGAACAACCTTCTGTATGACAGTCCTGCTCGCCATGGCCAGGGAAATTTTCTGGCTACGCCGGAAGTCTGTTCCGACGGAGTCGCTGCGCCATTCCGCTGGCCGACCAGTTTGGCGGGGATCACTTCGATTGCCGGAGGTGCAGCCACGGTTGTGAACACTTCCACCGGTCCGCAGGCGCTGCCTGCCTTCTGCGGCGGGACGATCTCGGCCGTGGCTCCTCAAATTCTGGCGCTTAGCAGCGCTTACCAGGCTGCGACTGCCGGAGCGCCTCAAGCCAATAGCGCTTTTGTCGGCATGGCATTATCGGCGCTGAACAGCAGCGGCTATGACCTTTTCTTTCCCGGGTACCGCACGCCGCGGTCGTGGCAGATGAACTTGGGATTTTCGAAGGAGATTGGGCCGGGCACATTGTTTAGCGTTGACTACGTCCGCAACATTGGTGAGCACTACTTGATCGCCCAAGATATCAATCACAGTGGAGCGGCGCGCAGTTTCAATCAGGCCAACGCCGTGGCCGCGCGGGACGGCGCGCAGATAGCCCACGGTTGTCCGGCCGGTCTGGGGCAGGTTACGTGCATGATCACGGCTTTGGGCCAAGCGGGAGCTCAATCTGCGTATTCTGCGGCCGGACTTGATTCCAATCTGCAGGCGGCGGGCGGCGGCCCGTGCTCCTACTGCGCGTTTCCCGGCACGAACCCGGTTACGGGAAATACGGGAGCGGTGGGCGGAGTCGATATGCAGTTTCCTGATGGGCGGTCAGTCTACAGCGGCGTGCAGGTGAAACTGGTGCAGCGAATAAACACGCCGCTGCGAGGAGTGAAAGCCGCGAACTTCCGAATCTCCTACTCATATTCCAAATTCATCAGTCAGACCCACGACCAGGATTTCATCAACCTGGCGACGGACAATGACGATCCGACCCGGTTTACGGGACCGAATGCTTTGGACCGGAAACATCAGCTGTCATTTGCCGGAACCTTTGATCTGCCGTTCTATACCAAGATCAGTGTGATCGGGCATTTCTATAGCCCGATTGCAGAGAATCTCCAGCTCCCGGAACTGACCAGCGGAGGCGAGATCTTTGCCACGGATTGGCTGGGCGCTGGCTTGAGCGCTGCCGGGGCTTCCGAGATTCTGCCGGGAACTCAGATTGGCCAGTTCGAGCGTGGGACTAACATTAGCAGCCTGCCGAGCGTGATCAACCAATACAACCATACCTTCGCGGGGACGCTCACTCCCGCTGGAGAATGCCTGGTGGGAAACACCGTGACGAACAACCCTTTTTCGTGTCCGGGACTAATATCGGGTTCGCCGGTCATGACCGCCAGCGACATGACTGCCCTCGGCTGGGTCATGCCCACAATCGCTTCCGTTGGCCCACAAGCGGTGGGAATCCCTTGGCTGAAGTCTATGGATTTCAAGGCCTCGTGGCCATTCAAAATCAAGGATCGTGTAACCATCGAGCCTAGCGCCAGCGTTTTTAACGTCTTCAATTTCTGGAACGCATTCCTACCGGGGAATCTGCCGAGCGCCTCTTTAATACCGGGGCAGAGCGGGCTTCTGGCGCCGAATGCAATCGGCGGCGTGATACCGGGAACGAGCCTTGCTCCGTTCCGCGCGAATTTCCAGTCAGGGACCTACGCGCTCGGAACTCCACGGCAATTCGAATTCGGACTGCGCATCAGCTTCTAGAATCGTGTGACCAACGAGCCGGTAGCAGCTGCGTGTACAATGTCCGCATGCCTTTCCGCGTGCAGGGAAACCCCAACGCCGCCAAGCGCGGCCGGACCCCGCCTCCTGAAGAGACCTTCGAAGAAGCCGGCTTCCTTAAAGCTCTAGGCGAGAAGCAGAAGCTGGTCAGCGTCAAGCTGATGGATGGGCAGACAGTGAGTGGCTGGATCGAGTATTACGACAAGCACATGGTACGCCTCACGCGAGAGGGCGCTCCTAACCTGTTTATTTTTAAGCACGAGATCATGTACATCGCCGAAGATGGCGGCAGGAAAAAATAGCGGGCCCGCGTCCGCCTCCGGAGTGCCAGTGGCCTGCCTTCGGCCCAGTTCCCGCGACCCCGACCGAGAAAAACCACAGAATCCGGATGCCGGGAGCTGGAGACAATGACGCCGGCACAGGACCAATTCGATGTCGTCAGATTCGTCTAATCCCGACAGCTTTCTCCCCGCAATGTCAGCCATTGCACGCGAAGCCGGCGCTCTCCTGATGCATTATTTCAGCCAGCACTTGAAAATCGAATATAAAGGCGACGCTGACCTGGTCACGGCCGCTGATCGTGCGGCGGAGAAGCTCATACGTGAGCGGATTGCACAAAAATGGCCTGGTCATGATGTTCTCGGCGAAGAACAAGGACTAAACGATCAGGGTAGCGATTATCGCTGGTATGTAGATCCGCTCGATGGCACCACCAACTTTGCCCACGGATACCCGGTCTTTTGCGTCTCCATGGGCCTCGAGCGCCGTTCGCCCACAGAGCCCGCGCACCGTATCGCTGCGGTTATTTACGATCCGACGCGCGATGAATTATTTTCCGCTGGGGCGGGAAGAGGTGCGCAACTCAATGGCGAGACAATCCACGCGTCAAAAACGCCGACGCTGAAGGAATGCCTTCTGGCTACGGGCTTTCCCAGCCACAAGCGGCACAAGAATCCGAACATTTATTTTTATCATCAGATCACGCTGCACTCGCACGGGGTGCGGCGTGCGGGATCAGCCGCACTCGATTTGTGCAATGTGGCCGCGGGACGCTTCGATGGCTTCTGGGAATTTAATCTAAATCCGTGGGACACAGCGGCGGGCGTGCTGATTGTGGAAGAAGCAGGCGGCAAAGTGACGCGCTTCGACGGGTCACCGTTTGAACTGAACAGCCGCGAGACCGTCGCATCAAACGGCCTGATACACGATGCCCTGCTGCGGGAATTTGTAGAAATCTTTGCTGGGCGTGGCCTGGAGGCGCTGCCGGACCCGCGCGCGTACAAGAAATAAGATTACTGAGGTTCTTGATTGTGAGTCCAAAGCGTTATGTCGCTCTCATCGGTATTGCTGTGTTGCTTCTTACACTCTCATCGGCGGCGGGAGCGCCGTCGTCGGTTGCGGCGCCCGATGCCGCCTATGTGCAAGCGTTCGAGAAGTGGAAGGCGGAAGTGGTTGATGACCTAAAGCAGAACTGGCTGCCGCTCGCAGGGTTATTCTGGCTCAAGCCTGGAGTTAACGCCTTCGGTACGGCACCGGAGAATACGCTGGTCTTTCCCAAAGGCCCCACCCACGCGGGAGAGTTCGATCTTGCAGGCAAAGAGGTAAACGTCAAGATTCTTCCAGAGGCACACGCCACGATCGAAGGCAAACCGGTGACTACAGCCAAGCTGGATCCGGATGTCTCCGGGCATCGCACCGTGATCGAAATGGCCAGCCTGCGCTTTCATGTGATCGAACGCGGGGACCGCGTGGGTATTCGCGTGAAAGATTTGGAAAGTGCGGCGGTTGCGAACTTCAAGGGATTGATGTTTTATCCTCTCGACCTGAACTATCGAGTGACCGTGACATGGGAGCCCGCCGATGGCAAGAAGACAATCGACGTGCCCAATGTTTTAGGCGACGTAACTCCTGTGCCAGTCGCGGGGACAGTGGTGTTTAAGATCAACGGTCAGGAGCAGCGGCTGACTGCTCTCGGCGGAGATCCGTCCAAGGGACTGTCGTTTGTGTTTAACGATCTGACTGCGAAGACCGATACCTATCCCGGTGGACGATTTCTCGAGACCGATGCGGTGGCAAACGGCGCCGTCGTACTTGATTTCAACCGCGCCTACAACCCTCCGTGTGCGGTGACTCCGTACGCCACCTGTCCGCTGGCGCCTCAAGAAAACCGGCTGACCGTAGCGATTCCAGCTGGAGAGAAATTTGACAAGGCCGCGCACGCGCATCATTAGACAGCATCCCTCCTGCGCGGCCGCGTTACAATAGTTAGGGACTGGCCGCATCCGCTCACGCTTGTCCCTTGACTCTTTCACCTTATACAGGCTCAATGTGATCAACTCTCTTCTGGAACGAAAGATTGAAAAGCGGCCCGACAAGGTTCGGCTGCAGGGACGCATTCTTTTCCTTACCGAAGATCCGGAACTGATCAAGCGGCAACTGGCGGGTGAAGACTTGCCATGGGATACCAAGAATCCGGCGAACAATCCCAAGCTGCGCGACGACATTTCAACCGACGAAATCACTCCGGCACACTATTGCTTTTATTTCGACGAGACGCTCGGCGAGATCCCGTATCTTGGGCTGAAGTGCGGCAGCGTGACGCCGATTGGACGCGGCGAGGTGAAGCGCGGCGGCTTTGTGTGCGCGGTGAGCGGGAAGCGGCGCGGTAAGGGATCGAGCCGCGAGCAATCGCCTTACGCCGAGATGTGCGCCGGCATTCAGGTGGTGATCGCGGAAAATATTGAGCGCATCTACAGGCAGAATTGCCAGAATCTGGGGGTGCTGACATCAATTGACTTTTCGCTGATCGACCGGATTCGTGCCGGGCAGGAGATTCCGCTTTCAGAGTTCACCGCCGGTGAGGATGAGATTACGCGCCAGGTGATCGAATACGGCGGGCTGTTTCCGTTCAACGTGGCGCGGATGCAGAAGAAGGTGTTTCTGCCGCCGATCGAAAAGGCGGACAAGAGTGCCTGCTCCACACGAGCAATGACTCTCGGGGAGAAAATATTTGCCCGGCACATGATTAACGAAAAAGGAGACGTCGGCGTCGCCAGTGTTAAGCCTGGCGATACAGGCTTTGCGCAGGCGGACCTGCGCTTCAGCCATGAGTATGTCACTCCGATGGCGGCCATCTTTTTCGAGCGCTATGTTGGCAAAGATGCGAAGGTGAACGATGCTTCGAGCATCATTTTCTTTCGCGACCACCTGACGTTTCTCGATGAAGTGATCTCAGAGGAGAAAAAGAAACTCGGCCTGCTCGATTTGGCGACGCAACTCAAACTCAAGCAGCAGGACTTCGCCGCCAAGCAGGGAATTAAGCTGCACGGCGAATTGAAAGACCGCAAGGGGTCGGAGGGCATCTGCCATTCCATTGTGCTGGAAAGCTATGCGCTGCCCGGGCAATTGAACATTGGTTCCGACTCACACACACCGCATGTGGGGGCGATTGGCTGCGTCGCTTTCGGCATCGGTACGACCGACGTGTTCAATAGCTGGATCACAAAGGATGTGCGCGTGAAGGTGCCGGAGTCAGTCCGGATCGTGATTCGCGGCAAGAAGCATGAGAATGTCTCGGCGAAGGATTTAATCCTGAAGATTCTGAGCCTTGATTACGTGCGTAGCGGCCATGCGCTCGCGAAAGTCATAGAGTACGCGGGCGAAGCCATTGAAGAGCTCAGCGTGGATGAGCGCGCCACCATGACGAACATGGCAGCTGAGATCGGCGGATTCACCGGCATCGTCGCGCCGGACAAGAAAGCCGTCGACTTCCTGGTCGAGCGGCGCGGCATGGATCGCAAGAAAGCCCGAGCCATGATCGAGGGTCTATACAGCGACGCCAATGCACAATACGCGCACGCGATCGAACTCGATGCGGCGGAGATTACGCCGATGGTTGCGACTCCGGGCGATCCTGGCAACGGAAAATATATCCGCGATCTGAACACGCCCGTGCCGGTCGAAATTGCCTACGGCGGTACCTGCACTGCCGGCAAGAATGAAGACATGGATATGTACGCTGCCGTCCTGGCTGACGCGCTGAGGCAGGGCAAGCGCGTGGCCGACTCGGTAAAGTTCTACCTTCAGTTCGGGTCGCAGGAGACGCGCGAATACTGCCTGCGCCGGGGCTACCTGGATGTGTTTCAGAAGGCGGGCGCACACGTGATCGAGCCAAGCTGTGGTGCCTGCATCAACGCCGGGCCGGGAGTTTCCACTCGTCCCGACCAGGTAGTGATCAGCGCGCAAAACCGCAACTTCCCCGGCCGCAGCGGTCCTGGACAGATGTATCTTGCATCACCTTTCACCGTGGCGGCCAGCGCGGTAGCAGGTTACATCGTGGAATACCAGCCGAGCGAGAGGCTGGTCGGTAGGTAGATCCCATCGTATTTCCCGCGGAAAGCACTATTCGTAATTTGTGCGCCCTCCCCTCCCGTTTTTCATGTGAAATCGCTTGTGACAGTTGTACTCTACCTTCCTCTTGCAAGTGGTTGATTTCAGCTAGGATGGCTGAAATCAGCCACTGCCAAATTAGCAACTTTTCTCCTGGTTTTGCGTTCAAATAGATAAGAGCTTCGGATCGAAATTAGAGATCTTGAAGTTCTTCCGATCAGAGGATTTTGGGCAGGTGCGGCTGGTCGGGACAAGGGGGTTCATATGCGTTACTTAAAGTATTTGGCTTTGGTTGGAATTCTGATGCTGCCTCTGGCCTATTCGCAGGCACAAATAGGGGTTGGCGTGGCAGTTGGACCTGGCTATGTTGGGGGACCGCCGGCCTGCGCTTACGGCTACTACAATTATTATCCCTACGCGTGCGCGCCTTACGGCTACTACGGACCTGACTGGTTTGTGGGTGGCGTATTCATTGGTGCTGGTCCGTGGTATGGCTGGGGACACGGCTGGGGCCGCGGCGGCTGGGGTTATGGTCACGGCTTCTACGGGCGTCCTGGCTTCGTCGGACGCGGTTCCTTTGGTGCACGCGGGTTTGCCCATGGTCCGGTTGGCGGCTTCCATGGCGGCTCCGCAGGCAGCTTTCACGGTGGCGGAGGTTTCCACGGTGGCGGCGGCGGATTCCACGGCGGCGGCGGTCATCGCTAAATCGTGCGGTGACGAGAGGTAGACGGCTGGCAGCGCATGCTGTCAGCCGTTTCTTTTCTCCCAGCAGAATGTGATGACTGCTGAATTAAGATGGCGTGACGGCTCAAACTAGGCAGCCGGCTCCGCTGAGCCAATAAACCTGTACCGCAGGACACATTTCTTGCTAAAATGTGCGGTTCGCGGAGACGCTGCAGTAGTAGTAAGATACTTGCATAGATCTTAGGAGACCCACAATTTTATGACCTACGTAATTGCCGAGCCTTGCATCAATACGAAAGACACTGCATGCGTGGATGCGTGTCCGGTGGATTGCATTCATCCCAAGAAAGACGATCCGAAGTATGCGACGGAGGCTTTGCTTTATATCGATCCCGTGGAGTGTATCGATTGCGGCGCCTGCGTGCCGGTTTGTCCAGTGTCGGCAATTTTTGCGCTCGACGATCTGCCGGAGAAGTGGAACGAATTCACTGCCAAAAACGCGGCGTACTTCGGCCGATAAGAAGCTACTGGCTAGGAATTCAAGAGCTCGTACAAGTTAAAAGGGCGTATCCTCGGTGGGATGCGCCCTTCTCGTCTTAAGCCGCTTACATCCGTGTGATTGTGAAATTTCCGTTTCCGCCACAGTCGGATACGCCGGTGAGGGCCCATGTGCCGGTAATGATATTGCCATTAGCAGTGCCTTGAAGCGTCAGCACGTTTTGCGTGGCAGCCCCGGGGAAGGCTGTTGTAGCGGTCATTCCAAAGGTGCCTGTAACGTTGCCCGTTTGCGTTGTCGATTGCGAGGCGAAGCATGGGCCAGCGATGTGAAGGTGAGATTGGAAACGGTGAGCGTGCCATTATTGTTCTGCGTAAAGGACGCGTGAAAGAATATGCAGGCGTCCCATCCACGTTTGTCAGGCTGGCCTGCCAGGTTCCGTTGATGTTCCCAGAATTCGATCCGCTGCCACAGGCAGCCATGATTAGTCCAAGCAACAGAAGCACGGTGATCCTAATTGGTCTCCGCACATTTCCTCCCAGGAGTCGGACAAAGTCGACGGAATTGTGCCTGACTTTCTATTTTCGATGAGCTCGTTCCATACGGGATTTGCTGTATGGTGCGCCGGGAACAGATAGGCTAAGTTGATTGAGTAAGTTCAACGTCTCGAGACGATCATGGGTTAGTGTTCGCGATAATGGTCGCGACGTTCGGACCCTCACGATCGTCTCTTATTGTTTTTGGCCTCTTCTTTCCCCGAATCTCCGGGACACTCCGTTACAATTCCTCCATAGTCGGATCTGTTGGCCTCCCATGGCATTGATGGAGTCGGAAGGAATCGTGCTGCGCACCTACCCGCTGCGGGAATCCGATTTGCTGGTCACGCTGTTTACGCGCGCGGAGGGCAAAGTACACGGCGTGGCGCGCGCGGCAAAGAAATCGAAACGCCGCTTTGGCGGTGCGCTCGAGCCGATGACCTATGTGCGGGCGTTTTACGACGTCCGCGAGCGGCAGGAGTTGGCGCGCTTCGACGCCTGCGAGGTGTTGGAGTCTCCGCTGGCTACGGAAGTCAGCTATGCGCGGGCCGTGGCCCTGGCGCATGTGGCCGAGCTGCTGGATCAGTTGCTTCCGGATCGGGAAGCTAATGACGCGATCTTTCGGTTGACCCTGTCCGTTCTGCACGCCCTTCAGGGACCAGATGTTTGGATGCCTGTCACCTATTTCGAACTGTGGCTGACGCGGCTGGTCGGCTTTCTACCTGAGTTGACTGAGTGCACCGTCTGCGGCCGAAGTCTGAACGGCAGCCGCGCCTATTTTCACGCGCTGGCCGATGGACTGATGTGCCCCGAGGATAAGCGGCTTGCATCGTCCGAGATTTCGAGCGAATCGCGAACGCTGGCCGCACAAATGTTTCGCGCTCCCGTAGAGAGCTTTGCCGAGAACCCGTGGCAGAAGGCGCAGGGTGCCGATCTTAGAAAATTTCTCATCCAAATCCTTCAGCGGCATATTGAGAAGAAACTTGTGACCGCGGGGATGCTCGAGAAGGGCAGATTTTAGCCGCGGCTGACTACTTGCCGCTGCTTCCATTACAATCAAGAATTGATCTAGTCGCTCCCGACGATCTTGTGAATCAACCTAAACCCAATTCGCTGACTTTTCAGGAAGTCATGCTGCGGCTGCAGGCATTCTGGGCGGAGCGCGGGTGTGTGCTGCAGCAGCCTTATGACGTGGAAGTGGGCGCCGGCACGATGGCCCCGGAGACGTTTCTCGGCGTGCTCGGGCCGAAGCCGTACAAGGTGGCGTATGTGCAGCCTTCGCGGCGTCCGGCGGATGGGCGTTACGGGGAGAATCCCAATCGGCTGTTCAAGCACATGCAGTTGCAAGTAATCTTGAAGCCTCCGCCGGAAAATGTGCAGGAGTTGTACCTGGAATCGCTGGCAGGAATCGGGATCGACCTGCGGCAGCACGACATCAAGTTCGAAGAAGATAACTGGGAAGCTCCGACACTCAGCGCCTGGGGCGTGGGCTGGCAGGTGATGCTCGATGGACTGGAGATCACCCAGTTCACCTATTTCCAGCAGTGCGGCGGCGTGGATCTGTTTCCGATTTCTGTCGAACTGACTTATGGCCTGGAGCGCATCGCGGCGTTTCTTCAGGACGTAGATTCGATTTACGACATCGTTTGGGCGCGCGATCAGGAGACAGGCCAGGAAGTTAAGTATGGCGACTTACGGATGGCCGATGAGTTGCAGTTTTCGGTTTACAACTTCGAAATGGCGGACGTGGAGAAAGCCTGGCGGCATTTCGATCTCTATGAGGCGGAATGCACAGCTCTGATTGAGCGGTATGCTGTTTTGAAAAAGGACCTAAGACTCATTCGGGGCAACAGCACGGAACAGAAAGCGGGACCGGAATGTTCACAGGAGATCGCGCGTTTTCCGTTACTCGCGGCCTATGATCTCTGTCTGAAGTGTTCGCACCTTTTCAACATCCTCGATGCACGGGGAGCAATTTCTGTTACTGAGCGCGTCGGGGTGATCGCCCGCGTGCGGGCCCTGGCAGTGGGCATCGCGAAGGCATGGGTGGATCAGCTGAAGAGCGAGTCTGCCGCGGGCGACAAGTCGGAGGAAGAACCTGTTCGTGAGACGACGAAGAAGAAGGAGAGACTGTCGCCTGTGGGGTCGTAGGACCCTCAGAAAATTGACGTTCACGCAGAAGGCATGCCAGACTTCCTACTAGAGATCGGGTGCGAAGAGATTCCGGCGCGAATGATTGACGCGGCGTCGCAAGAGTTGCGCGAGCGCGTCGTCACGATGTTGGGCCGGGAACGTCTGAGCGCCACTGAGATTACTATTTTCGATACTCCACGCCGGTTGGCGGTTATAGCTTCCGGAATCCCCGCTGCGCAACCGGACGCGACCGAACAAATCACTGGACCCTCAGTGAACGTCGCATACAAGGATGGTCAGCCAACGCCCGCGGCGCACGCCTTCGCCAAGAAGGCGGGGGTCGACGTCTCGCTGCTGGAGAAGATCACGACGCCCAAGGGTGATTACCTCGCCGCGAAAGTCACTAAGAAAGGCCGAAGCGCTTCGGAAATTCTCGCCAACAATCTGCCCAAGGAACTCTCCTCGATCTACTGGCCAAAGAATATGTATTGGCGAAAGCCGAACGAGCGGTTTGTGCGCCCCGTGCGCTGGCTGGTCGCGATGCTCGACGGAGAGACGATTCGTCTGGAGTTCGACGGAATTTGGGCCGGAAACACATCTCGCGGGCACCGAATGTTGTCCGCCGGAAGCGTCGGGATTTCGCATGCTGGGTCTGCTTACGTCAATGCGCTGCGCGCGGCGAAGGTTCTCGGACGTGAGGAACGTAAGCAGCAGATTCGCAAGGCGCTTGACGCGTCCACGCGCACCATCCCCGGGGCGCGCTGGCGCGAAGACAAGTCTCTGCTCGACACCGTGGTAAATCTGACGGAGTTCCCCTCCGTGGTTCTCGGCGGTTTTGATCCCCAGTTCCTGACGCTGCCGGAAGAGGTACTGGTCACGGTGATGCGTGATCACCAGAGATTTTTTGCGGTAGAAGATGAGGACAGCAAGTTGCTACCGCACTTTCTGGCCGTGCTGAACACCGATGGCGATCCCCAGGGGCTGATCCGGCACGGCAACGAGCGCGTGTTGCGGGCCCGCTTCAACGACGCGCGATTTTTTTGGGAGATGGATCAAAAACGTTCGCTGCTGGAGCGGCTTGACCTGCTACGGAACGTTACCTTCCAGAAAGACCTGGGGAGCTATTACAACAAGACGCACCGGGTGCAGCGTTTGTGCAGTTGGCTGAGCGAGATCGTCAAGCAGAGTGGAATGGCGGTGCGTCCGGGGGTAATTCACAAGGCGGCATGCCTGGCTAAGACTGACCTGACCACCGAACTGGTAAAGGAGTTTACCGAGCTACAGGGCATTGTCGGCGGTTTGTATGCCCGCGTGCAGGAGCTTGATGCCACATTGCCCGAAGCTACACGCCTGGCCATCGCCGATGCGATCTATGATCATTACAAACCCGAGTCGACCGAAGATGATGTGCCGCGCTCGACTGAGGGTGCCGTGCTTTCCATCGGCGACAAGGCGGATACGATTGCCGGCATGTTTGCGCTGGGGCTGGTTCCAAGCGGATCGAAAGATCCATTTGCACTGCGGCGGCAAGCGAATGCGATCGTGAAAGTGATCGCCGAAAAGAAGATGCCGTTCAGACTGAGTGACTTAATGCGCGATGCGCGTGCCGGCTACCAGGGCTCGGATGCGGAACGGAAATTCGTCGACGAGATTAAGTTCGACGATTCGGTGAGAACATTCTTCCGCGAGCGTCTGGAATTTTATTTGAAAGATGTTCGCGGCTATTCGTATGACGTAGTGAAAGCAGTTTTGGCCTCAGACGCGGACGATGTTGTCGATGTGCTGGCTCGGGCCGGGGCAGTAAAACAGGTATTGCATATGCCGGAGTTTCTGGCCATAGGCGCGGCGTGTAAGCGCATGCGAAACATTCTAAAGCAAGCCGAAGAGAAGGGAATCAAGCCCGCGCCGAAGTTTGAATACCTGTCCGATGCCGCACCGGAAGAAAAGAATCTAGCCGCCTACATGGATACGTACGGCCAGAAAGTCGAGGCGCATCGCAAGAAAAAAGAGTACTGTGACGCACTCATGCTGCTCTCGACTGCCCGCGAGCGCGTGGATGCGTTCTTCGACAAGGTGATGGTGATGGTCGAAGATGACAGAGTGCGGGCGAACCGGCTGGCGCTGCTGCGAGATTTGCTAAAGGAATTTTCGACAATTGCCGACTTTTCAGAAGTCGTGACTGAATGACAAGGATAAACCGACGTAAGGAATAAAGCCCGTTGCGATGAAATGAAGAAGCTCTAATCGGGCGCGCTGAAGAGCTGCGCGCCACTCAAAATCCCAGGATAAAGGACTCATCATGGCGACAATTACTCTTCCTGAAGCTGACTCGCAAGAAAACAAGAAAGCCACAACCAAGTACGTTTATTTTTTCGGCGGGGGGAAGGCCGATGGAAACGGCAAGATGAAAGATGACCTCGGCGGCAAGGGCGCGGGCCTCGCCGAGATGACCAATGCCGGTCTGCCCGTGCCACCAGGATTCACCATCCAGACCGAGGCCTGCCGAGAGTACATGCGGCAGGGCGCTGCTTCGAAAGAGGTCGACCGGCAAATGGACGAGGCGTTGGCCAAGCTGGAAGCGCTGCAAGCTCAAAAGCTGGGAACGGGCGAGAACCCGCTGCTGGTGAGCGTGCGCTCGGGCGCAAAATTTTCCATGCCGGGGATGATGGACACCATCCTCAACCTCGGGTTGAACGACAAGAGTGTGGAGTCGCTGGCCAAGCGTAGCAAGAATCCGCGCTTCGCAGCCGATTCCTACCGCAGGCTGATTCAGATGTTTGGCAACGTTGTGCTGGAGATTCCAAAGTCTGCGTTCGACGAAGTGTTCGACGCGAAGAAGAAACAGAAGAAGGCCAAGCTCGACACCGAGCTCGACGCCAAGGCGCTAAAGGAAGTGATTGAAGAGTACAAAAAAGTCGTCAAGAAACACGCCCATCGCGACTTTCCGCAAGATCCGCACGAGCAGCTGGTAATGGCGCGGGATGCGGTGTTCCGCTCGTGGCAGAACGATCGCGCCAAGCACTACCGTCGCATCAACAATATTGATGACATGCTCGGCACTGCGGTGAACGTGCAGGCCATGGTCTATGGCAACCTCGGCGACACCAGCGGCACCGGCGTGGGCTTCACGCGCAATCCCGCAACGGGCGCGAAGGAGTTCTACGGAGAATTTCTGATGAACGCGCAAGGTGAAGATGTGGTCTCCGGTGTGCGCACGCCGGTGCATATTTCTGAACTGCACAAGATCATGCCGAATGTTTACGACCAGTTGCGCGACATCACCACGCGACTTGAGAAGCATTACCGCGATATGCAGGATTTCGAGTTCACCATCCAGGATGGCAAGCTCTACATGCTGCAGACTCGCAACGGCAAGCGTACCGGATGGGCCGCAGTCAGGGTTGCGATTCAGATGGTGGAAGAAGGACTGATCACCAAGGAAGATGCGATTTTTCGCGTGGAACCGAATCAGCTGTATGACTTCCTAGTGCCGCGCCTGGATGAAAAGAGTACGAAGGTGGAAGTGCTAGCTACAGGATTGCCCGCTTCGCCGGGTGCGGCAGTAGGACAAATTGTTTTTACCGCGGAAGAAGCGGTGAAGAAGGCAGGACATGGAGCAAAGAAAAATCCTGTGATTCTGGTTCGCGCCGAAACGACGCCTGAAGATATTCAAGGTATGGAAGTTGCCGCCGGCATTTTGACATCGCGCGGCGGCATGACCAGTCACGCGGCCGTGGTCACGCGCGGCATGGGGAAATGCTGCGTGGCCGGTGCCGGTGATATTCAGGTCGATGAGCGATTGCGGCAGATGCGCGTCAAAGGCCAGGTGTTCAAGGAGGGTGATTGGATCTCTCTTGATGGGACCAGCGGTCGCGTGATCAAGGGGAAGCTGAACACCCTCGATCCGTCGACTGATGATGCCGATCTGCAGAAGTTGTTGGGCTGGGCGGAGCCGTTCCGCAAGATCGGGGTACGCGCGAATGCAGATATTCCGCGCGATGCCGTTCAGGCGAAGGCCTTTGGCGCCGAGGGCATCGGCCTGTGCCGCACGGAGCACATGTTTTTTGCGCCCGATCGCATTTCCCACATGCGCTCCATGATTCTTGCCGACAACGAGAAAGACCGCCGCGCAGCGTTGAAGAAATTACTGCCCATGCAGCGGGCCGACTTTATCGGCCTACTAAAAGCGATGGACGGATTGCCGGTGACTATTCGACTGCTCGATCCTCCGCTGCACGAGTTTTTGCCGAAGCGCGAGAAGCTGATGGTCGACATCGCCAGCCTGCCCAGCGCCGATGCGAAACACAAGAAAGGATTGGCGGAGGAATACCGTGAGTACGGCGCAAAAGGAGCGGGTGATCTGAAGAAAATTCTTCCTGCGCTGCTGGCCCGCGTGGAAGAGCTGCATGAATTCAACCCCATGCTCGGGCATCGCGGATGCCGGCTGGGCATTACCTATCCTGAGATAACCGAAATGCAGGCGCGGGCAATCTTTGAAGCGGCCGTTGCCGTGGAGAAGGAAGGAATTAAGACCCACGCGGAGGTGATGATTCCTCTGATCGCGACGGTGAAAGAAATGGCGAACCAAGGGGCGATTGTCCGGCGCGTTGCGGAAGAAGTATTCAAGGACAAGGGAAGAAGCGTGCATTACCTGGTGGGCACGATGATCGAACTGCCTCGCGCCTGCCTGGTCGCGGATGAGATTGCCAAAGAGGCGGAGTTCTTTTCGTTCGGCACGAACGATCTAACCCAGACCACGTTCGGTTTTTCTCGCGACGACGTGAACAAGATTCTGCCGACCTATCTCGCGGAAGGCATTCTCAAACAGGATCCATTTGCCGCGATCGATCGGGACGGGGTGGGGGAACTGGTGCGGGTCGGAATCGAACGTGGCCGCAAGACGCGTCCCAAGCTGGAGGTGGGAATCTGTGGCGAACACGGAGGCGATCCGTCGTCGGTGGAGTTCTGCCACCAGGTGGGAATGGATTACGTTTCTTGCTCGCCGTTCCGCGTTCTAACGGCGCGTCTGGCCGCAGCGCAAGCTGCTGCCGCAGAAAAATTGAAAGTTGAGGGCGGACGAACGAAATAGCCTAAATCACGGGACACGCAGGGCCGCTTTTCGGGGGAGTTAGCGAGTGGCCCTGTGTTCCTTAGTGGGTTGTATACCTATTGCACTTTCTGCAGTCGCGCGATTAGTTTCTGCGCCAGGCTTTCTTCTGACTCCGACCACAGAAGCCGCGCGTTGGTGCCGCTATTTTTCTCCACCTTCACCGAGAACTCCACCAATTTCGCCACGTTGTCGCGAATCTTGGCGCGAGTTTGGTCGTTGAGCGACGTCTCCGGCTGAAGAAAGTATGAATCCAAACCGAAGTCCACTTGGATATGTCCGGTGTGCTGATAACTGCCTTCGTCGAACTCTTCACCCTGCGCTATGAATTTCACAGTTGCAGGCTCCAGGAGCCAGTTCGCTTTGGAGGCATCCGGCGTCAACAAATCCCAGTGCGCTTCGAAGACGTAAGCATAGTCGTCATGGGCCTGTTCGGCGGCGATCAGCGTGGCCTGTCCGGGATCAATTCCGCCGGGAAATCGGCGCTCCAAAACGGTAGCCTCGTTCCATGAAACGGGATGCAGTGCGATATAAGTGATTCCTGGACGCTGTGCAGAGAAGGGAAACTGCTGCAATACCGCAAACGTATGCGGCAGCATCTCCAGACCGGAAAAATCCGGGAACCAAAGACTGAGATAGAGTGGATCAGACATGTGCCTCAATAGCTATCAGCCGCGACTCAGCTTCCGGCTCTTGTAATTCTAAATTGTCTTCGACATCCTTGGAAATGGAAGGGGCTCTTCGGTGCCGAATTAATATGCAGCGTTGTTCTTGCCGACGCTGTTCCGAATTCGCCGCGGGGATTCACCTCAAAGCTAAAGAGCTGCGCTGGATGGAAGATGACGATTCTTGTAACTTGCTGCGGAAACTCAGCATGCGATTCCCCGCATTTTGACAGGGCTGCGA
This sequence comes from uncultured Acidobacteriota bacterium, assembly GCA_963720155.1. Lineage (GTDB taxonomy): Bacteria > Acidobacteriota > Terriglobia > Terriglobales > Acidobacteriaceae > Sulfotelmatobacter. The sequence continues at coordinate 138,997 of CAVREP010000024.1, forward strand.
AGGGTTGTTACGATCAAGTGTTGCTGCAAGCAAACCCACCTTACAGCCGTCCCCGTCGTCTAGCCTGGCCTAGGACATCGCCCTTTCACGGCGGTAACACGGGTTCAAATCCCGTCGGGGACGCCAACCTTATCAACCACTTGCAAATCCCCTCCAGAATTTTGTAGGTCCGTTACGGTCCGATAAGCCTCGGTGCTTGGTTTTTCTTCGTTTTTGTCGAGCAGCAAACTCACAACTCGGCTCTGCGCGTCTCGCTTGGTTTGCGTGATCGCTTGCGCGTAGACGTTCAGAGTGACCGAGATGTTTGCGTGCCGCATTAGCTCTTGCACAACCTTCACGTCCTCGCCGTTCCCCTTGAGGAGCGTCGCGTACGTGTGCCGGAACGTGTGCCAACCGAAATGGCCCACGATTCCGATTTCTTTCGCCGCTGGCTCCAGGTGCGCCTTGTACAGCGAACCCGGCCAGTACGGCAGTTTTCCTCCGCTGTGCGGACTGGCGAATACCCAGTCCTCATCAGTTGGGTATGGACTATGCAGCCGCCAGTTCCACAAAACCTTAGACAGTCGCAAGTCGAGCGGAACCGGCTTGCGAGAGGCTTCGGTCTTGCAGTCCCCGACGTGTTGCATCACGATCGAGCGGATGACATGGACTTCCATCTTCTGAAAATCGATGTCCTTCCACTTGAGGCCTAACAGCTCCCCAACCCGAAGGCCGGTGAAGACTGCGAGGAATACCATCGTGCGCGTTGGCTCTTTTAAGATGCGAAGCAGTGCCGCAATCTGTTCGATGGATAGCACGATGGGCATCCTGGTCCGCTTGGCGCTTTGACGCACCATGCGTATGGGATTCACATCAAGCCATTCCCATCTGACAGCGTGATTGAAAACTGCGCTCATGATGTTTCGAGCTTTGGCTTTGCTTCCGTTCGCATACTTGAGCGAACGAAGCCACTGCTCCACCGCGACTGCTTTGACCTCGGTTACGTGATAGCTTCCCCACCGGGGCAAAATCCACTTTCGGAAATAGCCTACGTAGGTGACCTGCGTCTTCCGCGTTTTGGTGCAGTCCGGCCCCAGCTCTTTTTCCCGGTAGTGTTCGACAAGCGTTTGAACACTGATCGGAGTCAAGCTGGTGCGCGGATTCTCAGCGTTGATGTCTGCCCGAAGTGCGGCGACGGCCTTCTGAGCCGCCGTCTCGTTCGGATATTGTTCGAGCGATCCAACCATCAGATTGCGTCGCGTCCGGCTGCCATCCGCCTGGAGTTCGTACCACCGGTACTCCCAAGCTTTCCGGCCACCGGCACGCTTCACGATCTGAAGGCTGCCTTGCTGAAATCTCGTCCGTCTCATCACGATCCTCCGTGGTTAGGGACGGTACGGATAGCTGGCTAACTTTAACCTCAAATGCACCCACGCGTCGAGATCCGATGTGCGAAAGCGCCACAATTTTCCGATCCGCATGGCGCGTATCTCGCCCTTGCGGGCGAGTCGTTGAAGTGTTTTCGGGTGGATCTGCAGCAAGGCTGCCGCCTCGCGCGAATCGACTAACCTCTCGAAATGAGGGAACGGCTGGCTGACTGGCGTTGCTTCGTGCATCTCGCTCATAAAATCTCCTGCAGCGAGAGTCGAGACCGGGCTGAAATCACCGCGTCGTCTGAAGGTCGGCTGTGGCGTCCGACTTCGTCCGACAGATTTCGAGCCCATTCACTACTCGGCTGGCGTTAGTCTTCGCGTCATGGGCGGACGAGAACATTATTCGTATAGAAACCGTACAAGACGCATTTGTTGCTTTCTCTCAAAGAATCTTTTTTCTTTTCGACTTCGAACAAACTTCTCAACAAGTGCTTAAAGTGCCTAAAGCGCCTAGAAGTGCTTTTAGGCACGTTGAGGGAATCCACGGGAACAGAGCATTGGCGGCACTCAACCGCTCGCCTCTTTAGCGAGGTGGTTCCATAGATTCGGGCGAAATTTTGCCCTCTATCTATAAAAGGAACCTGCGGGAGGAAAAATATGTCGAAAATATTTCGAACGCTGTCGGACGGAGCCCATTCCGTAAGATTGTCGTGCTTCCAGTCCGAATGGGGTCGTGAGGTTGCACTCTGGGCCTCGTCCCGATCCTTCCGAGCCAGCGAGTCGGTGCTACCACTACTTCCGGTTTGCCGACATCCATGTAAGTCTTTGTCAAGGGAAAACACAGTCCTCCTGACGCGCGCTTCGGAGGAGCGCGCACATCCGCATTCGCCAGTATCCGCAGCTCGCACTTGTGCCTCTCGGCGGTGGTTCCTGCCTTCGCAGAACCGGACATCCATTCGCTGTCTCGGGCCCCTGAGGGCCGTCACAGAAGATTGAGTCTGTGTTCGCTGCCAGTCCTGAAACAATCCGAAGAGAGCCTCGGGAGTTTGATCTCCGTCGCTCAGTCGGCAAACGGCAGGACCTGGCAGCCTGCGCGCTGTGTGATCTTTTGTTCTTCCCCAGGCGGAGGTTTCTAGGCCGCCGCTCTCTGGTAATTTTCTGCCGGCACGAAGTCCCGTTCTTCTCGATCTACGGCGAGCAGATACGCGACCATCTTCCGAGCTACGGCCAGAGTCGCTCGATTGGCATTCCCTTTCTGCTTTTCTGTTTCATAGACCAGAGCCAGATCGTGATCCTGTCTGGGCGCCAACTTCGCGGCTTCCACCAGCACCCGTTGGATATGCTTGTTGCGCTGTTTGGAAAGCGGGGTGCGCATCACCTTGTCGGCGGAACTTTTTTCCTCACCGCAGAGTCCGCAATAACTGATGGCTTGTCGGATCGAGCGAAAGCGCGCAACGTCCCCGATCTCCAGTGCCCAGGTCAGCGCCGTGATCGGTCCTACTCCGGGAACGGTTCTGAGCCGCTTGACTCGGTCGGCCAGCAAGGGGTCCCGCTGCAGGGAACTGACCAGGGCATATTCCGTTTTCTGCAGTCGTACGACGGTGTCCCGGCTAAGCTTCAGCAGAGGACGGATACTCTCATGCACGTCCTCATTGGTCGAGAGCAACTCGCGGAAATAGCCCACTTTGTGCAGCCGCTGCTTGTTGTAGCTCACTCCGGTTTCCATCAGCAGACCCGAGATTCGATTCTTCATCTGCACCATCTGCCGCACCAGCAGGTGTCGATAGCGCAGGGTTCGCCGTCGGTCGCGAATCTGGGTCGATGCCATGTGGCACTCCGGCAGGAAGTCGCAGCGCAGGCAGTCAGCGATCTTGCCGGCATCAATCTGATCGTTCTTCTTCTTGGCCGCGGCGATGGCGCGCAGCATCAGCGGATGCGCCACCTTCACCTGCTGCGCGTGCGGAAGCAGATGATCGTAGATCCAGCCGGTGAAAATCGTTGCTTCCATGGCCATCGTCCGTGGTTGTGGAAGAGTCTTGATCCAGCTATCCAGTTCGCGTCGCGTTGCTCCCACCTTGCCTTCTTGATGGACCTGCCCGCTCGCATCCTTGACGCAGTAGCTGATCGTCTTCTTGTGAACATCCAGCCCGATGTAATACATAATGTCCGTTGAGGAGCCTCCGTGGTTGTTCTCTGAATCAACGTTCCCGTTGAGTTCAGCCTTTTGTACACCACGCGCTCCTCGCTAGACTTAGCATTCAAACAAACCACCTACAATCCGCCGTGAACAAGGAACGCTTTGACTTCCTCAGCAGTAGCGCCCTAACATACGGCCACCTGAGGTTTCTGCGATACGCATGATCGGCCAAACCATCTCGCATTACCGTGTTCTGGAAAAACTGGGCGGTGGCGGCATGGGCGTGGTCTACAAAGCTGAGGACACGCGACTACACCGGTTCGTCGCGCTCAAGTTTTTGCCGGACGAAGTGGCCGGAGATGCACAGTCGCTGGCGCGATTTAGACGCGAGGCGCAGGCCGCCTCCGCCCTCAATCATCCTAATATCTGCACGATCCACGACATTGGCGAAGAGAATGGCCATGCCTTCATCGCGATGGAGTTCCTCGAAGGCGTGACCCTGAAACACAGGATCGGCGGGCGTTCGATGGAAATTGACGAGATTCTTCGCCTGGGGATCGAAATTGCGGATGCGCTTGACGCCGCTCACGCCGCCGGAATCGTGCACCGCGATATCAAGCCCGCCAATCTCTTTGTCACCAAGCGCGGTCACGCGAAGGTGCTCGACTTCGGTTTGGCCAAGGTGAGGGCGGACCACATCGAGTCCTCTCAACTCGCGGGACTGCAGGCTACCGCCGAAGGCACCGACCAGCACCTCACCAGTCCCGGCACCACGTTGGGCACGGTGTCGTATATGTCGCCCGAGCAGGCGCTGGGAAAAGAACTGGACCATCGCACCGATCTTTTTCTTTCGGCGCGGTGCTCTACGAGATGTCCACGGGAACGCTGCCCTTCCGCGGCGACACGTCCGCCGCAATATTCGACTCGATCCTCCACAAGGCTCCAATCGCGCCGGTTCGCTTGAACCCTGATCTGCCTCCCCGGCTGGAAGAAGTCACCAACAAAGCGCTCGAAAAGGATCGCAATTTGCGTTACCAGCAAGCCGCCGAGATGGGGACGGACCTGCAGCGCATCAAGCGCGATCTGGATTCTAGTGGGCGTCTGTTCACCTCGAACAGCGAATCCGCGTCTTCTTCCGGAGCCGCGGCGCAGATCGGCCGCCCGAATCGTGGCGTCGGACCCGAAGCGTGTAGTGATGGCGGCGGAGCCTTCGCCAACAGAGAGCGACACACCGTTGGCGAGGGTGACTTGTAGGGCGTCGAACTCGACGAGAGCCACGAAGGCGTCGGTACTACCACGGAAATCGAGCTTTCTACGGAGACGGGCAGGGCGGGATTTGTCAATCGAGGGCCCGACCTGATCGGCGCGTGGAATTGCAAAGCTACGCGCGGCGCCGACTCCAGAGTCCTCGGCGTAGGCGTAGATGGTGACCTCCGAGTCGCCTGGCACGTCGATAGGGCCGGAATAAATCGTTCCCTCCTTGGGATTAGCACCGGTGGTGTTCCAGCGAATGACGCCACGGGGCTTGATGGTGAGTTCGACGCGTCGCTTGCCACCCGGCAGCGTGATGCGCTCATGGGTGAGCGTGAGTTTGTTTTCCCACCGGAGTGGTTCGCCGGTTTCGTGCGCGGCGTCGGGGTCGATGGCTAGGAACCAGAGCACCGTTTCGCTGGTTTCGAAAATAGTGTCTTGTACGGCGGGACTATCCGCCGAAACGGCAGGTTTAGCGGCATAGTGCACGCGGCCGTGAGGGCCAGCATCTTTCGCAAAGATTTCGAGGACTGCCGTGCCGGTCTCTTCTTTGTAGTCGCGTTCGGCGACGAGCACGCGGGTTCGGGGCTTTGGGAAGGGGCCTTTTTCGATATAGCCTTCTTCGGAGTATTGCCAGCGACCCGACCTTCCGCGAGCTTGCGGAGGGCCTCAAGACCTTTCGGTGGAAGCCACGGCCACCGTTCGTTCGTGAGCGAACGGCTGGTCACGTCGCGCCAGGGAACGCGTCTATCGCCGCCTGCCGGCCAGAGCATTTCTTCAGCGCGGGTGATCAGCATCTCGGAATTGTCGTCGACGGTGCGATAGAACTTGGACGCCCCGACGTCGGCGAGGGCCTTTTCAATCTGTTCTTCGGCGCGAAACTGGTTGCCACCAAAGGTCATGGATAGCTTGGCAGCAGTAAGCCGGCCTTTGGTAGGGTAGTAGACGCGATTGAAGAGGCTGACGACGGTGGCGTTGAATTCGTGCTCGGCCTGCTCGGCTTCCTCTTCCAGTTCGGACTTGTGCGGGGATTTGTCCCCGCCCGTTTCTTCGAGGACGCGAGCGATTGCCCAGATGCGGCGTGTTTTGTCTTCCAGGCTACCCAGGCTCGATTCGCCGCCAGTGACTACGCAGAAGTTGTTCTTCTCGGTGACGGATTGCCAGAACGCCTGTGCCTCGGCCGGTGGGACCTTGCTGTCGGGACTCAGGACCAGACAAACGCGAGGGCCATTGAGGCGGATCTCGTCGATCCGCGGGAGCGCATGGACCGTTTGGTAGGCGGTCCCGATCTCCGGACGAAAGATTGCTTCGAGACGCCGGCGCATTTCCTGATCGATCTTCGGTTGCGGAGCGGTGTCGGCACGGTTGTCGATGCGCTTGGTGAGGTTCTCGATGTTGGAAAAATAGAAAGCGTCATTATCTTTGCGATGGAGATACCACGATTCGCCACGAAGTGCTTCGAAGGCGTCCTGAAACTCGATTGCGGTTCTATTGGGCGCAATGAGGTATTCGAGCATCTGCGTTTTGGTGAAGCCTTTCACGGCATCGACCGATTCGGAAAGGGATCCGGTTAGCAAGAGGGCGGCGCACTGGCTGGCGGCGTCGCTGCTGTTGTGGGCGTCTACACGCTCGGCGGCGGCATCGTTTGTGCCGGAGGCGATATCGTGAGCGATGGCGCCCTGCAGGTTGCCGATTTTGTTTATCTCCTCGCGGACATCCATGAGCCTCAGGTCGAGGTGTTGGCAGCCTACGAGATAGACGTTGGGACGGTTCCAGGCCGATTTGAGGATTTTGGAAACGAACTGCATGAGGCCGCGGGTCTGGCGGTAGCTCTCGTTTTCCTTGAAGAGCGCGACAACATGTTTCACTGAGGGATGGAACGGATAAGAGCCGTGGATTTCTTCGGCGATCTGTTCGGCGCTCTTTGCGATGGACTTCGAGCGGGCAGCCTCGGATAGCGCCGCCGCGTAGGCTGAGGCGACGGAGTCGATCACCGATTTGTCGGGAAGCTTGCGGAAAAGTCGCTTCCGAAGGATTTCGTAGATTTCCTGGCTGGCGAGCTCCACTGGGGTGATGGCGCGGGCCTGCCGGTTGGCCTCCTGCTCAAAGTTCCTGATCGCCTGCCGCAGTTGCCTGGTGGCACCTTCGTAGCTGCCGGAAAGATTGGAGAGCACGACGCAGCAACGCTTCAGTTTGAGAGAGGCCGAGAGCAGGTTCGACAAGGCGTAGGTCGTCACCTGCGCGAGGTTGCCGTTGCCGACGATACGAGTCACGGCGTAATCGAAATACGGCGGTAGTTCGTCGAGAAGTATGAGAGTGGGATCTTCACCGATCAGGCCGATCCAGTCGGTTTCGGAAGGCGCTTTGGCTCCATCGCGCCAGAATTTCGAAAACTCGGCCGCTTTTCCGAGCTGGCTGGCGATTTCCCCCCAAAGGAACGTTTCTTCGAAACCGAGGCGGCCGTTGACAGCGACGATTCGGGCGTTGTCGAAGCCCGAGGCGCGGGCGATCTCCGGGACGACTTCGCCCCGGAGGGTCGAATCGCGAGCCAGCAAGCCCAGGGCTATCATGGAATGGGTTTTGCCGCCGCCCATGGCTTGTTTGAGTTCAAAGACGGCCTGATCGGACTTGCCACCGAGCCGCTGGAGGCCCTGGCTCAGGAGAGTTTCCATGCCTTTGGTGATGTAATTCTTATCGAAGAACGCACGCGCGAGCGGTGCGGTTGAACTGATGACGTCCGAGAGATTTTCTACCTGTTCGCTCATCGAATACTCGAGAGCCATTGGGTGAAATTCGCAAGCGTCCTTAACGGTGAGAAGCATGGGTAGCTATCAGTGTAGAAGAACACACGCTGATCAGGGTAACCGTAGGCGAGTCAGGGCGTTTTTGGGGCTGGCGGATCTCCGCAGCTTCCCATGAACTCAGACTCGGCGCAAGTTATGGCATCGCAATGATTTATGTGCTTCTGCTCCACCCCCGGCCCATCCTCCGAACCGCCTGTGAACGGAAACCCACCGTCACCCTATTGGTCTTTCCGTTGTAAACGACACTCTCGACCAGAGCGCAGACGATTCGCACCTGCTCGCGGGAGTTGAGTAATTTCCACAGGGGATCGAATTCAGCGAGTACGACCCGAACATCGGCTTCCTGCACTGATTCGCCTTCGAGACTCCTGAGTTCCCGAAGTATCTCCATCGACCTGCGCTCGGTTTGATCGATACGCTTGTGGAGATCCGCCATTTGTTGCGAAATTGTCTGCTCGTCACAACCCACATTTGGAAGCAATTCGTGTAGTTTGGTTCCCATCCTCGCCAACTCCCGCTGGGCGACCTGATGCTCAAGAGTCAGGTCAGCCACTGTGCCTCGTTTATTTTCGTTAGCCTTTGCGATGACGGCCGCCACGATGCGCGGGTCGGAACCGATTCTGCGAATCTGTCGGGTCACAAATGCCTTGATCGAGCTTTCAGAGACCGGTTTGCCGTCGCAATTGCCCTGGCCCCTTTGCTGCGCCCCAGCGCAGGTGTAATGCGGGGAGCGGTGCGAATTCTTCATCGCGTAAGTTCGGGTCATTGCGGCCTGGCAGGAAGCACAACGCAGTAGCCCCTTTAGGAGAGCGCTGTATGTGCTGCGGACCTCGACTCCTCCATTAAGGCTATTCCGTTGCAGGATGCGTTGCGTCTCCTCCCATATCGAGGCATTGACGATTGCGTCATGTTCCCCTTCATAGGTCTCGTTCTTGAAATCGATTTTGCCGACGTATATCGGGTTCGTCAACAATCGGAAGAGCCGGCCTTTGGTGAATGGTTTGCCTCCTTCCATCACACCTCTCCTTGTAACCCACTCCTTGGTGCGCCAGCCGCGGCGGTCCAGCTCCCGGACTCCCGCCAGCAAAGAGTTGTACTCGATGTAGAGTCGGAACATCATCCGTACCTGGAAAGCCTCGTCGCTATTGATGATCAAGCGCCTGCTGCGCGGGTCAATGTCGTAGCCCAACATCGGTCGACCTCCGATCCATTTGCCCTTGCGCCTTGCCGCCGAAATCTTGTCGCGCGTTCGCTCAGCGATGATCTCCCTCTCGAACTGGGCGAAGGATAGCAGGATATTGAGCGTGAGCCGGCCGAGGGAATTGGTGGTATTGAACTGCTGCGTTACCGAAACGAAGCTGACTTTGTATTTGTCGAAGATCTCGATAATCCGGGCGAAGTCGATCAGCGACCGGCTCAACCGATCGACCTTGTAGACGACTACGCACTCGACAGCGCCGCCGCGAATGTCGGCCAAGAGCCGTTCCAGAGCGGGCCGGTCTACGCTTCCACCACTGAAGCCTCCATCGTCATAGCGCTCCGGCAAGGCAACAAGCCCCTCGCCGCGTTGGCTGCGGATGAAAGCTTCAGCGGCCTCGCGTTGCGCGTCGAGGGAATTGAAGTCCTGATCGAGTCCTTCGTCGGTGGACTTACGCGTGTAGATTGCGCACCGGATCTGGCTGGTGGTCGTGCTTGGGATGTCAGTTTTCATTTGCGGTCCGCAATTCAACGCGGGTCTCATTTCTCGCATAGCGTTACTTCTGATGGCGTTATGAAGTATTGGCGCCATGCGTACTGTCACCTCGTTCCCTGATCGCATGGGCCGGCGCCACGGCAGATTCAGCCAGGCGCCGCGCTTTGCACAAGCGAAGATATCCAGTGGCGAGAATGGCAGCAATCTCCTCGATGACGGAATCAAGCGGGTCTTCACGAAGGTCCATACATCTCCCATAAAGGCTGAGGTCAATCGGGTGGGTAAAGGAAGGAGCCCGAAGCGGAGTAGCGAATCCGGGTTCAAGTGGTCGCAACGGGTCGAAGGGCGACCAAGCGGTCCAACGCGGCACAACGACCCCGCCCGGCGGCAAGAACGATGCTATGCTGGCGCGTTGACGTTCGAATTCTATCGGCTTCGCTTTCGGTTTCGAGCTGCAGGCGAGCTCCATTTCCCGCCCTACAAATCGGGCAATATCGTGCGGGGTGCTTTCGGCAGCATCTTTCGCAAACTCGTCTGCATGCCGAGTTGCCGGGAGGCAAGGAACTGTGAGGTGCATAGTACCTGCCCATATGCGCTTGTGTTCGAACCTCAAGCCGCCTGCGGCGAGGGTCCGAGCGGTCTAGCAGACTGGCCGCGTCCATTCGTGTTCCGGGCCGCCCACCTTGATGGGAGCACTGTTCGGGAGGGCGAGGCTTTCCACTTCGACATACACATCTTCGATGTTCAGAACCCTGCGCTCGCATACTTTGTGCTGTCCTTTGCCCAACTGGCGAGAGAGGGTCTGGGACCCGGAAGGGGGCGCGCCGAGTCCCTCGCACATCAGGGGCAGCTCCCCTCCACCACCTTTTCGTTCAACCTTCCCGAGGGCGTCTCGCTCAGCGATGCCACCAATGCTATCAACAAAGCCGAGCTTGACATCGGGATGCCCGCCAGCATCACCGGTAAATTCGCCGGAACGGCGCAGCAGTTCCAGAACTCTTTGTCCAATCAGCCCATCCTGATCGGCACCGCGCTCCTGGCCGTTTACATTATCCTGGGCATCCTGTATGAAAGCCTGCTTCACCCTTTGACCATCATCTCGACCTTGCCCTTCGCCGGCGTAGGCGCTCTGATCGCTTTGGTGCTGTTCCGCACCGAGCTCACCATCGTGGCGCTGATTGGAATCATTCTGCTGATCGGCATCGTGAAGAAGAATGCCATCAATGATGGATCGATTTCGCCCTGGCCGCCGAGCGTAACGAGGGTCTGAGCCCCCGCGACGCAATCTTCCAGGCTTGCCTGCTGCGTTTCCGGCCCATTATGATGACCACGGCCTGCGCTCTGCTGGGCGGTCTGCCGCTAGCCCTGGGTCTGGGCTCAGGTTCGGAACTGCGCCGTCCGCTCGGAATCACGATTGTAGGCGGCTTGCTGGTCAGCCAAATGTTGACGTTGTTTACGACTCCAGTGGTCTACTTGTCTATGGATCGTCTGCGCCAGCGTTTCAGCGGGCGCAAGGCAACTTATCGTAATCGGCCCGGCTTTCTCATTCCTGGCGGAGCCGTAACACAGAGCGGCGACTGATGACGCGACGTTGGAAATACGCGCTGTTCTCGTTGCTCGTCTGCTCGGGTTGCACCATCGGCCCGAAGATACAGCGTCCAACCGCGCCGGCGACTCCCGCTTTTAAGGAGCTGAACGGTAACGACCAGTGGAAGATGGCCACTCCCAGCGATCAATTGCTCAAAGGCAAATGGTGGGAGATATTTAACGATCCGGAGCTTCAGCCGGCTGGAAGAGTTGGTCGCCATCAACAACCAGAATGTGAAGCAAGCAGAAGCGCAATTCCGCCAGGCGCGTGCACTGGTTGCCGGCAATTACGCCAACTACTTTCCGACCATCGGATCGAATCCATCCATCACGCAATCCGACAGCGGCAAGAACGCTGGCCGTGCGGGCGGGACATCGCAATCGTTCTCGCTACCGGCGACCGTGAGTTGGGAACCAGATTTGTGGGGCCGCGTGCGCCTGTCCGTCGAAAATGCGTCGGACAACGCGCAGGTGAGCGCGGCGGACAACGAGAATGCCAGGTTGAGCGCGCAGGCGCTGCTCGCGACGGATTACTTTGTCATGGTGGGTAACGATATGCAGCAGGCGATTTTGGCTGACACGATCCAGGCCTACCAGAAGAACCTGCAATTGACCATCAACCGGTTCAATGGCGGCGTTGCTTCCAGAAGTGACATAACCCTGGCGCAAACCCAGCTCGCCGGCGCGCAGGCGCAGAGCACCGATCTGCGGATCGCGCGCGCGCAACTGGAGCATGCCATCGCCGTTCTCACCGGCCAAGCCCCCTCGATCGTCGAACTTCCGACGGCCATGATGCTGCTCCGCCACCGCCGGTCCCGCTGGCGCTGCCATCGACGCTTCTCGAGCGCCGTCTTGATATCGCTGCCAACGAACGCCTGGTGGCCGCGGCCAATGCAAACATCGGGATCGCACAGACTGCTTACTATCCAACGTTGACTCTTTCGCGAACGCCGGGGTTGTTGAGCACCAGTCTGGCAACGTTGTTCACCTGGGGCAGCCCGCGTGTGGTCAGCCGGCCCATCGATCTCTCAGACCTTGTTCGATTTCGGGCGCCGCAACGCCCAAGTCCAGGCCGTCCGCAAGCCGCCTATGACGCCACCGTCGCCGCCTATCGCCAGACTGTGCTCTCGGCCTTCCAGGAAGTGGAGGATGATCTGGCGGCCCTGCGCTACCTAGCCGAAGAGGCGGGGCAGCAGCAGGAGGCGGTGGTGGCCGCCGAGCAGGCGCTGGTTCTCGAAAACGCCCGCTATCTGGCCGGAACTGATTCGTATCTTAACGTCATCACCACTCAGACCATCGAGTTGACCGACAAACAGGCGTCGGTCACAATCCTGCAACGCCGCATGCTGGCGGCAGTTGATCTGGTGAAAGCGCTGGGCGGTGGCTGGGATGCATCCCACGCTGCCAAGCACCGATCAACTTCGCTCGGCTGAATTGGCCAACCCGAACAACACGCAAAAAGTCGCCCAGCCAACCGCCAGGTAACTTCTTCGAGGATTAAGGGACCGAGACGATCCCGGTCCAGAACAGGCTTCTGCCGCCGCCAGTTTCAATGTCGTATTTATGCGCGAAGCTGAGCTTTCCGTCGCCGCCTACCCGGAAAATCGTCAAGCTGGCGGGCACCGTGCGCACGCTCGTTCCCTCACGGACAAGCATCGACATCTGGTTCGCTACCGCGAGAATCGTCCCGCTCGGATCTAACGCGAACGTGCGAGGATGGAAGCCGCGAGTATCGGCGCTCTGGAGAAGCGTTGGCTCGCCCGTTTTCTGATCGATCGCGAAAACGGCGATGGTGTTCACCGCCGGCAAAGACGCGCTTACCTTCGTAATCCACTGTTCCGCTGCCGCGATTGGCCAGGTATACAAAACGACCGTTGGGATGTACGTGAATGGACGCCACGGCTTGGCCGCCGTGACCGTTGCCGGGTTGAGCCAGCGTGTCCTTCACGAAA
>CAVREP010000025.1:0-425511 GCA_963720155.1 uncultured Acidobacteriota bacterium
TTTTACTTTGTAAATGCCTTTGATCTGGCGAACGAGCAATTCTGAATCGCTGATGATCTTCTTGCTAGAGCTCTTGGACCGCGTTGGAGGGCGTATCGAGCGCCGCGATCAAGCCTTGATATCGGCGAAGTCGTCGGTCTGGTGGCCGAGGTATTTGCTCAGTTCCGCCAGCTTGCGTTCCGATTGATCCTGGATCACTACTTCATAGCCGCGGGGCCGGGATTGCCGCGGGCACCGCCGTCGATGTGCGCGATGGAGGTACGCTCAGGCGGATCTCGCGCCAGGAATCGTCACGAGCAAAGAGAGATTTGGTTGCGGGCCGGCGGGGATAAGGCATGCAGTCGAGTTTACAACGGGAATTGTATCGACAGCGAAGGTCCGGACCGCTACGGAGGAGAGAAAGTCGAAATCGTGAAACGTGGTGGAAACGCCTTGCGCATGCTTTTGATTGTGCGAGCTGGTATGGGGCTTCGACTATGTCTTTCGTTCGCTTCGCGAACGAAGACTCCACTCAGGATGACAGCCGTTCAGCGACCGGCAGCGAGGCGCGTGGCCAGGCGAGAAGGCAGGTTAGCGGCGAAGATCGGTCTTGCGCGGCCTTCAGGTTGTAGGGTGTGCGGTGGAAATGGACTACCTGGGCTTCTGTGTCGAACAGTGCGAAGGCGGCGGCGCCAGTCTCCGTCGCGCGGCTGCCGAACCGAGCCAGGATTGATCAGATAACGGGTATCGGCTTCAGTTGCAAGGGGACTGACTCGGCTTGTCCGATAGCGGCGGGATTCCGTGATGAAAGCCGTCGGCACTGTCGCCGTTGGCAAAGAACCGACCCTGCAGATGGGTATGGCCGAAGAAAGTCAGGGGGGTGGTGGTTGCAATCAGAGGGACCAGGGCATCTCCGAGGGAGACAGACATAGGCGTCTTCGTCGTCCGGCGAGCCGTGAACGAGCTGAACTTGAGAAAACCCCTCGAGTGAAAGCGGGCCTTGCGGCAGAGCGTGCAGCCATTGGTGATGCTCGGGAGTCAACTGGTCGCGTGTCCAGATAGCGGCTGCCGCGGCCATCGGATTGAAGTCGTCAAGTTCGAGCAGGCCGGTTGCAGCCTTGTCGTGATTGCCGCGCACGAAAATCTTTCCGAGACCGCGAGAGCGATCGACCACTTCATTCGGAGAAGCGCCGTAACCGACAACGTCGCTGAGATTGGCGACAAAATCGAAAGACGGAGCCGCCGCGAGGGATGCCTCCAGCGCTTCGAGGTTGGCGTGAAGATCGCTAAGCAGGAATACGCGCAATGAACACCAGACGGATGGCGATTATAGAACGAGAGAGAATGGAGAGGATACAGGGGCAAATTTATTTGGCCATTGCTATTTTCCATTAACGACCGGGAGCGGTCCAATGCCCGTGCACAACTTCATCAGCGGCGGCGGGGTGCGCGAGCATTCGGGCACGCGGAATCCGCAGCGCGGCTCGAATGCACAGCCGGGTGGCATGGCGCGTAGCGGCGGTACTGTGCCTTCGATGGTGCCGAGAGGAAGTCCGCGTTCCGTCTTCAGGTTGGGCACAGCATGGAGCAGTTCGCGAGTATAGGGATGAGCCGCAGCCGAAAGATTTCACGCTTGGAGCCGAGTTCCGCCAGGCTTCCGGCATACATGACGGCGACGCGATCGGCGACCTGCGAAACGACGGCGAGATCGTGCGAGATGAAGAGCATGGCCAATCCGAACTTGGCACGAAGTTGCGCGAGCAGATCGAGGATCTGAGCTTGAATGGTCACATCGAGCGCGGTGGTGGGCTCATCGGCGATAAGCAAGCGAGGACGATTCACGATGGCCATCGCAATCATCACTCTCTGGCGCATGCCGCCGGAAAGCTGGTGAGGATAGTCGCGGGCGCGGCGGTCGGGCTCAGGGATGGCGACGTCATTCATGGCTCTGAACGGCAAGGCTCGCGGCGGCACGTTTGGAATGATTTCCGTGAGCGAGGACTGCCTCGGCTATCTGGTCTCCGACCCGCATCACCGGATCGAGAGCGGTCATCGGCTCCTGAAAGATCATGGCAATTCGCGAGCCGCGCAGCTGGCGCATGGAGTCGTCGGCAAGCGTGGCGAGATTGCGATCCGCACCATTCTCCGAAGAGAATCTCGCCGGAAACCCGTGCCTGCGGCGGAGGAGGCGCATGACGGCCAGAGAAGAATCGACTTGCCGGAACCCGATTCGCCGACCAAGCCCAGGACTTCGCCGGGAGCGATGGAAAACTGAGATCGCGCACAGCGGGAAGAGCCCGTGCGGTCAGAGGATCTTCCGCCATTCCATAGCCTGGCAGGGCGGCGATGGGGAAATCGATATTCAGATGGCGGAGCTCGAGTAGTGGATGCACCGTGTCATGTTGAGCAGCCTTCTGTGATGCTTTTCTTGTCAAGGCTTTGGGATGCTGCTGGAAACTGCTGGCTGTAGAACGCAGATGCGCGAGAATACTCGACGCGATCTCCTGTAGGCGGGACAGGAACGGCGGTGCCGACACTGTTAGGCACGAAATTGTAAGGCGGCGGAGGTGCAGGGTGCGGCCCGCGCTCGATGGGCATTCCCGAGCATGACGGTCCGTTGTAGTCCCTTGCGGTGAGCGCCGGGTAGTATGGCATTTGGCATTCCTCATCCAGAACAACGACGGGCCAATTGCTGTCCCTGAGGGCTGCCACCAATCCGGGGAAATTGTTGCGCTGGATGATTGCCTGCGCGGTAATTTCCGCGCTTCGATTCTCCCGTCCTGCTGGGAAAATAAGGTTTGACAGATCCGCAATGAATGTAACCTCGCGAGTCATGGTATTCGCCACTGGTTCGGTGGGAACGGAACCGTCGTAACCGATATTCCATGGCACAGTGGTCTCACGTTGCACATGAACGAGTGTGAGATCACCAGTGAATTCAATCTCGCCTTCGCGGTTGACTACGGCGCTCTTAGATTGGAAGCTCATGACGGTGTAACTCGGCAGAGCTGCCAAAGCGCCATTACGAAGGCTGCCGTCAGGATTGAGCAGGCTTGACTCCTGCCCTGCCGGATAGATAGTGAGCCGGAGCGAGGGCTGGACATTCTTGCTCTCATCATTCCTGCTCTCATCCAAGGAGACGCTTCCAGTCACCTTGGCAATCGCAATATCAACGGGTGCAGTTGAGTTGTTTGAGGAAACTACAGACAACCTGGCAGTAGAATGAGCAGAATCAATGTGCCAGGTTCCCGTCTGACCAAACGAGAGAGTGGCGGTGGCGGCCACTAACCCCGCGGTCATGGCGAGTTTTGCGAGGATTAACTTCATCTCCCTCTCGCGCCGCGTGTCTCTAGTATGCTATCGAAGCTGGGGCATCGGCTGAATCCTCCTTATTCTCTGGCGCATCTTTATGCTTAAGACGTATGAGATCCTTAGACCGATGAGCAAGATCCATATTCCAACGCCCCTTCGACAGTACGTGGGCAAGCAAGCTACGGTGGAAGTAAAGGCCACGACGGTGGCGGAAGCCATGACAGCATTGGTGGCACAGCATCCTGAACTGCGGCGACATCTCTATACCGGCGACGGCAAGTTGCGCGCCTTCGTCAACGTATATGTGAACGATGAAGACATTCGCTATCTGCAAAAAGAGGAGACCGCGGTGAAGGAAGGTGATAGCATTTCTATTGTGCCTTCCATTGCTGGGGGCTGGTACTAAGTGGGGATTGTGGTTCGGCAACTCAGAGACTATTTCTTTTGTTTATGGATCAGCAGTTGAAACCTTCCGCTCTACATACTTGTTGCATGTGTCCTGCCTGTTGTTAGCATCCTCACTTCTGGATGATCCGAAAGAACGCAATTGTAAGATTGCAAACCGAGGACTTTATGGCCACCATCGCAGAAATTCCGGCAACTTTAAACAAAGATGAAATCCTGCGTTATTCGCGCCACCTGATCATGCCCGAGGTCGGGATGGAGGGTCAGCAGAAGCTGAAAGCTGCGCGCGTGCTGTGTGTCGGCACTGGTGGGCTGGGATCTCCGCTGGCTTTATATCTGGCTGCCGCGGGCGTGGGAACGCTTGGCCTGGTGGATTTCGATGTGGTGGATTACACCAACCTGCAGCGGCAGATTATTCACTCCACAGCCGACGTGGGACGGAAGAAATTGGATTCCGCGGCGGAAAAGCTGACGGCGATTAATCCTTTCTTGAATATTCGCAAGTTCGACCTGCGGTTGAGCAGCGAGAACGCATTGGAAGTCTTTCGCGAGTTCGACATCATTGCCGACGGCACGGATAACTTCCCCACACGCTATCTGGTGAATGACGCGTGCGTGCTCACCGGAAAGCCGAATGTCTACGGATCGATCTTCCGCTTCGAAGGGCAGGCCAGCGTGTTCGCTACGGAAGATGGACCGTGCTACCGCTGTTTATATCCGGAACCGCCGCCGCCCGGGCTCGTGCCTTCTTGCGCGGAGGGCGGTGTGCTGGGAATTTTACCGGGCCTGGTCGGGGTGATGCAGGCGACCGAGGTCATCAAGTTAATTCTGGGCGTGGGCGAACCTCTGATTGGACGGCTGCTGCTGATTGACGCCCTGGGCATGAAGTTCCGCGAACTTAAGCTGCGCAAAAATCCTGATTGCCCGGTTTGCGGCATGCATCCCACCGTAACCAAGCTGATAGACTACAACCAATTTTGCGGCATTCGCGGGGAGGAAAAACCAGTGGAAGCAGGAGTTCCTGAAATTCAAGTGGAAGAGCTGAAGCGGCGGCTCGATGCGAAAGAGGACCTCTACGTCCTCGATGTGCGAGAGCCGCACGAATATCAGATCTGCAATATCGGTGGACATTTGATTCCACTGAATGATCTGCCGAAGCGCGTGAACGAACTGGATTCCAGCCGCGAAATCGTGGTGCATTGCAAGATGGGCGGACGCAGCGCCAAGGCTGTCGCATTTCTGCAGCAGGCCGGCTTCAAGAAGATTCACAATCTGGCGGGCGGAATCAATGCCTGGGCCGAGCGCGTGGATCCGAAGGTCCCGAAGTACTGAAAGGTACAGCACTTAGTTGAGAGTGGTAAAAGTTTCAAAATGGGAGCGCGAGAGCGCTCCTTTTTCCATTAGTAGCGTGTGGAGCGCAGAATCGGATTGACATCGTTTTCGCCTATACGATCATTGCGTATCCCCGGGTTTCCCCCAACATTCAGAAGATTTCTACGGATCCGAGGATCCCTGTGAAAATGTATCTGTTTCTGTCGCTCGCGTTGCTCTCGTTGTCATGCTCGGCTCAGACCGCGGGGGCCCCACCTTCTAGTCCCACGACAACCCAACCCACGCAAACCGACTTTACTTCGAAGAAAGGGTCTGTTCTCGAAGAGGAAACGCCCGTACGGCTTCGACTGAATCGGACTATATCTTCCGCAGATGCGCCTGTGGGCGACAATGTGGATTTTGAGGTTCTGGATGACATTACAGTAAACGGCACAGCTGTCGTTCAAAAGGGAGGACTGGCTTTCGCGACCGTCACCGAAGCGCAAGCGAAAAGACGAATGACTCGGGGCGGAAAGCTGGACATCAACATCGACTACGTGAAACTGGTATAGCGGCGACAAAGCAGCCTTGCGAGCTGTTAAGGACGTCAAAGGTGGCGGCCACACTGGCGGAATGGTAGCGACGAGTCTGATTTCTTTCCTGCTCCTCCGTTCTTCCTGTTCAAGCACGGCAAGGACATCAGCATTCCGAAGGGGACCGGGATCACGGCGTATGTCAACGGAGACGTGAGACTGGACCTCGCAAAATTTCAGCCCGCTGCGCCGGCACAGCTTGCGATGGCGAGTTCGAGCACCAGTGCAACTTCTTTATCCGCGAAGATCCAGCTAGAGTCCGATCCTGCGGGTGCCGATATCGAAGTGGACGGCAGCTTCGTCGGCAATACGCCTTCCGAGGTTCAGGTCAGCGATGGCGAGCACACTGTCTCGGTGAAGAAGACGGGCTTCAAAGATTGGGAGCGGAAGCTCAAAGTGAGCGGCGGCAGCAGCGTGCATCTACCGCGGAGCCGGAGAAGGCAGCGACTGCATAGTGACGGGTGTATTGCCCGGCGCACCTCGCTTCGCTCGGCTCGGCAGGCGCAGAAGAAAAGGGAGCACGATTCATGTGCTCCCTCTGATTTTCCCGTTATTTGCTTTTGTTTTCTACTTGCTCGAACCGCCCTCCATCGCTTCGCTGGTTGAAGCCAAATCCAAGGCAATCTTCTTGCCCTGGAAGCGAATACCGGTCAGTGAGTTCGGTCCGCTGTCATTCTTCGTGGTGACGGCAGCGTTGTTGGGAGCCGGCAGCTGCAGTTCGACCACATGCGCCTGTGTTTTTACCGCCACATTCTTGCCTTGTATGATGCTCAATTCCACGTTAGGACCGCTGCCTTCCCACTGTACCTTGTAGTCTCCAGGTTGCAGCGTTGTTCCCTTGACCGTCACAGGATTGTAGAGTTGCAGGCTGGCTTTGGTTGCCGCAAAAGCGCTCGAGGCCAACAGCAGCGCCAACCCTATAAGTAGACTTTTCGAAACTGTCGCGAACTTCATGACTGCTCCTTTTTTCTTCCCCGAATCTCGTCGGGGAGCGGTTGGGGCGGCCCGGTTCACGACTGGCGATAAAACTTTGTGTTTTGCCGCGAATCGCCTACAATGCAGCCGTCGGGGTTCGGCAACAGGCCGCAAGGTTTGCCTCGCCGTGCACGGGGGTTTTCTCACCTGGGCCGCCAAACCGAAAGTGAGAGAATCCCCAAAACCCCGTTGAATTTTTGGTGACACGCGACCGGTTCTTAACTTCAATCTGCCGGCCGCTTCCTCATTACACTACGCAGACCAAGCCCAGAAAGTTCCACGTTTCCGCAACCTCATCTTGCCTGTTCACGTTGCCTGTTTTGACGAAGCGCGCGCGTCTCGGTTAGCAAGAATGTGGCACATCATCTTGGATACAGTTCCGATGTGTCTTGTATGGTCGAACGCAAAATGACCGAACTCGGACAAGACGCAACTTACGAGTAACTAATAAGGGGAAGGATTGCAGACTTGTAATGAAAGCGAACGATCAACGGCGCAACCTGATAGCACACTTTGTCGCTGATTTTTGCTGCGCCGAAACGCGAGGCGAATCCGTGGTACGTATCGTGAACTGATGTTGTGAACCTAATCGTGCAGCGGAAAGCTCAATCTCCATCACCATGCTGCCGACTGACGGACCAGATGCTGGCTTGATCTTTCTCGAACGGGTAGACGTGCACCATCCAGTTGAAGATTACGGGATGGAAGGTTCCGCCGGCCGCATCGCAGGCTTCCTGTGTGGTGATCGATCCCCTCAAACCGAACTGCGGATGCGGCGCCAGCATTTCTTTCCTGCGATCGGCCGGCGGTACGCAGAAATTTACATGCTCGTGCCATTGCGCAACGCTGAGCGGAACGCGCTGGTCCAGTTGTTCTTCGTCGAGGCGCTTGGGCGCCGTATACATTACGCCAATCAGTTTGTAGTCATCGCCGTGTTTTTCATAAAGCAGCGACGTGGGATGCTCGGGATTGAAACGAAAGGCAGCTTCCATTGCGTATCCGTAGTTTGTGAAGTGATACATCTTTTGTGGAAGTTCAGGGTGGAAAATCTTGTAGCCGTCGGCCAGCGCGGCGCGGTAGTCGACGTATTTTTCTGAAGCTTTGCGGGCGGCGGCGGCAATCTCCTGGGCACGCGCGGCATCCCCTGGCTTTGCCGGACGCAGTGCCGTCATCTTCATGTGCGGACCCATATCCATGTGCCCTTCCATGGAGTGCATAGCATGGGCGCTGGCGTCGCTGTCTCCTTCAGCATCTTTGTCAGCACTCAGGTGCATGTTGGACATGTCGTGGCCCGACATGTCCATGTCTGGCATGCTCTGCTGCTTGTTGGACGGAGCGCTGTTACCCGCGGGGGGCTGTTGACCCCACGTGACGCTGGCAAACAGAAAAAGCGAAATCAATACTGCGATTCGGTCGCGCATGGTAAGTCTCCCACGTTCAGTTGTATTAACACTGGCGCGGCGGAGTTGTTTCTGCAAGAGAACTCATGTTACCGGCGATTACAGAGGTAACCGCTTTGGTAGCAGTTAGGAGAGGCGATGATCGCTCTGCGATTAGGCGCTTCCTACTGCAAAGGCTCGGAAACGTGTTCGTGAACGATCATCCATTTGCCGTCCTGATTTTCGAAAACCACGGTCCAGCGGAAATTGCCCATCTCGACCTTGCCGGTTTTTGTGGTCATTTCTTCGCTTATCGTAGCGGTGGCCCAGACCAAGTCTCCGTGCGGATGAATGGCGGCGTCATCGTTCACAGAGCACTTCGCGCTCTTGTAACCGGAGAGCACGACCTTCACTCCTTTTTCATATTCTTCCCAGCTGTTGTATTTCAAAGGGGCGATGTCGAAGAAAGTATGCGGGTCGCTGGCGTAAAACTTGGCCACATTGGCGGGATCGAGGGTCGCCCAGCCATCCCAGATTTTCTGCAGGTAGGCTTTGTCAGGAGTTGGCGGAGCCGAGGACTTCTTGGTTGCCGGCTTCGCAAAGCCAGATAGAGTAATAGTGAGCAAGCAAAGCAGAACGGCGAAAGGATGCTTCATTCGTGGGTTCCTCCGAGACGCGGCGGGAATTCTCGCACACTCGATGACAATCGGCCAAGTGCGCATTGACCGATTTCAACAGCGCACGCTAAAATAACTGAGTTTGCCTGTACTCGCCGACCCGTTCTGGGGACGCCTGCCTTGGCTGCAAACACCGTGGCGGAAAAACACAGCAAGCACAGGAAGTTCAGAAAGTCCCAGGGTTGCGCCCGAGTGCGCGTGGTTAGCTTTTGGTGAGCTGATTTTTCAGGAAAATTGACGGAGGCAGAGGTATGTACGCGGTTATCCGCGCCGGCGGGAAGCAATACCGGGTGGCGCCCGGCGACATCATTCGAGTAGAGAAGTTTGCGACAGGCACCGATGGCCAAGTGGACTTCCCTGAGATATTGGCGGTATCGGGAGGCGAAGGGCAGATCGGCAAGCCGCAGTCAGCGGCGCGCGTAGTCGGCGAAGTGGTGGAAGAGGGTCGCGGCGCGAAGATTCTTGTTTTCCATTACAAGCGCAAGAAGCAGTACAAGAAGCTGCGAGGACACCGGCAATCATTTACCGCCGTGCGCATTACCGAAATCGCGTTCGACGGCCAGAGTTTCAAGGCTCCGGAATTGGCGAAAAAGCAGCTAAAGTCGAAGAAAGCCGAAGGAGCGGATGAGCACGAGTCTGAAGCGCACGAGTCTGAAGCAAAGACCGCGAAGAGTCATGCCAAGAAGTCGAATGCGAAAAAGAAGGCTGCGCCCAAGAAGGCTGCCAAGAAATCTTCGACTAAGAAAAAGAAATGAACGAAATTTGGAATCCGAAGACTGAGAGTTGATCGATGGCACATAAAAAAGGACAAGGAACTTCACGAAACGGCCGCGATTCGAACGCGCAGCGGCTGGGATTCAAGGCATTCGGCGGGCAGATTGTTCCCGGCGGCACCATCATCGTTCGTCAGCGCGGCACCCGCGTGAAACCCGGGCTTAACGTTGGCCGCGGCAAGGACGACACTCTATTTGCCAAGATCACCGGACGCATCAAGTTCCTGAACAAGGGTTCGATGGGCAAGTTCGTGATGGTCGAGCCGATGGAAATTGCGGAGTAGTTCCGTCTGCGTAAACTGCATCGCGTGTTAGCACCCGCGGCCAGCTGTCCGACGCGGCTTCAGCCTCGCCTTCGAGACGAGGTTTTTTGTTTTTGCGGCCTGTCATCCCGAACGAAGCAAGGATTCTTGATGTTTGCCCGTGGTGGCGACGCAGGTGGCGCCAGCAAGAACTAAGGTCCCTCACTGCGTTCGGGATGACAACCGTTCTTAAATACTGCCATGTTCATTGATGAGGCGAAAATTCGGGTGAAGGCGGGCGACGGCGGCAATGGCTGCATGGCCTTTCGCCGGGAGAAGTATGTTCCTCGCGGCGGCCCTTCGGGGGGCGACGGAGGCAAGGGCGGGGATGTGATTATGGAATCCAGTGAGCGGCACAACACGCTGGTCCACTTCCGTTTCAATCCCGAATACAAGGCCGAACGCGGACGCCACGGAGAAGGCTCCAACAAGAGTGGACGGGAAGGTAGCGACGTAATTTTGAAAGTTCCCGTGGGAACAATTGTTTATGACGAGGAAACGGGCGAGCAAGTCTTTGATTTTTCGGCTGCCGATCAGAGCGTAGTGATCGCGCGTGGCGGGCGCGGGGGCCGGGGAAATGCGCGCTTCGCCACTTCGGTGCATCAGGCTCCGCGAGAACACGAACCCGGGCGCCCTGGCGAAGAGCATAACTACAGGCTGGAGCTCAAATTGCTGGCTGATGTTGGTCTGGTTGGGTATCCGAACGTGGGGAAGTCCACGCTGATCTCCCGGATCTCGGCTGCGCGGCCAAAAATCGCCGACTATCCTTTCACCACTTTGGAACCGAATCTGGGCGTGGTTGCGGTGGGCGATCCCAACAACGAAATCAGCTTCG
This sequence comes from uncultured Acidobacteriota bacterium, assembly GCA_963720155.1. GTDB lineage: Bacteria > Acidobacteriota > Terriglobia > Terriglobales > Acidobacteriaceae > Sulfotelmatobacter. The sequence continues at coordinate 10,542 of CAVREP010000025.1, forward strand.
CGGTAGCTGACATTCCAGGGTTGATCGAGGGAGCACACACCGGCTCAGGTTTGGGAACTCAGTTCTTGCGGCACATTGAGCGGACGCGTCTGCTGGTTCACCTGGTCGATGTGTCAGACGCTAGCGGCCGCCCAGACATTGTGAAAGATGTTGAAGTAATTCTCGGCGAATTGGCCAGCTTCGGCGCCTCGTTGGAAGAGAAACCGATGATCATGGTTGCGTCGAAGATCGACGTGGCCAACAAAGACAAAGTCGCGGCGCTGAAGCGTTACTGCAAAAAGCGCAAGCTGAAGCTCTACGAAATTTCAGCTGTGACCGGCAAAGGCATCGAAGAACTGAAGTACGCCATTGCCAAGGAAGTGGAAGTTTTACGCGAGGAAGCGCGGCTGCAGGCAGAAGCCGCGGACAGCCAGAGCGCTTGAACTGATTTTCTGTCCTTGTCTACGCGCGCGGCAACTGCGCTCCGTGCTGGAAGCGATACTGAAGAATCTTGGCTGCGAGGGCCGGCGGCATTTCTTCTCCCGCAGCGGCAACGGTGCGCACGACTTCTCCACGGCAAACCACTTCCGTGGGGGAAAGTCCGGCAATTTCCGCAGGCAGCACCAGATTGATCTCCAGCACAACATTCGGTTGCAACGGATCTTCGGCTTGAAACAGCAAACCGGAGCGGCTGATGTTTCTGGTTTTACCGTCATGCCATTTTTCTTCATCGAGGCGACGGTACTTCAGAGGCAACTGAAGTTGAAAACGTTGCGCGCGCGACAACGGCAATGATTGCGCCGCCACAGCATGAGCGGTTCGAACTGGCATAGTAACCTCCCGGGGAAATGGAGTTGAATCGAGCACCTCGCGAACCCTACTTTGCAGATCGCGAAGGGTGAAGGGCTTCTGCAGCAGGCGAATACCTGCATCCAGCGTGCCGTTGCGCCCGATTACATTTTCGGTGTAACCGGACATGTAGAGAACTTTCGTATTGGGGCGAATTTCTGAAATCCGCTGCGCCAGTTCGCGGCCATTCATTCCGGGCATGATCACATCCGTAAGCAACAGGTGAATCACTCCTTCATGGGCGACGGCGATCTGCATGGCCACAGCGCCATCCGCCGCCTCAATCACGCGATACCCCTGTTTTTCCAGGAATTGCCGAGCCAGGTATCGCAGGTTGGCTTCATCCTCGACCACGAGGATGGTCTCCGTTCCTGGTTCGATAGGCACCGATTCCGTTGCAGCGGCAACTTGCGCTGGACTCTCGGCTATTTCGGCCACGCGCGGCAGATAGATTTTGAATGTGGTGCCTTTGCCCAATTCGCTGTACGCCCAGATGTAACCGCCGCTTTGCTTTACGATTCCATAAACCGTGGAAAGCCCGAGCCCGGTTCCCTTTGGCCCTTTGGTAGTAAAGAACGGTTCGAAGATGTGAGACTGCGTCTCTGAATCCATGCCGGCTCCGGTATCACTGATGGCGAGCATCACGTAGTTTCCCGGCTTCAGAGGTGCGTGAAAGCGTGCATACTCTTCGTCGAGGGAAATATTGGAGGTTTCGATGGTCAGTTTTCCGCCAGAGGGCATCGCGTCTCGGGCGTTTACGGCAAGGTTCATGATGACTTGTTCAATTTGTCCGGCATCGGCCCGTACCGCGCCCAGACCGGCTGCCGGAGTCATCACGAGTTCGATGTCCTCGCCGATCATGCGAGTGAGCATCTTCAGGTTCTCGGTGACTACCCCATTCAGATCAAGAATCTTCGGCGCCAGCATTTGCTTGCGGCTAAAGGCGAGGAGTTGGCGCGTAAGCGACGACGCCCGACCTGCCGCGCTGGCAATTTCCTGCGCCGGAGCGCGCAGAGCAGGATCCGGGCCCAGGCGATCGAGCAGGAATTCCGAGTAGCCAGAAATCACCATGAGCAGGTTGTTGAAATCATGGGCAACGCCGCCCGCCAGTCTTCCAACCGCCTCCATTTTTTGGGACTGTTGGAGCTGCTGTTCCAGGGCGCGCCGCTCGGTAACATCTTCGGCAAACAGCTCGAAGGTTTTTCCCTCGCCGTCATCAAAAACGGTACGGCCGGAAACACGAACCACCGTGCCGGTCCCATCTTTCCGCTTCCAATCGACAATCAGCCCGTTGAATGGCTCTGCCGCGCGTAAATGGTCCGCCAGTTCGAACCAGTGCTGCGTGTCGGCGTAGAGTTCTCCCAAATGTGTCCCCAGCAGTTCCACCGCTGAGGAGTATCCCAGCATAGACAGGAGTGCCGGGTTCAGATCCAAAAGTTTGCCCGTTGCATCGCAGCGGCAAATCCCGTAGGGTGCGTGGGTCACGAGTGACCGGAAGTTCATTTCGGAGCGCCGCAACCCTTCCTGGGCTGCGCGCAAGGCTGCATTCAACCAGCAAATCAGGATGGCTAACACAACAAAAAGTGCTAACCGGATCATCGTCGAGCGAAATTGGGCGGCCGTGTGTTCCCCAGAAAGTGAGAAGTAGGCGCTTACGGTTAGCGCGAACGATGTGGCTGCCAGTCCTGGTTTCCAGCCCCCATACCAGGCACTCACCATGACAGCGACGGCGAATACCGCCAGTCGGCTTTCCGCAACGTTAGGAAGGAGCAGGCCCGGGATCAGCGCCAGAGTGGTGCTGAGCACGGCCACTCCGTAGCGCAGAATGGGCGCACGAGTGGGTTGAATGCGAAGTAGGGGGAAGGTTACCCGCATAAGCCGATGTTAATGCAGGGCTTAGAACCGCGCGAGATTACGGGAGTGCATTCCAGATTCTCAGATCCAGTTGGTTTTTCGCCGGTTCACTAACGGCCAAATAGACATCGCCTCAATGCCCGTCCGGGCGATGCCCGAGGCTCTCGATTTAGATCACCAGCGAGAAAAATATCCCAGAGCCGGCAGCAACAAGACGGGTTCGTTGTTGTCGCGCGCATTTGACCAAGGACGCCATGTGAGTCACCGGAAGACCGGGCTTTTGACCGGACCGGATTCATTTGCCATTATGGGTGAGCTTTTATTGTGCTGGATGCGGCTCACTTTCTCGCTCTAATAGTCAACCAACTGAACCAATGCAGTATTCCTACAGGTTCGTGCTGCTCCTGTTTTGCGCGTCTTGTGTCGCGGGCCTGTTTGGAGCGCTGCTTGGGGTGGGCGGCGGGATCTTCCTTGTCCCTGCGATGGTGCTCTTATTCCATCTCCCCATGAAAATTGCGGTCGCGGCCAGCGTGGTCTCTGTGATCGCGACCTCCAACGCAGGCGGCTCCTCGTATGTCGACCAGCGGATTACCAATCTGCGGCTGGGAATGTTTCTGGAAATCTTCACTACCGTGGGCGCGCTCTCCGGCAGCATCCTGGCGATTTATCTGCAGGATTGGACGATGCAACTGATTTTTTCCGCCATGCTGGCGTATATGGCGTACGCCGCTTTTTCGACGCGAAATCTTGATGACCAGCGCATCACCTCAGGTGAGTTCGCCCGGGAGCGCCCGGACCGATTCGCGGCTTGGCTTAGGCTCCGCGGAGAATACTACGATGAAGCGGCCAAGAGGGAGGTCAAGTACGTGGTCAACGGCGTGCCCATAGGCGCTTCCATCGCGTATCTGGCTGGCATCGCTTCAGGCCTGCTCGGGGTGGGCGGCGGGGTACTGAAAGTTTCTGCCATGAACCGCTACATGAACGTGCCCATGAAAGCGGCGGTAGGAACCAGCAAATTGATGATTGGAGTGACTGCGGCGGTCAGCTCGATTCTCTTCTTCCTGGCCGGGCTAATCTATTTCACGATAGTGGGTCCTATCGCCGTCGGCACTACGGCAGGCGCAACCGCTGGGACAATGATCATGAACCGGCTGCACAGTGCGTGGCTGAAATGGTTGTTCACAATATTGATGCTCTACTTGGCTTACGAAATGTTGGCAAAGGGACTGGACATGGGATTCCACCTCCACTTACCCAGTTTCGGATAACTGCGGATGAAAAATCACGCCAGTAACGAATCGAAGCGCGACACTGCAGAGGAGCTCAGTGTCTATGCAGATGTTTACAAGGTGTTGCTCGGCGGGATGTTGCTCAGTACCGGGCTGTTCGTCATCGGGATTGTGCGGGCGCTGCTGCGGCCTCAATTCGTTCCCCTGACGACTGACTGGATAAAGCAGCACTACCACTGGCGAATTATCGTTCAGGGGATCCGCTCGTTCGATCCGACGGTGATTATGATGATCGCGACCGTCCTGCTGATTCTCACACCTGTCGTGCGTGTTATCGTGTCAATGTATGCGTTCGCCGTCGATGGAGATCGCAAGTTCGTGGCGGTCACGTTTATCGTTTTGCTGGTGATAGGTGTGACGGTTGTGCTCGGGTTGTTCGGGTTAAAGTAGCGGCATCTTGTCTCAGACTGGTTCCCAGGTCCCTGTTGAAAGAAAACAAAGCTATTTATCTGGGGCTCTAACCTCAAAGTCAAACTTGCCAAGGGGGCCTGAAAGCAAAGACACTAGGCGCGCATGAAGATTGGCCTCTTCGGCGGTACGTTTGACCCGATCCATCGTGGACACATGGCGCTGGCGCGCGCCGCGCGGGAACGATGTAGTCTATCCCGCATTCTCTTCGTGCCTGCGAACGTCCCACCGCACAAGCAGCGTCAGCCTTTGTCGCCGTTTGTGCACCGCTATGCCATGGTTGCTCTGGCCACGGCCCAGGAGAGAGATTTCGTGCCGTCATTGCTCGAAGCGCCGGAGGACTTTGCCTCAGGCGGCACGAGCCGCGAAACAACGCGCCAACCGAAACCGAACTACACCATTGACACCGTAAAGCGTCTTAAGCAGTCGTTCAAAAAGACGGACCGACTTTTCTTGCTGATCGGCATCGATGCCTTCGCGGAGATCGCGCAATGGCATGAGGCCGAGGCCCTATTTCGCGAGTGTGAGTTTCTAGTTGCCAGCAGGCCCGGGTTTTCCCTCGCTGACGTCGCCAATGCTTTGCCGGCGAGTCTGCGTCCACGGACCGAAGTGACACGACCTTTTCACAAGCAGGCTGCCACGGGGGATCTGGTTCTGAATGGTGTAATCATCCACCTGTTGGACGAAGTCTATCAACCCATTTCGTCCACCGCGGTTCGCCAGGCTGTAAGCGCAGGCAAGCCGCTGGCGCGCTTCGCGGACCCCATTGTTGCGGACTACATCAAGAAGATGGGCCTATATAACTTTCGTTAGTCGTTAGTCGTTGGTCGCTGGTCGTTAGCGACCTGTCTTGATGCCCCTGTATACAGCCGTGGAGAACAGCAAAGCGACTGTCGTTTACAATAAAAACTCAGCCCGTACCCGGGCCAACAACCATCGACGAACGACTGATCCTCTTCATGAAAAAAAGCGAACTGAAGCAACAGGTAGCGGCGGCCATCCAGGCCTGCCTAGACAAGAAAGCGGAAGAACTTTCAATCCTGGAAATGGAAAAGGGGTCGGGAGCATTTACAGACTACTTCGTGCTATGTAGCGGCACGAACCCACGGCAGGTTCAAGCCATTGCCGATGAAGTGGAGCTGCGTCTGAAAGCGGCGAGTGTGCGACCGGCTCACGTCGAGGGTTACAAACAGGGCGAGTGGATTCTGGTCGATTACGTGGACTTCGTCGTCCATGTTTTCTCTGAGAAGGCGCGCAAGTTCTATGATCTGGAGCGCTTGTGGAAAACGGCCAAACGGCTAGAACCATCGGAATTGAGTACGAAGACAAGGTCGAAGACCGCAACCAAGAAAAAAACGACGCCCCGCAAGCGAACTGCCGCCGCTCTTCACCGCAAGAGAGCGTAGCCGAGCGGGTGCACGAGCCTGGACGCTCTGCCCTATGACAACTCCTGCCAAGGACGTCCCCAAAGCGGAACCCAGCTGGGGCAGTTCTTATCGCCTCGTCGCCTCCGAGAAGTGGAAAGCGAAGTCAGCGGCGATGGGCAAGGCCGTGACCGAAGCGCTGGTGGAATATGCAGCACCAAAGGTGGGCATGCGAGTGTTGGATCTGGCCAGCGGTACCGGCGAGCCCGCCATTAGCCTGGCCATGCGTGTGGGAGCGCAAGGGCAGGTCACGGCTCTTGATCTGAGCGCCGATCTCCTTGAGATCGCAAAAGCACGCGCGCGGGAGCGTGGACTCGATAATTTTGTCACGCAGCAAGCCGACGCGCATGCGCTTCCCTTCGTCGCTAGCAGTTTTGATCTAGCTACCTCGCGCTTCGGCATAATGTTTTTTCGCGATGTGGACCTTGCCCTGCGGGAACTGCGTCGAGTTTTGCGCCCGCAAGCTCGCGCATGTTTTCTGGCCTGGGGACCATTCGATCAACCTTACTGGCAGAGCATGATGGGTGTAGTACACCGGCATGTGGGTGGGACTTTGTTGCCGCCTGAAGGTCCTGATCCGTTTCGCTTTGCTGCGCCGGGAAGCCTTTCGGCAGTGCTGCAGCGCGCCGGTTTTCGTGACGTGCAAGAAGAAACAAAGACAGTGCCGTGGACTTGGCCTGGGACTCCGGAAGAGGTGTGGGAACAAGCCCAGTCGGTGGCGGTTCCGTTCCGCCCTATGCTGGATCGGGTGCCTTTGGACCGGTGGCCCCAGATTCATACGGAGGTGCATGTGGCGGTTGGGGAATATGTTCGGGGAGAGAAGATCGAGTTCGGAGCCTCAGTGGTGCTGGCTGCGGGCGAGAGGTGACGTATGAAACATCGCTTTATTCACGCCTTGCAGAAGTATTTTCTGAACCCGCCCATTAAGGCGCTCTTTGCGCTGGGCCTGGTGCCGCCGGGATATGCCCTGCTGGAAACTATCGGCCGCAAAAGCGGAAAGACCCGGCGTACTCCCGTGGGCGATGCCCGTGTCGGCAATGAGTTCTGGATCGTCGCTGAGCACGGCAGGAATGCCGGGTATGTTCGCAACATTGAGAACAATCCCCGAGTGCGCCTGAAATTGCGCGACGGGCTCCGGGCGCGGTGGTACAGCGGCGCGGCACATCTCGTGGCTGACGATGATCCGCATGAGCGCCAGCGTTGGCTTGCGGCGAAGGTGCCCGGAAGCACCGGCAACGCGGCGGTCGTCCGGCTTTTTGGTACGCAATTGCTGTCGGTTCGGATTGACCTGGACGCCTGACTCGCACGTGAAAATCAGGATCACATGGATCGGAAGAACGAAGGAACCGGCGATACAATCGCTGACCGACGAGTATCTGAAGCGAATCTCGCATTATGTGCAGGTGGAAGGGGTATTGCTGCGGGACGAGGCCGCGCTTCTGCAATTATGCGGCCGGACAGCGGCGGCGAGGACGAGTAAAACTGCGAGCGCCGGGAAGTGCACGCTGGTGCTGACGGATTCGCGGGGAAAGCAGTTCTCCTCCGAAGAGTTCGCGCGTTTTCTGGGAGACTATCAGGATCGCAATCCGCTGCCGATCATCCTGGCCGTGGGGCCGGCAGATGGGTTTAGCAAAGCGGTATGCGCTGCCGCTCAGCACGTAATTTCGCTCGGCAGGATGACAATGGCCCACGAACTAGCTCGCGTGGTTTTGCTGGAACAAGTCTACCGGGCATTCACGATCTTGAAGGGTCATCCTTATCATTCGGGACACTGAATCATTCGCGACACTAAGGGCTGGACATTAAGGCACTTGCGCGATGCGGATGCACTTTCGTGCATTGTTTTCGGCCCGTGCCCGGACCTACAGTTGTGAAAGTACAAGTTGACTTGCATCGTACTAGTAAGCAATCATCGGAGAATAAAACTATGAGAGACGTGATGGAACTATTACGGTCGAAAGAACAAGAGCTCTTGAAGGTGAAGCGGCAGGTCGAAGCTCTGCGTATCGCGGTGCCGTTGCTCGGCGACGAGGATCAAGTCTCTTCCGCAACCACGCATTTGACCGCCAAGGGACCAAGGCACACAGAATGACTCTTTTCCGGTATCGACCAAAGAATATTAACGTTAAAGATATCTGGCTTGACATAGCCTGACCGCTGATTTTCCATTATGCCCGTGCGACCACGATGTCGATCCGGCGTACTGATCCAGGTTTTGCCTGTACGCGCGTAACCCACTCCTTGAGCTTCGTGTCTACTGGTTACTGCGTGACCGTAGCCTGATAGCTGACCGTCTGCCAATGGCCGTTGCGGCGAACCCAGACGCGTGTGTAGCGATAGGGTCCGCTGAAATCTTCGCCTAGCTGGTGGCCTTTCACATCAGCGCGGGCGGTGACGACCGCGGTATCACCGTACAGGCGAACGACCATGTCTGTAATACTCATCGATTCATAGCGGAGTTGCCCACTGCGGCGGGCAGAAATGGCTTCCTCTTTCGTCGTAACCTGGCCAAGCGGGGTTATGGCCACGTAGTCATCGGCAAGAATACGCAGGGGAAACTCGGCGTCACGGCGCAAGCTGGCTTCCTTAGCCTGGCGTTCCATGTCGACAATCTCTCGAATCGTTTCCTGGTCGGCTGCGGTGAAGCCGGGTCTGGGGTGAAGGGCGACGTGCTGAGCGCACAATGCAGGTAAGGCCGCGAGCACGCAAAACAATAACATGGCACAATTGTTGATCACGACGAGACCTCCGCAGTCTGCCAAGGGACAGAGATCTGCTTGCACCCGGATACGCAAGGTTGGATGCACGAGTTCCGTGGAAAGGCGGTACTTTTGCAGATGCATCCTACTCGAACAAACTGTAGGAACGCCCAGACCGGTCATGAGTTCCGAGATACGAGAGGAGCGGCGAGGCGTTTTGTTCGGCTTTTCCGGTATTAACTCAGTTTCGGGGAACCTGGTTCGCCAGCCCTCGTATATGACAAGAGGGGGCGTATATGAAGGGTCTCGGTCTGTTGGTTGTCCTGCTAGTTCCTGGCTTGCTGTACGCTCAGCATGCTCCCGACGCTTCGGCCCGGGAGGAGTTTATTTTTGGGGGCATGATCCGCCTACATCTGGAGGCGGGCGGGTATACGGTCACTCCCGGCGATTCGGAGAACATCGTTGTGACTTGGAGCGCTGCTACGGAGGAACAAGTCAGACGCGTCAAGGTAGAGATCAAGCGAAACGCGTCAAGCGCCGACATCTACGTTTCCGAGACTCCGCACAACAACTTCCGGGCCACAATCGAGGTTCCTCGTCGTTCCAATCTTTGGGTCAGAATGTCGGCTGGAGAAATGGTGGTCGAAGATGTGGAAGGCGATAAGAATGTCCAAGTTCTTGCTGGACGCATTCAGATTGACGTTCCCCACCCTGAGCAGTACGGTCACCGCGATGCTTCGGTGACGACTGGCAGCATCGAGGCCTCTGCATTCCATGTCTCCAAAGGAGGCCTGTTCCGATCATTCGAGCAGCTAGGTCCGGGGAAGTACCATCTGCATGTGCACGTGATGACGGGAGAGATCGATCTCCGCGGGAGCAACTAACTCTGGCCCTGGCGCATCAAGATTCTTCGGACTCGCTCATCGCTGCCTGGGTTTACACCGTTCCTTTGGCGGCTTTCTAGTAGAATCAATCGTTCTACCATCATGACTGACGTACGCCGCGGTCTCATCATCGTGAACACCGGACCGGGAAAAGGGAAGACGACTGCGGCGATGGGAACGGCTTTGCGTGCCGTAGGCCAGGGAATGAAAGTCTTGATGCTGCAATTCCTGAAAGGCTCATGGCACTACGGGGAACTCGACGCGGTGAAAGCCTTCGGCGACCAGTTCGTGATGAAGCAGATGGGGCGTGGATTTGTGAAGGTGGGGGCCGAGAAACCCGATCCCGAAGATGTGAAGATGGTGGAGGAGGCTTGGGCGGAGGGCGAGAAAGCCATCCAGTCGGGCGAGTGGGATATGGTTGTGCTGGATGAGATCAACTACGCGATCAGTTACGGCATGCTGGACCCGGCCAGAGTGGTGGAGAGCCTGAAGAAGAAACCAGAAATGGTGCATATCATCTTGACGGGCCGGAACGCACACCCCACAATTGTCGAGGCCGCAGACACGGTGACCGAGATGCGGCAGGTGAAACACGCCTACGAAAAGGGCGTGATGGCACAGAGAGGAATCGAGTACTGAGTGTCTACTACGGTCTACCGATTAAACCTGTGTTTCTAGGTACTGGGTACTTGTAACTAATATGGCTTGGTTCAAACGTGAAGCCGGGGAACTCAATACTTCGGGCCAGAAGACGGTTCGCACCGAAGGATTGTGGGTGAAGTGTGAGGAATGCCGCCAGATCATCTGGAAAAAAGATCTGGAAGAGAACTTGAACGTGTGTCCGAAGTGCGACAAACATTTTCGCATTGATGCCCGGAAAAGACTGGCGCTGCTGCTGGATGAGAATCAATACGAGACGTTCGACGGAAAGCTGTCCTCAACCGATCCGTTAAAGTTTGTGGATTTGAAGCATTACTCATCGCGGCTGCGGCAGGCGCAGCACGACACTGGACTGAAAGATGCAGTGATCAACGCAAAAGGCAAATTGCTGGGAAGGCCGGTGGTGGCCAGCGTGATGGAGTATGCGTTCATTGGCGGCAGCATGGGAGCGGTGGTGGGGGAGATGATCACCCGAGCAGTGGAGCGCGCGATCGATTCGAAGACCCCGATGATTATTGTGTCCGCTTCGGGCGGGGCGCGGATGATGGAGGGTGTAGTCAGCCTCATGCAGTTGGCCAAAATTTCGGCGGCACTCGCTCGATTGGATAAGGAGAAGGTCCCATATATTTCGGTACTGACTGACCCGACCACGGGAGGTGTAACCGCGTCATTTGCCATGCTTGGTGATTTGAATATTGCCGAACCGGGGGCGCTGATTGGGTTTGCTGGGCCGCGGGTAATCGAACAGACGATCCGCCAAAAACTGCCGGCGGGGTTTCAGCGCAGCGAATTTCTTCTGGAGCATGGGATGCTGGATGCGGTGGTGCCTCGCAAGGAACTTAAGCCCTATATTGCGCGGGCGTTGGATTTTATGACGGCGTGAAAACGGCTGGCCGTGCGTCAGGTCTCAGCCGCCAGCGCTAACCAACGCAGCGATCGCCTGGATCTGCTCCAGCTTCGAATCTTGTCTTCCAACTTTATAATCTTAAGATACAAGCTGAAAGCTGACGGCTGAGAGCTGAAACCTTGTCCACCTCCTACCAATCCGCAGTGGCCCGTATGTTTGCTCTGGGGCACGAACTGGCGCAAACGCCTTCCCATAAATTCGATCTGACGCACATGCGGGTGCTGTTGCAGGCGATGGACCATCCTGAGCGCCGCTTCCCGAGCGTGCTGCTCGCAGGCACGAATGGCAAGGGATCGACCGCAGCGACGCTGGCTTCGATCCTTAGGGCATCCGGATTGAAGACGGGTTTGTACACCTCGCCGCATCTGGTGCGAATCAACGAGCGCATTCGCGTTAATAGAGAAGAAATCAGGGACGACGAGTTTGCGTCTCTGCAGGGCGCGGTGGACCGGATTGCAGAGCAGTTGATGCGGAAGGAGCAGTTGCCATGGCATCCAAGTTTTTTCGAGATGATGACTGCAATTGCGTTCGAGCACTTCGCGCGCGAGAGGGTTGACCTGGCGGTGCTCGAAGTCGGCATGGGCGGGCGGTTGGATGCTACGAATGTGGTTCAGCCTCTGGTTAGCGTGATTACGGATATATCCCTTGATCATCAAAAGTTTCTTGGGAATACGGTGGGGGAGATTGCGCGGGAGAAGGTAGGAATTATTCGTCCGGGCGGCACCGTAGTTACTCTGCCGCAGCAGCCGGAAGCCAATGACGTGATTGGGAATACGATTTTGGAATTAGGGGCGCGGGCGGCGAATGCCGTCCCGTACGTGCCGGTTTCACCTGCGAGTAGCGAATATCTGGTGCCGAGTAGCGAGGCGGGAGACCCCGGGTGCGTCTATCGCTACCCGCTTCAGGTTTTGGGAGAGCAAATACTTGTTGAGCCGCCGCTGGTGGGGCGGCACCAGTTGCGCAATGTGGCCCTGGCGATTGCGGCCGCGGTCGAGCTAAACCACCAAGGCTTCGCCGGTATAACCCCGAAGAGTATCGAGAGCGGGATTCGCGAGACGCGGTGGCCAGCGCGGTTTCAGGTGCTCCCAGCCAGACCGGGATGGCCCGAGATGGTTATCGATGTGGCGCATAATCCGGCGGGCGCGTGGGCACTGCGTTCGGCCCTTTCGGAGCGGTACGAAGACCGTCCGCTGATTTTTATTTTCGGCGCGATGCGAGATAAGGCAATCTCGGAGATGACGGAGATTCTATTTCCGCTGGCGGAACTAGTGATCGCAACCCGGCCGGAGAATCCGCGTGCGGCGTCGCCGGAAGAAATTCAACAAGCGGCAGCGCGAACCGGGGTTGAGATTAAGTGCGTAGAAGAGGTGCAGCGGGCCGTGGAGCGCGCCCGAGCGCTCGCCGAAGGTGAAAAGGTAATTGTCATCACCGGATCGATTTACCTGGCGGGGGAAGTGATGCGCAATGTTGGGACCGACAGCCTGAAGCTTCGTCCATGAAAGATTTCCCCTAGAATGGAAGCGTGCAGGAAGTGAATACATCGGCGGAAGCGGAAAACGGCGCGGAAGCAACGCCAGTGATTGCCCCGCGGGGAAGTCCGCACGCAATTCCCGGGAAGAATTACGGCTGGTTAAGCCGGCTGCGCTCGTATTTGATTCTCGATCCTCTGATCTGGCTTTACACGCTGGTGCTGGGGTTGCTCGCGCTTCCCGGCGGGTTATTCGACCGAAGCGGAAGGCGGCTGCACTGGTTTTCGCGGGCCTGGTCGTGGCTCATCATGAAGACGATCCTATCGCCAGTGAAGGTTAGCGGCCTTGACAAGATCGACACCTCAAAGCCCCATGTCTACGCCGTAAATCACGCATCGGCCATGGACATTCCAGTTCTCTACGTTTATCTCCCGTTTCAGTTTCGCATTGTCTTTAAGAAGGAATTGTTGTCGTATCCAGTGGTGGGGTGGCAACTGCGGCGTTCGGGGCAAGTATCCATTGACCAGCAGAAGCCGACCAATTCAATTGCGGCGATCCGTTCGGCGGTGAAGAGTCTGAAAGGCGGCATGCCGCTGGTCATTTATCCCGAGGGCGGGCGCACACCCGATGGCGAGATCAAACCGTTCCTGCCGGGAGCTTTTTTTCTGGCGATCAAAGCGCAGGTGGATATCGTTCCAGTCGCTTTGATTGGCACCTATGAGTTGCTGCCCATGGATACTTACCACATTAAGTGCCGGCCTCTAGAGATGCGCGTGGGCAAACCGATTGCAACTGCAGGGCTCACAATGCGGGATTTGGAAGCGGTGTCGGCCAAGGTCCACACCGCGATCGAGGATTTGTATTACGGGGAAAAACCGGCTCGGGCGTAATTCTCCGCTTTGGTTGCGTAACTTTTCCTGGTTTCCTGCCGTTATTCCTATGTAAGACAACTGCGCGCGGAGAACTCGTTGAAGGCTCTGAGGAAAGAAGCGGATGAGCGGCTTCTGATCGAGGCGGCGCAGAAGGACCCTGCGCGCTTTGCGGAGCTTTACGACCGTAATTTCGAGCGAGTGTATGCCTACGTGGTGCGGCGCGTCGGGGATCGCGCGGAAACTGAGGATCTGACCTCCGAGGTATTTCATCATGCGTTGGCCAACTTGCGGCGATTTGAGTGGCGAGGGATTCCGTTTGCGGCATGGCTGTTTCGGATCGCCGCGAATTTGATTTCAGATCGCCGGCAGCGTACGAATCGGGAGCAGATCGCGGACGAACCGGAACAAATCGAATCCGCCGAGGCTAGGGGTATCGAATTCGAAGAAGTGGAGCGGCGGGCAACGCTGTTTCGGCTTATCAGCGTGCTGCCAGCCGAGCAGCGACAAGTGGTTGTGCTGCGGTTTGTGGCGCAGAAAAGCATTAAGGAAGTGGCGCGGGAGATTCGCAAGACCGAGGGCGCAGTGAAGCAATTGCAATTCCGCGCACTCAGCAGTCTGCGGGCGCGCATGGAGGGTGCCGATGCCTAAGCGCTCTCTGGGTAAAGGGAAAAATGATCCGCGAGACAACGACGCAAAGAAGATCGAGCAACTGAACCGCGCCGTGGACGCTTTGCTGGCACGGGCGGACGGCAAACCTCCGAAGGTTGAGGCAAGCGTCGAGCCGCTAATGCTGGTGGCCGCTGACTTGCGCGACTTGCCGCGCGAAGAATTCAAGACGCGATTGAAATCCGAATTGCTGGAAGGGAGAAGGACTATGACCACCGTCGCCGAACCAATCACTACCGTCCAAACAGTTGCGACCCCGAGATTGATTTTCAAGAGTGCGGCTCAGGCGATCGAGTTTTACAAGAAGGCATTCGGCGCCCGGGAAACGTTCCGGTTCGAGCTGGAGACTGGGATCCCGCACGCCGAGATCACGATCGGGGATTCTCTGATCATGCTGGCCGACGAATGGCCGGAGGGCGGCCGGTTCAGTGCCGAAACGTTGGGGTACTCTCCCGTACATTTGAGCCTGCGGGTGGAAGACGTCGATTCCTTCGCGGCACGGGCGGTAGCCGCCGGGATGAAGGCTCTCGGACCGATTCAAGATCAATTCTACGGTTATCGTGAAGGGAAATTTGTCGATCCCTTTGGCTACTCATGGGCCATCTCTACCGTGAAGGAAGAGATGTCGGTGGAGGAGATGCACAGGCGGTTCAAGGCAGCGACGGGGGAAGCAAAGAAACCGGGCGTAAACCAGATTCCGCGCGGCTTCCACACGGTTACGCCTTACATCATCGCGCCTGACGGGGATGCGATGCTTGCGTTTGCGAAAAACGTGTTTGACGCCCAGGAAACTTTCCGGGCAATTGGCGGAGCGGGAGGAATTCACGCCGAGACTCGCATCGGCGATACGATGCTGATGATGGGCGGCGGAATTCCGGGCCAACCGTTCCATGCGAAGCCGAACATGACCGCGTTGCACGTTTACGTTGAGGATACCGACGCTGCGTACAAGAAGGCTTTGCAAGCGGGAGCGACCCCGGTGAACGAGCCTCAGGATCACGACTACGGCGAGCGCGGTGCCAGCGTGAAGGATCCATTCGGGAACTTCTGGTATCTCGCCACGCACAAGGGCGAGAGCTACATTCCGAAAGGGTTGCACAACGTGAATGTGTATATGCATCCGCTGCGGGCGGAGCCTGTGATTGGCTTCCTGAAGCGGGCTTTCGGCGCGCAGGAACTGGCCAAATACGCTTCGCCTGATGGCGTTGTCCACCATGCGGAGATTCGCGTCGGGGATTCGGTGGTCGAAATGGGCGAGGCTCATGGTCCTTATCAGCCGATGCAATCGATGTTCTATGTGTACGTGCCGGATTGCGATGCGGTTTACAAGACAGCACTGGCAGCGGGCGCGAAATCAATTCAGGAGCCGGCGGACCAGCCTTACGGAGATCGCAGTTCGGGAGTTACAGATCCATTCGGCAATACCTGGTATATCGCGACGCACATCAAGGACGTGTAACGCTGGCGCGTGGTTAGAAAAAGAACGTCGAATTCTAACGCTTGTCATCCCGAGCGTAGCGGGGGACCATTGCTCTTGCCTGTTTAGTCAGTATCGCCGACAAAGGTAAACACCAAGGTCCCTCGCGACGCTCGGGATGACACTCGGTGTTGCGTGACGAATTCTCAGCTCTCGTTCTGTTCTGTTTGACCCTCCCGAATCCCTCCAATAAACTGAAGGATTCGATACACCTGCAGGTCTTAACTTTATGGCTGACAGTATTCATGTGAAGCTTCCTGATGGAAGTGTCAAGGATGTTCCCAAGGGCTCGACTGCGCTCGACATTGCGAAGTCCATCAGCCCGAGGCTGGCGGATGCGGCTGTGGTTGCGAAAACCAATGGGGATTTGATCGATCTCACCAAGCCACTGGAAAAAGACACCGATCTGCGCCTGCTGACTGACCGGGATCCGGAGGCCCTCGAAGTTTACCGGCATTCGTCGGCCCACCTGCTGGCTGCCGCCGTGCTGGAGCTTTTTCCCGAGACCAAGCTAGGCCACGGACCACCAACTGAGAGCGGTTTCTTCTACGACTTCTACCGGCCTACGGCCTTCACTCCCGAAGATTTGGAAAAAATCGAGAAGAAGATGCAGGAACTGGTGCAGCAGGACATTCCTTACGCAAGGGAATTTCTGCCTCGCGACCAGGGGCTGGCGGAGTTCAAGAAAGAAGGCGACTTCATGAAGTGCCATTTCATCGAGCAATTCACCACGCCCGATGAAAAGATTTCGATCTACCGCACGGGGAAGTTCGTAGATTTCTGCCGCGGACCTCACATCCCTTCGACCGGAAAGATCAAGGCGTTCAAGCTGTTTAACATCGCCGGCGCCTACTGGCTCGGGGACGAGAAAAATCCGCAGTTGCAGCGCATTTACGGAACCTCTTTTTTCTCGAAAAAAGATCTCGACGCCCACCTCAAGCAAGTGGAGGAGGCGAAGAAGCGCGACCACCGCATCCTCGGCAAGCAACTCGATCTGTTTTCCATTCAGGAGTTGGCCGGGCCTGGGCTGATCTTCTGGCATCCCAAGGGTGGGATCATCCGCAAAGAGATGGAAGACTGGATGCGCTCGGAGTATTTAAAGCGCGGATACTCGCTGGTTTACACCCCGCATGTGGCGCGACGGCAGTTGTTCTTTACCTCGGGCCACGAAGGCTATTACGCGCAGAACATGTTCGACGCCATGGAACTCGATGACGCTGAATATCGCCTGAAGCCGATGAACTGTCCGGGACACATTCTGGTTTACAAAGACTCGCTGAAATCATACCGCGACTTGCCGGTTAGGCTCGGCGAACTGGGAACGGTTTATCGCTACGAGCGTTCGGGGGTAATGCACGGATTGTTGCGCGTGCGCGGGTTTACGCAAGATGACGCGCACATCTTTTGTACGCCGGAGCAAATCGAAGGCGAGATCGCCAGTTGCCTGGATTTTGCCCTGGATGTGCTGAAGGATTTTGGTTTCGACAAATTTCAGACTGAACTTTCGACTTGGAATCCGGAGGACCGCAGGAATTTCGTGGGCAGTGAAGAACAATGGGTCAACGCCACGCAATCGCTCGAGAAGGTGCTGAAAAACCGGAAGATTGAATACAAGACCATCCCGGGCGAGGCGGCGTTTTACGGGCCGAAGATTGATATCAAGCTGGTCGACGCCATCGGACGGTTGTGGCAGCTCTCGACGGTGCAATTCGACTTCAACCTCCCGCAACGCTTTGGGTTGGAGTACGTCGCCGAAGACGGCTCCCGCAAACAGCCGGTGATGGTGCATCGCGCGCTCTACGGATCGATCGAGCGATTCTTCGGCGTGCTGATTGAGCACTACGCGGGCGCGTTTCCAGTGTGGCTCTCCCCGGTGCAGGTGGCGATGATTCCCATCAGCGAGCGGCATGCAGAGTATGCAAACAAAGTGGCGGATCAACTGAAGGCTATCGGCGTGCGCGTGGAAGTGGATGCGCGGAATGAAAAGATGAATGGCAAGATTCGCGAGCATGCCATGCAAAAAGTCCCGTTTTTGCTAGTGGTCGGCGATAAAGAGGCCGAGGCCGGCAAAGTGAACGTCCGCACGCGGGGGAAAGAAAAGACTGAGGACATGGGCGCCGGGGAGTTCGTGGAGAAGATCAAGAAGCTGATCGCGGAAAAAAGTCCGGGACTCTAGGTCGCCGTACACTTCAGCTGTGGCCCACAAAACCAATGGCGTGCGCCTTCTCGACCAGCTCGCGATTCGCTATGAATTGCGCGAGTATGAATTGGATCCCGAGAATCTTGATGCCGAAACTGTAGCGGTTAAGATGGGATTGCCTCCCCATCAGGTTTTCAAAACGCTAGTGGCTCGTGGCGACCGCAACGGAGTCTGCATGGCTCTGATACCTGGCGACGCCGAACTTGACCTCAAGGCCTTGGCTACGGCCGCCGGGGATCGCAAGATTCAACTTATTCCGGTTAAAGAATTACAAGAACTCACCGGCTATATTCGCGGCGGAGTCACCGCTTTAGCGACTAAGAAGGATTATCCCGTCGATGTGGACGATGCCATCAAGCTTTTTGACACGATTTCAATCTCCGCGGGCATTCGCGGACTGCAATTCCTGATTGCTCCCAAGGACTACCTCAAGGCAACCAATGCCGTTCTCGCAGCGCTCGTCTGCAGCAAGAAGTAAGTCTGGGGTCAAGGTTCCACGCGCCTTCCACTTGATCGCAGGCCGTGGCCATGCCCCAGAGGAATCCGCTGGGAAAGCGCGCGCTTTCGATATCCGGTGATGAAATGGCGCCCGGGGGTTTCTGAGGGAAAATCTTCTGCTGAACGATCCGCTGCGAGGCGATCTGCTGCGAATCGACAGTTGCTTCGGCGGCGAGCGCCCGGTGCGCCAGCCAAGCTCCGCCCGCAGCGGAAAGCGAGTTGTTGAGGAACTGCCGACGGTCCATTTCGATGCGTGCTCCTCGGTACGGCGATCAAAGTAGCACTGCCAGTTTGTCATGGCAAATCTGTAGGCGCTCAGATTTTCAGACGAGCGTAGGTTCGCCTCGGCATAGACCTTGCCGATGTACCATGTTTTGGTGCACTCACTAGCTCAGCGCGTGTTGGGCCATATCCGCCAAGAGGAATTGCTGCGCGCTGGGGACCGGGTTGGGGTTGCAGTTTCGGGCGGGATTGATTCGGTCGCACTGCTGCGGCTGCTGATCGAATTGCGTTACGAACTCGGTATTGTCCGCTCCGTCGTTCATTTCAATCACAAGCTGCGCGGGGCGGAATCGGATGCGGATCAGGAGTTTGTTTCGAATTTGGCTCGGGAGCATGGGTTGGAGTTTTACAGCGATAGCGGCGATGTGGCGCAGCTTGCTGCCAAAGAACACTACGGTGTGGAAGCTGCCGCCCGCAAACTGCGGTATGGATTCTTGCATCATCTGTTGGGTGTGGACGACGACAGCGAGGTGGAACTCGACTCAGAAACCCATCAGGGGCTAAAGCCCGCATCATTGTCCGGACTTAGCGGCACGGCTGAGGCCATGCCCTTCCCGGACTCAATTGCTTCCCCGTCTTCCCCGGCTTCGCAAGCGAGGCTGAACAGAATCGCAACAGGCCACACGCTCGACGATCAGGCCGAGACTGTGCTCATGCGGCTTATTCGCGGGACAGGCCTGCGAGGACTCGCCGGGATCCATCCGCGCATCCTCGTGGAGCACGAAGATGGTGAAGGCCACGGCGAAATTGTCCGTCCGCTCCTGGGAATTCGGCGAGGCGAACTGGAGCAGTATCTGCGGGATATTAAGCAGCCGTGGCGAGAAGACTCGACCAATGCCGAATCCAAGTTCACCCGAAACCGCGTGCGCAGCCTTGTTCTGCCCTTGCTGGAACGGGAGTTCAATCCCACCGTGGCCGAAAATCTCTCCGAATTGGCGGAGATCGCCCGCGAGGAGGAGGATTATTGGGACAATGAGATCTCAAGCTGGCTCGGGACCGTAGTGCAATGGTCGCAGCCAGAATGGACGCGCGGGATTCCAGGTCTTGATGATAAGCCAGCCCTGGTCCAAATCAAGCCGTCGCAAGCTCAGTTGCCCAATGCTGATATGGCGAATGCTGAACTGCTCGCGCGAATTGAGGAGCCCGGTCCGGCACTGATGAATGCTTCCGTGAGCCGGCCGTGGCTGTTGACTGAGCCCAAGGCGGTGCAGAGACGCGTGCTGAAGGCGATAGGTGAGCGGGCGGGGATTCCGCTCGAGTTCAAGCATGTCGAAGAAATCCTCCGATTTGCGGGCGAGGACGGTCCGTCGGGAAAGGAATTGTCGCTTCCGCTGGGTTGGAAGATTGTCCGCGAGCCGGAAACAATAATTTTCCTTACGCCTGACTTGCGCCGCCAGGAGCGGATTCCGGACTACGAATACTCGCTACCTGTACCCGGCCGTGTGCCTGTGCCAGAGTTAGGAGTAGTAATCGAAGCGTTGCGCCTGGGTCCAGAATCGCAACTCGCGGAGTATAATCCGCAACAACTCCTCCGTGCCGAGCTGTTGCGTGGACCGCTGACCGTTCGCAACTGGCGCGCAGGAGACCGGTATTGGCCTGCGCATACGAAGTCGCCGAAAAAGATCAAGGAACTGCTGCAGGAGCGGCATGTGGCGGATCATCCTGGGCAACAGGAGCGCAGGCTTTGGCCGGTAGTTACGAGTGGAGACGAAATCGTATGGATGCGCGGCTTTCCGATTCCCGCAAAGTTCCGCGGGAAGCGCGAGGAGCAAGCGGTTTTGATTCGAGAGACACCCTGGGATGACCAGTACGAGATCTAACCATCTGATCCAATCGGCATTGTGAAGTACACGAACGGGAGGCACGCTGTTTCATGAACGCACCCAGAGTGGAGCCCCTTCGCCAGGTAATTGCTGCCGACCAGATCCAAAAGCGCGTGAAGGAACTGGCCCGCCAGATCTCCGATGATTACCAGGGGCAGACGATCCAGGCGCTGGCTGTTCTGGAAAATGCGTTCATGTTCATGGCCGATCTGGTGCGGGCGTTGGTTGTCCCCGTCGTGTGCCAGTTCATCAAGCCGAAGTACAGCAAGCAGGGCAATAGCGGAGGAGAGGTTGTAGAGATCTTCTTCAGCCATGAGCCGGATATTCGCGGCCAGCATATTCTGCTGGTTGAGGGCCTGGTGCACTCAGGAGTGACGAGCGAGTTTTTGATGAGCGACCTGCGGGCCCGGGGGGCAGCTTCGGTGAAGCTAGTGACGCTACTGGACCGCCAGTCCGCCCGGCGCGTGGCCTTGCAGCCTGACTATTTCGGTTTTTTGGTGGATGAAGGTTTCCTCGTGGGCTATGGCTTGGGCGCGGCCGAGCAGACCAACCGCAATATTCCATATCTGGCTGCAAACCCCAGGCCTTAGATGACTTAAGTCACGGTGGGAACTATGCGCCTTTTTTTCAAGAAAAAGGTAGAATAAAACCTATTAAAGGAATTTTCCGATCGAAAATGGCCGAATGGCATCTAATTTAGGGTAGGAGCCTCGGGGTTTTGCTCATTCTTGATGACCCCGATCCGTTCAGGGAGCCTCTTTGGTGAATTCAACAGTAAAAACCGTGGTGTTTTGGGTGGTCATTGGCTTGTCCGCACTGCTTTTGTGGACCGTGATCCAGCAGGGGCGCGGCGGGCAAAAAGACAAAGAAGTTAATTTTTCCCAGTTCATGAGTGACGTGTCTCAGGGAAACGTACACGAAGTCACCTTGGACGGCCAACAGGTAAAGGGAAAATACCGTGACGGCTCCGCCTTCCACACCGTCGCTCCACCGGTTTATCCCGATATGTACAAGACGCTGGCTGACAAAGGCGTCGTGGTGACGATCAAGGACGTCAACGGCGGGAGTTGGCCGCTGCAGCTCTTGGGGACTTGGGCTCCGCTGATTCTGCTCGGTGCGTTGTGGTTCTTCATGATCCGCCAGATGCAAACCGGAGGTAATAAGGCGCTTTCGTTTGGCAAGAGCCGGGCCCGGCTGCTTTCGATGCAGCAAAAAAAAGTCACTTTCAAAGATGTGGCCGGCGTCGAAGAGGCTAAGGAAGAGCTCCGCGAGATCATCGAATTCCTGCGCGAGGCGCAGAAGTTTCAGAAACTTGGCGGCAGGATTCCAAAAGGCGTGCTGCTGGTCGGTCCTCCGGGCACCGGCAAGACTCTACTAGCTCGGGCCGTCGCGGGCGAAGCCAACGTTCCTTTCTTCTCAATTTCAGGGTCTGATTTTGTAGAAATGTTTGTGGGCGTCGGCGCCAGCCGAGTGCGCGATCTGTTCGAACAGGGCAAGAAAAACGCACCGTGCATTATTTTCATCGACGAAATTGACGCTGTCGGTCGGCATCGCGGAGCGGGACTGGGCGGTGGTCACGACGAACGCGAGCAGACGCTGAACCAGTTGCTTGTCGAGATGGACGGTTTCGAATCGAATGAAGGCGTCATTTTGATGGCGGCGACGAACCGGCCTGACGTGCTTGATCCGGCACTACTGCGGCCCGGCCGATTCGACCGGCGCGTCGTGGTAAGCCGTCCGGACGTCCGCGGGCGCGAAGAGATCCTGCGCGTGCATACCCGCAAAATCCCTCTCGCCGAGGATGTCGATCTTTCCGTGCTGGCCCGCGGCACTCCAGGATTTTCCGGAGCTGACCTGGCTAACATGGTGAACGAAGCGGCACTGGCTGCAGCGCGGCAGAACCGCAAGGCGGTTCTGATGTTCGACTTCGAAGTCGCCAAGGACAAAGTCCTGATGGGCGTGGAACGCAAGTCCCTGATTCTTTCCGATGAGGAAAAGAAGGTTACGGCGTACCACGAGGCAGGACACGCATTGGTAGCGGCGAAACTTCCGGGCTCCGATCCGGTGCACAAGGTCACGATTATTCCGCGTGGCATGGCATTAGGCGTGACCATGCAGCTGCCGATCGATGACCGGCACAACTACACTCGCGAATACCTGAAGACCGACCTGGCGATTCTGATGGGCGGTCGTCTGGCGGAGGAATTATTTCTCAACCAGATGAGCACAGGCGCGGGAAACGACATTGAGCGGGCTACAGAAATGGCGCGCAAGATGGTCTGCGAGTGGGGCATGAGTGATCTTGGTCCGCTCACTTTCGGCAAGAAAGAAGAGCAGATTTTCCTGGGCCGTGAGATCAGCCAGCATCGTGATTACAGCGAAGACACTGCTATCAAGATTGACGGCGAGGTCCGCAAGCTGGTGAACCACGGGTACGAAACCGCAAAGAACATTCTGGAAGGAAACCGCGATACGCTGCAGAAGATCGCGGCGGCGTTATTGGAGCGCGAAGTGCTGGACGCATCCGAAGTGATGATGCTAGTAGAGGGCAAGGAACTGCCCCCGATGAAGTCTCCGTCCAAGCCCGACGACGGCGTACAGCAAGTGCTGAAGCCAGAGCCGGGAAGGCCCGGAATCGCCAAGGGCGGAGAAAGTCCGGCACGAGCTTAAAATTGTAGTTTTCGTGAATAAGGGCGGCCTGACGGCCGCCCTTGGTTTTTGTGTGGGAATTTATCCGTTCACGGTGCTCATCATGTGTTCGGGATAGCGAAGCCCGGCGGCGGCGCCGGTGGGGAAGATTTCGTCAATGCGCCGCAGATCCTCCGCGGTAAGCTTCACGTCAAGCGCGGCGACGTTATCCTCCAAGTACTTGCGACGCTTCGTGCCGGGGATGGGGACGATGTTCTTGTCTTGAGCGAGCACCCAGGCCAGAGCCAACTGAGCGGGCGTGCAGCCTTTCTCTTTCGCGATTTCCTCGACCCTGCGCACGAGATCCAGATTTTTCTGAAAGTTCTCGCCCTGAAAGCGGGGAGAGAATCTGCGATAGTCGTCTTCCGGAAAATCTTCGAAGCGAGTGAACTGGCCGGTCAGAAAACCCCGTCCGAGTGGGCTATACGCAACGAAACCTACTCCGAGTTCCCGGCAGGTCGGAAGGATTTCGTCTTCGGGCTCGCGGCTCCACAGCGAGTCCTCCGTTTGTAGCGCCGTGATGGGATGAACTTTCACGGCGCGGCGCAGGGTTTGCGGTGAAGCTTCGGAGAGCCCGATATGGTGGATTTTCCCTTCCTGCACAAGCTGCGCCATCGCGCCCACAGTTTCTTCAATGGGCGTGGCCGGATCGACACGATGCTGGTAGTACAGGTCGATGGTTTCAACGCCCAGCCGACGCAGGCTACCTTCGCAGCAACGGCGGACGTAGTCGGGCTTGCCGTTGACGCCGCGAACCGTCGGGTTCGAGGGATCGCGGATGATTCCGAATTTTGTCGCCAACACAACTTTGTCACGCTTACCTTTAATGGCCCGGCCGACTAGCTCTTCATTCTTATAGGGGCCGTACATATCCGCTGTATCGAGAAAATTGATGCCCAGTTCGAGTGCTCGAAGAATAGTGGCGATGGATTCGTTGTCATCGCGTCCGCTGTAAAACTCCGACATGCCCATGCAGCCGAGGCCGATGGCTGACACTCTAAGACCGCTGCGTCCAAGTTCGCGAAATTGCATAATGGCTCCTTGCCAAAAACAAAATTGACGGATACTGTCGCGCATCTTTAAGAGATGCTCCAACCCTGTCCTTCGATGTGGGAATTCGTGAGTCGTTTGGCGAGGTCCCGCATCTTTTCACTGCTGGAGTTTTCCTCTGATCGGCGGAATCCATGAGTCAGGTGCCAATCTGGTTTGAACGCAAGTTTGAGTTTTCGTTCCCGGTGGAACTGCATCCGAATTTATGCGCACGTTTGCGCGGCACTCCGGCCAGACTGGAAGAGGCGCTTGGCGGCCGTTCTCACCAACTTTTGACCAGAAAAGCGGAGGAAAAGTGGTCAGCTCAGGAACATGCAGGCCATTTGCTTGACCTCGAGCCGCTGTGGCTGACACGAGTGAACGATTATGTGGCGGCCAACGACCAGCTCGCCGCGACAGACTTAAAGAATCGAAAGACCGACGAAGCGAACTACAACGCGTGCCCGCTGGAAAAGATTCTGGCCGAGTTCCGCGCCGCAAGAGAGAAGCTGCTGAAGCGAGTTGACGAACTAGATGCATCACTATTTGCCCGAGCCATTCCCCACCCGCGTTTGAAGACGCCGATGAGGCTCGTCGACCATTTGTATTTTGTCGCTGAACACGACGATCACCATCTCGCGCGCATATGGGAATTGGTGAAGGCCCCACTAGCCTTAGCCTAGAGTGCCGACCGGCGATCATAAGAGTTCAACTGTGATCAGGGGCTTGGTGCGGACCAGAACTTCGCCAATTTGTATCGCGGGTACTCCAGCCCCGTTGAGCGACTGCGTGAGCAGCGCGGAGTCTTCAGGTGCGGCCGAGATCAGGAGGCCGCCCGCGGTCTGGGGATCGAACAGAAGCGCTCGCACGTCTTCCGGAACTCCATCCTCGTAATCGACCACACATTCGGCAAAGTCGCGGTTGTTCTTCAAGCCGCCGGGAATGTATCCGGCGCGAACACATTGGAGAGCCCCAGCGAGAAGCGGAATGCGGTTGGCGTGCAGCCGGAGGGATACGTCGGAGGCCATTGCCATTTCGCGGGCATGCCCGATCAAGCCAAAGCCGGTGATATCCGTCATAGCATGGACCCGGTGTTCGTTTCTAACGATCAATTCCGCGGCTTGCTTGTTCAGCGTGGTCATCGATTGAATCGCAGCGTCGATCCATTCTGGTTCAGCTTTACTTTTCTTGATTGCCGTGGAAATCACGCCCGTGCCTAGCGCCTTGGTGAGGAAGATCGAATCTCCGGGCTTGGCTCCGCTATTAGCAAGAACCTTCTTTGGATGGACGAGTCCGGTGACCGCGTATCCGAACTTGGTCTCATCATCACGAATGCTGTGTCCACCGATCACGGTGCATCCGGCCTCCACCATTTTCGAGAGGCCGCCCGCGAGGATGCGCTCAAGAATATCGAGGTCGGCTTTCTCAGGAAAGCAGACCAGCGCGAGTGAGGTGAGCGGGTTTCCGCCCATGGCGTAAACGTCGCTCAAAGCATTGGTAGCGGCAATCTGGCCGAAGATGTACGGATCGTCGACGACCGGTGTAAAGAAGTCGACGGTTTGTACCAGCGCCTGATCGGGCGCGATTTGATACACTCCGGCGTCGTCGGCGTGGTCGAAGCCGACTAGAACATTCGGGTCGTGTTGCCGGGCTAATTTCCCAAGCACCGTGTCCAGCGCCGCCGGACTCAGCTTGGACGCTCAACCCGCAGCTTTTACCGACTCCGTTAACCGGAATGGCTTTGTGGTGGCCATGGCTCATTGTACCTAGTTGCGCCATTGTCATAGTTTTCTACCGCAGGAATATCCTCAGGTAGCGCCGGTCATCCCGAGCGCAGCGAGGGATCCTGGTCTTGCGTGTCGCGTATTAGAACCCGGTCAGAAACCAAGGTCCTCGCTACGCTCGGGGATGACAGAGCACAGGTTTGCCGTTGTGAGCTTGCGAGCCCGCTATTTCACCGCGACGTCGGTGACCTGGATGTCGGGAAACTGATGGTTCCACTGCGCGGAAATGCCTTCAAAGGTCAGACGAAAAGTTGTGCTTTGCCCGGGAACAAGCGGCGAGACGCTGAAGTCAACGGCTTCGGGATACGGGCCATTCGTTTTCAGAACCTGCAAGGGGATTTCTTCTCGTTGGGCGAGTTGTCCCATGTCGTCTTTGAATCTGACTTCGACGATCACGTGCGTGACGGTTTTGTCGCCGGAATTAGTGACCGTCCCGTCGACATAACTGACAGTCGCTCCAACAAAATTTTGCGCGGCGCTCATCTTGAAATCAGAAAGCTTGAGGCTTGCAGCATACGGAGGGGGTCCGGACGCGGTCTTGGGCTGGCTGCGAAGAAGGAGCGCAGCCACAACGGCGATCACGATGACCACCGCCACCGCAATAGCGATTGTGCGCCGGCTGGAATCTGGTTCTTCGGCTACTGGAGTTGGCTGAATCAGGCCGCCCATGACGGGATTGTAGATGGTTGAGTTTCGATTGTCGATTTGAGCGGATAATCCGTTTCCCCCACGCTGCTATTCACCGCCGACGGTAAGTCCATCAATGCGCAGCGTCGGCGAGGCCACCGAGCCGCGGAACTCGAGATCGTTCGCGATCCCGGAGATGTTGAAGAAAATCTCTTTCAGGTTTCCAGCCACAGTGATTTCTTCGACCGGGTAAGCGAACTCTCCGCCAGAGATCCACAGGCCGGAAGCACCGCGTGAATAATCACCCGTCACCAGGTTCGCGCCGTGGCCAAGGAACTCCGTCACGTAGAGACCCTCTTTGATTTCGGAAATCAATTGTTTCGGCGTTCGGGTTCCCGGCTGCAGGAAGTAGTTGCCGGGACCGATGCCCGGAGTCCCTGCCAGTCCGCGGGAAGCATTGCCTGTGGTCGCGAGCCCCAGCTTCTTCGCCGTGTAGGTATTCAACAGATACGAGCTGAGAACGCCCCTCTCGATGACAACCGTTCGCCGCGTCGGCACGCCTTCGCCATCGAACGGGCTGGTGCCAAAGCCGCCGGGAATGGTGCCGTCGTCGATGATCGTGACGTTGTCGCCGGCGACTTTCTGTCCCAGCTTGCCCGCGAGAAACGAAGCGCCGCGGTAAACCGAATCGCCGTTGATCCCTTCGAAAATGTGTTCCAGGATTGACGTTGCGACCATCGGATCGAAAATGATCGGCACTTGCGCGGTCTTGGCCTTTCGCGCGCCCAAACGGCGAAGCGTGCGTTGCGCCGCAACTTTGCCGACCTGCTCAGGCGATTCGAGTTTCGAGAGCGTGCGCGCCACTGAGAACCAGTAGTCGCGTTGCATCGCACCATCGTCGGTTTGCGCGATGGGGACGGCAGCGACCGAGGAATACGACCGGCGGTATTCACCAACGAAGCCGTGCGAGTTGGCTAGAACCTTGTGGCCGGTAGCGGCATCGAACGATCCGCCTTCAGAATTCTTAATGCGCGGGTCGAAGTCGAGCGCGGCTTTTTCGGCGCGGCGCGCGTAGTCGATACGATCGGGGCCGGGCAGCGAATAAACGTCCTCGTGAAAGAGAGCGAGATCACCCTTGAGCGACCCAAGCTGCGCAGCTTCCGGAATGCCTCCGAAAGGATCTTCCGACGTGATCTTCGAAAGCTCCAGCGCAGACTTCACCATGCGATCGAGGCTGGCGCGAGAGAAATCGCTTGAATATGTGCTAGCCGCGCGTTGGCCGTTGAAGACACGAACGCCGATGGATCGAGATCCGGATTCCTTGAGCGTTTCGACCTGGCCGAGGCGGACCAGAGTGGAAAATTCGTCGCCTTCGCGCACCACGCATTCGGCAGCAGTGGCGCCGCCCTTCATAGCACGACCGACGATGTCCTGGGCAAGATCGCGAAGGTCAGTTTCCAGTTTCGGATTTTCCAATTGCGCTTGAGACATAAAGCCCTTGAGTAAACAAGATTACGGCAGAAAGCAGGTTCCTTACCGACCTCGGCCGGTTCGGAATGACAAAGCGTCATAAATCCGTTAAATCCGTGGCAAAGAACTTCACTGCATGAAGCCGCCGGGATCTTTCTTGGCGGTGCCGCCGACGGTCAGGCGATCGATTTTGATGGTCGGAATGCCTACGCCTACTGGCACGGCCTGTCCATCTTTGCCGCAGGTGCCGACGCCTTCGTCGAGTTTCAAATCGTTGCCTACCATCGAGACCCGGGTCAGAACATCCGGACCGTTGCCGATCAGCGTTGCGCCTTTGATAGGTGCGGTGATCTGGCCGTCTTCAATCATGTAGGCTTCGGATGCGCCGAACACAAACTTGCCGTTAGTGATATCGACCTGGCCCCCGCCGAAGTTCACGGCGTAGATGCCGCGCTTCACCGAGCGAATAATATCTTCTGGACTGTCCTGGCCCGCCAGCATGTAGGTGTTCGTCATGCGTGGCATGGGAATGTGCTCGTAACTTTCCCGGCGCCCATTGCCGGTATCGGCAATGCCCATCAGGCGCGCGGATAGCTTGTCGCTGAGATAGCCCTTCAGAATTCCTTTTTCAATCAGCACGGTCTCCTGTGTGGGCTCGCCTTCGTCGTCGACGTTCAGCGAGCCGCGGCGCCATGGCATGGTTCCGTTGTCGATGACAGTACAGCCTTCACTGGCGACGCGTTTCCCGATCAGTCCAGCGAAGGCAGAAGTTTTCTTACGGTTGAAATCGGCTTCGAGCCCATGTCCGACTGCCTCGTGCAGCAGAACTCCGGGCCATCCGGGGCCGAGAACGACCTCCATCTCGCCCGCCGGAGCTTCCCTTGCGTCGAGTTGCAGAATCGCCTGCCGGGCTGCTTCTTTAGCGAAGAATTCGGGATTCTTGTCGCCAAAGAAGAAGTCGAGGGCAACCCGTCCACCTCCACCGGAACCGCCGCGGGCGGAGTTACCTTCAGTTTTTGCGATGCAGGAAACATTCATGCGGGCGAGCGGTTGAGAATCTTCGGCGAAGGTTCCATCGGAACCGACAACAAGAATATTCCGCAGTTCGTCAGAGTAGCTGGCGCGAACTTCCTGAATCCGGGGATCGTAGGCTCGCGCGGCATTGTCGGCCCGCATCACAAGTTTGACTTTGGCCGTGATCTCGGCATCGACCGAGGGCAGAGTCACGGGATACAGGCTCCGAGCAGCGGTTTGCTGGAACCCAGCCACAGGCGTCTTGGCCGGAGCACAGGCAATCAGAGCCGCAGTGCGAGCGGCATGCAGAATACGGCTGGCTGAGAGATCGTCAGTATAGGCATACCCGGTGCGTTCCCCTGAAACAACCCGCACGCCGCAACCGGCGGAAATGCCCTGCGACGCCGACTTGACCATCGACTCATCCACCATGAGCGAGGTCGATGAAAGACATTCGAAATAAAGGTCCGCATAGTCGCCGCCGGCGGAAAGCGCCGCCGACAGGTACCGTTCGAGGTCGTTTTCAGTGACACCGTAGTGGTCGAAAAAAAAGCGCTGTTTATCTTTATCCACGAGAGATGGTTTACCCAAGCTTATCACCCACAAATCATATAGATGCCGCCAGGCTGGAGGCAGACTCAATTGAGCGGATATGTTCATTATCCCACATGGAGTGCAAGGGAACGGCCGAAACATCCACAGCAAAGCTGTGACGATGGTCACATGTCACAGACGGCGGACCAGCGCGGGCCGGACAATCTGGAGCGGAGATGCCAAATGCCGATGGTTACGCCCCAGGCGCTGACGCGTACTGTGCAGGACTTCCTCAGCGAGGCAGCAGGGGCGGTCGTGCTGGAGAATGGCGCGCTTGCTTTTGACCTGGCGCAATCCAAATATTCCATTTCAGGCGAGTACAACCGGTGTCTGCTGCATCTGTGGTCGGCGGAACGAAATGCCGTGCGGCGGGTGCTTGATGCGGAAGTAGAAAATGGAACCCTGCGGCTTGCGGTGCAGCGGTTGGGACAAGCGCGGCCCTCGAAGCTTGAGATTTGCCGCGAACGGGATCGCCGATCTCCAACGGCTCGTCGCGCCGCGCGTGCCGCTTACGAGCAAAAGCTACGAAGGACTCTGAAACGACACTTTCCCGAATTCAAGATCATCAAGCTGACGGGCGGAGTTGATCTGGAGAAATCCTTCGGACCGGTTTACACCCGTGGGCTCATACGGGGTGGCCGCTCAGCATTTCCTGTATTAGGAGTGAATACGCCGGAGACGCAGTCCTCCATCGACGCGGCGCTTACCTTCGGCATTTTGTGGCTTGATGTTTGCCGGCAGGCGCAGCCCGCGAATGTGCTTGTAGAAGGTCTCAAGCTGTTCGTTCCCACAGAAAGCTCCGCGCTGGTTCGGGAGCGAATGGCAAATCTAAACCGGGATGCTGCCAAGTGGTCGCTGTTTGAACTGGACATGCGTTACGACGCGCTGGTGGAGATCGACTGCGCCGATCGCGGCAATGTGGCAACGCGGCTGGTGCACGTTGCTGACGATGGCGCTGCGCGCCAGCGCTTCGGGCAATCGATCGCGAAGGTTCAAGGGATTCTGCCGAATTGCGAAGTTGCTGCCCTCTCGGCGGCGGAGATTGTTTTCCGCTGGCGCGGGTTGGAGTTCGCCCGAGCTCGCCTGGGAAGTATCCCGGGATCGTTTCGCAGCACGGAGGAGATCGTTTTCGGCGTGGGCTCTGAGGAGCGGATTCTGGAGATACGTAACGAAGCCGAATTTGCGGCTCTGGCGCACTGCTTACGCGATACTCGCCACCCTTACGGGCCACGGCAACATCCGTTGTGGCGACTGCGTCCCGAGCGCTGGCTAGAATCGCTGGTAGTGGGGGATCTAAGCGTGGTGGATGATCGGCTGGAACCTTCGTGCCGATATTCTCAGGTTCCGGCATTTTCTGGCTCGGACCGCGCCATGATCGATGTGCTTACAACGACGCATGCGGGACGGCTCGCACTGGTGGAATTGAAGGCTGATGAAGACATGCGCCTGCCGCTGCAGGGGGTGGACTATTGGGCGCGCGTGGAATGGCATCATGCCCGCGGCGAGTTTCCTCGCTTTGGTTATTTCGAAGGCCGCGAGTGGTCTTCAGAAAAACCGCTCTTGTTTCTCGTGGCGCCAGCGCTGCATGTACCTCCCGATACAGATACGCTGCTGCTCTATCTCTCGCCGGAAATTGAATGGGAGTTTGTGGGGATTGACGAACGCTGGCGCGAGGGAGTAAAAGTCGTGTTCCGGAAGCGGCCCGAACGGAGCGCGAGACCTGGATCTGAATCACTTAGACGTGAAGCCAGTTAAAGTTCGTTTCTTCCGGTCCCAGATTCACGATTCCTTCCAGGCCCCCACCAGGCGGCGCACATCGATTAATTGTCCGAGGTGGTAAGCGTTGTGGTCAGCCACTAGCAAAGCCTGGCGCAGGATGGTCTGGCCGTCACCCCAGGGGATGCGCGCAAATAAATCTGTCTTTGGGTTCGTAACTAGATCCTCCACAGCCTTCAGACCTTTGCGAAATTGCTGAATGCTTTGGTTCCAGGCAGCCGCGCTGGGCGGTGCTTCCGTCTTGGGCCAGTAGCCTTCCGGCCATTTTGGCGATTCGTGTTTCGACTCCCGGCTGAATTCGAGAATGTCCCATTGCGCGACACGAAGATGTTCGAGCAGCATCCAGGCAGAGTGTGGGAGCCCGTTCGGCTTCACGCCGCGTAACTTCTCCGGCATGTCCTTCACGACATCGTCGAATTTGGCGTGGGCGCCTCCTCCGTTGAGCAGGTAGAGCACGTGTTCGCGAAGTTGTTTGTCGTGTGGAGTCTTGGTTGCCATATTTCGTCCTTCTTCCTCCTGTCGATTTAGCTCTGACCGATCGACAGCTCGAGTACTTACAGTGGTATGTTCCCGTGCTTCTTCGGCGGATTCTTATCGCGCTTATTCTGCAGCATGGCGAGCGCCTGAATCAGCTTCTTGCGCGTCTCTCTGGGCTGGATAATGGCGTCGACGAAGCCGCGGTCTGCAGCAACGTAGGGACTGGCGAAGCGGTCGCGGAATTCCTCGATCTTGCGCTGGCGCAATTCTTGGCGCTCCTGCGGATTCGCCGCGCCATCCAACTCACGCTTGTAGACGATATCTACCGCGCCTTCCGGTCCCATGACGGCGATCTCCGCAGTCGGCCACGCATAGTTCACATCCGTGCGAATATGTTTTGACGCCATCACGCAATAGGCTCCACCGTAGGCTTTGCGCGTGATCACAGTTACCTTCGGCACAGTCGCTTCGGCGAAGGCATAGAGCAGTTTGGCTCCGTGTTTGATGATGCCGCCGTATTCTTGCGCGGTGCCGGGAAGAAATCCCGGCACATCTTCAAACGTGACCAGCGGAATGTTGAAGCAGTCGCAGAAGCGCACGAAGCGCGCGCCCTTGATTGACGCATTGATGTCGAGTGTCCCCGCCAGCATTGCCGGCTGGTTGGCGACTATGCCCACGGAGCGGCCGTCCAGCCGTGCGAATCCGACAACGATATTTTTCGCGAAATGCTCTTGCACCTCGAAGAAATACGCGTCGTCGACTACGGCGTGAATCACATCCTTCATGTCATAGGGCAGATTCGATTGCGCGGGCACGATCTGGTCAAGCTCGGCATCGGCGCGGGCGTCATTGCGCTCAGCGGGATCGGTACAGGGCTTGTGCGGTGGGTCTTCCAGATTATTAGAAGGCACGAAGCTCAAAAGTTCGCGCACTATCGACAAACACTCAGCATCGTCGTGCGCCAGAAAGTGCGCCACGCCGGAGGTTTCGTTGTGCGTCATCGCCCCGCCGAGCTGTTCTTTGGTGACTTCCTCATGCGTCACCGTCTTGATCACATCCGGCCCGGTGATGAACATGTAAGAAGTCTTATCTACCATCAGGACGAAGTCGGTAATCGCAGGCGAATACACCGCACCGCCCGCGCACGGGCCCATGATCGCCGAAATCTGCGGCACCACCCCGCTGTACAGGGTGTTGCGCAGGAAAATGTCGGCATACCCGGCCAGCGATGCCACGCCCTCTTGAATGCGCGCTCCCCCCGAATCGTTCAACCCAATCACGGGCGCGCCCATCTTCGCGGCCAGGTCCATGATCTTGACGATCTTTCCCGCATTCGTTTCTGATAGCGAGCCGCCGAAAACCGTGAAGTCCTGCGCGAAGACATACACCAGCCGACCCTCGATCCGCCCGTAGCCAGTCACAAAGCCGTCGCCATACGGCTTTTGCTCAGTCATGCCGAAGTCGCTGCAGCGGTGAGTAACCAGCTTGTCGGTCTCTTCGAAAGTACCGTCGTCGAGCAGAAACTCGATGCGCTCTCGCGCCGACATTTTGCCTTCCTTGTGTTGGCGCTCCCGGCGCTTCTCGCCTCCGCCTTCTTCGGCAAGGTGATTACGCTTCTTCAGTTCAGCAATTTTTTCTTCGAGATTCATGGCGGAAGGATTATAGCGGGTGGGACGGGTGGTTCGTTCCGCCATGACCAGCTCGGCCAAAACTGGCGGCCACAGCAGAGTCAAGAAAACTCATTCCCCGCGGGCTTGGAGCAGACGAGAGCGTGCGACATTTACTCCATCGTAGAGCCCAGCAACTGGTAGCGGTATTTCTTCCCATCCCAGAAAAGAACCGAAGACATTTGCTCGCCCTCGCCCTGTTCTTCCATGTAGATTCCAAGGATGGTTCTTTTCTTCATTGCTAACCGCTTCACGCTGAGTGTCTTAAAGGGTAAGTTGATCAGCAGGAACTTCGGTTTGTCTTTATCAGAGCGCCAAGCTTCCGGCCCGACCCCGTGAACGATCAACAGACACAGGCCTTTGCGATCGGGCACGTCCGAGGCGAATGTTGATGTGATTTTCACGTCGCCGAACCCCAGAAAGCTGTCATACGGATCGGCCACTCGAAAACGGTATTCTGCCTGGTCGGCCATGGGGTTCTTGCAGCGGCCGGCGACTACGAGATCATCGATTCCGTCGCCGTCGAGATCGCCGACAAACTGCGCAGGCCCAGGCAGCAGCGAACAGTTATCACCAAACTCCTTGTGGATGTACTCATCGGTCACAGCAGGCACAGGAGCCTTGGCGTGCGCTGGCGGCGGAGGAGGTTCCTTCTTGTCGGCAGCGACCGCCGCTGATGCGGCAAGAGCAAAGATCACCAGCAAGCCAAGCACGACGTTGATACAGGACATTCTAGGGGACGACATTCTCCCACTTTAGTCCCGTTTATTGCTGCCAGGATATAGACATAGATGATGACCGGTGACGAAAGTACCCGGCTATTTGCGGAAATGTTCCCATCCGTGCGGCTTAAGTTCGCGGCGGACGTTGTTCCGGTTCGTCAGGAAAATCTTCCGTCCGCGTGTGATGCGCCCGATACACGTGATGCTTACGCCCGCAATGCGAGAAGGAACACGCTTACTGCGAGATGCCGCAAATAATAGTTCGTAGTCTTCTCCGCCGTGCAGCGCCAACTGCAGATCCACTTCCCGCCCGGGCTTGCCAACATTGGCGAGAGGGATAAGTTCTTCCTCGATCTCCGCTCCCACGCCGCTTTCTTCGCAGATATGCGCCAGATCGGTAGAGAGTCCGTCGCTGGTATCGATCATCGCGGAAACCAGGGTTTCCTCGCGCAGAATGCGACCCAGTCTGACTCGGGGCTCAGGGAAAAAATGCCGCGCATATTCTCGTAGGTTCACTTTCCGCATCTTCCGCATCTCCAAGACTGCAGCCGCCGAGCCCCCCAATTCTCCGCTCACGTAAACCAAGTCCCCAGGCCGCGCCCCCGAGCGCAATACAGACTTCCCCTTGGGCGCGCTTCCCACAACAACAATATCGGCCAAAATTCCATTCGGGGATTCCGCGGTATCGCCACCTGCTAGGGTCACATCATACTTTGCCGCCAAACCGATAAGACCACGCGTAAATCCGCGAACCCAACTCTGCCGCAAGTCTCGCGGCAGAGCCAGAGAAAGAAATGCCGCAATCGGATCTCCGCCCATCGCGGCAATGTCGCTCAATCCTCGCGTCAGACACCGATGCCCAACCGACTCCGGCGGATGCCAATTCCGCTGGAAGTGGATTCCCTCCAGAGAAAAGTCAGTCGTGACCAGCACATCCTTGGCTTTGGGAAGTCGGAGCACCGCGCAGTCGTCTCCGATTCCAGCCTGAATGACAGAATTCTTCGCATGTTTCGCTTTCTGGCGAATCAGTGCGATCAACGCTTTTTCCGCAATCGTCACGGCAACTAATATAATCGAGGCCCACCGGACTCCGCTCCCGCCTTCCCCGAGCTCCGATTTCATCGTCGAAGCACTAGAACCTCGTATAGATCTCCTGGCCACCAGCCCGACTGCCCATCGGCTTCGGTAACCTTGGCGTCCCCCGTTTCTGATTACCTCGTCTTAAGTAACCTCTCACTTCCCCGTCCGGTCGTTGACAGGGGGGAATCCAGTTTGATACCGTCTAGTTGGTAGTTATAAAACCTTTGGCCGAGAGAAGTTTGGACGCGCTAAGTTCTGCATTCTGTATTGATTGCAGGCAGGGTGTTTTGCCCTTGCTCGTTAGTTCTGGTAGAAAAAGGGTCGCGTAAAAGATTTCCATTCCCAAGATGGGAAGCGTAGCCCGAAGCATCAGGTTGTCCGAACAGGCTTTCTGGAACCTCAGACTTTGCCTGGAATTCCGACCCTGATCTTAAAAGCGGGAGATCATTCGAAACGGAAGAAGGAAAGCATTTGCAAAAGCGCTTTTACATCCTATTTGTGGCTCGCGGGGACGACGGGCAGCTGCGCAAGATATCCATTCCTGTCCATTACCTGTATGTGTTCGTAGTCGGCGCCGCAATTGGATTTCTCAGCCTCACCGGTATTGCCAGCTCTTATACGCGCATGTTGCTCAAGGTTTCGCATTACAACCAGCTTCGAACCGAGAAAGAGCAGCTCAGAGATCGTTATTCAAAGCTGGAAGAAGTCGCCAGAGAGCGCGATGTTCAGGTCGCTTCTTTAGGCTCGATCGCCAGTGAAGTCTCCGCTCTATACGGATTGAAGTCGCAACCCAGCCTGGTCACGGCGTCGCAGCAGGAAATTCAGGATTCTGACGTCTCCTCTTCGCTGGAGCAACTTAGCGCTCTGCGTAACTCCGCCCTTACCGGCGCTGCTACAGTTGGCATTAGCCTGGGCATGACTCGCAACGCCACCACCGCCGACTGGTACCGCGCCAACTCCGCGCCCAACCTCTGGCCAGTCGATGGCCAGGTCACCGGTAGTTTCGGTGAGCGCATCGACCCGTTCAACGGAGAAGGCACGTTCCATAGTGGTGTTGATATTGGCAGCACCTATGGTCATCCCATCATCGCCCCAGCGGATGGCGTGGTCACATTCGCCGACTTCTTGGGCGGATACGGCAAAGCCATCATGTTGGATCACGGGCACGGTATCTCCACCCGCTACGGCCATCTTTCCGGCTTCGCGGTCGCGCCCGGACAGCAGGTACACCGCGGCGACACAATTGGCTACGTCGGCCTCAGCGGCCGCTCCACGGGGCCGCATCTACATTACGAAGTACGCATCAACGATACCCCCGTCAATCCCTACAAATACCTCCGCATGACCGTCGCCCACAGCGGCGGTTTCCAGACCGGCGGCTAAGCAACACCTCGGTTCTCGGTGCTTAGATCTCAGATTCTTGTCCTTGCACTCTTTCTCTGCCTGGGCTACGTTCATGAGGAAGAAAAAGAGAGTTTTCGCTTCCTGTTCTCAGCCCTCACCGCGTAAGCGCCAATCCGAGAAGGTGGCATTCCGAAGGTTTACTGAGAACTTAGAACTGAGAACCGCCCAATGATCAGCTTTTTCCACTCGATACGCGAGGATATTGCCGCTGTCTTCGAATCGGACCCCGCCGCTCGCTCCTACTTCGAGGTCCTCTGCTTGTATCCAGGTCTACACGCCGTCTGGGCGCATCACTTCAGTCACTGGCTCTGGCGCCACCACATGCGGTTCCTGGCAAGATTCATTTCGCAAATAGCACGCCTGTTCACCGGCATTGAGATTCATCCCGGCGCTGAGATAGGACGGCGTCTCTTCATCGACCACGGCATGGGCACGGTGATCGGCGAGACAGCCGTCATCGGCGACGATGTCACGCTCTACCAAGGCGTAACCCTTGGCGGAACCGGCAAGGAAAAAGGTAAGCGGCATCCCACAGTGGGCAATCATGTTTCGATCGGCTCCGGCGCCAAGCTCCTCGGCAACATCACCATCGGCGACAACTGCCGCGTCGGCGCAGGTTCCGTAGTGTTACGAAGTGTGCCCGCCAATTCCACCGTCGTCGGCGTTCCCGGACACATCGTTTTGCGCGACGGCAAACGCATGGTGATTACCGATCCCAAAGACATTCGCGACCCCCTCTCCGATGTGATCATCAAGCTGGCTACAGAAGTGCAAGAGTTGCGCGCGAAGTTTCAGCAGCACTCACACCAAGCACTGGGCGCTGAGCCCGACGTCTCGCTCGACGAGGGAACATCGACCCCAAACATATCTCCGCAAGAGCTCTTCCAGGACGATTACCAGATCTGAAGGGCATCGTTCAGCGGTCATGATTAGCGGTAAAAATAACTCTGCAAGTGCATGGTTCTCGATGGCCACTTCACACTGGCCACCGCCCTACTGTCGCAACCCCATCCAATTCTCCGAAACCACCATCGAGTTTCCAGGATTGTGCGGATCATATTTCACTGATGTTGGCAGCCCCAGCCGGCAAGAATGCAAGTTGATCCACTGACGCAGGTAGGTAACATCTTGCGAGCACTCATACGACACGCCCGCGACGTCATATTTGTAGATGAGCAATACCGCAGCGTGATGCCCGTCGCTGGCCGCCATTTCCTGGACATCAATGACCGTGCCGTCGGTGATGCGTCCGATGCGGTCAAGCCAGGTGCGCCGTTCGCGTTCCAACTCTGCCGGCCCCTTGGGCTTGCGCCGCAAAACAGCGTAGGTGCCGAGAACAACTGCGCTGCCCGCCGCAACCAGGGAATAAAGACCCAATGAATTCATAACGAGGGAGTGGCAGCCACCGCCACCTGTTGCGTTTCTCTATCAGCATATGACGGAAGCCTCGTCGACGGGTAGTGGAAGAGAAGTTACCGAGGTGGTGGGGCTGTGGAAATCCGAACGACGAAGGAGTCAGATTATCACTCCAAGCAAGCGTTCTACGCGCAGCGAGAGCCTGGCCCTGAGCGAAGTCGAAGGCAATCTGGACGAGCCGCGCGAAGTGTCGCGTTCCTTGCGGGGGCGCAATAATAATCGGCCGCTTGGCTCGCTTCCTTAATTATTCCTGCGATTATTTCTGCTTACAAACAAAATCCTGCGTCATTCCGCCAAAGCCGCCTTCCGCCATCTGCCCGAACTGATCGTCGCGATGTGTCTTCTTGCTGACCACAAGTTTCCCCCCGTGGTCGCGCGAGTAGAACCACTCCGAATTCGGCACCGCGCTGCCACTCGAACAGTTGAAGCGAACCCGCGCCCGCAGTTCCACAAATGGTCCTCCTTGCGGCAGTTTGATGGGCTCTTTGTATTCCACGCGCACCCAAGCCGTGCGAAGACCGTTCTTCTGCGCCGTGACTGAACTGACCAGAACCTGATCGCCCCCGGCCGTAGCCCCGACCTGCCGCCAATCTCCCGCCGCCATCGCGACCAGTCCTACCAGCAGCACTGGCGCCAGCACGACAGCGACGATGATAAGCAGACCTTCTTTAAATGGGGATAGAGGTGAAGGCATAAGCACGCCGCACACACTTTGGGCTAAAACCCGATTTCTGTCAACTGGCGCGGCTGGCGCGCCAGAGTAGTGAGTATCAGACTCCGGACGAACACGACGCTCGGGGAGGGCACGACGCTTTGTGTGGCAACCGCTTGCAGACTAGATGCGCTTCGACCGCTGAGGTCTGTTATCGTTCTTGCGATGGAAACGCTTCACACCACGAACGTGAACTCGGCCGTCGGCCCGTTGTTTCTAGCAGCCTCTAGCAAAGGATTAGTCGCTCTGGAATTCGACGCCAGATTGCCAGGACAACCGTCCATCCGTCCTAACCCGCGCCATCTTCGCGAAGAAGAGAAGGGCTTCCAGTTCGAACACTCCCCACGTCTGCTGCAACCATACGTGAGCGAACTCGAAGAATATTTTTCGGGGAACCTGCGCCGTTTTACCTTCCCGCTTGACCTGCGCGGCACCGATTTCCAACTAGCCTGCTGGCGCGCGCTGCTGGCGATTCCATATGGCGAAACTCGCACCTACGCAGACATAGCCCGCGCCGTCGGCAAGCCAAACGCCTTTCGTGCCGTCGGCATGGCCAACAATCGCAACCCCATCGCGATTGTGGTCCCCTGCCACCGCGTAATCGCCTCCGACGGCACTCTCTGCGGCTACGGCGGCGGCCTCAATCTAAAGCGCAAGCTGTTGCAGCTTGAAGGAGCGCTGACCGGAATACTCGCCGCCTAGTCGTTGCGAAACGATTCCTAATCGAATCTCGGGAGCATCGTCTATCGCCGCTGCCGAGCGTCCGATTATTGCGGGTTGTTGGGCGGGGGCGCTTCGCCGTTGGCGGCTGGAGCTCCGGGAGTCAACGAAGTGCCGATCACGTCACCTGAGACGATCATCTCGACCCGGCGGTTTAGCTTCCGGCCCGCCGCCGTTGCGTTGTTAGCGACCGGGTCAGCCTTCCCCATTCCCACGGCTGCCACATTATTCATCCCAACTCCGGAGCTCACAAGGTAATCGCGCACCGCCTCGGCGCGCTTCTCGGAAAGAGTCTGGTTGTATTCGTCGCTGCCGATGGAGTCGGTATAGCCCTCAATTTGTAATTTCAGATCAGGATACGCAAGCACAATTCCCGAAATCCTTGCCAGGCGCTCCCGCGCTTCAGGTTTCAGCGTGTATTTATTGAAATCAAATAGAACATCCGGCATGCTGACGATCAGTCCCCGGACCGTATCTCTTGTTTGCAGTACCTGATTCAGCTGTGCCAACAGGCGAGCACGCATTTCCTCTTTTTGCCGAATCGCTTCCTGGCGTTGACGGTCCGCATCTTCCGCGGCCCGCTGCGCTGCTTCAGACTCAGCCTGCGCCTGTTGTTGCTGGGCCAGAGCGGCGGCCTGCTGCCGCTCTGCTTCGGCTCGCGCCTGTTCCGCCTCGGCACGGCGGCGTGTATCTTCATCGGATTGGGCTTGAGCCTGCGCGGCTCGATCCTGCGCCGCTTTAGCGTCGGCTTCGGCTTTCGCCTGTGCCTCTTGGGTAGCGCGTCTTTCAGCCTCCAGCCGCTCTTGTTCTTTGCGGCGCAGCGTCAGCACGCGCGCATCTTCCGCCATTTGGGTCGCGCCTCGCGCCGCCGTACCGATTGGAGTGCGGCCC
The DNA here is from genome assembly GCA_963720155.1 of uncultured Acidobacteriota bacterium. Lineage (GTDB taxonomy): Bacteria > Acidobacteriota > Terriglobia > Terriglobales > Acidobacteriaceae > Sulfotelmatobacter. Next base: position 50,853 of record CAVREP010000025.1, read on the forward strand.
TGCTTGCGCTGGTAGTAATCCTCGGCGCGTTGCAGCATATCTTCGGCTTTTGTCAGACTGTCGGGCGCGTACTGCTTGGCGCCGGCCGCTTTCGCGATAGCGACTGCGTTTCGCGCTTCGAGCAAGTCCAGCGGCACGCGGGCATCCGCCTGGGTAGATGGAAGCTGCTCTGCAGGCACATCGATGGTGTACTGCGCGCCTTCGAGTACATCGAACTTCGCGTCAATCGGTTCTTCGAACCCCTTGGTCTCTTGGCGAAGAATGTTTTCCGCAACAACTTTATTGCTCGGGTGCGTAACCGCGTAGTAAGGCTCTGCGGTCACGATCATGCCGAATGCCTGCAGATCGGTAGTGACATCAATCTTGTCCTTGCCGTTGTCTCCAGGTAAAACTTCGCCCAAATTAACCGCTCGACCTTCGGGTGTGATTGCCCACAACACGTACGTTAGGTACTGTCCCCCAAAACTGCTGGCAGGCTTAAGGTGAGTGAGTTCTGCGCTGATGGCCAGGCGCCCAGCCTTGCCGTCAACCTTCGCACGCCCTGCTACTTCAGGCATCAGTTCCGTGCCGCGAAAATCCACCGTCGTGGAACCTCCGCGGTGTCGGTAATTCACAGCCTTCGTGGTGCGCGCGTACACGTTCACCCGGAAGACCGGCATCTGATCGTTCTGCCCTGTATTCTGGTTCATCTGTTGCGGCGCCGCGTCCTGGCCTGTCGCCGGCGGCTGCGCTGGATGAGGAGAGGTGGGGTACAGTGGCGTCGCGGAATTGTCCTGCGCGAACATTGCGGCCGAAAGTGCGACCCCCAGCATTGGGATGAAAAAAGTTTTCTTCATAATTCCTCTCCTCCGAACCAAGATCGTCCATAACAATCAGCGCAACCATTCCCGGCGTTTCAGTTCGAAACTGGCGTCGCTCTCGTACAAAATTAGTAAAACGGACGGCATCAACTGGCCCGCGGCAATGGCTTGTCGCTCTTCTGCCAATCGGCTGTAGCCTCGCCCGCCGAGGCTAGGTCTTGCGCGCCCGTGCGTTCCAAAATCTGTTTCGCCTTCGCGATCCAATTTCGATCGTCGCAGTGCACGGACAGCAGGATGCCGCCCTCTTTGATCCGTCCTTCGTAACGTTTAGCTTCGTATTCCGGAATTCCCATTCCAATCAGGGCACCAGCAATTCCTCCAACCGCGCCGCCAACACCCACACCGGCCAATGCCGCCACGATCGGCCCGGCCGCGATAAATGGACCTATCCCAGGAATAGCGAGGGTACCGATTCCGAGCAGCCACCCCAGCACTCCGCCGACTACGACGCCGGTTGTGGCCCCGGCCGCCGCGCCTTCAGGCGCTTTTGTGTTCTGCTCAACCGCAAAATCTTTTGTGCCCTTGTTCTCGGCAACCAGGACAGACACATCGGTGTTGCGGAAGCCTTCCGCGCGCAGCGTATCCACTGCGTATTCAACATCCGCTTGTGTCTGATAAATTCCGAAAACTGCTGTGTTCTTTCCCACCATTAAGAACTCCTTATACTAGTGCGCGCCAGTGCTTGTTTACTAGAGCGTTCTAGTGCTGGTTTACTAGTCCGTGCTAGTGCGTGTTGGATGAGTGTCATTTCCGGTAGGTTGCCGCCGAATTCTGTGAGGCAGATTGAGCAATAGAACCCCGTTTGTGGGGACAGATTAGTCGGTATTCGTTCAGTTGAAGTTGTAGCCTAGTTCCCAGAGCAATTGGTGGTTTCCTCTGGTCACTCCCGCGTTGCCGATTTGATAGCAACCGTAAAGAGTAAGTTTGGAAGTGGCCTTTACGATCACGCCGGGCGTGGCATAGCCCGCGTCGTTATTGCCCGTGGTCCACTCAGCGGCAAAAGTAACGCGCTGATTCACCGGCTGCTCGATCGTGAACTGTCCTCCGGCGCGCTGCACCGGCGCCACCACTTTTTTGCTGACGTCATATCCACCAAAGCCAATTCGCGTTTTGCCGTGAAATACCTTTGCGAACTCAGCGTAGAAGTAATTGCCAGCGCTGTAGTTTCCCTGGCGCACCGGAAACAATACATCGTCACCAGTGAAGAAGGACCAACCCGAGCTGCCGCCATCCCAGAGCCGCCATTTTATTGTGGGAGCGATGATGATCTGCCCTGAAAAAGGTATGCCTGCGCCAACTAAATTTAATCCCGCCTCAATGCGATGGCCCAAGCCCATCACCACTCGAGGCTCGAAAGTAGAAGCCGGATCCACCGGTCGCACAGTTCCATCAAGTTCGCCGTAAACCTTTCCCTTATCCAGAATACCAGGGCTGGGAACGTCGAAAACAGTCTCCTGCGCGAAACTCGATAAAGCGAACACTGGAATCAATACCAGGAGGGCGGCTGACAGTTTATGCACGATGAATCCGTTGAGCAGTGAAAGAACCGATTTCGCAACGGTAGACGCAATCGGAACATCGTCCGTTGGTTTCCTTCGATGTCATCAGATATGTGCAACTTGGTTATTCGTATCGCAGCGCTTCGATCGGGTCCAGGCGCGAGGCACGGACGGCAGGCACCATGCCGCTGATCAGTCCTACCGCCGTCAGGATAAGTGTGGCGACGATCAATGTGCCAGGCGCGATAATCAGACGAATGTCGCCTGCCTCTGCATTCTTAGCCATTGCGCTGTACAGAGTGAGTCGTCCTACTGAGAGCGACACCGCATATGCCAGAATGATTCCCAGTGCTCCGCCTATAAAAGTAATGGTGAGGGCTTCGGCGAGAAATTGAAGCAGGATATGTCCGCGACGCGCTCCGAGCGCCTTCTCCACACCAATCTCACGAGTGCGTTGGGTCACGGAGACCAGCATTATATTCATCAGCCCCACGCCCCCGATGCCGAGCGTCAGCGTGCCGATAAATCCCAGGAGTATTTTCAGGCCGATGGTGATTACCTCAAATTGGTGAACCTGCTCCATTAGGTTAAACACGCGTACGGCGCGCCGGTCGGTTTGACTGAACTTATGCTCGGTGGCCATGACTGCGCGTGCTGACTGTTCCAGTCTTTGGTAATCCGGTGTTTCGTAGTTGAACCAGATCGAATCCAGGTAGTGAGTGTCTTTCAAATCGCTCATGGCGGTAAAGGGGACGTATATCGTGCGGTTAATGTCATCCTCGCCTTCCTGCATCTTAGCGTGCAAGATACCGACCACTTCGAAGCTAAGGCCATCAATGCGGATTCTCTCGCCTAGCGCGTTCCGGCCGGAAAACAGCTTTTCTTTGGCTTCGGAACCAATGACCGCGACGCGAGCCCGCTGCATCTCGTCCCGCGCATTGAAAAAGCGCCCGGTTCCCAGTTTCAAGGCACGAATGGAATCGACGTTGGGATAATCTCCGCTAACGTCAAAGGTGAAGGTTCGCGTGTCGAACTGTACGTTGGCCTGCTTGTCTACCTCGGGAGTGATGTGGGTGATCTGAGGAAGGTTCGTGGTTAGTGTATCCACATCTTCCATGGTGAAGCGAATCTGCATGCCCGCCTTCTGGCCGCCAGCCTGCATTGAGGTGCGGCCGGGCGCCAAGATCATCAGCTTGGTGCCAAAGTTGGCGAAGATGGCTTCGCAAGCCCGTCCAAAGCCATTGCCATAGGCCAGCAGCATTACCACCGTGGCAATGCCCCACGCCATTCCCAACATCGTGAGAGCGGTGCGGCGGCGATTGTGCCGCATCGCGCCATACGCCTCCTGTAGCAAATCACGAAACATTTTCTCTCTGCCGAACCCTTTTCTTACTCTTGCCGCAGCGCTTCCACCGGTTGCAGCCTGGCGGCTTTGCGCGCGGGATAAAGCCCTGCGATCACGCCCGCCAGCGTGAGGCTGCCAATCGCCAAAATCGCCGTCGACGCCACCAGTTTCGGGGGATCGAAGCCTCCCGGTCCTTGCTGGGTGCCCAGAATCGCCATCAGGGCCGCGGCCAATCCCATCCCGATCAGGCCGCTGAACAAGGTAAGGATGATCCCTTCCAGAAAAAAGTGAGCCAGAATGCTGCGCCGCGTGGCTCCTAGGGCCATACGCAATCCGATCTCTCGCGTACGCTCGCTAACCGTCACCAGCATAATGTTGATCACGCCGATGGCGCCCAAAGCCAGCGTGACCAATCCCACCGCCCCCAGGAACAAGTTCATAGCGTCGAAGATCGTTCCCACCGCTTTAGAGTTCTGAATGGTATCCCAGCCCTCGAAGGCATCTTTGTCGCGGAAATCAAAACCGTGATTGCGGGCAACAATCTTCCGCACTTCATCCTGCGCCAGTATGTGTTCGTCCGTCACACGAGGCTGATAGTTTATGAACGAGATGGAATTTTCATGGTTCTCGCCCTTCAGCGGAAACAAGGTCGCCATTACGTGGTATGGTACGTATCCACGCATATTCGTGGAGTTATCGTCACCGCGACCCACGCGCTCTACTGCCCCGATCACTTCGAAGCTGATGTCGTTCAGAATAATCGACGCGCCCACCGCCGGCCTTCCCGGAAACAGATTCTTTACTAGTTCATCCCCCAGGACAATCACATTGCGCCGTTGCGCTTCGTCCTCCCCGTTCAGCCAGCGTCCCTGCTTCAGCGGAAGGTAACGGATGTCGCCGAATTGCGGTTCCACGCCGGCGATTTCGCCATTGGCGCTGGCAAACTCGCTGACCGCGCGCACGTCGTTGCGGGTGAGCACCGGGGAAGCGTTGCGCACATGGGGTGCTTCCGTCTTGACGTCGACATAATCCTGATAAGTCAGCAAGTATTTGCGCGCGGAATTCATGCTGCCCTCAACCACTGGCGCTCGCCCAGGGAAGATAAACATGATGTCTTTGCCGTACTGCGCCAATTCACGCTTGTTGCCGGAGCGGAAGCCTTCGCCTAATCCCACCAGCAGAAGCAGCGACCCCACGCCCCACGCGATACCAAACATGGTCAAGAACGAGCGCAGTTTGTGCGCCCAGAGCGTGCGGAAGATTTGCGCGAAAATGTCGAAAACCGTGCGCATAAACTAGAAATATTCTACCTCGCTGCACTAATTCGGACCTTTGAGAGTCCGGGGGGATGCTTTCCAATTCGCCTGCGAAAGGAATCTTCGCAGCCTCAGGAGTAATTACCTTGGTGGTCCCAGAACTCGTCTGCCACGCAAGTATCCGCAGTAATTCTTGCAAGTCATTGTATTGACAAGACCTCTTTGATGAGGAACTTCTAAGCATTACCGAAGTGTATCGTGACGCTTACAAATCATTGTTACTAAAGCTGTTAGCTGGTTATCCTTGCTTGGGAGTACTCTGCGTGCGCTGCCTCAGCGGCGCGCCCTAAGTCGTTGACCATGTCCACGCGAAAAAACTCGTGGCAAGGCTTGCCCATCGGTGCCCAGGGTTTCATTGGCCTGGTGATCGTGGCTGGAATGGCTGCGCTTCTTGAAGCTGCGATTCACCAGAGCAGCAACAATATTGCCGAGTTCATCTGCTATCTGGGCGTAGCCATTCTGGCTTCGCGTTTGCGAGTCACTTTACCCGGCATTACCGGAACGCTTTCGGTGAACTTCCTGTTCATCCTGGTCGCTATTGCGGAGCTCAGCTACTCCGAGGCGCTTACGCTGGGCGCGATTTCCATGCTGGCCCAGACTCTCTATCCCAACCGGCCTTCCGCCATCCAGCTAACCTTCAACGTTTGTGCCGGGTCGCTTTCCACTGCTCTGGCGTTCCTGGTCTATCACAACGCTCTAGCCAATCAATTTATCGCCAGCCGCCCTCTGCTCTTGTGCATTGCGGCTTCGACGTATTTCATCGCCAATGCGGGGTGCATTGGCGCCGTGATTTCCTTCAGCGAAGGGAAACCGCTCCGGCAGATTCTGGTCGACTGCTATCTGTGGTCTTTCCCTTATTATCTGGTGGGTGCCGGAATCGCGGGAGCGATTGGCTGGTTCAATCACGAATTCAACTGGGAAACTTCGCTTTTGTTCGTTCCCGCGATGTACATCATCTATCGTTCCTACCGGTTGTATCTGGGAAAGTTGGAAGACGAAAAGCGGCACGTAGAAGAGATTGCCAACCTGCACTTGCGAACCATTGAAGCTCTGGCCCTGGCCATTGAGGCCAAAGACCAGACCACCCACGACCATTTGCAGCGCGTTCGCATATACGCCATCGAAGTAGCTAAAGAACTGGGCATGACGGGAACTGATTTGGAAGCCCTCCATGCCGCCGCGCTGCTGCACGATATCGGCAAACTGGCGGTGCCCGAACACATCATCGCCAAACCCGGCCGGCTGACCCCGGAAGAGTTCGAGAAGATGAAGATTCACACGGTGGTGGGAGCGGAAATTCTGGAACGGGTTCGCTTCCCTTATCCCGTAGTCCCGATCGTGCGCGCTCACCATGAAAAGTGGGATGGATCCGGATATCCTTTCGGCCTGAAGGGCGCCGAGATTCCCATCGGCGCGCGCATTCTTTCCGCAGTCGATTATCTGGATGCACTTGCCTCCGACCGGCAATATCGCCGAGCGATGCCGCTGGATGAAGTCATGCAACGCCTCATCGCAGAGTCCGGCAAATCCTTCGATCCTAAGGTGGTGGACGTCCTCAAGCGCCGTTATCGAACCCTGGAGAATCTGGCCTTAGCCCAATCGGCGCAAGGCGGCAGCCTGGGCCTGCCCCCCGAACTCAAGATGACTCGTGGACAAGAGCCCGCTGCTGGATACGAAAGCGCTGCCGTCACCGATGCCCCGGGACGCGAGGCAACTTTTCTCTCATCCATCGCCGCGGCCCGCCAGGAAGCGCAGTCTCTGTTTGAGTTGAGCCAGGATCTGGGCGCCTCGCTCAGCCTTGGGGAAACCCTGTCGGTTTTCTCTGTAAAACTCAAGCCCATGGTTCCCTACGACGCCATCGCCATCTACATCCTGCGCGACGACGTGCTGATGCCGGAATATGTAAATGGCGATAACTACCGCCTGTTTTCTTCTTTGCGCATCCCCCTCGGCGACGGACTCTCCGGCTGGGTTGCACAGAACAAAAAGGCGATTGTGAACGGCAATCCCTCGGTTGAGCCCGGCTATCTGAACGACCCTGACAAATTCAGCACCTTGCGTTCAGCCCTGGCCGTGCCTTTGGAAGGCGTAAACGGCGTGATCGGTGTTCTCGCCCTCTATCGCTCCGAGCGCGACGCGTTTACCTCCGATCACCTGCGCCTGCTGCTGGCAGTCAGCGGAAAAATGGCTCTCGCCATCGAAAATGCACTCAAATATCAGCAGGCGGAAAACTCCGCAACCACCGACTATCTGACCGGTTTGCCCAATGCGCGCTCTCTGTTTCTGCAACTCGACCGCGAATTGGCCCGCTGCAAGCGCGACAAAGCCCCGCTCACCCTCATGGTTTGTGACATGAACGGTTTCAAGAAAATTAACGACCGCTTCGGCCACCTCGAGGGAAATCGCGTATTGCGTTTGTTCGCCCAGGCCCTGAAAGACACTTGCCGAGAATATGACTACGTGGCACGCATGGGCGGAGACGAGTTTGTGATCATTGCTCCCGGCCTGCAGGCCGACGCTGCCGCCAAGAAGGTAGACCTGATTCGTCCCCTCGCCCGACAAGCCGGCTTCGATGTTTGCGGAGAAGAGATTCTCTCCTTGAGCGTGGGAGTCGCCGTATCTCCCGACGATGGCAATGATGCCGAGCAACTCCTCACTCAGGCCGATCGCCGTATGTATGTAGAAAAGCAAAAACAGCCTACCCAGAAAGATCAGCGGCTTCATACCCGCATGAAATGCCGCCTTACCATCGAATTGCACCCTCAGGCTGGCGGCGGTCCCATCTTCGGCAACCTGATCGACATTAGTCTGGGCGGTTGCTACGTGGAAACCAGCGCCATCCTTTCCCCCGGCTCCAATCTCAAGCTGGTTTTCTCAATCGATGATGGCACCCTGAGCACAGAAGGCACTATCGCCAGAATCCATCCCGGCTCCGGAGTGGCCGTTCAATTCAAGGAAATGAGCCGCGAGTCCCGGGAAAAAATGTACAAGGTTCTGGAGTTCATCCAGAGTACAACCACGCTTTATAACGATCGCTACCTGCAAAACCTTTTCAAGCGCTAAATTGTTGAAATACCTATGTAGGGACAACCGCCTCGACCGTCCGGTTGGAGCAACGCCCATGTGGGAACAATGGTCCTCGGCTGTTCGGTCGAGCAAAGTCGACTGTGCTTCATCAGTCCCCACTGGACCTTCCCGGCGGCCGCTTGAAGCCAGCCTCTGTCGCCCGTACACTTATTAGAGAGATGCACCTCCATGTTCATGGCGGGAGCGGCCCCAAGCGCGTGCTCAAGATCTCCCTCGCCGTCACGCTGCTTTACATCATGCTGCTCGTGGTGGCCGGAATCCGCGCTCATTCCCTGGCTCTACTCTCTGAAGCCGGACACAATCTTTCCGATTTCTTAGCTCTATTGCTGTCCCTCGTTGCGGTCTATTTGCATTCGCGTCCCGCCAGTTCCACTAAGACCTATGGCTATCATCGCGCCGGAGTGCTGGCCGCGCTGGTCAATGCCGTATCACTGGTTGCGGTTTCGTTCTTCATTTTCTACGAGGCGTTTCGTCGTCTGCAGCATCCCCAGCACGTCCAGGCTTCAGTAATGATGTGGGTCGCGGCCACCGGCGTAGTGATGAACGGGGTTATCGCCCTGCTGCTCTATCGCTCGGCCGGGCGCCCCGGCAGCGACGTCAACATTCGCAGCGCGCTGCTGCATGAAGTCGGCGACACTCTCTCCACCGCCGCTGTCATCGCCGGAGGCTGGGCCATTCTGGTCACCGGGAATTTCTGGATCGATTCCGCGCTCTCCTTCGGAATTGGCGTCCTGATCCTCTGGTCAGGATTCGGCATTGTGCGCGAGACCCTGAACATCTTGCTCGAAGGTACCCCGCGCGGCGTGAAGCTCGAACTGGTCGAGACCGCCATCCGCTCCATCGACGGGGTCAACGACGTGCACGACCTTCACTGCTGGAGCATCGGCTCGGAGACTCGCGCGCTCTCCTGCCACATCTCCATTGCCGACATCCCGCCGTCGGTGAGCGAGCGCATCCTGCGCGACGTGAAAGACTGCCTCCATCGCCACTTCCGCATCGACCACACTACAATCCAGTTCGAGCACGTGGACTGTGAAGTGGCCCATGGATGCGTCATTCCGGTAGAGGAGAGCGAAGAGCACCACCACCACGGCCACTAAGTCACCGGCTCTGCCGTTCAAATATCTCCCGCGCCCGATCAATGGTATCCGCCTCTTCAGCCGTCTTATCCGGCCTCAGCCGCACAATTCGGGGAAAGCGTAATGCATATCCACTCTCGTGCCGTTCCGACTCCATCATGTTATTGAAAGCCACCTCTAGCACAATTTTCGGCTCGACCCTGCGCCGGAATCCTTGATCCTCAATGGTGTGCTCCAGGAACCACTTCGTCATCTCGGCTATTTCAACATCAGTCAGTCCTGAATACGCCTTCCCGATGTTGACCAGCCGGTCTTTATCCGTATCCCAGACTCCAAAGGTGTAATCGCTGAGGACGCCCACGCGCTTACCATGCCCGTATTCGACCGCAGTGACCACGACGTCAAGCGTAGCTAGTTCGCGTTTCATCTTCAGCCATGACTTCCCGCGCTTCCCGGGCATGTAGGTTGAGTCGAGATCTTTGATCATCAATCCTTCATTGCCCCGTTCCTGCGCCGCCGCAAACAACATTTCTAATTCCTCGCCTGACACAGCTCGACACACCGGTGCTCGAATGATGCCAGCCGCAGAAGCTCCCTCCTCATTTTCAAATGTCAATTTGCCCTGCGCGCCGAGTTTCCCTTGCGCAGCTCTGGGTTTAGAATCGTTGCTTGCTATCAGTCCATCGAGTATCGACGCCCGCTCGCGCAGGGGACGATCGATCAGCAATTCCCCGCCCGCATACAGAACATCGAACACCACGTACGCCACAGGAATTTCCCGCAACATTCTCTCGCTCACTTTCTTCCGCCCCAGCCGCTGCTGCAGCGCCGTGAAAGGTCGCGCGCGGCCGAGTCCGCCAGCTTTCTTCTCCCCGGCTTGAGAGAACATTTCATCCACTACTTCTCGCGCCTGACCCGCGTCCGCCGGATACTCCCACGCCACAATCTCACCATCGAGAATCGCATCTTGCTGCAATCCTGCCAGCGCCTCGGGCAACTCCGGAAATGATTCGGTGATCTCATCTCGCGTGCGCGAAAAAAATCTCACTCCGCCGCCTGAAACATGCGCCTGCGCCCGAATCCCGTCATACTTGTCTTCTACCGCGGCTTCAGCGAAATAACTCAGTCCTTCTTCAGCCGACCCCACGGGGCTCGCCAGCATAAACCCCAGCGGATGAAACATCCGCATCTTGGCCGCGCCCAGCTTGCCCTCGATCGCCAGCCGCAGTGTCTCCCCAATATCTCCTAGCAACATATTTGCCCACTGCACTTCCGCGAGCGCGCTTCGGTAAGCCTTGGCGATCCCCTCTTCGACCAGGCTCTCTTTCAGTCCAATCCGCAAATCCCCCGTCATGATCTTCACGATGTATTTGGCTTCGAGGGGCGTGGCCCGCGACAGCAAATGGCGAACCAGAACCGTCTTCGCCGCGGGTCCGCGCGCGGCAGCGATCTCACGAAAAATCTTGCTCACTTCCAGGACGTCCAGTCCTTGCCCGTTCTCCTCCGCCAAAACCTCCCCAGCCACCGCACCCAAATCACCATGCTTCCGGTAAGCGGCCGTGATCGCAGCGTCATCCTTTCCCGAAAGTCCCGCCACTACCCGCCAGAGCAGCGCCCCGCCAACCTGCAAAGTGGTCTCCTCCCAGGCGGCAAATGCCCTTCCGGAAAGAAATATCGCCGACACCGCCGCCTCGTCCGGGGTCCGCGACTTTAAATATTCCGCGACGATCCCTGTCTTCAATAACTTCTTGGTGGTGGCGGCAATCGCCTCGCAGCTTTCGGCAAGCTTTCTCATGTTGGCTGATACGTTGCTTAGGATGCCTTCCGAGAATAGCCGAAGGCGCGACGGAATTGCTGCAGCCCTCGGAGATAAGCATGTAGGGACAGCCGCCTCGGCTGTCCAGTCCGAGCGAAGCTCGACGGCTGTGGTACCCTATGATCTGGTGCTTTTCCCCCGTCAGGAGCATCTAAATACCGTGCGTTCTCTGCGAAATCTCGTGCGTTTTCTGGTGGCCGTGCAGCTCTTGCCCGCTCTTGAAAGCGGCGAAGAGACGCTGGTCGGAGGCCAAGCCGTCCTCGAGGGCGTGATGATGCGCTCTCCGCACGCTTGGGCGATTGCCTGCCGCAAGCCCTCCGGCGAAGTGGTCACCCTGAGCGAACCGCTCGAACGTCCCTCAGACAAGCATAAATGGATGGCATGGCCAATCGTCCGGGGAGTCATGACCCTCGGTTACGCCATGAGCCTTGGCTACCGGGCCCTGCGCTTCTCGGCCAATGTGGCGCTCGAAGACGTGATGCAGAACGATACAGACCATGTAGAGACCGCCGCCTCGGCGGTCCCGCCGAAGCGAAGCGGGGCGGAGCCTATCCTTGCCCATTCCTCCACCCAATCCGCCAAATCTCAATCTCGCGAAAAAGCCGCCACGATCAGCGGTTGGCTGGCAGCCGCCAACGTCATCCTCTCGCTCGCTTTCTTCATTTTCATGTACAAGTACTTGCCCCTGCTGGCGGCCACGGAACTAAAGAAGGCGAACCCTGCCCTCGGAGGCCAGATCGTGTTCAATCTGGTTGACGGCGCAGTGCGCTTGATCTTGTTCCTTCTCTTCATCTGGGGAGTCTCCCTGTTCCCCGATATTCGCCGCGTCTATCAGTATCACGGTGCCGAACACAAAACTGTCTTCGCTTTCGAGAACGGCGATCCGCTCGAGACCGCTGCCATCCAGAAATATTCGACCTATCACCCCCGCTGCGGCACCAGCTTCTTGATGACCGTGATGCTGATCTCGATCGGTTTCTACATGCTCGTGCCTTTCACGACGTTCTGGGCGCGCTTTGCCTCGCGCATTGCGCTGCTGCCGGTGATCGCGGGCGTCTCCTACGAAATCATTCGCTTCGCCGCCAAACATCGCGGCTCGCTCTTCGCCTTAATGACCGCTCCCGGCCTCTGGCTGCAGCGCATCACCACCCAGCCCCCCTCCGATCAGCAGGCCCAGTGCGCCATCGTCGCCCTCGACCAAGCCATGAATCTGGAAAAAGATCACGGCGGCGAATTGGTGATTGCCTAGAGGGGGGACTTCCCCCCAAACTAGTTCTCAGTTCCGAATTCTCAATTCTCAGTAAAAACTCATAGAATAGTCAACGCCCGAGGGCGGAACTTCCAGGGAACTAAGCTCGGAGTTGAGAATCGAAGTCCGCAACTGAGAACCAAGAACTGAGGACTCGATGTTTGAAAGACTCGACCAAATCGAAGCCCGCTACGAGGAGCTGACCAGTGCTCTCGCATCCCCGGATATCGTCAACGACTCGGCGAAATACCAGAAGACTGCCAAGGCGCACAGCGAAATCGCGCCCGTGGTAGACAAGTATCGCGAATACAAGGATCTAACCCGTGGCATAGCCGAAAGCAAGGCGATGCTCGCCGAAGAAAAGGATACCGAAATGCGGGCCTACGCTCAGGAAGAACTCAACAAACTGGAACCGCGTGTCGCCACCATCGAAGAAGAGCTGAAAGTTTTGCTGCTCCCCAAAGATCCCAACGACGAAAAAAATATCATCCTCGAAATCCGAGCCGGCACCGGAGGAGACGAAGCCACGCTGTTCGCCGCCGAAATCTTTCGCATGTACACGCGTTATGCCGAAACTCAACGCTGGAAGGTCGAAGTACTCTCATCCTCCGAATCGTCCGCCGGAGGCCTCAAAGAAGTTATCGCCATCATCGAAGGCAACCGCGTCTTTTCTCAGCTCAAGTACGAAAGTGGCGTCCACCGCGTGCAGCGCGTTCCCGCCACCGAGCAGCAGGGACGCGTTCACACCTCGGCCGTCACCGTGGCCGTGCTGCCAGAGGCCGAAGACGTGGACATCAAGATCGAAGCCAAGGACCTGCGCATCGACACCTTCTGTTCCTCGGGCCCGGGCGGCCAGTCGGTGAACACGACTTACTCCGCCGTCCGCATCACGCACATTCCCACCAACACGGTGGTCAGTTGCCAGGACGAGAAGTCTCAAATCAAGAATCGCGAGAAAGGCATGCGCGTGCTGCGCTCCCGCCTCTACGAAATCGAAATGGAGAAACAACAGCAGGCGCTGGCTAAAGAGCGCAAAGCAATGGTGGGATCAGGTGACCGGAGCGAGAAGATCCGCACTTATAACTTCCCGCAAAACCGTGTCACCGACCACCGCATCGGTTTCACTCTTCACCAACTCGAAGCTGTAATGGATGGCAAACTCCAGCCCCTGATCGAAGCGCTTACCACGTACTACCAGGCCGAGAAACGAAAGCAGGAAGCACCAGCCGCAGTTTAGGGGGACACCGTGCGCGCTTTCGCCCGCGAGGTGGGAGAGAAATATGCCGGCACTCGACAGAACCCTCACGTCCGTTCTCGCTGATCGTTACACCGCGAACAGCTCCCGCGTCCGCGAGCTCGCTGCTCCGCTGACCAACGCACAGTTCTGGCAGAGGCCGTTTCCCTACGGCAATAGTTTCGGTCACCTAGTCCTGCATCTCACCGGAAACCTGAATTACTACATCGGCGCGCAGATTGCGAACACAGGCTACGTCCGCGACCGCCCACGCGAATTCAACGACCCAAACCCTCCATCGAAAGACGTAGCATTCAAACGTTTCGACGACGCCGTTGCTATGGTCCTCAAGACCATTCGCGCTCAGTCCCCCGAAGATTGGTCTGCGGAATACTCGGGCATAGGCACCGACGCCAGAAATCGCCTCGAAATGGTCGTGCAATGCGCCGCCCATATGCAGCACCACATCGGCCAGATGATTTACTTAACCTATCAGTGGCAGCTGGCTGCAACGAATTTGAAATAGAACGAATTTTAAATAGCCACGGAGAAGGTCTGCCACGACCGCATTCCCAGCAGTAAATCACGCGGATCGAGCAACCAATTAGAATCATCTGGCACCTAAGATTCCTCCAATCGAACGACTCGCCATGCCGAAAGAAAAATCCCGCTCTCTGCTCGCCCTCGCTGGCTTCGGTCTTGCCACCGCAGGCGCCGCCTGGTATGGCTCCCGCTGCAGCAAAGGGAATCGCGATGCTTGGTACCGCCAGCTCGACAAGCCGGACTTTACCCCTCCCGATAAGGCTTTCCCCGTTGTGTGGACTTCGCTTTACGCTTTGATCGCTTGGTCGGGATGGCGCGTATGGAGCGCCGCTCCCTCCCGGCACCGCAACGAAGCACTACGCCTTTGGATTTCGCAACTGGCCGCCAATGCCAAATGGTCCAAGCTTTTCTTTGGTCAACATCGACCCATTGCTGCTTTTCTCGACGCAGTTGCCCTTGAGGGAATAATTTTGTCCTATATTAATTCCGCCCGCAAAGTCGATCGCGCTGCCGCCGGCGCCTTTGTTCCCTACGCAGCATGGATCGCATTCGCCACAATACTCAATGCAGAAATCGCCCGCCGCAATTTTCTCCTGGCTAGATCGCCCTAGCTTAACGGTCCTGCCTTTGCGGTGCCCCGTGTTCCTGGCCCTCTGTGTTGAAATAGACCTGTGCGTCTGAAACAAGCCCTCACCTCCGCGATCGCTCAGCTCACCGCAAAACAAGTTCCCTCGCCGCGTATGAACGCGGAACTGCTGCTGATGTTTTCTTTGGATTGCGATCGCGCCTACCTCTTCGCCCATCCCGAACGCGACCTTACCGCGGACGAAGCCAGCCGCTACGAGGCCGCACTTGCCGAGCGCAAACGCGGAGTTCCCGCGCAATACATCACCGGCCGTCAGGAATTTTGGGGTATAGATCTCATCGTCACTCCCGCGGTCCTGATCCCCCGCCCCGAAACCGAGCACGTCATCGAGACCGTGTTGGATCTTGTGGGGAGGGCACTCCTGCCCGCCAGTGCCTTGCACATCGCTGATGTCGGCACCGGTTCGGGATGTATCGCCCTCGCTCTTGCCAAAGAACTGCCCCAAGCCGAAATCTATGCAACTGACACCTCCGCTTCTGCGCTGGAAGTCGCCCGTGCGAACGCCGCCCGCCATCAACTCGAATCCCGCATTCAATTCCGCGAAGCGGACCTGCTCGCTGGATTTGAGAACAACTCCTTCGACTTAATCGTCTCCAATCCTCCCTACGTCGGGGAATTTGAAATAGATTCGGTCCAACTCGAAGTCCGCAAGTTCGAGCCGCGCAATGCTGTTTTCGCCGGACCCGCTGGCACCGAAGTGATCGCGCGATTAATTCCACAAGCCTATGCCGCGCTCAGACCCGGCGGATGGCTGGTGATGGAAATCAGTGGAACGATTTCAGAAGAGGTGCAGCTAATGTTGCAGGATTGGAGCGAAGTTCTAATCCGGCCAGATCTGCAATCGATCCCGCGCGTAGTACAGGCGCGGAAATAGCGGGCCGAACTATGTTTGGACCGACGCCGGCTGAATGTCTTCGACGTCCACAATGTTGGTGGGATATTTGCCGGTATAGCAAGCCGAACAATAAGTAGTCTTTTCGCCCTCGCCGCAGGCTTTCTTAAGTCCCTCCAGCGACAAGTAAGCCAGCGAGTCCGCGCGAATGTACTCGCGAATCTCATCCACCGACTTGTTGGCGCCAATCAGTTGACTCTTCGACGGAGTATCAACCCCGTAGTAGCACGGCGAAATCGTTGGCGGGCACGAGATGCGCATGTGCACTTCCTTGGCCCCCGCGTTGCGTATCATGCGCACGATCTTCCGGCTGGTTGTGCCGCGCACGATCGAATCGTCAATCAGCACGACGCGCTTGCCTTCCAGGAGCGCCCGAACCGGATTCAGCTTTAGCTTCACCCCAAAATCGCGCACACTCTGGCTGGGCTCAATAAATGTTCGACCAATGTAGTGGTTGCGGATTAGGCCAAAGCGGAACGGCAGGCCGCTCTCCGCCGCATAGCCCACCGCAGCCGTTACACCCGAATCCGGCACGGGGACCACCAGATCAGCCTCCACGGGCGCTTCCCGCGCCAGTTGCCGTCCCAACTCTTCACGGCTGGTCTGCACGGCGCGGCCAAATACGACGCTGTCCGGTCGCGAAAAGTAAACATGCTCGAAGATGCAGCTCGACTGTGGTGCAGGTGCCGCATAAAACCGCGAAGTAATTCCTTCCGGCCCAACCACAACCAATTCGCCCGGCTTCACGTCGCGCTCGTAGGTGGCGCCGATGAGATCGAAGGCACAGGTTTCCGAAGCGAAAACAATCGTGTCGCGCTTCTGCCCTTCCAGCGCCGGAATGCGTCCCATCGCCAGCGGCCGAAATCCTCGCGGGTCGCGTGCCGCAATGATCCGGTCCGGACTCATCACGACCAGAGAAAACGCCCCTTCCACACGCCTTAGCGCGTCAGCGATTGCCTCGGGAAAAGTGTGCTCCCGTGAAAGCGCAATTAAGTGCACGATCACTTCGGTATCGCTGTTTGTCTGGAAAATCGAGCCCTGACGCTCCAGCCGGCTCCGAACATCCACCGCATTCACCAGGTTCCCATTGTGCGCCACCGCCATCGATCCCTTATTCGACTGCACCAGAATCGGCTGCGCATTCAGCAGCGCCGAATCGCCCGCGGTTGAGTAACGCGTATGCCCGATCGCCAGCGTGCCCCGTATCTGCGACAGCACTTCTTCGGTAAAAATGTCGGCCACCAGCCCCATCGACTTGTGCACGCGTGAGGTGAATCCATCGGAGGTAACAATTCCCGCCGATTCCTGCCCCCGATGCTGCAATGCATGCAGCCCCAGGTAAGCGAGCTTCTCCGCCTCAGGATGAGCGTAGATCGCCACCACCCCGCACTCATCGTGAAATTTATCACTATTCAACATTCTGTACCCGGCATTTCCGCCAACAGCGAGTTCAATCAGCCGCCACTAACTCCGGATCGGTCCTCAAAGCTGACTCCAGCGCCGATTCGTAAACTTCCCTCAAGCCCGAAACAGAAGTGGACACAACTTCCTGTCCGTCGAGAGAAATTTCCAATCGCTCCGGAATCGTTTCTCCCAGCACATCCGCCGCGATTCCATATTCCTCTGCTACTTGTTGGATTCGCGCGAGCTCAGCCCGGTCGCAAGAGACCACAATTCGGCTCGCATCTTCTCCAAACAGCACAAATTCCGCCGGAAGCCCGTTTGACGCCAGATTCACCCGCGCACCCACGCCCTTCGCAAAGGCTTTTTCCGCCAATGCGACAACCAATCCGCCGTCTGAGCAGTCATGCACTGATTCCACCAGCCCATGCTGGATCACTTCAATGACCGCTCCCTGCAGCGCAGCCTCTTTCTGCAAATCGAGCTCCGGAGGATATCCCCACACTGCCCCCAGAATCTCCTTCGCATATTCCGACGATCCGAACTCACTCTCTACATCGGTGATATCGGCTGCTTCCCCAGTGCGCAATAGCACAATCGTGCGACCGGCTGAAGCAAAATGCAGCCTCGCAGTTTTGCGTACGTCGTCGAGAATCCCCACCACTCCAAGCACCGGCGTGGGATAAATGCCTTCGCCCAGCGTCTCGTTGTAAAAGCTCACATTGCCACCAGTGATGGGGATCTCAAGCTCCTCGCACGCTTTCGTGATGCCGTCGATGGTCTGCGAGAACTGCCACATAATATGCGGCTTCTCAGGATTACCGAAGTTAAGGCAATTGGTAGCCCCCACCGGAGTTGCGCCCGAACACGCCACCTTGCGTGCAGCCTCGACCACCGCATGCATCGCACCCAGCCGCGGATCGAGATAACACCATCGTCCGTTGCCATCAAGCGCCATTGCCAGTCCCCGGCGCGACCCTTTTATACGAATCACGCCGGCATCGCCCGCGCCCGGCGCTTCCACCGTGTTGGTTTGCACCATGTGATCGTACTGCTGCCACACCCAGCGCTTGCCGCAAATATTCGGACTGGCCAGAAGCTGCTTCAGATTCTGCGTGAAGTCGGCGCAGCCTCCGAGCTTAATTCGTTCCGGCATTTCCCGCGGCACCGGAGGCTCCCACCGTGCGAGCGGACGTTTATACACTGGCGCGTCGTCCGTAAGCGCCTGATTCGGAATCTCCGCCATAACCTCGCCGTGCTGTCGCACCCGCAATTTGTTATCGGTCGTGACCTTGCCCACTTCTACTGCATCGAGCCCCCATTTTTCAAAAACGCGCAAGACTTCCTGTTCACGGCCCTTCTGCGCGACCAGCAACATGCGCTCTTGCGATTCGCTCAACATAATGTCGTACGCAGTCATGCCAGTTTCCCGCTGCGGCACGAGATCCAGTTCAATCTCGATGCCGACTCCCCCGCGCGCGCCCATCTCGCAGGTGGAGCAGGTCAGTCCCGCCGCTCCCATATCCTGAATGCCGACAACAGCGCCTGTCTGCATGGCTTCAAGGCAAGCTTCGAGCAGCAACTTCTCCAGAAACGGATCGCCGACCTGTACATTGGGACGTTTCGCTTCCGACGCCTCACTGAATTCCTCACTTGCCATGGTCGCGCCGTGGATGCCATCGCGTCCCGTCTTGGCTCCAACGTAAATCACCGGATTGCCCTCGCCGGCGGCACGCGCGTAGAAAATTTCTTCTTTGCGAACCAGCCCCATGGCAAAAGCGTTCACCAGCGGATTGCCGGAATAACACGGCTCGAACTTGGTTTCGCCGCCCAGGTTGGGCACCCCAAAGCAGTTGCCATACGAGGCCACGCCGCTTACCACGCCCTCCAGAATGGAGTGATTCCGATGAATCTCGGCTTGCGTAGGGACAGCCGCCTCGGCTGTCCGACTAGGGCGAAGCCTGGCCGTAGCGGCCGAGGCCGCGCGCTCCTCGCGAATCGGGCCGAAGCGCAGCGAGTCCATCACCGCAACCGGTCTGGCTCCCATGGTGAAAATATCCCGTAGGATTCCTCCCACCCCTGTCGTCGCCCCTTGAAATGGCTCGATAAACGAAGGGTGATTATGCGATTCAATCTTGAACGCGCACGCCCATCCATCGCCGATGTCGATGATGCCCGCATTCTCCCCCGGCCCCTGCAGCACTCGTTTGCTCCGCGTGGGTAGGCGGTTCAAGTGCACACGCGACGATTTGTAGGAGCAATGCTCGCTCCACATCACGCTGAAGACGCCAAGCTCCGTCAGGGTGGGCTCGCGCCCCCCGAGAAGCTGCTTAATTTTTTCGTATTCCTCGGAAGTAAGGCCGTGCTGCCGGATGGTCTCCGGAGAAAAAGCAGAGGTCATGGAGGTGGTCATGGGGAAGTTCTATTGTCGCATTTAGAAAGGCTGCTGGATAGGCCTTAACCGCCATCTTTCGGGGAATATTTCGGCCAAGTTGTTGGGCGGCGACCGGGCCACAGGGCCAACGATGCGAAAGCTGCGGCCGTCTTCTGATCGGTACCCCACGGGGCACCCACAGACTGCCGCAACGCATCGATTTGCTTGCGCAAGCCCGTTTCCTTCAAGTTCCACGCGGCGGCCGCACTCCGCCAGACTTCCCGCTCGTGCGCAGAAATCACCTCCAATCCGCAAATCTTGCAAGCGAAAATGACAGCCTGCTGGAATAATGCCCCCTCCGCACTGTGAATCATAGGATGCGAGCGAAGCACCGTCGAGAGGTCTTTGGGAACGGCCCTCGAACCGGAAGGGATTCCTGCTGCTTGAGCCGCGAAATCAAGCCCCCGCAGATGATCGAGAACTTCCTGAACGGCGCCTCGAGTGGCTTCTTGAGACGCATCCTCAGCACAATGGACTAACTGTACGGCTTCCGACGCCGTGAGCTTTGACGCTTCGTGGTAGACAAAACGTGGTACCGAATCCCCCACCGGCAGCAACTCGATACGGCGACGCAGCAATATCTTGAACCTGTCCGGTTCTCTCGCAAGCGCAACCAGCGCCGCCCAACCCGTATGAAGCCGAAATCCGAGCGCGGCGGACATGGCCATGTCTGAAACAATAGGAGCTAGGGGCACTTGAAGCAAATCAAATTCCACGAGCACTCCAGACCGGACCAGCACGTCGGCTTCGCCCCTACACTCCTGAAAAATTTCCGGTAAGATTTCAGCCAGATGAGATCCATCATTGTAGGAACGGCAGGCCATATCGATCATGGGAAGACCGCGCTGGTGAAGGCATTGACCGGGATCGATGCCGACCGGCTTGAGGAAGAAAAACGCCGAGGCATCACAATCGACCTCGGCTTCGCACACATGGACTTGCCCGCGCCCAACGGTGAGACGTTGCGTTTGGGTTTTGTCGATGTTCCCGGCCACGAGCGCTTTGTGCGCAATATGCTGGCTGGAGTGGGCGGAATTGATTTGGTGTTGTTGGTGATTGCGGCGGATGAGGCGATCAAGCCTCAGACGCGGGAGCATTTCGACATCCTGCAATTGCTCGGCGTCCAGCGCGGCATCACGGTGCTGACCAAGTCCGATGCGGTCGATGCCGAGACCCTCGAAGTTGTGCGGCTCGAGGTGGAAGAATTTCTGCGTGGCACATTCCTGCAATCATCCCAGGCGCCGATCATCGCAGTCAGCTCACTCACAGGCGCTGGAACGGAGGAACTGAAGCGCGCGACGGTTGCCGCCGCAGGCGAGGTGCAGCCACGTAATCCTGATGCAATTGCCCGGTTGCCGATCGATCGCGTATTCACCATGAAGGGTTTCGGAACGGTCGTCACTGGAACTCTGGTGGCTGGCACCATACGCCGCGAGGATGAGTTGGAGGTCTTTCCTACAGGCCGTCGCGTGCGCGTACGGGGCACGCAGGTGCATGGACGAACATCCGATGCCGCAGTCGCAGGTCAACGCACTGCTCTGAATTTGACCGGCGTGAGCACCGACCACTTGGCCCGGGGGATGACGCTGGCTCCTGTGGGAACTTTCGCAACAGCGCGGATCGCCGATGTGGATCTGCACTTGTTGCCTTCGGCGCCGCGCGCCTTGAAAAATCGCGCCCGCGTGCATTTTCACTCCTACACGATGGAAACGGTCGCCGAGGTTGTGCTGCACGAGCGCAACGAATCGGATTCCGCCTTAACCAAGGGCGCGAAGGGATCGCTGCAACTAGAACCCGGCCAGCACGCATTCGCGCGCCTTAAGTTGCCGGAAGCCACGCTGCTTCTGCCTGGAGACCGGTTCATCATCCGCCAATTCTCGCCTGTGCTGACCATTGGAGGTGGCGTGGTTCTGGATGCGGCTCCCATCCCGCGCAGGTCGGGTCCTGGCAACTTCCTGAACATTCTTGCCGGGGCCGATGCGGAAGCGATTCTGCGAGCACGGATCGCTCGGCGGCATCACCACGGAATCTCCATCCCTCGACTGGTCGCTGAAACCGGGTGGGCGAGGAATGTGATCGAAACGCAACTGGCCCAATCAGTGAGCACAGCTTCAGTGGCGCGAGTCGGAGAACTGTTCCTGCACACGCCTGCGCTGGAAGCCTTGAAAGCGCACGTCCTGAGTGCATCCGCGGCCTTTCATAAGAAGAATCCTCTCGTCGGTGGGGTCAGCAAACAAGAACTACGAGCACAGGTTGACGCGACACCGGAAGTCTTCGAAGCGGTCGCATCCATACTGGTCTGTGACAAGAAAATCGAAGTCGCCGGAGACCTGCTGCGCCTGCCGGGGCAGGGCGTGGTGATGAAAGATGAAGAGGCCGAATCAAAAAATAAAATCGAGGACGCGTTCGCCTCGTCGGGATTGCAAGTTCCTGCATTGCAAGAAGTGCTTCCCGGCCTCAAAATCGATAAAGTGCGGGCGCAGAAAATTGTGACTCTGTTGTTGCGCGATAAAGTATTGATAAAAATCTCCAACGAACTGGTTTTTCATCGCAGCGCGCTTGAGACATTGCGCCGCCAGATAGCCGCGTACAAGGCGAAGTCGCCGAAGATCGACATTGCGCAGTTCAAGGAGTTAACCGGGGTAACCCGCAAGTATGCAATTCCTTTGCTCGAATATCTGGATCGTGAGCGCGTCACGCGCCGTATCGGAGACGCACGCGAGATTCTGTAACTTCGATTTCTTCGCCCAGGGATTATGCAGAACACGAATGAGCCAAGGTTCGCGTTATCAGTGAAAATGCGTGTAAGTCCGCGGCTGCCCTAAATCTTTTCTTCCGGAAACTCCAATTCCAGGCCCAGCGGGTCGGTCACACGGTTGGTAAGGTTTGCCAACCCGGCGAGCATGTGCACATCCACGATCTCGGGGTCTGAAAAGTTCTTCTTGAGCTGATCGAAATCCGTTTCTGTGATTTCGTGCGGCGCCCGCGTCAACTTCTCGACATAAGTGAGCGCCGCCCTCTCCTTCTCACTGTAATGCGAATAGTTTCCTGCCTTGAGCGCCGTCCAGTCTGAGGCCGTAGCTCCCACGCGCTTTGACGAGGCTAAGTGGTGTTGCGTGCAGTAGCGGCATCCGTTGATCAACGAGACGCGGATATAAATCAGCTGGTAAAGCTTCCGATCCAGAGAACGACCCACGCTGGCATAGAACGATAGAAAATTCTTCAGCATCTCGGGACGGTGGGCCAGCGCTTTCTGTATATTGCCCGGCTTGCCGCGAAGAACCTTCTCGTAAATTTCTTTCACTTCCTCAGGTGCAGGTTCCGGACCAATCAAGCTGATACGCGCCATCGAATCCTCCAAACCGCTCAGGAAGCTTCTCAATAATAGATGAACCATCCGGTCAACGCGACTGACGCCACTGACTGCTCAAATCGGTGCGTCAAATCAAACGTCGGTTAGTGATGTATTCTTTTTGCTGATGCTTCTGATTCGTCCTGCAAGCGTTAAGGATGTACCTATGCTTCGAACCTTGATCCGCGAACTGGCGGAGTTCGAGCGCGCGTTGCATCTCTGCGTGATCACCGAAGCGGATTTGACGAAAGATGGTTTTGGGACGAACCCAAAATTTCGTGCACTGATTGCCGAGCGGGATGGAGAAGCAGCCGGTTACGCGCTTTTCTTTGGCTATTACTCGTCATGGGCGGGGCCGGGATTATTTCTGGAGGATCTTTTTGTGCGTCCGCAATATCGAAGCCGGGGAATTGGAAAAGCATTATTGGCTTCGGTTGCGCGCATTGCTCTCCTGGAAAATTGCTATGGGGTGCATTGGGAAGTGATCGACTGGAATCAAAAGGCGATCGACCTTTACAAATCCTTGGGAGCAGAGGTTCGCGATCGGTGGCTCCCCCTCATGTTGACGGATGACGCGCTGCGCCGATTGGCGGAGAAAGCGCAATGAGCGCTCCAGTTCGCATTATCGGAGCGGGACTCGCCGGTTCAGAAGCAGCGTGGCAGTGCGCCCGCCGCGGCATCGAAGTGGAGTTGTTTGAAATGCGTCCGGTGCGCTCGACGCCAGCTCATCAAACGTCTGATTTTGCCGAGCTGGTGTGTTCCAATTCGCTGAAATCCGATAGCGAGAATACGGCGCCTTGGCTGCTGAAAGAAGAAATGCGGCGCGCGGGCTCGCTATTACTGCATATTGCCCGCGCCTGCGCAGTCCCAGCCGGACATGCCTTGGCGGTAGACCGCGTGGCTTTTGCTCCGAAAGTAACCGAAGCCATTTCGCGCGAGCCACGAATCACCGTAAGCCGCGAAGAAGTAACTTCGATTGACGAAGGCGACGTGACGGTCACCGTCATCGCCACTGGGCCTTTGACTTCAGAACCTCTCAGTAAGCAGATCGCCCGATTGAGCGCCGGCCCTGCTTCTCACCATCCCCCTCTCTACTTCTACGATTCGATCAGTCCGATTGTGGAGGCCGATTCGATCGACATGTCCCGCGTCTACCTGGCGGCCCGCTATGACAAGGGGTCGGCAGATTACATTAACTGTCCCATGACGCCCGAAGATTATGGTCGGTTTTACGACGCGCTTCTCGCGGCACAGTCGGTCGAGGAGCGCGATTGGGAGAGACTAAATTACTTCGAGAGTTGCTTGCCGATTGAAGAAATTGCCCGCCGCGGACGCGATACTTTGCGCTTTGGTCCGATGAAGCCAGTCGGGCTGAAAGATCCGCGTACAGGACGAATGCCTTATGCCGTGGTGCAGCTACGCCAGGAGAATTTGCGAGCGGATTCCTACAACCTGGTTGGATTCCAGAATCATCTGAAGTTCGGCGAGCAGGCCCGCGTGTTGCGTTTGATTCCGGGGTTGGAAAACGCACGTTTCCTCCGCTACGGTCAGATTCACCGCAACACTTACATCAACTCTCCGGCCTTGCTGCGCGAGACCCTGCAGATGAAGGCACATCCGCGCATCTTGTTTGCGGGACAGATTTGCGGCGTGGAAGGTTACGTTGAATCCATGGCCACCGGCCTCATGGCGGGGATGCATGCCGCATCCCTCGCGCGCGAAGAGACCCCGGCTGCGCCGCCACGCGCTTCCGCATTTGGATCGCTGAGTCACTATGTGACTCACGCCGACGCAAACAATTTCCAGCCCGCTAATATTACATTCGATTTGTTGCCCGCCCTGGAGAAGAAAATTCGCGACCGGAAACAGCGCCACCGTTTACTTTGCGAGTTGGCGTTAAAACAGTTTGATGAATGGATCGAACAGCGAACAGGCGGTGGCACAGGCTCGATCTTGAACCACGCTGATCCCGCTGAAGCGAAGCTGTGACCCCGGAAAATGCAAGCGGCAACTCATATCAACATTCGTCGCCCAACCGGACGATGCGCCCGTAATTTCTCAGGTGCTCCATGATTCATTGGTGGAATTTAAGGCCCTTTATACCGAAGGAGGTTTTGCTGCCACCACTCCGGGTGCTAATCAGATTCTTGTACGCATGCAAGAAGGGCCAGTTTGGTTGGCGTTGCGCGAGAGCGCGGTGCTGGGACGGTGGCTGCCATTGTAAACGGCGATTCGATCTACATTCGGGGAATGGCAGTTTTGCCGTCGGCGCGCGGAGCGGGCGTCGGAATTGCCCTTTGCGGCACGTGGAGGATTGTGCCGCTGGCCCAGCGTGCGGGCTCTTATTTCTTAGTACCACTCCGTTTCTCAGCTCTGCCATCCGATTGTACGTGGCGGCTTCCGGCACACCAACGAAGGT
Organism: uncultured Acidobacteriota bacterium; assembly: GCA_963720155.1. Taxonomy (GTDB): domain Bacteria; phylum Acidobacteriota; class Terriglobia; order Terriglobales; family Acidobacteriaceae; genus Sulfotelmatobacter. The sequence goes on from CAVREP010000025.1 coordinate 76,025, forward strand.
CCCCACGAGCTGTTTGGAACACCCTCTTCAAAATGGAAAAAACTCTCCCCCGGCACCTGACTAAATAAAACAAGATGATTCCGCATAACCGCATTGCACAACTTAGCTGAACCAAACCCGTTGCCGATACGTACCAATATTTAGGCGGACGGCCGTTTCGATGACCTTCTCGTCTAAGGACCGTCCAACGAATACGTCCGGCTGCCGTTGCCAATGGGACCAATCACAAACGCGCTATGACTCTGGGAGACCTTTTCCGCGACGTGTTACGGACACTATGGGCACACAAATTGCGCGCATTCCTCACCATGTTTGGCATCGCCTGGGGAATTGTTTCAATCGTGCTGATGGTGGCCGCCGGCGAGGGTTTGCGCAAAGGCCAGGAAGAGCAGTCGAAAACCTTGGGCAAGGACGTAATGATCGTCTTCCACGGCCGCACCAGCTTGCAGGCCGGTGGAATGCACGCGGGGCGCCTGGTTCATTGGGAAGATGAAGATTTGCCGGTGGTGCAGGCCGAAACGCCAGACTGTCAGTACGCCATTCCTGAGCTCGAGCAGAATACGGTGCGCGCTCACAGTAACTTCAACAATGCCGCATTCACTGTCACCGGGTCCGATCCTCCATTCGCCTATATCCGCACCCTTGATGTCGGCCAAGGACGCTTTTACGACTGGGACGACATGCGCGAGGCCAGACGCGTCGCGTTTCTTGGATCGGATGCAGCCAAACAACTGTTTCCTGGCCGCAACCCGGTCGGAGATAACGTTTACTTGAATGACTTTCCTTACGTCGTGATAGGAGTAATGGCGAAGAAGAAACAGGATTCCAGCTACGATGGCTGGGATGTGAACAAGATCTTCGTTCCCTTTTCCACTATGCGTCGCGATTTTCCCGACAAGCCTCCAGGAACACCCACCACGTTCGATCAGTTACTTGTTACTCCGAAGTCCGTGGACCAGCACGAAGCCTGCAAACACGAAGTGCGCGTGGCCTTGGCGCGCATGCATCGTTACGATCCAAACGACAAAGAAGCCTGCCCCATCTGGGACACGGTGAAGGAAGCTCAGGCATTTAAGACCATGACCGATGGAATGAAGTATTTTCTCGGTGCGGTGGGAATCGTGACCCTGCTATTGGGCGGCCTGGGGGTAATGAATGTGATGTTAGTAGCCGTGCGCGAACGAACTCGCGAGATTGGCGTGCGCAAGGCCATTGGTGCGCCTGCGGGAACGATTCTGCGACAGTTCTTTGTCGAAGCCCTGATTATTGCCTTTCTGAGCGGCGGCATCGGCCTGGGCGTGGCATTCGGTTTTTGCGCGCTCGTGAATCTCCTGCCCATGCCCGATTTTTTTGCCGGCCTGATTCCAGATTGGACCTCAGGCGTGGTTGCGACCGGCTTGCTCGGCACGATTGCCGTAGCGGCCGCTCTGTATCCGGCGCGAAGAGCGGCATCCATTGATCCGATTGAAGCCCTGCGCTACGAGGCTGGAGGATAAGAAGCGTTTCACTTCGTGAATCTTCGTGTCCCGAGCGCCTGCCCTGAGCGAGGTGGAAGGAGTCCGCCCTGAGCGAAGTCGAAGGGTAGTTCAAGATGTTGATCAATGCTGATTGAAATCATCATCGAAGCCTGGATCGCGCTGCGGCGCAACCTTACGCGAAGTCTGTTGACCATGCTCGGCGTCGTGTGGGGAATCGCCACCGTCACGCTCTTGATTGCCTATGGCAACAGTTTCCGCAGCATTCTGGTGCATGGCTTCGATGCCTTCGGCAAGAGTGTGGTGATTTGTTGGCCGCAACAGACCAGCGAGCAGCCCGGCGGTCAGCGCGCGGGCAAGAAAGTTCTTATAGAACAAGGTGACGTCGACATGGTGAAGGCCACTGCGCCGTTAGTTCGGCATGTCTGCCGCGAGACCGTAAACCGGCCGGGCATCGCCTACGGCGACCGTATGGTCGGAACCGCGCCGGTGCGCGGAGTTTGTCCGGAGTACGGCGAGATGCGCAACGAAGTGCCTTCCGAGGGACGCTGGCTCGATACTGCCGACGAACTGGAGCGGCGGCGCGTGATTTTTCTCGGTGGCCGCCTCAAAGAACAACTTTTCAGTGGCCGGCCCGCCGTGGGCGAGACCGTCACCGTCAGCGGTGTGCGGTTCACCGTGATCGGTGTGATGGCGCGCAAAATTCAGCTCAGCAACTATTTCAGCAGCGACGATGAGTCATCGTGGATCCCCTACTCGACCGCCGGCGATTTGTGGAACACGCGCTACGCCGCTGTCTTGTTGTTTGAACCCATCGCGCCCCAATTCGAAAAAAAGGCGATGGCGCAAGTGCTGGCAGCCGTCGCCACACGCCAGGGTTTTTCCCCGACAGACCCCAAGGCCTTCCAGATGTTCGGGCGCGACGAGTTCCGTCCCGTAATCGACGCGCTCACGATCGGACTGCAAGTGCTGCTCGCGTTTATTGGAACGTTGACTTTGGGAATTGGCGGCGTCGGTGTGATGAATATCATGCTGGTCACGGTAGACGAGCGCATCCGCGAGATCGGCCTGCGCCGTGCGCTAGGCGCACGAAAGCGGCACATCAAACTGCAGTTCTTGGCCGAGACTCTGCTGATCATGCTGCTGGGCGGCGTCATCGGCGTGGCACTCTCTTACTTCATCGCCTGGGCCGTCGGCACCATGCCGATGATGGGTCCGCTTTTCGAGGACGACTCCGGCCAGGGCGATATCCATCTTCGTATCTCCATGATGACCGTAATGCTTTCCACCGCCGTCTTGCTAGTGGTCGGTGTGATCAGTGGTCTCGTACCCGCCATGCGAGCCTCCCAGCTAGATCCGGTAGAAGCGCTCAGATACGAGTGAAGCTGAACTTCTTCTTTCGCCTTACCTCTAGATTTTATTTGACCTTAGCTTCCCATTGCAGTACCTTGCTCGCAATTCCTCCGGACGTCGAGGTGTACGTTTGCCGCTTTCCGCTGTTGACGCAATCTCTCCGGCGTTTGAGCACACCAAAAGCCAACTTCTGCAGCCTTTTCGCTTCGGCCAGTGGATACGGCTTGCATTCGTGGGACTGCTGGCCGGAGAACTCACTTCCGGCGGCGGATGCAACGCGCCCACCAACTTCCACATTCCGCGTCACCCCGGCACTGACCATTTCTTGGTGCCGGGCTTGGGAACTGATCCTCTACTATATGCCGGCCTGATCGCGGTCGCGGTTTTCGCCGCGTTCGTGTTGGGAATCGTCCTGATGTACATAAGCAGCGTCATGCGCTTTGTTTTGTTCGACAGCGTGCTGGCGAAAGAATGTCGCATTCGCCAATATTGGGCGGCGCGGCAACAGCCCGGTTGGCGTTACTTCCTTTGGAAGCTGCTTTACACGCTGCTGACGTTCGGTGTGCTGGTCGCCCTGGTAGGCATTCCGGCGGGGCTTGCGTTCGTCCTGGGATGGTTCAAGCAGCCCAGACAACATCTGATAGGGCTGGTGCTGGGCGGCATCGTCCTATTTTTCGCATTTGCAATTGTGGTGGTAGCGATGGCAATGATTTACGTGCTGACGAAAGACTTCGTCGTTCCGCAAATGGCCCTGGAAGAAATTGGAGCCATCGAAGGATGGCAGCGGCTTTGGGTAATGATGAACGCCGAGAAAGGCAGCTATGCGGGCTATGTGGGAATGAAGATCGTACTGGCGATTGGCGCGGCAATTGTTCTCGGCATCGTGGGTTTCATTCTTGCCCTGATCGTTTTGATTCCAGTAGCTGGAGTGGTAATCGCGGCTGTTATAGCCGCAAAATCGGCAGGACTCGGCTGGACCGTGTACACGATCACTCTTGCACTGGTGACAGGATCCGTGTTGCTGGTTGTTTTTCTTTTTATGAGTTCGATGATTTCCGTGCCCGCGATCGTGTTCTTTCCTGCATACTCCATTTACTTCTTCGCCGCTCGTTACCCTGCGCTAAGCGCCAGGCTCTGTCCGGTTCCGCCCGCGGTGGCCGCGCGTCTGATTCCGCCAGAAGCGCCGCCTCCCAATGAACCTCCGCCTTTACCGCCCGCTCCAGAGCCGATCGGATAGGTCGTGCCAGGTTCACCGGACAGGCTGAGGCTGGTTTCGTTCCGTGTTGCCCAGGGAAAGCGTCACCCAGTTCGCCCCAGTTTTCTCGTTCTCATTCCGGCCGAAGTTTTTGGAACCTTGGATTTGCCGGCACCCGGCAAACATCCGTCTTCGCTGTGCCCCGGGAACTCTCACCCCACTCCAGGTGTCTGACTTTGCAGACACGCGCGTGCTAGCGAGGAGATTTCTATGTCTTTCTCAATGGCAGGCGGAGGTGCGCACGGTCCGGAGATCAACGTCACCCCGCTCATTGACGTGCTACTGACCCTGATCATCGTCTTTATGGTGGTCGTCTCAATGGATAAAGAGCAAGGTGAGACAGCGCAGATTCCGCAGCCCGATCAGAAGCAAAGGCACAACATCGCACAACCGCGCACGGTCGTTATCCAGGTAGTCTGGACGAAGCAAGATCAGCCGCCCACAGTGAAGATCAATCAGGACGAGGTACCCTGGCAAGATTTGGAAATGCGACTGACAGAAATTTATTTAAAACGCGTAGAGAAGGTAGCCTTCGTGCGTGGAGATAACGATGTCGATTTTCAATATGTCGCCGATGTGATCGACGTAGCGCACCACGCCGGCGTGCAACGTGTGGGACTGTTGACTCTGGATCGGGATGTGGCGGACGAGTAGGCAGAATGTGGGCGTTACGGGAGTGATCTACTACTTGGCCTTGAGCATTGGGAGAATGGGAATTGACGGACCAGTCGGCCGCATGCTCCCAAAGCACACAAGCTCGGTGAAGCTCTTCTGCAGCATTGACGGATCGGCACTCCTAGCGGTGATGTTCGTACTGGTCGTCGTAATGATGATCGCCGAATCTGCGCCTACCACGGCTACGGCCCCGACTTGCCGCGCATTGCGCATGCAGTCCCGATGTCCGGCGCAAACCGGGAAGATGCGATGGTGATCACCGTTATGCGTGACGGCACCGTCTACTTTGTCAGGGACAGGGTGGTGCCCTACCAGTTGCACTCGAAGATTCTGGATCGTCTGAAGGACCGCACCTCGGAGTCGAGGGTTTACATCCGAGCCGATGTGCGGGGTACGGTACGGGTTAAGGAAGTCCTCGACGGCGTGCGTTCTGCAGGAATCGAACAAGTTGCATTCCTGGTCGATCAGCGTCGGCCTCCAATGGCAGGACGTTAATTTCCTGTGTCCGAGACTCCACTTTCTCTAATTCCGCGCCCTGTTCTTAATCCAAATCGGCGTCCCTAAAAAACCAAAGGCCTCCCGAATCTGATTCTCCAAAAATCGCTGATAAGAGAAGTGCAGCTTCACCGCCCGGTTGGTGAACAGCACAAATGTCGGCGGCGCAACCGAGGCCTGCGTCATGTAGAGAATCTTCACGCGCGAGCGCATAGGCACCGAGGCGCGTTCGAAATCCACGCTTTCGATGAAGCGGTTCATCGCCGAGGTAGGGATGCGTTTGCGCCGTTCAGTAGCAACCTGTTCGAGCAGCGGAAAAATTCTCTCCATGCCCTTGCCTGTATTCGCCGAAACAAAAACGATGGGCGCATAGTTCAGGAATTTGAGATCGTAGCGTAAGCGCTCTTCGTAGGCCTCACGGTCGCCTGGCCGCTTGCTCTCCCGCATCCGCATGGCCTTCGATGGCCTGCCAGGCTTCGGCGCGCCGCCAGTAAGCAAGTCCCACTTGTTGACGACGATAATCATTGAACGCCCGCTCTCATGGGCATAACCGGCGATGGCCGCATCGAGTTGGCTCACGCCCTCGGTCGCGTCGATCACCAGAAGCGCAATGTCGGCACCCTCAAGATGCTTGCGCGCCATCACGACGGAAAGTTTTTCCGCCATCAAATGAGTCTTACCTTTGCGGCGGATGCCGGCGGTATCGATAAAGCGAAAACGGCGCCCGTCGCGTTCCACAATTTCATCGACCGCGTCGCGCGTTGTCCCCGGAATGGGCGAGACGATGGCTCGATCGGAGGCCGTCAGGCAATTGAGCAGCGTCGACTTGCCTACATTGGGATGGCCGATAATTGCGACCTTGGTTTCGTAGACAGGTTCAGGTTCGGCTGATCCATCGGCCTGAGACGCTTCTTCTCCTGCTTCCTCGGTGTCCCTTGTGCCCTCTGCCTGCCCTGAGCGAGGTCGAAGGGTGTTTGAGTCTTGAGGAGGCGGCATAATTTCCAAAACAGCGTCCAGCAGATCATCAATCCCGCGCCCATGCTCGGCAGAAATCGCAAACATCTGCTTGATTCCGAGCCGATGAAATTCGTCGACGATAAAAGCCTGTTTTTCGCTGTCAGCCTTGTTGACCGCGAGCAAAAGCGGCCGCCCCGTCTTCCGCAGCAATCGCACCAGTTCAAGATCAGGCCCTGCGATCTCGGCGCGTCCATCAACCACCATGACGATCGCCGCAGCTTCATCGAACGCAACCCGTGCCTGACGAAAAATCTCCGAAGGAATAAAATCCTTTTCTTCCGGAAGAATTCCGCCAGTGTCGATGATGCGGATGCGGCGCCCCCGCCACTCCGCATCTCCGTACAACCGGTCGCGTGTAATACCCGGCTCGTCTCCCACAATGGCCCGGCGTGAGCCAACAATACGGTTAAACAGTGTGGACTTGCCGACGTTCGGGCGGCCCACGATAGCAATCGTCGGAACGCCCGCTGCAGTGGTTGCCAGAGTGCTGGTCGAGTTGTAGGTGGGTTGAGTCAAGTGAGTGGCAAGCCAGTGCTGATAGCCGGGAATGTTTATTATAGAGACTCCGGTGACTTTAAGTTCCCAACCCGTTTCTTCAGCAACGCCGAACCGCTCCGCGCCCGCCGCGAAAAAGGCTTCTCTCTATCAATTCTTCGCGCCCGGCGGCGTGCTTTCGCACACGCATCCTGCCTACGAATTCCGACGCGGACAGTTGCAGATGGCCCAGGCAGTCGAGCAAGCTCTGGAAGAAAAGCGGCATCTCATCGTCGAAGCCGGCACCGGAACAGGAAAAACCCTGGCTTATCTCCTGCCGGTGATCCGCTCCGGCAAGCGTGTCATTATCTCCACCGGCACAAAGAATCTGCAGGAACAGCTTTTCTATAGAGATGTCCCGTTTCTGGAGCAAGCCCTGTTTGGCAACCACGTAGAGACAGCCGCCTCGGCTGTCCAGCCCGAGCAAGGTCCCGGCCGACTTTCCGTTTGCTACATGAAAGGCCGAAACAATTACCTCTGTCGCAAAAAGCTCTACGACCTCACCGATCAACCGGTGCTGAGTGGCCTGCAGGAAATAGAACAATATCGCGCGATTGCTGCCTGGGAGAAAACCACCTCCACCGGCGACCGCGCCGAACTTGCCGAACTCCCCGAAGCGAGCGCGCTTTGGCACAAGTTGGACGCGCGCGCAGAAGCCTGCCTTGGACAAAAGTGCAGCGAGTGGGAACGCTGCTTTGTCACGGAAATGCGCCGGCGAGCCATGGAGAGCGACATAATCATCGTCAATCATCATCTTTTCTTCGCGGACCTCGCTATCAAACTGCAAGCCGAAGGCGCACCTGGCGCGGGCATTCTGCCGGACGCCGCCGCCGTGATTTTCGATGAAGCGCACGAACTGGAAGATGTGGCGGGCAACTATTTTGGAATCTCCGTCAGCAACCTCCGCATGGAAGATCTGGCGCGGGACGCGGAAGCGTCCCTTCAACATAACCGCATGTTGTCTGCGTCGCTTACCGGGGCGCTGGGAAGTCTCCGTGGAAGATCGCAGTTTTTCTTCTCCTTGTTGCCCCCGGGGGAAGGCCGCTTCGCCTTCGAGACACGGCGCGAATTCCTGGAGGAAAATGGTGACGAATTCCTCGCGCTCAATCAGTCTCTGATCCGGCTAGCCGGTGAACTCGAAAGCTTGCCACACAAGCCAGAAGAGATTTTCAACTTCGTGCGCCGGGCGCAGGAACTCCAGGTCCAACTCGCCTTCGCCATGGAGTCGGACGATCGCAACACCGTGTTCTGGATCGAGCGTCGCGGCGGGCGGGAAAACAATCGCGAGGGAAACGCTCGCGGCAGACAAAACGTCTTCCTCAAGGCCACGCCGATCGATGTCGGCCCGATCCTGCGCGAATGCCTCTGGTCAAAGCTCGAAAGCGCCGTCCTGACTTCCGCTACGCTCGCTGTCAGCGGAGGATTCGAGTACATCTGCCAGCGCCTGGGACTGGAGCACGCTCGCGAATCGGTGTTGCCTTCGCACTTCGACTACGAAAATCAAGCTTTGTTTTATGTGCCGCCCGATTTGCCCGACGCCCGCACGCCGCAGTTTACCGCGAAGGCTGCAGACCGCATTCGGCAACTGCTGGAAATCACGCGCGGCCGCGCCTTCGTGCTCTTTACCAGCTACGCGCAGATGAACGATGTCTATCAGCGGTTGCTCGGCGAACTCGAGTTTCCGATGTTGAAACAGGGCGACGCGCCGAAAAGCGCGCTGCTCGAGGAGTTTCGCCTGACCCCGAACGCCGTACTTTTCGCTACCTCCTCTTTCTGGCAAGGCGTGGACGTTCAGGGTGAGCAGTTGAGTTGCGTCATCATCGACCGCCTGCCGTTTGCAGTGCCCAGCGATCCCGTCGTGGCCGCGCGGGTCAAGACAATCGACGCCGACGGTGGCAATGCCTTTTTTCAGTATCAAGTGCCCGCGGCAGTAATCACCCTGAAACAAGGCTTCGGACGCCTCATCCGCTCACTGCACGATCGCGGCCTGCTCGTCCTGCTCGATAACCGCATTCTGAAGAAACAGTATGGCCGTGTCTTTATCGAGAGTCTGCCGAATTACAAGAAGACTACAGACATGCGAGTGGTCGAGAATTTTTTCGGAATGAACGGCTAATCGTCTACCCGCTCAGTGGAGGCCGCAGCTTCGTCACCAGTCAATCGTGGGGGCGGCAACCTCCCTCACACATACTCGCGCTCCGCCCGCCGAATCGCCCTATATCGTTCAAAGACCTTCTTCTCGCTTTCTAGTCCCAGCGCCGAGAGCACCGAACTTCCGCGGAAAGTATGCAACAGCATCTTCCAGCCGCGAAGTAATACAAATCCCGGATCATGCCGCAACGCCGCCGGTATGTGGTGAACCTTCATCCAGCGCTCCGCCTTCCAGCGCATGAATTCCACTTCTTCCGCTGGCAAATGTTCGGTGCGCACCACCGCCGTAGTGCCGTCGTACTCCTCCAGTCGCTCATTCATGATCAGCCCCTGATCGCGAAAATCTTTCGTCATCGGAGTTCGCGGGTAGGGCGTTGGGTGCTGGATGTATGGCCAATCCACATATCGCCGCGCAAACTCCAGGTTCGCTTCAATTGACTCTCGCGTGTCCCCCGGACTGCCAACAATCAATCCTCCCACCACATACATCTGGTTGCGGTGCAGGTAATCGATGGCTTTCAGGGTGGCGTTGCCAGTGTTCTGCCCATTGGTACGTTCCGTATTTTTCGCGGAGGCCTTCAAAAATTCCAAGTCATTTTCCAGAATATTTTCAATCCCCAGAAAAACGTAACGGAATCCCGCTCGCCGCATAAGCGGAGCAAGCGTTTCGCCGTGGTTCGCAATCGCCGAGGTCATGGCCTGCACGAAGTAATCCACCGTGTGCAGCCCCGCCGCAATGATTGCTTCGCAAAGCGCCTGGAAGCGCTTGACGTTCAGCGTAATATTGTCGTCCACCAGAAAAATCGTTCGAGCCCCATGATCGCGGGCATCGCGGATATCGGCCAACACACGCTCCAACGAATAAGTATGGAAGTTGCGCCCGCGCATCTCGATGATCGAGCAGAAACTGCAATCGAAGGTGCACCCGCGCGAGGTCTCTATTACATCCACCTGCCGTCCAAGCAGCGTGTATCCCTTCAGCGCGCGCGCATCGCGGTTCGGCAGCCGAATTTCACTGTCTTCGAGTCGGTGCGGCGCCCGGGCCGGGTTGTGCTCCCACTTCTCCCCGTTTTTGTAGGTCAGGCCGCAGACCCCCTCGACTCCCGACCCTTGCTCAATCGCACGCAATAACTCGCGGAAAGTGATTTCTCCCTCGCTGCGCACCAGATAATCCACGCCCATATCTTCGTAAGCCTCAGGGGCAAGGCTCGGGTCGTACCCGCCCACTACGATCTTCACCCCCGGCCGCAACTCGCGCACCAGGTCGATAATGCGCCCGGCGGTGCGCCGCTGAAACGTCATGATCGAAAGCCCCACAACTTCCGGCTCAAGTTCACGAACCAGTCGGATCACAGTTTCGCGAACCTGGCGATGCGCCAGGATCAGGTCCGCAACCGCCACGCGATGATGCGGATCGACGTTTCCCGCCAGCGACGTGAGCGCGCCATTCGGCATGCGGATTGCGACCGGTGGCATGTGTTCGAAGGAGTCCGGCATGGAAAGCAACAGGACATTCATCAGAATCAGTCCTTACTGCCTCGCTGTTGTCCCGCAGGCGCGGGCTGAAAAACAGAAGGCGATGCGCTGTGGCCGTAATTGTACCCCAGCTTGCGGTCAGATAGACCCGCTCCGTGGCTTTTACGAAGTCAGAAGGCTTGGCGTCGGGAATATTGACGAACTTCTGCGGATCGCGGTCGGTGAGCGGAAACCACGAACTCTGAATCTGCACCAAGATACGGTGACCGCGACGGAAAGTGTGGTTAACGTCCTGCATTATGAAGTCGATCTCCTCGACTTTGCCGGGCGTGAAGGGTTCGGGCTTTGCAAAGCTGCGGCGGAATTTCCCGCGAAACGGTTCGCCCCGCACAAGTTGTTGATGTCCACTCATCGTAAACGCGGGCGGACCAACGTCGGTTCGCGGTTTGTCTTTCTCTTCGGGTTTGGGTTGGTCGAATTTGCTGTCAGTATAGTCGGCAGGATACACATCGATCAGCTTCACATCCCAATCGAATCCGTGCCCGTCGTCGAAACAAAAAGTCTAGGCGAGATCGGCCCCGCAATGGTCACGTCCTCCTGCAACACCGGCGTTTCATAAACCAGCACGTCGGTTCTGCTCGCGGCCGCGGACATCCTGAAAGACGAAGATATACCGTTTTATCGAAGTCGGGCGATGGTCCGAGTTGCTTGCGGTAGAGATCCACTCCATACGGCCCTACGCTGTAAGGAGTTTAGGAATCGATATGCACGGGAACTGTCCTTAGGCACGTACACCGAAGTGAAAAGATGCACGCCGTCGCGCATCGGAATTCTGAACTCATATTTCGTGTAATGCTCCTTGATCTCGTACTCCGGTGCCTCCGGCTTGCTCTGTGCCGTAAGATTGGCGGCGAACGCCAGTGTGACCAGAATCAGAACCGACGAATGGCAACGCATGCGTGCTCCTTTTCAAGGTCAAGGCCGAATAGGCAAACTACATTTAGAAGCGGAGGGCCGTCAAGCCGCATTGCGTCCATGCGCGTTACAATAGATGTTTCGGGAGACACGCGGCCCGGCCTTTATTCATGCGGAGCCGCAGAGGGATGCATGTTCGAAGTAACTGTGGACGATACTTTCGCTGCAGGCCACTACCTGCGCAACTACAAAGGCAAGTGCGAAAATCCGCACGGCCATAACTACAAGATCAGGGTAACCCTGGCCGGCGCCGAGTTGGACAAGGCGGGACTCTTGCTCGATTTCAAGGACCTCCGCGAAGTGATGAGGCACGTCATTGACCGCCTCGACCACCAGATGATAAACGACATTGAACCCTTTACTGTGATCAATCCTTCCGCGGAGAATCTGGCAAAATATTTTTATGAGGAATCAAACACGCGCTTAAAGAGTGTGACCAACGGTCGCGTGTGTGTGAAAGACGTAACCGTCTTTGAAACTGACACCACCACCGCAAAGTACTCGGAGTCCTAACGTCCGGGGCTGTCCAGTGGGCTGCCCCGCCTGTTGACGCCGGCGCTACTGACAAATGCAAATAACAGAAATCTACAAATCGTTGCAGGGTGAGTCAACTTTTGCCGGACTGCCGTGTGTTTTTGTGCGCCTCACAGGATGCAATTTGCGCTGCTCGTGGTGCGACAGCGAGTATACCTTCCAGGGTGGTCGCAAGATGACACAGCAAGAAGTGTGGAACGAGGTGAAACGCCTCAGTCCCAACGCCGGCCTGGTTGAGATCACCGGCGGTGAGCCCATGCTGCAGGAGCGCGAACTTCTGCCCGTTATGCGGCAATTGCTCGAAACAGGTTATCGAGTCCTGCTCGAGACCAGCGGAGAACGCCCGCTGCAGCGGGTTCCCGCGGGAGTCATTAAGATCGTGGATGTCAAGTGTCCGCATTCCGGCGAAGGAGACTCATTCCATCTCGAGAATCTGAAGGCCTTGACTTGGCAGGATGAACTGAAGTTTGTCCTAAGCAGCCGCACAGATTATGAATTTGCCCGGGACTTTACCCGGCAACACAGTCTCGCGGAGCGGGTGAATACAGTTCTTTTTTCTCCCGCTTTTCGCCAGGATGCGACCGGTACGCGGGACAGTTCGCACTGCTTGCTCGATCCTCAAGAATTAGCCGAGTGGATACTGGCCGATGACCTTCCCGTTCGCCTGGGCTTGCAATTGCACAAGTTTATCTGGGACCCGGCGCTGAAAGGCGTTTAGCGGCCCCAGCGGCAAATTGATCCGGAATCATGACGCATTCGCCAAAACGCGCAGTAGTTCTGCTCAGCGGAGGGATGGATTCCTGCGTTTGCGCCGCTCTGGCTCTCCGCGATTATGCTGTTGCCACGTTGCACGTCAGTTACGGACAACGGACCGAAGACCGGGAGCGGCAATCCTTCCTCGCAATTTGCCGGCGCCTGAACATTCAAGATAAAGACAGACTCATCGTTCGCAACGAGGCCCTGCGCGCCATCGGCGGCTCGGCCCTCACAGATCAAACCATCGCGGTCCCCGTCTCACACGCGATTGGCCATGACGTCCCGGTAACCTACGTGCCCTTTCGCAATGCGCATTTTTTATCCGTCGCCGTGAGCTGGGCGGAAGTGCTGGACGCCGAAAAAATTTATATCGGCGCGGTAGAACAAGACAGTTCCGGTTATCCCGATTGCCGCCCGGCCTACTACGACGCGTTTAACCAGGTGATTAAGGCGGGAACGAAAGAAGGAAAAATCGAAATCGTCACCCCCCTTATCCACCTGCGCAAGTTCGAAATTGTGCGGCTGGGCCTTGAACTGCGCGCTCCATTCGATTTAACTTGGTCATGCTACAGCCACCAGGATCAAGCCTGTGGCATCTGTGATAGCTGCGTGTTACGGTTGCGAGCCTTTGCGGAAGCGGGCGTCACCGATCCCATTCCATATGCTACAGTCAGCCAGATTGTTGAATCTTGATGCCGGATTGTTCGCTGGTTTCATCGGACCATTCAGCATCCATAACTTATATTTACGCCGGGAGGCAACGATGAAAAAGCATTTCGCAGTGTTCGCTCTCATTCTCCTAATGCTGGGATTCTGTGCCCCTTCGGTTTTCTCGCAGGCTTCTGGAACAGTCAAGGGTGTGTGCAAAGATCCCCAGGGCAATCCCATCGCGGACGCCGTCGTGGTATTCGCCAACCAGGATAACGGCCAAAAATACACCCTCAAAACCAACAAGAAGGGCGAGTATTTTTCTCTTGGCGTTGCACCGGGCAGCTATAACGTCACGCTATACAAGAACGCTGATGATGCCAAGGCCAATAAGGAACTCTTTCACTTCAATAAATTTCAGGTCGCGCTGGCAGACAACACGCTCGATTTCGACCTGAAGAAGCAGGCGGAGGAAGCCGCAAAAGGCCAGGGCCTGACCGCGGAACAAATCAAGCAGAGGCAAGAAGCCGAAGAGAAAGTAAAGAAGGAAAATAACACCGTTAAGGCCCTCAACGAAAAGATCGTGGCCGCGAATACCGCCGTGAAGGCAGGTGATTTCGACACCGCGATCAGCACTCTGACCGAAGCCACCCAGATGGACCCCACGCGCGATGTGATCTGGGCGCAACTCGGCGACGCCTATCGCAGCTCTGCTGCGAAGCAGACCGATCCCGCCGAGAAGGCGAAGCGCATGCAAGAAGCCGTAGCCGATTACCAGAAGGCCGTCGATATCAAGCAGAAGGCCATGGAAGCCAGCACGAAGAAGGATCCTGAGGATAACAAACGTTTGGCCGCGTATTACAACAACCTGGGAGAGGCCTGCAGCAAAGCCGGCAAAGTCGACGACGCCGTCAAGGCTTACGCCCAGGCCACACAAATCAACCCCGAGGGCGCCGCCGGCTATTATTACAATATGGGCGCTGTGTTGACCAACGCGGGCAAGATTGATGACGCCATCGCCGCCTTCGACAAATGCATCGCTGCCGATCCCACCAAGGCGGACGCCTATTACCAGAAGGGCGTGAACATGATTGGCAAGGCCACCCTCCAAGGCGACAAAATGGTTGCGCCCCCGGGAACGGCTGAGGCCTTCCAGAAGTATCTTGAACTGCAGCCCAACGGCCCCTACGCCGACGTTGCGAAACAAATGCTCACCAGCATCGGCGCCTCAGTCGAAACCGGCTTTGGAAAGAAGAAACCGGCTAAGAAATAGCCCTCGGGCTCCCGATTCCGCGCATCGAGAGGGCGGTTTAACGGCCGCCCTTTTGTCCTCTCACCGGCTAGGTTACCAAGGGCTATGTCCTAACCTGTCCTTACATTCCTCGCGCCAGCGCGGTACAGTAGGCTAACTCGGTTGGCAAGTTTCTCCCTTCTGTGTGCATGCAATTCCCTAACAAGACATTAGCGCCGCGTCCCCCCGGATATCCTAAAAATTAGTACAGAGGATGGAATGGCAGCACCTGGAATGGCAGCACCTGGCATTGCAGCGATTTCAGTTTCTTTGGAAGATTATTCCGGCAGCGGCAAAGTGGTTACTCCCGCATTGCTGGAGGCAATGCTGCGCGCCGCCGACAAAATCAGCGATCTCATTTTTTCCCCTGGCAAACCTCCGCAAGTGCAGGTTTATGGACAGCTCATTTCGGTTCAGGTGCCGGGTCTCGCAGCCCTCACCGCCGACGACACCCGCCGCATCGCCGCCGATCTGATTGCCGACAATAAGCAGGCGATCGCAACCCTCCGCGAACACGGATCATGCGACATATCTCACGGCTTAGCTGGGGTGGCCCGCTTCCGCGTCAACATCTTTATCCAGCGCGGCAGTTGCGCAGTCGTAATGCGCGTCATTCCTACCACAATTCCCGATTTCGCCTCCCTGCGTTTGCCCTCGCAACTCGCCGAAGTCGCCAAACTCCGCGATGGAATCGTCCTCGTCACCGGCCCCGCCGGATCAGGCAAGTCCTCCACCCTCGCCGTCCTGCTCGATTGCATCAATCGTGAGAAAAATTATCACATCATCACTATCGAAGATCCCATTGAGTTCCTGCACAACCACAAATGCTCCACTATCCATCAGCGCGAGTTGCACAGCGACACTCCGAGCTTTGCTCACGCTTTGCGCTCAGCCATGCGCCAGGCCCCCAAGGTCATTCTGGTGGGCGAAATGCGCGACCGCGAAACCATCGAGATAGTCCTTGAAGCGGCCGAGACCGGTCATCTGGTTCTCTCCAGCCTGAACACCATGGACGCATCCAAAACCGTCGAGCGCGTTGTCAGTTCCTTCTCGCCCGTAGAGCAGCAAATCGTCCGCCAGCGCTTCGCCAAATCGTTCCGTTACATTATCTGCCAGCGGCTTTTGCCCAGACCAGACCGCAGCGGCCGCGTCCCCGTCGCCGAAATTCTGAAAGCCAACGCGCGCACTCGCGAGTGCATCGAGAAAGGCGAGCGCGAGGGCAAAACCTTGCTCGACGCCATGAAGGCCGGCGCTACAGAAGGCATGCAACACTTCGATGGCGAGATCGCCCAACTAGTCCGCGATCGCTTAGTCGATCTGGAAACCGGCCTCTCCTTCGCCAGCAATCCTACCGTGTTAGGCCAGGAACTCGTGAGATAGCTGGCTGCCGAGACGCACTTGAACTCTGCTTTGAAAGGTCACGGCTTCAGCCGCGGAATTTCAGCCCGGTAGGGGCGGCATGTGAAAGCCCAGCACAGAAGTGCCGGGTACAGGTGGAAAGACGGAACCAGTCCGAAGAGCTTGCCCTGAGCGAAGCCGTGGGGGACGACACAAATTCTCACCACGCACTCGTCGACCGCGACAACAAGAACTCGTCCCCCGTTCTCACGGAAACTCCACATCCAACGCATAAATATCCTGGGTGCTTGCATCCCGCACAAAAAGCCTCGAGTCGTCGGGCGCCTGGCCGCTCCACGATCCCCAGATTCCGAAATAGCGGCGCAATCCATTAAGGCTGAACAGCTTCTCGGGATTATGGCTTCCCACCTTGACGCGGAGGCAGAAGGGATTCTCTGTACCAAGGTTGTCGTATTAGTTGTTGCATAAGTACGTTCATAGTTACAACGCCTCTGCCGCATACTTCGTACTCGGAAGTTGAAAGAAAGATCGCACTAACTCAGGCGTGCGTTGGAGTGAAAACATAATCGAAAACAGGGCAGTTTTGAATTCCTCTTTGGTGGCCACGAACAGCTTGCTCAGACGCGCCTTGGCATGGTTCCACACTTGTTCATCCGGATTCAGGTCTGGAGAATACGCAGGCAGATGCTCCACTGTGACTTGTCCCTTGGTTTCCTTGGTATAGCGTTGGACCGGTCCGCTGCCATGATAGCTGGCACCATCCGCGATCACAATAATCGGTCCTTTTGTATCGGCATGAAGTTTCTTGAGAAACTCCACAAAGCGCGGCCCGTTCATGCGTCCTTCAAAACACTGGAACCTCATATCCCCTCGCGGGCTTACCGCGCTGATCAACTTCAGGCTGAAACGATCGCCACTGTCCTGCACCTCCGGCGTTTGTCCGATCTTGCCCCACGTCGTGCCCCGATGGGCGTCGGAGCGCACTACAGACTCATCCACAAAGTAAATCACCGCTCCCATGCGTCGCGCTTTCGCCTGCAGTCCGGGAAACCGCTTCTCCAGATATTCCTTCATCTTCTTCGGGTCGCGTTTGTAGCTTTTGTAGATCGGCCGTTGCGGGCTCAACCCCAAATGCCGCAACAGCCGGCTGACCCCACTTTTACTCAGCTCTACTCCAAACTTGCGCTTCAGCAGCGTACGGATCACTCCTAGGGTCCACAAGCAGAAAGGAAACTGATATTGCCGCGGATCGTGCTTCGTAATGGCCGCATACAGCCAGTGCAGCAGTTCGGCGTCCACCTTGCGCCTGCGCCCGCTGCGGTGCCCCTCGCGAAGCGCGTCATAGCCACCGTGGCGATATCGTTCCAACCACTTAAAAATCGCTCGCGCGGAAGTCTTGAGAACGCGCGCCACGGTGGCAACGGAGTCTCCGGCGCGGACTGCGTCCACGGCTGCCCGTCGTTTCTGATAGCGGGCTTCCAGTGTGGGACTAATGGGCTTAGGCTTCCCCTTGTTCTTCTTAGCCATGAGCCCCATTATGCCTGAGCTTTGGGCTGTTAATGAATATATTTCTGCAACAGGAATATACTTATGACACTATTAATAGTAGACGTAGCGGCTATCCGATGACCAGTTAGGGATAGTCCACGTTCGCAGCCTCGGTAACCCACTCCGACCATGCGTGCGAATGGAAATCGTAAAGCATGAGCTTCTTCGATCCCACAGTCTGAGCTGAAAGGTAATGACCATCGGGAGACCAGCGCGGAGCAACAAAACCAACGGAACCGGGGAATGTGGAAACATGGCGCGTCTTCATATCCACCAGTTGAATATCCATGGTTCCAGGATTCCGATATGAAATGCGTCCAAAGCCAAGCTGAGAGCCGTCCGGCGACCAGGTAGCATCGATCTCACCAACATTTTCCGGCAGAAGTTCCTCGGGCGAGCCTCCTTGCGCGGAAATCAGCAAAATCTTCCATGGCTTTCCTGCCTGGCCGGAAACGTAAGCGATTCGACTCCCATCCGGAGACCAAACGGGAAGCGTAGCTGCCACGGGTGGATAGGGTAAGTTGCAGGCGCTCGCTGCCGTCGACCCGGCTGCGCCACAGCGTGTTGCCGGGAGTGGCAACGTAAGCCACCCACTTGCCATCGCGGGTGAAGGCCGCGTCGGTGACGGAAATCCCACCGAGGAAAGGGAGAAATTGTTTGGCAGCGGCATCGTAACGCACCAGTTCGGCGTGCGGCTGCATGCCCTGCACAAATAGCTTCTTACCATCGAGGCTGGGCAAGGCTCCTAAAATTAAACCGACTTCAGCCGCTGGGCTATCATCTCTGCATGGCCGCTCCACCAACCACGTCCCCAGTCGTGACCTTTGAAGACGCCCGCCGTATGGTCGAAGACCAAGCCTCGCGGCTGGCTCCCAGTGTCAACGAAACCGTAGATCTACTCCACGCCGCCGGCCGTGTCCTCGCCGAGCCCATCACCGCCGATCGCGACATCCCTCCCTTCCCTCGATCCACCCGCGACGGCTACGCTGTCCGCGCCGCCGATCTGGCAAAACTCCCCGCCAAGCTGAAAGTAGTCGGAGAGATTAAAGCCGGCCCGCGCCAAGCGCCTTCCGCACTGAATCGCGGCGAAACGTTCTCCATCATGACGGGCGCACCCTTGCCTCCGGGTGCCAACGCCGTGGTGATGGTCGAATACACATTGCAGAGTGGCGACCTCGTCGAAATCAGCAAGAGCGTCGCGCCCGCAGAGAACATCGTCGCCCAGGGGGCCGAAGCAAAAGGTGGAAGCCTAGTGCTCGATCGCGGCACCCGCCTCAACGAGGCCGCCATCGCGCTCGCAGCCTCAGTCGGCAAATCGCAGTTGGATGTTTTCGTTCGCCCGCGCGTGGCCATTCTAACCACAGGCGACGAGATCGTCGACGTCGATGAAAACCCCGGCCCCACGCAGATTCGCAACTCTAACACCTATTCGCTGGCAGTCCAAATCCAGGAAGCCGGCGGAGACGCCGTGATCTTGCCCATTGCCCCCGACGAACGAAGCCGCCTCCGCCAACTAATCGAAGAAGGATTACAGTCCGACCTGCTGATCGTGACCGGCGGAGTCTCCATGGGCCGCTACGATCTGGTCGAACAGGTGCTTGCCGATCTGCAAGCCGAGTTCCTTTTCACCGGAGCGAAAATCCAGCCCGGCCGCCCCGTAGTCTTCGGCCGAATCAACTCCCGTGGCCAACATCACTCGTGTGGGACCGGGCGACTCGTCCTCTCTGGGCCTTCAGAGCCACTCTCGCACAAATATTTCTTCGGCCTTCCCGGCAATCCAGTCTCCACCATGGTCACCTTCGATCTCTTCGCTCGTCCCATGCTCGAGGCCTTGGCCGGAGTCTCCCTGCGCCCGCTCGCATTCGTGCATGCACGATTAAAATCGGATATCCGCGTCAAGCCCGGTCTAAAGCGTTTCTTGCCCGCAATCCTCTCCGGCCGGTACGAAAACTCGCAAGCCGAACTTGTGCCCTGGCAAGGCTCAGGTGACATCGCGGCGCGCGCCCGCGCCAACTGCTACATTGTCATCCCGCCAGACCGCGAGCATATCCTCGCCGGCGAGTGGGTCGCACTGATGCTCCGTTGAGATGACCTCGTGCGTAGTAGCCATCTGGCTTTTTGCTAGCCAGCTTGCCGGCATCCCTGATTTCGGGTGGCGCAGCGCTTCAGTGCTGCGATAACCATCGAAAAGCAAAAGTGGCTTTAGCCGCCGAGGTGCTGTCTACTGCCCATCTCCATGTAAGATAGAGATTCCGCATGCCCGACAAGCTCTCTCACTACGATTCCGCTGGACGCGCTCGCATGGTCGATGTCTCTGCTAAGGCCACCACCCGCCGCGAAGCCGAAGCCAGCGCCTTCGTCCGCCTGCACCCCGCCGTACTGCAAGCGTTGCCAAAAAATCCTAAAGGCGATCCGCTGGAAGTCGCCCGTATCGCAGGAATCATGGCCGCCAAGCGCACCTCCGACCTGATTCCTATGTGCCACTCCCTCCCTCTCTCGCACGTTGATGTCGAAATGCGCCTGTGCGAGAATGGCGTCGCGATCGCAACCAAAGTCGTCACCTCTGCTCCAACCGGAGTCGAGATGGAGGCCCTCGTAGCCGCCTCCATCGCTGCTCTCACGATTTATGACATGCTCAAGGGAGTGGATAAGGGGATCGAAATTCGGGAGATTGTGCTAGAACGCAAGACTGGCGGCAAGAGCGGAGAGTACCGGCGGGCCAGAAAGTTACGCGCAAAGTGATCCATGGCGAACGACGTCAAACTACTGTTAGTCGATGACAACCCGATGGTCCTGGGCATGCTGGAGAGGGCGCTTACTCCGTTCGCGCGCGTCGCATCTGCGGGCGACGCGGCCGACGCCTTGCTGAAGGCGGTCGACGACCCTCCGGAGCTCGTCGTGTGCGACTACCGTATGCCTGGCATGGACGGGCGCCAGTTGGTCGAGAAGCTGAAAAGCCGCCCCGCCACAGCAAATTTCTCCGCCATCCTCATGGCCAGCCGCACTGATATTGACGAGCGCCTTTCGCCGCTCGACGCCGCCGACGATTACATTGCCAAACCGTTCTTCCTGAAAGAAGCGACGCGCCGCATCAAGCGTACCGTCGACCGTATCGCGCTCGAGAAAATGGCGAAGACCGCTCCCTCCGACGGAGTGGTTCGCGGCAATCTTTCGCAGATGAATGTCATCGACTTGATGCAGTCTCTCGAAATGGGACGCAAGAGCTGCCAGCTGAAACTCAACAATCATGGCGACAAGTGCGAAGTTTTTTTTGTCGAGGGACAGGTCAAGCACGCAACGTACGGATCCCTGACTGGCGACGAAGCCGTCTTCAAAGTTCTGCGCTGGACTGGCGGCAACTTTGAACTCAACTTCGAGGGCAAGACCGATCAGGAGACCACCAAGCTCAATACGCAGGGCCTGCTGATGGAAGGCTTGCGCTTGCTCGACGAATCGCAGCGTGAAGGCGGAGCGGAGCCGACGGAAAATAGTGGGGCGAGTGCCAGCGGCGAAGTAAGTTCGAGCACTCCCGCCGCTGGTGCATCGACCTCGAGCAAAGGTGGCCGTCGGGAAGAGGAAGAAGATGTCCTCCTCGACAACTGAACGACCAAGCGAGGTGCCTGCCGTCTTCACTGCCGCGGTGGTCACGGTCAGCGATTCCTGCGCTCGCGGCGAACGAGCGGATGTTTCCGGCCCCGCGGTTGCCGAGATCTTGAAAAAATCCGGCTTCAGCATCGCGGCTACAAGAATCGTGCAGGACGACTCCATGCAAATACAGAATGCCCTGGTACATTTGGCGCTCGAAGTGCGCCTCATCGTAACCACAGGTGGAACGGGAATCGCGTTGCGCGATGTCACGCCCGAAGCCACCGAAGCTATTTGCGATCGTCTGATCGACGGCGTGGCCGAGCGTATGCGCTTGGAGGGTGCGAAGAAAACTTCCTTCGCCGCCCTGAGCCGCGGAGTGTGCGGGGTGCGGGAGAAGTCTCTGATTCTGAATCTGCCCGGCAATCCCAACGGCGCAGTAGAATCCCTGGAAGCGGTTCTGGAGCTTATTCCTCATGCGCTGAATTTGTTGGATGGAAAAACAGAACACTCCTAGGGTAATCAATCGATAGGTTAATCAGTCGATACGATACGGCCCCACCAGGTTGTCGAGAGTAGACTTGAAGGCGCTCAGTCCGGTGATCTTCGGCGAGGATCTGCTCCAATTTCGCAGGCACCTTTTCTGGTTTATCGGGGCGCGGCAAACTTTGAGTTAGACTTTATTCTCGATGTTTCGATCTTCTCAACTTTTGCACACTATTACAAAAGCCGCTACAGAAGCGGGTTTTGATGTCGTTGGCGTCGCTCCGGTGGATGACGCTCCGGAGCTGGCTCATTTTCACCGCTGGATCTCCGAGGGGCGCGCGGGCGAGATGAAGTACATGGAGGCGCGTGACTACCAGGGACGACTGAAACGCGCGTCTCTGGCACATGTCGTTCCATGGGCTCGAAGTGTTGTGGTGTGCGCCATCAACTACAACACCGCGCAACCGTATTCCACACAAGCGCCGGATCTTTGTAAGGACGTACAAGGTGAGGACGTACAAGCACGCGGCTGGATTTCGCGCTACGCCTGGGGCCATCAGGACTATCACGATTCTGTGATGCGACGTCTGCGACAGGTTGAATCGGCGGTAAGAAATGCTTTGGACAACATCGATGTCATCACTCACTGTTACGTCGACACCGGGCCCATCGTCGAACGCGTGGTCGCGAAATATGCTGGCATCGGCTGGATCGGGAAGAACACGTGCATCATCAATCAGAAACTGGGATCGTGGCTTTTTCTAGGCGTGATCCTTACCTCGCTCGACCTTAAACCGGGGGTGCCCTTGCCCGATCGCTGTGGCACCTGCACCCGTTGCATTGACGCTTGCCCCACCGACGCGCTGATCGCGCCCTATCAACTCGATTCCAACAAATGCATTTCGTATCTCACGATCGAGAAACGCGGCGCGATGCGTGAAGAACTTCGCGCCGGAATAGGTCGGCACATCTTCGGCTGCGACATTTGCCAGGATGTTTGCCCGTGGAACCGAAAGGCGCCGGCAACGAACGCATCGGGCTTTCAGCCGCGTTCCGAGTTGGTGAATCCGGCTCTCGACTGGCTTGCCCAGATGAGTGAGGAAGAATTTCGCTGCACTTTTCGCGGTTCCCCGGTTCGCCGCGCCAAACGCGCCGGCTTGCGCCGCAATGCGGTCATCGCTATGGGAAACAGTGGCGATACGAAATTTCTTCCCTTGCTCAACCGCTTGGTCTCGGACGAAGATGAGGTCGTGCGTGACAGCGCCGTCTGGGCCATTCAGAAGCTGAACACCACCCACACTGAAACAAACGCGAATCAATCTGGCTAGACTTCTGCCACGCGGCACTGGTCGCCTCACCTGAAGGCCGCACGGTTACTGACCGATCTATCGTAGCGGTTGAGAGGTCGCAAACGGAATCGCGGTTTTGAAAGGATACAGAGTCAACGTAGAGTTTTCCTATTGAGCTCCGCATCCACTTCGGCGAGAATTTCGGTCGCTTCCTGATCCGCGCCCAGCTGCAATTCCAACTCCAGTTGCATCTTGGCCTCAGTCAACTTGCCCTGGTGCTTCAGGGCCGCACCGAGCGTCCGGTGATAGCCGAACCCGTTGGGCTGCAGTTCGACCGCCTGCCGGAGCGTCGCTTCCGCTTCGGCCATCTTGCCCTGCGCGTACTGCGACAAGCCGAGTCGGTAAAGAGCGTAATCGTACGTCACCGCTTCATGTTCCCGATAGCTGTTCATAGTACGCTGAAAGAAAACCTCCGCCGACGGCATGTCCTGCACCAGATAGTAGGCCGCGCCCAGACGGTAGTTGTTAACCAACGAATCGGGCTCCAACGCCTCCGCGCGCTGAAAAGCGGCAATTCCCTCCGGGTAGCGTCCGACGGTCATGAACTCTTCGCCCAAAAAGCCCCACGCCATCGCACTCTCTGGGGAAATCTGCACGGCGCGCGTAAAGAGCGAAAGGTTGTCGTAATACGGCTTCTCTTGTGCACGAACAGCAAAGACGAGACCGACTGCAGCAGCCACCACAATCAAACTGCCAAGCCAGCCCATCTTCCTTCCGGCCGGCAGCTTCCCGCCGCGTGTAGCCGCCCGCACCGCCAATGCAAGCAGCATGCACACTCCGGCGGAGGGCAGATATAAGTAGCGATTGTGCGCGAGGTCGTGTGCCGGAAAGACTAATACTCCGAGAAGCGGGGGTGCAAGACAAAATCCCAGCAACAATACTGGCAACGCCGCCGTCCTTGACTTCCAGCCCCAGAGAAAGAGCCCGGCGCCCGCCGCGCATACCTCGACCAACGGCAGGTAGAACCGTCGCCA
This sequence comes from uncultured Acidobacteriota bacterium, assembly GCA_963720155.1. Classification (GTDB taxonomy): domain Bacteria; phylum Acidobacteriota; class Terriglobia; order Terriglobales; family Acidobacteriaceae; genus Sulfotelmatobacter. The sequence continues at coordinate 99,961 of CAVREP010000025.1, forward strand.
AGCGAAGGACCAGCTCTCTGGATCGAAGTAGATCGGAGACAATCCAGAAGGGACTGCGAGTTTTCGCAGATAAAACCACGCTAGCGAGGGTGCTGCCTGCAATACCTCTGCAGGGGTGTGCGTAGACGTTCCGGCGAATCCTCGTAGCGCGTAAATCCTCAACCCAATGTACACCGCAGTCAGCACCGCAAATGGAACCTGTCTTTTCACAATTGCGAGCCGATTGGCCAGCCCAACTTCCGGGTGAGAGTCCTGCTCCAGCCACCAGTCGCAAATAACTATGATCGGCCAGATCACGACTGCCGTCTCTTTCGCGAGCAACGCAACCGCGTACAGCGCCATCGCGACTCGCAAAAACACCCGGCGTTGTTCCTGACGAAAGCGGAGGTAGCTATGGATCGCTTCCAGGCCGGCCAACGTCAACAATATTTCTGGCACGGCGGATACCCATGCGACGGCCTCAATGTGTATCGGATGAACCGCGAAAAGAAGAGATGCCCATCCTGCGACCACACTATCGCTGGTCCACCGCCGCACGAGACCAAAGAGGATCCTGACCACGCTCAAATGTGCCAGCAGACTCGTAAGATGCCAGCCCCAGGGCGCGAGCTTAAACAGTACATAATTGAGTCGCAACCACAGAAGGAATAGAGGACGGTAATAATTGCCACTAGTTCCCGGGAACACACCCGCCCAAACGTGGGCAGTAAAATACTGGGGCAGATTGTTCCATGATCTTAGCGCGGGATTCTCGACTATCTGCTGAACATCGTCAAACACGAAACCATATTTCAGCGCCGGCCAATAGCAAAACACAGCAAGCAGCAACGCGAAACCAAGCAACCAGTGGCCCATAGCGGGAGGCTCCGCCGATTGCCCAGCGTTCTTGCGAAGAGGGCTTCGCCTTTTCTTGATAGTCGCTTTATCCATCCGGATGTTTTCATTATCCTTGAAGTCGTTTGTATGGGATGGCGAAAAACTAACCAGGCGGGATAACCGAAGTAAGAGGGCATTTTACATGGCTAAGCCCGGCTGCCCACCCGCGGAAGATAAAAATCAAGACGGGTGGGACAGTCGAATTCAGGCAGCATGGAAGGCAAATGTCGGCTGGCCAAAGGGAGCAAAACGCACATTAAAACCGGCTAACTGCCCACATGCTGAATGCACTCCTCGAGCACGTTCAAGGCAACATCGGCTTCTTCTTTGGTCACCACCAGCGGCGGGCACAGCCGAATCGAACTTGGCCCGCACCCTAAAAAGAGTACGCCCATTTCGAAGGCCTTCTCCACAATCTGGTCGCGCTCTGCAGCACCGTACTCCTTATTCGCCTTGTCCTTCACGATGTCGATGCCGATCATCAATCCGCGCCCGCGGACGTCGCCCACCAGCTTCAGCTTCGCCGGCCACGTCGCTAAGCGCTTCATCATGTGCGCGCCAACTTCGGCGGAGTGCTCCAGCAGATGTTCTTTCTCGATCACGTCGAGGGTAGCCATTGCCGCCGCAATGCACACGGGGTTGCCACCAAAAGTTGAGGCGTGCGAACCCGGTACCCAGTCCATAATTTCTGAGCGAGTCATCGTGATGCCCAGCGGCATGCCAGAAGCAATGCCCTTCGCCATGCAAACCATGTCTGGCTCGACCCCGGTGTGCTGGACCGCCCACCACTTCCCCGTGCGGCCGACTCCACTCTGTACTTCATCGGCGACCAACAGAATGCCGTGGCGATCGCAGATGCGGCGCAACTCCTGCATGAAGATTGTGGGCGCGACCACGTATCCGCCTTCTCCCTGCACCGGCTCGACGAAGATCGCCGCAACTTCCTCGGGAGGCAGCATCGTCTTGAACAACTTTTCTTCGATGAAGCGCGCGCACCCCAAAGCGAACGCGTCGGGGTCCTGCGCTGCATCTTTGCGTCCCCTATACAGGTCGGGATATGGCACGTGAGTCACGCCGGGCACGAGCGGTGCGAAGCGGCGCCGCTGCTGAGGTTTAGACGCCGTTAGCGACAGCGCACCCATGGTGCGTCCGTGAAATGCACCGAAGAACGCAATGACGTTTTGGCGCTTGGTGTGATAGCGCGCCAGCTTAAGCGCGCACTCGACTGCCTCCGCGCCCGAGTTCCCGTAGTAAATTTTGTGCGGGCCTGGCATAGGCGCTATTTTCGACAGCCGCTCCGCGAGCTGTACCATGCTCTCGTAGTAAAAATCGGTTCCTGACATGTGAATCAGCTCGCCAGCCTGCTTCTGCATAGCCGCAACCACGTGAGGATGGCAGTGTCCAGTCGACACCACCGCAATACCGGCCGAGAAATCGTAGAATTCGTTATGGTCGACGTCTGTGACGACGATGCCGCGGCCGCTCTTGGCCACCAGCGGATAGGAGCGGGTATAGGACGGCGAAATATATTGCTGATCGCCCGCTAGCACGCGCCTGGCATTGGGCCCGGGGAGGGCCGTCTTGATCTTTGGTCCGGCAGTAGCAGTCAGGGTTTTCGTGGTCATGGAATCCTCCGTGAAACGGTCGTGAGTCGTTAGTCGTCGGCTCATTTCGCGTAACGAGAGCGATAAGCCGGTAATAAGCTTCGAACTCAGGAGGATTTGAAACTAGTCGCTACCGAAGAGGCTCGGACGCAGGCGGGATGGAAGATTTGCGCGATACCGCCTTGGACATACCAGGCAGTGTAGCCAGCACTCGGGCAGATGCGAATTGGGTTTGTTGCGCAGCATCAGAAACAGTCGACATCACTGAATCATTATAGCTTGCGCCGCCGCGCCGCGTAACCCCCAAAGGGTCCTGGCCGGTCGTTCGTTGCCAATGGTAGTGCCTCGAGACACCCGGCTTGAACACAAGTCAGCTAGAGATTTGATCGAGTAAGGCGGCACCTAACCGTCATGAATGCAGGCTTTGACTTCCGTCAGGCTGCGGCCGTAGCATGTCTGCACCTCAGAGCGGGGCCATCTACTTGCTCGACCAGACCATCTCACATTATCGAATCCTCGAGAAGCTCGGCGGCGGGGGCATGGGTGTGGTTTACAAAGCCGAGGACACGCGCCTCGGCCGCTTCGTCGCGCTGAAATTCCTGCCGGAAGACCTGGCTCAGGACCGTCAGGCGCTCGAGCGCTTCCGCCGCGAAGCCAAGGCAGCCTCTGCCCTCAATCATCCCAACATCTGCACTATCTACGACATTGGCGAAGAAAATGGCCGCGCGTATCTGGTCATGGAATTTCTCGACGGTGCGACGCTCAAGCACTTAATCGGCTCCCGTCCAATGGAACTGGAAACGATTCTGGCCCTGGGAATCGAAATCGCTGATGCCCTCGATGCCGCCCACACCGAAGGCATCGTTCATCGCGACATCAAGCCGGCGAACATTTTTGTGACTAAGCGCGGACACGCCAAGATTCTGGACTTCGGATTGGCTAAGGTGAAAGCGAATCCGCTCTCGCCAACACCTACACTCGACGTTACGGCCCCGACCGCGGTTGCCATTGAGGAGCACCTGACCAGCCCCGGTTCAACGCTGGGCACGGTGGCGTATATGTCACCGGAGCAGGCGAAGGGGAAGGAACTGGATTCTCGCACCGATCTTTTTTCCTTCGGCGTGGTGCTCTATGAGATGTGCACCGGAACGTTGCCATTCCGGGGAGAAACATCAGCACTTATTTTCCAGGCGATTCTGGATCGCGCCCCGGTTTCGCCGATCAGACTGAACCCCGACCTACCGGCGAAGCTGGAGGACATACTGAACAAGGCGATCGAGAAGGACCGCAACCTGCGCTACCAGCACGCGGCCGACATCCGCGCCGACCTGCAACGACTGAAGCGCGACACAGAAAGTGGGCGTGCGGTAGCGGCGATCTCCGGACCCGCAACCGCGCAGGAATCAGGCGCACACGCAATTCCAGCGACCCAACCGGCGCAATCCTCAAGCAGAGTAAGCGTCGCAGCCGCCGCTTCACCCTCCGTGAGTGTGGCACAACCGGGGGTGCAACCCAGCGGGATTACCGAGAAGAAATCTCCGAAGATGAAGATGCTGATTGCCGCTGCCGCAATCGTAATCATCGTAATCATTGCCGGCGCCTTCTATTTCCGCTCTCATCGCTCCGCCCAACTGACGGAAAAAGACAGCATTCTTTTGGCCGACTTTATCAACACCACTGGTGATGCGGTCTTTGACGGAACTCTGAAGCAGGCATTAGCGGTTCAGCTTGAGCAATCCCCTTACTTGAACATCGTGCCCGACCAGACGGTGCGCAAGGCGCTACAGTTTATGGGGCGCAGTAGCGATGAGCGGGTCACCGGGAGCGTTGCACGGGAGATCTGCGAGCGCGAGAACATCAAGGCCATGTTGAGCGGATCGATTGCGACGCTGGGGAGCCAATACGTGGTGGCGCTCGACGCAACCAACTGCGCGACCGGCGATTCGCTCGCACGCGAGCAAGTGACAGCAGCGACGAAAGAAGCGGTACTACCCGCGGTCGGAAAAGCGGCATCGAGCCTGCGGAGCAAGCTGGGAGAGTCGCTGGCGTCCATTCAGAAGTTCGACACGCCGGTGACGGAGGCGACTACGTCGTCGCTGGAAGCGTTGAAGGCGTACGCCGCGGCCGACCAGATGCGAAATAGCGGCGGCGAGGCCGAGTCCCTTCCTCTGTTCCAGCGGGCGGTTGAACTGGACCCTAATTTTGCCATGGCTTACGCGCGAACGGCGGCCATTTACAACAACGTAGGGGAAGAGGATCGATCGGTGGCAGCTGCCCGCAAGGCCTTCGACCTGCGGGACCGGGTGAGCGAACGCGAACGGTTCTACATTGACGACCACTTCTATACGGCCACCGGCGACATCGACAAAGAGAGAGAAGCGCTAGAGTTGGCGATGCGGACGTATCCGAACGACTCCAGCGCCTATGCCAACCTGTCATTGGAGTACGGCCTCTATTACGGGCAATACGACAAAGCGATTACGCTGGCGAACGAATTCACGCGGCTGGAATCCAATGCCCCGTTTGGCTACACCCATGCGGCAAGCGGATACATGGCCCTGAACCGGATCGAGGAAGCGCGCTCCGTCCTGCAACGGGCGGTGGATGCAAAGGCGGACAACCTCTTTGTTCACCGGCTATTCTACGACCTGGCTTTTTTGAGCGGCGACGGCGATGGGATGCAACGGCAAATAAAGTGGGCGGAGGGAAAACCCAGCGAATACCTGCTGCTGGACGAGGCTGCCAATGTCGCCGCCGCGCAGGGTCAAATGCGGAAAGCTGAGGATTTGACAAGACGCTCGATACAGGTGACCGACCGCCTTGGTTTTAAAGAAACTACAGCGGATACCCAGGCAGGCTGGGCAGTGACGCTGGCCGAAGTGGGGAACGCGGCGATGGCGCGGGAACTGGCTGCTTCAAGTTCGGCATTGGCGCATGGCCGGGGCAACATGGAACCGGTGGCGGTGGCCTTGGCAATGAGCGGAGATGGCGACCGCGCTCAGACAATCACGCAAGATTTGAGCCGCCGCTTTCCCGCTGACACGCTTCTCCACGATGTATGGGCCCCTTGCGTAGCGGCCCTGGTGGCATTGAATCGCAAGAACCCGGAACAGGCGATCACGGCGTTGCTGGCAGCGACGCCGTATGAAATGGGTACAGTGCAGGGGCTGTTTCCCATCTACCTTCGAGGCCTGGCGTACCTGCAGGCGAAGCGTGGGCGGGAGGCGGCCGCGGAATTTCAAAAGATCGTCGACCATCGCGGGACCGCTCCATCGGGTCCCGAGCATTCGCTGGCCAAGCTCGGACTGGGAAGGTCATATGGATTGACCGGGGAGGCTACAAAGGCGAGGGCTGCTTATCAGGATTTCTTTGCGCTGTGGAAGGACGCAGACCCCGATGTGCCGATCCTGAAAGAAGCTAAGACAGAGTATGAGAAAGTGAAGTAAGCCTTCCGGCAATCATGTTCCTGTTGTGGTTACGCATAAACCCAACTCGCAACTTTAGAATCCATCGCTCACCGAAGTTGTCTGATATCTTTGAGTTTCTTCGAGATTTCTTCACACTCCCATGTCCCCAACCCAACGGCCAAGCCGGTTTGCGGTGATTCTTGCCTTTGGGCTGGTGTACCTGTTTTGGGGCTCGACCTATCTAGCCATCGATTTTGCCGTACAGAGTATTCCTCCAGCGTTGATGTGTGCAGTCCGGTTTTCGATTGCGGGCCTGGTGATGCTCTGGGTTTGCGCAGCGACTGGACGTACGATCCGGTATTCGGCGAAGCAGATCGCGCTGTCTGCGATTGTGGGGATTCTGTTGCTGATGGGCGGCAATTTGACGCTGGCGTGGGCGGAGCTTTCGGTGCCTTCAGGATTGGCGGCGCTGATCATTGCGGTCACGCCGTTGTGGTTTCTGGTCCTTGATTCGCTCCTACTAGGTCACCATCACATTTCGTGGCGAGGCAAGGCGGGGCTGGCCTTAGGGATGGTTGGGCTCCTTGTATTGTTCTGGCCGGAGTTGCACTCGACTTCGGCGCTGGGGCGGCGCGAACTGGTGTCCTCACTGAGTCTAATCGGGGGATCATTTTCCTGGGCGCTCGGATCGGTGCTCTCGAAGCGTTGGCAGTCTGGCATGGATGTTTTCAGCGCGACCGGCTGGCAGGTGACCGCGGCAGGCTTGGCCAACTTTCTCTTTGCTTTGGCTTTAGGAGATTTCTCGCGTGTTGTGTGGACCCCGCGCGCAGTGGGCGCCGTACTGTACCTGGTGGTGTGCGGATCGTGGATTGGATACACGGCCTACATCTGGCTCCTCGAACACGTACCTACATCGAAAGTGTCGACGTATGCATATGTGAATCCCGTGGTCGCGGTGTTTCTGGGCTGGCTGATTCTGCACGAGCGAGTGGACCGTTTCATCGTGATGGGTAGCATGATCGTTGTGCTCTCGGTGATTCTGGTTACCAGCGCAAAGGTGAAAGAGAGAAGCGTTCCTGAAGAAGTGCCGGTCGAAGCCGGTTAGCAGTCTCACTTTTGAGAATGGATAGTGTCGATCCGCTAGAAAATATCCATCTATTTTGAAGCTTCTTCGTCTTCCAGTTCTTCACTTTCATTCACCAGATCCACAATGTGGCCACGGATGGCGAAACGTTTGTTTGGGAGCGCCTGCGGGCTCGAAGGTAACCCGAGCAGGATTTCGTTGCCAGGAAGGGATGGGCAGGCGGAATCGGGCGCCCCGACTCTGTTTTCTTCGCTGAAATTCGCGCCATCGATGAGCTTCTTAAGAACTGGCTTGCGACGGTTGACTTGCGCCACAATCGCATAAATTTTCTTGCCGTCTTCGGAGAGGCGCAGTATGCGACATAATCGCGATACCACCTGGTCGCGGAGTAGAAGGCATCGAAATCAGGAAGACTAATCGCAGAAGTATGGCTGGTTACACGGTCGACGAGCAGCCATCCGCCGCGCTGCCATTGCCAATGCGGCGGCGAAGCGGATTCCTGCGGAAGGCTGTCGTTGACGCGCAAGGCACGCCGAACCACGAACGTGCGGTCGGTAACTTCGTGTACCGGGCCGAGAGTAAATTTGCGGCCCGGGCATCGACAAGGAGTGGTCGAATTTTCATGGTGAGTGGCTTGTCGTCGCCTGTGCTGGGGCCTGAATCGTGGCACCACTGAACCGTCGCCCATTTTCCGAAGGTGATGATGTGAGGTTTGGAAATGCTGGCTGCGGCATTGGCGTAAATCAGAACAATACCTACAAACAGCTGTGCCGTTATTCGCATGCGAGATTGCGAGATGCTTGCCATGGGCCGAGGTTAAGCAGGGAATAGGCTCGCCTGCAAGGTTAGGTGTCACGGATGGCACGTGCTCACATCAAAGCGAGTTCCACATTGGGACACGAACCGGAATCGGCGGCACAATTTGACTGAGAATGATTCGCATCAGGCACCGGCACACGGGTTGAGATTGCAGTAAAATTGTTGATTAAGATTGTGATGAGTTCCGCCTACAATTCTCGTCCGAATGTCAGTCCTGAGGCACGGGCAACTTCCCAGCCAGAAGCAGGTTCAGATAAGAGTATGGATAGTCTGTGGCCGGTCCGGCGTTCTCCGCGCATTTTAGTGGTGGACGATCAGCCCGCCATCGCCGGATTAATGAGCCAACTGCTGACCATGAGCGGCTACGATGTGGTCACAGCCGCCGATGCGCAGCAAGCCGAGGCTGAGGTGCGGCACCAGGCGCCCGACCTGATTCTTTCCGATGTGAGAATGCCGGGGAAATCAGGCTACGAATTTTGCCGGGATCTCAAGAGTGACCCGGCAACCCGCCTCATTCCTTTCGTAATGATCACGGGCTTAACCGATAGTTCCGACAAAGTGCGCGGAATTGAAGCCGGCGCGGACGACTTTCTGAACAAGCCGGTTCTGGCGGAAGAGTTGAAAGCGCGGGTGAAATCGCTGCTGCGCGTAAAGGAATTTACCGACGAACTGGAGACTGCCGATTCCGTTCTGTGCACGCTGGGTCTGATCGTGGAAGGCCGCGACCCTTACACCGAGGGACACTGCGAGCGGCTGGCATCGCATGCCTCTGAGTTGGGCCGGCATCTGGGATTGGACGAAGATTCCATTGTGGCGCTGAGGCGCGGCGGATATTTGCACGACCTGGGCAAGATTGCCGTGCCGGACGGAATCCTGAAAAAGGGCAGCGACCTGACCATTCGAGAGTGGGAAGTCATGAAGCTGCATCCGGTGACCGGCGAGAATATCTGCAAGCCGCTGAAGTCTTTGCGTCTGGTGCTGCCGATTATCCGGCATCATCATGAGCATGCCGATGGGTCAGGCTATCCCGATGGATTGAGGGCGGGTGAGATCCCGCTTCTGCCGCGGGTTTTGCAGGTCGTGGATGTCTATGACGCGCTGCGCACCGCGCGGCCTTACAAGCCGGCGCTTTCGCATGATCAGGCCGCGCAAACCATGCGCGACGAAGCTCGCCAGGGCTTATGGGACGTCGAACTGGTGAATGAGTTCTTCAGCATGCTCATCGCACACCGTACCGCCGCGTAACGGCAGCTCGTCAGTTTTGCATACGCCTTCCCGCCTTCAGCGACGTACAATAGCGAAGCGATTTCTTGGGCCGACAGTCTTCTTAGGCAACGGTCCTATGGGCAGCGACATCTTAAGCATTCCCCCGCAGCGGGCAGACTCGCCGCACGGAAGATTGCGAAATATGACATACAGCATCGTAATCCCCGCCTACAACGAAGGCGCGCGCCTTGCGCCGACTCTGGAGAAAGTGTTGGCCTACGTGCGCCAGCAGGGCTGGGATGCGGAAGTGATCGTAGTGAACGACGGGTCGCGAGACAATACAGCGGAGATCGTCCGCTCGTTTGCCGAACAGAATCCAATACTCCGGATCCTGGAAAATCCTGGCAACCGCGGCAAAGGTTACAGTGTACGCCACGGAATGTTGAAGGCTCGGGGCGAGGTCATTGTATTCAGCGACGCCGATCTATCTTCGCCCATTGAAGAGATGCCGAAATTGCTAGAGGCGGTTGCGGCGGGAGCCGAGATTGCTATCGGTTCGCGCTGGCTGCGGGCGGAATTGCAGTCTACGCGCCAGTCACTTCATCGCCAACTATTTGGCAGAATGTTCAACGGGTTGAACCGGATTATCCTGGGCCTGCGATTTAAGGATACGCAGTGCGGCTTCAAAGCCTTTACCCGGCGGGCCGCACAAACGATCCTCCCGCTGCAGCGCATTGAGCGCTGGGGTTTCGATCCTGAAATTCTTTTTTTGGCACGGAAGTTTGGATTCCGAGTGGAGGAAGTGCCAGTGCGTTGGGGACATGTGGGCGGGACGCGAATCAATCCCCTGATGGACGGGGCGCGCATGTTTCAGGAGATGTTGCGCATCCGCTGGTATGATCTCGCGGGCAAGTATAGTTGGTTCCGTAGGAGCCGCGCCGCCGGTCAAGAGCCTCCCTGAAAGACCAACTCCGCGGGTTTGAGATTCCTCCCTCAGCAACTGAATCAGGCTGGTTTCCTCTTCGCGGCCGCAGCCAATTCCTTCACGCCCTCAACTACCTGATTTCCCATCGCGGAAGTCGATGTCGACGTTTCTGCTCCTCTGACCAGGTCGGCGGTGCGCGAGCCACGGTTTAATACTGCATTAACTGCGCTCTCAATACAGGCCGCTTCACGTTCCAATTGAAACGAATGGCGCAGCAGTAAGGCTGCGGACAGAATTGCGCCCAAAGGATTCGCAATCCCTCTCCCAGTAATATCTGGCGCCGAGCCGTGGACCGGTTCGTACACGCCGACCGGGCCTCCAATGCTGGCCGAGGCCAGCAGCCCAAGTGAGCCTACAACCCCGCCTGCCTCATCGGACAGAATGTCGCCAAACATGTTTTCGGTGAGCACCACATCGAAATCCCTGAGACGCTGGACCAGCGACATCGCAGCCGAATCCACGTACATATGGGAAAGTTGCACGCCTGGATAGTCTTTCCCGCACCGGGTCACGACCTCGCGCCACAAGCGGGAACACTCGAGAACATTGGCTTTGTCGACGGAGAGAATTTTCTGGCGCCGCTTCGTGGCCAGATCGAATGCAACCCGGGCAATACGCTCGATGGCTGGCTCTCCGTAGGTCATCGTATTGGTGGCAACGCGGTTGCCCGCGGTTCCCGCGATCGAGCGTGGTTCTCCAAAATAAAGCCCTCCCAGCAACTCACGCACGATCATTATGTCGGTGCCGCGAACTAGATCGGAGCGCAGCGGCGAACAATCCTCCAGCGCAGCAAAACAGATGGCAGGGCGCAAGTTCGCGTAGGCGCCAAGTTCGCGACGCAGGCGCAAGAGTCCGGCTTCAGGACGAAGGTGATTTGGATAGTGATCGAAGGCAGGACTTCCGACCGCGCCGAGCAGGACTGCGGAAGACGAAAGGCAGGCCTGAATTGTGTCCGCGGGCAGCGGATCATTAGCTGCCGTCAGCGCCGCGCCGCCGATATTCTTGCGTTGGAGCCGAAGCTGATGTCCGAAGCCGTGGGCAACCGCTTGCAGAACGAGAACGGCTTGCTCGGTAACTTCCGGGCCGATTCCGTCCCCGGCAAGAATGCAGAGGTTTAGCAGCATGCGGAAACTAGTCTAATGGAAACCGCCTTTCGCTGTTGCTACACACCCCACAGATAATCTTCCTGATCGTGATAATGATCGACGGGGATGGGCAGTGGAACGCCGAAAGAGTTGGTTTGCGGAACCATGGGAAAAGGCTTGGGCGATTCGTGGTTTGACGCGCCTGCGGCGGCAGCTGCTGCCACGGCGCTCGGAAGTGGCTCGAACAACGGTGTCGCCGAGGACGCCGGCTTGTGGGTATCCCGAATCAACTCCAGCAAGTGGTGATCTTCCACGTGCTTGATCTTGTCGGCGAGCCGGACAAAGCGGCGATAAATATCATCGAGCGCCCGCCGGTCGAACTGGTAGCCCAGTTGTTCGCAGCGAATGGCGAGCGCGTGACGGCCAGAATGCTTGCCCAGCACCAGTCTCGAGTCAGGCACGCCTACTGACTGCGGTGTCATGATCTCGTAGGTCAAGGGGTTCTTGAGTACGCCGTCCTGGTGAATACCGGCCTCGTGGGCGAAGGCATTGCGTCCGGTGATAGCCTTGTTGGGCTGCACGGGCACGCCGGTGATTTCGCTCAGCATTTGGCTGGCGGCAAATAGGTGCTCGCCCGCGATAGCGGTCTCATAAGGATAGCGGTCGCGACGAACCCGCATTGCCATGACAATTTCTTCCAGCGCAGCATTGCCAGCACGTTCGCCGATACCATTGATGGTGCACTCGACCTGGCGCGCTCCCGCGGCGATCGCAGTCATGGTATTGGCTACCGCCATTCCTAGATCGTTGTGGCAATGGGCGGAGATGGTCACATTCTCGATTCCCTTTACACGACGGCGGATCGTTGAGATCAATTCCCCGAACTCTGAAGGTATGGTGTAACCCACAGTGTCGGGAATATTCAACGTGGTCGCGCCTGCCTCGACGACCGCGTCCAGCACCTGGCACAGAAATTCCGGGTCAGTGCGCGTCGCGTCTTCGGGCGAAAATTCGACATCATCACAGAGCGATTTGGCGAAGGCCACGGACTCGCGGGCTTGGACGAGGCACTCCTCGCGCGTCAGTCGCAGCTTGTGCGTCAGATGAATATCGGAAGTGGCGAGGAAAACATGAGTGCGCGGGCGAGCGGCATCTTTCAAGGCTTCCCAGGCGCGTTCAATATCAGGACGACAAGCGCGCGCCAATCCCGCAATAATCGGGCGGCGTATGACCGCCGCAATGGCCTGAACAGCTTCGAAATCACCATCCGAGGCGATGGGAAATCCGGCTTCGATCACGTCGACCCCAAGACGGTCGAGTTGGTGCGCCAGGCGTAGCTTCTCCTGGTGGTTCATGCTGCAACCCGGAGACTGTTCTCCGTCGCGCAAAGTGGTGTCGAAAACCGTGATGCTGACCTGTTCGCTGGCCATGGGGCTTCCTTCTTCTAGAAAAAATGGGTCGACCGCTATGAATCGCTCGCTGTTCTCTATCGTACGGGGACGCCACTGTCGAAGCAAAACTTATAATTCTTCAGTGATCATTAGATAATCTTCTATGATAAGATTTGCTAATGGATAATAAAGCTTACATAAGGAAATAAAGATGGAACTTTCGCAACTGGAGGTTTTTCTGGCGGTGGCGAGAGAGCACCGGTTCTCCCGTGCTGCGGAGAAACTCTATCGCACCCAATCCGCAGTGAGCCAGACCATCCGCAAGCTGGAGGCGGAACTTGGCGAGTCTCTCTTCGATCGTTCGTCGCGGGAAGGCGTTCTCACCGATGCCGGGCAAGTACTTTACGAATACGCCGAGAAGCTGCTGAACCTCCGCCATGATGCTCACGAATCGCTGGCCGAGTTACGCGAACTGCAGAAGGGCAAGCTGGTGATCGCGGCCAATGAATTCACGGCGCTTTATCTGCTGCCGGTACTGGCGGAGTTTCGCCGATTGCATCCCATGATCAAGATTACAGTGCAGCGGGCATTGGGCAGCCGCATTCCCGACGATGTGTTGCGGCACAGCGCGGAGTTGGGTGTGCTCTCGTACAAGCCGGAGGGACCGCGTTTACACTCCGTGGTGGCGTACTTGGATGAATTAGTGCTGGTGGTGCCGCCGAAGCATCCGCTAGCCTCGGCGCGGGAGGTCAGCATCAGGCAACTGGGTGCGGAGTCTTTTGTGGCGCATATCGTTTCGTCTCCCTATCGCGAGAAAGTTCTGCAAACCTTTCACCGCCACAAAACGCCGCTGCACATGGATCTTGAGTTGCCCACACTGCAAGCCATCAAACAGTTTGTGGCCCTGGGAACCGGCGTAGCCTTGATGCCTGAAATCAGCGTGGAAACCGAAGTTGCGCGAGGGGAACTGGTGCGCATTCCAGTGCGGGAATTGCGAGTGCAACGCAAGCTGCGCCTGATTTACCGCAAAGAGGCAGGTCTGTCCCATGCGGGGCGGGCGTTTCTAAAAGTGGCCGAAGCGGTGGCGCGGGAGCGAGCGGGACGCTACCGCTTTCAACGTGAAACTTAGACACGGGCAGGCGAAGCGCGTTTCTTCGCCGCAGTCTGCTGCTCAGAAGGCGCGGTAGTTCTCCACCCCTGGGCGAATCAACCGCCAGGGCAGGCTTCCGCAGGCTGGAACGCCGCCAGTGCATCGGAAACGCTGGGATGAATTTCGAGCACCGAGTCCAGGTTCGTAAGGTCCAGCAACTCGCTCACGAGCGGGCTAGGGCTGGCATATTTCATATCTGCATTTTGCGATTGCGCCCGGGTGTGCAGAAGAACCAGTTCGCCGATACCGGCACTGTCGATAGAACTGACACCGCTGAGATCGAGCAGCACCTTGCCGCCTTGGTCAAGGACTTCTCCGACCAGCTGCGAAAGGGCCGCAGCCTCGTCACGATAGACGATGCGGCCATGGCAGTAAACGATCATGACATTGCCGCAATTCCGAGTTTCCAAACTGAGTTTCAACTTCGACTCCTTAATCGGTACTTCGAAGGCAGCCCAACCATGCGGCTGCGGCCATGTTTGCCAATGCGCGTTTGTGGATTTCATGCTAATAGATAGACGTTCGCAGACGGGTTTTGGAATCGTGAAAAAACATGAATTTTTAGTGAGAAGTGCCAGTCTTGCACTGGCCAATTTTGGGCCGACGGGGCATCCTGTGCCTCCGTTACACTGCATCTAACGAATTTCGCGCATTCAGGTAGAATCTGCTGCTGTCATAATTGCCCGGGAGGACTCATTTTCGTGTCGAAAACCGCCGCCGTGGTTCTGGCATTGCTGAGCGTGATGCTGTTGCCAACTGCATCGAAAGCGCAACTGATCCAGAGTGGAAACATTTATGCCGGAGTGGCCTACGCCGACTCGGTGGATGTGGTGAACCGTCTTACCTTCCGCGGATGGGATGGTTCGGTGGAAGTGAAGCCCTTTCTCCGTTATCCGTCGATCGGATTCGTTCTCGACGGAAGCGGCATTTACCGGACAGGCGTCCAGCAGTACAACCTGGTACTGGGGCCGAGAATTTCCAGGAACTACGGTAAGTGGCGCCTGTTCGTGCACGCCACGGGTGGAATTCAGCAAACCAATACTGGCGGCGAAATCTTCCATCCTGTCATCGTGGACGTCGGTGGCGGAGCCGACCATAAAATTCCCTTCAAGAATTTCTCCTGGCGTGTCGAGATCGACGTCGTGCACAGCCACTTGCTCAACGCAAATCAGAACGATGTACGGGGATCGACCGGCCTCGTATGGCGCTTCTGAGCAAAGATTGCGCCCCCTGAATCGGTGGTCTTTCATGCTGACGTGGTCGCGACTGTGTTCGGCACGGCACGCATATTGTTCTGCGGTTCCGATTCTTAAATCGGCCACCGATTTGCCCTCCCTGGCATCTAAGACTTACCGCATCCTGCTCCAGTTAGGTTAGAAAGGTAAGGTTAAGATCGCCATGTCAAAAACGGCATTCGTCTTTTTCTCTCTGCTTCTATCCGGCAGTCTCGCGAGCGCTCAAATTCCCACGAGGGGGAACGTTTTTTTTGGCTACTCTTACTACAACACTGATCTTTCCTCGATCGATCGCGCTAATACCAATGGTTGGGAGGCTTCCGTAGAGGGCAAGTTCATTCCGTGGGTCGGAATTGTGGCTGATTTTGACTCTCACTACGGCTCGCAAAACTTTCCGTTACTCTGCGTCGGCTGTGGTTCGTTCAACGCAAGCATCACCGAGCACAATTTTCTGTTTGGTCCCAGAGTATCTGTCTCTGTCGGGAAGATTCGTCCTTTCGCGGAAGCCCTGTTCGGAGGCGCCCATGTGAATGTCAACAACGGCGTCGGCTCCGATACCTCGTTTGCGACCGCGCTCGGCGGCGGCCTCGATTACAAGATCATTCGCCCGGTCGCATGGCGTTTTCAGGGAGACTACGTGCAGACGCGTTTCTTTGGGGCCACGCAGAACAATATCCGGTTGTCGACAGGAATTGTGCTGCGCTTCTGAAAAGTGCTGGAGACTTTCTCGGCGAATTCAAAGACAGGATCCTGCTGGTTCGCGGGATCCTGTCTTTTGTGGCAACGAAAAAACCTCGTAAAGTCGGCAAGAGCAAACTGGCCTAGGTCTGCCAGTATTTGTGATCGCGCAAAAAGTGATTTTGGTTCCCGTAATTCATCGCGGTTTTCAGGAACAGCCAGCCTACACGCAGATGCCCCATCTTCTGGAAACGGCGATTGGTGGTGTAGACTCTGCCGCGCACGATTCCAAACCGCTTCCGCTCCACCTGCTGGGTGAGCAGATAATCCTCGGCAAACAGGACCTGTTCGTGAAATCCCCCGAGCTCGCGGAACTTCCTCAGGTCGAACAGCATAAACATTCCGGTCGCGAATGGGTGGTGGAGACACGACAGGTACTGGAAGAAATCGTTGCCCGCGTAGAGCAGTTTATCGATCCAATCGCCATCGCGGCACACTATGTTCGTGGTGACACAATGAAGCTGCTTGCGCTCCGCCAATTCAACGGCGCGCCGAAGCACCGAAGGATGCGCCAGTTCGATATCGGCATCGAGAAAAAGAACGTACGTGCTCTCAGCCTGCGCTGCTCCCAGGTTGCGGCCCTCGGAAGGCATTCCGCCGCGGATCACGCTGACGTTCAGCCGGTCGCGATAGCCGATAACAATCTCGGGAGTGCCGTCGGTTGAGTTGGCGTCAGCTACTAACACTTTCGTACTCGGCATCTTCGAGTAGTCCTGATTCGTCAGCGAAGTCAGCAAACGAGGAATCAGCTTCGCCTCGTTCTTGGCTGGAATCACGATCGTCAGCTCGCGCGTGGTATTCATGCTCGTTGAATTCGTGCTCATTGAATTCATGGATGCGAACCTCCTGTTCGTCAACGGTCACATATGTCAGACGGGAACCAACCCAGCCGCCTGCATTGTAGTAGTGAATTCCATCTTCTTCGACATGGATGGCTTCGTGGGTGTGGCCGCAGAAAATGCGATCGGCATCGTGCTGGCGCGCATATTGCAAAGCTCCCGCCGACACTTTCGGCGACATGCGGAGCCAGCGCGTGTTCAGCCTGTCAATCAGCCGCACGATGGGCTTGTTCTTAAAATCCAGCTTTTGCAATTTGAGGTAGAGCGAAGTGCCCAGCCTGCTAAGCCGTACATTGTTCACCTGGAAGCCGTCGAACTGATGGCCATGAATCGCGATGTGCCGCCGTTCCGCCTGTTGCCAGGCATAGTCCTGATAAACGCGGACGCCAACCAGGTGCGACATAATGTTGGTGAGCCCGTGGTCGTGATTACCTTCCACCCACACGATCTCAATGTTGCGTTTGGGATTTGAGAGCTTGCGAATATATCCGAGAAATTTCCAGTGCTCTTTGGTCAGGCGGGCGAAGTTGAGGTCGGCAAAGATGTCGCCCAGCAGGATTAGCCGCTGAAAGCGATTTTCTTTAAGCACGCGCGTGGCTTCGCGGGCATGGCTGGTCTCTGCCCCGAGGTGCAGGTCGGA
This sequence comes from uncultured Acidobacteriota bacterium, assembly GCA_963720155.1. Lineage (GTDB taxonomy): Bacteria > Acidobacteriota > Terriglobia > Terriglobales > Acidobacteriaceae > Sulfotelmatobacter. Next base: position 117,020 of record CAVREP010000025.1, read on the forward strand.
AAGGATCAGCGTGTTGTAGTTATGCAGATCCACAATCCTGTTCTAGCAAGCGATTGTTACGGGGTGATGAAAACTGCATCAAAATTGGTGCAGTAGTAACTTAAGGAGTAACCGACAGATGGCAAACCCTTCAGCTGTGCGGGCGCGAAATGTTTCAACCCTGTGAATACGTACCGTGTTTTCACGTAGACTGAGTCTCCTTTTGAAAACTATCGGCCACATTCTGGCGAGATATACGGCGTGGATTTGGATGCTGCTGCAGCACCTTGGAATCTGGGGTGTATTTGTTATCGCCTTTGCTGATTCGGCTCTGCTGGGCATGCCGATAGATGCGATTGTGGCGACCTATGTGTACCAGGACCGCAAGCGCCTGGTCTTCTACGTGGTCATGGCCTCGCTCGGCTCTGCGCTAGGCAGCATTCCGCTTTACATCATTGGGTACGTTAGCGGTGAGAAAGTATTGCGCAAGCGCATTTCAGAAGAGCGCTTCTTGCGCATTCACCGCTCGTTTGAACGCCACGAGTTTTGGGCGCTAATGTTTCCCGGGATGCTGCCGCCGCCCATGCCGTTCAAAATCTTCGTCCTCGGCGCGGCCGTGTTTGAAATGCGATTCCGCAACTTTCTCGCGGCCGTTTTCGCGGGAAGGTTCGTGCGCTTCCTGGTGCTTTCTTTGCTGACGCTGTGGTTTGGCCCGCAGATTGTCGGGCTGATGGGAACCGTCGTCCGGCAGCATCTTTCCGGGTTGATTGGCGCAATCGCGGGCGGAGTGCTGGTATGGCTGCTCATGCGGCGGAGCCGCAAACGTAGGCGTGCGCCGTAGCTGCCTACACGGTCAAATCTTACGCGGCAGCAATGTGATCTCCCGCGGATTTATGCATCCAGCGGGAAAGTGTCATCAAGAACACGGGAGTTCCAAACATCGCGATCGAAAAGAACAGATCGCTCTCAACCGTTCCGCGGAAAAATGGCAGTCCGGCCGCGTAGGACATCGTCAAGCCGTTGAATGTTTTGGGATACATGTCCCAAGCCGCCCACACCGCGAAATTACTGATCAGGAAAAACGAAACTGAACTGGCAAGCGCGGCACCTACCACGCGAACTAGCCCCGATTTCTCGCGCAGATTAGTCCCCAGCCACAGAATCGCCGCATACCATGCCCAGGTGACCAGATGGTCCCAGGAAAAAGTGTACGAATAAATGAACTTGGTGAGGACAACGTCAGTTGCCGCCAGCAGCACCCAGGGCACCCACATCTGGCGTCGCGTCCCGCGAGCTCCGAAAAACAGCAGCGATGCCGCTACCGGGGTAAAGTGCCATGCATGGGGCAGTACATTGAACGGGCCGGCGAACGGCAGGAAACGGACGGCAATTGCCAATAGGACGAATAGATAGGGCAGCATGAGCACCTCGGGACTACAACATTATTCTGGGCGCGGGAAGGTAGGTACGTCAAGGGCCGAGCAATTGTCGAGTGTAGAGCTCCAAGTCAGCGGAATTCTGGCTTTCCTCTCAGTCGGGCTCTGGCACGAGCACTTGCTTCTTGCCGGAACCAAAGACGTCGCCGACTACGTGCAGATTGTTGTCGAGTTCAACGCCTGCGCCAAGCGCCCGTCGCGTTTCACCTCGTCGGCTGAACAAGCTGGGTAACTGTGCGAAGCGCAAATCCTGAAAGTTCACGATGTATCCGTTATCCGGCGTTTCGGTCTCGGTAATCGGATACCGCGCCCAGTCGAGGTACACGCGCCCCAGATAAGACTTCTTCGCGGCCAATGTAATCGGCGTTTCTTCGGGCTTGTACCGGATGTTGAGATGGCCCTCAGGATCGACTTCCAGCCCCAAAGAGTTCACCGGAGCGAGCACAAAGAATGCGGGCGTTTCCACCACACCGTACCATTGGAATGGATCCGCCAATGCAGGGTAAGCAGAAACGCGAAGCGGCTCCGCGTCCTGGTAGGTGCGGGCGGCGAGTGCATTGACCGCCCGGCGATGCTCGAAGTCACGCAAGCCCCACATCAATACCACGCCTGCCAATGCAAGCGCGGCCGCGACCCGGCCTCGTGGTCCGCGAACTTGCGCACCGATCTCCCGGTCTATCAGCGAGAACAATGACGGCACCATCAGTCCGAGAAGCAAAAAGCTGAACATAATGGGCTCGAAGATGAAAACAATGTCCCATGAATACCATTTCTCGGAAAAAGGCCAGAACGGCCGCACCCCGTAGTTATTAGTGAAGTCGAGCAGAACGTGACTGAGGCCGGCGAGGCAAGCGTAAAAGAACAGCAATCCCCAGCGCGGCGGGAGGGTTCGATCTTTTATTTTGCGCCTCCGCAAGTACCAAATCAGATAGACGAAACCTAGGACTACAGCGGCGTCAATCGGAACTCCAAGGAACGAGTGTGTGAATCCTCGGTGATGGGCAAAGCCGAACGCCGGGCCCCTGAACCGACTGAGAACGTCCAGATCGGGAGCCTCCGCCGCGAGTGTCAATGTGACCGTGGCCAGCGCAGTCTTGCGGTTGAGTCCCGTGCGGCCCAGGCAAGCGCCGGTCAGAAAGTGGGTAATGGGTTCCAAAGTGGTCTGAAGATTGTATGTGGATGCGTCCGCCATTGTCACTTCCGCGGATTCAGAGACCCCCACGAACATCCTAACGTTAGAGCCTCAGCGTGACGGCGCGAGCAACGTCAGCGCGTCAGGCACCATGCCGATTTCGGCAGGCAGGGTGCCCACCAGTTCGCCATCTGTTTCGACATAGACCTTGGGCTGCGGCTTTTGGCCTGCAGAACCCGACTCGCCCAGGTACTGGCACGAAATTCGACCGCTGTATGCCAGATCGATGCCCGGAATCTTCCAGTTTCGGCGCAGCAATCCGCGGGTCACGTAGAGAAGATACACAAGGCGGCTCGCGGTGCGGCAGAAAAGCAGCCGCAAGTCATTCCGATCCAGAGAAGCGCCTGGGGCGAGTTCCTGCAGAACTCCACCAAAATTTCGGATGCGCACCGCCATCAACTCGGTAATATCGGCTTGCCGTAATTCGTTTGATCCGGAATCAGCAAATTCAACCCGAAAGCGAGTCATCGGATAGGTAAACCACAGATGCCAGGCCTTCCAGTAGTAGGCCGCCATGCCCATGCGCTGCTTGATCCCAGCATGCAGTTTGTAGAAAAGGTGTGCATCCACTCCTGCCCCGGCGGCGACCACGAAGAACCGCGAACCGGGTTTGCCCCCGAGATCAGCGTAATGTATTTGGCCCAGCGCAACCCGGCGAGGGGCGGCGTACAGAACGGCACGCGCCGCCTTAACACCATTCATCGGCAGTCCGAGATCGTGCGCCAGCGCATTGGCCGTGCCCATGGGCAAAATCGCAAGTGCTACGTCAGTGTTCGCCAGCACCTGAATAATGGTGTGGATGGTGCCATCTCCCCCGCAAGCGAAGACCGCGTCACATCCCGCTCGCACCGCCCGCCGCACTTGCTCTGTCGCGTCAGCAGGAGAATGAGTGAGGACCAGTTCGGCCTGGATGTTTTCGCCCCGAAGCAACTCCACTGCGGATTGTACTTCCCTTTGCCGGCGGCCACGGCTGCCACCTGAATCAGGGTTATAAAACAAAGCTGCCTTCTTCATACGCGGACCGAACGTGGATTGTACCTGAGTCGTCCCGGCATACTTGGCAAGAAGCCGTATTTGGAATAACCTGTAGCGGCTCGGTAAGAGGCGCGTCTCCCTGTGACTTACCTTTGACCGCCCATCTGAAATTTAAATTCAGGAGGATCGACCAGATGAAAACTCTGGCGCACGTTCTCTGTGGAGTGCTTCTGGGCCTGGGCGCTACAGCCCAGGACCATGCGGGGCATGTTCAAGCGCATCCTGTCGTGCTGGTGACTGGGCTTGGGGATCTTCATCACCCTGTCTCCACGAAAAATCTGCAGGCCCAGCAATTCTTCGATCAAGGTCTGCGATTTATTTACGCTTTCAATCACGACGAAGCTGCACGCTCGTTTCAGCATGCCGCGGAGCTCGATCCCAAACTCGCCATGGCCTACTGGGGCGTCGCCGAAGCGGTGGGACCGAACTACAACGATCCTGCCGACCCTGACCGCTACAAACAGGCGCACGATGCGGTGCAGAAAGCCATGGATTTGTCGGCCGATGCTTCGCCCAGCGATCAGGCCTACATCCAGGCGCTGGCCAAGCGCTTTCCCGCCGATCCCAACTCCGATCTCAAGAAGGCCGCCGAGGACTATCGTGATGCGATGCGGCAAGTGGTCCGCGAATTCCCCGACGACCTGGAGGCGGCCACGCTGTTTGCCGAGGCTGGCATGAATTTACATCCTTGGGGATTGTGGCATGTTGACGGCACGCCGGAGGCCGGTACAGATGAAATTGTGTGCACGCTCGAGTCGGTGATGAAGCGCGACCCCAATCATCTGGGCGCGATCCACTATTACATCCATGCCGTCGAGGCTTCGCCCACTCCCGAGCGCGCGCTGGCTGGAGCGAACAAACTCGCGGAGCTTGCGCCTGGCGCGGGACACATCGTTCACATGCCCGCGCATGTTTACATCCGCACTGGCGACTATGAAGCTGCCGTCAAAACCAACGAGCAGGCTGCCACCGTGGACCGCGCCTACATCAAGGCGACCGGAGCTCAGGGCATCTATCCAATGATGTACTACAGCCACAACCTGCACTTCATCGCCATGTGCGCGGCGATGACCGGCAATTATGCAGAGTCGAGGAAGAATGCGGACCTGCTCGTCGAGAATGTCGGCCCCCACGTGAAAGACATGCCGCCGCTTGAAGGCTTCATGACGATTCCCGTGGCGGTGGAGATTCGATTCCATCACTGGAATGAAATCCTGAAGATGCCTCAGCCCGATGCCTCGATGAAGACCGCCACCGTGTTCTGGCACTTCGCCCGCGGAATGGCCCTGGCGGGAACGGGAAAAGTGACTGATGCTGAGGCCGAGTACAAGATTGTTTCCGACGCGGAAGCGGCCACGCCTCCCGACGTGATTTTCCAGATGCCGATCAACAACAAGGCCAAAGACATCATGAAGATCGCAAAGGATGTTCTTGGCGCGAAGATCGCGGTTGCAAAAAAAGACAATAGCGGCGCCGTCGTCATGTTGCGCGAGGCCGTTACCATTCAGGACACGCTCAAGTACGGCGAACCCCCCGACTGGTTCTTTCCGGTACGCGAATCGTTAGGGGCCACGCTGCTGATGAATGGGGACGCGGACGGCGCGGAGAAAGTGTTCCGTGAGGACCTGGATCGGAACCTGAGGAATCCGCGTTCGCTGTGGGGGTTGCATCAGACCCTGCTGCAACAAAAGCGGGCGTATGACGCGGGATTCGTGGAGAAACAGTTCGAGGCATCATGGAAGGGCTCCGCTCAGGCATTAAAGCTGGATGACCTGGTCTGAAAATGCTCCCCCAGGGACAGCCGCCTCGGCTGTCCCTGCACAGTTCGTTCCCGCCTATAATCTTTGCGATGCCTGCCGCTGCCAAAGAGCTGGAAAAAAAGACTGAATCCCTCCGCGAAACGATTCGCCACCACGAATACTTGTATTACGTCCTCGACCATCCTGAAATCAGCGACGCAGAGTTCGACAAGCTAATGCAGCAACTAAAGGATATGGAGGCCGAGCATCCCGGACTGATCGCGCCAGATTCTCCCACACAGCGCGTCGGAGGCAAGCCGCGCGAAGGATTCGTCAAGGTTCCGCATTCTTCGCCGATGTTGTCGCTTGACAATACTTACAGCGAAGAGGAACTCCGTGCCTGGGATCGTCGTGTACATGAATTGAGCGGAAGAGAAGATGTGGATTACGTTAGCGAGCTCAAGCTCGATGGCATGTCGCTAGCGCTCATTTATGAAGATGGCAAATTGGTGCGCGGTATTACACGCGGCGACGGCAGCGTGGGCGAAGATGTCACGCTTAACGTCCGCACCGTGCGCTCGGTGCCGCTTTCGCTTTCGAAAGAGAAACTGAAGAAAGCTGGTATTCCGCCAGATTTCGAAGTGCGAGGCGAGCTTCTCATGCCCCTGGCAGCTTTCAAAAAGATGAATGAAGAGCGCGAGAGCAAGGGGCTTTCCCTATTTGCCAACCCTCGCAATGCCACGGCAGGCACGGTGCGGCAGCTCGAGTCCAGAGTGACCGCCGAACGGCGGCTCGATTATTTTTCCTACATGTTACTCAAAAACGGTCGAACTTATTTCGACCGGCACTCCAAAACTTTGAACGCGCTCGACGCCATCGGATTCAAGGTCAACCCAAATCGCAAGCTGGTGCCCAATATCGATGAGGCCTGGCAGTTCATCCAGCAGTGGGAAGGAGAGCGCGATTCGCTGCCCTACGAAATTGACGGCATCGTGCTCAAGGTTGATCGTACGGCCCTGCAGGACGAACTCGGATTCACGGGCAAAGCGCCGCGCTGGGCCATTGCGTACAAGTATCCCGCGCCAGCCGGAATCACGAGACTCGAAGACATTCGCGTGCAGGTGGGACGCACCGGGAAGCTTACTCCGGTGGCGATACTGGCCCCCGTTTTAATCGGAGGCACAACCGTGAGAAACGCGACGTTGCATAACATGGATGAGATTGAGCGGTTGGGGGTGAAGATCGGCGATTGGGTACAGGTGGAGCGCGGCGGTGACGTGATTCCGAAAGTCGCCAAGGTGATCGACGACAAAGATCACCCCCGCGGGAACAAAGCTTTCCAGATGCCGGAAACCTGTCCCGTTTGTGGCACGAAGGTCGTGCGCACGGAAGGCGAGGTCGACTATCGCTGCGTCAATGCGAATTGTCCAGCGAAGCTGCGGGAAACGATTCTGCATTTTGCTTCGCGCGGCGTGATGAATATCGACGGCATGGGCGAGTCTCTCGTGAACCAGTTGATGGAACGCGACCTGGTGAAGGACGTTGCCGACATCTACAAGCTCACAAAAAAAGATCTGCTGGGTCTGGAGCGATTTGCAGACAAGTCGGCACAAAATATTCTCGATGAAATCGACCAGTCGAAGAAGCTGCCGCTGGAGCGCGTGATTTATGGCCTGGGCATTCGATTTGTGGGCGAACGCACGGCGCAGTTCCTGGTCGAACATTTTGCATCGATGGAAGCGCTTGAGCGTGCCAGCCAGGAAGAATTCCAGGAAGTGAACGAAGTCGGTCCGCGCATCGCCGAAAGCATCGTGGAATTTTTCAGTATTGCGGCTAATCGCAGGATGATAGAGCGGCTGCGCCAGGCTGGTCTGACTTTAACCGGCCACAAGAAAAAGCGCGGCACCAAGCTTGTCGGCAAAACCTTTGTGCTGACTGGCACGCTGGTGCACTTCACGCGCGACGAAGCAAAAAAGATGATTGAACATGCTGGCGGCAAGGTCGCGGGCTCGGTCAGCAAGAAAACAGATTATGTAGTCGCTGGGGCAGATGCAGGATCGAAGCTCGACAAGGCGAAAGATCTGGGCATAAAGGTAATCGACGAGAAGGAAATGGAGAAGCTAATCCAATGACGTTATCTGCTTCAACGTTCGACTTCAGTCGATTCGGAATTCTCGCCTTCGTTCGCTACAGCACCTCATGAACTGGGAGGAAGGAATTCTGCGCTGCCTGCACCGAATTCTTACGGATCACGGCAGGGATTTAGAAAACGCCACGATCCTCCAGTCCTTTGCTGCTGCTCGCATACAGGCATTTAGAAGTTGACTGGAACTTTCACAACTTTCTTTTGAATCGCCCACATCACCAACTCAGCCTTGTTGTGGATACCAAGCTTTCGCATCAAGTTGAACTTATGAGAATCAACTGTTTTGCTGCTTAAGCCCAGAACTGTGGCCGCGGTCCGCACCGTCTTTCCCTCTGCCAACAGTTTCAACACTTCCCGCTCGCGGCCGGTGAGGGCGGGTTCGGCTGGCATCTGCGTTTCTGGGGGGCGGCGTAGATTGCATTCGGAGGATGCTTCTTGCGGCTTCGTGCCATTGCCGCACGAGTTCCGCATCATCTCTACCAATTCTTCCGCAGATGTCTGCCGCATCGCGCAGCCTGCCGCCGCCTGCCAGCCAGCAAACGGACTGGTAAATTCGTCCTGCATGCTCAAAAACACAATTTTGGTCCCGGGAGATTCCCGCGCCACACAAAGCTCCGCTTCGGAAACCGGTAACCCGAACGTCCCAGCATCCGCGACGACGACATCCGGCCGGAACTCATACACTTTCCGCAGGCACTCCGCCGCATTGCCGGCCTCACTGACCACGTCGATGTCGGGCTCATCTTCCAACAAACGCCGCAGGCCTTGGCGCAACAGAACGTGGTCATGCGCCAGCACGCAGCGAATCTTTGCGCTGGGAAATGTGAATTCTCCTGAACACACGCGCAGGGGCACGCAGCTACTCCTTTTGGCCAGAAAGTGTGTGAAACGACGCGGGCGGCGGAACTCAGCCTAAGGACTTACGAGTGCCTGATCATTGTAGCAATCATTCTCGTCTCTGCGCATGCCAAAATGCATTCGCCGGAAAGTTTTTTGTGAGTTTTTCCGCCGGCGCGAAAATCTTTGACGATCAGAAATTCCAGAGCTTAGCCGCATCAGGTAGAATCGAGCACTTATGCTGCGCTATTTCACAGCCGGAGAATCTCACGGCGAAGCCCTGGTCGCCTTCCTGTCGGGCATGCCCGCCGGACTCAAGGTGGATCAGGCTTTTATCGATCGAGAACTATGGCGCCGGCAGCAGGGATACGGCCGCGGCGGACGGATGAAGATTGAGCGTGACACGGCTCACATCCTCTCTGGGGTTCGAAATGGCTCGACGATTGGTTCGCCCATTTCTGTTCAGCTTGAAAACAGAGATTGGAAAAACTGGCAGGAGGCTCTCCCGGTCGGCGTAGGTGATCCTGCCCGCCATAAGCGTGTAGCGTCTCCCCGGCCCGGGCACGCCGATCTGGCGGGCGCTCTGAAATATAATTTTCCTGAAGCCCGCTACGTCTTGGAGCGCGCTTCCGCCCGCGAGTCGGCCGCCCGCGTTGCTATCGGAGCCCTTGCGAAGTCCTTTCTGCGCGAACTTGGCATCGAGGTGCTCAGCCATGTTGTGGGCGTCGGGGGGATTTCCGTGCAAAATGAAGTCCCGTGGCAACAGATTCTGACTCTTTACAATCAGGAACAAGTGTTGCTGAACTGCGCTGACAGCGAAACCGAGCAGCGCATGAAAGGCGAAGTTGACAAAGTCCTCAAGACTGGTGATTCGGTGGGCGGAGTCTTCGAAGTGGTCGCTCACCATGCTCCGCCGGGTCTTGGTACTTACGCGCAGTGGGACGAACGCTTGGATGCGCTGCTAGCCGCCGCTGTGATGTCACTGCAAGCCGTAAAAGCAGTGGAAATAGGTTCCGGCATTGCCTCTGCCGCTTCTTCCGGTTCCGCGGTGCATGATGAAATTGGTTATGGCAATCCGGCGAACTTTACCGCGTTCGCCCGCACCCGCAATAACGCGGGTGGAATCGAAGGTGGCGTTTCCAATGGCGAAGAGATTCGCGTGCGCGGCTATTTGAAGCCGATCTCTACCTTGCGCCGGCCTCTGCAATCAGTCGATTTCGCAACCCGCCAACCGGTGAGCGCCGCGTATGAGCGCTCCGACGTTTGTGTAGTCCCGGCCGCTGGCGTCGCAGCCGAGGCTATGGTCGCGCTTACTCTGGCTCGCTGCACTCTCGACAAATTTGGAGGTGATTCCATGGGAGAGACGTTGCGCAATTTCAAGGGTTATTGCACGCAACTTAAAAATTACTGATGATCTACCCCATCGTTAAATTTGGAAATCCCATTCTGGAGAAGCCGGCGGAGAAAATTACCGTCTTCGATGAAGAACTCAAGAAACTGGTTGAGGACATGTTCGAGTCCATGTATGCGGCCCGCGGTGTTGGCCTCGCCGCTCCGCAGATCGGAATTTCGCGCCGCATCGCCGTCGTTGATGTCACTTTCAAAGAAGATCCGAATGCCAAAATCGTTTTGATCAACCCGGAAATCATTCGCAAAGAAGGCCGCCATTCGCAGAGCGAAGGCTGTCTCAGCATTCCCGACTTCCGCGAGAACGTGTCTCGCGCCCAACTCGTAACTGTCCGCGCCCAGGATTTGACCGGAAAGGTATTCGAGAAGACCGGCGACGACTTGCTGGCGCGCGCCTTTCAGCACGAGACAGACCATCTCAATGGCAAGCTCTATATCAGCCACATCAGCGCGCTCAAACGCGACTTGATCAAGCGGAAAGTCCGCAAGCTGGTCAAAGCGGGAGAATGGTAGCCGATTGAGTCATTGAGTCAACGGCTCAGCGATTCAATGTGTCAATGCCTCAATCCGTCAATCTCGTCTTTTGCGGCACGCCCGCGTTCGCCGTCCCCACGCTTGACAGGCTAGTCGAAGCTGGGTTCAAAATTGCGCTCGTGGTCACACAGCCAGATCGGCCGAAGGGACGCGGCCTAGAAGTTGTTTCTTCTCCGGTCAAGCAGCGCGCATTCGATCTGGGTTTGCCCATCTCCCAGCCTGAACGTATCAAGAACAACGAAGACTTCCGCGCTCAACTCGCCAACCTCGAGCCAGATGCCATCATCGTGGTCGGTTACGGCCGCATCATTCCACAATGGATGCTCGGTCTCCCCGTGCTCGGCAATATCAACCTGCATGCTTCTCTATTGCCGAAATATCGCGGAGCTGCGCCTATCCAATGGGCGATTGCACGCGGCGAAACTATTACGGGAGTTACCACTATGAAAATTGACGCCGGTCTCGACACCGGCGACATCCTGCTGCAGCAGGGAATTCCGATCGCCCCTGACGAGACAGCGCAGACTCTGGGTCCCAAGCTGGCCGCGATGGGCGCCGACCTTACTGTCGAAACCCTGCGCGGCTTGCAGTCCGGTAGCGTTCTTCCCCGCCGGCAAGATAACTCCATGGCCACTCTCGCGCCGATCCTTAAGAAAGAAGACGGATTAATTAATTTTGCTCAACCGGCCCATGAAATACTGAATCGCCTCCGCGGCTTCCAGCCTTGGCCCGGAGCCTATTCAAAGTTCCGTGCTAAGAATCTGCAGGTGTGGAAAGCCAAGGCTTTCGATCGTGCGCTGTCGCCAGCTGAACTAACCGTAGAAGTAGACCGCCTTCTAGTGGGCTGCGGTCAGGGCACTGCAATCGAGATCCTCGAACTCCAACTGGAAGGCAAGAATCGGACATCGGCCGCTCAATTCATTCGTGGCTATCGTCTCGTGCCCGGCGAAAAATTGGGCTCTTAATCCTCTGCCGCAGGAAGGCTTTCTCGTCCCAGCCGCTTCCGTCATACTGGCAGCAGTGAAATCCAAACCTCGAAACTCGCGGCTTGCAGTTTCTCCTGCCCGCGCGGCTGCATTCGATATTCTGCTGCGCATCGAGCGCGAATCTTCCTACGCATCCGAACTGCTTCATTCCCACACCTACGACCGGCTGACGCCGATCAATCACTCCCTCACAACGGAATTGGTCATGGGCGTTCTGCGCTGGCGATCGTTGCTCGACTCGCAAATAGCGAAGAGCTCTGCTCAACCACTTTCCAAACTCGATCTTGAGGTTCTCACCGCGCTGCGTCTCGCCACCTATCAACTGCGCTATCTTGACCGTATTCCAGCCAGCGCTGCAATCAATGAGAGTGTTGAGCTAGTCAAATGTGCTCGCAAACGGTCTGCCGCTCCCTTCGTCAATGCAGTTCTGCGCAAGTTCGCGTCGGGCACCTCGATCAACCAAGACATTCGTCAACTTGCGAGCAGTCACGCTTCGGCCGAGACCATTTCGGCTTCGAGCGCACACCCGCGCTGGCTTGTTGAACGCTGGATTCAGGCCTACGGACCGGAAGTCACGCTGAAACTTTGTCACTACAACCAGTCGATTCCCAGAGCTGCAATCCGCCTTCGCAGTCCTGACGCAGAAGATCAGCTTCGCGCTGTGGGCATCGAACTCGCTCCGGGCAATCTCCTGTCATCGGCAAGAAAAGTTCTGAACGGTGACGTAAGCGGCACTCGCGCTTTCCGAGAAGGTTTCTGCGTCATTCAGGACGAAGCATCGCAGCTCGTAGCCGCTTTCGTTGGTCGCGGTGCGCGCCTTCTCGATTGTTGTGCGGCTCCCGGAGGAAAAACTCGAGCCATCGCCGATCGGAATTTGAATGCAGAGATTGCCGCGGTCGAACTGCATCCTCACCGGGCGCGTCTGCTGCAAAAACTACTGAGGGTGGACCATTCAAACACCGATGGATCCCGCCGTATTCACGTTATCGCGAGCGACGCCCGGAATCTGCCCTTCACCGCCAAATTTGATCGCGTTATCGCCGATGTCCCATGCTCGGGCACCGGAACTCTTTCTCGCAATCCGGAAATCAAGTGGCGGCTCGTGCCCGCAGACCTCACCGACCTCCAGGCGAGACAGCGTGCCATCCTCAGCTCGGCGATGGGTTACGTCGCCGCCGGAGGCCGCCTGATCTATTCCAGTTGTTCATTGGAAAAAGAAGAAAACGAGGACGTCATCGAACGCGCACTCGCAGAAAATTCATCGTTTCGCTTGCTCGACTGCCGTGCTGAACTTGACCGGCTGCTGCAGGAAGGCGAGCTCATCTGGCCCGATGTTGCTTCGCTCACTCGTGGCCCATTCCTCCGGACGCTCCCGGGCCTGCATCCCTGCGATGGATTCTTCGCCGGCATCGTGGAAAAAATCTGAACATGCCGGGCTTGATCCCAGACGATCCGGGGAACTCACTGTACTTCGAAGTTCACTACTGCTCCCGCCAGAACTTTCTGTCCCGGCGGCGGCGTCTGGGCGACGATCAGGCTTGCCGGGGATGGTTGAGCAAGGCTGATAGAACTTGACGGAGCGCCCGTCGGCGGCGCGGTACCTGCAGGTTCCGGGTTCGGCGCTGACGGTGGTGCCAAGCTCACGCTCCCTAGTTTAAAGCCTGCATCTTGCAGGGTTCGAGTCGCGCTGCCCAATGGTTGCCCGACAAAAGTTGGCATCACAAATGCCCGCGGATCCGCCGCCACCGTGAGCAACAAGCTGGTCTTCGGAGCTGCCACCTGGCTCGCATTTGCCGGCGGGCTTTGTGCCAGCACCTGATCGGCGTGCGCCCCTGGCAACTGTATTTCCGCGGTCGATGACAATTCCAGCCCACGTCGCCGGATGTTCAATTCCGCAGCACGCTCGCTCTGCCCGGTCACATTCGGAATCGACACGCGCTGCGGCCCCATACTTTGCGCCACGCGCACCTGCCATCCCCGCCTCACCTTGGTTCCCGGCAGTGGCAACTGGGTCATGATCCGGCCTTCGGGAATCTGCGGACTGTAATACTGTCGCTCCACGTCAATCTGCAATCCCATCCCGGCAACCGTGCCTTCCGCCTCTGCAGCGGTCATGCCCACGATCGCCGGCACCTGAACTTCCTGCCCATGAATGGCAAATCGCATCGCCGTCACTGCCGACACCAATGCCACAACCACCATCACCAGCGCCACCATCGCAAAGCGGAACAAAGGCTTCATAGTGGTTCAGGAACTATCTGTGACAAGCGCGAGCCAGCTGCTGCGAGTAAGTTTCTGATCAACGTGTTGACCCTCACTCTGTCTCGTCCGCCCCCGCCGAGGTATCTGGCGTATCCACTTTTTGCACAAAACTTCCGGGCACGTCTGGCGGCGGCTGGAATTGCCCTGGATCCTTCCCTGCCATGGCTGTATTCATAAAATTCATCCAGATCGGCAGCGCTGCGTGCGCTCCCGTTTCCTTGGCCCCCAATGTTTTCTTTTCATCGAACCCCAACCACACGCCGCAGGTCATTGTCGGCGAAAATCCCACAAACCACGCGTCCGTGAAATCATTGGTCGTGCCTGTCTTGCCCGCGACCGCAAACGGAAGCTTCGCAGCCGCCACTCCGGTCCCATGCAGCACCACCTCACGTAGCATCGCGGCCATGATTCGCGCTGTCCGCGCGCTGACCACATCCTTCACCTCCGGATAATCCTCTTCCAGAACCCGCCCTTCGTAGTCTGTGACTCGGGTGATGTAGCGAGGTGTCACGCGTACGCCATCGTTCGGAAACACGCTGTATGCGGAAGTCTGCTCCATCAGCGTGATCTCCGCCGAGCCTAGCGCCACCGGCAAATAGGGAGGCAATCTGGCCGTGATGCCGAAGCGCTCTGCATAATCGATCACCGTCTTAATCCCAATCTTGCTGGCCAACTTCAGCGCCGGAATGTTTCGCGACTGCGCGAGGGCTCTCCGCAACGTAATCGTTCCCTCAAATTTTTCGTCATAATTATGCGGCGAGTACGGCCCGGAGGCACTCTCGAAAGTTACCGGCTCATCCAGAACCGTGTCGTCCGGGCTTCCCCCGCGGTCAATGACTGCGGTGTACACATAGGGTTTGAACGACGATCCCACCTGCCGCAACGATTGCGTCGCCCGATCGAATTTTGATTCGCTGAAATCCCGCCCGCCGACCATAGCCTTGATCCCGCCCGTCGCGTTGTCGATCGCAAGCAGCGCTCCCTGCGCTCCCGAGTCCTGCTCCAGGCTTACACGCGCTGCGCCATTGGCATTCAACGATAAAATCTTTACGTAACAAATGTCTCCGGTCCGCAACAGATTCTGTATCTTGCCCTTCGTCCAAGCCACGTCCCCTTGCCCCAGCGCCGCCGCATAGCGTCCGAACTTTAGAGTGGCAATTCCAACCCCGGACGAAGTCACGAGCGCGTGCACGTACCCATTCACTTCCGGTTCGTCTTCCCAATCCGGATGCTGGTACTTGTCGATCGCATTTCCTTCCCCCAACACATTTTCCAAGTGTCCCTTCCATCCATGGCGGCGCTCGTAAGCCGCCAGACCGTCGAGCACCGCTTGGTTCGCGGCCTTTTGCAGATCGACATCGAGCGACGTGTAGACTTTTAATCCGCCCTCGTGAACCTGATCGGCTCCATACTTGGTTTCCAGATACCGTCGTATCTCTTCCACGAAGTAGGGAGCCAGCGAATTCGGGTCATGAAGCAGGTGCAATGCGATGGGGCTGGAGCGGGCGTCCTCCGCCTGGGCCGTCGTGATCTTTCCATCTTCCAGCATGGCATTGATTACTAGATTCCGGCGCTTCATGGCCCGGTCCGGATGGTTGATCGGCGAATACACTACCGGCCCCTTCGCCAGACCCGCCAGCAGCGCGGCTTCTGTCAGCGTAAGCTTGCGCGCTGGCTTACTGAAGTAGAATTCTGACGCCGCCTCAAAGCCGTATACCCCATGCCCCAGAAAAATCTGATTGGCATAGAGCGTGAAAATTTGCGGCTTGGTGAAGTGCCGCTCGATCTGAACCGCGAGCATCGACTCCTGCACCTTGCGTGAGAACGAGCGGTCCGGCGAAAGAAACAAATTGCGCGCCAACTGCATGGTCAGCGTCGAGGCCCCCTGCACCTTCCCGCCCGATTGAATGTCGCGATAGGCCGCTCCCGCGATGCGCCAGAAGTTGATTCCCGAATGTCGGTAGAAATCTTTGTCTTCAATCGAGAGCAGCGCGTCGCGCAGAACGGGAGCAAAATCATCGTAGCCAGCCACCACTCGCCGCTGCAGTGCGAAGGACCCAATCACGCGTCCGTGGTCGTCGTACAACTCCGTAATCGAGCTCGGGCGATATGCCTCCAGCGCTTCCACTTGAGGTAAATCCGTGGTGTAGACCAGTAGAAGTCCGGCGGTGGCACCCACCAGAGCAGACACCAGCACCAGCAGGCCAACCAACACGCGGCCTACAAACTTCCCCCCGGTAACATCCACCGGCGGAAGATCTTCGTAGGGCCAGGTCATGGCGAGATGGATTCAGAATAGCAGGAGACACAAGTGCTCGCGGGCACATCGTACTGAAAAACAAAATCGCGCGCCGTGCGGCGCGCGATGTAGGTCCTAAGCCTGTAAAGGCTCACGACTAGCTGGTGCGGCTTTTCAGCACCTCGATGGCTTTATGCAACTGATCATCCGGTGTGTTCTTGGGCTTAGCCTCGGGTTCTTCCGGCGCCGGCGTCTCTCCATCGTCATCAGAGATTGCGTTATCCGTTTCGTCAGCCACCACTACATTCGGAGTTACAGCGGTTTCCTGAATCGCTTTTCCGCTCGGAGAATAGTACTTCGCCACCGAGAGAATCAAGGCCCCGCCATCCGGTAGATCAATCGTTTTCTGCACCGACCCGTCGCCGAACGTTTTGTCGCCCACCACGTCGCCGCGCGCATTCTCCAGGATTGCCGCCGCCACAATTTCAGCCGCGCCAGCCGTTCCTTTGTTCACCAAAACGGCCACTGGAAGCGGCGTCACTGCTTTTGCCGGGTCCGCATTAAAGGCCTGTCGCGGGAATTTCTGTCCCTGCAGATATGTGATCGTGCCGTGATTCAGGAAAAGATTAGCCGTCGCCACCCCTTCACCCTCATCTCCGTCAGAGGTGTTCCGCAAATCCAGAACCAGTTTCTTCGCTCCAGATTTTTCCAGCGCTTTGATCTTCCCGGCAATCTCCTGCGCCTTACCCTTAGTCAGAGCGTCCACCTTCACGTAGCCAATACCCTCTTCCAGCATCTTGTCCGACACCGGCGGAATGCTCACCACATCGCGCGCGATCGTCATTTTCTGCGGCTCCGCTCGGCGCGCGCGCACTACCGAAACGTTCACAGTTGAGCCCGGAGTTCCAGCAAGAGCGTTGCGAATCTCCGGCAGCGACATGTCTCGTGTGCTCTGCCCTTCAATCGATTCGAAAATGTCCGTCGCCTCGATCCCTGCCTTCTCCGCGGGCGATCCCGGCAGAACCGACACCACGTCCGCGTATCCGAAGCGCTTCGAGACCGTCGCCCCAATCTCGCCCTTGGCTTCAGACTTGTGCGCCTTGTAAAGCTTGTAGGCCTCCGGCGTCAGGTAGCTCGAGTTCGCATCCAATGATTCCACCAGACCATGCAATGCGCCGTCGGTGACTTTGGGAATATTCGGGTCTTCCACGTACTCGTTTTGTACGCGGGACAATACTTCGCTATAAACCTGCATCTGCCGGTACGAGCCGTCATTCGAGGAAGCGTGGACGCCACCCAGCGATCCAACGACAACAAATAACAGCACGGCAAAAGACGAAACTAGAATCGCAGCTTTGGTTTTCATGGACATCAAATTCTTCTTTTGGAAAGGGACTTCCTTCCTGAGAAACTTCCTTTCATTATATCTTGTAGATGCTGGTTTTTGTCTCCCGGCTGCTATTGTTCGCGCCTGCTCGGTAACTTCCGGAGAATTCGTCCCACCCACAAGAGTTAAGACGATCCAGAATTCAGACGATCCAGCCTCGTCTTTGTCACCCACCCTTTACGAGGCTGGCTTGAAGTCCAGCGTAATGACGCTCTCCACTGACACGGCACGCCCATTCATGGAATAAGGCTTGAAATGCCACTGCTTCACCGCATCGATGGCGCCCCGGGCAAAAACCAACGATCCTTGCAGGAACTTCGCATCCTGTACCGTGCCATCCCGCCCGACCAGCACCTGCAGAACCACACTGCCGTGCTGTCCATTCTTGGCCGCTGCTGGATATTCGGGATCAACCGGCGCTTCCGCCAGCAATTCGCGCAGGGCAGTCTCCGGCAACTTCACCGGCTCAATCGATGACATCGCAGACTCCGGCGGTTTGGCCCCGCTGGATTCCGGAGTCGAAGAAGCTATGTGCGATTTTAAGCTTGATGGTATGCCAGCATTCTCCCCCGCTGAAACCGCATGCGGCGGCGGAGAATGCACAATCGTTGCGGCCGGAGGTGGCGGCGTGGGCTGGTCCGAAGGCGGCGGCGCCGGCGTCGCAACGGCCGCGTCAGCAGACACCGCTGCGGCAGGATTCGCCAGGGCATTTCCTGAGCCTGAGGTTGTCGGATCCTTACTCTGGCCTATAGCCGGCTCCCCTTGTGGGCTTTGGCCTGATACGGCCTGGTTTTGATCCGTGGGAGCAGCCCCGCTTGTAGTTGCCTGTGTCTGCCCAGCGGTTGTCGCCTCAGAGCCTTTGACCGGTTTCGCTGTCGGGTCGACCACCGGAACCACCTGAATCTGAGACGGGTCCGTCGTCGCATCCGGGATATTAGCCGGCACCGGCAGCTTGTACTCATCTCCCGACTGCCCAAAGCTATCGTGCTGCGCCACAGCCTGCGGTAAGGCCGCAGGCGGAGGATTCAGCCAACGTCGTCCCGCGTGTAAGCCGCTCAGGTACAGAGCGTGTAAGCTCAGCCGCGTTCGAGGTACTGCCATCAGAACCACGCTCGCCAATGCCAATGCGCCGACCACAAGGATCTTGCCGCGCTTCGGCCCGGCCGCGACCACCGGTTTCGGACTCTCCTTTGGCTCCCCCGCCATGTAGGCGAAAAGAGCGGCTTCCGTTTCAACTTCCTGTTGGGTCTGGTTGTCTTCAGGGTGCTTTGCGTTGTTGGCGGGAGTCTTTTTTTCTTCCATCGCCGGTGCCGCTGCAGCCGTCCCATGGGACGGATCCCCATAAGACAGGAGTTCAGTTTTCGGGGCAGCGGCCTCGGGGGACGCTGGTGCCGCTTTCGTCAGTCGCGCTTGTAACGATGCCCATCCCGTCAGAGGCTCTTTGGGCTCGGGCTTCTGCTCCGGCATTGCCTCCACGGCAGCAGCCATAGGCTCCAACTCGCTGAGCGCATCAACCTCTGCATCCGAGGCCTCCTGCATTGACTCCCGCACTTCGCTTTCCGTGTCGAATTGCGCCCCCGGCGCCGGCCTTGCCGATTGCAGAAGCTCTCCCGCGCGGATTTTCTCCGGCGCCTGGGTAACAGAAGCGGGCACGGAGATTGGAGTACTGGAAGCACTTGAAACCGCAGCAGCCATCGCAGCTGTTTCCGGGGCCGTCCGCGGAGCCGCCGGCGCAGCCGGTTTAAACTTTGACCGAAGCAGCTCACACGCCGTGCTCATTGTCTCCCGCACCTGCTCGGCGCGAATCGGTTTCAGCAGAACTGAATTGGCTCCCGCCTGCAACGCCTGCGGCCGGGCATCTTCGCTTACCATCGCCAAGGTCAAAGGTCGTTGCGTGGCCTTCAATTCCCTTGCGGTTTTCAGCAGGAAGGCGGCCTCAGGTTGATCCTGCCAATCGGTGATCACGATCTGGAACGCTTGCGTCGTAACCCGCTCGACCGCATCCACCCCGCTCTTGCAGTACTCTGCCTCGATCCCAAGATCGGTGAGCACCTGCCGGATCGGCGGGACCATTTCCTCATTCGACGAAAACATGAGACAGCGCAAGGGCATACTATTCCAGACTAGGCAGCCTCAGTAACCACGGCAAGTTACCGAGGTGGAGGGCTGGTAATTACCGGGCTTTCCGGTCAGATGCGTCAAACCGGAGATGACTGGCATTGCTGCGGTACATGTACCCGAGGAAGGCCTCCGGTTCAGTCGTGTTGGCTGTATCCTGTCGTGCGAGCAGCAGACCTCGCCGCACCCTTGCGCTAGAATGCTGGGTCATTTCCGGTCGGCACACCCTATGCAGTCTGCGGATGTAGTCATTATCGGTGGCGGAATCGTCGGCTCCAGCATTGCCTATCACCTTGCAGCGCAGGGATGCCGCAACATTCTGGTCGTCGAACGCGAGTCGGCGCAGGGCAAAGGATCGACCGGCAAGAGTATGGGCGGAGTGCGCGCTCAATTTTCTACTCCGGTCAGCATTCAGATGTCCCTCTATTCGATTCCTTTCTATGCCGGCTTTGAGGACCGACTCGGGTACCCGTGCGACTACCGCCCGCAAGGCTACCTGTTCTGCGCCACCAACGAGACTCACATGGCTTATCTGCGGGCAAACTGCAAGCAGCAGGTGAAAATGGGTTTGAAGGACGTCCGCTTGATGGAAGGCGATGAGATCAGCGGCATGTTTCCCCAGTTGCGCTCCGACGACATTCTTGGTGGAAGTTTCTGCACCAGCGACGGTTTTGTCGATCCCTATAGTGCGATGAACGGATTCATGGCCTGCGCAGCCGACCACGGTGCCACGCTGTGGAAGAACACCGTCGTCACCGGTTTGAACCGTGATGCGGCTGGAGTGGCTTCGGTCCAGACCACGCGAGGCCCGGTGGCCACGCGCAAGGTAGTAAACTGTGCCGGGCCTTGGGCTGCCGACGTCGCCAAATTCGCCGGCCTGGATTTACCCGTCGAGCCGTTGCGCCGCATGCTGGTCCCCAGTGAACCGTTTGATGAATTCCCTCACACCGCGCCCATGATCGTTGACATGTCGAATGGCTTTCATTTTCGTCCCGAGGCTCGCGGCTTCCTTCTGGCGTGGAACGACCCCGAAGAAACGCGCGGCTTCAACACCGATTTCGACGCGGCTTTTATCGAGAAAATTTTGACTCGTGCCGCGAGCCGGGTTCCTTGCTTCGCCAATCTGCCCGTGAATCCCAAGCGCGCCTGGGCCGGCCTCTATGAGATGACGCCGGACCATCATCCAATCCTGGGCGAGACCCCAAAGCTTCCAGGCTTTTTCCTGGCCAACGGCTTTAGCGGCCACGGCGTCATGCACGCTCCGGCCACGGGAAAGATTCTCAGCGATCTTATTCTCGCCGGCAAAACAGACCTGATCGATGCATCGTTGCTGAATCTCACGCGCTTCGCCGAAGGCCGAATGATTCGCGAAACCGCCGTGCTGTGAGCATTGACTGAAATTGTTCTAAAAGGGCGCGGCTTCAGCCACGCCATAAAGCGCCTTTTCCAGAACATGGGCTTTCGGAGTGCCCGTGAGAGAACTGAATCTCGGGGACAAGAAGGTGTGGAGCAGGCCTTCCAGGCCTGCGTCACGAGCTACCTAAATTAGGCGGGCTTTAGCCCCAGCGGTTAACCTCCATTTGCATCCGAGCCGCATGAAGAAGCTCACAACCTAAGGAACCCATGCCAATGCAGGAACACAACTACTGGCTCACCACCGCCGACTTCCCCAAAACCGAATCCCGCCCATTCCCTGCCCGTGTGGACGTCGCTGTGATCGGCGCCGGGTTCACTGGCCTCTCGGCAGCCCGCACCCTGGCCAAACGCAGCGCGAAAGTTGCCGTGCTCGAAAGCGAAAGCATCGGCTGGGGAGCCAGTTCCCGCAACGGCGGTATGGTCCTTACCGGCATGAAGCTGGGAGTAAACAAACTCATCTCCATGTACGGACGCGAACTCACCCGCCGCATGTACGCCGCGTCTCTTCAGACGATCGACTGCGTCGAACAGATTATCCGCGAAGAAGCGATCGACTGCGCCTTTTCCCGCTGTGGTCACCTCGAAGTAGCCTGCAAGCAAAAGCATTTCGACGAATACGCGCGCCAGGCGGAGGTGATTGCCCATGAGTTCGATCACCAACTACGCGTCGTGCAAAAACACGAGTTGAGTGCCGAGATCGGCTCGAATATTTACTACGGCGGCATCGTCGATGAAGTCAGCGCCGGATTGAATCCCGCTCGTTACGTCGCAGGACTCGGCCGCGCCGCGATGAAAGCAGGCGCGGAGATCTTCGAACACACGCGCGTCGAAGCCCTTCAGCGACAATCAAGCGGCGGCGAAGCTGGTTGGAAAATCTCAACCGCAAGCGGCACGCTATGGGCGCGTGAAGTCTTCATCGGCACCAGTGGCTATACCGGCAATGCGACCCCCAGTCTGCAGAAAAAAATTATTCCGATTGGCTCTTTCATCATTACCACCGAGATCCTGTCAGAAGCGCTGGCGCACGAGCTCAGTCCGCGCAATCGCATGATCTACGACTCGAAGAATTATCTTTACTACTACCGGCTCACGCCCGATCGCCGCATGTTGTTCGGCGGCCGCGCCGCATTCTTCCCCGAGGACGATCAGACCATCCGCCGCAGCGCCGAAATCCTGCGCCTCGGCATGATCGACGTCTACCCGCAACTGCTCGAGGCCAAAGGGGAATACGTCTGGGGCGGCACGCTCGACTTCGCCTTCGACATCATGCCCCACGCCGGTCAAATCGACGGCATGTATTACGCCCTCGGCTACGCCGGACACGGAGTTGCCATGGCCACTTATCAAGGTCAGAAGATGGCAGAATTGATGTCAGGCGATAAGCCCAAGAATCCCTTCATGGGCATCCCATTCCCCGGCGCACCCCTCGGTCTGTACAACGGAAAGCCGTGGTTCCTGCCCTTCGCAGGAATCTGGTACAAGTTTTTGGATTGGATAACCTAAATGCGGTCGCGATGAACCACAAAATTACCGGAACGGGTTTCGAATGGTCAGTTGTTTATCGATGATTTGCCCGTCCTGCAAGTCTTCCGAATAAAGTATGGAACACTTCGCTTCTAGGGCGGTGGCGGCGACCTGCGCATCATAGATGCCATAGCCGTACTCCTGCGCGATCCTCAACGCGGCTTCATGCGTCTCCACCGTAATCGGGACCGGCGACGGACATAGAACTCGAATCGCATCCAGCGCTTCGGTCACGTCATTCCAAGCCATGTGAATTTTGCGCCGTGCAACCGATACGAACTCGTTCAATACCTGCGCGCTCACGACACCGCCGCTCGCGAGTAACTCCTCGGCCTGTGACCCGCGTGGCTCGCTCTGGGCGAGGGCGTAGATCAGCACATTCGTATCGAAGAACGCCTTATCGGGCATTCGCGTCTAACCGGTCAAATATGAATCCTGCAGGCAAAGGCCGCCGTAGTTTCCGCAGGCGAGCTAAAGCGCGTTGCCGGCTTTGATCGCGGCTGACTTCGAAGACGCGGCCCCCGGCAATTCGAACCTCAATTCTGTCGCCTTCTTTTAGGTCAAGCGCCTCGACAACCGCCGCGGGTAAGCGAATCGCCAGGCTGTTTCCCCACTTCGAAACCTGCATATCCCTCCTTAAAGTATGCAAGATATACACATGTTATTGTATATCTTAGAGAGAACAGACGCAACCATAACCGCTATATGCGAGTAAACTTTTGTGCATTGTGAAGCTAACTGCGGTTGCTTGATCTGCGATCTCTGGAAGAACGACAACGGGTAAAGCCCGAGGGAAACCCCCGCCTCGACACCTCCGTCCAACTCAGGGCGCCCCATTTCCAGGTTCCACCGCCCGACGTCGCTTACCGGGCGATGTAGTCCGAAAAGAAATAGGCAAGTATTCCGAAAAGAGCCAGTCCCGTTATCCCGTATGCCGTGAGAACCCAAGCTCCACGGCCGGCGAAACGCCTGCTTGCCGATGACGGAGAAGACGACGGAGAAATAGATTGTCTGGAATCAGAATCTGGAGAAGAAATACCAGGAGCCCGATCTTCCATGCAAAAAACCCTCCAACGGAAGGATCGTGGCGCAAGAACGTTATGCGTCACGCTTGCCCGGCGTCATGGCCAGACAAGACTATCTAACCCAGGATTTTACAACGGTTATGCGACGATAGATAGATCGAAAAAATGTGACCCAGATCACAAATTGACATGCAAAATATTGCTCTCTTCAGGCAACCCTTTAGCAACAGCGTGCGCCCGCCCGCAATCCACCGTGCCCGCCCCGAACCACGTACCGTTGTTTTTCACGACCCTCATCTTGGGTCGGAAGCCCCCAGGCCTTACTATTACGTTATGCGTAGTCTCTTTCTGCCGCTTCTTATTGCATGCACGTTGGCCGCGCCTCGCTCCACCCCCGCACAAACCAATCAGGCTCCTTCTGATTCAGCCGTCCCTGCAAAAGCAAAAAATGCGGCCAAAGCCGCCCAGTCAAAATCTCCCGACATCGCCGTCATCCCCAAGCCGGAAGAACCCAAGCATGACTATTCTCAGGAAGCCTTTGTCGTCGAGCAGTACCACTCCAACTTCCGCTTTGAAAGCGATGGCACCGGCCGCCGCGAAACCCTCGCTCGCATCCGCGTGCAAAGCGAAGCCGGAGTCCAGCAGTGGGGACAGATTCAGGTTGGCTATAACTCCGCCAACGAACGCGTCGAAATCACCTATGTCCGTGTGGTCAAGGCCGATGGCAGCATCGTCAAAGCCGGCGAAGACTCGGTGCAGGACCTAACAGCCCCCGTGGAGCGCGAAGCTCCCGTCTACACCGACTATCGCCAGAAACACATTACCGTGCCCGGCCTGCGCCCCGGCGAGGTGCTCGAATACGACATCGTCACCATCATTCACACTCCGCTGGCCGCCAACCAATTCTGGGCCGACTACGATTTCGACAAGAGCAGCATCATGCTCGATGAAGAACTCGTTGTAGATGTCCCCGCGGACCGCCCGCTGAAACTGAAAAACAAGGCAGGCATGGATCCAAAGATCACCGAAGCGAACGGTCGCCGCACCTACCGCTGGACTAACTCTCACCTGGAGCGCGAAGACGACCCCAAGGACAAAGACAAAACGAAGAAAAAGAAAAAATCCGACCCGGAACGCCCCGACGTCCAGTTGACCACCTTCTTCAGCTGGGAGCAGATCGGCCGCTGGTACGCCGGGCTCGATAAAGATCGTCGCGCCCCCACACCCGAAGTCCGCGCCAAAGCCGACGAAGTCACCAAGGGCCTCGATAACGAGATGGATAAAATCCAGGCTCTCTACGACTACGTCGCCAAGAATTTCCGCTACGTTTCCTTATCCTTAGGCCTCGGCCGTTATCAGCCCCACGCCGCCAGCGATGTCCTCCACAATCAATACGGCGACTGCAAAGATAAACACACGCTGCTGGCCTCTCTGCTCGAAGCCGAAGGCCTGCATGCCTCTTCGGTGCTGATCAACTCCACCCGCAAGCTCGACCCCGATGTCCCTTCACCCTCGCAGTTCGATCACGTCATCACCATGCTGCCCATGGGCCAGAACGAGGTTTGGATGGACACCACCAGCGAAGTCGCGCCCTTCCGTCTGCTCGCCTACTCTCTGCGCAATCAGCTGGCGCTGGTAATTCCCGCCGACGGCACTCCGCATCTCGAAGACACTCCGGCCGACACGCCCATGCCCGACAGCGAAATTTCCGAAGTCGATGGAAAAGTGAACCATATCGGCAAGCTCGAAGCTCACGTCCATTACACCTTCCGCGGTGATGAAGAACTGATGCTCCGGTCCATTTTCCGCCGCGTTCCCGAAGCGCAATGGCAACGCGTGGTGGAAAACGTCAACGCTGGTATGGGCGGCGACATCACGCATCTGAAAATCAGCGATCCGGCCGCCACCCGCGAGCCCTTCACCATGTCTTACGACGTCTCCAAACCCAACTTCCTGGACTGGTCCAAGAAAAAATCCGACTTGACGCTGCCGCTTTGCCAGTTCAATCTGCCCGACATTGGCACTGGAGACGATGACTCCGACACCGATGTCGACTCCGAAGCCCTCAAGCTCGGCCCCAAAGCGGAATATCTGTACAAGATCAAACTCGAACTTCCCGCCAACTACACCGCCCACGCCCCGCTGCCGTTTTCTCTCAAGCGCGACTATGCCGATTACCAGGCAACCTACAAGCTCGAGGGGACCACCTTCACCGCCGCGAGAACGCTAACCATGCGCCAGGACGAGCTTCCCGCCCCACGCGCCAGCGATTATCAGGCATTTCGCCACGCCGTTAACTCCGACCTCGCCCAGTTCCTTTCCGTCGAAAACACAGTCGCAGGAACGCCGACCGCGCCCACCGACATGAAAGCCGACGACCTGCTTGAGAGCGGCCGAGCCGCCATGGCCAGCGGCAATCTCGCCATGGCAATTCAGGTTCTCAAACGCGCCACCGAAGTCGATCCCAAGAATAAATACGCCTGGAACGCGCTCGCCGCCGCCTATCTCGGCATGCGCCAGAATGACGAGGCCATCGCTGCCCTCAACCAGCAGATCCAGCTCAATCCCTACGATGAATATGCCTACAATGCTCTCGGCCGCGCCTACTGGCAGGAGCGCAAGTATGACGACGCCGTCACTGCCTTCAACAAGCAGATCGAAATCAATCCTCTCGACAAGTTCGCCCACGCCGGATTGGGTTCGATGTATTCCGAGTGGCACAAATATGACTTGGCTGCACCCGAATTGGAGAAGGCCGCGTCCCTCACCCCCGACAATCCAGAACTGCAAGTAAGCCTCGGCGATGCCTATCTAAACCTCGGCCAGGACGATAAAGCGTTAGCCATCTTCGACCACGCCGTCGAAATTTCGGCCACTCCGCTGGTGTGGAACAATATCGCCTACCAGCTTTCGCTGAAGAAGTCTCATCTCGATCGCGCCCAGCAATATGCCGAATCGGCAGTCTCGGCCACTACCGCGGCATTGCGCAATGTTTCACTCGACCGCCTCACGTCGCAGGAGTTGCCTCTTGTGCCCTCCCTCATCGCCTACTGGGACACGCTGGGCTGGGTCTATTTCAGCGAAGGCAATCTCGACAAAGCCGAAAAATACGTCGCCGCCGCCTGGGGACTCGGCCAGCACGGCGAAGTTGGCGACCATCTCGGTCAGATCTACGAGAAGGAAGGCAAGAAAGACCGCGCGCTGAGCACCTACCAACTGGCCAGCACCGGGCTGCGCCCCATACCGGAAACCCGCGACAGAATTGAAGCGCTCGTCAAGAGCGACGCCAAACTGAACCACACGGCGAAAAATGGCAAGCAAGATCTCCAATCCCTGCGCACCATCGATCTGGGTAAGGCGAAAGAAACAGGCAACGCCGAGTTCTGGGTGCTGCTGAGCCGGGGCGCCACCACGCCAACCAAGGCCGAAGCCGTAAAATTTGTCAGCGGCGACGAAAAGCTCAAACTCTTCACCGGCGCCCTTCGCACCGCCGAATACCATCTCGCCTTCCCGGACGACACCCCGGTCAAAATCCTCCGCCGCGGAATCCTTTCCTGCTCAACCGCAACCGGCAATTGCACGTTCGTGCTCATGCTGCCCGATGATGTAAGAACGGTGGACTGAAACAGAAGAAGTGGCGGGGTAGACGAAGTTCTTGTGAACCGAACTCGACCCAAATGTCATCCTGAGCAGATGAGGAGTCGAAGGACCCCTGCCAGCATGCGTCACCGACGTCTCCCGCAAGGCGTTTCTATGAATGCTGCATGTTCTTGGGCACGATCCTCGACGAGGAGGCCCAGCCTAACCCCA
Organism: uncultured Acidobacteriota bacterium; assembly: GCA_963720155.1. Lineage (GTDB taxonomy): Bacteria > Acidobacteriota > Terriglobia > Terriglobales > Acidobacteriaceae > Sulfotelmatobacter. The sequence goes on from CAVREP010000025.1 coordinate 144,092, forward strand.
GTCTCTGCCCTCGAGGGTGCCCCAAGCTTTGCTTGGGGTCCTTTTAGCTTCGTCGCATCCATTGTCCAGAAGGCCATTGTGATATCCGACCTTGCTCCGCAATTTAAATCGCGCGATCATAGTCGAGGCCGTGACGGTCGGGCCAACCCACACCGTCGCGTCTCTTGCTACCGTGATGATTCCAATAAACCATGGGGAAGGGGATACCCCTGGTTTTAGCCCAGCGCCACCCGTTGACGATCCGACTCCGGCAGCCCGTCGAGAAATTATTTCGCAGAGAGATTCACAGCTTGCTCGTAAGCGCTCGCCAGTCTCAGCACCCAGTCTTCCCGCCAGGGTGTCCCCGCGATCTGCAGCCCGATGGGCAACCCGCTTTTCGTAAGGCCGCAAGGCACCGAGATGGCCGGCAGTCCCCACACATTGAATGGCCGCGTGTTGCGCAGCAACGTAAGCTCTGCCGGACGCAGCGCCGCGGGATCCTTTTTCAGATCGTCAATCGCCGGGGCCGGGATAGGCATCGTAGGCGCGACCAGCAAATCGACGTCGGCAAAGAGATCTCGAGCCCGGCGACGTTCCTGATCCAGCTCGCTCCGCCGCTGAATATATTCCGCCGCCGAAATCTTTTCAGCAGACCGAATGCGCCTCAGCGTCTCCGGCTGATACAACTCACGCGTCCGTGCGATATTTTCGGCATGATAAGCAAAAGATTCCGCCGCCTGCACCGTTCGATTCGAGGACACCTCGATCCGCACATCCCGCATCTCCGCCACCAGAGTCCCAATTACGCCAAGTGCCTGTTCCACCGCCACCCGGACCTCATTGTCAAGCTCATCGTAAAAATACCTCCGCGGAATACCAACTCGCAGACTTTTCGTCTCCTCGCCCAGGCCGGCAACGTAATCGGACACGGGAACATCCGCGCTGCACAAATCGAGCGCATCGTATCCCGCGATGGCTTGCAGCACAACCGCCGCATCGCCAACCGTCGCAGCCAGCGGCCCAACATGATCGAGCGACCACGAAAGCGGAATCACCCCTCGCGCCGATACGCGCCCATAAGTCGGCTTAATCCCCACGCACCCGCACAGCCCCGCCGGTTCGCGGATCGAGCCCGCAGTATCGGTCCCAATCGCCGCATAACAGAGCCCCGCAGCCACGGCGGCCGCAGACCCTCCGGACGATCCCCCGGCGATATGCCCCACGTTCCACGGATTGTGAACGTCGCCAAAAAAACTTACCAGCGAACTTCCGCCATAGGCGAACTCATGCAGATTGTTCTTGCCAACAATCACTGCGCCCGCGCACCGCAGCCGCCGCACCACTTCCGCATCTTCGCTCGGGACACGGTTTTGAAAGATAGCGCTGCCAGCGGTCGTCCGCGTACCCGCAGTATCGATCAGATCCTTCAGAGCAATAGGAATGCCATGCAGTGGCCCACGCCACTCCCCGCGCGAAATTTCGATTTCCGCGGCCCGAGCCTCCGCCAACGCCGACTCGGCCATCACGGTGATGAAAGCGTTCAGCATGGGATTAAGTTTCTCGATGCGATCCAAACAATCGCGGGTCAGTTCGACCGGAGAAACCTCTTTCCGCCGCAATCGGGGAGCAAGCTGAATGATATTTTCCAAAGCAGGCATCGTCTCAACGGACTTCATTGTATTGGACACTGCCAGAGTCTCAATGAACCCCGAAGGACACGAAGTATGACGAGGGAACCCGGCCAGAATGAGCCTCCGTGCCCTTCGTGGTTAATTGATTTTGCACCCCACAAAAAAGCAACCACCAGCCCAGGCCTATAATCAAAAATGCTGTTCCGATCCGGAGGCTCAAACCATGGCGGAGATGACGATCGCCCCAATCGCAACCCAAGGTTTCTTTGTCGACGGCCGATGGATCGAAGACGGCGACCTCGTCGAGGTCCGTGCTCCCTTCGACGGAAGTGTAATTGCCCGGGTCGTCCAGGCCCGGCGCGAACATGCCGATGCCGCGATCGTCGCCGCCGTCAAGGCCTTCGGCACTACTCGGCGCCTTCCAGCCTTCGAGCGCCAGCGGGTGCTGCGCCGCGTGGCGCAATCGATTTCCGAACGTCGCGATGAGTTTTCCCGCACTCTGGCCCAGGAAGCCGGCAAGCCCATCAAACTGGCACGCATCGAAGTCGACCGAGCCATTTTTATCTTCACCGTCGCCGCCGAAGAAGCGACCCGCATCTACGGCGAATATCTCCCCCTCGACTGGCTGGAATCTACGGCGGGACGCTGGGGCATGGTAAAACGTTTCCCGCTCGGCCCCATCGCCGGCATCACGCCATTTAATTTCCCGCTCAACCTGGTTGCGCACAAAGTAGCTCCTGCAATCGCGGCGGGGTGCTCGATGGTGTTGAAGCCCGCACCGCAAACGCCGCTCTGCGCGCTGCTGTTGGCGGAATGCGTGCAACAGGCAGGTTGGCCCGATGGCGGCCTTAACGTGCTACCGCTCTCGAATGACGATGCCAGCCTTCTGGTCACCGACCCGCGCATCAAACTGATCAGCTTCACCGGCAGCGCGCCCGTCGGCTGGGACATCAAACGCCGCGCCGGAAAAAAGAAAGTCGCTCTCGAACTCGGCGGCAACGCCGGCGCTATCATCCACAGCGACGCCGACCTCAACTACGCTGCCGAGCGCTGCGTCGCCGGAGGCTTTGGCTACGCCGGTCAAACTTGCATTTCCGTCCAGCGAATTCTGGTCGAGCAGTCGGTCTATGGCAAGTTCACCGATCTTTTCGTGGAAGGCGTCAAGAAATTGAAGACCGGAGATCCCATGCAGGAATCCACCGACCTCGGCCCTCTGATCCGCGAAAGTAACGCCATCCGTGTGACGCAGTGGGTGGAAGAAGCGGTTCGCTCCGGCGCTCGATTGCTCTGCGGAGGCGGTCGAACAGGTTCAATCGTCGATCCCACTGTGCTCACGGGCACGAAACCCGAAATGAAAGTGAACTGCCAGGAAATTTTCGGTCCGGTCGTGACCGTCGAGCCCTACCAAAATTTTGACGAAGCCCTCCGCCGCATCAACAATTCCAACTACGGTTTGCAGGCGGGATTGTTCACCCGCGACGTGAAGCTGCTTTTCCAGGCCTATGATGAACTCGAGGTTGGCGCCCTTGTGGCCGGCGACATTCCCTCGTTCCGCATCGATCAGATGCCATACGGCGGCGTGAAAGACTCCGGCCTCGGCCGCGAAGGACTGCGTTACGCGATCGAAGAAATGACCGAGCCCAAACTCCTGGTCATGAATCTACGGTAGCCGTGCAGTTCCGCAAATTGTTTCGCCGAGTGACTCAACTCTTCAGCACTATTTAAGCATTATCCTTCAGCACTACTTCCGTACTATGCTTCAGCACTATGTGCGGGATATTTGTTGCATCTCCGTCAAAAGGACGCGACAACCCCGCACGAAATATTTATAATCTTTTGTTCTCTCAGCTGACGCGAAAAAATCAGTAGGTGTTTTCTTTGCGTCGTAACAATTAAGCGGCAACAAACCCGAGATCTGCTGCGTCTTATTCTCACTTTCTGAAGCACGCACGCAAGCATGTCGCAGATTTTTCATCGCAGTACTAATACCCTTTCCCGGGCCACGATTTTTGGCGCGGTCTTCGTCGTTGCCGCGCTAAGTTGGGTGGCGATGGAGATCCAGCGTTCGCCCTACATCACATATGCCGGCGTGCGCAAGCCGCAGCCCGTGCCCTTCAGCCACCAGCACCACGTTGCCGGCCTTGGCATTGACTGCCGCTACTGCCACACGTCAGTCGAGAATTCGAGCTTTGCCGGCATTCCACCCACCAAGACGTGCATGAACTGCCACTCGCAGATCTGGACCAACGCCCAGTTGCTGGAGCCGGTCCGCGCCAGCTACCGCTCCGGCGAGTCGCTGCAGTGGACGCGGGTGAACCAGCTTCCCGACTTCGTCTTTTTCAATCACAGCATTCATATCAATAAAGGAGTCGGCTGCAACACCTGCCACGGTCCCGTCGACCGGATGCCTCTGATGTATCAGCAGGAGTCGCTGCAGATGGAGTGGTGTTTAGATTGCCATCGCGCGCCGGAGAAAAACTTGCGTCCGCGCGATCAGGTATTCAACATGCGTTACGAGCAACCAACCAGCACCAAGCCCGTGGTTGTCGACGGTCAAAACTACACGGACCAGATTGACCTGGGCTCGGCGTTAGTAAAAAAGTACAACGTCCGCAGCGTGAGCGACATCACCAGTTGCAACACCTGCCACCGGTGAGAGTGGTTGGGAAGGGCACGGCTTTAGCCGTGCTGGTAAGGTTCATAAACAAAGCGGCTTTAGCCGCGGAGGATGGTTCTCCCGCCGCGGTCACTTCCGTAAAGAGCAGCGGCAAATAAATAATGGACGATCAAAACAAACCCGGCTCGCACGAAAAAAAGCGCGAAGACGTCTGCCCCAGCAAAAAGGGCAAACTCGATCTCGAATCCCTCCGCGCGCAAATCGAAGAGGCCGCCGATCAGAAGACCGGCCCGGAATACTGGCGCAGCCTCGAAGAACTTGCCGGCAGCCCCGCTTTCCAGGAAGCTTTGCACCGTGAATTTCCTAAAGGCGCCTCCGAATGGGTTGATTCCGTTTCGCGCCGCGGCTTCCTCAAAGTGATGGGCGCGTCGATGGCGCTGGCCGGGATGACCGGCTGCGTGCGCCTGCCGCTCGAGCCAATCGTTCCCTACGTCCGCCAGCCTGAGGACGTGATTCCCGGCCGTCCCATGTTCTACGCCACGGCGATGACGCTCGGTGGCTACGCCAGTCCGTTGCTGGTCGAGAGCCACCTCGGCCGTCCAACAAAAATTGAAGGCAACGACCAGCATCCTGCCTCGCTCGGCGGCACCGACATTTTCGCGCAAGCCTCGATTCTCGGCATGTACGACCCCGACCGCTCGCAGAGCGTGACCTCACTGGGAGACCAGCGATCCTGGCAATCTTTCCTGACCACGATTCGCGGCCCGCTCGGTGCACAGAAAGCTCTGCAGGGCGCGGGCATTCGCATTCTTACGCCGACGATCTCCTCTCCCACGCTCGCCGATCAACTGCGCAACTTCCTGACGATTTATCCGCAGGCCAAGTGGCATGTGTACGAGCCCGTGAATCGCGACAACGTGTTCGAAGGCGCGAAGCTGACCTTCGGCCAGCCGGTCGAGACACGCTACGATTTCGAAAAGGCCGATGTAATCGTCTCGCTCGACGCCGACTTCCTCTACGCCGGATTCCCCGGCAACGTCCGCTACATCCGCGACTTCGCCAAGCGCCGCAATCCCGACGGCAAGATGAACCGGCTGTACGTAATCGAGAGCACGCCGACGACGACGGGGGCGAAGGCGGATCATCGCCTGCCGATGCGGGCGAGCGATGTTGAGGGATTTTCCCGTATTTTGGCTACCGAATTCGGACTCGATGCTGGACCGCATGTGAAGGCGGGAGACCAACCTAACTTTTTCGATAGCCTGGTTCGAGACCTGATTGGTCATCAAGGGGCAAGCGTGATTGTTGCGGGAGAGAGCCAGCCTGCGGTGGTTCATTACCTGGCTCACGCGATCAATGCAAAGCTCGGCAATGTCGGCAAGACCGTTCTCTATACCGACACCGTCGATGCGAATCCGGTCAACCAGACCGGGTCACTGAAAGATCTCGTTGTCGATACTCGCGCCGGGAAAGTTGATCTGCTCGTGATTCTCGGCGGAAACCCAGCATACGACGCTCCCTCTGACTTGGATCTCGCCGACGTCCTCAAAAACGGCAATATCCCTCTGCGCGTGCACCTCGGTCTTTATCAGAACGAAACCGCCGAACTGTGTCAGTGGCACATCAACCAGGCGCACGAACTTGAAGCTTGGGGCGATGCCCGTGCCTACGACGGGACGATCAGCATTATTCAGCCCCTGATTGCTCCGCTGTACAACGGCAAAAGCCCCTTGGAATTTGTCGCTCTGCTGTCCGGTCAAGCCGACGCCACCGGCTACGATCTTGTTCGCGCCTACTGGCGGAAGCGGCACACAGGCGCGGACTTTGAAGCCTTTTGGCGCAAGTCGCTGCACGACGGTTGGATCGAAGGCACAACGTACTCTTCAAAATCCGTGACAGCTAAGTCGGCCAATTTTCCCGCCTCCGATTCGAGCGGAGCAGCCGCCAACACCATCGAGCTCAACATCCGCCGCGATCCCACCATCTACGACGGCCAATTCTCGAACAATGGCTGGCTGCAGGAACTCCCCAAGCCGATGACCAAGCTCACCTGGGACAATGCTGTCCTCGTCGGTCCCAAGATGGCCGAGAGGCTGCAGATCGCATCCAAAGACGTTGTCGAACTTGAGTTGAACGGGAAAAAAGTCACAGGGGCCGCTTGGATTCAAGCCGGCCATCCCGACAATTCGGTTACGATATTTCTCGGCTATGGCCGCGAGCGCGCGGGCCGCGTCGGGACTGCACAGGGCTTCGATGCCTACCAACTGCGCACCAGCGCCGTGCCCTGGTTCACGATCGGCGTGCAACTGCGCAAGACCGGAGACACCTACAATCTCGCATCCACGCAAGGCATGCAGAGCATGGACACGCCCGACGGCGCGCATCGCCCCCTGGTGCGAGAAACGACGCTCGATGAATACCGCAAGGATCCGAACTTCGCGAAGAAACAGAACGAAGATGCGCCCCCCGGCCTCACGCTGTACAAGCCATATCCCTACAACGAGGAGGCTTACGCGTGGGGTATGGCGATTGATCTGAACTCCTGCGTCGGCTGCAACAATTGCATGATCGCGTGCCAGTCGGAGAACAACATCGCGGTCGTCGGCAAAGAGCAGACTGCGATCGGCCGCCATATGCACTGGATTCGTATCGACGCCTACTACCAGGGCGACCGCGACAATCCCAAAGCGTTTTTCCAGCCCGTGCCCTGCATGCAGTGTGAAGACGCGCCCTGCGAACTGGTCTGCCCCGTGGGAGCCACCAACCACTCCAGCGAAGGCTTGAACGATATGATCTACAACCGCTGCGTGGGCACGCGCTACTGTTCGAACAACTGTCCCTATAAGGTGCGGCGCTTCAACTTTCTGCTCTTCCAGGACTGGGAAACCCCGCAGTACAAGATGATGCGCAATCCAGACGTCAGCGTGCGCAGCCGCGGTGTGATGGAGAAGTGCACCTACTGTGTGCAGCGCATCACCGGGCGCCGCATCGATGCCGAAACCGCCTCGGTGCGGGAAGGCAAAGAAGTCAAAATTAAAGATGGCGAGCTGCAGACCGCGTGTCAGCAATCCTGCCCGGCGGGTGCGATCATCTTCGGCAATATCAACGATCCCAACAGCCAGGTTTCGCGTTTGAAAGCGCAGGCGCGCAACTACAGCCTGCTGGGCGAATTAGGGACGCGACCACGCACTACGTATCTGGCGGAAGTTAGAAACCCGAATCCGGAGTTGAAGGCATAAGCGAGAATTTGAAAGGGCGCGGCTTCAGCCGCGCCGAACGGTAGATTGAGAGAGCGGGCTTTAGCCCCTGACGGAATTCATGGACGAGCAATACAAAACGACGGTGAACACGCAAGAGGCCCCGGTCATCGAGCCCGGCTACACCTTCGGCACCGTAACCGACAAAATCAGCGCGATCGTGCTGACCCGCCCCGCTTCGAACGGCTGGTTCGTCGGCTTCGGTGTCTGCTTCATGCTCACCATGATGATGCTTTATGCCATCGGATACCTTTTCCTCAAGGGCATCGGCATCTGGGGCGTGACCATCCCCATCGGCTGGGGCTTCGCCATCGTCAACTTCGTGTGGTGGATCGGCATCGGCCACGCTGGAACGCTCATCTCCGCCATCCTTTTGCTGTTGCGCCAGTCGTGGCGTAATTCTATCAATCGCTTCGCCGAAGCCATGACGCTTTTCGCCGTGGCCTGTGCCGGTCTTTTCCCGCTGCTTCACGTTGGCCGCCCCTGGCTGGCCTACTGGCTGTTTCCGTACCCCAGCACCATGGGAGTGTGGCCGCAGTTTCGCAGCCCACTTATGTGGGACGTATTTGCCGTCTCCACCTATGCCACAATCTCCGCGCTGTTCTGGTTCATGGGTCTGATCCCGGATTTCGGCACGCTGCGTGACCGCTCTAACAAACCCTGGGTTCGCATGAGTTACGGCATGCTCGCCATGGGCTGGCGCGGATCGGCTCGCCACTGGCACCGATACGAAACCGCCTATCTGCTTCTCGCCGGATTAGCTACGCCGCTGGTGCTTTCGGTCCACACTGTCGTGAGCTTCGACTTCGCCATCGGCATCGTCCCCGGCTGGCACACGACCATTTTCCCTCCCTACTTCGTGGCCGGCGCCATCTACTCCGGCTTTGCCATGGTGCTGATGCTCGCCATCCCCATTCGGAAGATATACGGCCTAGAAGATTTTATTACCGAGCGCCATTTGCAGAACTCCGCAAAAGTTATGCTGGCGACCGGACTGATCGTTGCCTACGGCTACGCCATCGAAGCCTTCATGGGTTGGTACAGCGGCGATCGCTATGACGCTTTCACCCTGTGGAATCGCCTGCATGGGCCCTATGCACCCTGGTATTACTCGCTGCTGGCGTGCAATATCTTCATCCCTCAGCTTTTGTGGATCCGCAAGCTCCGCACCAGCCCGGTAGCGCTGTTCCTGATTTCCGGCGTGATCCTGACCGGCATGTGGCTTGAGCGTTTCATCATTGTCGTAGTCAGCCTCTCCCGCGACTTCCTGAATTCTGCCTGGGGCATGTACTACCCGACGCGATGGGATTTCATGACCTTCATCGGCACCATCGGATTTTTCCTGGCCTGCATGTTCCTGTTCTGCCGCTTGCTGCCCATGATTTCCATTTTCGAAATACGGACGCTCCTGCCCCAGGCAGAAGGAAAAGCATCGGAGGCGGCAGAGTAAATGAAACGCAATCCAATCTACGGCATGATGGCGGAGTTCGATACGCCCACGGCTCTCATCGAGGCCGCGCGCCGCACCCATCAGGCAGGCTATACGAAGATGGACGCTTATAGCCCGTTCCCCATCGAAGGTCTGGCCGAAGAAATCGGCTTCCACCACGATGAAGTTCCTCTTGTGGTGCTGATTGGCGGCATCATCGGCGGCCTCTCAGGCTACCTCTTGCAGTGGTGGTGCTCCGCCGTTGCTTATCCCATCAACGTTGGCGGCAGGCCATACCATTCCTGGCCGGCTTTTATACCCATCACTTTTGAAATGACGGTGCTGTTTGGCGGCATCTCCGCTCTGTTCGGCATGCTCGCCCTCAATGGCTTACCCATGCCGTATCACCCCGTATTCAATGTGCCGCGCTTTGCCTTGGCCTCGAAAGATCGCTTTTTCCTGATTGTGTTTTCCTCTGACAAAAAGTACGACCCGACCGGCACTCGGGCTTTCCTCGAAAGCCTGCAGCCGCGTTCCATCTCGGAGGTGCCCAGCTAGCATGCCGCGCCTCAGCCAAGTTTCGATTGGGGCACCCTTCAAGCCTGGGAGCCCCGCTTCTCGCTTCTTTTGCGAGAAGTGGGAACATGCGTGCGCACGGCGCAGGAGTGTTGTGACCTTGCTGGTCGCGATATCGTTATTCTCGGCCTGCCGCCTCGACATGCAGGTACAGCCCAAGCAGAATCCGCTTTCCCGCAGTGACTTTTTTCCCGACCAGCGCTCCGAGCGTCCGCCGGTCGAAGGCACCGTGGCCCGAGGCCAATTGCACGAAGATACTTACTTCTACACCGGCAAAGCGGGCAGCAGTCCGGGCGACTACATGCCCTTCCCCGTAACCAAAGAAGTTCTCGAACGCGGACGCGAGCGCTACAACATTTATTGCTCGCCTTGTCACTCGCTGGTTGGCGATGGCAATGGCTTCATCCCCTCGCGCGGCTTTTCGCGTAAGCCGCCGTCCTACCACATCCAGCGCCTGCAGAAAGCTCCGCTCGGCTACTTCTACGATGTGATCACCAACGGCTTCGGCATCATGCCCGACTACGCCTCGCAGATTGCGCCGCAAGATCGCTGGAACATCGTGGCCTACATCCGCGCTTTGCAGCTCAGTCAAAACGCAACCCGGGCGGACGTTCCTGCCGGACAGGCATTCCCCTCTGAACCGCCAAAGTTCAGCCTGGGTTCGGGAGCGACCGCTCCCGGCATCGACTCCGCCCCAACTTCGCCGTCAGAGGAACACAAATGAGCGCCGCGACCAATCGAAATCTCGACCTGACGGCGCCCGAGGTTGTTAAAAAAATCTCTCAGCGTTCGCTCGTCATTGGCCTCGTCTTCTCCGCTATCGCTCTGATTCTCGCGTTCATTCGCCCCGGCGAATTCTATCGCGCCTATCTGCTCGGCTTCATGTGCTGGCTGGGTGTTTCGCTCGGCTCCATGGCGATTCTCATGATCCGCCACCTCACCGGTGGCGGCTGGGGTACGGTCATTCGCCGCATCCTGGGAGCAGCTATGCGCACGCTGCCCCTACTCGCGATTCTCTTCATTCCCGTGATTCTCGGGATACGCCACCTCTACATCTGGGCTCAACCGCTCAGCAACATTGAAGATAAGCATCTCCGCGAGCACCTCGAACAGATCACCCAGAGCTATCTCACCGTTCGCGGCTTCATTATTCGCGCGATATTTTATTTCGCAATCTGGAACCTGCTCTCGTTCCTCCTCTCCAAATGGTCGAAACAGACCGACCGCCCCAACGCTCCCGACAACAGCCAGCATTTCAAGGCCGTCAGCGGCCCCGGCCTCATCCTCTACGCTTTCACGATTTCCTTCGCCGCCATCGATTGGGTTATGTCGCTCGACCCCAGTTGGATCTCCACTATCTTTGGCCTGATTATCCTCATCGGAGAAGTGCTTTCCGCAATGTGCTTTGCCGTGGTCGTCGAGCGCATACTTTTCAACTACAAGCCCATGTCAGAAATGTTGAGGCCCGATTTCGTCCATGACCACGGCAAGTGGATGCTGACTTTCATCATGGTCTGGGCCTACTTCTCGTTCTCGCAGTGGCTCATCATCTGGGCCGGCAACCTGCCTTCTGAAATTACTTTTTACCTCAAGCGGCTGAGTGGCGGATGGGGCTCGGTCGGGCTGATTCTGGTGTTGTTCCACTTCGCCATCCCGTTTGCCATCTTGCTCTCGCGTTCTTTCAAGCGCGACATTCGAAAATTAGTCTGGGTCGCAGTCTGGCTGATGCTGATGCGCTATGTCGATCTTTTTTGGATTATCGAACCCAATTTTTCCAAGACTTTCGTCGTGACCATCGCCGATATCGTTGTGCCCATCGCCATCGGCGGAATCTGGCTTTGGTATTTTTTCCGCAACCTGGCGTCGTTGCCGCTTCTGCCGGCCTATGACCCGGACGCTCACGAGGTCCTGCAACCGGCACATGAGTAGAGCTAAAGATGGAGGATACGGATTACGAAAAAGATAGGGAGTCCTGAAAAAGATAGTGATGACGAAAGATGAGTAACGAGACCAAACACGACAACGTTCCCTCACACGGGAGCTACGAGCACCAGGATCTGCAACCCTCTGGCATTCTCTATTTCCTGCTGAGCCTGGTGTTGATTACGGTTGTTTGCCTTTTTGCTCTGAAAGGTCTCTATGCCTATCTCGATCGCCGCGACAAAGCATCGCAGCCGGAAGTGAATCCTCTGATCACCAACGTTCCCACGGATACGCGACATGTTGCCGCCGGATATCCGCAGACCGCTTTCCCTAACCCGAAGTTGGAGGAAGATGAGCGCGGACAGCTCAACGGCATTCTCCTGAACGAGCAGAGCATGCTCTACACCTACGGCTGGGTCGACGAGAAGGCCGGTACAGTGCGGATCCCCATCGATCGCGCCATGGATCTAATCGTTCAGCGAGGACTTCCGGTGCGCCCCCAAACAGCGAACGAGGTTTCTGCGGCAGCAAGCAAGAAAGACTCGAACCGGAAAGAATCGAACAAGACCGCAGCCGGCACGAAGGTTGTAAAGAAGTGAGCCACAAAAATAAATATCCGATCTCCGCCGTGTTCGTTGCACTCGCAATCGCGCTGCTCGCGAGCTCCGCTTCGGCGCAGATCAATAGCGGCATAATGTCCCCGCCCGCGAATACGCGGCCTCCGCGCCTTCAAAACGTCGGTATCGAGCAGCATCTCGACGCGCAACTGCCTCCCGATCTCACCTTCCGCGACGAAACCGGAAAGACCGTAAGGCTCGGTGATTACTTCGGCCGCAAACCTCTCATCCTGAATCTGGTTTATTACAACTGCACCATGCTGTGCGGCGAAGCTCTGGCCGGCCTCGCCAGCGCCATGCGCCTCGTAAAGTTTGATGTCGGCAACCAGTTCGACGTGATCACCGTAAGCTTCGATCCGCGCGAGACTCCCGAGATGGCCGCAGCGAAGAAGAAAGATTACGTCGGCCGCTACGGCCGCGCCAATGCCGCCGCCGGCTGGCATTTTCTCACCGGCCCGCCCGACTCCATCAACGCGCTCACCAAGGCCGTCGGATTCCAGTATCAGTACGACGCCAAGACCAATCAATACGCTCATGCCACTGCCATCATGGTGTTTACGCCCCAAGGCCGTATCTCGCGCTATTTCTACGGCGTGGATTTCCCGCCCAAAGATTTGCGTATGGGGCTCGTCGAGGCGTCGCAAAACAAGATCGGCAACGCCGTCGATGCAGTTTTGCTTTATTGCTATCACTATGATCCTGAGACCGGAAAATATGGAGCGATGGTCGCCAACATTCTGCGCCTCGCGGCCGCGGCCACCATTCTCCTGCTCGGCAGTTTAATTTTTATTCTGTGGCGGCTCGATCGCTCGGTAACCAGAAAGACGGCAACCCAGAAGACGGCAACCCAGACACGGTATGCTCAATAATTTTCCATTATGGCCGGAACAAGCCTCCACCATGGCTCATCGCGTGGATGCTCTCTACATTTTCCTGCTCATCGTCACCGGCATGATGACCCTGCTGGTCTTCGCCTTCTTGGTCTACTTCGCTGCCCGCTTCCGCTACCGTCCCGGAGTTCGCGCCGAGCAGATCGAGGGTTCCACGGCCCTTGAAATCACCTGGAGCGCCATCCCCTTTCTTATCTTTATGGTCATCTTTGTCTGGGGCGCGGTGGTCTACTTTAAAGAGCGCACTCCACCCACCGACGCGACCGAGGTTTATGTCGTGGCAAAACAATGGATGTGGAAGGTTGAGCACGCCGAAGGCCAGCGTGAGATCAATGAACTCCACGTCCCCGTCGGACGCGACGTCAAACTGATCATGACCTCGCAGGACGTGATCCACAGTTTCTTTGTTCCCGCGTTCCGCATCAAGCAAGACGTGCTCCCCGGCCGTTACACCGTCGAATGGTTCCGTGCCACGAAGCCCGGCGTTTACCACCTCTTCTGCGCGGAATATTGCGGCACTCAGCACTCCGGCATGGTCGGTTCAATCGTGGTCCAGGAGCCTGCTCAGTATGAAGCGTGGATCAATGGGAGTTCCGGCGGCCCGCTCTCCGCGACGGGCGAGAAGATTTTTTCCGAACTTGGCTGCTCCACTTGCCACCGCACGGATATGCAGGGTCGCGGTCCCAATCTTCAGGGAGTTTTCGGTAATCCGGTTCAACTCGAAGATGGACGCACCGTCACCGCCGACGAAAATTATCTTCGCGAATGCATCCTCGATCCGGGCGCGAAGCGCGTCAAGGGATTCCAGCCCATCATGCCCACATTTCAGGGACTGGTCACCGAAGAGCAGGTCAACGCTTTAGTTGCCTACATCAAGGCGATTTCTGCAATCAAGCCGGCAGATGGCGCCAAAACCAGCGCCAGCGCTGCCGTTCCACAAGTTCCAGATAAAGCTCTACCCCATGCAGATCAACCCAATAGAAGTCAGGTGCAATGAGTATGGAGATTGCGATCCCTCAAACCGTTGAACGCGAAAACTATTTGAACAAAGAGTACGGAGTGTGGTCGTGGCTGCTCACCACCGACCACAAGCGCATCGCACTCCTCTATCTCGTCTCCATTACCTTCTTCTTCTTCATCGGTGGCTTCTTCGCGCTGCTCATCCGCCTCGAACTGCTCACGCCCGCGGGCGACCTCGTCCAGGCCGATACTTACAACAAGCTCTTCACCATGCACGGAATGGTCATGGTGTTCTTCTTCCTGATTCCTTCCATTCCTGCCACTCTCGGAAACTTCCTCGTACCTATGATGATTGGGGCCAAGGATCTCGCTTTCCCCCGCATCAATCTGCTGAGCTGGTATCTCTACATGATCGGCGGCGCCATGGTGCTGCACTGCATGCTGACCGGCGGCGTCGATACCGGATGGACGTTTTACGCCCCCTTCAGCACTAACTTCACCAACACGAAAATTGTCGAGGCTGGACTCGCCATCTTCGTTGCCGGATTTTCCTCCATCCTCACCGGTCTCAACTTCGTGGTTACTATTCATCGCATGCGCGCCCCCGGCATGACCTGGTCGCGCCTGCCTCTATTCATCTGGGCTCACTATGCCACCAGCATTATTCAGCTTCTCGGCACACCTGTGATTGCGGTCACCATCGTGCTGGTCGCGGCCGAGCGCGCATTGCATCTTGGCATTTTCGATCCCAAACTCGGCGGCGACCCGGTTCTATTCCAGCACCTCTTCTGGTTCTATTCCCATCCCGCGGTCTACATCATGATTCTGCCCGCGATGGGCGTCATCACCGAAATCATTGCCTGCTTCTCGCGCAAGCGCATCTTCGGATACAGCTTTGTCGCGTTCTCATCCATCGCAATCGCCGTCTTCGGCTTCCTCGTCTGGGCTCACCACATGTTCGTGGCCGGAATCTCGGTCTACTCCGCTCTGGTGTTCTCCTTCTTGAGCTACGCCGTCGCGCTGCCCTCAGCCATTAAAGTCTTCAACTGGACGGCCACTCTCTACAAAGGCTCCATCCATTACGATGCCCCCATGCTTTACGCCTTCGGCTTCCTCGGACTGTTCACTATCGGCGGCCTCACTGGATTATTCCTGGCCGCTCTCGGCATCAACGTCCACGTCACCGACACGTATTTCGTCGTGGCCCACTTCCACTACATCATGGTCGGAGGCGCGGTCATGGGCTACCTCGGCGGTATGCATTTCTGGTGGCCAAAAATTTCCGGACGCCTCTACCCTGAAGGCTGGGCCCGCCTCGCAGCCCTCATCGTTTTCATTGGATTCAATCTGACGTTCTTCCCGCAATTCGTTCTCGGATACATGGGCATGCCACGCCGTTATTACGATTACAGCCACATGCCCGAATTCCAGGTGCTGAACGTCCTCTCCACCGCAGGCGCTACCGTCCTCGGCGTCGGATACCTGCTGCCCATGGTTTATTTCCTCTGGTCCATGCGCTACGGCAAGCCTGCCTCGGACAATCCCTGGAATGCCGCCGGACTCGAATGGAAAACCGCTTCTCCTCCGCCAACTTTTAACTTCGATCAAGAGCCGGTCGTCACCTGGGAAGCTTACAACTACGAGGAGTTAGACGCTCCCCCACGCCCGCAGGAGGTTCCCGTTGCCCGATAGCACCTTAGTCGGACTGCATCATGAAGAAGAGCACCATCCGGAGCTCTTGCATCACTTCGCCGATGTCGAGCAGCAGCGCGATGCCTCCAGCCTTGGCATGTGGGTCTTCCTCGCCACCGAAGTCATGTTTTTCGGCGGACTCTTCTGCGCTTACCTGATCTACCGCCGCTTGTATTTCGGAGACTTCGGTGCCGCCAGCAAATCCATTGACGCAGCTCTCGGCGCCACCAACACCGCTGTCCTCATCTGCAGCAGTCTCACCGTGGTCCTGGCTGTCTGGGCCGCGCAGACCGCCCGTCGAACGTTATTGCTGGTCATGCTCGGCCTGACTATGCTCCTCGGTCTCGCATTTCTTGGCATCAAGGCCGTCGAGTACAGAGACAAATTCGAAGAACATCACGTTCCCGGCGCTTCGTTTAGCTTCGAGAACGTGCCCCTCCCGGGTCATCCCGGCCAGTACGCCAACCCGCGCCACGCGCAGATTTTCTTCTCGCTCTACTTCGTAATGACGGGCCTGCACGCGCTCCACATGATTGTCGGCCTCGGTATTTTCTCCTGGCTTTTAGCCATGGCGTGGAAGGGACGCTTCACTCCCGAATATCACACTCCCGTCGAAATTAGCGGACTCTACTGGCACTTCGTCGACATAATTTGGATCTATCTTTTCCCTTTGCTCTATCTGATCGACCGGCACCCGTGAGGTTTGCATGACTGAACATTCATCCACACCAGCATCAGAAAAATCGTCGCCCCTGAAAATGTATTTCGGTATCTGGGCCGTTCTGTTGTTATGCACTTACATTACTTATAAGGCCGCCTTCATCGAACTCGGGAGATTCAACGCCGCAGTTGCGCTGGGCATCGCGACCCTGAAAGCGACTCTGGTCGCGCTCTTCTTCATGCATGTCTGGCATGCCAGCGAAAAACTCACCAAGCTGGTCGTGATCGCAGCCCTGTTCTTCCTGCTCCTGTTGTTGGGCCTCACCATGTCCGACTACGCAACGCGCCCGTGGAGCTAGCATCGGCTAAGGGATCTTTGAGAGAGTACAGCGTTCGTTTGAAAGAGCACGCTCGTTTGAAAGGCACGGCTCGTTTTTGAATTTTTGAAAGGGCACGGCTTCAGCCGTGCCGCTACCCGTCAATATAAGGATTCGGGCTTTAGCCCCTGAGGTTACCCGCAGCATCATCCTCCATCTGCTGTATACTCGCGCCGAGCGTCTGCGATACTCAGCCCATGAGGTGACCTATGGCGTTCTGCAATTCCTGCGGTGCGAGTCTCGACCCCGGAACCAGGTTCTGTAACAAGTGCGGCGCGGCCGTACTCTCTTCATCGCCGGCTCCAGCCGGCACAACGTTTGCCTCTGCGCCTCCCGCGCCTGCTGCTCCGGCGCCGGCGTCTGGCGGCAGCGCCCTCAAAATCATTCTGATCGTGGTAGGCGTCGTCGTGCTCGTGGGAATACTCGGCATGGCCACCATTGGCTTTATAGGGTGGCACATTGCCCGGAACTCGCACGTGCGGCAAGATGGTAACGAAGTGCGGGTTGAAACTCCTTTCGGTACCGTCGAAAGCACGAAAGATCCAGAACAGGTGATGCGTAACATAGGCGTAGACTTCTATCCTGGAGCGACAGTCTTAAGGAATGGCGCTAATTCAGCGACCTTCGGAAAGATTCACACGGCCACGGCGAATCTTGAAAGCAGCGACTCCCTCGATACCGTCGCCAGTTTCTACAAGTCAAAGTTTCCCAATGCAACGGTGACAACCTCGGATCAAGACCATTGCACAATTGTTTCCAACGACAATAAAAGCATGATTACGATTAACCTCGAAGCGGACGGCGGCAAGACGAAGATCCAGATCACCAACGTGACCCGCAAGTCTTGAGGTGAACTGTGAACTCTTCCCCGAACTGAAGCAACCAGCCGCATGCAAGACAGATTTGTAGAACTCGCCCATGCCTCGAAGAACGCACACGTTGATGCCGACGCCTTAGCCGAAGCTCTGCGCGCCGAACTGCGCGGCGGATCTCAGGGTGATGTTCGAGATAACGTGCGCTTCGATCGCGGCACTCGCGCCCTATACGCTACCGACGGTTCCAACTACCGCCAGGTTCCCATCGGTGTCGTGCTGCCGCGCGATGCCGACGATGTTCTGGCCACAGTTGCGCTCTGCCGCCAGTTCGGCGCGCCGCTGCTCTGCCGCGGCGGTGGAACTTCTCTCGCCGGACAATGCTGCAACGTCGCTGTCATCCTCGATTTCTCCCGGTACATGGCGAAGATTCTCGAAATCGATCCCGCCCGTCGTATCGCCCGCGTACAGCCCGGAGTCGTGCTGGATAGTCTTCGTAGCGCCGCCGAAAAGCACCATCTCACCTTCGCCCCAGATCCCGCCACTCACGACCGCTGCACGCTCGGAGGCATGATCGGCAACAACTCCTGCGGTGTCCATTCCGTCATGGCCGGAAAGACCGACGACAACATCGAGGCCCTCGATATCCTTACTTACGACGGCACGCGCATGAAGGTGGGCATGACGTCCACCGCGGAACTCGAACGCATCCGCGAAGCCGGTGGACGCCGCGCCGAAATCTACGCCAAACTGCAAGCCATCGCCGCCGCGTACGGCGATCTCGTCCGCCAGCGCTTCCCTAATATTCCGCGGCGCGTTTCCGGTTATAACCTTAATTTTCTTTTGCCCGAAAACGGCTTCCATGTGGCTCGCGCGCTAGTGGGCTCCGAAGGCACCTGTGTCACAATTCTCGAAGCAACCTGCCACCTCGTCGAAAGTCCTCCTGAGCGTATCCTCCTCGTGCTCGCCTATCCCGACATTTATCAGTGCGCCGACCACGTTCCCGAAATCATGACGCACAAGCCCATCGGCCTCGAGGGTTTCGACGATCTCCTCGTCGGCTACACTCGCGCCAAAGGCATCAACTCCGAAGGCCTCGCACTCCTGCCCGATGGCGGCGGATGGCTCATGGTCGAATTCGGCGCCGAGACCGCGCCGGAAGCCAAATCCCAGGCTCTCGGCCTGATCCAGTCCCTTGGCCTCAACCCAAACCCTCCCGCCATGCGCCTCTATACCAACAAACAGCAAATCAAGCGTGTCTGGGAGGTTCGCGAATCCGCTCTAGGAGCCACTTCCCATGTGCCTGGCGAACCGTTCAACTGGGAGGGATGGGAGGACGCCGCCGTCGCTCCCGAAAAACTTGGCGGCTATCTTCGCGATCTGCGCAAGATGTTTGCCGTCTACGGCTACAAAGGCTCACTCTACGGCCACTTCGGCCACGGCTGTGTACACACGCGCATCAACTTCGATCTGCAATCCAAAGACGGCATTGCCAAATTCCGCAAATTTATGGAAGAGGCTGCCGATCTCGTCGTGAGCTACGGCGGCTCCCTCTCAGGTGAGCATGGCGACGGTCAGTCCCGCGGGGAACTCCTTCCGAAGATGTTCGGGCCGGAACTTGTCCAAGCCTTTCGGGAATTCAAGTCCGCCTGGGATCCAGCATGGAGGATGAATCCCGGCAAGCTCATCGAACCATACAAGCTCGATGAAAACCTTCGCCTCGGCGCTGCCTACTCTCCCTGGGAACCGAAAACCAATTTCCAATTCACTGCCGATCACGGCAGCCTTGCCCAGGCCACTTTGCGCTGTGTTGGCGTGGGCAAGTGCCGCCGCGAAGAAGGCGGCGTGATGTGTCCCAGCTACCGCGCCACGCACGAAGAAGAACATTCCACTCGCGGCCGCGCCCACCTGCTCTGGGAAATGACCCAGGGCGAAGTCATCCGCGACCGCTGGCGCAGCGAAGAAGTGAAAGAATCGCTCGATCTCTGCCTCGCCTGCAAAGGATGCAAAAGCGACTGCCCTGTCGGAATCGACCTTGCCACCTACAAATCCGAGTTTCTTTCTCATTTTTACAAAGGACGCCTGCGCCCGCGCAGCGCCTACGCTTTCGGCAACATCGACCTTTGGGCCCGCCTCGCCTCTCACGCGCCCGGCCTCGTCAACCTCACCACGCAACTTCCGTTCTTGCGCGATATCTCCAAGCTCATCACCGGAATCCCCAGCCAGCGCGCCATTCCCGCCTTCACTCCGGAAACCTTCAAAACCTGGTTCCAGCAGCGGCGGACAGAAAACAACTCGCGGATGGGAAAGGGTCCCGGGAAGGGCGCGGCTTCAGCCGTGCCATACAGTGCCGAAAACACGAGGGCTTTAGCCCCTGAGGACGCCCCGCCAGTGCTCCTCTGGCCTGATACTTTCAACAATTATTTCCTGCCCGCCACTGCCAAAGCTGCGGCCCATGTTCTCGAAGCCGCAGGCTTCCGCGTCATGGTCCCCAAAGCCAACCTCTGCTGCGGCCGCCCACTCTACGACCACGGCATGCTCGATCGCGCCCAGGCGCTTTTACTTCAGATCCTCGACGTACTCTCGCCCGAAATCGAAGCCGGAATTCCCCTCGTCGGCCTCGAACCCAGTTGCGTCGCCGTTTTTCGCGACGAACTCCTCAACCTGTTTCCCCATGACGAACGCGCGCAGGCCCTGTCCCGCCAGACCTTTTTGCTCAGCGAATTTCTCGAAGCCCGCGCAAAGGATTTCCCGTTTCCTCGTCTTGCTCGCAAGGCCCTTCTCCACGGCCACTGCCACCACAAATCGCTCATGAAGATGACTGTGGAAGAGTCACTCCTGCGCCGCCTCGGAGTTGACTTTCAATCTCCTGCTCCCGGCTGCTGCGGTATGGCAGGCTCTTTCGGCTTCGAGCGCGACAAATACGACATCTCGATGGCCATCGGTGAACTCGAACTCCTGCCCGCCGTCCGACAAGCTCCGCCCGACTGGCTGATCATTGCCGACGGCTTCAGTTGCCGAGAGCAAATCGCACACGGCTCGCAGCGTCACGCCCTCCACTTGGCAGAGGTCTTGCAAATGGCACTGAATCCCGATGCGCCGGAGTCACGTCCCTACCCTGAGTCCGCTCGCGCCCGTCAACGCGAAGCCGAAGTGCTCCGGTCCATGGAGCGCACTGGAGTGGGGCTAGCGGCACTGGCCGCAGGCGGGGCAATACTGTGGAAGATGACTAGAAGTCGCAGATTCTGAGGCTTTTAACCCTACTATAGCTATATGCGAACCTCTTTCTCTCGCCAGATGGCTTTTCTTCTGGGACAATAGAAGTCTCGCCAGTCGTCCACGAATGTCCTGAGTCCTAGGTCAGGGAAGAAAGTGAACCGATGGATCACGAACTCACAATCACCGCCCCCGCCGTCGGTAAAGTGCCCGCCGAGGCGCTGCCGGCTCTCGTAGCCGCCAAGCCGCCCGACGCCCCATTGTGCGGTTCGGTGCTGGTCCTGATCCAGTTCGACGTTTGCGAAGAGATTCGCCTCGACGAGCTTCGCCGCATTCTCGGCGCTCGCACCGCCGATGCCAGCTTCAAACACCTCGCCCCTGGATACGTCCGCTACCAGCGTCCTCCAGTCGAAGAGGCCCTCGAACCCCTCGTTCTCGAAAGCGGCGAGCGCCTGCAGGGCGATATCAAGTACTTTGACTACGGAGTAGTAAGTGTGGTCTTCGAGTTGCCCTTCTCCAGCGACTGGAACAAGCTGGTCCAGCTTTCCAGCCGCTGGGTTTGGGATACCAACTTCGAAAGCCTCGCCACCCGCATCGTCAAGGAAAAACTCCAGCGCGCGGCTCCGGCGCTGGTCAAGCCCTACACCAGCGAATGGTTAAAGGAAGACTACTTCATCTTCCATCTGCGCGAGATTGCCGGTTCGCCCTCGGCCAGCGATCTCCTCGCCTCCCAAGGCGATTGCATCTCGCAAGTTGTGCGCGGCGAAACTCAGCCGCTTTCCGATGGCGAACGCCAGGAGATTCTGCAATCCCGCATCTCCTACTATCCCCACGACCTCGCCGTAATCGGATGGAACGCCGCCTTTATATACGATACCCCTGCCGGCGCAGAAACCGCGATCCAGCTCTTGCAATACGCCAACTCGCAGTTGCTCGAGTTCCGCCATTACGACGACCTGCTCACCACCGAACTGGAAAAGGTCTACGACTTCCTCGATCGCGGAGGCCATGGCCTCTGGTCGCGCTGGCGCACCGCGAATGCCGCCTCCAAGCTGCACACCGTTCTGCTCGACGTCGGCGAACTCACCGAGCGCGCCGACAACGCCATCAAGTTCCTCAGCGATATGTTTTCTGCCCGTCTCTATAAACTCGCCGCCCAGAAAGTCGGCGTCCCGGATTACAAAGATCTGGTCCAGCAAAAACTGCAAACCGCCGAAGAGCTCTACCGCTTCATGGTCGACCAATTCAACCAAAGCCGCGCCTTCGTCCTCGAATTATTGGTGGTCGTCATCCTGATCATCGAACTAATTTACTTCTTCCGCGGCAAACCGATCTGAGGATTCTCAATAGTCCACTCACTCTGTCATCCTGAGCGTAGGAAACCGATTCGCTTTTCGAATCAGTTTGCGAAGTCGAAGGATCCCTTTCCCATCCGCAGCATCACCAGCTTGGCAAGGGGTTTCCACTCGAACGAGACCTAACTACCCATATTGACATCTGCCTTAGACTTGACGAGTCAGTCAAGTCGCGCGGTAACGACTGACACTGCGAACTGCATGCGCGGCCTTAAAGACAAACGAATACTCATCACCGGGGGCGCCAGCGGAATCGGCGCAGCCACCGCTGCACGCTTTCTCAAAGAAGGCTCGCGCGTCTGTATCCTCGACCGCGATGCCAAAGCCTGCGAAGCCATTCGTCACCAGCTTCCCTCGATCTCCGAGGCCATCATCGCCGACGTTACCGACCTGATGCAGGTGGAAGCAGCTCTCGCCGATGCAGTCCGCGTCATGGACGGAGTCGACGTTCTGATCAACAACGCCGGCATCAGCATCCGCCACAAATTCCTCCACATCACTCCCGAAGAATGGGACAAAGTGATCGCCGTAAATCTCACCGGCGTTTTCTACGTGGCGCAAACCGCGGCGCGCCACATGTGGGAATCCGGCGCCGGAGTGATTCTGCAAACCGCCTCCACGAACGGCGCCGTGGGCTATCCCTACTACGCCGACTACAACGCCACCAAAGCTGGCGTGATCGAGCTGACTCGTTCCATGGCGCTCGAACTCGCGCCTAGGATTCGCGTCTGCGCCGTCGCTCCAGGATACGTTCTCACGCCCATGCAGCGCGCCGAGTACACCGATGCCATGCTCGACGAAGTAAACCAAAAGATTCCTCTCCGTCGCCACGCCAAGCCGGAAGAGATCGCAGCCCTGTTCGCCTTTCTCGCATCCGACGATGCCGCCTATGCCACCGGCCAAGTCTTCACCATGGACGGCGGCGAAACCGCCGGGGGCATGGCTAGTCGTTAGCGCAGGCCTGCGGAAGATGGTTGATGATGTCGGGACAGGATGGATTGATTATGTGGGGACAGCCGCCTCAGCTGTCCGCCGAGCGCTGCGAGGCCCGCAGGTAATGGGAGCCACGCGAGATGGCGCTTTCATCGGGTCGCAGACTTTGGGTGGCGCAGCGCTGCTGCGCTGCGATCTCCCCGGCTCAGGGCTTCAGCCCTGTTGCGCCGTTTTCTACCCTCGCGTGAATCTAGCCCCCAGCCGCGCCATCCTCACCAGTCGATACAAGGGGAACAAAGGTCTAGGCAGAGACACTGCAGCCCACTCCCCCGGCCCGGGAGTAAAAGTCAGCCGCGCGAGAAACCGCAAGCGATCCGCTCGCCGTTCGCGAAGCCGCATCATGAGCCGATAGTAAGACACCTGTTGCTCCTCGTACGAGATTCCAGTAGCGACGCCCGAGGCAATTTCCTCGGCACAAGCCTGCGTCGCGCCATCTGTGCGAATTGCCTGTTCCATCGGCGCGGGAATCGCCGTCAAAAGAAACCGATTCGCCAGCAGCAACGTAATATGCACAATTCGCTCGATGCCAAATTCTCGTGCCCGCAATTGCACACCATCCCAATTTAACTTCTCCCGCTTCAGAATCTGTGCGATATCGCAAAGCCAGATCAGCCGTCCCCAAACATGTTTCGCCGCATGCATAGCCAGCACGAGCATCAGATCCTCGGAAGATGGCGTTTTCACGCTTCGCCCCGCGACACTAACGCTCACCGCACGTGCAAACAGTCCATCCATGTCGAAGTCGACGGCATAGAAACGCGGCTGCGGCGCCCACTGCAACTCCAGCAGGTTCTTTCCCGCGGGACTGTCGAACACACACTCATATCCTGAAGCGATGTAATCCTCCTCGGCCGCCTCAGGAACCAGCGCCCGCGGAACATATCCGAGCTCGCGAATCGCGATCTTAATCCGCGCCACGTCCTGTCTTCTGACGAACAAATCCATATCACCCGGTTGCCGCAGTCCCAATTCGCCGAAATAAACCTCCGCGAACACGACGCCCTTGTAAGGAATCGCTTCGATGCAGAGCGCATCCAGGCAATCCAAAATGCGAATCAGCTCGCGAGCCAGCAGAAGAGATTTGTGTACGTTCCTCTCATAGCCTTGCTGAAGAGATTCCAACGCAAACGAAGGAACCCCGTCGCGCATATGGGCAAGATTTTTATGCAGCAGCGACGATGTTCCGTGACGCTCCGCCAGGCGAAGCACGGCTTCCCAATCGACCGACTTCTCCGCGCCTTGCGTTTCCAACACAGTCCGGACGAGAGAGAGATCGCTTTCGCTTGGATCAGGAGCGCTGGCCGCCAGCAGAAGTTTCCACTCAAGCGAAGGAGTCGGCCCTCGATGATCCACAAATGGGGAAAATTCTCGATTCACTGTTTAGTTTCGCTGATATCGAGCCATCTTATCAGGGCGGCACTACGGCCCTGGGCAAATGGCGCGCGGGTTAGAGTCTCCTGGTCAAACGAGAGTTACTTTCGTCACTCTCTTTTGCGATTTGGAATGCCCGCCTTAAGCGTCGCTTCTGTCAAACTAATGGTGCGGCGCAAACCCCGGCTAGCAACCTACGTGCGGGCTTACGCAAAATGTCACACGGAATGGAAATACTCACATCCAAGTCGATCCGGCGTAGCACGCGGTTGCGTGTGCAGATTCCCATTACCGTAACCAGCATGGACCGCAGGCATCCGTTCGCCGCCGAGTGCGTCGCTCTGCTGGTGAGCCCACAGGGTTGCGGTTTGCGGACCACACAAGCATTGCCGCTTGAAACTCCTGTGATGCTCAGCAATTTGCCAGGCGTCACCAGCGCTTCTGCCCGCGTCGCCAGTTGTCTTCCGCTGGGCAATGACGGACAGCACTTCCTCATTGGATTGTCGCTTTACAATGCTGGCAACGTCTGGGGAATTGCCAATCCGCCAGAGGATTGGAATTGCCTTCCTCCGGCCCCCGATGCCTCCGGCGAGACCGGCAAAGCCGGAACCAACGGCAAAGATGTTTGGCCATACAACGTTTTCTCCGGTCAGACCGAGGCTCATCCCGGCCGAAAATAGCCGCCCGGCAGTCAATCGACAGAATCGCTAGAAACAGGCCAGTTGCGTCTCACGCATGCTGGTTACCGGTTTCGTTCCCGTTCTTTCGTAACCTCGCACTTCGCTTGGCGGGATGTCATACTTCAGCCACGATGTCGCAGTCGGCAAAATCAGCCAAGGTCAGTCCATCTTCGGCGGGATTCGATGCCCTCCAGAGCCGCCCGTTTCGTGTCAAATTGCGCGGATCCGTCCTGACCCTGATTCGACTTCCCAACCAGAGGCAGATTCGAGGCAACCTGCATCAGCTTTCCACCAGCGGCGGCCTCATGCACCTGGAAAAACCACTCGATGAAAAACTCGAAGTCGAACTGATTTTCCACCTGGGAGGCACCACCATCCGCCAAAAAGCGCAGATCATGTTTCCCATGTGGGCCACTCAGGGTTGGCTCCAACCATTCCGCTTCATCGAATTTCCCGAGGCTAGCAAAACTGCTCTAGAGACTACCCTGCTTTCATTCGTTCAGCGCCCGCTTCCCACGCCTTAAGTCACCACCAATCGCCACTACACCGCGTCGACGGGGAATGTTATAAGCTTGCTCTTGGACAGCAATCCCATTCCCCGCATGTTACCTCGCAATGTAATTTTTTGGGAGGTCGATACACAGGTAGACTTCATGCTACCTGGCGGAAAGCTCCACGTGCCCGGAGCCGAGGGACTGCTTCCCAACATTCGCAGACTGACTGACGGTGCTCGCCAGGACCGCGTCTTTCTCGTCTCGCATGGCTGCTACCACACAAAAGACGATCCCGAATTCAAAACCTTTCCGCCACACTGCATCAAAGACACCCCAGGCTCCGCGTACGTTCCCGAGGCCCTGACGGAGAGGGTTTTCACAGTCCCGAACCAGCCCACCGCAGCCCTGCCGCGCGATCTTTTCCAATACCAGCAGATTCTTCTTGAAAAACAAACGCTTGACATCTTCGAGAGCCTGCACGCTGAGGAGCTTTTGAAATGCTTAGGGAATGACGCGGAATTTGTTGTCTTCGGCGTAGTAACGGAATACTGCGTGCGTTTGGCCGCCAAGGGATTGCTCGAGCGTGGCCGCCGCGTCAGCGTAGTTCAGGATGCGATCGAAACTTTGAAAGCCGAGGATGGAGAGCGAACCGCCGTGGAACTACAGGCTCTCGGTGCCAGATTTATCACCACCGACCAGGCGCTCGCCTTACTTACGCCCTGAAATAGTCTGGCAGAAGCAACGCACGGTGCTTCTACCCTAAGCCCTGCAACCCAATTTGTCCTTCCCGCGCAGTGCCCGGCTCTCCGATCCAAATCACTAGAAATCGCGATTCGCAGCCATTTGAAACCAGATGAACCACTTCTCCTACCTTCGGATTAAATGCCACACCATCTATTCGCGCCCCGCGATGACTGACGTCCACCAAAGAACCGGCAGACGATTCCTGATGGTCTTGCCCCCACATCTCAACCGGCAGTGACACCGCTAATCTTGGCTCCCGGCGATGTTGAATAGCGGGTTCGTTTGGATCGATTTCCGCCGCTCTTTGCGAAGCTGACGCCAACTGGTGCTTCTCGAGTTCAAGAAGGAATTGTTCTCTGGGGAGAGCCGCTCCAGTGCGGAACAATTCCAGCAGACCACCGCGTTCCATCCCGTCGTCCGGCGAACCTGTACGCCCTCTCGACCAACCGGCGGAATCATCGTCCCAGTCGATTCCCTCCGGCTCAACCAGCACCTCGGCAACCGACTCCGGGTGCGCTGTTATTCGCTCGATTAATTCTTTCAATCGATTCCGCTGGATCTTTGCGGTCATGAACTCAATCCCCATACCGAGGTCGGGATCCATGAATCGTACTTTTCCCTCAGTCTTTACCGAACGATCCGTAACTTGCAGCAGCAGCACAACTCGCGTATGGGCAGGGAAAGGAGACTGGGTCCGCAAAAAGCATCCGCCAGAACTGATCGCCGTCAGCGAGCAACGGATTGGCGGATCATGTTTCTCTTCGCACTTCAATAGAAGCCACTCTTTTAGGCTTTGCTTCGATCCGTCAGACAGCGTCGCAAACTCTATGCCGGCACGTCGCCGCGAATCCTGCCACGCAATCGTTCCCGTCGCTTCAATCACCGTCGTGCTGTCAGGCAGCGCAAAACAGAAACCGGCAACTCCGCTTTTCTTGCTGACAGATCCCGAAAATCGCACGGAGATTCCACCTTCGCTTACCCCCGAGATGGATGCGTTCTCTCCATCGCCATTCTGGAATCGGAAATATGCCGGTATATTCACTTCCAGCCGCATCGATCGCCGCCGCTCTCGCTTCATCAGAGCCCGTGCAGCTCGAAAACTCGATTTCGCTTTCTCCGCCGAAATCGGTTCGTACACGACGAAGTTCGCACCCAGCTTAAACGCCGTCTGCAGATTGGTGCGCGCGTCGATAATTGCGATGGCCACCGATTTACTGTTTTGTTGTACGGATCGCACCCTTCTCAGCAGCCCGAAACTGCGCTCGTCTTTGCAGTCGATGATGACCGCCTCGAAGCTCTGCTGGGTCAGTTTTTTCGCCGCACTCGCGTTGTCTGCGCAGTGTTCGACATGGATCTCCAATTCGCTGAGCACGCTGCGCAGGACGCGAAGCGCACGCTCATCCGAGCACACTAGGAGTGAGTTGAGTTCCATGCCAATAAGGATGGTAGGAGAAGAGTAACAACACCAAAAGTTACCGCCGTAACGATTAGACCTGTCTTGGCTATTGCGTCGTTGAAGGTGGCTGCTTGCTGTTTTGCGGCCCAACTTTTGCTACGTAGCAGTTTTCGTGGACAGCATGTCCATGCTCGTCAATGTTGCATTCTTCTAATCGGATGGACCGGCCACACATCCAGCAGGTTTGAGGTAGAGGTCTCGGAATGGGCTTGGTCGCCACAACATCCCCGGTTGTCAATACCAATTGCCAACGAAACCCACAACCGAGCACTGGGAAAAAATGTACCTTCCGCCGCAGCCTAACAACAGGGCATGCCCCTGTCTGCCCGCTAGCGCAGCAAAAAACGTGGCAGTCCTTTGCATATCTTCCTCTGGCGGTTCGGTACTGTAATGCGCCCCAAACCGTTTCGTGAGTTATAATCCGCCCACGGATGAACCTGACTTCGGGCACAAAGCTAGGCCCCTACGAAATCGTGAACCTTCTCGGCGCCGGAGGCATGGGCGAGGTGTACCGCGCCCGCGATTCTCGCCTCAAACGCGACGTAGCCATCAAGGTGTTGCCCAAAGCGCTTTCTCTGGACGCCGATCGTCTTCGCCGCTTTGAGCAGGAGGCCCTCGCCACCGCCGCCCTGAACCATCCCAATATCCTTGCGGTATTCGATATTGGAACTAACCAGGACTGGCCCTACGTTGTCTCGGAATTGCTTGAGGGCGAAACCATGCGCGAGCGTCTGCGCAGCGGAGCCATCACCCTGCGCAAGACTTTGGATTACGCTCTCCAGATCGCCCACGGCCTCGCCGCCGCCCACGAAAAAGGCATCATCCATCGCGACCTGAAGCCAGAGAATTTATTCCTTACAAAAGATGGCCGCGTCAAGATTCTGGATTTTGGCCTAGCCAAACTTACTCAATCCGATCCCGGCGCTCACACATCGCTGCCTACCATGACCCATGCCACCGAAGCTGGCATGGTATTGGGCACCGCTGGCTATATGTCGCCGGAGCAGGTGCGTGGCACCGCCGTCGATGCCCGCTCCGATATTTTCAGCTTCGGCGCAATTCTCTACGAGATGATTTCCGGCAAGCGGGCTTTTCACGGAGAAACGTCCGCGGACACCATGAGCGCGATCCTCAAGGAAGAACCTGCGGACCTCAGCGAAACCAATCGCAACGTTTCTCCCGCGCTCGATCGCATCGTCCAGCACTGCCTGGAAAAAAATCCTGAGCAGCGTTTTCATTCCGCCAGCGACATCGCTTTT
Organism: uncultured Acidobacteriota bacterium; assembly: GCA_963720155.1. Classification (GTDB taxonomy): domain Bacteria; phylum Acidobacteriota; class Terriglobia; order Terriglobales; family Acidobacteriaceae; genus Sulfotelmatobacter. The sequence goes on from CAVREP010000025.1 coordinate 173,080, forward strand.
GATCTCGAACATCTTTCCGGAGCTTCCAGCGCCAGCGCCAAGGTGACGCTGGTTGCGGCGGTGCGGCCGAAAACCAAGCTGCTGGCTGGGTTAGCTGCCGCTCTCGTGCTCGCCATGATCATACTCGGCCTCGGCTGGTGGCTTGGTCGCGGCACAGGTCGCGCTCCCCTGGCCGAATACAAGCAAATCACTTTTCGCACCGGCTCCATCGGAAACGCCCGTTTCACGCCTGACGGCAGCATTGTTTACAGCGCATCCTGGGACGGTGGCGACAACCAGCTCTATCTGGCTCGTACCGATGATCCGGGCGCGCGTGAATTGGGACTGAAGAACGCCGAACTGCTTTCGATCTCCAAAAATGGGGAACTGGCGATCCGTATGAATACGCTCTTTCTGGGAGGCTACGCCCGCACCGGCACGCTGGCTCGCGTTCCCCTCAGTGGTGGAACCCCGCGAGAGATGCTCGAGAATGTCCAGGACGCTGACTGGGCCGCCGACGGCGCAGCCATGGCTCTGGTCCGTTTTATTCCCGAGAACACCCACTGGCGTCTGGAATATCCCATTGGCAAGGTCCTGTTCGATAGCATCAACTGGATCAGCCATCCCAAGATTTCGCCCGACGGGGAGTGGGTGGCCTTTGCCGACCATGAAAATCCGGGAGGCGACGACGAGGGCTCAGTCGCCGTCATCCGCTCCGATGGCAAGGACAACAATCAAGACAAGAAGCTTTCTTCCGGTTGGGAGTCGCTGGAAGGAATTTTCTGGTCCCCAGCCGGCGATGAGATATGGTTCGCCTCCAGCAAAAGCGGCAGCGCCCTGAACCCCCACGCCGTGAGCCTTTCAGGAAAGCTTCGGACGATTGCGAACGTACCCGGAGGCGTTTGGCTCGAGGATCTGAGAGATGGAAACGCTCTGGTCGTGACCCACCGGGAGCGCATTGGGATTCGTGGTATGGCCCCCGGAGGTAAAGAGGAGCATGAACTGGGTTGGTTCGGTTGGTCAATCGTGCGCGATATCAGCCGCGACGGTCGCAAGATTGTGTTCGAAGAGGAAGGCAATGGCGGCGGACCGAATTACACTGTGTTTCTCCGCGACACAGATGGGTCGCCCCCGACGCGCATCGGCGAAGGACTTGCAGGGGCCATATCGCCCGACGCAAAATGGGTGATCACGAAACCGGCGAAGGGTGGCCCACTCAGCTTGGTACCCACCGGCGCGGGCGAAGCCAGGCAACTTACCCACGATGCCATCAGCTACGGTGTGGTTCGCTGGCTCCCGGACGGCAGGCATCTATTGGCTTACGGCATCGAAGCCGGACATGGAGCGCGCAATTACACCATCGATTTGAGTAACGGCGATTCCAAGCCCATCACTCCCGAGGGCTTCGCCGGTGTGCATCTCTCTCCTGACGGAAAGAGCACGGCAGTCCGTACTTCCGAAGGAAAGTGGGGAATCTGGCCGGTAAACGGCGACGGCGGTGGTATTCGTCCCATCCCCGGGCTTGACTCCACCTACTACGTGACCGGTTGGTCGCCGGACGGTTCATCTCTCTACGCCGCCTCCAGCCGCGCGGATCAGAGGACCGCGAAGGTCTACAAGGTGAATCCGGTATCTGGAAAAATGGACCTGTGGAAAACCTTCGGCGCCGAAGCGGGCACAGGAATTACCGACGTTGGCGCGCCTCATTTTTCAAGCGACGGATCAGCTTACGCCTATGTCTACGTGCAGGTACTCTCGGAAGCTTACGTAGTCACGAGATTGAAATAAGATATGTACGGCCGTCAATCAGTAACTTATTTCTTCAACCCCGCAGTAAAATTCGTAACCACGGTCACGGCCTGGCTCACCTGTTGCGAAACCCGGTCCAGCAGAATTTTCTTGCCATCAGGCGACACATCGTAAAAAACCTGCGGTGCCGACCAGTTGCTGACCAGCGTCTGCGCCGCGCCGAATTGCAAAGCGCCGCCTGTGCTCTTTACCGGCACACCGAAAAGACTGTAAGTCGGGTCAAGGTAGTAAAGTTCTTTGCCGTCCTTGCTCCACCGTGGTACCTGTCCCCCGTTAGAGGAGACCTGCCACTTACCCTGCCCACCGCCAAAAGCCACTGCATATACCTGCATTGCACCGGATTCGCTTGACATGTAGGCGAGCCAGTGGCCGTCCGGTGAAATCCGTCCCACCCCGCCGCGCGGCTCCACCAGTCGCGGTTTGCGCTCTCCCTCCAGCGGCACCGCCCAGATCTCCGTGATGGGCCCTCCCACGATGCCGTGAGAATAGAAAATGTATTTGCCGTCGCGCGACCAGTCGGTCGCTGTAATCTGCTGCATATCGCCAGTCACCACAAGCTCTTCCGCGCCGCTGCCGTCTGAAGGTTTGCGGTAGAGATTGAATCCATTGGGTCGAGCCGACGCATACGCGATCCACTTGCCATCAGGCGACCAGACTGGTCCAATGTTCGCAATCGGTCCAAACGTCAGTCTCGTCCTCACGCCACGCGCCAGATCGAGGACCCAGATATCGTTCTCGCCCGAGTCAATCTGCAAAGCGACCCGGTCCCCCTGCGGTGAGAGCACTGCCTGCTGCAAATTGGTGAACTTGTCGGCTATCAAGCTCGTCTGTTTCCCGTCCCGGTCCAGCCAGACTAGTTGCAAATCGGCGCTGCCTCCGCTGCCGAACACCAGCAATCCATCCCCGGAAGCCGAAGCATCCATATGCCAGGTGTTGGCGTCGTTCACCACGCCTTTGACTACGCTCTGCGCCACGCCGCTCAACTTCCCCTTGGCGGGATCGAACGGTTGCGCCATCAACTGATTGCCGCGCGCGAACAAAAGATATCCGTCTGCGTAAATCGCATTCGACTGCGAACGGAACAGCGGACGATCCTCCCCGCCGTCCACTGACGCAAAATACAGCGTATTGTTCGTCGCCTTGGAAGGATCGTGATGAATCGCCACGTAGAGAAAATGCTTACCATCTGGCAGGAAGAACGGCCAGCGATGCGAGGTGAACTGATTTGGGTCGATTTTCGTAACCGGAATCGGCGTTCCTCCGCTGGCGCTGACTCGCAAGATTGCCGCCGACGGCTGCGGAGAGAATACAATCACCCCGTCCGCTCCCCACGCGCCCCCGCGCCCCAGGGGCGCGTCGCACACCGCTTGCACCGAGCCGCCGTTCAAATCGACCGTCTTTAACTTGCTTTCGGCAAAGAATCCCAATGACCGGCTGTCGGCTGACCAGAACGGAAAAGTCACATCCTCGGTATCAGGAAGCACATGGGCCTCCACCGAATTCATTGGCCGAACCCACAGCATCCTCTTGCCGTCCGCTCCTGTCGCCGCAAACGCGATTGACTCTCCGTCGGGCGAAAGCACTGGCGGCCCGCCCGCGTCCCCTGTCAGATTCAGCGTTGTCTTCTCCGGAGGATTGATCACCGTGTGGAGTGCGCGCTCAGGCCGCCCGGGCCGGTAAAAAAGCATTCCCCCCGCCCCCAGCACCAGCGCCACCAATACCGCCGCTGCCCACGCCAGGTTCCCAGGTCCGCGCGATGCTGTGGGCAGCGCAGCCGGCGCCGCCGCAGCCACCGGCAATTCCGCCGCAATCCACTGCAGCTCCAGCCTGATGTCATGCGCAGTCTGAAACCGCTCTTCCGGATTTTTCTGCAAACAGGTCTGCACCACATGCGCAAAAGCAACGGACGTTTGCGGCTTGATCACACGGATCGGTTCCGGATCGCTTTCCAGAATCGACGACGCCAGCGAAATCTGACTCTTCCCGGAAAACGGCCGCTTTCCCGCGACCATCTCGTAAAGCACCGCGCCAAAGGCAAAAATGTCCGACCGCGCGTCAGCTTCTTTCCCCTCGATTTGTTCCGGAGCCATGTACTGAATCGTCCCGATAATGCTGCCCGCCGTCGTGAGCGGGCTCAACGGACTCGGCCCGCTCATCGTCGCTGCCGCGGTAAACGAAGGCGCCGCGCCCGACCCCGTCGCGGCATTCTGCATCCCCAGCGGTTTCGCCAGCCCAAAGTCCATCAGCTTCGCGCCGCTCTGGGTCAGCATGATGTTCCCCGGCTTCAGGTCGCGGTGTACGATCCCCTGCCGATGCGCCACCGCCAGCGCCTCCGCCACATCCGTTCCAATCTTCAAGGCTTCGACCAGCGGCAGCGCGCCCTTGCGCAGTCTTTCCGCCAGAGTTTCTCCTTCCAGAAACTCCATTACCAGGTAATCAGTCCCATCCTGCGACCCGATGTCATACAACTGGCAAATGTGGGGATGGTTTAGCGAAGAAATAGCTCTCCCCTCGCGCTCCATGCGCTGCTTCAATTCCGCGGAAGAAGAAAGGTGGGAAGCCAGAACTTTAATCGCGACCGTGCGATCCAGCCGCGTATCGCGCGCGCGATAAACTTCACCCATCCCGCCCGCGCCCAGCGGAGACTGGATTTCGTAAGGACCAAGTTTCGTGCCGGAAGTCAGAGCCATCAGTCCGCGCAATTATATTCCAACCACGCCAAGGGCATCGGTTAATGTCCAACCGAACTAATATCCAACCAAAGTAATGCCCAACCAAACGAGTCTTGCGACAAATCGGAATGCAACGGATCGGGAAGGGCACGGCTTCAGCCGTGCCACCTTTGAGCCGCATTGTTCCCGGCTTTAGCGCTGAGGTACGCTCTTTAGTTCTCAACCGGCTAGCGTTTCAATAGCTCGGATCTCTTCCGCCGATAACTTCACGCCACCACTCGCCAAATCCTGCCTCATATGATCCGCGTACGTAGTTCCCGTCAACGGCAGCATGCCAACCCGCGCGCAAACGCAAATACAACCTGCGCCAGCATAGTTAATTTTGTGCTCGCGACAAAACTCCCGCACCTCGCGATCCCAGCCCAGCCGGGCATAACAGCGATTCTGCACGAATTCAGGACCTTCAGCATGCACCGCCGTCATCTGCTCGAGATGTCCCAAAGAAACATTGCTTACCCCAGGAAACGCGTGCGTCCCGCATCGCGCTCCTTCAGCATCGCCTCCCAAACTCGGCATCCGCATCCGTCCACTCGTCGGAGGCAGGCCCATGCAACACGAAACTGTCAACATAATCAGTCCCCAGATGTTCCAGCGAACTCGCGATCGACTGCGCCACCTGAACCGAAAGCTTGGCCGCAGGGTCGTACGGCAACCTATGGTCCTGTCCGCACTGGTAAGTAAATTTCGTTTGCAGAAAAATATCGGCGCGCGTTACTACTCCCGCGTCATAAGCCGCAGCCAACCCCTGCCCAACTCCCGCCTCGAAATAGTGCCGTCGCTGGTTTGCCGTATCGATTCCCCGGAACCCGCTCGCAGCGCCAGTTCCACTAGGGCAGCCGTCCGCTCTTCCTTCCACGCGGTCCCGTAAAGAAAATCGGGAATGGACGCAGCTTGCGGATCAGGCATGGCGCTGTTCTGGATGCATGACGATCTGCATAAATGACGGAGCAACTATTTACTTAGATCCACCACAACCACCTTGTTCACTCCGCTGCATGCCAGATACAGCGCCCATCCGGGCCATGAGCGCTAAGGTTGAACAGTAAGAACCGGACAGATGTCAGCGCGAACCGTTTAACACGAGTTCCGAAAGCAAGACGTAAGCACTTGGATCCGCCATCCTGAAATCCTTTGCAAAGTCCAGGGAAACCCGATCGTACTTGCGATCCTGATCGTCTTCTACTAACGTCACAATCACGGTCTTCGGCCTTCGGCTACATTTCTCCAGAAGCCCGTTCACTAGGGGCCTGCGACTTTGTGTCAGGAATTCAATCGGGATGTTGAACCTTCCATTCTCGACTGTTGCTTCGCCTGAGTCTCCGGCCATGTTTTTCGAATAGATCAACTGGACGTGAACCTTGGCGTTGCTGGGTGCATGGTCGACTCGGCCTTTTACGATAACCACGTCGATCGAGCATAGCGCATGTGCAGACGTGGAGGTGATGAAAGCAACACTCAGGATTGCGCCGAGAGCCTTAGTGGCCGCGAAAAGCATAAGCGAACTCCCCGTCCGACCGTGCGAAATCAAGCCACAAATCCCACCTACTTATTCAGATTCACCACAGCTACCTTGTTTACCCCGCTGCACGCCAGATAGAGCCGCCCGTCGGACGCTGCCACCATGTTGCGCACCGTGCCGCCTCCTGATGGAATTACCTTCGTACTAAAACTCTCAGACTTAGGATCGAACCGGACCAACGTATTCGGCTTCACCCCTGACTCGCTGTACCAAACATCGCCATCTTTCGTGATCGCGATTCCATAGGGTTCCGACTCCTCCCCGCCCGGTGACGCCCATTCTTTCAGCAGCTTTCCGCTCAACGGATCGAAGTGCCCCAGATACCCACGCGCGTAGTCGGTGTAATAAATCGTGCCGTCGGGCGCCAGCGCAAGCCGCCGCGGCCGCGCACCTGCTGCCGGCAAACCGTACTCGCGGATTTTCATTGTGCCCGGATCGACACTAGCCAGCTTGTTCGCCCCAAACTCGCAAAAGAACGGCATGTTGTTCGGCAAAATCACAATGCCGTACGGCACCGCGTGCGTAGTCGGTACCTTCACCAGCGTCATCTTGCCATTTTTCGGATCGAGACGCCCCACGTAGTTCGTCTCTTCATTGGTGAACCACAGAATGCCATCATGGTCGAACACCGGCGTGTGCGGATCGATCTCCGTCCCATCTTCCGGGCGATACTCCGCAATCTCTCCGCTCTTCGGATTGAGCTTGCCCACGTAACCCGCGGAAATCGCCGTGAACCAAATGTTGCCATCCTTGTCCGCAACCAACCCATGGGGACCGGAGTTCGAAGTCTTCAACGCGTATTCCTTAAACTCTCCGGTCTTTGGATCGAGCCGCCCTAGCTTGTTCGCACCCTGCCCGGTGTACCAAAGCGACCCATCCGGCGCAACCGCCGGATCATGTGGCCGCGACTTCGCGGTCGGCACCTCGTATTCCTGAATCTGCACGTTCAGATCACCCGCTGTCGCCGATCCCGCAAGCGTCGCCGCCAGCGCAAATAAAAACAGCTCCGTCCCACGCATAGCGATCTCCTTCGCTCACGATTGTAGCTCTATCCCCTCCCAACCGCTTTTCGACAAACGAACTCCTGTAGAATATTCGCGTTACCCTGAAAGGGCCCGTAGCTCAGCGGTTAGAGCAGTGGACTCATAATCCATTGGTCCAAGGTTCAAATCCTTGCGGGCCCACCAAATCTTGTTTGAGCCATCAGCCGGAGAGGGTCTGACTTCGGCAAGGCAAAAGGCAATAGGGGAGGGCATGGTCCAAGCGCCCGATGCCGTTGAACGTTTCGGAAGTTCGAGAGATCGGTGGCCGAGCCACTCCAATCCTAGGCGCTTGCTATTGTTGCCAACCGCCGCCCAAGGCTTGGTAGAGCTGGACCAGAGCAATGAGTTCATTCGCCTGGGCTTGCGCTAGCCCCAATGCTGCGGAGAAGGAATTGGTCTCATTGGTGAGCACTTCCAGGTAGTCAGTGGTCCCGGCCTTGAAACGCACTTCCGAGAGCCGTGCTGCATCTTGGGCTGAATCGAGCAGGTGTTCCTGCTGAATCCTGAACTCTCGATCTTTGCGATAGGCAATCAGCCCGTTCGAGACGTCTCGAAAGGCACCCTGAATCGTTTGTTCGTAGGTCAAAAGCATTTGCTCGTGCTGTGCTTCGGCGAGACGAACATTCGACTTGAGCCTTCCTCCCTCGAATATGGGCTGAGTCACCGACGCGGCCAAGTTCCATATGCCAGCCGGACCGGTGAAGAGATTCGTAAGTGCCGGACTCTCGTAGCCGGCACTTCCGGTGAGTGAGATCTGGGGAAAGTAAGCTGCCCGCGCCACGCCGATCTGCGCGTTGGCGGAAATGAGGCTCTCTTCGGCTTCGCGAACGTCCGGCCGCCGCTCCAGCAATGACGAAGGAAGTCCGGCTGGAACTTCAGGAGCATGCGGTTGTTCAGTCAGCTTCAATCCACGAGGAACATCGCCGGGATTGTTTCCCAAAAGTATACTGATGGCGTTTTCCTCCAGCGCGATCTGCCTTTCAAAATCCGGAATCTCTTCGGCAGCGGTGTAGACCAGTTGCTCTGACTGGCGTACATCCAATAACGAGTCGATTCCGTGTTGCTCCAAGGTCTGCGTTAATTGCAGAGAGTCGCTGCGCGAGCTAAAGGTCCGTTTCGAGATTTCTAGCTCGAGATCGAGTTCGCGGAGTTGAAAATAAGCGGTCGCCAGGTTCGCTATGAGAGTGGCCGTCACCTCTTTTTGCGCCCACTCATTGGCGAGAAGAGTTGCTCGGGCCGCTTCGGTGGCGCGGCGATACTTTCCCCAAAAATCGAAGTTATAGGCGGCGGACGCAGTCACTTGCCCCTGCGTGATCTCGTAAGCAGGGATCGGACCGATTTGTGGGTTTTGCTGGCTATTAACGCTACCGCCGGCGCTGAGGGATGGAAGCTGATCGGAGCGAGTGATTCCGAGCTGCGCCTGCGCTTGGAGCACTCTCGTCGCAGCAATACGGACATCGTAATTATTTTCGAGAGCCGTTCGGATCAAGGCTTGCAGCTCTTTGTCCTGGAAGACCTCCCACCATTTCTCGTCACCCAACGAGGAAGAAGGTTGTTTAGCTGCTTCGGCCTTACCGGCTTTGGTCTCGGCCGGCGGAGTTGCCGCTGTGGCCTGTTCTCCCGGTGTCGATCCCCGGTAAGTTCCGGGGACATTCAGTGCAGGACGGTTGTAGTTTGGTCCGACGGCGCAACCGGTCAGCCCAGCGATGCCGAGGAAGAAAGTGAGAAGCAAAAGATGAGTGCGCGACAGTCTTCTAATCATCAGGGCTCCAGTCATGTGATTAATCTCCAGCGCTTTCCTGCAGCGCGTATGCCGGACTCGTCTCCGGCACCGGTTCGCGTCTTGCCCGGAAGAAAGAAACGCGGTCCAGCACTTTTTCCTGGAATTCCTCGAGATAGAGATAGATGGCAGGGGTCACGAACAAGGTTATGAACTGCGAGACGATCAGGCCGCCGACAACGACCAAGCCTAGCGGCCGGCGCGAAGCTCCGTCGGCGCCGTATCCCAGCGCAATCGGCAGCGCACCCAGTAATGCAGCCATCGTCGTCATCATGATGGGGCGGAAGCGCTCCATGCTGGCATCGTGGATCGCCTGATCGTCGTCGATTCCCTGGCGCACTCGCTGTTCCGCGAAATCAACGATCATGATTCCGTTTTTCTTCACGATGCCCATCAGCATGAACATTCCAATGTAGGCATACAACGAAGCTTCCGCGCCGAACAGCCATAGCGTCAGCAGCCCGCCCAGCAGCGCCACTGGCAAGGACGAGAGCACGGTGATCGGGTGCAGGTAGCTCTCATAAAGGATCGCCAGGATCACATACATGACGAATACTGCGACCAGCATTAGCACAGCCAGGTCGGTAACCGTGTTGCGAAACGTGAGCGCCTCGCCCTGCAGTGCTCCAACGATGCCAGGCGGCAGAATTTCCTTCGCTGCCCCCTCCACAAACTGGGTTGCCGGCCCAATGGCGTAGCCGGGTTTCAGATTGAAGAACATGGTCACACTAGTGAATTGATTGATGTGGTTGACTGCTTGCGGGCCGATGACCGGGTGCCAGCTTGTGACCGCGTTAAGAGGAACCATTCGCAGACCATCGTCACTCTTGATGTAGAGCCGGCCCAGATCCTCAGGTGCAGAACGCTTGTCATCAGCGACTTCCAGGATCACCTGGTACTGATCGGTCGGCTTCTTGATCAGATAACTGTAATTCTGTGAGTAGGCGTCATGCAGAAGAGTGAGAATCCGGCTCTCCGATACACCGTAGAGCTTCGCCTGCTCACGCAGAATGTCGACTTGCAGATTCGGAGTGTGATTGTAGAGATCGGAATTCGCGAACAGGAACCCGGGATATTCGTGCATCTTCGCCATCATCTTGGCTGCGACGGCGTAAACTTCGTTGGGGTCGGTTCCGGAAAATGCGTACGCGAATTGGCCCTGCGTATTGGCGGTGGCGCCGGTGCTGATTTCCAGCGCGGGATTTGGCTGCAGGAACGCCACTGTCCCGGGAATTGCGTTTGCGATGGCGCCCATCAGCTGTCCTGCCACTTCCGCGATCGGAGGGCGCTGGGACGGGTCTTTCAGAAACGCAATGAGGAACGCCTGATTCGATCCCATAAACGCTGCGTTACCGCTCATGGTGAAAGTGCTCCGCACGGCGGGATTGGCCTTCATGATCTTTTCTGCTTGGGTTTGATAGGCGTGCATTTGATCGGGCGAGGACCCTTCCTGCGATACTAATATGCCGCGGATAAACGAACTGTCGCCCACCGGCAGGAATGATTTTGGGACGACATAAAAGAGGTACCCAGTGCCAGCGAGGCAGACCGCCCAGGTCACGGCCGAGACCCAGCGATGGCGAAGAAAGAACCACAGGGAACGCCCGTAAACATCCAGCACGCGATGTTCAAAGGCGCCGAAGACTCGCTCCATCCACGTCTTCTTCGCGCCTGCGCCGCGCTGGCCGAGCAGCCTGGAGGTCATCAAGGGAGTGAGCGTAAGTGAAACAATTCCGCTGGCTAGAATCGAGATGACAATGGTGAGCGAAAACTCGCGGAAGATACGTCCCATGAGCCCGCTCATGAATACCAGCGGGATGAAGACGGCAGCCAGCGAAAATGTCATGGCCAGAATCGTGAAACTGATTTCCTTCGCCGAGTTCAGCGATGCCTCGAATGCGCTCTGTCCTAGCTCCATCAGCCGCACCGTGTTTTCCAGAAACACGATGGCGTCATCCACCAGGAATCCAATGGCCAGGGTCAAAGCCATTAGCGAGAGGTTGTCGAGGCTGTAGCCCAGAACGTCCATAGCTATGAACGTCAGCAGCAACGACAGAGGCAGCGCCACGGCAGGAATTAAAGTGTCAGTAACCCGGCCGAGGAAAACGAAGATGACCATGACCACCAACACGAAGGCTATATAGAGTGTGGCCTGCACATCTTTTATGCTGCCGACGATGGTCAGCGAGCGATCATATGCCGGTACCAGGAGAACCGACGTTGGAAGCTGCGTCTGAATGATAGGAAGCAGATCCCGCACCGACTTTGCTACTTCAACCGCGTTTACGCCTGCCCTGCGAAACACTGCGACCACCACGGTCGCTCCGGGCTGCGGGTATCCGCGCACCCAGAACCGCATATCAATCCGCTCGTCCTGCACGCTTTGCCTGGCGCTGGCAACATTTTTCAGGTAGACGGGCGCTCCACTGCTTTGTCCTACGATGAGGTCGTTGTATTCGTCAGCAGTGGTAAGTTGTCCTTGTGGCTGGAGCAGGAAGCTGCGGTGCGGTCCGTCAAACTGGCCTGCACCGGTGTAGGCAGTTCCGTTCTTGATCGCGCCCGTAAGATCTTCGAGGGTGATGTTGCGAATGGCCATCGCCGACGGATCGGCTTTGATCCGCACTGCCGATTGCGTCCCAAACACCGCAACCTGGCTCACGCCGGGCAGAATACTGATGCGCTCGCCCACTTGCGTGTTGGCGTAGTCATAGAGTTGGCCTTCCGTGACCGTGTCGCTGACCAGCGCAATGTATTGAATCGGCTGGTCGTTGGGATTCGTTTTGGTGAATGTGGGAGGGCTGGGCAGATCCACAGGGAGCTGTCCCTGAGCTCGCGTGATGGCCGCTTGCACGTCGGTCGCCGCCCCGTCGAGACTCTTGGAAAGATCAAACTGCAGAACAAAGCTGGAGTGCCCCTGGCCGTTGTTAGAAGTTACCAGCTCCAAGCCTGGAATCTGCATGAACTGGCGCTCCAGCGGCGTGGCCACATTGTTGGCCATCGTATCCGGCGTAGCTCCCGGATAGTTCACTTGCACCTGGATAACCGGATAATCAACGGCCGGCAGGTCGCTTACGGGCAAGCGAAAATACGCCAGCGCTCCGAACAAGATGACCGAGACGGTCAGCGCAATTGTCATTACCGGACGACGAATGAAGACTTCCGAGAGATTCACGAGCGCCCCCCGGTTGGGCCGACGGATTGTTTGCCCGCGTTAGAAGTAGGCGCAGCAGAAGCACTGGAATCGACACGCACTTTGCCGCCGGGTCGCAGCAGCATTTGGCCGGCAAGCACGACACGTTCGTTGGCGGCGACTCCTTCCGTCACAACCACATCGTCGCCCTGGCGCTGTCCTAACTTCACCGGGCGGAGATCAGCCGTATCGTCAGATTTCACCACGTAGACGAACGGCCCCTGCTGACTAATCTGTGCCGCTTGATTCGGAATCAAGACAGCAGCTTTTTCTGTTTTCAAAACGAGTTTCACGTCGACGAATTGGCCGGGCCAGAAGTGATGGTCCGGGTTGCTCATCGTTGCGCGCAAATTGACCGTGCCACTGCCGTTCTGCACGGAGTTGTCGAGGAACTCGACGCGTCCAGATTTAGCCGCGCTCTCCAAGTCCGAGGGGAGTCGGACTGCAGCTCTCAGCGTGCCGCGGGACATTTGTCGTTGAACTTCCGGAAGATCGCTCTCGGTAATGGTGAAATTCGCATAGATCGGGTCGAGCCGCTGGATCGAAAGCAGCGATGAGGCATTCGCTTGCACCACGTTCCCCACATCCACCAAACGCGCCCCGGCCCTACCGTCGATAGGGGAATGGATATAGCAATATTCGAAATTGAGCCTCGCGGTTTCGAGAGCTGCTTGCCCGGCTTCCACCTGTGCCTGGTCAACATCTACGGCATTCTTCTTCGTGTCATAGTCTTGCTTCGAAATGGCTCTCTCTCCGATGACCTCCTCATCGCGGGCAAACTGGATCTTCGCGAAGTCGAGCGCCGCCTTCGCTTGGGCAAGGTTCGCCTGGGCCGAGTCGAGCTGTGCTTTGTACGGACGAGGATCAATGACAAACAACAATTGTCCTTTCTTCAGATTCTCGCCGTCCTGAAAATGCCGTTCAACGATGCGTCCGCCAACCTGCGGCGTGACCGTCACCGACTCAAAGGCTGTGTTTCTGCCGATTTCATCCAGATACTTGGGGACGTCCTGCGCGGTAGCCTTGACCACAGTCACCAGAGGCGCAGGCATAGCAGGCGCCGCCTGAACGTTGCTTCGGCCGCAACCCGTTGTCGCCAACAACAACAGCACCGCAGCAACTCCAAGCTGTCCGTGTCCAAGATTAAGAGTATGCTTCACCGTCATCCTCATGGCCATCCTCATCTGAAATGGTGTTTATCTACGCCGAAGTTACTAAGCGCGGAGCATCGAGCCACTCAAGTACAGAATTGCCGCTCCCGTTCAACACGGGCTTTTCCGAGCCAGCATTTGGCAATTGTTTGTAGTGCGATTCCACTGCGCTTCCAATATTCTTCAAGGCGCGTGGTCGCGCGGCGACCAGGTGCCGCCGCGCGCAGCCCAAGAGAATAGAACATTCGTGATCGGAGTAGCGTTCAAGAACCGTCATCACGTAGACAAAGCGCTCGAACGGTTCGAGTCCAAGAACTGCGGCGATCTCAACGTGCTGCTCGGCTGGAAGGTTTTTGTCACTGCTGTCGACCGAAGCACAGTTGGGACGACCCCTTCCCTCCACCGGTCGCGGGTTGATCACTCGTATGGCATTCTGAATGATCGTCCGCCGAGCCCAGGAGCGCGCCCATTCCTTGAAAACCGGGTTGCCTTCCACCGCATCCTCAAGGCCGGAGACAAAGCACTGCTCCGCCTTCTCATGATCTCCAGTCAGCAGGAACGAGAGCAGATAGAGACCGTTCATGTCTTCGTCGAAAATTCGGCGGAAATCGTCGCCGCTTGCGTACGGCGTGGGCTGGCTCCGGTTTGCGATCTGTTTTGCGCCGAGCATGTTCACCTCTGTCTTTCACTTATTAGTCGTTTGAGCTTGGTGGAAATCGACAACCAACGCTTCTTTTTTGCTGTTTTCAGCGTCCCGCTTTCTTCTTGCCTTCAAGGAGTGCATCGGCACCTTCGGGCGAGCTGCTTCACCACATGTCGAGTGAGGACGCCTGCGCAGGAAAACTTTGCACCCTCTTTCATCAGATCGAAAATCGCGTCTTCTCCCTCGCGGCTGATGACGGTCAGGCTGCTCACATCAATCACCAGCTTGCGTCCGTCTAAGTCGCCGCTCGCATTTCTCCAGGTGGTGCGAAGCTCATCAACCCATGGTTCGCTGAGCCTTCCCTCTACTACTAGCTTGCGTTGACATGGGGTGTCGACAATAGAAATCTTGAACATATTGGATCTCGGTACGAATCTGGTAAGCGCACCGCACCTGCCAAAGCCGCCAGCCCGCAACGTGCTGAAACCATTGATGGAAGTAAAATCGTCGGAGCATTGTGTCAAGGAATGTCAAAATCAAAATTGACACTTGTCGAGTGAAAACAGACAAAGGGCGGGAGACCTCACGGTAGAAACCGAATTGCCATAAGGCGAAGCAGAAATCGAAAAGGTTCGCGCGCGGTCAGTCTAACGTCAGAGATTTGACATCGGTATGCCGAAGACGACGGGACTGGTTCCGGAGTAGCGAGATTACGCTGCCCGGTCCAGGTGACTGGAATGATGCGCAATCGAAACTGCAGGGGGGCGATTCTCTCACGTCTTTCGGTGAATCTAACTTCTGTGAGTCGAATACAAGGCCTTATTGCGTCTCTCAGAAGAGCGCGCAGAAATACCAGCATGAACAAAACTGCAGCGAAGCAAACACTCGCCAATGCAAATGGTCCGATCAAACCAAGACTTTGAGCAAGCCAAGGGCCAAGTTCGGGAGGAGAGGGCGACTCATAGATTCACGGAACGAAATGACACGTAAAGGTGTGCCATGTGTCTTCCGAATGCTGAGAGTGAGAGTCCTTTCGACAATTGTCGAACTTTCATGACACTCTTCGCGGATCGACGCCCAGCTTCTTCATGCGCGCGATCAGGGTCGTGCGTTTGAGGCTCATGCGGGCCGCAGCACCGTCGGGGCCTGCTACTCGTCCGTTTGTGATTTTCAGAACGCGTACGATCTCATCGCGTTCATTGGCTTCGCGCGTGCCAGCCACTGGCGTGGTTTTGCCATTGTTGCTCAATTCAACGATAGGAGCTTGCAGAGCGGTGCCATGCGTAAGGATCACCGAACGTTCGATAAAGTTTTCCAACTCGCGAATGTTCCCCGGCCAAGGCCAACTCGAGAGCTTTCTCATGGCCGCGGCGGGAATAGAATCGATCTCTTTGTTCATTAGGCGGCCGTACTTTTGGGTGAAGTAGCGGACCAGCAGCGGAATATCTTCCGGGCGTTCGCGCAACGGTGGGATACGGATCGGAAACACGTTCAGGCGATAGTACAAGTCGCTGCGAAACTCGCGATCTTCCATCATTTTTTCGAGATCGCGATTGGTGGCCGCTACCAGTCGCACATCCACCTTCTTAGTCCGGGTACTGCCCAGCCGTTCAAACTCACGCTCCTGTAAAGCTCGGAGCAATTTGGGCTGAATCTCGACGGGGATGTCCCCAACCTCATCCAGGAATAGTGATCCCTGGTCGGCCAGTTCAAGCCTACCAATCTTCTGCGCAATCGCGCCTGTGAAGGCGCCTCGTTCATGTCCAAACAGCTCACTCTCGAGCAGTCCGGTGGGGATCGCGGCACAGTTGAGCTTTACGAACGTCCGTTCCTTACGCCGGCTGCGTTCATGGATCGCTCGCGCAATCAATTCCTTTCCCGTGCCGGTTTCACCGAGGAGCAACACAGTCGAATCGCTGGGAGCCACGGTTTCCACGAGATTCAAAACATGGCGCAGAGCCGAACTCTGCCCCACAATTCCTTCAAAGTCCATCTCGCCACGGATCTCGTCTTCTAAATAAAGCTTCTCCTGCGCGAGCTTGTCTTTGAGATCAGCGATTTCACCGTACGCCAGCGCGTTTTCCACGCCGATCGCCACCTGCTGTGCAACCTGGGACAGAAAGGCCGTCGCCTCTCGATCAAAAGCATTCTCTTCCCGGCTCGCCAGGGCAAGCACGCCAAGCGATCGATCCCTGCTGATGAGAGCCACGTCGCAAATTGAATTCATACCCTCCGCAGCCGCCTTGGCGTACATCTCAGGAGGCACTTCGACCGGATCAAGCCGGTTTAAGACATAGGGCTTGCCGCTCCGAAAGGTTTCTCCCGGCATCGTACCCTCGATGGGAACCAATAGGTGTTTTCTGAAAAACCCTCTGCTATCTGGGAAGTCGAGAGCGTGCACCCGCAAGTGCGCACCGTCTGGCTCGGGCAGCATGATCGCGGCAGCATCGCAGCGCATGACCTGGCGAACACTCGACGAGATTGTTCGCAGCAAGTCCTGAAAATTCAAGTTCGAGACAACCTGGTTGGTTAGGTCAAGGATCAGTTTCAACCGGTCCTGCGCTTGCCGGGACAAGTAGAAGTTCACAGCAGCATCGATCGCCAGCGCAATCTGGTCGGCAACCAGAGAGAGGAAGCGGACTTCATCGTCGGAGTAAGCGTCCGGACGTGAGCTCCCTATACTTAGCGCACCGAGCCGGCGCTCTCCCCTTGCGAGCGGAAGCACGCAGGTAGAAGCGATCCCTAACCCATTCAGAAATTCCCCATGCTTCGCAAACCGCGCCTCCTCCTTCCAGTCCGTCGTGACCAGGACCTGCCGAGATTCATGCACCCACTCAATCGGCGTGTCTTCTAAAACAACATCTGACAGGCTCAAGTTGTGCCTTGTGCCGTTTGAGTAGAGCAGATGCCATTCGATTGTCTTGGTTCCGCTCTCAAACGATACAAGCTGGAGATAGTCAAAAGGAATAACTTCGAGCAGTGTTTTCACGAGGACGTCAGCGGCAGTGTCGCAATCGCTGCACGTGCCAATCGCGTTAGTCGCACGCAGCAGTGCTTCATACCGTTGCGTGTACTCTTCTGAGATAGTTGCGGATAAAGTGCTCATAGACTCTTCCCGCTTGTCAGAAAACTGATACGACCGCATCAGTCAACCCCAGCAGTGACAGAGAGATGACTGCCCGGTTCGGGATATGCTTGATCTGATGTAGTGAAGAGGCAGAAAGCTTCGACAAAATGTCGTAGCCTTTGTCACCTGTCGAAATCCTGCGTCGACGCGATTGACAGGCCACGTGCTCGATCCGCAGCTGCAGTTGCGCAACCTGCATTCACTCAATTGTTCCGGGACAGAACCGACGCCGCGGCAACTTTGGCACCTCAAGTGCCTGTATGGACTCCGAGACACGATTCACACACTGGCGACATCGCGGTCGCGGAATCGTAAGCACACATTTAAGTACGGAGGGGGTGACACTATGCGACGAACTGCGATTATGCTTGCAGGTTTTGTCTTTCTTTTAACTCTCGGCACCACGGCTCAGGAAAACCGCTCGGAGATCAGTCTGCAGGGCACAGGCTTTTTCACGAAGGACAGTAACGGCCGGGGTATCTCCCGCACAACAACAAATACGGGTGGGTTTCTCGTTGGGTACCGCTATCACTTCAACCGCTGGCTCTCTGCCGAAGCAAACTACGGCTTCGACCGTGATACCCAGAGATATTTTTCTACAGGCGGTCTTTCAAGAGTGCAGTCCGACGTGCACACAGCCACTGCCGATGTAGTTGTGAGTCTTCCTTTCGCAATTAGCCGGTTCAATCCCTACGTGCTCGGCGGAGGCGGCAGTTTGGTGTTCCATCCAACTGGCAACGCGGGCGGCTTTGTGCCCGGCGCTGATACTCAGGCGAAAGGTACTTTTCTGTATGGCGGCGGCGTCAATTACACGTTAACCAAACGTGTCTCTCTCCGCGCTGAGTACAGAGGCTATGTTTATAAAGACGCGGATTTCGGCATCAGGAGCCTTAACACGGATAGCTGGACTCACACGGCGCAGCCATCCGCTGGAATCGTTTTCCGCTTCTAGGCGGCCTGGCCAGCCGGGTAATCATCCATCCTTCATCCTCCCCGGCCGCTCAATGAACTGGTGAAGATGGTGTGGGGGCTTTATGAAAATCATTTGGCGCAATCCGAAAAGGACGGCTCCGAAAAAAGTATTCATCATCAACACTCGCAGGGTGGACTCAGAATACGTGGTGAAACGTTTCTATCACTGCTCGTCGGGGGTGGGAATCCTCGGAACTGAGTTCGAGCTTCAAGTGAACCGCACAGCTAGACCCCAGCACGCTGCATAGATCGGTTCCTTAGATATCAGAATTTCGGAAAAATATATTATGGCTGAACAACGACGGAAGAACTGGAGAGAATTGTGCAGCGCCGCATTGAACGCAAAGGACCCCGACGAATTGCTGCAGATCGTTCAGGAACTTAGCAACGTCCTGAAGAGTGAGGAACAGGTCCGTCATGATTTCAGGGACGCCATGAGAGCGATCAAGCCTTCCGATCCTATAGCCAGCTAAAAACCCTCATGCTAGTAGCGTCCCATCTCGGACGAGCAATCAGAGGTGCGCTCTCAGGACGACCGGTTGCGCGCAACTCTCAAGTTACCTGCAAACAAGGCATTGCTTGCCCGCCACTCACTCGCGAGGCGCATCCCCAGCGAATTGCATACCGCAGCCTCGTCAGTTGCCCATCTTCTTGATTGCTCCGAGGGGCGTCTGTAGCGTTCCGTCGTTATTGATGTCAAAGTCGTAGGAGAACGGCGTGAACGATCCGGCCTGGTAAAAAACGACCTTGCCGTCACCCGTGAAGCAATCGAACGGCATCTCCCCGCCCAATCCTTCGGTGATCGTTGCCTTGCCGGAACGGAAAACCACTTCATGCCGCCCATGCCTGAGACGTGCTCCCATCGGCCCTCATACTTTCCGGCGCAGCTCACGAATCCAGCCTTGGGAGCTTGCCCGGCCGCCCGTTGGGCGGGAGCCGCAGGCGCCGGCGTAGTCGACATGCGGATATTCTCGGGCGTCGTGTTCACAATGTCAGAACCGAAGCCCGTATCTACTCCCGGCACCTTTATGTCGTACATGTTGAGATTCTGCCCACGGATCTCACCCTCCATCCACCGGCCGTTTACCAGCACTTGCACGCGGTCGTGAAGATCGTATTGCCCCATCGCGTGATCCTCCGCCGTGAGTTTTCCCAGCCGGCGCACTTCTATCGGCCAGAGTTTTGAAACGTCAACCCCATTCGGCAGGTGGACGACGTAAGAACGACCGTGCACTTCGATGATCTTGGCTTCCTGCCAGCCGTCGAACAAAACGCGCACCGTGTCGCCGACCTTGAATCCGCCGGGGCCGGTCTGCGAATTCACCGCACCTGTAGATGCGGACCCGTTGCTGCCTCCGGCGGCACGCGCCTTAAACGGAGAAGGCGCAGGCGGAACCTCGCCGCGATGAGGGGCGGCCTGCGCGTCGGCGGACGTTTGCGCGTGGCATTTCGCCGGGAGCAAAGCGACCAGTTGTACGCGCAGTGCCTGGCCTCGCTGGTACGCCTGCCCGTTCTTGTAGTTCTGATAGTCGCAGGCGCCTGTGATGTTGTCGCAGGAAAAGACTTTGAAGCTTTGGCCATCCTTGCACACGTAAACGATGTTCATTTGCAGCGTCGGCGTCTGCGCCACCATGCGAGCCGTTGGCAAAACCAAAAGCAGAATTCCTAACGAGGATGTGCGCATCTGAGCCACTCCGTTCTCAATACGCCAGGGCTGGCGGTAGACACGTCACCCTGAGGCCGCCGATTTTTCGCGGAAGCATATCACAAAAACAGGGCACGGAACTCGAGGGCACGTGGCAAGCGTAATCTTCACTGAATCGGCTGCGACCAGGCTGCCTTCCCCTCGTTCAAACTCCCCCCGGTTCATCGTAACCTTCAACCGCTGATGATCCAAATCGACAAGAAGATAGTGGTAGTTCACTTGCTTGCTTTGGAAAGAGTCGTCAGGCGCACGCTCGATCGGATACGCGTGCGCCGCACCGCCGCCGGAAACGAAGGAGGTGACGCCGCTATGCTCGTGGCGCTCGTAATTGTGCACATGTCCGGAGAAGACCACGAAACGGGCACGTGTGTGGGGTTGGCGGTCCTCAAGTATCTTGGCCAGCTGCTGCTCCGTTGATCGCGCCGAGTGCCCTCCACCGAACATTTTGGCGTCGGAGGAACTAGTGTAGGGCAGGTGGTGAAACATGAGAAAGACGAAATCCACATCCGATGGGATGTTGTCCAGCTTGTTGTCCAGCCACTGCACCTCCGGTCCCGAGCTTTCGTCGACTGAGCTGTCGAGCACGAGCATCAAAGTATTCGCGGCCCTTACAGAGTAATAGCGGCTATTTTTTGATTCGGGGAAACGCTGAAAATAGTTGCCCAACGCTATCTTATCGTCCAGGGTAATGAAAGAGAGCCTAACTAATACTCTTTCACATTGGGTCCAGCTTCAAGAACGGCAGTCGGCATTTTCACGACAGCAACAGTCCCATCGCGTCTTCGATCCGCCCTGCCTTGGGCGACGATTGCCGCCGCTGCGGGTTTGCGGAGATCTGCGGGCGATGTGACAATACCTATATGCATAAATCCTTCACCCTAGCGGTCTCTATATTTGCGGCTGGAATATTGTTGCTGGCGAATGCGCTGGCGCAGCAAACTCCTGCAGCCACAACTCAATCAGTTTCGCCATCCGCCACTACGTCTGGCAAAGCTCAAACCCCTTCGGCCCAGCGGCCTGCCACGGGTGCCAGAAGCACCGTTCCGCTCACTCTCAACACGCAAAAGGAAAAGTTCAGCTATGCCCTTGGGATGAGAATGGGAGCGAATCTCAAAAAGCAGGATGTTCCCGTTGACCCGGCCATCCTGGCGCGCGGATTGAAAGATGCTCTGGCCGGCGGCAAGACCCTGCTCACCGAAGAGGAAGGCCAGGCCGCGCTCACCGAAATGCAAAACGATCTGCGCAAGAAGCAGCAGGAAAAAATGCAGGAAGCGGGAGCCGCCAACAAGAAAGAAGGCGACGCTTTTCTCGTTGCCAACAAAGGCAAAGACGGCGTAGTCGCACTACCCAGCGGTCTGCAATACAAGATTCTGAAAGAAGGTACGGGAGCGAAGCCAGCGGCCGCCGACTCCGTAGTCTGCAACTATCGCGGCACTCTGATCGATGGTAAGGAATTCGACAGCTCCTACAAGCGCGGCCAGCCCGCGACGTTTCCCGTGAGCGGCGTTATTAAAGGATGGACCGAGGCACTTCAGCTTATGCCCGTTGGATCGAAGTGGCAACTCTTCGTCCCCGCCGATCTTGCCTATGGCGATCGCGGCGCAGGCCCCGATATTGGCCCTGACTCCACTCTCATCTTTGAAGTTGAGTTGCTCTCTATTCAGGAAAAGAGCAAGGATAAGGCGCCGGACAATCCCGAGAAAAAGCCGGACACTCAGGAAAAGAAGCCAGACAATCCGGACAAAAAGTAATCATTGAGTCGCAAAGAACTCGACCTTCGGCAAACCTCAGGGTGGGCTGCTTCGCGCGGCCAGCCCACCGATTAACCACTTTGGGACGCCCGCCTTCGAATCGTTGACAGGCTCTACGCGCGGGAGTAGCGTTCCTTCAGTTTGCGGTAAGAAAGTCGATCCTCAGTTCAGGAGGCGCGCCATGTTGTGCAGATTTTTCTGCGCAGAACGGCAAGGTCACCGAAGTCTACTCCAAAGATGGCGAAGCGCGATGGTTTCCGCCCTTCAAGCACAAAGTCGAGAACCTCGGCGATGAAGCATATAACGCGGTCTACGTCGGCATCAAAGGCAAGTTGGCGACGTCAGCTGCAGATCCCGCGCACGACTCAACGATGAGCCTCGAGCAGTTGGCAAAGCTTCTCGATTACGCTCAGGCCGCGGCGAAACCCTGAACATTCCGCCATCTGTTCGATAAGAAGGTGCAGCACCGGCACATCGTTGCGTATTAGCTTGCCAGATCCTCAGCGTTTGGCCTCCACATCGATCAAGCTCACGTCCAGCGCCTCGCCGTTGCCCAGTTCCACAGCCACTGCTGCATGTAGTAGTCTTGAACGTTAAGAAATTCTCACTGAAGGAAGTGTATGGCGCACACCATATTCTGCGTGAAATTAAAACGAGAGTTGCCCGGATTAGATGAGCCCCCCTTCGACAACGAGCTCGGCCGCAAGGTCTACGACAACGTTTCTCAGGAAGCCTGGCACATGTGGACGGAGCACTGCAAGATGCTGCTCAACGAATATCGCCTCAATCCCGCCCGCCGCGAAGATCAGGAAGTCATCGTCAAGCAGCTTGATCAGTTCTTCTTCGGAGAAGGTTCAGCGCTGCCCAAAGAATACGTGCCGCCTGAGCAGAAGCCCGAGCAGAAATAAGATTTGAACCCTGTGATTCGAATCGCAGGAGCTTGCCTTGGAGTCTGCTGTCCAACCTTCCGATCTTGCCACGCCGTTACCCCCCGGATCCGTCGCCGTCAGGCCGGATCAATTTGACATTCAGACTCCAGCGCATAAGACCTGCGAAATGGCGACATGCACATCGTGTCATCAGCAATTTGCCGTCGGATACGATCCGATTTTTCCGAGCCGCGCAAACACGAAACAACAGTTCCAAATTGGAAATCGACTTCATTTTTTAGCCGCGAAATCGTTCTTCCTTCCCTGACCAGCGTATAAGCTTTTTCTCACAGAGTCACGCAACTCATGCTGCGCGTTCTCCAAATTTCGTCTCAGGCGAGAAGATATATGCCGCAGCTCACCCACGCCCAAACTCCCACCATCCAAATCGCTGTAATCAACGAGAGCACGGTGCTGGCCGAGACGGATGTCGTGCCGGTTGTGGAGGCGCTTCAGAAACAAGTCGCCAACGACTTCGGCCCCGTCTGGGGGACCGGCGCCGAACTCAGCGTAGTCCCTAAGGGAACCCCACCGCCTAGCGGAACCTGGTGGCTCGTAGTGCTCGATGATTCCGACCAGGCGAACGCCTTGGGTTATCACGACCTCACGACCGAGGGACTTCCCATCGGTAAAGTTTTCGCAGCCAGCGATTTGAAAGCGGGCACATCCTGGACAGTCACCGCAAGCCACGAATTGCTGGAGATGCTGGGCGACCCAAACATCAACCTAACCGTGTTCGTGCCGAACAGCAATACCGCGGGAATGTTTTACGCCTACGAGGTCTGCGACGCATGCGAAGATGATAGCCTCGGCTATAACGTCGACAACGTGCTGTTTTCCGACTTCGTCTATCCCGCCTGGTTCGAAAGTTTTCGCGCTGAAGGCTCGACGCAGTTCGATCGTATGAACAAGATTCAGACACCGCTGCAGTTACTCGCGGGCGGCTACATTGGGGTCTTCCATGTGAACTCGGGTAGTGGTTGGCAGCAGACGGCGGAGAAGCGTTCCACCAACGTCCTGCACAGAGGTGCCGCCGGCACTTGCCGGGAACGCCGCAACATTCCTCACGAGCTGTGGATTAACAGTCTGCCGTAGCGCAAGATCGCGGGCAATGCGCAGAAATATCGCCAGCAATTGGAAACGATCCAGCGGCGGCGGAGAGCAGCCTAAAACTTCCCCTGTTTTTCTCTCACCCTGGCGCCCCACGCGAGTTTGCGTGGGGCTTTTTTTGAAATGCTGAGCGCAGCTTCATGATCGATCTCACGTCCATCAGCGCCCCTGGCAACATCGTCGACCTCGCCCAGTAGTTCTAGATCGTGAGAGAATCGATCAAATTCTGCCGACTTCGGAGATCGCAATCGACGTCACTACCCTGCTTGTTTTATCAACCGTGTTTCTCGCCACGTTGATTCGATCGGCGTTTGGCTTTGGCGAAGCTCTTGTCGCAGTTCCACTGCTCGCCTTCTGTATTCCACTGGAAGTGGCCGCTCCACTCGCCGTGCTTGTGTCGATTACGGTTGCCGGCATCGTGGTCGTGCAGGACTGGAAGAAGATTCACCTGTTCAGCGCGAGTTGGCTAGTGCTAGCCACTCTATTTGGAATTCCATTAGGCCTTCTATTGCTCACCAGCAGTCACCAAAGGATGGTCAAAGCCACGCTAGGAGTGATTATTGTGATGTTCTCCGCCTACGCGTTGATAGGCCGCACAACGCTGGAGCTCAAGAGCGATAGCCGAGCGTGGCTTCTTGCGTGTGGATTCTGCGCCGGCGTGCTGGGAGGAGCCTACGGAATGAACGGCCCCCCCCTGGTTATTTACGGAGCGATGCGACGCTGGTCAGCGCAGCATTTCCGGGCAACCCTGCAAGGTTATTTCCTGCCCGCCAGCATTATCGGCATGGCCGGTTATTGGGCGGCAGGACTCTGCACTGCTGCTGTAACTCACTTTTATTTGCTCTCACTGCCGGTCACGCTGCTGGGTGTATTCCTGGGCAGAGTGATCAACCATCACATGCATGGAGAAGCTTTCCTGAAATACATTTATCTTGGTTTAGCAGGCATTGGAGCGCTCTTGGTGGTGCAGGCAATCACTGGTAGGTTGTGACGGCATACGCAGCGCTGGCTGCAGAATCAGATACCCAACTTCTTCACTTCTTCGTTGTAATACTTGCGGTAGAGGATGTCCCACTCCTGGGAACCTTCGAGGATGGTGCGCTTCTGGCTTTCAATCTTTTGACGGGCGGCCTGGTCGATCCTCTCTTCGTGATTGAGAAGATCTTCAAGAATCTTGCGGGTTTCCTGGCGGATGGTGTTGGGGTCTTCGATGAAATCGACTTCGTCCATCTGTTTGAGTGCGTCGGCGACAGCGCGCGCCAGCACATTCACTTTGTCGCGGCTCAGCCTCACAGCACCGCCTTGTATTTACGCACCAGCTCGCTTTTCACCTTGCGAAACATCTCCTGATAATTGGCACCGGTCTTATTCATCTCGTCGGAGTACGCTTCGAGGATGACCCGTACTTCATCGTTGATTCGGTCTTCGAGAGTCAGTTCGTCGAGCAGAGCGGCATGGACGCGCTCCGTGACTTTGGGCACAGCCGAGGTCTCGATGGCCTTGCCGGCAATCAATTTCTTGGTAACTTCGCGGGCCAGGTAGCCCACATATTCCTTGGAAAGAAGCATGTGCGGATAATTTGTCCTGTGTCAGGGGCCGCTTGTCTGCGAATTGTAAAGTGTAACACAGTGATCGGATGCTGCCGCGCAGCCCTACGAGCTGATGCTTGCATCGATATAGACACGCAGCCTTCGGGTCACGCGTAAGGAGAAAATATGCCTCTCGTCCGAATCGATCTTCTGGAAGGCAGGTCGACCGAATATCGCACACAGGTTGGTAAGACCGTCTACCAGGCGTTGCTGGATTCCTTCGCTGTTCCTAAGGACGATCGCTTCCAGGTGATCACAGAGCATCCCAAAGCTGAGTTGCAATTTGACCGGAATTATCTCGGTATTCAGCGGTCAGACGATTGCATTTTCGTGCAGATTACGCTAAGCGCCGGCCGCACGGTTGAGATGAAGCAGCGCCTTTACAAAGCCGTCGCCGATGGCTTGCATGAAAGCCTGAAGGTGCGCCGGGAGGACGTGTTCATCAATCTGGTTGAGGTGCCGAAGGAAAACTGGTCGTTCGGCAACGGCGAGGCGCAGTACGTGACTTCCCCACGCTAGATAAGCGCTGGTTCGCTCGTTTGATCTATATCGTGTTACGATATAGCAAGAGCGTGCTACTGGATCGCGGCACGATACAATCGGCGGCATGAAGAAGCTCACCCTGTCGGACTACCAGGCGCTGGCGGAGTTCCGCTACCAGATTCGCCGCTTTCTTCACTTCAGCGAGCAAGTGGTTAAGCAGGCCGGGCTGGAACGGGGACAGTATCAACTCATGCTGGCCATCAAGGGTATGCCGGCCGAAGTGCGTCCGCGAATCCGCGAACTGGCCAATCGGATGCAAATCCGCCACCACAGCACCGTGGAACTAGTGAACCGTCTGGAGGCCGGAGGCTTTGTGCATCGCACCCGCGCGCAAGACGACCGTCGCGAAGTCCTTCTGGCGCTCACGCCTAAAGGTGAGAAAGTTCTCGGCGAACTCGCTCTTCATCATCACGACGAGCTTCGCACTTCCGGACCCGAGCTCGTGGCGGCTCTTCGTCGCGTCATGCGCGATGGCAACGATGCCGCACCCACGCATTCCGCAAATCCTCCCGCAAAAAGGGACGATAAATGAACAAAACCGGCAACGGAAGTCCACAGCAAAAGGCTTCGTGCGGAAAACGCACTCGCCGCTCCCTCGTCGGATAGGAAGCGCACGCTTATTGGCTCTCCGCCCCGGCACCCTTCCGCATGCTGCTGGTTTCGTTGCTCGCCGCGGCAATTGGCCTAGTGGCTGGAGTGATAGCCTTCGCTCTCTACAAATTGATCGGCCTGTTCACAAATGTCTTCTTCTTTCATCGCTGGTCAGCGGATTTTTCCAGCCCGCAGCATAACCATCTCGGCTGGATGGTAATCGTCGTTCCGTAATTGGCGGCCTTATCGTAGGCGTGATGGCGAAGTATGGGACTTCGAAAATTAAAGGCCATGGCATTCCTGGAGCGATGGAAGCCGTATTGTTCAACCGCAGCCGCATCGCCGCGCGGGTGGCAATCCTAACGCCCATCTCAGCAGCCATCGCGATCGGCACCGGCGGTCCGTTTGGGGCAGAAGGCCCCATCATTCAGACTGGCGGAGCGGTCGGCTCGCTCGTTGGTCAAGCCTTCCACACCACGGCGGTCGAGCGCAAAGTGCTGCTTGCTTGTGGCGCCGCCGCTGGCATGTCCGCCACCTTCAACACGCCGATTGCCGGAGTGATTCTCGCCATCGAACTGTTGTTGTTTGAGTTCAAGTCGCGCTCGTTTATTCCGCTCGTGATTGGAAGTACGCTGGCGACTGCGGTGCTCATGCAGCTTCTCGGCTTGGGACCGATGTTCCAGGTCAATCCAATGGACTTCGCGATTCCGCGCGGACTGCCGTTCTATCTGGTGTTGGGACTAATCTGCGGCCTCGCTGCGGTCGGCTTCAGCAAACTTCTGTACTGGGTTGAGGATCAATTCGAAAAACTTCCCATCGATGAACTTTGGTGGCCTGCCCTCGGAGCTCTGGGCCTCGGCATCATCGGTTTCTTTGTGCCTCGCGTGCTCAGTGTCGGCTACGACACCATCGGCGACATTCTCAACGGCCAGCTCGCATGGAAACTTCTGCTGGTGGTCATGCTGGCCAAGGCTGCTGCGCTGGCGATATCGCTGGGTTCCGGCACTTCTGGTGGACTGCTGGCTCCGTGCTTCATGTGGAACGCTGCCATGGGGGGCATCTTCGCCATGATATCGAATCACTTCCTGCCCGGCGCTCAGCTTTCGCTTGGAGCTTTCGCATTGGTCGCAATGGGAGCGGTTTTTGCCGCGGCCTCGCGCGCCACTTTCACATTCATCATCTTTGCGTTCGAGATTACTCGCGACTACAACTCGGTTTTGCCTCTGATGCTGGTCAGCGTGATTGCCGACGGCATCGCGATGCTCTTCATGCCCAACAGCTCGATCATGACGGAAAAACTCGCGCGTCGCGGCCTGCACGTCCATCAGGACTACGAAGCTGATGTTCTTTCTCAATCCCGAGTGGTGGACACCATGGAGCGGGAATTGCCCGCCATCTCCGCAGGGACCAAAGTTGGCGCGCTGGCCGAGCGCGTTGCGCGACACGATCCCTCGGTCGCTCGTCATGAGGCGTTGCTGATCCTGGACGACGCCGGAAACCTTTCCGGCATCATCACGCGCGGCGATCTGCTTCGCGCTCTCGCCGAAGATTCTTCCGGAGCGCTCACTGTTCAGGAGGCGGGCAGCACCCAACTGGTGGTGACGCACCCCGACGAACTCATCTCGGAAGCTGCCGCGAAGATGTTGCGTTATGACATTGGACGTTTGCCCGTTGTAGATCGTGCGGACCAGCGCAAAGCTGTCGGCTACCTCGGCCGCAGTGGCGTGATGGCCGCCCGCCTTCCTGGCTTCCATGGTGAACCTGTGCGCGAGCCGGGATGGTTCCCCAGAACACCCCGGGTTCATTCCGAGAGTTGAATAACCGTCTAGTTGCGTGCTCTGGGGAGTCGCGCCGCCGCAAGATCCTCGGTATTGGCGAACCGCCTTGCGCTTTCAGTATTTGTATTGCCAACAGTCGTCTTCTTTCAGTATCCTTTCGCAATCCTTTGATCCTAGAGGCGTTCGACCGGACGTGTATGGCCATGGCTGATCTCAAGCTATTATTTTGCTACCGGCTGAATCCGCAAGAGCGTGTGACGGCGCAAGGCCGACTGCACGCTGTCTTCTGTTGTCGATCTGCTTGTCTAGCGGTTGCACGCCTGATTCGGCAATAACCAGAAAACATCTTCGAACTCCGGGAGGGGCGATGCTGAAACTACAAGGCAGGTTGATTTGGATTTTTTTTCTGGCGGCTGCATTCGTTGCCCAAGGCTCGGCCCAGGGCGGTGCCACAGGCGCGATTACAGGAATTGTGCAGGACAACAGCGGCGCAAGCATCGCGAACGCGCAAGTGCGAATCACCAACCAGGGTACCAAGACACTAGCGCGCACAGTCCAGACCGGTCCAGACGGCTCGTTTACAGCTCCTCTGCTTCCGGTGGGGACTTATTCGTTAGCCATTACGAGTGCCGGCTTCGCACAACGGGACTTCCTCGACGTCGTGGTGCGCGTCACGGAAACCAGCCGCATCATCGCCAGACTGAGTCCGCAGGCCGTGCAGCAGAATATCGAGGTTCAAGCGGAGGTGCAGGAAGTCGATACCAGCGATGCCACCACAGGTCAGGCCATCGACACAGGGACCATCCGCGCCTTGCCTCTTGCCACGCAGAACTTTCAACAATTGCTCACGCTTTCTACCGGGGCACAAAGCGATTTGAACGCCGCCTCGCAATTAGGACGCGGCACGGTGCGCATCTTCGTGAATGGCCAACGTGAAGATAACAACAATTACCTGATCGAAGGCATCAGCGCCACCGACTACAACGTTGCCGAGTTGACCACCACACCTTTACCAAATCCCGACGTCGTCCAGGAGTTCAAGGTCCAGACTTCGCTCTACGATGCCAGCCAGGGCCGCAACGGCGGCGGCAACATTAATGCCATACTGAAATCGGGCACCAACACCTTTCACGGAGACGCCTACGAGTTCTTTCGCAACACAGTCCTGGACGCAAATGAGTACTTTCTCAACCAAAGCGGATCATCCCGGCCTGTTATCGAGCAGAACATCTTCGGTGGGAGTCTCGGGGGGCCGATCGTCCCAGGAGGGAGGCTGGGGTTTTTCTTCGTGAACTACCAAGGCACGCGGCAGCGCAGCGGCGATTCCCCGGGGACTCTTATCAGCACTTTCGTTCCTTATATTCCGGCGGCCGATCGGGGCACCACGCCGGCGGCTGAGGCCGCGTTGGCGACAGATCTGGGCTTGACCAGCGTCGACCCGGTTGCCGCTTCGCTGCTTGCCTTCTCCAGCAATCAATTTGGCGCGCCCGCCAACGGGTATCTGTTTCCACTTCCCAGCAATATTCCCACAGGCGCCCACGTTGGCAGTTTGATTCCGTTCACGGTGAGCAAGCCTGGCAAGTTCGTTGACGATCAGTTCACCGCCAACTGGGACCGTGATTTTCGTAACTCCAAAGACAAAATCTCAGCGCGCTTCTTCTTTTCCAACGCGGAGCAGGACATTCCATTCGGCGCGGGCGGCCTGCAAGCCTCGCTGGGAGCGCCGGCCAGTGCAACCGATCTCAACTTTCCGTACGACATCCCGATCCACGATCGTTTCTTCAGCATCGCCGAGACTCATCTTTTTTCATCAACTTTGGTCAATGACTTTCGATTCGGCCTGGTTCACATCAACAACAGCGGGATTAACGTCAATCCCGTGACCGCTACCGATGCCGGCATTGATCGCCCGACCAGCAACCTCACCAGCAGCATTTACAAATTCACGTTTGCCACTTCCGGTTTCCAGTTCGGACCGACTCCACCGGCGAATCAATACCAGACGCAGGACAACTACAACTTTGTCGAAAATCTGGGATGGGTTCATGGCGCGCACACCTTCACCTTCGGAGGTCAGTTTGTCCGGGTAAATCTGAACAAGTTGTTCCCGCAAGTGTTTAACGGACAGCTTTTCTTTACCAATACCGCGGCTTCGGCGATGTCTCCCGCGCTAACTGATTTTCAAAACTTCGTCGAGGGTACTCCGGAGTTCAGCTTCGGCGGAGGTGGCGTCTACAACCATGCGTATCGCCAGAACGATTCCGCCGTTTTCGCTCAGGACGACTGGAAAGCTACGCACGACCTGACGCTGAACCTGGGTTTGCGAACTGAATTTCTGGGCGCGTGGACCGACGGCGACTGTCATATCGGCAATATTGAGTCGGACCTTACAAGCTCCGGGACCTACCCGTTCATTTATCCCAGTTGCGTGAACAAGCTGGGCGTGCCTGGCCTGACAGGAAACGCGGCCGGGTCCACGTTCCGGAACAGTGTGTCCACTGGCTGGGGACCGCGCGTCGGATTCGCCTATGATGTTTTCGGCCATCACAACACGACTATCCGGGGAGGCTACGGCATTTACTATGTCCGCGAAGATGTGGGAGCCGTCGACCAGCTCAGCTTTCAGTCGCCCTTCATTCCCATCGTGTTCTTCGGAACGACGCCCGGCTTCACAATGTCTGATTTCTTCACTGGTACGCCTGCCACGAATTCCAACGCGGTGCCTGCCGCCGGACAGTTGTCGGGGGCCTGGCTGCCATGCCTGGCGCACCTGATCAGCTTCGCGCCTAGCAATAATCCTTTGGTAGGAGATGGTAACTACGCCTGTACCGGAGGACCGGGTGTGAACTCCACACAGAATCTTTTTGTGCTGGAAGTCCCACGGCACTTCGTGGTCCCGAACACCCAACAATGGAACCTCACGGTGCAACGAGACCTCGGGAAATTGTGGGTACTCGAAGTGGGTTATGTTGGAACCAGAGGAATCCATCTGCGGGAGACGCGCGACGCGATCCAGTCGGTAAATGCCAGCCCCGCTCATCCGTTCACGGTCACCGACATAAGCGGCAATAGCTATCAAATCACCGACAACACGTTTTCCAACGCCATCGCGCGCACACCCACGCCGGGGTTGAACGGCTACAGCGGGTATCAGTTATTCGCCAATGATGCCTACTCCATTTACCACGCGCTGCAGACCACGCTATCGCGGCGGTGGGGAAGAAACTATCTTCAAGCGGCTTATACGTTTTCGAAGAACATCGACGCCACATCGACGGGGAATACCGCGTTCAACACGGCCTACAACAACCAGAGCAACATCAACGCTTCTCGCGGCATTTCCGATTTCAACCGTCCGCATCGCCTTTCTGTCAGCTACGTTTACGAACTCCCGTTCTTCGACCACGCCACAGGAGCAGTTCACGCGGCCTTGGGGGGATGGGCCGTTAGCGGTGTGACCATACTCCAATCGGGATCTCCCTTTTCGATTTTCGATTCCAGCGCCGGAACGGCCTTCCTCGGTCAAGGAAGCACTCCGCTGCTGGGCGCGAGCTTGGCTCCAGGAGCCAGCGTCGCCAGTGGCCTGACCAGCGGAGACATTCATACTCGCATCAACGGTTATTTGAAACCCGCAGCCTTTACTCCGGCTCCATTGCTCTACCCAACCCAATGCGCTACCGATCCAGATTTCTGCACCACCGGCTTTGGCGATCTGGGGCGCAACCTTTACCGCGGACCATTCCAGCAAAACTGGGACGCTTCGCTCATCAAGTATTTCAAGCTGACCGAACGTCAGGAACTGCGCTTCACCGCGGACTTCTTTAATTTGTGGAACCACACAAACTTTGGCATGCCCTCGGTTACGGATATCGAACAGTACCTGGCCGATCCCACGAACAGTCCGTTTGGAAAGATCATTAGCACCACCGGAACTCCGCGCCTAATCCAGTTCTCCTTGCGATGGGCGTTCTGATGTAGGCGGGCGCGAACGGAGTATGCGGAACCGCAGGGAGATGTCACTGCGACGAGGCAACGATGATCACCGGCTATCTCTACGGCTTTTTCTGCGCTGCCTCGATCAGAGGCCGCAGTGCATCCACTGAGATGCCGAGTGTGCCGCCGGAAAATCCATCGATGTAGGCGGAGTTCACTCCGATCACCTCTGCATTGGAGTTGAAAACCGGGCCGCCACTGCCACCGTGGGCTGTGGGCGCATCGTAGATCAGCTTGTCGCCCACCACGTCGCCCAAATGTCCGCACGTGGTGGAGGGACGAATTAGCGACAGGGCCGCTAGTTCGCTCGCTGCGGTGATGTCAGTGTGCCGGTAAGCCAGACGTTGATAGATTCCACTCGGCGATTTGGCCACCATCCCTGCAATCCCCATCGGATAACCGATCACAGTTACCAGTTCTCCGGGTAACGCGAATCCTTTTGCCAGGGGCAGCACGGTGAGTCCGCGCACAGCCGTCTTGTCCTCGATTTTAAGTACAGCGAGATCACCCACCGAAGAAACGGCCCCCGGGGTCAGGCTCACCGGTGTTGGCGAGCCGGGAAAGAAAATCACCAAGCTCTCGAGCATGGCCCTGGCGCCGCGGTGGATCAGAGCTTCGGCCTCGCTATCGCCATACCAGGGCTCGGCCACATGCCGGTTTGTCGCGAGCAATCCATCTCCCACTAGAAATCCTGTGCCTGAAACGCGCGCGCGAATTGCGGCGGGCTCGTTCGCGAACCCGACCTGATACAAGCCGTAAATGTAGCCAATGGAATTCCGGTACCGGTTCAATACCAGCGCAGGCATCGCTTGCTGTTGCTCGAGTTCCGCCACTTGCTGGGTAAGCTGCTGCACCTGCTGGTGCAGCTCATCCGGCTGCTGAGTCTGCGCCGCTGGCGGCACGTAATAGTGAAACATGGCCACAGCGCCGAGCAGTAACACTAGTCCCAGCACAGCCTGGACTACCTGCTGCCAGCTGTCGCTAACCTCGTTCGATTCCCGCGGAATCTCCGGTTCGGACATGAATGTGCAATACCCCGTTCTTGCCAGCGTTTTCGCGGGGGGAAAGCACACCAGCGCTGGAAGCTGGCGAGTGGCCATCTTCCCTTGTCCGGCAAGGCTTTTCTACGGTACGGAAGATGATGTACGGAGGTATCGAAGCCGCCTAAAGTATGGCAACAGGGGGCTTGCGGTCGCAGAATCGCGGCTTAATCTGGACTAGGGCTTCGCGACTCCTAGCCGCTTAGCCATCTCGTCGTATAGAAATCCTCTTCCCGGCACATACGGCTGGACCCATTCTCCGTTGATCACGAATTGCGGGATCGCACGCTTGCCCGTGCGTTTGACGACCTCTTCCACCGCACCCGGAGTGTTCTCAATATCAACTTCTTTATAGGCAATATTGTGCTGGGCGAGAAAGCGCTTCGCCTCGCGACAATCAGGGCACCAGAATGCAGAGTAAAGGATGAGTTCCATACACTCCTAGATTATCCGACTTAGAGATCTGAATGCTACGTCTTCCTGCCCGTCTCTTATACGCGTTCGAGCTCAGCTAGCGTGCGCTCATTGACTACATTACCCGTATTTACTGTAGAAGCCGGCTCAAATAGCAGAATCCAGCATTCTTCTTCTGCGACAGGACGGTGCTCCACACCGCGCGGCACCACGATGAACTCGCCCTCTTCAATCCACTCCTGCCGATCACGAAACTCCATGCGAAAGCGTCCTTTCACCACCAGAAACATCTCATCTTCATTCTCGTGATGATGAAACACAAACTCGCCTTTCAGTTTGTCGAGCTTTACATGCTGCCCATTCAACTCAGCGGCAATATAAGGCTTCCAGTATTCCGAAATCTTCGCGAACTTATCAGCAATGTTGATCTTATCCATAGTCGCGCCCCTCGAATAATACTGTCGCATCTTGAGATTCTTCGTAACCAGACCGTTCGCAAGAAATCCTCTCTGAGAGAGCAAAAGGCCGCCAGCTTTCCCGGCGGCCTGATTAATACGACTGATCGGAGACAAGCTAGAAACCTGGCGTCTCCGGGTTCACGTGCCCGCCATGCAACGTCATGTGCACGCCGCGCTGGTTGTTCACGCGAGTGGTGGCAGTCCAGTCCACATCTTCCGCACTCACTATGCCTCCCCGGCCTCCGGCCAACGTATAGGTGATACGGCCGTGCTGGTATTGATAGTTGCCCACAGCCAGAACCGTACCCGTTTTCAGGACGAATACCGGTCCGGCCGAGGACATTCCTGAGGGTACGGCATCTACAACCCGAGTAACAAGGCTGGCGTAGGACACCTGTGGAACGTCCACCGATGCCGAAACGTTCGCGCTAGCCGTGGCAACATCGCCGCGTATGGAAAATACGGGGCGGTTCTCGGATTCGCGGTATGACTCGTTTTGCACACCGCCGAAAAAATGCCAGCC
Source organism: uncultured Acidobacteriota bacterium (assembly GCA_963720155.1). Taxonomy (GTDB): domain Bacteria; phylum Acidobacteriota; class Terriglobia; order Terriglobales; family Acidobacteriaceae; genus Sulfotelmatobacter. The sequence continues at coordinate 207,449 of CAVREP010000025.1, forward strand.
AGGCCCAAATGTTTTGGCGACCTGCGGCACCTGCACGTCGTCCATCAGACGCAAGCTCAACACGGTCTCTCCCTTGAGCTTGGGACGGGGACCTCTCGCCGGCAGCATGATTACCTTCCATGGCCACAGCGGAGGCAGCATCCATTCCACGACGTCGCGCTTGGCGTGACCTTTTCCATCGATCTTGCCCTCTTTATCCACTTTGAATCCGCGAGTTGCGATGACTTTCGCCTCCAGGGGCAGATCACCGGTAGGCAATCCAATGCGATCAAACTGAATCTTTAAATAGCCCTTTCCGAAGAAGTGTCCAGGGTCTTTCCCGGCTTCGAGATGCCCTACAAGGTAGCTGCCACGCGGAAAGGCCTGCTGTCCGAATTCAGTGACTCCACGCAGGTGGCAGAGCACTGGATCCCCAACGTCGACCGTCGACGAGGAGAAGTTGGGTTCATTCATGGTGCATTGCAGAAGAGTACCCGCGGGCAGGACAACATCCCGTGCGCTGGCCCCAGCGGTTAGACCTAGTAGGGTTAAAGCGAGAGTCGCGTAGACCAAACTGTACTTCATACATCCTCCTCGGTTCGCAGGTGCCTTCAATAGCGGGTTGTAACCCTAAACCCGCGACAGTGTTGCGCATCTAATCACATTTCTTTTTGAGGGTCAATCAGGTATATGACAGAGTTCTGTGGTTGCGACCGATTGGAAAAAAGAGGACACGGGACATCATAAATTTGCCACAAAAAAGCCGCCAGCCACTAGTCTACTGAGTCAGTGATTTCTTGCATATTGTTTGCACCATGCTCAGCCAAAGTGCGGGAGGCAAAGCGACCGATGCTGCTGAGAATCGTATCGGCAGTCTGGGTCCATACAAAAGGCTTGGGCTGTTGGTGGTGAAGAGCCACGAACTCTGAGATAGCGGCTTCCAGTTCGCGCACACTGTAGTGCGAACCGCGCTTGATCTGACGTTGCGATAAGAGAGCAAACCACCGCTCCACCTGATTCAACCACGAGCTGTGGGTGGGCGTGAAGTGTAGGCGGTAGCGGGGATGACGCAGGAACCACTTCCGAATTTCCTTAGTCTTAGGAGTGGCATAGTTGTCTAAGACCAGATGGATGGCTAGATCGGGCGGAACCGCACGATCGATGTGGTGCAAGAACTTGCGAAACTCAAGGGCCCGATGGCGCGGCCCACACTTGCCGATCACCGATCCGGTAGCGATGTCCAAAGCGGCAAACCGACTGGGGGTGCCATGGCGTTAGTAGTCGTGGGTTCGCCGTTCGACTTGTCCGGGCAACATGGGTAGGATGGGCTGACTTCGGCTCCAGGCCTGGATCTGGCTCTTCTCCTCCACGCACAGCACGACGGCGTGATGAGGCGGGTTCAAGTACAGGCCGACGATATCGCGCACCTTATCGACCAGCCGAGGATCATTGGACCGCGGGAAAGTCTCGCTGCGATGAGGACGCAGTCCGAACGCCCGCCAGATCCGGCTGACGGTGGATTGACTCAGTCCGGTTCTGGTTGCCAGGGCGCGACTGCTCCAATGAGTAGCTCCCTTGGGAGCCTCCTCCAGGGTGAGGCGTACGGCACGTTCCACCTGATCGTCGCCGATTTGGCGTGGCGCTCCCGGGCGCACCTCGTCGCCTAAGCCTGCAATTCCACCCCGGATAAACCGATTCCGCCACATGCCCACGGTGAAGCCCGAGGTGCGCAACTTGGCGGCCACGGCCGCGTTGTTCTGTCCCTGCGCACACTCCAGAATAATGCGGGCACGAAAAGCCAAGGATCGCGAGTTTCGAGGCGGTTGCATCAGCTGCTGCAAGGCTAGCTCCTGCTCTGGGCTGACCACAAGTTTGCGCTTGGGGGGACGTCCGCGTGGATGGGGCATGATCCACCCTATTCTGGAGTGATTACTTATGCAAGCTATTTATGACTCATAAGTCTAGCTGGCGGCTCAGATTTCCGTTTTTCGAGGCGAGATGTAATTTGAAAACTCAAATCAGATCTGGCCCATTCCTCCATCCACGTTAAGCTCCACTCCAGTAATGTAAGAGGCCTCGCCGCTAGCCAGGAACAGGGCGGCATGACCGACTTCCTCCGAGGTACCAAACCGCTTCATCGGAACCCGCGTCTGGACTTGATCGGCGAACTCGTCGACAGCCGCTTGCGGCAGTCCTGATCGCCCGAGAATCGGGGTCGTAATTGGCCCTGGACTAACCACGTTCACGCGAATGCCCCGATCCACCAGCTCCGCTGCGAATGTTCGGGCGAGCGAGCGCACGGCCGCCTTGCTGGCCGAATAAACGCTCGTTCCCACCATTCCCCGCGAATTGACCACCGACGAATTCAAGACAATACCGGCATTTTCGTTGAGATACGGGATGGCTTTCTGCACCGTAAAATACAATCCCTTCACGTTGATGTCGAAGATGTCGTCGAATAACTGCTCGCTGCTGTCACCAGCTGGTGAAAACTTTGCGATACCTGCGTTGGCGAACAGTGCGTCAATTTTGCCGAACTTCGCGGAAACCTCGGCAAACAATCGGTCAAGATCGGCCAATTTGGAGACGTCCGCTTTCACCGCCAGCGTACCTTTTCCGATGGTTCGGACGGCCTCATCCAGGGTCTTCTGGTCTCGCCCCGATATGGCGACGTTCGCCCCTTCTTCCTTAAACAGCTTGGCGGTAGCCAGCCCAATGCCGCTGTTCCCGCCCGTGATCACCACTGTCTTCCCTTCAAATCTTTTGTTCATGGGATTCCTCCAACAAGAATTGCGGCCAACCTTCCGGCGGCGCAGTGCTTGACTTATTTCAACAGTTTGATGAATATCAAAGTATAAGGATGCAGTTTCTTCGCGCCAGTTCGGCTACACTGGGATTTGCATATGGATCAAAAGGATTTAGCCAGGATTTCCAAGGCATTAAGCGATCCCACGCGTCTGCGGATCTTCGAAGCGCTCTCGGCCAGCAAGGAAATGTTTTGCGGGCAGGTGGTCGAGAAATGTGGACTCACCCCCGGAACGATTTCGCATCATCTTAAGATTTTGGCGGATGCGAACTTGATCGAGACACGCCGCGAAGGCCAGTTCATCTATATGCGGTCGCGGCCGGAAACCATCCACGATTACGGTCGTGCGCTGGCCAAGATAGCGGGAAAAATGATTGCCCGCAAACAAAAGCCGCCAGCATAAAGCTGAGAGCGGATAGCTTGAAGACTAGCCATTCTCGTACAACAACACGCCTTCCGCCTTTTCCGCATCCACGGGACGGTAGAACAGCTTGTTGTCTTCGAGGAAGACCTCGATAAATGCCGGCCGCGTGGTGATCGTACCCTGAATCAGCGCCTCCGACAGCGGATCTTCGATATATTTCTGCAAAGCCCTGCGCAGCGGCCGAGCACCATAGGAGCGGTCGGTAAGGGTCTGGTTGAGAATCCATTTTTTAGCCTCATCTGCCACCGTCACCGTAATCGACTTCTGCGCCAGGTTCTGGTTGAGCTGCGTGACCATGAGTTCCAGAATCTGGATCAGGTCCGCTTCGCTCAACGCCAGGAACAGAATGATTTCGTCCAACCGGTTCAGGAATTCGGGATTGAAGGTGCGCTTTACTTCGCCCTTCACCAACTCCTCAACCTTGCCGGAAACCATTTCATCCTTGGTCGACTGGAAGCCGAAGCCCTCGCGCTTCTGCAAATGCCGCGCCCCAATGTTCGACGTCATAATCAGAATCGTATTTTTGAAGTCGACAGTGTTTCCGAGTCCGTCGGTAAGCTGGCCGTCCTCGAAAACTTGCAGCAGGATGTTGAACACATCGGGATGCGCCTTCTCGATTTCATCCAACAGCACCACCGAATAGGGCGCCCGCTTCACGCGTTCGGTAAGCTGACCACCCTCCTCGTAGCCCACATATCCCGGAGGCGAGCCGATTAACTTGGAGACCGAGTGTTTCTCCATGAATTCCGACATGTCGAAGCGGACCAAAGCTTTTTCCGTTCCGAACATGAACTGAGCCAGGGTTCGCGCAACTTCAGTCTTGCCCACGCCGGTCGGTCCCAGGAACAGGAATGAGCCGATTGGACGGTTCGGACTCTTCAATCCTGCGCGTGAACGGCGGATCGCCCGAGCCAGCGCGCTGATCGATTTATCCTGCGAGATAATTCGCTTGTGCAGTTCTTCCTCGATGCGCAGGAGCTTCTGCGTCTCTTCTTCTTTAATCGAGGTAATGGGAACTCCAGTCCAGCGCGAAACCACGTCTTCAATGTCCTCGCGACCCACAACGCCGGTGGAAGATTCATCGAGATGGTATTTCTCGCGAAGGGCACGCAGGTTCTCGCGCTCCTTGCGTTCTTCATCGGAGTAGAAACGCGCCTTCTCGAACTCGTGGTTCGCGATGGCGTTCTCCATGCGGTGAACGATAAACTTGATCCGCTTCTGGACTTCGCTGATCTCTTCCGGCTGCGAAGTCTGGCGCAGTTTCACGCGAGCGCCCGCCTCGTCGACGAGGTCGATCGCTTTATCCGGAAGGAATCGGTCTGGAATATACCGGTTCGAGTGCGAGACCGCAAAGTTGATGGCATCATCCGTATAAGTGACCGCGTGGAATTTTTCGTAGCGGTCCTTGATGCCGAACAACACCTTGATCGCGTCCGCCTCGTTCGGCGGCGGAACTTTCACTGCCTGGAAACGCCGCTCCAGCGAACGATCTTTTTCAATCGACTTTCGGTATTCGCCAGGAGTGGTTGCACCTATGCACTGAATCTCGCCGCGCGACAGTGCCGGTTTCAGAATATTCGCCGCGTCCAGGGAACCCTCGGCCGAGCCCGCACCCACTAGAGTATGCAGTTCGTCGATAAAGATGATGGAATTCTGCGACTCCATCAGTTCTTTCATGATTGTCTTTAGCCGCTCTTCAAACTGCCCGCGATATTTTGTTCCCGCAACGATCAAGGAAAGGTCGAGCGCCAGAATTCTCTTGTCAGCCAAAAACGACGGAACCTCGCCATCGGCAATGCGCTGCGCCAGGCCCTCAACGATGGCTGTCTTGCCAACGCCCGGCTCCCCGATCAGCACCGGATTGTTCTTGGTCCGGCGGCACAGAATCTGAACCACGCGCTCAAGTTCCCCGTCGCGGCCCACCAGCGGATCGAGTTGGCTATCCATCGCCGCTTGCGTAAGATCGCGCGAAAACTCACTGAGCAGAGAAGATTCCCGCTGCCGTTGCGGCTGCGCCTTTTCCTGAGTGGTACGGGCCAATTCTTCCCGAATGGTCGAAAGCCTTAGGCCGCGCTCATGCAGAATCTCCGCGGCAAAGCACTTTTCTTCCCGCAGCAATCCCAGTAGCAGATGTTCGGTTCCAATGTGCCGGTGTGACAGCCGCTCCGCCTCTTCCGCGGCGTAAGCCAGCACACGCTTGCACTCGTTGCTCAGAGGCAGATCCACCGAAGTTGAGACTTTCTCCCGAATCGTGGTGTGACCTTCAATCTGCTTGCGGATAGATTCAACCGAGGCGTGCGAGCGCAGAAAACGATTGGTTAGGGCCTTGTCTTCGCGCAGGAGCCCCAGCAGCAGGTGCTCGGTCTCTATATAAGGAGATCCGAACTGGCTTGCTTCGTAGCGCGCAAAGAAAATTACGCGCCTGGCTTTCTCCGTGTAACGTTCAAACATATGCCCTTCCCCCTGAAGCTTCCGGTCGAGAAGGGGCTGCCCCGCTCGACCCTACTGAAACCCTGTCCCGTTAAGATTCTCACTTTGCATCCGGTTCACCGATACCGTCTATTATGCAATCAAACGGCCACCGAACCCAAGTACTCAAACGTTTTTGTAGTGTTACTGAAGGAATCTGTCAAAAAACCTTCCCTTGCCGATATTTCACCGATTCCTTGCACTTTGTCTAACTAATTTTCGACCCCAACCTAATTTCTAACTCAACCGCCACTATACCGGCAACGACTCTGGCGCGATTTCTTCCACGTGTCCACGCCCCAATCGCAGCACCCGATGACAGCGCCGCGCGAACGACAAATTATGTGTTGCAATGAGGGAGGTAAGTTGGTGCTCGCGATGTAATCGCGCGATCAATTCGAAAACCGCTTCCGCCGTGTGACTATCAAGGTCCCCGGTGGGCTCATCCGCTAGCAACAGTTTCGGGCCCGCAACGAGTGCCCGTGCCAGAGCCACCCGCTGTTGCTCGCCACCCGAGAGCTCCCCCGAGCGGTGATGCCCGCGTTGCTCTAACCCGACCGCACGCAGCCAGCGTGAAGCTTCCGGCGCTACTTCTGCCCAACTTCGACCTCGCAGCAGCAGGGGCATCGCCACGTTTTCCGCCGCCGTGAATTCCGGCAACAGATAATGGAACTGCCAGACAAATCCCGCATCGCGATTGCGAAAGTTTGCCGCTTCGTCTGCCGATAACGAATTCAGCTTCAATTCCGCGCAGTATACGTCACCTGCGGAAGCGTGATCAAGAGCGCTCAGGATGTGCAACAAGGTACTCTTTCCCGCTCCAGATTCACCCACAATCGCGAGCATCTCGCCTCGCCTCACTTCAAACGATAGATTCTCAAAGAGCACCAGGTCCGATTCGCCGGACCGGAAAACCTTCTTCAGCCCTACAACCCGCAGCAGCGCTTCCTGTTGCGACACCTGTTCCTTTAGATGCACGCTGCCTCCGACAGGGTCCATCCTGTCCCGCCCCTAGTCGCCTCAGGCCGAAACAGTAGACGGGCCATCTTCTCATACTAGGACCGAGGCCCCTATGGCCCAGTCGAACCATATGGACAGATTCGCCTCCGGATACGGAAAATCGGCCTGTGCAAGATCGGCGCACCGAAAACTATAGGCCAGAGTTCCCTCTGCCGGCAGTGACCCCTGTCACAGTTAGATGCCGAATTTCGGGATGGAATTACTTGTCCCCTGATGGCCGGAGCACGAGAGGACATTCCAGCAATCTCTAGACCTCTACCTGGGCCGCTGCGCCGGCTAAATGGCGCAGGGAATCGTCGTAGGGTGCGCGGGCAATCCCGCGTTCGGTGATAATTGCGGTCACGTACTTGGCTGGAGTTATATCGAAAGCGGGATTTTCGATGGAAACACCATCAGGTACCATTTGTTTCCCCGCGATGTGAGTGATTTCCCTCGCATTTCGCTCCTCGATGGGAATCTTGCTGCCATCCGGGCAGGCCAAGTCGACGGTGGAGATCGGCGCGGCCACGTAAAATGGGATGCCATTCTCCTTGGCGAGCACGGCCACGGTATAGGTTCCGATTTTGTTGGCCACGTCCCCATTAGCCGCGATCCGGTCGGCGCCCACCACGATTGCCCCAATTTTGCCCTGCTTCATCATGGCGCCGGCCATATTGTCGGAGATCACCGTCGTCGGGATTCCGTCTTTCATCAGCTCCCAGGCCGTCAGCCGCGAACCCTGCAGAAAGGGTCGAGTCTCGTCGGCATATACGTGAATTTTTTTGCCTAGCTCGACCGCTGCGCGAATCACGCCCAGAGCTGTGCCGTACCCGGCGGTTGCGAGGGCGCCGGCGTTGCAGTGGGTAAGCACTCCGCCTTCGCTTGGCATCAGCGTGGCACCGTGGCGCCCCATGGCCTGGTTGGCGGCAATATCTTCGGCGTGCATGCGCTGCGCGTCTTCAACCAGTTCCTGCTTGATCTGCGCGATGGGGCGAATGCGTAACCGCTCAAACTTCTCCTGCATCCGGCGGATCGCCCAGAACAAATTCACGGCCGTGGGCCGGGTCTGGCGCATGATTTCGCAGATCTGGTCAAGCTCACGCTTGAGTTCTCCGACGCTCTCCGCTTTGGAGTTCCTCGCGCCGAGCGCAATCCCCATAGCCGCAGCTACGCCAATGGCGGGGGCTCCGCGCACCACCATGTTCCGGATTGCGTCGGCGACTTGCTGGTACGTCTTGCAGGTGACATAGGTTTCTTCCGTAGGCAGCTTCGTCTGGTCGATGAAGCGTACGCCCTGGTCAGTCCATTCGAGAGTTTGAATCATGAAATAGTTCTCAACCGCTTAGTCAATTCCTGTGCGCCGCACATCGATTCCTGGGAACATTCGTCACCGCCGGGCTCCCACAGATTTCGCAACGGGCAGCAACGGCAAAAACTGCGGGCTCGGTATCGTCTGTCTGGAGAACGTGCTCGGCTCGAACATCGCTGGCGGTGAAAACCGAGACGAACGGCGCGGGAGCCGCCGCTTTTTCTACGCTGGGACGACCTTTAGCCTCTTCGCGCTCGACCAGGCACATGGCCCCAACCACTTCGAATCCAAATTCGCGTGCCGCTTCGATCGCCTGCACCGTAGACGCGCCGGTGGTGCAGACATCGTCGACAATCACTACGCGCGCGCCCTTTTCCCTGAAACCCTCGATGCGCTGTCCCGTCCCATGCTGCTTTTCAGCTTTTCGGACCAGAAAGCCGTGCAGTTCGCCGCTGACTACGGAGACCGCCACCACAATGGGGTCGGCTCCCATGGTCAAGCCGCCAGTAGCCTGCGGCTTCCATCCCCGCTGCCGAATCTCATCGGCAAAAACTTCTCCGGTCAGGCGCGCACCCTCGGCACTAAGAGTTGTAGTCCGGCAATCGATGTAGTAATCGCTGGTGCCGCCGGAAGAAAGCTTGAACTGGCCTAGTCGGAAAGACTTGTGGGCCAGTAGTCGCAGCAAATCCTGACGCGAGGAATGCATGAAATCTTACGATATCACGGAGAATCAGTCCATCGCTGCCTTCGGGCTCTTTCGGGCTCTGGTTACGCTTCGGGCTGCGTTTCTGCTCAGGTCGGTCAGCGTGATAATCTGAACTTAACCCCACAACGATGACTAGAGGTATGAAATTGCAGAGTGCGCGAAAGCTTTTCCTATGTCTTCTTTCCGGTTTCCTTCTTACAAACTTGAGCGGTTCCGGGTTAATACCGACGGCGTTTGCCGAGGGCAGTCGCACCTGGGAGCAGTCAAAATTCGACGAACTAACCAAGGGGACGGCCACCGGAGTGGCAATTCGTAGCATGGGCGGCCTTGAGCTCGCGCCGACGTTCAAGAGCCTTTACGCCACACCTTCCACTTATATCTGGGCGATTGCCGCAGATGATGCCGGCAACGTGTACGTTGCAGCCGGCGCGCCAGCCCGCGTGTACCGCATCACGCCCGAGGGCAAGGCAACGATCATCTTCGAGCCCAAGGAACTTCAAGTACAAGCGTTGCAGACCGGTCCTGGGGGCTCTATCTATGCTGCTACCGCCCCGGACGGCAAGGTCTACAAGCTGGAACACGACGGAAGCCGCAAGGCGCAACCGGCTAAAACTGATTCCACTCAGCCAACGCCTTCCGACAAGGACAAGGACAGAGACAAGGACCGGGATAAAGATACGGCTAAACCGAGTGCAGATCCATCCTGGAGTTCCTCCGTGTATTTCGAACCCGGCACGAAATATATCTGGGACCTGGCATTAGACAAACCCGGCAACGTTTACGTGGCCACCGGTGACCACGGTGAAATTTATCGCGTAACTCCCAAGGGCGAGCACTCGGTGTTCTTTAAGAGTGATGAAACCCACATCCGCGTGCTGGCTTTCGATGCTCAGGAGAATCTGATTGCCGGCTCTGATGGAAGCGGTCTGGTCTATCGCATTTCTCCTTCGGGCGAAGGCTTCGTGCTGTATAGCGCGCCCAAGAAAGAAATCACGGCACTGGCTCTCGATCGCGCCGGCAATATCTACGCGGCCGCCGTGGGCGAGAAACGTAGCGTTGGCGGCTCGAGTTCTTCGGGTATGGCGGCAGGGTTGACGCTGTCATCCAGCTCGCCCTCGACCGGCAATGCACCGCCAGTTCCCGGTATGACGATCACCAATGCACCCGCCGCTCCCCCCCCGTCTGGCCCGTTTCCATTTCCCGGCGGCGGGACGGCAAGCGGCTCTGACGTCTACCGCATCGCGCCCGACGGCTCCCCCACAAGAGTATGGTCGTCTCACGAAGATATCGTCTATGCCTTGGCATTCGATTCGCAAGGGCGCCTTTTGGCTGGCACGGGCAATCGCGGCCATGTCTTTGCCATCACCGGTCTGGATGACTTTTCCGATCTGCTGAAAGCGCCGGCTTCGCAGGTGACCGCGTTTGCCAAAGCTCCTGGCGGTGGACTATATGCCTCGACCAGCAACCTGGGAAAGGTGTTTGTGCTGGGGCCGCGTCCCGAGGCCGAGGGCACGTACGAAAGCGATGTATTTGATGCCAAGATTTTCTCGAGGTGGGGGCGGGCAGAATTTCGCGGCTCTGGCAGCGTGGATCTTTATGTGCGCAGCGGCAATGTAGATAATCCAGACCGCAACTGGAGCGCGTGGAACAAGGTTGACCTGGCCGCGAGCGACCCCGCAAAGAATGCGGAAACAGGGATCCCGGCTGCGCGCTATGCGCAATGGAAAGCGGTGCTTCATACGGGATCCGCATTGCCTCACGTGGACAGTGTGGCACTGAATTACCTGCCCAAAAACACCCCACCTGAGATCGACGATGTCACGGTCCAGGTCGGAGTCAAGTACCAGCCGCTGCCGAGAGCGTCAGGCAGCGGTGGGGGTTCGGATACGAGCGGATCTTCAAGCGCCCACTTTGAGATACCCCCGCCCAGTTCTCACGACCGCGATTCCATCGGTGTAAAGTGGAGTGCCCACGATGAGAATGACGACCAACTCGTCTATTCTTTGTACTACCGCGGCGACGGTGAAACGCGCTGGCTGCTTCTCAAAGACAATCTGACCGACAAGGCTTATTCCTTCGATGCCAGCCTCCTGCCCGATGGAGGTTATATCGTGAGAGTGGTTGCTTCCGATGCGCCTTCGCATTCACCCGGAGAAGCGCTAACTGCATCAAGACAGAGCCGCCGCTTCGAAGTGGATACGACCCCGCCCCGCATCGAAAACTTGGCAGCCTCCGTCGACGGCGGACAGATTCACATTACATTTCGTGCTAGCGATGGTTTTTCTCCAATCAAGCGCGCTGAATACTCGGTGGACGCCGGCGAATGGCAGTACGTGGAACCGGTCGGTCAACTCTCCGACTCTAAAACTGAAAACTACGACTTCAAAGTCACGCCAGAGGAGGAAAAAGATGGCTCCGCAACCTCGGAGCACGTGGTCGTGGTGCGAGTTTACGACCGGTATGAGAACATGGGTGCCGCCAAGACTCTGATTCGACCAAAGTAATTTCTCGGCTTTCAGTCTGTTGCGGGCGTTCTACTGCGCTCCCTCGGTGGCCTCTGCGGTGTCCTCCGAGACACTTTTCATGGCGCTGAGTTCACCTGCGCGGCGCAACTCAGAAAATTTCCATGCCCATAGCGCAATCACTACCAGAGTTCCTGTTCCTCCCAACAAAACCGCCGGGACGGTGCCAAACCACTGCGCTGTCAATCCTGATTCAAACTGACCGAGTTCATTGGATGTGCCGATAAAAACCATGTCCACAGCCATGACTCGCCCGCGCATTTCATCGGGCGTCCGCAATTGCACCAGGGTTGCGCGAATAATCACGCTGACCATATCGGCGGCGCCCAGGCAAATCAGCGAGATCAGCGAGAACACTAGGCTGGTCGACACGCCAAAAATGATGGTGCAGACGCCGTAGGCCGCCACCGACCACAGCAGCGTCGGCCCGGCGCGCCCTCGTAGCGGGCGATGCGCCAGCGCGACAGCCATAATGGCCGCCCCCACTCCGGGAGCGGTCCGCAACAATCCCAGTCCCCACGGCCCAGTGTGAAGAATTTCTCGCGCGTAGACCGGAAGGAGAGCAACTGCCCCGCCCAGTAGCACCGCGAACAGGTCCAAGGAAATCGCGCCCAGAATCAATTTCTCACGCCAGATAAAGTGCAAACCCGCCAATATCGTCTTCAGAGTCGCGGGTTCGCGTCGGCGCGCCTGGGGACGAGTCTTAATGCGGAACATGGATAGCAGCGCGCCCATGGCAGTAAGCAAGGCCGCGGCATAAACTGCGGATGGCCCGCGAAACGCCGCGTAGAGAATTCCCCCGAGTGATGGGCCAAGAATCGTGGCAGCCTGAAACGTCGTCGCGTTCCATGCTACCGCGTTGGCGAAATGTTCCTCCGGAACCAGTTGCGGCAGAATCGATCGGCTCGCCGTCCCGTTAAACGAGCGCACGACGCCGAGGAGAATCAGCACAACATAAATCGGTCTCACCGAATGCGTACCGCGCTCCGCAATGAACAACAGAAGCCCTGAGCACAGAGCGTATCCCGCATAGCAGGCACTCAGCACCTTGGGACGCTCGAACCGGTCGGATGCATGTCCCGAAACCAGAAAAAGTAAAATGCCCGGAAGAAACTGCGCCAGCCCCACCAGTCCCAAGTCTAGCGCCCGCTTCGTTATGTCGTAAACCTGCCAACCCACCGCCACTGCCTGCATTTCCACGGCGGCAACAATCAGAAAGCGGGCTATCTGAAATAGAACAAAATCGGGATGCGTGAACGCTATGCGTCCAACTTTGGAGTCGGCAGGCGGCGGCATTGACCTTCTAATGTGCCATAGAACGAGCCCATGCGACATCCTGCGCCGATCCAGCAGACTAGAATCGTACCTATGCTGCTCTTGCGGACTACCGCCTGGATCGCCTGCGTCATCTACTCGACGATCCCGGCGTTCTGGCTTCTCATCCATCCACGTGCGGAGCATTGGCGCTCGCGCCGGGCGTCTCCATATAAAATACTTCTCCCGGTCTGGATCGCGATGTGGGCGGCCGTCGCCACAATCACCACCCGGTGGCGCGGCGCCGCATTCCATGAAAACAAGTGGATGTGGATTCCCGCTGCGGCTTTGTTCTGCGCAGGTCTGATTCTCTACAAACTCTCTCACCACAACTTCAGCCTCTCGCAACTCGGCGGATTGCCTGAGGTACGCAACGACCACAGTCAGCAGCGCCTCGTAACGACAGGTATCCGCAGCCACGTGCGGCATCCTGTCTATGTGGGCCATCTCTGCGTGATACTTGCCTGGAGCGTCGGCTCAGGGCTGATTGTCTGCTGGGCGCTGACTGCGTTTGCAATCGTGAGCGGTGCAGTCATGATCAAGATGGAGGATAAAGAGCTCGAGAAAAGATTCGGCAACCAATACCGCGATTATCAATCCGCCGTGCCCGCCCTGGTGCCAAAGGTAAAGCTATAATCCAAACTTGGTCGAAAGCCGACGGCCCCGAAAGCCGGAAGCCGGAAGCCGGACCATGCGCTTCGAACTTTTCATCGCAACCCGCTATCTGAGCGCCAAGCGCCGCCAGGTTGAGGCGTTTGCGCGGCGTCGGAACCGCGCGCCGAAATCCCGAGCTTCGCGAGGGAAGCCCAGATGAGGTTCGAGTTATTTATCGCATCGAGATACTTACGTGCGAAAAGGCGCCAGGCTTTCATCGGCATCATTACCGGCATCTCGATTGTTGGAGTCGCCGCCGGCGTTGCCTCGCTCATCGTTGCCCTCGCCATCAACAACGGTTTTCGCCAGGATTTGCAGGAGCGGCTGATCGGCTCCACGTCGCATGTCAGCCTGTTGCGCGTCGCTGACGACGGCATCAAAAACTGGCCGCCGCTACTGGATCGCCTTTCAAAACAGCCACACGTCGTGGCCGCCGCGCCCGCAATTTTTGAGCAGGTTTTAATCTCGCGGGGACCGCGCGCCCGCGGTGCTGTGCTCAAGGGCATGATTCCAGCGGACGAAAGAAGAGTTGGTGACCTGCTCAGCACCATAAAAGAGGGGTCCGCAGCTCCTCTCGAAGAATCATCACCGCCTGATCAGAACCGTTCAAATACTGACACGCAGCAGGCTCCTGCAATCAACAACGCCACACCCGAATCACCCGAATCTCCCGATTCTCTGGCCGGAGTTCAGGCGCGTGTCGCCGCCATGCCTCCAATAATTCTGGGCAGAGACATGGCCGACAATCTCGGCGCAACCGTCGGCTCAGTCGTCCTCGTAACCAGCCCACAAGGCGAACTGACGCCCTTCGGCATGGTTCCAAAATACAGCCGCTTTCGCGTCGTCGGAATTTTCAACTCCGGCTTCTTCGACTACGACTCATCGTGGGCCTTCACACGCCTCTCCGATGCGCAGCGCCTCTTCGGCCTCGGCGATTTGATCTCTGTAATCGAATTCAAAGTCAATGACATCTACAAAGCCGACAAAGTTTCCCGCGAACTCGAAGACGCAGCCGGTAAGGGTTTCATGGCCACTAACTGGATGGAGCAAAATAAAGCCCTCTTCCACGCCCTGCGCCTGGAACGATTGGTCACATTCATCACCATCGGCCTGATCGTCTTCGTGGCCGCCCTGAACATTCTGATTTCTCTGATCATGATGGTCATGGAAAAAACTAAAGACATCGCCGTGCTCATGTCGATGGGCACGCGCCGCTCGCAGGTGCGAAACATCTTCATCGCACAGGGAGTCTTGATCGGCGTGATCGGCACGGCCATCGGCTTGCTGCTTGGTTATGCTATCTCTTACGCCGGCGGCCACTACCACATGATCTCGCTTTCGCCCGAAGTCTATTCGATTGACTACGTCCCTTTCGCCCCGCGGCTGACCGACGGCCTGATCGTTGCGCTGGTAGCGATCGGAGTCTCCTTCATCGCCACGCTCTATCCCTCCTGGTCCGCCGGACGTACCCTTCCCGCAGAAGCCCTGCGCTACGAATAAGGCCAATGCTATTCGCAGAATTTAAGGCGTGTCCATCCTGAGCCAGGATTGTGCTTGGCGAAGCGAAGCACAATCGCAGCCGAAGGATCCCTTTCCCCTTGCCCTACAATTGACGTCGCCGATGCTTCCTGATTTTTGCCCTTCTTCAAAACTCGCAAGCCACGAACGGAACTTTCCTGCGACCGCCTACGTACAATGAACCAGAGGACATTAAGATTAGGGAGGCCTTGTCATGTTCACTTTCCTCCTATGGTGCATCCTTCTCGTATTCTGCTGGCCCTTGGCCCTGCTGGCGCTAGTCGTTTACCCATTCATCTGGCTATTGCTGCTGCCGTTTCGCATCTTGGGCGTCGCGGTCCACGGAATCCTCGAGATCATTTACCTCGCAATCACACTCCCCTTCCGCCTCCTAGCTGCGCCATTTCGCATTTAAAACAGGGATGTTCTTGGGGTTGCGACAAGCTCAAACGGAGGAACGTGGTTGGGATTAGCCGCCGAATACGGCACTGCCGATCGCAATGCTTACCAACACGCAGAATCCGACCGTGAATGCTCGAGACTCCTTTTCCATTGCGGTCGGCGGGTAAACATCGATTGGACCGAGCAGAATTCCTTGCTTCCAAATTCGAAACCAATCGAACAACTCACCGCGAATCGCCTGCACAACGGTTAGGATGAGGCCAAGTACCCATGCAAAAGCAAAGATCAACCCCATTTCCAGGAGTAATCCATCTGATACTGCACGCAGAGCGCGGATCCTCAACCAACCTCCGACAGCAGCCGACAGTATCACCATTCCGAAAAGAGATAACAGCACCCCGAGTAGGCGCAACGATACGCGCTGCCAGCGGTCCAGCACTGCTCTCTGGTAGTAGCCTTCCTGCCCGGGAGCTAATAAGCAGAGCTTCATTGGGTTCCGCATTACTATAAAGCCAAATGCTCCCAACGCAAGGCCAACGATTGTTCCGATTACGCTGCCCATGAGGATTCCCTACTCCTCGACCGTCCTTCTACCTCTACGCTATTACCTCAACCCTCCATCACCTTCAACCTCTCCCCCACCACCAACCTCGCCTCAGTCGCCCGCTGCACATCCTCCGCCGTCAGCCCCGGAGCCACTTCCTCCAGCACCAACCCCCGCTCCGTCACCCGGATGTACGCCATCTCCGTCACAATTGTATCCACCACTCCCACTCCCGTAAGCGGCAGCGTACACTTTTTCAAAATCTTCGGAGCACCTTCCCGCGTCGTATGCTCCATGGCTACCACAACGCGCCGCGCCCCAGCCACCAGATCCATAGCTCCGCCCATCCCCTTCACCATTTTTCCCGGGATCATCCAGTTCGCCAGGTTCCCTTCCTCGTCCACCTCCATCGCGCCTAACACGCTCAAATCCACATGCCCCCCGCGGATCATGGCAAACGAATCCGCACTGGAAAAATACGATGTCCCCGCCATCTCGCTCACCGTTTCTTTTCCCGCGTTGATTAGGTCGCAGTCTTCCTCGCCCTCCTGCGGATAAGGCCCAACCCCCAGCATCCCATTCTCGGATTGAAGAACAACCTCCATCCCCGGCGGAACATGATTGGCAACCAGTGTCGGCATTCCAATGCCCAGGTTCACATAAAACCCATCGCGCAATTCGCGCGCGATACGATTCACAATGCGCTCACGCTTCTCCACGTCTTTGCCGGTTTTGCTCGTCATTATTTCTCGCTGTCATCCCGAGCGAAGGTTATGCTTCGCGAATGCGAAGCACAGCCGCAGTCGAAGGATCCCTTGTACCTCAACTTCACGGTGAGCTCATTAGGAACTTCTCTTTGTCGCGCTCTCGATCAAGTATCCTTGACCGACCATTACTTTCCTCACCGTTCGCTTCTCAATTCTTTTCTCGTACGTCTCCCCCTGAAAAATTCTTTTAACGTAAACCGAAGGCGTGTGAACCGAGTCCCCATCCAACTCCCCCGCTTCGACCAACTGTTCGACCTCCGCAATCGTCACCTTTGCAGCCGTAGCCATGATCGGATTAAAATTCCGCGCGGTCTTCCGGTACACCAGATTCCCCATCCGGTCACCCTTCCAGGCCTTCACGAACGCGAAGTCCGCCTTCAACGCGCGCTCCATCACATAAGTACGCCCATCAAATTCGCGCGTCTCTTTACCCTCAGCAACAATCGTACCAACTCCTGTAGGAGTGAAAAACGCTGGGATGCCTGCGCCTGCCGCGCGAATACGCTCGGAGAATGTCCCCTGCGGGACCAGATCAAGCTCAACCTTCCCAGTCAGGACCATCGATTCCAGCAGCTTGTTCTCTCCCACATAAGTGCCAATGTGGCGCCGCAACTGACCCGCCGCCAGCAGCAGCCCAACTCCAAATCCGTCCACTCCAGCGTTGTTACTGATGGTTGTGAGATTCTTTGATCCCTTCCGCACCAGCGCGCGAATTAAATTCTCCGGGATCCCGCACAGCCCGAATCCGCCCAGCATGATGACCGAGCCATCTATCACATCGCGAATCGACTCATCCGCACTGGCTACAACTTTGTTCATAGCGTCCGCATTCTAAATGAAATTCTCACGGATACACAGCAACACAACTTCACGCTGTCATGCCGAGCGAAGTATTTGCATTCGCAGCACAAGGAAATACGCGGTCGAAGGATCACTAATCGCTTGTACAATCCAGGCTCCGCATGGAGCTTCCACCACGCCTCTTGTCTCCGCTATGGATCAATCTTTCTTCCCCGAACTCTTCTTCAGCTGATGCGCTCGCTCAAATTCCTCCGCCAGTTGCCGGGTCGCCAGATTTTCCCGGATGTGCGCCAGCCGCTGCTCAACCTTCAACAGCGCTTCTTCGATATTTTTCTTGTTGCTGATCGCAATATCGCGCCACATCGAATACGGACTCGCCGAGATCCGAGTCATCTCCCGCAGCGCCCGCCCACCCGCGGGAAGCAACGGCGCTTCTTCTCCAAACTCCTCCACCAACACCGCTGCCAGCGCCGTTGAAATCATCTGCGGCAGGTGGCTAATCCATGCACACAGCCGGTCGTGATCTTCCGCCGGAAGCATCGCAATTCGCGCCCCGATCTGATCGATCCATCCCGTAAACTCAGCGAATGGTCCTGCATGCAAGTTCTGTCCCGGCAGCGGTGTCAAAAACCACACCGCGTTCTGAAACAGATCAGCATCCGCGGAATCCACGCCGCTGTGTTCTTTTCCTGCCATTGGATGCCCAGCAAGAAATCGCTTGCCGGCATTTTTCCCGAAGATGCTCAGTGCCCGCTCTGCTACTACCGTCTTCGTGCTGCCAACGTCTGTTAGCAACGTCGTCGCAGGTAGCCCCGGGCCCAACCGCCCAATCAAATCCACGATAGCGAGAACGGGCGTCGCCAGTACAACCAATTGGCTGCCTCGCACCGCCTCTGTAGGCTCGGGGCATCCGCTATCGATCACCCCTAGCATTTTGGCCTTCCTTAACGCCGATTCCCGGTCGCAACCGACGATCCGCCCCGCAAACCGCCGCTTCCGCAGCGCCAGCGCAAACGACCCGCCGATAAGCCCCGTCCCGATAATCGTGATTTGCCGAATCGGCATGAATCAGGAACTCACACTACAGAGGCACAGAGAAAAAAATCGTAGGAAACCCATGATCTGTGTTGAGACTCTACGATTGCTTAGTGCGGAATCAGGAGGAGCTGTCGCATTTGCCTTTTCTCTGTGTCTCTGTGGCTGTGTGGTGAAAAAGGGTTAAGCGATCTTCCTCCCCACGGCAGGCGCAATCATCCGCAACTCATCCATCAGCTTTGCGAATTGTTCTGGAAAAAGCGATTGCGCCCCGTCAGACCATGCCTTGTTGGGATCGCAATGAACTTCAATCAGCAGCGCATCCGCTCCCGCTGCCACCGATGCTCGCGCCATCGGCGCCACCTTGTCGCGCCGCCCGGTTCCATGCGACGGATCGGCGGTCATGGGCAAATGCGATAGCTTATGGATAATCGGAATCGCGGAAATATCCATTGTGTTCCGCGTGTAGGTCTCAAAGGTCCGGATGCCACGTTCGCACAAGATAACCTCGTAATTTCCGCCTGCCATAATGTATTCCGCAGACAGCAGCAACTCTTCGAGAGTGGCCGCAATCCCTCGCTTCACCAGGACCGGCTTGCGCACTTTTCCCAGTTCGCGCAGCAAGTTAAAATTCTGCATGTTGCGCGCTCCCACCTGCAGAATGTCCACGTACGGCAGCATCATCGGAATTTGCGAGATCTCCATCACCTCGCTGATCACCAGCAGCTTGAACTTTTCTGCCGCCTCACGTAGTAATTTCAGCGCATCTTCCCCGTGCCCCTGAAAAGAATACGGAGAACTCCTCGGCTTGAATGCTCCCCCGCGAAGCACTTTAGCGCCTGCCCTCGATACGGCGTCTGCCGTCGCAAAAAGCTGCTCCCGCGATTCCACCGAACAGGGACCCGCCATAACCACCACCTCATTCCCCCCAACGCCAATTCCATTCGCCAGCTTGACGATTGTTCCTTCCGGACGAAAACCCTTGCCCGCCAGTTTGTACGGCGAACTGATGCGATGAACTTCCTGCACCCCCGGCAGCAATTCCAGGTTACGGATATCGAAATAAATCCCTGCCCCCACCGCGCCCAGCACGGTTTGCCGCGCCCCGGTCGATCGGTGCACCTCAAACCCCATTTTCACCAGGTGCTCAATCACCTGCTGAATCTGCCCCTCATTCGCTACTTCCTGCATTGCGACAATCATACGAACATCTCTGCTTCTGGCTTCTAGCTACTGGCTTCTAGCTTCTGGCCTTTAACTCTCAAAGTCTTAGCTTGTCATCCCCATACCCCTGTCATTCCGAGCGAAGCGAGGAACCTTGGTCTCTCATCCGCCTCCGAAGCCCACTACCGAGCGCGCAGATTAACGACCAGTGACTCCCTCAATCATTCACATCCGAATCCAACTCCGTCTCCACCTTCGAGCCGTCCGGCTGGGCGCCAATCCCTTCCTTCTGAATATTTCGCATCACGTCCATAATCCGTTCAAAAATCCTCACCAGATCACGTCCGGGTAACGGCCCGCGATTCATTTGTTGCACATTCTCAAACACACTCCGTTCGCGCTGCGGCTCATAAATCGGCAAATTCGTATTCCGCTTCAGCCGGCCAATTTCCACCGCCGCCCGCGCCCGCTCACTGAGCAGTTCCACCAACTGCCGATCAAGCTCATCAATCTTCTTTCGCCAATCTGCGATATCCATGAGGGCTCTGCCGCGTTATTTGCCGCGAAGACTGGGATTTTTCTCAGCCAACCAATGACCGCTGTCCCGCTGTGAGCTCACATACAAATTCGCCCACAGCCGCCGCTTCCCGTCCTCGGTTCCGCTCGATAATCTCCACGATTGCACTGCCAACCACCACAGCATCGGCAAACTTGCCTACTTCCTCAAACTGCGACGCCGTCGAAATTCCAAACCCGACCGCAACCGGCAACCGAGTCACGCACCGCAACCGCCGCACCAATTTCTTCGCGTCATCTGCCAACGTCTGCCGCGCTCCTGTTACTCCCGTCCGCGAAACCGCGTACACGAATCCCCGCGATGCCCGCGCAATCCGCTTTAACCGCTCCTCCGGACTGGTTGGCGCCGCCAGAAACACCGGTGCCAAATCATTCGCTTTCATCGCCCGCAAATATTCTCCTGCCTCTTCCACCGGCAAATCTGTTACCAGCACGCCGTCTACGCCCGCGTGCCGCGCCACCAGACAGAACTTCTCCATCCCCATTCGCAAGATCGGATTCAGGTAGGAAAACACCACGAGTCCTGTAGACTGTGCGTGATTCCGTACTTCCGCGGCCAGCGTCAATACTTGCGCGAGGCACGTTCCATGCATCAGTGCACGCTCACTCGCCCGCTGAATCACCGGACCATCCGCCACCGGATCGCTGAACGGCACGCCCAACTCAATCACATCCGCGCCCGCCTCAATCGCCGTCAGCACGACCGCCCGCGTAGTGGCGAGATCAGGATCGCCGCAAGTCACGTACACCACGAGTCCAGGCTTTTTGTAAAACGATAAAGGCATAATCTGAAACCACCACGACGAACCCTTCGTGTACCGACGAAGCTTCGTGCACCTTCGTGCCCTTAGTGGTTAAAGCCTTTGACTCATCCCAGCGTCAAACTCTCCCGCATAATCCCGATATCCTTGTCCCCGCGCCCCGAGATATTCACGATGACCACGTCGGCCTTCTTCATCTTCGGTGCGCGTTTCACCACTTCCGCCACCGCATGCGCCGACTCCAGCGCCGGAATAATTCCCTCGGTCCGCGCCAGCAAAGTCGTCGCCTCCAGCGCCTCCGCGTCGGACGCCGGCACATACTGCGCCCGCCCCGCATCCCTTAAGGCCGCATGCTCCGGCCCGATCGAGGGATAATCCAGCCCCGCCGAAATCGAATGCGTATTCGCAATCTGCCCCGCTAAATCCTGCAATACGTAAGAATATGTTCCCTGCAGGACGCCCGGCGATCCCCCGCGAAATCGCGCCGCGTGTTCGCCCAGCCCTTCCCCACGGCCGCCCGCCTCTACTCCAATCAGGCGAACCTTCTTATCTTTCAGAAACTCGTAGAAGATCCCGATCGCATTCGATCCTCCGCCCACGCATGCAATCACCGCCGCCGGTAGTTTTCCCTCAGCCTTCAGGATCTGCGCCCGCGCCTCCCGGCCAATCACGCGATGGAAATCCCTCACCATCGTCGGATAAGGATGCGCTCCCAGCACGCTCCCCAACAAATAATGAGTAGTCCTTACATTCGTCACCCAGTCGCGCATCGCCTCATTGATCGCATCCTTCAACGTCCGTGAGCCCGATTCCACATCGCGCACCTCGGCGCCCAGCAAGCGCATGCGAAACACATTCAACTCCTGCCGCCGCATGTCCTCGGTCCCCATATACACGACGCATTCAAAACCGAGAAGGGCGCAAACGGTTGCCGTAGCCACTCCATGCTGCCCCGCGCCTGTTTCCGCGATGACGCGTCGCTTGTCCATCCGCTCAACCAGCAACCCTTGCCCCAAACAGTTATTGATCTTGTGCGCCCCAGTATGCAGCAAGTCTTCCCGCTTCAAATAAATCTTTGCTCCACCCAACTTTTGCGTAAGCCGCCGTGCAAAAGTCAGCGCCGTAGGACGCCCCGCATACGTCCGCAACAACTCCTCCAACCTCTTTTGAAATCTCGGATCACGCTTCGCCTTCTCATACTCGCGCTCCAGTTCATCGAGCGCCGCCATCAAAGTTTCGGGCACATACCGCCCGCCATAAATACCAAACCGCCCCGCCTCCCTCGCGGGACTCCGCAGACGCGAGTTGGAAGGCGGCTGCCCCACCCTTGCGCGTTCTTTGCGCAGGGTGGGGACTTTGACGTTTCTACTTGGAACGCGATTCTTGTTGATCGATGCTGTCGCCATCTCTAACTCTTCCCCTCCGCTTCGCGCACCGCTCTCACAAACGCCCGCACCTTTTCCGGATCTTTCTTACCCGGCCTCGCCTCAACTCCCGAAACTACATCCACTCCCCAAGGCCTCAGAATCCCGATCGCCTCAGATACGTTCTCCGAGGTCAATCCACCCGCAACCACCAGGTTCACACCACCCTGTCGCATCCCTTCTGCGATCGGTACAGCCCTCTCCCAATCAAATGCCTTACCCGTGCCGCCGGGCGTCTGCAGGTCGCCTGAATCCAACATAAAAGTGTCTATTAACCCCTTTCGCAGCGGGAAACCCTCGAGAAGATTCTTGCCCCATTTTGCAAAGTCCGATGCGAGGCTGTGAATTCCCCTTTCATCTTCGCCAACGAACTTCATGGGCAGCGCCATCATGATTCTTGCCTGTTTAGGACGCAGGGACGCTCCTATTGCCTTCATAACCCCGTCGCGCCCGGCACCACTCTCCGCCGAAAAGTAAGTCTGGGTTCCAGTCAATCCAGCCTCCAGAAGAACACGCAGCGGATCAAGCTGGCTACCATGGACAAATACTCCGATTTTCTCCACGCTCTCCGGCAGCTTCTCCACAATCTCCCGCGCCGTCTCTACACTAACGTTCCGCGGACTCTTTTCATAAAACACAAATCCCACCGCATCCGCCCCTGCGTCAACGGCGGTAAGCGCATCCTCCAAATTCGTCATCCCACAAATCTTCACCCAAGTCATATACCCAGTTGTCCGCTATAGGCGGAAAAGAATTGCGCGCAGCCCAGCTACCGGCTACTCGGCACTCGCATCTCGCTACTCGCAACTAAAGAACGCAGCGCTTCTCCCGGCCGCTCCGCTCGCATCAGCGACTCTCCAATCAAACATGCCTGATATCCAGCCGCCCGCAGCCGCGCAATATCTTCTCCCGACCGAATCCCGCTCTCCGCTACTCTCAGCACATTCTTCGGAAGCCTCTCTGCCAGCCGGAACGCCGTCTCCGCATCCACTTTGAACGTCCGAAGATCGCGCGTGTTCACCCCAATCAAATCGCACTCCGTGTCCAGAGCCCGCTGTAGCTCTTCTTCGTCATGCACCTCACACAAAACGTCCAACCCGCGATCGCGAGCGGCCCGCGCCAGCACGCGCAACTCCGCCTGTGATAAAGCGGCCGCAATCAACAACACCGCATCCGCCGAATTCGCCCGCGCCTCGAGCAGCTGAAATTCATCCAAAATAAAATCCTTCCGCAGACATGGCGCTTTCACCGCCGCCGAAGCGGTCCGCAAGTTCCCCAGTGACCCCTGAAAAAACTCCTCGTCCGTCAACACCGAAAGCGCCGCCGCTCCCGCCGCCTCCAGTTCCCGCGCCAAGTCCTCAACACAAAACGCCGCCCGGATCAGTCCTTTCGATGGCGACGCCTTTTTCAACTCCGCAATCACGGCGACGCCGTTTCTGCTTCGCTTCTCAAGCTCTCGCCGAAACCCGCGCGGCAAATGCCGTTCCGCCTTCCGCTCCAATTCGGGCAAATCCGTAGCACGCTTCGCCTCCGCAACTTTCCTGCGAGTGGATGAAACAATTTGATAGAGGGAAACAGGCATAGCGAGTGCCTGAATTATACGGGAAGGAGAGATTCGCAAATTGGGGATGCGTATCCTTTTACAATGTTATCGTGCGCGAAGTTGAGGATCTCTTGCGCTTGCGTCGCCATCGGCTTTCAGCATTTTCAACCACTACCCTTGGGGTTCCCCAGTGAAGCCGGCCGAACCTTACTGGCACACCACCTCGATCTCTTTATAAGGCTTCTCCGGGTGTACTGGATACTTTATCTGCTTCACCTGCATCCACTGATCCAGCAGAGTGCCCGCATCATGCAGCCCCACATCTGGATCGCCTTCATACGCCGCGTCTTTCTCCGCTTCCTCCAGCGTCACCAGCTTGAATCCTTTTTTCTTCAACAGGTCCAGCGCTTCGGGCAGGATCGTGCTGCTGAATGCTCCCAGATGCATCAGCAGCACGTAACTGATCTCGTGCCCATAGATCAGCTTCGCCTGCTCACGGCCTAGATCAAGGAATTCCGAAGCCGTATTCAAGTAGCTCGACCGCAGCCATTCGATGGATTTTGAATCGTTTTTTGCCACGCACCGCGCGTACGCCGTGTTCCACAAGTAGTCTTCCCAGTCCAACGTCACCTGCGCAATCCTGTAGCCGCGCGCCTTCAAATAGGCCCGCACCGCACGCCGCTTTTCAACCGTATCTCCCTCACGCAAATACGGATAACGGAGCCAGTGCCAGTTATCCCTCGCGTCGAGCAATTCCAGCGCGGGTTCGTCCTCTTCAATCTCGCGCTCAAACGCCTCGGCGCTGTTCTGCTCGAGATCCATATGTGAATAAGTGTGATTGCCCACCGGCTCGGCGGCAGCCCACAATTTCAGCGCTTCCGCGCCATCGGGATTTCCTTGCAGCTTCTTTGCATTGATGAATCCATATACCGGAGGCACGTGCCGCTTCTTCAGAATCGCCAGCACATTTCTTGTAGTCTCCACCCGAGTTACCCCCGGCGGCAGCGATCCATTCAGTGGCAGATCATCCATGGTGATGGCCAGCTCTTGCGCTGCACACACCCCCGTCAACGTTAGAAAAAACCCAAATAGCAGGACGCTCCGCCAGAGAATCAATTGCAGCGGATTTTGCATTCGAAGAGTTTACTTCACAGCTGGATCAAAACAAGAAGGACCTGCCAGGAATATTCTTTGGTGCCATCGAAGGGACTCGAACCCCCACACCGTTGCCGGTACATGGACCTGAACCATGCGCGTCTGCCAATTCCGCCACGATGGCAATCTTGGACTGCAATGCAGCGGCGGCCGCGAGGCCGCCGTGTCATGAAGACTTCCGCTCTATTTTACAGCCCTGTCAAACCCTGTCAAACCACAGATGCGCGTTGTCATCGCGAGCAAGCATTCTTAGCGAGGGACCTGAGCGAGCCACGCGAAGTGTCGTGCTTTTGCGATGCAATAATCGCGCGTTTGGATCGCTTCCCTATCCCAACTTCGCCGTCATCGAAATCTTCGCGTTCAACACCTTCGATACGGGACACCCCTTCTCTGCCGCTTCCGCGTACTTCTGAAACGCCGCCGCGTCTGCCCCCGGAACCTTGCCCACCACATCGATGTGGCTCGATGTAATCGTCCAGCCCGAATCCTGTTTCTCCATCGTCAGGGTCACGTTTGTGCTGATGCTCTCCGGCGTCAAGTTCGCCCCGCCCAGCTGGGCCGAAAGTGCCATCGAAAAACACGCCGCGTGCGCCGCCGCAATCAACTCCTCGGGATTTGTTCCGGGCCCGTTCTCAAACCGCGAAGTAAACGAATACTGCGTGTCCTTCAGCACTCCGCCCGGCGCCGAAATCGTTCCCTTCCCATCCTTCAGTCCGCCCTTCCAAACTGCGCTTGCCTTGCGTTGCATCTTTTTCTCCTCATTATGATAAGAATTCCAAATGGATTTACCCATTGTAGACGGACATTGCTAAGCCCGTCAGAAAGGCGCGAGTGGGCCTTGTCAGCGCCCAAATTTCGTGAAATCAAGGCATAGATTCGGGTTCGGGAGCAACAACGTCCGCAAACGTCCAACGGCGCCGACACAACGAACTTACTTTGGTCGATATATCTTATGTCTGCTCGTCTGCGTCATTGCGTGGAGTGTCCGGAATGTTGCACGCGATACTTGATTGGTTTTAGCCCCTACGGAAACGGCTCGTGCCTCCTGCCTGTTACGTCTGCTTCTTCGGAGGAATACAAGCTGATCTGCTGCTGCTGCCGACCGTCCGTGTGCAGCTGGTGGAACTGGAGCAAGTTGAAAACGTATGGTGTATCGAACCGAGCTTACGCTCGTGGCTACGGTTCGCCTGAGGAAGTATGGCTCCTCAGGCCATGCCAGGATCAAGAGTACTTCCCCGGTATGAATTCTGCCGACGAGAGACGAAGAAAGAGCAGATGAACGTCGCAGCCTCAAGTCAGGATTCGTCACCCTTTGTATCCTCTGAATTTGCGCTGCCGGTTTGACCACTACCGATATACCGACTAAAGCTTGATCTCCATGCCCTCGGAGGCGGCGCGCACTTTGGGATAGTAGTTGCGGGCTTCGTGCACAACTTTGTCGATCACCGCATCAGTATGCTCGGGGTCGTGATGGAACAACACCAGCTCTTTCGCTCCGCTCTCCATCACTACATTGACGGCTTCGCGCCAGTGACTGTGACCCCAGCCGCGGCGGCGCGCCTCGTATTCCTCGGGAAGGTATTGCGCGTCGTAGATAAGCACATCCGCGCCTTCAGCCAGATTGCGCACGGCCTTGTCGAAGCCGGCATCGCCTGGCTCGTTGTCGGTGGCGTAGACGAGCACACCGTCTTTGGTTTCGAGTCGGAAGCCCATGCATCCTTGAGGATGATTGAGCCACGCGGTCTGCAGTTGCGCGCCATCCTCTAGTGTGACTCGTCCGCTCTCGATGTCATGGAAGTCGCGCTTCGCCTTCATTTCATCGATTTTCACGGGAAAGTAGGGGGCTGCCATCTGGTCGGCGAGGACTTGTTTGAGGCTGCGCGTGCGGCTGGAACACTGGAACACAAAACGGTTTTCAGCATTCGCATACATGGGACGAAAAAACGGCATCCCCTGAATGTGGTCCCAATGAAAGTGTGAAACGAAGACGTGGGCGGAGAACGGCCGGTCACCGAATTCATTCTGCAGTTGCTGGCCGAGCACGCGAAATCCAGTGCCGCAATCAAAGATGTAGATGCGGTTGCCGAATCGCACTTCGACGCAGGAGGTGTTTCCTCCGTAGCGCATGTTCTCGGGTTGTGGGGTAGGCGTGGAACCGCGCACGCCCCAGAACTTAATCCGCATAGGCTCGTGACCGCACCCGGCCCCGTTTGCTTGGTATCTTCCCCTGCCATCTTCGGACTAAGGGATGCGTCCGTCAATTGCCGGATTGGTTCATGTTCACGATTTCACAGTCTATTCCAGGGAATGACGAGAATGCCGAGATGCGGGCCGTCTTCCGTATGGGGATTCAGAAGGTGAGCGAAATTACCATGATCCGCCACGCGTATGTGCTGTCCGGTCATCAGGTCAAGGCATTGGCGGCGCGCTACTCACTACGCTTGCAGGTCAAGCCAGGGGGCCGCGCCGTTGCAGGTCGGCGCCTGGGCGGCCGCCGGGTGGGCGATCCACTATTACGAGCGCCATGGTGTTCGCACGGTCTCGACGATGGAGAAGAACCGACTGCTGAAGACTTACTGGAGGATTCCCTCGCGTCAGATAGAAACTTCGGTGGTACTGCTACATGCTCGCCAATCCGCTCTGCCATTAGGTAGCACGTAAGGGGCGACGACGCCCTCGGTAGCGTCTCCCCTATAATGAACCGCGAGGTTGCAACAGAGCCGCCGACCTCATCCTAACGTGCCTTATTTCGAATGATTAAACCCGCGCATGATTAACCTAGAGTACAAACAATTCTTGCATCTGGCGCGTTCAGCGAACCTGGTGCCGGTTGTGAAATCGGTCAGCGCCGATCTGCTCACGCCGGTGTCAGCGTTCCTCGCCATTGCGGACCAAGAGCCGCACGCCTTTCTGCTCGAATCGAACGAGCGTGGCGAGCAGATTGGGCGCTACACGTTTCTGGGCGCGCGTCCTTACATGCGGCTGCGGGCGCGGGGTTCAACCATCGAGATCGAGCGCGGACGGAAGCGCGAGCAATATGAAGGGAACGTGTTTCACTTCGTGAAGCAATTGTTGAGCGAGCATCAGCCAGCCTCGATGCCTGGGCTCCCGCCCTTCACGGCGGGCGCTGTTGGCTATTTTTCATACGATGTGGTGCGGCAACTTGAAAAGATCGGCGAACATGCTAAGGACGATCTCTCTCTTCCCGATTGCGAATTAATGTTCTTCGACCGGCTGCTAGCCTTCGATCATTTACGCCACCAAATTCACATCGTCGCGTCGGCAGACGTTTCGCGAGAGAGTCCGCGGGGCGCCTATGACCGCGCACTGCGCGATATAGCCGCGCTCGAAAAAAAACTTACGGCGGGATTGCGCCCGGCGATGTGGCGCAAGTCCCCGAAGGCAAAGGCAAGCAAACTTAATATCCACGCGGGAACCACGCGTGCGAAATTCCTGAGCGGCGTTGAGCGATGCAAGCAATACATTGCTGCAGGAGACATTTTTCAAGTGGTGCTTTCGCAGCGGCTCGATTTCATCCCCGGGGTCGAGCCCTTCGACCTTTATCGCGCCTTGCGCCAGGTCAATCCTTCGCCGTATCTCTATTTTCTGCGGATGGGCGAGACTCAGGTGCTCGGCTCTTCTCCCGAAATGCTGGTGCGCGTGACTGGACGGAAGCTGGAATACCGCCCCATAGCGGGAACTCATCCGCGCGGACGTGACGAGGCCGAAGACTTGCGCCTGGAGCAGCAGATGCGCAACAACGAAAAAGAACGCGCCGAGCACGTCATGCTGGTTGATCTGGGCCGCAACGATCTAGGCCGCGTCAGCGAATACGGCTCGGTCAAAGTGAAGGATTTGATGTACGTAGAGCGCTACTCCCATGTGATGCACCTGGTCTCGGCCCTGGAAAGCAGGCTGCGAGAGGATCTTAGTGCACTCGACGCTTTCGCTGCCTGTTTTCCTGCGGGCACGCTGAGCGGAGCACCGAAGGTCCGCGCCATGCAGATCATCGAAGAACTGGAACCCGTGCGCCGCGGCATCTATGGTGGATCAGTGCTGTATGCGGATTTCGCCGGTAACCTCGATTCCTGCATCGGCATTCGAACCATGCTCATGCAAGGCAAACGCGCTTATTTGCAGGCGGGAGCTGGAATTGTGGCGGATTCCGAACCGGCAGGCGAGTTCGAAGAGTCAATGAGCAAAGCTCAGGCGCTGTTGAGGGCGGTGGATAGAGCTAGGAACGGCAGCTAAGGCTGGTATTGATAGCTAAGAAATTCTCCACCAACTTTTTCCCCGCGTCCGTCAACACACTCTCGGGATGAAACTGCACTCCCTCGACGGCAAACTTTTTATGGCGCAAGCCCATGATGGTGCGGGTTCCGTCTTTTTCCGCGGTCCAGGCGCTAATCTCAAGCTCCGTCGGTAAGTCTTTCTCTTCCACGATCAGGGAGTGATAACGAGTGGCCGTCATTGGCGTGGGCAGGCCGCAAAAGATGCTCTTGTTATCGTGCGTCACTGCGCTGGTCTTGCCGTGCATCAGGTGCGGGGCGCGCACTACGCGGCCGCCAAAAGCCGCGCCGATGGCCTGATGCCCCAGGCAGACACCGAGAATCGGTAGTTTGCCGGCAAAGTGCCTCACGAGCTCGATACTGATGCCTGCATCTTGCGGCGTGCACGGCCCTGGCGAGATCACGATGCGTTCCGGCCCCAAACTATCGACCTCGGCAACTGTGACTTGGTCGTTGCGGCGAACTTCCACCTCGGCTCCCAGTTCGCC
This sequence comes from uncultured Acidobacteriota bacterium, assembly GCA_963720155.1. GTDB lineage: Bacteria > Acidobacteriota > Terriglobia > Terriglobales > Acidobacteriaceae > Sulfotelmatobacter. The sequence goes on from CAVREP010000025.1 coordinate 237,098, forward strand.
GAAATACTGAACCAGGTTGTAGGTAAAGGAATCGTAATTGTCGAGAATGAAGACCATGGCGAGCGTCCTAGTCTAAGCTTACCATCTCGTTTATGAGTGCCTCTTAGCGTTCCCCTCGCCAGAATGGGCCACTCCCCTCCCCAAGGGTGGTATTGACGGGAGTGCCCGGCAAAAGTCATTCTTGAGCATAGTTTTGCGCCATTTCATTAGTTTGGAGTAACGCATGGCAGAAGCCCAGCAAGAAAAAAGGGCTGCGCGACGCTTCGCGCTTCGAATTCCGGTAGTCGTCAACCGCGGTGAAAGCACGAACCCCAGTGAATCCGCCCAAATTCGGGACGTTAGCGCGCGCGGCATTTGCCTTTACCTGGATTCGCCCATCGAGCAGGGGTCGCCCATCGGCTTCACTCTTACGCTTCCGCCAGAAATAACCCTTACAGAGAGCATCCGTGTGCAGTGCAAAGGGCGCGTGGTCCGGATAGAAAATGGCAACATCGAGGGCAAAATGGCTGTGGCAGCCGTGATTGAAGAATACGAGTTCCTTGCCGAAAGCTAAACCTGGAATACCGACAAATTCCGGCGATGTCCGTTAGCCCGCACTTCTGTACTTCTTTACCCTCCTGAGAAATGATAAGGTTCCTAGAAGGTCAGCCATTCCCAAAGGATTTCTTTGTCGCGACCGGGCCTCCAATTTGTTCGGGTAGTGCTGCTGCTCGCTCTGGCGCTCGCGCAGGGCTTTTCGCAGAATCAGGGTATTAAGGGAAAGGCCGCTTCCGCCCGTCCGGAGCCAGCGGTGGTTACGAGTGTACGAGTGGTGCATGAGCGCGGCCTGCCGACCGTTGAGATCGTTTCCAGTCATCCCATCGTACCCGTGATTCAATCGCTCGACTCGCCTCCCAGACTGGTGATCGACCTACCTGATGCGCGCTCAGGGTTGGAGCGTAAGCGAATTCCAGTGCTGCAGGAAAACATTCTAACCATTCGAACCGAGCAATACCGGAAAGATCCTCCCCTCATGAGGGTCGTTCTCGACCTCCTGGTTCCGTACAGTTACAGCTTGGATACTGCGGAAAACCGGCTGTTGGTGCGGCTAAAGCCCCCTGAAGACACAAATGCCGCCGGCAAGACGCCCCCCGCCGAGTCCCCAAAAGTGCTTTCGTTATCGCCAACTACCTCGGTGGCCGCGGTACCGGTGACCAGCGGGGTTGGTGAAGTTGTTTTAGCGGGTAGCCGGTTTGCCGCGGGATCCTCTCTGACCGCCGGCAATGAAACTGCCGTATTGCAGCTGTCAAGAGGAGGCGAGGTTCGCGTTTGTCCCGGAACAACGCTTTCGGTGACGCCTTCAAGGAATGCAAGGGACTTGATGCTGGGCCTGAGCACGGGGGCGCTCGAGACTCACTACGCCCTCGACACATCCGCTGATACCGTTCTGACTCCGGATTTTCGAATTCTTTTCGCGGGACCGGGAGAATTTCATTACGCCGTTAGCGCAGACTCTCACGGCAATACTTGCGTGCGCAGCCTTCGAGGTAACGCTTCCCCAGCGACGGTTTCAGAGCTCATCGGGGACCGCGTTTACCAGGTGAAACCCACTGAACAGGCGATGTTTCACTCTGGCCGGATCGATAAAGTCGACGCCGATGTCCCCCTCGAATGTGGCTGTCCGCCGCCAGTTCCGGTGATTCGAACGGAAAACGCTCCAGCGAAAGTTATCCCGGATTCCGAGTCGCCGACAAATATGAGCCTTGCCCAAAATGCCTCACCGGAGAACGCTGCGAGAGAAACCGATGAGGCCCCAGGCAGCGGTGGGCGAGAAACCGACGGGCGGCAAACGCTCTCCAGCGGACCCGAAATCCAACGCCTGCCCCCGGCGCAAGCGAATGAATTCCACGTTCAGGTCGATGCGCCCCTGGTGTTCCAGGCCAGGAAGAGTTCCGCTGCCGCGGTGGCAGACGAGGCAGCTGCGCTTCCCGTGATGGAATCCTCCGCCAGATCGGTCCGGCTTGAGCCGCAGGTGCAACCGCCCGCCGCTAGCGCCGCATTGAAGCCTCAGCAGCATGGCCTGATGCGACGCATCAAAGGATTTTTCGCCGGAATCTTTCGCTAGCAGCTCAGCTACATTTCTTCGAGGAGTCTGTCGTAGCAGTAAATCGCTATCCTCGGCTGACCACTCTCCGGAGCGGTTCCACTTTGCCGCGAAGGTCGTCTGCCAGATCGGCGCCTCGCTCGGCCACGTCGCGCACACGCTCCTTGGCGTCCCGGACGCGATCTTTAGCCTCTTCAGTCCAATCCTGCAGCGTGTCCTTGGCATCATTATAGCCGCGCTTCAAGTCTTTACGGAATTGTTTGCCACTCTTTGGAGCGAGCGCGAGCGCTGTCATCGCTCCAGCCCCGAGTCCAATCAAGAAAAAGGTAACCGCCGTGCCCAGGTGTATTCCCTCAGAAGATTCATAACTTCCAGAACGCATGATTTTGACCTCGTTTCTATATGTTGTGAAGTACAAGCTTGTCGTCACTAGCCGATATCTCGCCAGCTGCAATCTTAGTCTTCCGCAAGGGTCCGACGCGAATCTACCAAAGGCAACGAATGTGGTCTATCTACGATGAGTGCAGCTTTGGGAAGGTTTCCTTTCCCTCGACGTGAGTGTAAAATAACTTATTAACCCTTGTGCAGCGGAAAATGTGGCCTGCCCGCCTTCCGCTGACTTAGCAAACCGCACTTATTCGAAGGAGATTGTTCCCAGCAAATGTCGATCCCTGCCACCCAACTGCGTCCCGGCATGATCATCAAGCACAACAATGATCTGCACTCCGTATTCGCCGTCGAACATCGCACGCCCGGCAACCTGCGCGCCTTCATCCAGGCTAAGCTGCGCAACCTGCGCACCGGCGCCATGTTCGAACACCGCTTCCGGTCGCCCGATCCCATCGAGAAGGTCAACGTGGATGAGGTCGATATGCAGTTCCTCTATGCCGACGGCGACAACTACTACTTCATGGACACGTCAAACTACGAGCAGACTCATCTCACTAAAGACGTTCTCGGCGACGCTGTGGACTACCTGATTGCCAATCTGGAGATTAAGGTTGAGTTCTTCGACGGTAAGGCAGTGGGCATTGAGCTGCCGCAGACCGTGGAGCTTACCGTGGTCGAGACCGAGCCAGGGCTTAAGAGCGCGACCGCATCGAGCGTCACCAAAGCCGCGAAGACTGAGACTGGGCTGGTAGTGCAGGTTCCGCCCTTCATCAACGAAGGCGAGAAGATCAAGGTTGACACTGCCGAGGGCGTATATTTGTCGCGAGCATAAGCAAAGTCAGAAGTCAAAATGCAGAAGTTGAAACCCAGAGACGGTCCTTACTTCGGCATTCTTAGTTTTGACTTCTGCATTTTCATTCATGACTTCCGCCGAAAAAGCAGTTGAAGCGCGCCGCTTTGTGGTCCGTGGACGAGTACAGGGCGTCGGGTTCCGCTGGTTTGTCGAGCGCGAGGCGCACATTCTCGGCATCTCAGGCTGGGTGCGCAATAACACCGACGGCAGCGTGGAAGTTCTTGCTCAAGGCACGCGCGATCAACTCTCCGGCTTGCGATTGCGTCTGCGCCAGGGGCCCCGCGCGGCTCGCGTGGATGCGGTAGAAGAATCCGACACCCGGGCCGCTGCCGGAATCACCTCATTTCGCATTGAAGGAGCGTGGTAGTTTGTCCTCTAACTCAGGTCTGAATGCAGACCAACTCAAGCGGTTGATTCGCGAGGTGCCTGACTTCCCCAAGAAGGGGATCCTTTTCTACGACATTACAACACTACTGAAAGACAAAGTAGGCTTCGCCACATTAGTCGATAGACTCTCCGAGCACTACCTCAAGCAGAACATCGACCTGGTTTTAGGCATGGAAGCTCGCGGCTTCATCTTCGCGCCTGCCCTTGCCTACCGCTTGAACGCCGGATTTGTCCCCGTGCGCAAGGCTGGAAAACTTCCCGCCGAAACTGTGAAGTTCGATTACGCGCTCGAATACGGCACGAACTCTCTGGAAATGCACAAGGACGCTATTCAGAAAGGCCAGCGCGTGTTAATCGTTGACGATCTGCTGGCCACCGGGGGCACGGCCGAAGCCACAGCCAGGTTGGCATCTTTACTCGGGGCAGAAATTGCGGGGCTCGGATTTATCGTGGAATTGGATTTCCTGAAAGGGCGCGAGAAGCTCAAAGGCTACGACGTGATGTCGCTGCTGCACTATGACCAATAGGCTGGGAAACGAACGAGCTTGAATTAAGAGTCGCCGGGGCGCAAGGCCCTACCTCCAGAGGCGCGCCACCATCAGCCCTGCTGCAATCCAAAAGCTCGCGCTGGCGATCACTGCCAGTCCGATTCCGAGCACCGTGTTCCGGTTCGAGCGCCTTGTATCGTGAGCGGAGTCGAAGCCGGAATTGCAGACAAGGCGAGAAGGGAAAACATTCGCGTCCTCCCAGTTCGCAGGTAGATTGTCCCACAGCTCGCTTAAAGACATTTCGGTGTCACCAGTGCCGGATATCGGGAACAGCTGCAATCGATAGTCCATCATCCGCACCTCAGCAGTAGCCGCTGCAAAGTCGCCTGCCACTTTCGCAGAATCCCTCAACCGCTGAAATACAGTACTTATAGTAGCCAAGAGGTTTTGCACGGGGTTTCCGGGGCTTCGGAACACCCTAGGCTTAGACTAGACTAGACTAGGCTAGGCGGCCGAGCGCGCGAATACTCGCTTCACCGGCCGTCCTGACTTCTTTCCCCCACCTACAAGATGGTACGAGAAAGGTGGAGGACTAAGGCGCATCCGACCATAGTCCCTAACGCCCGTTAGATCTCTCGCAGTGATAACTTCGACTCACGCGGAAGGTAATTCTTGCGTCGGAACCAATCCTCCATGGCCTCCTGGAGCTGGTCTAAAGGAACATTTGTGCCGATCTCCAAACGCCCATCGGAGACTGGCACTGTATCGTCAAAGACGCTGGCGTTCGTAAAGTTACGCATGGAGAAACTGTCCAGCCATTTCAGAGGACACGGAACCCTATGGCCACGCTCCTCATACTCCACACTAATCTTCCGGGCGAACATGGTTTGATTTAACCACAGACGCTTCCCGCTTCCCCCGCTTCCCCCTAACCTTGACGGCCTCGGATATGGCTGTTAGATTCCGGTCCTGCAGGGGAAGTCGGGGGGGATTGCTCTGAGTCGGGCAGCGAAGAAGTGTCAGCCGGTCGATTATGATCTTGTAAACCCGAGCCGGCGCAACTTTCTCGCGCGTTGCTGCCAGGGAGCTTCTGCCGCGATGGTTCCGGCCTGCCTGCGCGGTTTAGCTTTCTCGCCTTTCTATGCTTTTAATGCGGCCCAGTTCTCTTCCGAGAATGAGTTTCGCCTGCATCCTCACTATCGGGCTCAAAGGCCGCTCGATGCCATTCTCCTCAAAACGCAAGCTGGCCTGGACGAATTCATCACCGAAAAATACCACGACCAGATCGCTGGTGTCCTGGCGGAATGGCGTTCGAGCTTGTTTCAATCTCCGCGGGAAACGCACGCATTCGAAAAGATCCTTGCCCCTGACTTCCTGGGTTCAAGGTTGCGACCGGCTAGCTCGACGCTGGTGCGTTCCGGCGCGGCGCTCGAGGTTCGGCAAAACAAATTCAGTCCCGGGGCTTCACTCGGCCAAGATGCTTTTCTTCATGAGTTGCGCTCCACCATGAGTGTTTTTTCCCGGATCCTGACCGCAGAGTTCCAGTTGACGAGCATAGACCCCAACTCAACCTCTTCTCTTCAACTTCCCGAGTGGTTGAAAACTCGCGTGCGTTACGAATTCGTGGGCGAGGGCAGTGGTTTTTATCGCGAGCAGCGCGTTGGCTATTGGGACCTTGAGTGGGAACCCTCTTCGTCCGCTGAGTTTCGGCTTCGGCGTTGGCAGGCGCTCGACGAAACCCAAAGCCGCTCCACCTCTCCGGCTTTTGTGGATATCACTGCGTCGGCCCTCGGCGCCAATTCTTCCTACTCGGCTCAAATGCTTCGTGGCGTCGATTACTGGCGCACAGTTCTCGACGGAGCATGCGGTATCGATATTTACGGACACAATGGAATTTCAGTCGCCGACATCGACGATGACGGCTTCGATGACCTCTACATTTGCCAGCCTGCTGGTCTGCCCAACCGGCTCTACCGAAACCGCGGCGACGGAACGTTCGAGGACATCACCGGAGCCTCCGGTCTTGGCATCCTGGAAAACACCGCGTGCGCACTATTGGCCGACTTCGATAATGATGGCCGCCAGGATGTAGTCGTCGTCCGCGCGAACGGCCCGCTTTTGTTTTTGAACCAAGGCGATGGCAAGTTTCGACAGAAGCCCAACGCATTTCAATTTGCCAACCCTCCGCAAGGAACCTTTACCGGCGCGGCCATCGCCGATTATGACCGCGATGGGTGGCTCGATATCTATTTCTGTCTCTATGTTTTTTATCAAGGAACAGATCAATACAAATATCCGACTCCCTATCATGACGCCGAGAACGGCCCTCCCAACTTCATGTTCCAAAACAATCGCGATGGAACCTTCCGCGACGTCACTACCGAATCGGGTCTCAATCAGAACAACACGCGTTACAGCTTTTGCTGCGGGTGGGGCGATTACAACCGCCATGGCTGGCCCGACCTCTATGTAGTCAACGATTTCGGGCGAAAGAATTTATACCGCAATAATGGAGACGGGACCTTCACCGATGTGGCTGGCCAAGCTGGGGTTGAGGATATCGGTGCGGGCATGAGCGTCTCCTGGTTCGATTATGACAATGACGGTGCCGAGGATCTTTACGTTGCGGACATGTTCACCGCTGCCGGCGAGCGCATTTCAAACCAAGGGATATTCAAAAAAGATGCGTCTGCGGAAGTGCGTGCTCTCTACCGGAAGCATGCCGTGGGCAATTCGTTGTTGCAAAACAATGGCAGCGCATTTCGGGATAAAACCACTTCCGCAGGAGTTGGCATGGGCCGATGGTCGTGGTCGAGCGATGCCTTTGATTTCGATCACGACGGCTTTCCCGATCTCTACATTGCGAATGGCATGATTTCCGGCGAGTCGCGGCAGGATCTAAACAGTTTTTTCTGGCGGCAAGTGGTGGCCAATTCGCCTGACCAAGCAAAGCCTTCTCATGGTTACGAACAGGGATGGAGCGCGATCAACGAACTGATTCGTAGTGACGGCACCTGGAGTGGCTTCGAGCGCAATGTGCTGTATGCGAACAACCGCGATGGAACATTTTCTGACGTTTCGGGAGCCCTGGGAATGGACTTCATTGAGGATGGCAGGGCATTTGCCGTCTCCGATTTCGACCATGACGGCCGGCAGGAGCTGTTCCTGAAAAACCGTAACGGTCCGCCGTTGCGCGTGTTGAAGAACGTGATTGAGAATCTTCCGCAGTCGATTATCTTCCATCTGCGGGGTACGAAGAGTAACCGTGATGCGATCGGCGCCGCGATTACGGTGGAAACCGAACTGGGCCGCCAGACTCGCATGCTGCAAGCCGGCTCGGGATTTCTCTCCCAGCACAGCAAGCAACTATTCTTCGGCCTTGGAGAAGCCAGCGGCCAAGTGCGAGCTTCGATTCGCTGGCCCAGCGGGCTGGTGCAAAACTTGGAGGATCTACCCGCCAACCACAGGATCTGGGTAACAGAGGGATCGGAACCTTCTCGGATCGAAGCTTTCAAAACAAAACCGTCCACTCCCGCCCAATTTGCCGCTGCTACGGCGCAAACACCCGAAGCGCTCCCCGCGACGGTGCAGACCTGGCTGCTGGCGCCCGTAGCGGCGCCAGATTTTTCTCTTCCTGACATAGCCGGAAAATTGTGGACCTTGCCGGCGCTTCGCGGAAAACCCGTGTTGCTCAACCTCTGGGTCACACAGTCGGCCGATTGCCGGAAGAATCTAAAAGGGTTCAGTCGCCTCCACGCCCGGTGGGCGGCCCAGGGCCTTCAACTGCTCACTGTGAATGTTGAGAATCAGGTTGACCTCGAAAAATTGGCGACGTTCGCACGCCAGCAAAGCCTTACGTTTCCCATTCTTCGTGGATCGGATGACTTTACCGGCATTTACAACATTGTCTATCGCTACCTGTTTGATCGTCATCGAGACCTTGGTCTGCCAACATCATTCTTGATCGATGAGCAGGGACAGATCGTTAAGGTCTATCAAGGGCCGCTGAACCCGGACCATGTTGAACTAGAATTTCGCCACATTCCTCAAACTAACGCCGAGCGCTTAGCGCGAGCATTGCCCTTTCCGGGAGCTACGGAGACCTTTGAGTTCGGGCGCAACTATCTATCCTACGGCTCGGTGTTTTTCCAGCGAGGCTATTTCGATCAAGCAGCGTCCTCGTTTGAGCAAGCGTTCCGTGACGATCCGTCCAGTGCCGAGGCTCTTTACGGCCTCGGAAGCTCCTATTTAAGCATGCAGAAAACGGCCCAGGCGCGTGAGAGCTTTGAACGCGCCACCACACTTCAGGCCAGCTCTCCCGATACTTTGGCGAATGCCTGGAATAATCTCGGCCTTCTCGATACGCGTGAAGGCCGCACCGATGAAGCAATACGCTCATTTCAGCAAGCTCTGCACTTGAGACCCGATCATCTGGTCGCGCTCAACAACCTGGGAAATGCGTATCGCCAACAAAGACGATGGGAGGAGGCGCGCAAGATTTTTGAGCATTCTCTTGAGGTTAGTCCCAACGATCCGGAAGCGAACTACGGCCTGGGCATGGTGTTTGCGCAGGCCGATGATACGGCGCGTGCATACGAGCATCTACAGCAAGCTTTAAAGTTTCGGCCCGGTTATCCGGAAGCCTTGAACAATCTCGGGATACTCTACCTGCGAACGCACCGGCGAGATGAGGCGGTCGCGAGTTTTGAAGAATGCATCCGCATCGCGCCCGAGTTCGATCAACCTTATCTAAACCTCGCCAGAGTCTACGCCATAGAAGACGCGCCGAAACAAGCGCGGGCTGTCCTGCTCCAACTCCTGAAGCAGCATCCAGATCACGCGCAGGCGCAGACCATGCTGGCGCAGCTTCCCCGATGAGGCGAAGACTGATCATCGCTGATTCTTTCCTGGCGTTGGTGCGCTCAGCAAATCGACAAACATCTTGTAGAACTTTTCGAGATCGAGATCATCCTGCACTTCGACCGGCTGCACTTCGGTCTTAGGCTTGTTCTGCTCCGTCCAAGTAAGCGTGTTGCCGTAGCCGGCGCCACGATCCAAATCGACATCCATAAAAAAAGTTTCCTTCTTTGTAATCAATGTCGGATCAAGCCACGCAGCAGCCGCCAGTTCGTCCCACAAAAAGTTGTAGTTGCCTCGTAGCCGGGCGTACTTGCCGATATAGCGTGCGGCAGGCGAGTCCGCTGTTTTAATGGAATTGATTAAATCCGCAGTGAGTCTCGTCTTAACGGAAATATCCACCGGAGTGCAAACGATTTTGTTCCAGTGTGCCGTCAATACAATATGAGCCGCGTCTGGATCGAACCAAAGATTGAATTCGTGCGAGGGAGTGTTGACGAACTCAGGATCGTCAGTCCGCGGGTTCAGGCTGGCGCCCATGAATACCAGTTCTTTGGCTAGTCCGGCGAATTCCGGATCGATCGAAATCGCAAGCGCCAGGTTGGTCATGGGGCCGCCTTCGTAGATGGTGATCTGGCTTGGAAACTTATGCACCATGCGCAGAAGAAAATGCGCGGCGTCTTCTTCAACAGGCTGAGTGGTAGGCCTGCCTTCCGGCATTGCTCCCAATCCGCTCGGCGGATGGTAAAACCTGGGAGTCCATGCGCCTAGCCATGGCACGGAGCCAAACTGTTCCTCCCACAGTTCCGTATCCTGTTGTCGGCGGACCAGCGGGTACTCCGCCCCGGGCACGACTGGAATATCTGTTCGGCCAATGATTTCCAGCATGCGCAAGGTGTGCGCCACTTCTTCATGAAGCCACTGATCGCCTGTCACTACCGTGATACCCAACACTTCGGTCTTTGGCGACTGAATCAAGAGAAGCATCGACTGCTGATCCGTCCCCGCAGGTCCGGCGGCATCCTGATCGATGATGATTTTTCGTTTTTCCTGGCCCCAGCACGTGAGGCATGACAACAGCAATACCCCCGCTCCTAAGCGCCAATCATGCCGCAATTTCATCGCCACCTTTCAGTTTCGAAATCTAGAATTTTATGCGAGTTTGGGGTGCGTCATGACCTTAGCGGTATCATCGGTAAAGTTTCAAGTGCACTGACAACCGGAACCGTATGTACCCATTTTTTCGAGGCTACCATGTCGGCGATGAGCTCAGGAGAATCGTGTGGCAACGGTCCAGAGGCTTTGTGCTGCCAGTGGCTGCACTTTTTATTCCGCTAGCGCTTCAATGGCAGCCGATTCAGGCACAAAAAGTTGGAATACCCTCCGAGCCAGCAGCGAGTCTTCACGGGGTCGTGCGAGATTCGGACCGCCGCCCCGTTGTCGGCGCTACCGTTTCCCTACAAGCAAAAGGCGCGCAAGCTCTCACCGTCCATACCGACCGAGCAGGAGCCTATTACTTTTCGGCCCTTCGTCCCGGCGTCTATCACCTCTACGTGGAGATGGTTGGATACCGAAATGCAACTGTGAGTGACTTTTCTCTGGAACAGAGAGAATCCAGAGCAATGGATCTCACTCTCGATCTTGCAAGGCCATCAGAACCGCAAAAATCTCCGTTAGCGGAACCTGCGTATTTCGACGAGCCCCACTTCACAGTAGCGGGTGTAACGGATACCACGAATCTGGGCGGCCATGGCTCCGACGTGATTGTGCGCAACCGCGAAGCGCTAGCCAGAGAGACTGTCTCTTTGCGCAAACCGCCTGCTGACAATCAGCCCGATTCGATTGCCCAGCAGCATCACCGGCTCGCTGACTCTGACGAGAAACTGGGTAAACCGCTCGAAGCGGTTCGAGAATACCAACGTGCTGCGGAATTGAACCCAAGTGAGTCGAATATCTTCGACTGGGGAACTGAACTTCTTCTGCATCGTGCAGCCGAGCCTGCCATCGAGGTCTTTAATAAGGGCAATCGTCTGTTTCCTCAATCCATTAGGATGCTGACTGGCCTCGCCGCGGCTCTGTACGCGCAGGGATTCTACGAACAGGCGATGCAGCGACTCTGCGAGGCATCGGACGTCAATCCCGGCGATCCCGAACCTTACCTTTCGATGGGAAAAATACAAGCGGTCGAAGCAACTCGATCCGCTGCGATTGCGGAGCGACTCGAGCGCTTTGTCAAACTTCAGCCGGACAATGCATTGGCCAATTACTATTACGCGCTCAGCCTCTGGAAGCTGGGGCACTCGACGCAGGATGTTCTGCAGATGGCGCGAGTCAAGCCTTTGCTGGAGAGGGCGATCCATCTCGATCCCAAACTCGGCTTGGCGTATTTCCAGCTCGGTATTCTTTATTCGGATGAAAAAGATCTCGCTAACGCAATTTTGGCATATCAGCAGGCGATCGCGGCTAGTCCACAGCTGGAACAAGCCCACTATCGCCTGGCGCAAGCCTACCGGCAGGCGGGGAAAACTTCAGAGGCGCAAGCAGAGCTGCGACTCTACGAACAAATATCAAAAGAGGAGGCAGATGAGATTGAGCGTCAGCGGCATGAAGTGCAGCAGTTCGTATATGAATTGCAGGGCCAACCAGCGGCCGTGCAGCAAAAGTAGAATCTTTCGGCCTCAGTGAGCACCCGGCGTGGATGCGCTCATCAAGCTGATGAACATTCGATAAAATCGTTCCAAATCTAAGTCCACCTGAACCTCGACTGGCTTCGAAGCGAATGGGGGTTTGTCTTTTTCGGCCCAGGTCAGTGTATTTCCATATCCCGCTCCGCGGTCGAGATCAAGATCCATGTAACGAGATTCGCGCTTGGTGATCAGGGTTGGATCGATCCATGCGGCGGCGGCAAGCTCGTCCCACATGATGTCAGCACCCGGGGAATACATCGCAAACCGCGACACATAGCGGGCCAGCGCCGTTCCGCTCGCCTCGATTTGCTTCATCATGGCTGGAGTGACGTGAGTCTTGATAGAAATATCGGTCGGCGTGCAGACGATCTTCGTCCAGTGCGCCCGTAGCACGACCTGCGCGGCCTCGGGGTCGAACCAGAAATTGAACTCGTGACGCGGATTAGCGGCGAACTCGGGATTGTCTGTCTGCGGATTGAAGCTCCCTCCCATGAATACCAATTCCTGCGCCAGTTCTGGAAACTCCGGGTCAATTGAAATGGCGAGCGCCAGATTGGTCATAGGACCGCCCTCGTAGATCGTCACCTCGTGCGGATATTTGCGCACCATCCGGATCAGAAAATGAACAGCGTCTTCGTTGCTGGGTTTACTCGTGGGCTTACCTTCCGGGAGCGTCGGCACAACGAAGGGCTCGTGCCACCAGCGATCATCCCACGCGCCCGCATAGGCCACTTTCCCATAACGCTGCTGCCAGCGTTGCGCTTCTTCCCTCCGGCGCACCAGAGGGAAGACGGCTCCCGGCACTACGGGAATGTCCTTGCGTCCGATGATCTCGAGCAGACGCAGCGTGTGCGCCACTTCTTCGTCGCGCCACTGATCTCCGCTCACCACGGTGATCCCGAGCACTTCCACCAGCGGCGACTGGATCATCACCAGCAGCGTTTGCATGTTGCTGCCACCGGGACCAGAGCAATCTTCATTGATAATTACTTTGCGCCGCGGCTGGGCAGACACGGAAGAACCTTGGAGGAGACCGATCAATAGAAATAACAGCGCGAGTCTCCGTCTACAATGCCCCATTGTTCCTCCCGCCAGAGTTTGTGATCGCAAACTTAAGGGCAGGCTGTTGGCCCAGCCTGCCCTCAGTAATCCGACTCGCGCCAACTAGAAGTTAAGTCTCAAGGCAAACTGGACTAATCGCGCGTTGTTTACTGTGTTATTGATTACCCCGAAACTGGAGGGCGTGTTTATGTCCTGTTCTCCTGTGCCAGAGAAGCCTTGAAGGAAGAACTGCGGGTGGTTGAACAGGTTGAAAAACTCGGCCCGGAATTGCAGATTCATGCCCTCGCGGAAGGACAATGGGAAATCTTTGATCACCGAGAAATCAGTGTTCACAAAGCGAGGGCCGTAGACTGGCGCGCGCGGCGCCGTCCCCAACTCTCCCACAGTCGTTCCGTTCGTAAGCGTAAAGGTGGGAGCCTTCACGAAGGCGCAGGGATTGAACCAATTCTGAAGCGTATGCACACTGGCGGGCGCGGCACAAGTCGGATTGGCCGCCACCGGCCCTCCTTTATTGGGGTCGCCCACTTGGTTCGGACGCTGAACGGTATTCCCGTTATATGAAAAGAAAACTCCCGACTCATCGGCGCTATCTACCACGAACAGCGGGAAACCGGAGGTAGCTCTTTCAATTACGGTTAGCTGCCAATTACCGAGGATGGCATTGGCGGCTCCGTTCCAGTCGCTACCGTAACGCTTGCCCTTCCCGAAGGGCAAATTGTAGAGGACGCTAGCAGTAAAACTGTCGTTGAGGTTCAGTTGGGACAGGCCCCAGTCCAGTTTCGCAGTTCCGGGCAATGGGTAATAAAGGGCGCCCGGGTTGGTGCCTAGGCCGTCGGTGAGCCCGGAATCGAAATTACGGGAGTATGTGTAGCCGATCAAGGCATACAGTCCGTGCCGTGTGCTCTTGGTTTCAGCCTTAACCTGGAGCGAATCATAACGGGCGGCGCCGATGCTGTTGTTGGTGTCGACCGACTGAAAGGGCGCTGCGTATGGGAACGACGGGAAGCCGCAGCCCAGGGTGTAGCCGGGAACCACCCCGCATGCTGTGGGAGATGACAGGTTTTCGTTCAGTTGGCTTACCAGAATGTGTGCACTGCGTGAGCCACCATAACCCACCGTCAGCACTACATTTCCCGGCAGTTGGTGCTCAACATTCAGGTTGAATTGCTGAATTACTCCCTGCTTGAAGTTGCGGTTCTGGGATTGAATCGTGCCCGTATAAGCTTGCGGATTTACAGGAGAGGTATAGACGGCGCCGCCCGCGACCGGCGTAGTCGAGGCAGTCCCGGCCGCGAGAAGGAAACCATTCGACAGAGAACCCACCGCGCTGCCAAAGGCGAAACAAAAGGTACAGGGATCCACTTCCGCATAAAACGGCGGGTTCTGCCACAGTCCCTGTCCTCCCTGATTCCAGGCGGAATCGTGGACGATGCCATAACCCCCGCGAACAGCGGTTTTGTCGCTACCCATGGGTTTCCACGCGAATCCGATGCGCGGTTCGAGGCTAGTCTTGTCAAATTGAATGCCCACCCGCCCGTCAGTCGGGATGCAGACCGTGCAGCCAGTCAATGCGGGGCTGCCCGACGGAACGTACCATTTAAGGTTCTGAACATCAAAGTTCGCCTGCCGGTTCTCGACCTCAGTTTCCGGCGTTGCGAAGGCCCAGGCGAATCCGAGATTGAGGATTAAATTGCTGGTTACGCGCCAATCGTCTTGCACGAAGGGGCGAAACAGCTTCCAGCGCCGGCCGGTGGTGGCTCCCAGAAATGTTTGATCGTGGGCGGCAAAAACCCCGAGACCTCCGATGAGCGTACCAGCAATGTCGTCCCCGGTTTCAGAGCCATTCTGTACGATAAAACCATCCTGAAATGCGTTGTTTCTTACATTCATCTCCTCGGCGCGAAACACGGCGCCGAACCGGATGTTGTGCTTGCCGCGAATCACGTCCAGCGTATCGGAAACCGAATAGACGTTCGTTCCGCCCTGGTAAGGCGCATATCCGCGATCCCCAACAGAAAAGTAGGCGGTCATATCGAACGAAGTCAGGCCGCAACTTTCGCACTCCTGTGGCGCCTGGTTTAAGCTCGCGGGATAGCCGGTTACGCTATCGCACTTACTCGCCAGATCCGCGCCAGGAATGCCCAGCAGAGCGGCCTCGCAGGTGCCGGTACCAAAAGAGAGAATGTGATTGAAAATCCGGCTATAACCGACATTGAGCTGGTTAATCATGTTCGCGGAGAAAACGTGAGTTTCCGAGAGCGCTAAATTGCGCCCGTGGTTTTCGATGTGCTGGTTGCTGCCAAAGGCATTTTGTTCCGACCACGTCGGCGAGCCCCCGGGCACGAAGTTCGTGGCCTGATCGTAGCTGAAGCGCGCAAATGCGGAGTCCTTACTGGAAAAATTGTGATCCAGGCGGACGTCCCAGGTGCCTTCGTTTAGTTTCCTGACGGGCGCATTAACGTAGTTGAAGCCTGCGGCGTTGGCATTGGGCGTAGGGTAAAGTTGAACCACCTTTGCGGCGATCGGATTAATCATGGCCGCGGGAATTACATTGCAGGGTGTGCCGGGTGTTTGGGTCCCATTCGGATTCACCGGCTCGGCCACGTTGGTGCCGCCCACGCACTGAAACGGCGGCGCACCGGCGACGAAAGCATTACCAATGTTGGGAAAGCCGTCCGAGTTCACGGTGGGGGCACCGGCGGCAAAGCCAGGCCGGGGTACACCGGATGGATCGTTGGTGAAATCGTAATCGCCATTGGCGTCGGGCGTCGTCATCGGCGTACTGGGAACAAAACCGGTGAAAGGCACCCCTTTTCGCTGCATTTTGGCCTGATAGTCAATAAAGAAAAAAGTCTTGTCCTTCTTGATCGGACCGCCCAGCGAACCGCCAAACTGGTTGAGATTAAATTTCTCCACCGAAGTAGCAAAGTAGCTGCGGGCATCGAGCTTGGTATTGCGGAAGAACTCAAACAGCGATCCATGCCACTGGTTCGTTCCCGACTTCGTGGTAACCAATACGGTGGGACCTGCACGTTCCCCGTATTCGGCGGAGTAATTGTAGGTCAGAACTTTGAATTCCTGGATGTCGTCAATCGAGGAGAAAATCGCAATCCCGCCTTCATCCAATTGATTGTTGTCGTTGCCATCGAGCAGCCAATCGGTTTCCTGTTCGCGCGAACCGCCCGAGGAAAGCGAAAAAGAACCGCGAGTGGCGGCTTCGCTGCTGGCCGCGCTCGTGAAGAAGCTTACAGGGCTGGTTGATGAGGTCGTGCCCGGCGTAAGCGTTGCCAGTTGCACGAAGTTGCGGCCATTTAGCGGAAGGTCGGCGACCTGCTCGGAGGTGATGACCTGACCGAGGGTCGGATTCGCAGTCTCCACAGCCACTTCGGTTGCATTCACCTCTACCATCGATGTTACAGAAGCGGGTGCCAAGGTGAAGTCTACTTCACGATGCTCATCGACTTGCAGCCGAATGTCACGTTGTTCAGTGTTCTGGAACCCTTGAGATTCCACCCGAATCGTGTAATGTGCAACCGGCAGCAAGGGGATTAAGTAATGGCCCGAATCGTCTGTTTTCGCCTCCCGGGAAAGGCCCGTTTCTTGCGCCGTTGCCCTCACTGTCGCGCCTGACACCACCGCGCCCGCCTTGTCGGTGACAGTGCCTGCAAGACTGCCGTTCGCTTGGCTGTACAGAAGTGGACAGGCGGAAACTGCAAGCAAAAAGAAAACTACAGCGAGCAACGCCCTCTTATTCAGCATTGCAACCCCTTTCGGCGGCCCACACCGAATGACGAAGTGACTTCCATTTTGCGTTTAAGCCGGGAGGTCTTTGGACCTTAGAAGGCGCTTATAAATGGCCGCTCCTCCGGAAGTCAAGAATTTTCGGTAGTAGAAAAATATTAGCGGGCACGTGCTTCCATTTCTGCACACCGTCATGAGGGAAACAACCGATCTTCGAACCTTGGTGTTCAGGACAAGTAGCCGGACGAGCCCACGCTAGTCTGCTTTGCGGACATTCCACTCTGCATTAAAACGCTCACGATTACAGAAGGATTTCTGCGTTCCGACGCCTGTTGTCGAAAGCGCGGCATAGAGATTAGCGCGCCGCACTGCCTCAAGCTCCGGTATTCCTTCTGCGCGGAACACGGCGAAACTCCCGATGAATGCATCTCCCGCGCCAGAACTGTCGATACTTTTTACAGGAAACGGAGCCACATGCTTGGCTACGTCGCGGCCCGCGAGCAGAGACCCATTGGCTCCTAAAGTGATGATAACGCCACGAATACCGCCCGCCCGCAGTTTCTCGGCACATTTCTCCGCGTCTTCAACATTTCGCACCGGAACGCCGGTAATCGTTTCGGCCTCGCTCTCATTCGGAATGAAGTAATCGAGATCAGTGAGGGCACCCATTTCAACGCGTTGACCGGGCGCCGGGTTCAAAATGCAGCGGATTTTATGTTTACGAGCGAACGCCACCGTGTAGTAGACCGTTTCCAGCGGAATCTCAAACTGGAGGACGATGCAATCGGCAGTTTTCAACATCTCAGCAGCATCAACGTCCGCCGGCTTCAGCGCATCGTTCGCCCCCTTCACCACCAGAATGCGGTTCTGCCCGTTGGGCTCGACGAAGATCGGCGCAACGCCGCTGGATAGTCCCTCAATCTGTTTCACGTACGTCGTGTCGATACCGAGCTTCTTAAAATTTTCAATTGTGGCCGGGCCAAACAAGTCGCTGCCAACTCGGGCCACCATAAAAACATCCCCACCGCACAGACGGGCAGCCACAGCCTGATTCGCTCCTTTACCACCGAATCCGAGATCGAATTTCTGCCCGAAAATTGTCTCCCCTGGCTTTGGAAACTGATCGGTAAACGTAGTCAGATCGATGTTGGCACTTCCTACCACGGCAATGCGAGGACGCCTGACCATAATTCCTTCAATGAACCTTGAGAACGCCGAGTCTATTTGGCGACCGAGATTGTGTCAACGCGAACGGTCTCACGCACAAGTTGATTACCTTCTCTAAAGAATGACGGCAGCCGTGCTGCGATTATGCGGCGGAAGTTTCTGCTATAGTTGCGTTCCTTGGAGGTCGCATCCTATGCCTCGAAATGTGCGCTGTGCCCTGATTCAAGCCAGCAATGCCCTGAGCACTGAGCGGCCCCTGGCGCAGATCAGAAAGGCAATGATCGACAAGCACCTGAAACTGATCGAACAGGCTGCGAGAAAGAAAACCCAGGTTCTGTGCCTGCAAGAGCTCTTTTACGGTCCTTATTTTTGCGCCGAGCAGAATGCGCGCTGGTATGAGTTGACAGAGCGTGTGCCGGATGGTCCCACCGTGCGCATGATGCAGAAGATCGCGGCCAAACACCACATGGTGATCGTGGTTCCAGTCTACGAAGAGGTGATGCCCGGAGTGTATTTCAATACCGCTGCGGTGATCGATGCCGATGGCCGCTATCTGGGCAAATACCGGAAGCACCACATTCCGCACTGCCATCCTGGATTTTGGGAGAAGTTTTACTTCACTCCGGGCGATGGCGGATATCCCGTCTTCGAGACAAAATACGCGCGGGTCGGTGTTTACATTTGCTACGACCGTCATTTCCCCGAGGGCGCGCGCATTCTGGGATTAAACGGTGCGGAGATCGTTTTCAATCCATCGGCAACGGTTGCCGGTCTTTCAGAATATCTGTGGGAGCTGGAGCAACCAGCTCACGCCGTTGCAAACGGCTACTTTGTTGGCGCTATCAACCGCGTTGGCATCGAGAAGCCGTGGAGTATCGGTGAATTCTATGGCAAGAGTTATTTCTGCAACCCGCGCGGCAAAATAATCGCCCAGGCCAGCCGCAACAAGGACGAAGTCATAGTGGCGGATCTTGATTTGGATATGATTGCCGAGGTTCGCAAAGTGTGGCAGTTTTTTCGCGATCGCCGGCCGGAAAGCTACGGCCCGCTTACCGCACAGACTGGCGGGGCCGCGGCCGCAGACTGAAGCTCGACCTAGCACTCATGACGACGCCCGAAGTTTCTCAACGACCTCGAATCGAATCCAGCCCCCTCTACAATCCTGATCTCGCGCCTGCCGAGGCCGACCGCCGTCATTGGGGTACGTATAACTTCGCGGCGCTGTGGATTTCGATGTCGGTCAACATTCTCACCTACATGCTGGCCGCCAGTTTGATTCAGGGGGGAATGAACTGGAAACAAGCGGTACTGACAATTTTTATTGGCAACGTCATCGTGCTCGTCCCAATGCTGCTCAACTCGCATCCTGGCGCTAAATACGGCGTTCCGTTTCCAGTGTTGGCTCGTGCATCATTCGGAGTGCTCGGCGCGAATGTGGCCGCTGTCCTTCGCGCATTGGTGGCCTGCGGATGGTTCGGCATTCAAACCTGGATCGGCGGGGAAGCCATCAGCACCCTACTTGCCACGCTCGCACCCGGATGGAAAAACTTCCCTTACGCCACGGCGGTTTGCTTTCTTCTGTTCTGGCTGATCAATCTCGCCGTCATTCTCATGGGGATCGAATACATCCGCATTCTGCAAGGGATCAGCGCACCGGTGTTGTTAGGGGTCGGGCTGTTGCTTTTGGGATGGGCCTATCGCAGTGCGGGTGGTTTCGGTCCCATGCTGGCCGCACCCTCGCGGTTCACTAACTTTCCTGATTTCCTGGAGTTTCTGATTCCGGCTCTGAACGGCACCGTGGGCTTTTGGGCGACAGTCTCGCTGAATATTCCTGACTTCACGCGCTTCGCCCGCAACCAGCGGGAGCAAGCCATTGGCCAGGCACTGGCCTTGCCAACGACCATGACTCTCTATGCCTTTATTGGCATCGCTGTGACCTCGGCTACAGTCGTAATTTACGGCACTGCGATTTCGGATCCCGTCCAACTGCTCAGCCGTTTTCACTCGCCTGTGGCAGTGGCCATCTCGCTGATCGCCATTTTGCTAGCCACGTTGAATGTCAACATCGGAGCCAACGTAGTATCCCCGGCGAACGACTTCTCCAATCTGTGGCCCCGGCGGATTAGCTTTCGGACCGGGGGAGTCATTACGTGCTTCATGGGAATCGCGCTGATGCCGTGGAAGCTTCTCGCGGACTACAAGACTTTCATTCTCGGCTGGCTTGGGGGTTACGCCGCCTTTCTCGGACCAGTTGCGGGCATCATGATCTGCGACTATTTCGTTATACGAAAGCGCATTCTGCAAGTGGACGATCTGTATCTTCGCGGCGGGATCTACGAATACTCCAACGGAGTCAATTGGCGCGCCCTGATTGCACTTACATTGGGAGCCGGGACTGCACTGATCGGTCTTGCAGTTCCTTCTGTGCGTGTTCTTTACGACTACTCTTGGTTCGTGGGTTTTGCTGTTTCCTTTGCGGTTTACTACGCGATGATGAAGTTGCAGCGATCGGAGCGGCTTTCTTCGATGGTAGCGTCCTAGCCTCAGTGTTTCTTGTTCACGTCTTTCCTGTTAAACGCTGGAAGAACTTCGCGCTGATAGATATCCAGCGATGCTTCCTCGTCCCCGCACATCAGATATAGATTGAACTGCGTAACCCCCACGCTGGCCAACTTCCGCAGTTTCTCGTGATGAGCGTTCACCGGCCCGACCAGGCAAAAACGATCAACCACTTCATCGGAAACAAAATTCGCATTGTCACTCTCGACTACGCAGTGGTGCAGATAGTCGTAATTGCCGCGGTCCTGCACGTACGAAGTTAGGGCCTGGGGAAGATCTTCCGGCTTGTATTGCCGGATAAGGTCCATCACGTGGTTGGAAACCAGCGCCGGGAACCAGCGCACGCGCTCTCGCGCGACAGCCAAATCGTCAGAGACCCAAACCGGAGCTGCTGACATCACCTCGATCTCGTTCGGATCGCGTCCCGCGGCGCGAGCGCCCTCTTTCACGAAGCCGAGGCACCAGGAAATCAAATCAGGATCGGCCAACTGAAGAATGATCCCGTCAGCAACTCGACCAGCCATATGCAGGACCTTCGGCCCGTAGCCGGCGATCCAAACTCGTGGCGAAACTTTGGCCCACGTGAGGCGGGTTGGTTGACCTTCGTATTCAATCTCGCGGCTGGCAGTGAGATCGCGGAAGATCTTGACCGCAGTTTCCAGCTGTGACCAACTCACTGGTTTTTTGCCGAGCACGCGTCTCGAGCTGTCTCCGCGCCCGATGCCCAATTCCATTCTGCCGCCGGAAATCAGATTTAGCGTGGCGAATAGGCTTGAAGTGACCGTGAGATCGCGGACAGCTGGATTGGTAACCAGAGTCCCCAGCCGCAACTCGCGCGTGTTCGCGGCCATCAGCGTAAGTAAAGGGTAGGGGTCCATCCACAAAACGTGGGAGTCGAAGAGCCATCCGTATTGGAATCCGCCGGCCTCCGCCTGCTGCGTTAAATCGACGATGCGCTCCACCGAAATGTCTGGCTTTAACGTTATGCCAAACTGCATGGCGGACTCCTCTCGTTACTCAACTAATATCAGGAACTGAAAGGCGGCAGTTTAGCATAGAATTTCTTTTTCACTCCGGAAGCGCGGGGAGGCATCGGTGAGCTTTGACACGATCATCGCCAGTGGATCTGTAGTGACTGCAACCGATACTTACATGGCAGACGTTGCAATCACGGATGGCAAGGTCGCGGCCATCGGAAAAGATCTTCCTCGCCAAAACGCCACGAAGGTGTTGGACGCTTCGGGAAGGTATGTTTTTCCCGGCGGCATCGATGTACACACGCATCTGGATATGCCATTCGGCGGCACTACGAGTGCCGATGATTTTGAAACTGGTACGCGTGCCGCTGCGTTCGGAGGAACGACAACACTTATAGACTTCGCCATCCAGTACAAAGGTCAACCGCTTCGCAAGGCTTTCGACACGTGGATGGAAAAAGCCGCGAACAAAGCCGTCTGCGACTACGCCTTTCATTGCATCGTCACTGATATCAGCGACGGTCAACTGGCGGAGATGAACGCTCTAGTCGCAGAAGGCGTCACCAGCTTCAAACTTTTCATGGCCTATCCCGGCATCTTTATGCTCGACGATGCCAGTATCTTCCGAGCCCTGCAGACCACTTCGAACAACGGTGGACTCATCTGCATGCACGCGGAAAATGGGAGCGCAATCGATGTCATCGTCCAGCAGGCTCTGGCCGAAGGCAAGAAGGCGCCTAAATATCACGCGCTCACCCGCCCCACGACAGCAGAAGCCGAAGCCGTCTCCCGTGCGATTGCTTTAGCGGAGATGGCGGGCGCTCCAATCTACATCGTCCATTTGAGTTGTAACGAGGCCCTGGAGAAAGTTCGTGAGGCGCGTGATCGCGGCCTTCCCGTCTACGCCGAAACTTGTCCGCAGTACTTATATCTTTCGATTGAAAACTTTGATGTTCCCGATTTCGAAGGTGCGAAATATGTTTTCACTCCTCCACTTCGTGAAAAGTGGCATCAGGAAAAACTCTGGAACGGCCTCAAACGCGATCATCTACAGGTGGTCTCTACCGATCATTGTCCATTTTGTTTCAAGGAGCAGAAAGAACTCGGACGCGGCGATTTCACGAAAATACCGAATGGCGGTCCCGGCGTTGAGCATCGAATGAGCCTGATTTATTCCGGCGGCGTTGCCGCCGGCCGTTTCAATGTCAATCGGTTCGTCGAACTGGTTTCTACGACTCCAGCGAAGCTGTTCGGCTTGTATCCGCACAAGGGAACGATCGCCATAGGCAGCGATGCCGATCTCGTGATGTTCGATCCCAAGCGTAAACACACGATCAGCGCCAAGACTCACCACATGCGAGTGGATTACTCCATGTTCGAGGGAATCGAAGTAACGGGCATGCCCGACGTGGTTCTCTCACGTGGCCGTGTCCTGGTGGAAGATAACAAGTTTCTCGGTCGTGCCGGTCAGGGAGAGTTCCTGCGCCGATCAACCTATTCGCAGCTGAACGGATAATACATCAAGAATTGGTGATTACCGCGCTAGCGCAGAGCCGAAAAGAGCGTGTCCTTCCAGCGTTTCGTGTCGATTCTCCAGCACACTTTAGTCTTGCGTTTCGTCTGCACGGCCTGCTCCCAAACGATTCGGTTCCGTTCATCCTCCGCCACGTTCAGACGATCCACCACAGTCATGCCTCGTGTAAGTTCACTCTGCGTTTCCACTTCCACATAGTGCTCGCTCCATTCATTTCCGACCGTCGGATCGAGAGCGATACACATCGCAACCGGATCGGGCAGTGCAATTCCATCTTCTCCCGTCTGTATTTTGTATGCCTCACGAGCACGACTGTTGCATTCAATAGCGAAGCGAGCGAGCGGGTTATTGAATTCTTGAATGCGGGTAATGTCATCCTCGTGCAACACGGCTTCTCCACGCGAAAGTTGCCAGCCCATAAGCTCGATTGGAAGGCCACTGAGCATGACAATGCGGGCCGCCTCGGGATCGACCCAAATATTGTATTCGGCAGCCGGGGTCACGTTTCCCTCACAGCACGGCGCCCCTCCCATAACGACGCAGCGGCTGGCTTTTACGGCGATTGCCGGATTCTTCGCTAGCGCAAGCGCGAGATTCGTGAGTGGCCCCAGCGTAACAATCACGAGGCCGCGATTCGCTTCGATTGCTGCGATTATTGCGTCGACAGCGTGTAGTTTCTCGGGAAGTCGATGCGGTGGAGGGTAATTGTGATCTCCTAGTCCATCGCGACCATGAAACCACGTTGCATTCGTATACCGGCGCAGCAGCGGCATGTCCGCCCCGGAATAGACCGGCACGTCCGCTCCGCATCGTTCAACCGTGTAAAGAGCGTTAAGCGTGGCCTGTTGCACATCGACATTTCCCGCCAACGTCGTAATTGCCGCCACGGACACGTCAGGCGCGCGCAGAGCCATGATGAGAGCAACCGCATCGTCCGAAGCCGTGTCAGTGTCAATCAGAAATGTGCGCGTCACCCGCGTAGCATAGCAGACAGCCGAAAGCACGGCGTGATTGCATCATTCCATTCTGCGCGAATACTTGTGACGCAAACGAAACCGGAGTACAGTTACTCACTTTCCAGCCGACACACAAGCTGAAGGAGAACCGATTGTTCACGCCATCGAGTCTGGGTATTGCACTGCTGATGATGATTACAAGCGCCGTTTGCTGGGGTTCGTGGGCAAACACTTATAAAGGGGTCAAGGAATATCGTTTCGAGCTTTTCTACTGGGACTACGCTATCGGTATTTTTCTGATCTCGCTTGTACTTGCCTTCACCCTGGGAAGTACAGGCCACGATTCCTCGAGCTTTCTAAACAATGTCCGCACAGCGGATACTTCGAACATCGTCAATGCCCTCATCGGTGGAGCGCTGTTCAACTTAGCCAATCTCTTGTTGGTGGCCGCAATCGACATGGCCGGACTCGCCGTCGCGTTCCCTATTTCAATTGGAATCGCTCTCGTGGTCGGCACTGTTTTGAGCTACGCGCTTCAGCCGAGAGGAAACGGCCTTCTCCTGGCTCTCGGCGTCGTCTGCGCGTTTATTGCGGTGCTCTTGGACGGCAAAGCTTACGGGAGCCTCGCAGCCGCAGGTCGTTCTGTCTCAAAGAAGAGTTTGATCACCTGTGTGGTTTCTGGAATCCTGATGGGCCTCTGGGCGCCATTCATGACGCATGCGATGACTCGCGGTCATGCGTTAGGACCTTACAGCGCGGCCGTATTTCTTACGTTGGGAGCGTTACTCTCCTGTTTTATCTGGAATATTTATTTCATGAAACATCCTTTGGTCGGCGAGCCGGTAAATTTCAGCGGTTTTTTTAGCGGGCCGATCTCTGGGCATCTGCTGGGGCTTTTGGGAGGTTGCATATGGGGAATCGGAACGGTGTTTAATCTGGTGGCTGCCAGTTTTACCGGTGTTGCGATTTCGTACGCCATCGGCCAATCAGCTCCAATGGTTGCGGCGCTTTGGGGAATTCTCGCTTGGAAGGAATTCGACAACTCAGGACCTCGCGCGAAAGCCTATCTCAGGCTGATGTTCGTCTTCTACGGGTTGGCGATCTTCCTGGTGGCACGCGCGAACGGATGAGCCGGTTCATTTCCCTCTGACCCGGCTTACAAATAGTTGCAGAAATCGATCGGCATCGGACGCAACACAAACTCGCGCATTCGGTTTCAATTCGACCACGCCCTCAATCTCGTAGTGATCGCCATGCAAGACGTTCTTCTCGTTGGAGCCCATCCGGTTTGCTACAGTTTCTCCGCGAGTAAACTCGCCTTTCGTTTCGACGTCCACATGCATTTCTTTGAGCGTACCCATGGTCGGGTCCAGAGCAATACCCACCGCCAGCGGGTCATACATCGCCGCACCGCTGTATCCGCTTTTCTCGCTGCGCGTCAAATAGAAGTCGGCTATTTTGGCGATAAAGTCACTCTGTGGCTCATGTGACGACTGAAGCTCCGCGAGATATTTTCGCGTGATCAACGTTCGCTCGCCCACGTCAGATCCAACCATCGTCACCGTCCAGCCCGCGTTGAAGACGATCTGTGCCGCTTCGGGGTCGTTATAGATGTTCGCTTCCGCAGCTCCGTTGACGTTCCCGCCGCTGATTGAGCCACCCATAATGACGATATTCTTGACCAGTCCCGCGATTGAAGGATCTTTTGAAAGCGCCAGCGCGATATTGGTGAGAGGTCCCACGGGAATCAGAGTGATCTCATGCGGATATTTGTGAACCAGTTCGATGATTAGATCCGGACCAAAGCGTGGATCGGCCTTGCATTTCGATGGCGGCAACTCGACGTCGGCCAAGCCATTCTTTCCATGCCAAAACTGTGCGGTAATCAGCTTCTGATTCAGAGGATGCTGCGCGCCTCCGGCAATCGTGACGTCACAGCGTCCCGCCAGCGAAACGATCTTGAGCGCATTCTCCAATCCCTGGCGCCCATCCACATTGCCGGGCACAACCGTCAGCGCTTCCACCTTCAATTCGGGCGAATTCAAAGCAAGGATGATAGCCATGGCGTCGTCGGTGCCAGGATCTGTGTCGATGATCACTCGCTTGGGCGTGCTTTGTGCGCACGCACTCGTCAAAACGGCGGAAAGAGCAAATAAAAGTGCAGCCAACATGCACAGTAATTTTGACAGTTTCATAGGTTTCCTTCCCGCAACTATAACCGCAGCAATCGACTTAAAGGGCAAGGTCTTTATCTATTGTGGAGAGAATAGAGGAACACATCTTATAGCAGCATACCGGCGATCGATGCCGACATTAGGTTTGCCATTGTTCCCGCCAGCATGGCGCGAATGCCGAGTCGAGCTAGTTCGCTCTTTTTGTTCGGTGCCAGCGCTCCGATGCCGCCAATCTGAATTCCGATGGAACTGAGATTTGCAAAGCCGCAGAGCGCAAACGTCGCAATCGTAAAGGATCGCGGATCGAGCGCCGCCTTCATCGGTCCCAGCATTGAGAAAGCCACCAGTTCGTTCAGCACCATGCGCGTTCCAAGCAGAGTGCCAATCACTCCGCAATCGTGCCACGGGACGCCAATCACCCATGCAACCGGAGCGAAAACAGCCCCGAAAATCTTCTCCAGACTTTCTGGAAACCAGCTCACCCAATGGTGAATTCCACCAAGAATGCCGTCCGCAAGCGCGATCAGCGCCAGGAACGCAATCAGCATGGCAGCGATGTTCAAAGCCATGTGCAAGCCATCGGTCGTTCCACGAGCGACAGCGCCGAGCAGATTCTCTTCTTTCTCGGTCTGCTCTTCGCCCTTGGGCATCACAACTCGCCCGGCGGTTCTCGGCTGCTCGGTTTCGGGCACGAGCATCTTCGCCATTAACAGCGTGCCGGGTGCAGTCATAATCACCGCGCTCAACAAGTGCTTGGGTTCTATGCCAAACGCGATGTAAGCCGCCATGATTCCGCCCGAGACGTGGGCCATACCGCTGGTCATCACGGTCATGAGTTCCGAGCGTGTCAGATCCGGCAGAAACGGCCGGATGGTTACCGGAGCTTCCGTTTGTCCCATGAAAATGCTGGCCGCGATGTTGAGCGATTCCGCACCGCTTGCGCCCATCACTCGAGTCATTAGCCACGCCGCACCTTTGATGATGAGCTGCATGATTCCGAAGTGATAGAGCACGGCAAAAAAAGCGCAGATGAAAATAATGGTCGGCAGTACTTGAAAAGCGAAATAGAAGCCGAGATGGGAACCTTGCTTCCCGAGATCACCGAAAACAAATTGCGAGCCGACATACGAATAGCTGAGCAGCCGACTCACTATATCGCCCGCCTTCTGAAACACTCGTCGCCCAGCGTCGATTCTCAAAACAGACAGCGCAAAGGCAAACTGCAGTCCCAAGCCCCAAGCCACCGTCTTCAGCCGGATAGCGCGGCGATTGGTCGAGAATACGTAGGCCAATACCAGCATGGTCAATAGGCCGAGGATTCCGGTAAATCGTCCCATTTCAGTTTTTCTCTCCAGGCTTTCCAATCACGCGATGGATCAATGGCCTTTTCTCGACCACAGGCGAATCCGCAATATCGTAGCTCTCTTCAAGCAGTTGCAAGGCACGACCCGCGCGGGTTTGTGCGTTGTAGTAAATAGTCGCAAGCGGTTCGCCAGTTGAGACGCCGTCTCCCACTTTTTTGTGCAGCACGATTCCCGCAGCGGGATCGACCGAATCTTCTTTCCGTTCGCGGCCGCCCCCAAGAATCACACATGCAGTTCCGACCCGCTCGCATTGCAGAGATGCAACATATCCGTTCCTGGGAGCCGTAACCGTCATCGTGTGTTGAGCCTTAGGCAGCTTCTCAGGATCGTCGATCGTTCGCGGATCTCCAGCCTGCAACTCCACCATCTGCCGAAACTTGTCGAGGGCTTCGCCTGAAGCAATTAGTTTCTCGCTCCGCTTCTTTCCGTCGGCGACCGTATCGCAAACTCCTCCCAAATGCAGCATCCAACCGGCGAGTTCGATGCAGAGTTCTCGCAAATCTTCCGGCCCTTCACTGCGCAGGATTTTCACGACCTCCACAACCTCAAGTGCATTCCCGATCATGTTGCCCAACGGCTGATTCATGTCGGTGATGAGGGCCACCATCTGTTTGCCCATCCGTTCACCAGTTTCAACCATGAGTTCGGCGAGAAAGGCGGCGTCCTTCTCGCTCTTCATAAACGCACCGGACCCAGTTTTTACGTCGAGCACCAGCGCGTCAATGCCTTCCGCAAGTTTCTTGCTCATGATTGATGCGCAAATCAGATATGGGCTCTCCACCGTGCCAGTCACATCGCGCAGCGCGTAGAGCTTGCGATCGGCAGGAGCGATTTCAGCAGTCTGGCCAATCATCGCGCAACCGCAAGTTTCCAGAACGCGGCGGAATTGGGCGACGGAGAGATTCACGTTGAAGCCAGGAATCGCCTCTAGCTTGTCCAGCGTGCCCCCGGTATGTCCCAGGCCGCGGCCGCTGATCATAGGCACGACCACGCCCGCAGCCGCTGCAAGGGGCGCCAGCACCAGGGAGGTCTTGTCGCCTACCCCACCGGTCGAGTGCTTATCGACTTTTCTTCCAACCAGTGAAGAGAGGCCGAGCACTTCGCCGGAGTGCAGCATTGCGTCGGTAAGCGCAGCAGTCTCGGCCCGCGTCATGCCCCGCAGCACGACCGCCATTAGCCAAGCCGACATTTGATAGTCAGGAACATCGTCGCGCGTATACGCATTCACTAGATATTCAATCTCGCTCCCAGACAGCTCACCGCCATCCCGCTTTTTGCGGATCACATCAATTGCGCGGAAAGTCTGAGTTGACGACGCAGTTGGATTCACTGGAGCCGGAATCCTTCCGGAAGCAATTCGGTAATGTGGGCCTGTTTCGGCCCATTCGCTCCTTGAAAGAATATTGTTGCGTCGGGCCCAAATTCGTAAATCACCTGACGGCAGGCGCCGCAAGGCGAACAGGGCACTCCTTGATCGTTAACTACCGACACCGCACGGATCTCAATCTTTGGTCCAAGCTGCGCAACCGCGGAGAAGATTGCCGTACGCTCGGCGCAGTTCGTCATTCCAAAGGATGCGTTTTCCACATTGCAACCTGAAAAAATTTGCCCGTTGGCAAGAAAAATAGCAGCTCCAACCCTAAACTTCGAGTAGGGTGCATGGGCGTTCTTCATGACTTTCTGCGCGGCCTGCAGCAGTTTCGCCTGCACATCCGCCGGCAGTGTTTTCTTGTGCATAAGGGCAAAGATTTCGCGGCGGTGTGGTGAAATCGACGGCAATTGTAAACCCTGGCCGAACAATTCAGAGTTTTTTCTCGCGCAAGGTGGAACGAGCAGAACGAACCACGAATGACGAATTCGCCTTGCGAGATTTCCTGCCGTACAATTACATGGCAAGCATACGGATTCGTGGCTCAGTTCAAATGGCGCGAATTCAGGTGAAATCGAGTGCCGGTTGACAACAATCGTCTCGGAGCAAATCACGAGGCCAAGGGTCACACTGCACGTCTACAGTCTCAAGACGACAGTTTCGCCACTCTCGGCCATCGCCTCCTTCTGCCAAATTCAGGGATTCCTCTCGATCTGAATTGGGTACAGGAAGTTCGAGTGAACACAAGCGCGGTCGAACGCCGCGTTCAAACGCAGGTGGCTCGAAGGACGGTGAAGAAGGAATGGCAGGCGGCGTGGCTTCTGCGCGCGATCACCTGTATGGATCTGACAACCCTCTCCGGGGATGACACGGAAGAGCGGGTCCGCCGTCTTTGTGCCAAGGCACGGCAGCCTGTCCAGCAAGATCTCGCCCACCAGCTGGGAATTGAAGACCTCGAGGTGAAGGTGGCGGCGGTATGCGTCTACCACGTGTTTGTTGAAACCGCCCTGCACGCCCTCGAAGGAAGCGGCGTCCGCGTCGCCGCGGTATCTGCCGGTTTTCCGGCAGGACTCTCTCCTCTGGCAGAGCGCATCGCAGAAATTCGGCGCTCGGTCGACGTAGGTGCCAACGAGATTGATGTAGTGATTACCCGGGCCCACGTGTTTGGCGCGCGCTGGCAGGCGCTGTATGACGAAATTGCCGCCTTCAAACAAGCCTGTTGCGCTGCCCACATGAAGGTCATTCTTGCGACTGGAGACTTGCTGACTTTGCGCAACGTTGCGCGCGCCAGCATCGTAGCCATGATGGCGGGCGCAGATTTCATCAAGACCTCGACCGGCAAAGAAACGACCAACGCCACGTTGCCCGTCGGCTTGGTCATGACTCGAGCCATCCGCGAGTATGCCGAGCAGACGGGAATGGCTGTTGGGTTCAAGGCAGCCGGCGGAATTCGCACTGCCAAGCAATCCACCGACTGGCTGGCCATGATGAAAGAAGAGCTAGGACAGTCCTGGATGCGGGCTGAGCTTTTTCGTTTTGGTGCAAGTGGGTTGTTGGGCGATATCGAGCGGCAACTTGAGCACCATGCGACCGGCCATTACTCAGCCGACTATCGACATCCGATCGCGTAATTGCCGAGTTGATTGCAGACGCTGGTTGCGGACGCTGGTTGCAGACACGGGTTGCAAATTCCGACAGAATCGAGCCAATCCTAGATGAGCATTGCCGAAAAATTTGTAACCATGGAGTACGGCCCCGCTCCCGAAGATCCAAAGGAAGCGCAAGCTTGGCTTGAGCGTCATGGCCATCGCTTCGGACACTTCATCGCCGGAAGTTGGCAAGCGCCGGCCGAGGGTAAATATTTCGATACGCTCGATCCTTCCAATGGAGAAAAGCTGGCGTCGGTTGCACAAGGTTCAGCCGCGGATATTGAAGCTGCAGTGCGCGCTGCGCGCACCGCATTTCCGAAGTGGCGCGCACTCACTCCCCACGTCCGGGCGCGCTATCTGTATGCTCTGGCGAGGCTGGTGCAAAAACACTCTCGTCTTCTCGCTGTTCTGGAAACAATGGACAACGGCAAGCCGATCCGCGAAAGCCGCGACATTGACATTCCCCTAGTCGCGCGACACTTCTACTATCACGCGGGCTGGGCGCAACTGCTCGAGCCGGAGTTTCCTGAGTACGAACCTTGCGGCGTCGTAGGGCAGATTATCCCTTGGAATTTTCCTTTGCTCATGGCGGCGTGGAAAATCGCTCCAGCTTTGGCCACCGGAAACACCGTCGTGTTGAAGCCAGCGGAATTCACTCCCCTCACTGCTCTCGCTTTCGCGGGACTTTGCCAGGAGGCCGGATTGCCCGCCGGAGTCGTCAACATCGTAACCGGAGACGGGTCGACCGGCGAGGCCTTAGTGAAACATCCCGACGTGAACAAGGTTGCGTTCACAGGTTCAACCGAAGTCGGACGAGCGATTCGGAGCGCCACGGCGGGCACAGAAAAACGTCTATCTCTTGAATTGGGTGGTAAGTCTCCATTCATCATCTTCGACGATGCGGATCTGGATAGTGCTGTCGAAGGCTTGGTGGATGGAATCTGGTTTAATCAGGGGCAAGTATGCTGCGCGGGTTCGCGCCTGTTAATGCAGGAAAGTATTGCCGAGACTTTGAGCGACAAGATCCGGGAGCGCATGAGCACCCTCCGCGTCGGCCTTCCATTAGACAAAGCTATTGATATCGGCGCGATCGTCGCGCGCGTGCAACTCGAGCGGATCGAGCGAATGGTTGGTCAAGGGATCGCCGAGGGAGCAACCTGCTGGCAGCCGCAAGTCGCGTTGCCTGCGCGCGGCTTTTACTATCCGCCAACGCTGTTAAGCAATGTGCATCCCACATCCATCGTTGCGCAGCAGGAGATTTTTGGGCCTGTGCTGGCGGCAATGACGTTTCGTACTCCGAGAGAAGCTGTCGAGTTGGCTAACAATACTGTCTATGGCCTGGCTGCATGCGTTTGGAGCGAGAACATCAACGTCGCCTTGCACGTTGCAGCGCAACTCAAAGCTGGAGTTGTCTGGGTAAACTCCACCAATTTGTTCGACGCCTCCTGCGGCTTCGGCGGATATCGCGAAAGTGGATACGGGCGCGAAGGCGGCAAGGAAGGCCTGCTGGAGTATCTGCAGCCAGTGTGGTTTGGAAAACTTCCTAAGCTTCCTCCACGGCCAACTCCCGCGCCTCCAAATACCACTAGAGACGAAGATCGGGACTCAGGTGCCCCAGCCATTGATCGCACCGTGAAGCTCTATATCGGCGGCAAGCAAGCCCGGCCGGATTCCGGCTACAGCATGGAAGTGCGTTCGCCCGATGGACGCTTGTTGGGTGAGGCTTCGCTGGGCAATCGCAAAGACATTCGCAACGCGGTCGAGGCTGCACGCAAGGCGGAATCCTGGGCAAAAGCGACTGCACACAATCGTGCGCAAGTTCTTTACTACTGCGCCGAGAATCTTTCGCAACGGCGCGACCAAATCGCCCGCCGGCTTACCGCGGCTGTCGGTGCCAAGCAAGCTGCGGCAGAAGTGGAACTCGGGATCGAGCGCATCTTTACCTATGCCGCATGGGCCGACAAGTTCGATGGCGCCGTGCACAATCCTCCGTTTCGCAATATTGCGATTGCCATGAATGAGCCGCTCGGAACTGTGGGCATAATCTGTCCCCCCGAAGCACCTTTGCTGGGTTTTCTCTCTCTCGTGATGCCCGCCCTCGCTCTGGGCAACACTGTAGTCGCCATTCCGTCGGAGGCCTACCCGCTCATCGCTGCTGACCTCTATCAACTCTTTGACACGAGCGACGTACCGGGTGGCGCGGTGAATATTGTCACGGGGTATGTTTCGCAACTTTTGAAAACTCTTGCTGAACACAACGACGTCGACGCTATATGGTCTTTTGGGGACGAAGCCAGCGGCTCCGCCGCGAAAGCAATGTCCGTCAGCAATCTGAAACAGGTCTGGACAAACGAGGGACGAGCCATCGACTGGTTCAATCCGAAACTGGCCGAAGGACGCTGGTTTCTGGAGCACGCCACTCAGGTAAAAAATATCTGGGTTCCTTACGGCGAATAACTGAGGCAGCTCGCTTATAGTGGAGGACGCGGGAATTGCTTTTGTTCTGGTTCGGGACTAGCATACTTCCGGTAATTCTTCTTCGACTGGCATCGTAAGGTTCAAATCGTGCAATTTCTTAGGATTTCGTGCTGATTTAAGGAGGACATATGGGCATCGCAGTTTCACCGCAAATCCATCCACAGGTCGCGGATTTCATCGACAAGCCGCGGAAAATGCTGATCAATGGCAACTGGGTAAACTCCATTTCCGGCAAGACATTCCCCACCTACAATCCTGCCACCGGAGAAATTTTGGCGCAGGTGGCCGAAGGCGATCGCGAAGATATTGAAGAAGCTGTCAAGGCCGCCCGCAACGCGTTCGACCAGGGCCCATGGCGGCGACTGACTTCATCTGAACGCGGGCGACTTATCTGGAAGCTCGCCGATTTGCTGGAAGCGCACACCGAAGAATTCGCCTATCTGGAAAGCCTCGACAACGGCAAGCCTCTCACCATCGCGCGCGCCGCGGATGTGCCGCTAGCCGTCGACTTGTTTCGATATATGGCGGGATGGACCACGAAACTCGAAGGCAATACGATTCCGATTTCTGTTCCGTATACGCCCGGAGCAAAATATCTTGCCTACACTTTGCGCGAGCCGGTAGGAGTCGCGGGACAAATCATTCCCTGGAATTTTCCGTTGCTAATGGCAGCGTGGAAGCTAGGGCCGGCGCTGGCTTCCGGCTGCACCGTGGTGTTGAAGCCGGCGGAACAAACGCCGCTATCGGCGCTGCGTCTCGGCGAACTGATCATGGAAGCCGGCTTCCCAGAAGGCGTGGTGAACATCATACCCGGATACGGCGAGACCGCAGGGGCCGCGCTGGCCGCTCATCCGCACGTCGATAAAGTGGCGTTCACCGGCTCCACCGAAGTTGGCAAGCTTATTGTTCATGCAGCGGCAGGTAACTTGAAAAAAGTGTCGCTGGAACTGGGCGGCAAGTCTCCGAACGTCGTTTATAAAGATGCGGATCTCGATTCAGCGATCCCTGGGGCCGCTAGCGCGATCTTTTTTAATCACGGCCAATGTTGCTGCGCTGGGTCGCGCCTGTATGTCGAGAAACCAATCTTTGATCGTGTCGTGGAAGGCGTTGCCGACCATGCCAGGAAAATCAACGTAGGATCGGGTCTCGATCCTGAAACGCAAATGGGACCGCTTGTCTCTCAGGAACAATTAAGCCGCGTCTGCGGATACCTGGAAGCAGGCTTCTCCGAAGGCGCCACAGCCATGGCCGGCGGCCACAAGAAGGGTGACAAAGGTTATTTCGTGGAGCCTACCGTTCTTGTGAATACACGGGAAGACATGAAAGTTGTGCAGGAAGAAATCTTCGGGCCGGTAGTCACCGCGATGCCGTTCGATGATCCCGAGGAAATTCTTCCTCGTGCCAACGATAGCGAATATGGCTTGGCTGCAGCCGTTTGGACGCGCGACATCAGCAAGGCCCACCGCACGGCGGAGCATCTCCGCGCCGGTACCGTGTGGATCAACTGCTATAACATTTTCGATGCCGCGCTTCCTTTCGGCGGATACAAACAATCCGGCTGGGGTCGCGAGATGGGTCATGACGCCCTCAACCTCTACACTCAAACCAAGGCCATCTGCACTAAACTGTCTTAAACGATCGCTCCAAAACAAAAGGACGGCGGTTTTAGTCGCCGTCCTTTTCATCTTCCCGGGTTGAGCAAGTCGCATCACCTCTCCATGAGCAGAACCTTCTCCGCATCGTCGATCTCTGTTAACTTGACCTCAATCACCTCGCTCATGGTCGTCTGAACATTGCGGCCGACGAAGCTGGCCTCTACCGGCAATTCCCGATGCCCGCGGTCGATCAGCACACACAACTGTACACGCCTAGGTCTGCCATGCGAAAACAGCGCATCCAGGGCGGCCCGCGTCGTGCGCCCAGTGAATAGAACGTCGTCGACCAGAACAATATTTTTGTCCTCAATCGAGAATCCAATCTCTTTGTCTTGCACTACTGGTTTGGGCCCGAGCGTCGAAAGATCATCACGATAAAAAGTTATATCCAACGTACCGACCGGAACTTTCGCGTTTTCAATGCGAGTAATGATCTTGCCCAGACGTTCTGCAATTGGGACGCCCCTGCGCCGAATTCCGACCAATCCCAAAGCTCCAACCCCGCCGTTTTTCTCAACAATCTCATACGCCAGGCGGACCAATGTTCGTTCAATTTCCGATGCTGACATCAGCTGCGCCTTCTGTCGCAGGCCTGTCTTGGTAGAATTTCGTGCACTCGTCATCAATGTAACCTCATGAATTCTAATCTCACTTTGCGGGGCCTGTTTAGCTTATTGCCAATCGAGAATCTGGGCAAGGAGGTTTCTCAGCTCAGCGGTAAGAGATCAGCCGGATTGAAAGGCTCGCTTTCCATGCTTAAACGCGCACGTGAGTTCTAGCTGGAAGGCCTGCGAAGAAAATTACACATCGCGGTGTCCGGCAGATAATACATCTTCCGCGAAGGCGCTGGACTGACCGGAGGCGGGATTCTTGACCTTCACAGCATGCGTCAGATTACCTTTGTCAGTTTGCAGCGCGTCCAGCGTTATCGCATGGGCAGCCACGACCGCCCCATCGATCGGCAAGATCCCTACTCCCTGGTTTCGTCCCCCGGCCTTTGCCCGGTAGAGTGCGTTGTCCGCAAGTTCTATGGCTTCCTCCGCACAAATAGCTTCGTAAGCGCTGCGGCTCCAAGGGAAGGGAGCCCATCCCACAGAACATGTTTTCCGCACGCGAATGCCGTGTCCGAGATCGAAAGCTTCCGACGACATGATGTCCAAAATCCGCTCGCAGAAAGCAGGCGTACCGGCCGGATCGGCAGAGCGGGACATGATCAGAAATTCTTCGCCTCCCCAACGGACCAGTACATCCGACTTGCGAACAACTCCGGCCAGACGCTCCGCCACCCGCTGCAGCAGGCGATCGCCTGCGGGATGACCGTGAACATCGTTCACTTCTTTGAAGAAGTCCATATCTACCATGATGAAGATCAGATCGCGATGATCAAGCTGAACAACATCGCTGCTCCGGATGCGTTCATAATTTCTGAGGACCTGCTCGGATTCGGCGGGAAGAATCTCTTCGAGATAACGCCGATTCCATAAGCCGGTTAAAGGATCGGTGAAGGAGATCTCCTGGAGTTCCAGATTCTTCCGCTGCAGCTCAAGACTGTGCCATCGTAAAGACTGTTCTTTGCTTTCTAAGTCGTCTTTGAGTTTGCAGGTTTCGTTGAGATTCTGCCGCGACAAACGCAACAGGTGGAGCAGTTCCCGGTCCATCCATTGTTGCTTCACGAATACAAGAGTACCCATGAAGAGCATTGCCCCCACGGTCAACAACAGCCGGTAAGCTCGCACCCGCGGCGGAGCATTCCCAAACTCTGCCCACGCCACCATGAGTGGGGTCGAGAATACCGCCATCATCGCCAATCGCGCGGTCCACGTGCTGTGTTCGGAACGGCGTGGTTCGTCAGTCGATCGGTCAGGCGAAGTGCTTCGGGCGAGGAAGCCGACACCTGCGAACCATGCCATTGCCGCCACTAATGGAACATCGAAAAAGCTACCAGTGTAGTACTGATGAAAATCGATCGCCACACTAGCTAGGATGGAGCCTGCGCTGTAAAGCAGCGCCGCTTTAAAAAACTGTCCATAGACGGTATGCCACGACCCGCGGCTACGCTTCCAAACCAAGCCTGCCCCTACAATCAGAACGATTTGTTCGGAAGCGTAAAGTAGGTCGAAGCTTCGGCCGTAGGCGGTTTCGTTTGGCGAAACGTACTGCCACGGAATTACGACAAACATATACAGGTAAAGCCACCACGTCAGTAGCAGGAAAAAATCAAGAGAGACAAGGCGCAGGGAATGGTCGTTCCGTTGGATATGTGGTTGCACTGCCAGTGCTGCCATCATTGGAACAACATGCAGGAACAAAACAACATCCCCGACAAACGGGTTCGGTACCTCCTGGCGCAGATAGACTTCGAAGTAAGTCCATAAAACCTGGGCGCCGAGCCACATTCCGCAACCAACCGCCATGAGAGCCCAGAAGAGCTGTGATTTCTTGTTGCTGGTTCTGATGTTCGACAAGATGGCAAGCGTTCCGCAAAAAAGCAGGCCGCACTGCGTCAGGTCGCCGAAGGCCGTAAGTCCTGTACTGCGCCGGGCCAGCAAAGACACGAGCACGTGCACGCACACCACCGCGCACACGATTCCCGTCCACCTGCCGGGTTTCTTCAGAGAAATTGAGCCCACGGTAAGAGTTTACGTGTATGCGACGATGCCGGGCGCATTACGGAAGTAATCGCGCAAAAGGCCTTAAAGTTCATCCAGCTTGAGCGTTAATCGCGGCTGCGAATCTTCGGACAAACCGAAAAACATCATGATAAGAGTTGTACAGCGGCACAGCGGCGACCCGGAAAGTGTCTGGTTCCCGCCAGTCGCCGAAGATGCCTTCATGGCCCAGCCCTTCGCACAACCTCCGCCCCTTCTGCGGAATTCGGATGGAGAGCTGCGCTCCGCGCCGTTCTCTTTCGGAGGGCGTAACGATACAGAACTTTTGTGACGCATTGCAGTTCAGTAAGAACTCCAGATAGCCGGTTAGCAACAAGCTTTTTGCCCGCAAGCGTTCCAGGTTCGCTTCGTGGAAGATATCCATCGACGCGCGTAGGGCCGCCAAGCTGACAATCGACGGATTGCTCAGCTGCCAGCCCTCCGCGCCGGGCATCGGTTGAAAGTTTGGTCCCATTGCAAATCGCGTCCGTTCATCATGACCCCACCAGCCGGCAAAGCGAGGCAGATCCCATGCGCGCGCATGCCGTTCATGAACAAAACAACCGGCAACACATCCCGGACCTCCATTCAGATATTTGTAACTGCACCACACGGCGAAGTCCGGCTCCCACTCATGCAGTTCCAATTGTAAGTTGCCGGCCGCATGCGCCAGATCGAACCCAACCAGGCAGCCTTGGCGGTGAGCCGCGCGCGTAATGCCGGCCATATCAAATGCTTGCCCGGTTGCGTAATTCACACCTCCCAACAAAATCAGCGCAATCTCATGCCCCGAGCGGCCAATCAACTCCTCGATATCTTCATCTTTAAGGCAATCCTCACCTGCGCGCGGACTCAACTCGATCAGAGAAGTCGTGGGGTCGAAACCATGGAAACAAATCTGCGACTTCACCGCGTATTGATCGGAGGGAAAAGCTCCGCATTCCATAACAATTTTGTACCTTGCCGGCGTTGGACGGTAAAACGAAACCATCATCAAGTGAAGATTAACGGTAAGGGAATTCATCACCACAACTTCGAGCGGCTTCGCTCCCACCAGTTCTGCGGTCTGATCGGTGAGCAATCGGTGATAAGGCATCCATGGGTTCTTCGCCTGAAAGTGGCCTTCCACGCCAAGTTGTGCCCAGTCTTTCAATTCCTGCTCGATATAGGCGCCCACAGTCTTGGGCTGCAGTCCGAGCGAGTGACCACACAAGTACACGCAGCCCTCGCTGCCTGCCGTCTTCGGAAAAAGAAATCGCTCGCGGAATTCTTTCAGGGGATCGCCTTGATCCATCGTGATGGCAAAATCCTCGCCCTGCTGAAACTCGAAGTCAGTCACTGCTTGAACTCCAACGGAGTGAGATCGCGCCGAATCAACTGATCGGCCTTGCCCCAATCAAGGTCTTCAACGCGATTGATGTGTTCACAAAGTTCTGCGAGCATGCCGTCCTGAACAGCGCCGCGTGCCAGGGCCACGGAATACGGAATCCGATGAAAAGTTACCATGGCATATTTCGGCACAAAAACGCCGGGATACTTCGCTTCAAGTGCCAGCTCCACTTTCTTCCGAAAAAGGAATCGCGAATCCGCAACTCGATCCCTCATCTCCGTGAAATTCTCAATGGCCATGTCCGCGATAGCGTCGGTATTTACCTTGCGCCCATTCTCGAACTCGCGGAACACTCTCGGCCAGTCAGGACCATGCCGGTCGAGCAATTTCATCAAAAATGTGCAATCTTCAAATCCGCAATTCAGTCCTTGACCGAAGAAGGGGACAATGGCATGAGCTGCATCGCCGAGAAGCAATGCTTCTCCGTCCACATGCCAGGGTGAGCATTTGATGGTAACCATTGCACCCGTTGGATTCGCGAAATAGTTGTCGGCCAACTGCGGCATCAACCGAATCGCATCAGGGAAGCGAGGTTTGAAAAATTGCAGCACCTCCGCCTGCGTCGTCAGGCTGGCAAAGCTCTCCGCACCCTCAAATGGCAAGAACAGAATGCAGGCAAATGTACCGTCCGTGTTGGGCAATGCAATCAACATGTAATTCCCGCGTGGCCAGATGTGGAGGGCGTTGGTTTCGAGAAGATGCTCTTCGTTTGAGCCGGCGGGAATCGTCAGTTCTTTGTAACCGTAGTCAAGATATTGTTGGGAAAAGTTGAAACGGCTCAGCGTAAGCATTTCATTCCGAATCGACGATGCCGAACCATCGCAGCCGATCACAACTTCAGCCTCTCGATCCGATTCTTCGGTCGTTTCCTCGTCCCGCAGTCGTATTACGCCGGTCCGTATTTCGTATCCCGTGCAGCGTTTGTTGAAATAAATTTCCGCACCTTCTTCCTCTGCTGCGTCCATAAGTGCGATGTTCAACGCGGCCCGCGAAATCGAATTGATAACCTCCGTCTCGTTCTTTCCATATGGTTGAAAGGTAAGGTCTCCAGCAATCGAATGCATCATCCGTCCTTTCATCGGAATGATAATGCTCCGCATCCTCTCCCACAGGCCGGCCTGCTGCAAGCCGTAAATGCCACGGGTTGACAGAGCTAGATTGATGGACCGGCCCGCACTCAGGCGTACCTTTCGCATGTCCGGGCGCCGCTCATAGAGCTCGACCGCGAATCCCCGCTGCCGTAAAAGAATGGCCAGAAGAGGGCCGTTTAATCCGGCGCCGATCAGTGTGATTTTTTGAGATCCGGGCTTCATCTGCAGAGATTCGATGACCAACCCTTTCGACGCCTAAGCGGCAGAGACAAATTCCTCACTCGGTCAGCAGCGTCCTCGCCTCCCACAATTCAGGGAAGAATTTCTTGTCGAGTGTGAGCTTCAGGTAAGAGGCTCCCGTGCTTCCTCCCGTCCCCATCCGGATGCCGATGATTCGCTCGACTAGTTGAATGTGCCGCAATCGCCAACTCACAACCAACTCGTCAAACTCTGTCAGCCGCTCGCACACATCAATCCAATCCCGATGATGATGTTCATCTTTGTAGAGTGCGTGGACGGCTTGCGCACGAGCTTGGAATCGCTCGCGTTCGGTGGCTCCTGCACTGGCTGGCGCTAGTTTGCCTATCGCCTCTAAAGCTCCGAAAAATGCGTCGCGTAAAGAAGGCTCTTCCAGCCGTCGCTTCAGACTTGCGTAAGCCTCAGGGGTTGGCCGGTGATAGCGGAGCATCTTCTCGTCCTTCAATCCACACAGAAATTCGACTTCTCGAAACTGCTCAGACTGAAATCCGCTGGCGGGTTCCAGCAGGCCGCGAAACGCCAGAAAATGCGTGGGCAGCATCGTTTCCAGAATCGTGAACTGCTCCACCAACACCCGCATGATTTCCGTACAGCGGCGCAGCAACCGCGCCGCCTCATAAACTTCGTCGCGCGATTGCGGAACTGCGCTAGCTCTTTGCAAATTTGCCACCACGGCATCCAGGTCGTGCAGCAGTTCTTTGAACCATAGTTCGTAGGTCTGATGCACCAGGATGAAGAGCAACTCGTCGTGGTGCGGTGGTTGAGATTGCGGACGCTGTAATTCCAGTAGTTCTGGAACTTTCAGATACGAGCTATACGTGAGTTGCCCCGGCGCGGGTGCGGAAGACAAAGAACTCCAAGCCGGATCAGATTTTTGGCTGGTCGCCTCGAGTGACTCGGCCTGGATTCCCAGGAAGCGCATCGCATTCGAGCTTAGAAGTTTAGTCTTTATATCCGGCGGAAGGTTGCTTTGCCGAATGACGGAACCAACTCGTTCTTCGCCCAGCGGAAAAGGATAATCCGAACCGAGCATCACCCGGTCTCCTCCCATGGTTTCCACTAAGAACTTCAACGTGCGCTGCTCGAATACGGCGGAGTCCACATAGAATCGATTCAGATAGTGGCTCGGAGGATGTTCACACTCCCCCCGAGCGACGGGATGATGATGCCACGCATTTTCCAACCGTCCGAGCAAGAACGCGAAACTCCCGCCGCCGTGCGCGAAACCGATGCGCAGCGTGCTCGGTAGCCGGTCGAATGCCCCACTCAAAATCAATGCCACTACGGAAAGCTGCGTCTCCGCCGGCATCCCCACCGTCCAAGGCATCATATATTTCGGCATCCGTTCCCGGCCCCACATTTCCCACGGATGCACCAGCACAGCCGCACCTTCGTCAGCACAGTGGTGCAGAAATGTCACAATTCCCAGATCATCCAAATTTTTGTTTTCAACGTGATTGCCAATTTGCACGCCCAGATGACCTGACTTCATGCACCGGCTGAGCTCTTTGCAAGCCGCGTCAGTATCCTGCAGCGGTACCTGGCAGAACGACTTCAGTCGGCCTTTCCCCGGGCTACACAGCTCAAGCGCCGCATCGTTGAACAATCGCGCACAATCGAGCGCGTGTCCCACCGGACGCTCGTAGGCGAAAAGCACCGGCGTGGCGGAGATGACCTGCATGTTAACGTCATCGCGATCCATCTCCTGGAGTCGCACTTCCGGATCCCAACACGCGGAATAAATATGGCGGAAGAAACGATCTCCCACCATAATGTCCGCCTGCCCCGGCTCAGTGTGCTTGATCCACGGCCAGTTCGGAGTGCCGTAACGCGCAGCCAGGTCGGGCCATGAGGTGGGGAAAAAGTGATTATGAATGTCGATGGCTTGCTTCATTTGTCCGGATGAACCGTGCCACAATGTTTACACTTGCGCCGGCTCTCATTGTTATAAAACTGTTCAAACAAAGGCGGCAGATCCTTGACAATACTCTTTAGCCTCACTTCTGCACGATAGACCAACTGGTGGCAGGTCGGGCAATACCACTCGAATGCATCCAGAGAGCCCTCTGGACGCGGCACTTCGATGACAACTCCGATAGTCTCAGCTGGCCGCTGCGGAGAATGGCGCATGTGTTTGGGCAAAAGAAAAATCTCACCTTCCTTGATCGGGATCTCCCGCGGCGGCTTGCCCGGCCTCTCCAGGATGCGAAGAGAAATATTGCCCTTCAGTTGATAGAAGAATTCTTCCGTGGGATCATCGTGATAATCGCGCCGTTGGTTCGGGCCGCCGACCACGGTCACCATGATCTCGCCATCCTCCCACACTTGCGCGTTGCCTACCGGAGGCTTGAGCTTCTCTTTATTTTGTTCGATCCACGCCTGAAAGTTGAATGCTTTCAGATTCTTAATGGATGCCATTGCGCCTCCTATTTCAGCGGTTTGTAAGCTAGAGCCCTGATTTCGATTAACAAGTGGGGATGCGGCAACTGATGCACAGCTACCGTCGTTCTCGCCGGACCATCGTATCCAAAGAATTCTCCATACACTTCGTTGTAACCGGCGAAATCATCCATGTTCACCAGAAAAGCAGAAATCTCGACCAGATCTTGCAATTGCGCTCCCACACTTTGCAGGATGTCGCGGATATTCTCGATCACCGCGCGGGTTTGCAGGCGGATGTCGAGCTGCGCGGTTCCAAGCGAATCGACTTCAGCCCCAGCTATCGTATTGTCGGCGCGGCGCGAACTGGTTCCAGAGACAAACAAAAAGTCCCCGGCGCGCTTCACGTGCGGATATTTACCGCGTGGCGCCGCTTTGCCTTCGATGACTTTACCTTCGGTCCCGCTCATCGTTTCCTCAGCAAGCACAAACCGTCACAGCCGAATGCAGATATTGTTCAGCTCGGAATAGAAGTTTAACGAATGAATCCCGCCCTCGCGGCCAATACCAGAGAGTCCTGCGCCACCAAACGGTGTTCGAAGATCGCGCAAGAACCAGCAATTCACCCACGTAATGCCGACATTCATCTGTTGTGCCACACGATGACCACGCTTCAAATCGCTGGTCCAGATCGAAGCCGCAAGTCCATACTCGGTGTCATTGGCCATGGCCACGGCTTCGTCTTCCGCATCGAACGGCGTGATGTGACACACCGGGCCAAAGATTTCTTCTTTCACGCATCGCGCCGATTCCGGCAGCCCAGTATAGATTGTTGGTTGCACATAGAAACCGTGATCGCGATTGTCGTCAAACTTCGGAGTCCCGCCGCCGATCACAACCGTCGCTCCTTCTTTCTGCGCAAGTTGGTAGTAAGAGAGCACTTTCTCCCGATGTTGTGCCGAAATCAGAGGCCCCAGCTCAGTCTTTTCATCAGCCGGCCAGCCAGAATTCATGCTCTCCGCTTTCAGTTTCAGTGCATCCACAAACGCACTGAAGATTTTACGTTCCACATAGACACGCTCGACGCACAAACAGACTTGCCCCGTATTCAGAAATACGGCGTCAGATAGTCCGTTCACCGTCTCTTCAAAATTACAATCCGCGAATACGATCGCAGCGTTCTTTCCTCCCAGCTCAAACGAAACCGGCTTCACTGTGGAGGCAACCGACTTCATGATCGCAGCACCGGTTTTTGATTCACCGGTAAATGTCACAGCGTCAACGTCAGGATGCGACGTGAGAAACTCTCCTGCAGAGCCCGGTCCGAAGCCATGAACCACGTTATAGACTCCGTGCGGGATTCCAGCGTCCTGCATGGCCTCGGCGAGAAGCGTGGCCGTGGCCGGAGTTTCCTCCGAAGGTTTGACCACTACAGCGTTTCCGCAGGCCAGCGCCGGCGCGACCTTCCATGTGAGCAACAGCAGCGGCAGATTCCACGGAGTGATAATTCCGACGACGCCCAGCGGCATGCGAACCGCATAGTTCAGAGCCTTTGCGCCATCGGGAGTTTCCGTCTGAAAGGATTCCAGCCCAGACATTTTTATCAGGTCGGAAAAGACGCGAAAGTTAGCCGCCGCGCGGGGTACATCCAGCTTTGACGCGAGGGATACTGGCTTGCCCGTGTCCGCGACTTCGGCCTGCACAAAGCAGTCGAACCTTTTTTCAATCGCATCCGCGACACGATTCAAGCGCGCCGCTCGCTCCCGGACTCCGAACTGCCCCCATTCTCCGCGCAACGCACGGCGAGCCGCGTGTACGGCTTCATCCACCTGAACCTTGTCGGCTTCAGTGACCTGGGCAATCACTTTACCGTCCGCTGGATTCACATCAGCGAACTCGCATTTTCCGGACACGAATCGGCCATCGATATAATTTTGGATTACTTTCACGAAATCCTCAGGCGGGCCTCGGCCATCGTAGCAGGGCACATGAAGGCGAAGCAATCTCTGCGCTAGCTTGCCAGCCGTCGCTGTTCCAGGTAACGACCCAATGCATCCTGCCAGGAAGGCATCTCAATTCCCCACGCTTGCAGACTCGCGGGAGACAAGACCGAATACTCGGGTCGCGGTGCTGGCCGCGCCATCTGTTGACTGCTCACCGGCCGCACAGTGGTGGCGCGTCCAGCACTCCGGATAATCTCTTGCGCAAATTCAAACCAGCTGCAATCGCCAGCGTTGGTCACATGAACAATTCCATTCGCATTCT
Source organism: uncultured Acidobacteriota bacterium (assembly GCA_963720155.1). GTDB lineage: Bacteria > Acidobacteriota > Terriglobia > Terriglobales > Acidobacteriaceae > Sulfotelmatobacter. The sequence goes on from CAVREP010000025.1 coordinate 281,559, forward strand.
TGCGGCACAGTTGAACGATCGCCCGCGCCAGGTCCATCGTATGAGTGGGACTACCCCGTTGGTCGTTGACGACGTCAAGCGCCGGACGGCCCGCCGCCAGCTTTAAGATCGTATCGGGAAAACATTTCCCGCCCGTTCCAAATAGCCACGACGTTCTCGCGACACAACAATCCGGCATCAAATCGAGTAGTCTGATCTCCGCCTCGGCCTTACTTCGTCCGTACACGCTCTGCGGATTCCTCGCGTCGCCGATCGCATAAGGAGTCCTCTTTTTCCCGTCAAAAACGTAATCGCTACTGAGGAACACAAGCCGTGCACCCGCCATCTTTGCTGCATTGGCGACGTTCACAGCACCATCGCGGTTCACCGCAATAGCCAGGTCTGGATTGCTCTCGCACTCGTCCACGTTCGTGTACGCCGCGGCTAATACGATCCACAACGGACGTGTTGCCTGCACTACCTGCTGCACCCGATCCGCATTGCGAATGTCCGCATCCGCAGAGCTGAGCCCTGTCACTTCATCGGCGCCCCATTCACGGATAAGTGCTTTGCCCAGTAAACCGGAAGCACCAAAAATTGTGATTCGCATCGGAATTTATTCGTAACTCTCGGCATCACGGAACGCCACGCCACGCTGGTCTTTGGCCGAGACGATCGGCTCGGCGTTCAATTCCCAGCTGATCTTCAGGTGGGGATCGTTCCAGGCAATCGTTCGTTCGTGTTCCGGCGCGTAATAGTTCGTCGCCTTGTAAAGCACATGTGCCTTTTCCGAGAGCACCCGAAATCCGTGCGCAAGTCCCGCCGGGATCCACAGCATCCGTTTGTTCTCGCCCGACAAACGAACTGCTTCCCACCGGCCGAAGCCTGGAGAACTCCGCCGCAAGTCGACGGCGACATCAATAATCTCGCCTTCGGCGGCACGTACAAGTTTTCCCTGGGGATGCTTTACCTGATAATGCAAGCCCCGCAGAACATTGCGGGAAGAACAGGAATGGTTATCCTGCACAAATGTCTCGGTAATTCCGGCATCTGCCATCGTCTGCTGGTTATAACTCTCGAAGAAAAACCCACGCTCATCCCCAAATACCCGAGGTTCGAGTATGAAAACCCCGGGCAGCGACGTCGAGATCTTCTTGAGAGCATTCATCGCACACGGCTTGCCGAAACGGCATTCGTCAAAAAACCTTCTCTCGCAGAAGTTGGAGCAAGTAAGTGCCGTAACTATTATTTTTCATCGAGTTGGCAATTCTCTCCACCTGCTCTGCCATGATGTAGCCAGATCGAAAAGCGATCTCTTCGGGGCAAGCCACCATCAACCCTTGCCTTTTCTCGATAGCTTGAATGTAGAACGACGCCTCCATCAATGACTCATGCGTACCCGTGTCCAGCCACGCCATTCCTCGTCCCATGACGATGACTTCCAGTTGGCCGCGCTCCAGATATGCCTTATTGACATCGGTAATCTCCAACTCACCCCGCGCACTGGGCTTCAGCGACTTCGCAATTGTGACTACCTGACCATCGTAGAAATAAAGACCGGTGACCGCATAACGCGATTTAGGCTGTCTCGGCTTTTCCTCGATGCTGAGGGCTCGCCCGGCGCCGTCGAATTCCACAACGCCATAACGTTCGGGATCATGCACGGGATAGGCAAAAACGCGAGCCCCTCGAGTCTTGGTTGAGGCGTCGCGCAAATCCTTGGCCAGATCGTGTCCATAGAAAATATTGTCGCCCAGCACGAGCGCGCAAGGGCTGGTGCCGAGAAATGCCTCTGCCACCAGGAAAGCCTGCGCAATTCCTTCCGGCTTAGGCTGCACTTTATATTGCAGGCGAATTCCAAACTGACTCCCGTCCGCGAGCAGCGCCTGAAACTTGGGCACGTCCTCAGGCGTGCTGATGAGCAGAATGTCACGAATTCCTGCCAGCATCAGCGTGCAAAGCGGGTAATAGATCATGGGCTTGTTGTAAACCGGGAGCAGGCTCTTTCCCATGGCGTGGGTCACAGGATACAGGCGGGTTCCCGAACCGCCTGCCAGAATGATCCCTTTATAACCCGTGCTGTTCGAAGCTTGTATCATAGAAGCTTTTTGTAACAGGCTGCCGCTGCACTTCAAGAAGAGTAATGCGTTTCAATCCACTGCCGGTAGCTTCCGCTAGTAACATCCCGAACCCAATCTTCATTCTCCAGATACCAGCGGACCGTCTTGCGAATCCCAGTCTCAAATGTTTCCAGCGGACGCCAGCCAAGTTCCCGCTCAATCTTATTTGCATTCATGGCGTAACGCCGGTCATGTCCAGGGCGATCTTTCACAAATGTAATCAGGCCACGGCGTGAAGATCCTTGGCGGCCCGCTATCTCATCCACAATGTCGCAGATGGTTTCCACGATATCGAGGTTGCGTTTTTCGTTCCAGCCGCCGATGTTATATGTCTCTCCAACTCTTCCTTGCGCGAGCACGGTTGCTATCGCCGTGCAGTGATCCTCTACGTACAGCCAATCGCGAACATTCTGCCCGTCGCCATAAACGGGAAGGGGCTTGCCGTCGCGGGCATTAAGGATCATCAAGGGTATCAATTTTTCCGGGAACTGAAATCGCCCGTAGTTATTCGAGCAATTTGTCGTAAGAGTAGGTAGTCCATAAGTGTGATGGTACGCACGCACAAGATGGTCGGAAGCCGCCTTCGATGCAGCATATGGACTATTGGGCGCATAGGCGGTGCTCTCAGAAAACGGGGGGTCGTCGGCCCCCAGCGAACCGTACACTTCATCCGTGGAGACATGTAGAAAGCGGAAGTCCGCTCTCTCTGGCTCAGCCAGACCTGTCCAGTAGGTCCTTACTTCTTCCAGCAGTGCAAAAGTTCCGTCCACATTCGTTCGGATGAAATCATCTGGTCCTCGGATGGAGCGATCCACGTGACTTTCGGCTGCAAAATGCACGATGCTCCGGGGCTGACGACGTTCCAAAAGGCTTTGGAGAAGGCCCCGGTCTGCAATGTTTCCATGGACAAACTCATACCGCCGTTCCTTCGCGATCGCTTCCAGATTCCGCAGGTTTCCTGCGTAGGTGAGGTTGTCAAGGTTTACAAATGAGCGTGAATCCTGTTCCAGCCGTTGCAGAATGAAGTTCGATCCGATAAAACCTGCTCCGCCAGTAACAACAATCGTATTTTCCATGAATAAGAGTTGCGCTGAATTGTACGCTAGGGATCGCCCCGCACGGCTGCTTGAAAAAGGAAGCTCTTAATTATAAACAAAAAGGACGGAAATTCACTCCGTCCTCTTGTCCGTGCATTCGGCTTTGTGTGCGATGTAAAGGCTTCGTCAAAACTCCCGTAGTTGGGTTATCCCTTGCTTCACTACGATATTCTTCTCGCCGGTCTGCATATTTCCGGGCTCCTTCCCGAGCCTCATCACCGGTTTTGCACAGCGCCGCAACCCACTTTCCCGATTTGAAAGCTTAATCGCGAATTATGTGACGTGTGTCCTTGAGTATCGGTCGGCGCGCCCCTAAGATCGAGCTTCCAATGCCGTTCCATTCGGAGCCCCGTTTCATGAGTTCCCCTCTGGGCATCACTCCATCCGCGATCGCTGTTCTTATTGCGGACTCCAACCTGATGCAGTCTCAGTTACTGACCAGCGCTTTGCGTCGGGGCTCGCAGTTCTCTATCTCGAACTGCGCGGTCGACATAGCATCGATTCTTCAGGCCGTTGCCTTCACTCCTGCCAAAGTGGTTGTGTTCTCCATGAATCATTCCATCAGCATCGCCGGCCAGATGGCGGCATTGCGTCGCGTTCATTTATCGCTCCCCGCCGTCGCGAAAGTTCTTTTGGTAGAGTCCTACGACCGCGAACTCGTGGTGAGCGTCTTCCGCTCCAGCGCTCGTGGCATTTTCTGTAATGCGGACACACATTTTCGGCTGCTCTGCCGGTGCATCCAGCGGATCGCTGACGGCCAAATCTGGGCCGATACCGAACAACTGAATTTCTTGGTTGACCTCGTCGCTGAGGTACCTTCGCTGCGTGTGCTCAATTCTCGCGGACGCCAAATCCTTACTCCGCGCGAGGAGCAGGTCGTCGCTCTCGTGGCCGAAGGACTGAGTAATCGCGACACTGCCCGCGAACTCGATCTCAGCGAGCACACCATTAAGAAATATTTGTTCCGTATCTTCGACAAACTGGGCGTTTCATCGCGGGTGGAACTCGTGCTCTACGCCGTCAACCATGGCGACCCCTTACAGGCTGAATGGCTTGCCGGCGTGAGCCGGCCCCCACCAGACTGACCAACATTCCGTGTAGCACCATTTGGAAAAGGCCCCCGGCGCCTGTATAAATTTGAGGACGGGACTTTGTGCCAGACAACTCCTCCAATCCCAGCCCCAATCCTCACCCTCGCAGTGCCACGATGGTCGCCGCCGGTTTGCTGCTGGGTGCACTTGCGTTGGTTGTCCTCTATACCAGTCGCCGAGCATTCCTCAGCCCACTGGCATTGGTCGTCATTGCGGCCATCGGCGTAGCTGCATTGCTCCTGCAAATTCGCTTGCGCCCCGATCTTTCCTCCTCAATGCGAGCGTCCCGAGTTCCACTTTGGCTCAATGCCCTGGGCGTTCTCTTCGCCTTCGGAGCCGTATTCGCCGACCTTCTTCATCTGGACCCGGCGTTCATGTTGATCACGGCTCTAGCCGCCGTGGTTTCCTTTGCTGTAAGCGGCATTTTTGTCCTCAGTGCCCTGCGCAAACACCGCGCGTGAAACCGGGGTTCCGGGCCCGGCTCCCGCCAAACTGCTCGTATCGAAGCGCTTCAAAGCAAAATCAAGGAGTTTGGGATGCTGCGGACGAGGCAAGGAGCGAAAACGAAATCCGGAAACCGGAAGCCGGACGCCCGCTACTCATTAAGGTTTGAACTCCACCGCGACTGTCGTCTCGACCACTACCGGCTGACCGTTAACGCGATACGGTTCAAACCGCCACCAGCGCAGAGCATCCATCGCGGCTTGCGCCAGAATCTCAGGACCATTCTGCGGCTGCATCTCCACCACCGAACCGTCGCGCCCTACCACTACGTCCAGTACAATCACTCCCCGCAATTTTTGCGGTCGTGCGGCTGCAGGATAATCGGGATCCACACGATGAGTCACCAGCTTCTCCATCACGTCGGCTGACACGTGGGTCTCAGGCTGCGACGCGCGCATATTCGTTCCATTTTTCTGCACGCTGGACTCGAGTTCTTCCCAGCCACGATTCCAGCGCCACCACAAAGCTGCCAGCAGGATCGCGGCCACGAGCAGGAAAATCCATCCTCGTCCTCGCCGCTTTGGGATAGCCGGGGGCGCACTGCGAAATCCTTCAACCCTGGCGCCTTTCGGTGGCTCGACAGGGATCTTCGCACGTGAGTCCAGTTCCGGTTCCGCTTTTGCTTCTCCCGCCCAATCCCGAATCGCCGCCTGCTGCCCCGCGGACAGCCCAACAAACTCCATTCCCGAGCGCAGTTTATCGTAGTGCCGCACCAGCGCCCGCGCGCGCAGCGGGGTTGTCGCAGGCGGTATCTGGATCTCTACTCCCACCTGCTCGCCTGGCAGAAGTTCCCCTGCCAGCACCGCCGCCACTCCTCCCTCTCCCAGATTTACCGACCGCCCCGGCAAAGTGTCTGGAATCCCCGACCGCAACACAGTCACATCCAGCGGCGCCTGTACGCGGTAGCGTACTCGCTGCCGTCGTGCCGGCCGTTTTCCATCCTCTGCTTCTGTTCCTGCCGCCATCTCTACCTCTTAACTTATTTGCTGCCTGCCCGGAGCTCGACCACCTCGCTTCCGTTCGCCACCAGCACAATGCTCGCCATGCCGATGAACAGACCGTGTTCCACCACTCCCGGCATGTCGCTGAGCCGCCGGGCGAGCCCGTCAGCATCCGGAATCTGCCCGAACCGGCAATCAAGAATGTAATTGTTTTCGTCGGTTAAGTATGGCTTCCCGTCCGCTTCCCGCCGCAGCGAAACCTTCGCCCCCACTGCCTCAATTTTTTTCGCCACCAAGGCTCGCGCGAATTTGACCACTTCCACGGGCAGCGGAAACTTCCCCAGCACCGCAACTCGCTTCGTCGCATCGACAACAATCACCAGCTGCCTGGTCGCCGAGGCCACAATCTTTTCCCGCAGCAGCGCCCCGCCACCACCTTTAATTAAGCGTAACTGCGGATCCACCTCGTCCGCGCCGTCCACCGTGACATCGATCTCCTGGCACTCATCCAGCGTGGTCAACGGAATCCCCAAGCTCGCCGCCTGTTCTGCCGAACGATCGGAAGATGGGATGCCGCGAATCCGCAGCCCATTCCTTACCTCCTCACCCAGCAGTCGGATGAAATACGCCGCCGTCGATCCTGTTCCCAATCCAACGACTTGACCGTCCTTGATGAACCGCAGGCTTGCCCGCGCCGCTGCCTCTTTTTCCAGATCGTTCGCCATTCTGTTTCGGTGTACGCCGGACTGCCCAAAGACGCGAGCATTATTCCACAGCTTTTGCCACTAGCGCGCCCACACCTGCAATATTCTTCACCAAATCTTGCGGTATGCGGTGCCGCTCCTGTAAATATTCCGGACTATTATAGGAAACCCAAACCTTGCCATTTTCGTCCTGCCACACCAATGCCTTCAGCGGCAGATCGATCGCCAGCGTAGGCGCGGCTACCATCAAAGGAGTACCCGCCTTCGGACTGCCGAAGATCAACAGCTTGGTCGGACGCATCTTCATTCCCACCTTCTCCGCCTCACCGCTATGGTCCACCAACGCAAACACCCGCAGCCCCTTCTGGGCGAGAATGGATTGAAGGCGCTGAACGGTTTCGTCCACTGAATATGGACTTGGAACTTGTACGAGCCCATTTGCTTGCATGATCCCTCTTGACACGTCCCCCTCGCAGGGCATTTCTATTGGTGCCTACTTCTCCCCGCGAGTCTGCTCCTCCACAATCATCTTGCCAAAAATCTCCTTCAGAATCTTCGCCGCTACCGTAGCCGTCATTCCACAAATATCCTGCACTGGGTTGTACTCCACGATATCCGCACCCACTATCGTTCCCTCAATCGCGTGGAGATGAGCAATCGCCTCTCGCATGGTCATGCCGCCCGGCTCGCGATGTGAGATCCCCGGCGCAAACGCCGGATCAAGCACGTCCATGTCGAACGAAATATATACCGGCCCGCGAACCTTGACCCGTTCATATGCGGGAATCCCCATCATCTGTACAATCTCAACACCGAACCGTTCCGCCTGCTCGCGCTGATGCCGGTTCAGTGTGCGAATTCCAATCTGCACCAGTCGCTTCGCCAACCGCTCTTCCATGATGCGCGCAAACGGACACGCGTGCGACACCCGGCTCTCCTCAAACTCGTCATACAAATCCGGATGCGCATCGAAATGAATAATTGTCAGCGTAGGATAATGCCGCGCAAAAGCCTTGAGGATCGGATACGTAACCGAGTGGTCCCCGCCCAGCAATAGCGGGCGCTCGCCCTTTGCCAATAACTCGCTCACCGCACGCTGAATCACCGCAAAATCATCGTCACTCTTCTCCCGCGAATCGCTCAGCCGCAAATCGCCCGCATCCGCAAATGCACCTGCCGCACCCACGTCCACCCCCAGTTCGGACCACTTATTCGAAGCATCGCTGCGCCACGCCGCGCGGATCTTCCCCGGCGCTTCCGCTGGTCCACGCAGGTAAGACGAGTTCACATCGAGCGGAATTCCGAGAAGAGTGGGCATCGATATTGGCCGGTCCCCGGACTAGCGGATTTCTGTCCAGTCTACATAACTCGCGACTTGCTGGTCGGCAGCCGGGATTGCGGCAGAAGGCCCGCCGATGGACTAGAAAATGCTTCGCAGTCCCTGTGAGTTTCTTTTCATCGGGAATTCATCTTCGATTTACCTGACTGTAACTATGCCGAGATTACCTTGTGTGCGTAGTTCTGTCGCATTATCCATCAATGAGGAGACTTGAGTCTTTGCCAGGTCTCCAGGCTCAAGCTGGAGCCACCTGATCTCGGCATTTATCTGAAAGTAAAGCGCTAAAAACATCGTGCGCTGAAAATCTTGAATGAGTCCGGTCCTGGAAACCAGGTGATGTTAAAGAACCTCCTCATAGCCGTGTTCTGGTACCTGTCGTTCGCTCAATCGCATTCGTTGCTCTGTGCGCAGGGTGCTCCGGAAGCTTGCCCGCGCCCCCTGCCAGGCAGCATAGTCACTGAACCGCAAGATCTGCGCAGCCGCAACGCTGTGCTGAGAGTTGAATTGACGGCTCACAACGCCAAGCAGAGCGATGGATCCACTCGTTACTGCTACATCGATGAGAACGGCGCAGAATCACCCACTCTTCGGGTCAATCCCGGCGACCTTGTCGTTCTAACTTTAAAAAATAACTTGACGGCTTTCGGCCCTGATGCGGTGGCGACTACCCACCAACATGTGCATGTGGGTACCGAGAAGAACGGAAACGCGTGCGCTAGTGACTTGATGACGAGGGAATCTACTAATCTTCATTTCCATGGTTTGACTATTCCACCGCTCTGCCATCAAGACGATGTCCTCCACACGTCGATTCAGCCCGGGGATGCGCCGTTCGAGTATCGTTTTCGCATCCCGGAGAACGAGCCCCCCGGATTGTATTGGTACCACCCGCATATTCATGGTTTCACGAAAGAGCAGGTACTCGGTGGTGCATCGGGCGCCATCATCGTCGAAGGAATCGAGCGGGCGGACAAGGCGACTGCGGGCTTGCCGGAAAAAGTTTTGATCATTCGCGATCAAGACCTGCTAAACCCTAACGCTCCGCCCTCGAAATGGGAACCTGTTGCCCCCAAGATGCTGTTTGATCGCGATGGGGATGCAGCCAACACCGGTACCGGATTCGGAAAGCCCGCGAAGGACCTCTCCATCAATTTTGTGCCCGTGCCCTATCCGGATTATCGGCCGGCAGCAATTGTGATCAAACCGGAGGAGAAGCAACTGTGGCGCGTGGTGAATGCGTCGGGAATTACGTACCTCAACTTGGAAGTTCTATTCGGTCACACACCCCAGCCACTTGGTCTTGTGGCAATGGACGGAGTGCCGCTAAACGAGAACCGTCTGCCGGCGGATTTTGTGGACTGGCAAACCCATCTCGGCGTGCCCCCGGGAGCGCGGGTGGAGTTCATAGTGAAGGGGCCTCCTGCGGGCGTTTCGGGACTTCTGGTCACTAAAACTGTGAATACTGGACCTGGTGGCGAGAACGATCCCAACCGTGCGATCGCAACCATTACGGCTTCCAAGAATGCACCGGAACCACCCTCCATGCTCGGCGCCATGCCCCAACCGCTTCCTGCTTCACAGATGCCATGGCTGGGAAGCGTAGCTCCCGTACGCACGAGAAGGCTCTACTTCTCCGAGAAGCTTCTCGACCCAAACGATCCCAACAGCGCGACAGAATTCTACATCACCGTAGACGGCCAAACGCCTGCGCAGTTCGATCCCAAATCAGGAGTCGCGAACATCATTGCGAAGCAGGGAACAGTAGAGGATTGGATCATTGAAAACAGGTCAAGTGAACTTCATGCGTTCCATATTCATCAGCTGCATTTCATGCTGCTGGATTACCGGGGCACGCCCGTTAACGAGCCGTTTCTTCGCGATACCGTCAACGTCCCTTACTACGATGGCAAAGCTCTCGAATATCCCAGCGTGAGATTGCGGATGGATTTTCGCGATCCCAATACACTAGGCGACTTTCTGTACCACTGCCACCTTTTAGAGCACGAAGATGGAGGAATGATGGGGCTGATTCGCGTTGAACCATGAGCGAGTGAGAGCAGTTTTCAGAGCGAACTGGTCCTCACTCAAACCAATCAACGAGCAGGAGTCGAAAACGTTTTGCCCGAGGTAACAAAAGAAAACGGCTTCACCATTTTGTGTCCACTTTACCAGCACCTTAAACCCGAGAAAGAGGAGAAGAGGAAAAATGACTTTCACATCAATCGCATCAAAAGGGGGGCATTATTTGCGCATTGGACTGGCGGGACTTGCAATGTTCCAGTTTTCAATCGGCGCACCCCTCGCCAACGCGGCTTCCCAACCACAACAATCACGCGATTCGGAAACCACCTCGCCTATCAAACACGTCATCGTGATCATCGGAGAAAATCGCAGCTTTGACCATGTCTTCGCCACCTACGTGCCCAAGCCTGGGGAGTTTGTATGGAATCTGCTCTCGGAAGGCATCGTCAACAGCGACGGTACTCCCGGTCCCAATTTCTCTCAATATCAACAGTTCAACGCGCTTGACCAAAAGCCCGACGTTTTCCTGTTGAGCCCACCCCGCGAAACCTCAGCTCCGAACTTCCCAAACCGTGTTCTGCCGGCACCCCTCATTGGTGGGCCGAACAAACATCTTTCCTACATTCCGAGCAACAGTCTAGCAACTGCACAAGCTTCGGAGAATGGTCTACCCTCAGACTACTACCAATATCTAATCGAGGGCGGCACCACCATGCCGAATAAAATCCCGGACACGCGCATCACCAATGTCAATTCCCTGCCGCCGGGTCCGTTCCAGTTGACCAATGGATCCACATTTACCTACCACAACTACGCGGCCAGCCCGGTCCATCGCTTCTACCAGATGTGGCAGCAGTTGGACTGCAGTTTGGACCACGCCACGTATCGGAATCCGTCCGGCTGCGATGCCCTGCTGTTCCCGTGGGTAGAAGTCACAGTGGGGGGCGGCACGAATGGTGGCGCGCAGGCTTCCAACTTCAGCATTGAGTACTCGCCCACCGCGACGACAACTGGGGAGGGTTCAACCAGCATGGGCTTTTACAATATTCAAAACGGCGACGTTCCTTACTTCAAGAGCCTGGCCGACAAATACGCCATGAGCGACAACTTTCACCAGTCGGTCAACGGCGGCACGGGTGCAAATCACATCATGCTCGGCCACGGTGACGCGATCTGGTTCAGTGATGGAAAAGGGCATCCTGCTGTGCCACCGAACGGCAAGAAGGTATTCACTGCCCCCTATAATGGCGGGCCCAATCCGGACGCCGGGGTGGTCGATGAGATTGAGAACCCCAATCCCGCGTCGGGAACCAACAACTGGTACACAGAAGATGGCTACGGCAATAGCGATAACGCTGGCTACCCACCACCCTATACGGCCGAACCGGTTTCTGGCGGCGGATCCTACAGCGACTGTTCAGATCCTTCGCAGCCGGGCGTCGGACCGGTCGTAACTTACCTCAACTCGATCGGTATCGACCCGCATTGTCAAAAGGGCCACTATTACCTGCTGAACAATTACAACCCGGGCTGGTTCGGCAATGGCAAAAATGCCTATACTGACCAGAATCCCGCCAACACTCCGTTTACCATTCCACCCTCCTCGACGCCGAGCGTCGGCGATTCACTGCATGCCGCCGGCATTTCGTGGAAGTACTACGGCGATCAATGGAACAACTACGTGCCGGACCCCTATCAACTCAACTATGGTGCAATGGGAGCTAACACTGACGAGTACTGCAACATTTGTAACCCGTTCCAGTACGATACTTCCATCATGGCCGATGCGAACCTCCGCACGGCGCACATCCAGGACACCGCGAACCTCTACGCGGATATCAAGGATGGCAACCTGCCGGCGGTTTCGTTTGTCAAGCCCAGCGGCCTTGTGGACGGACATCCGGCGTCCTCGAAACTGGAGCTCTTTGAAGGCTTCAGCAAGAAGATTGTTGATCTCGTCCAAAACAATCCCACTCTGTGGAAGGACACGGCGATCCTAATCACCTTCGACGAAGGCGGCGGTTATTATGACTCCGGCTACGTCCAGCCGCTGGACTTCTTCGGCGATGGCACGCGTATTCCCTTGATCGTGGTGTCCCCGTATGCGCGCTCTGGGCACATCTCGCATAGCTATTCGGACCACGTTTCAATCCTCAAATTCATCGACAGAAATTGGGGCCTGGAGCCGGTCAGTCACCGCAGCCGGGACAATTTCTCGAACCCAATCGCGGAACCCGATAACCCATACGTTCCGGTTAATTCACCGGCGCTTGATGATCTGTTTGACTTGTTCAATTTTTCCAAATGAGTCGTTCAGTTGTAATTGTTAGCGTCCCAGCGGCCAGGGAAAGATTCCTGGCCGGATTTGTTTGTTGGAAGGCGCTAGAATCCATTGAACCCTCACATCCGTTATCCTAGTACCAGCAAATATGACGGCCTCAAAATCAAGGATTTCCCACGGCAGCACTGCAGTTGCCGACCTCTGGTCGAACCACGCGAACAACCCCGAGCGCGAACGCGTCTTCAGCGCCTTCCGCCAATTCGGATACCTCGAAGGCGATCTCGATCCCCTCGGCTTTCTCCGCCCGCGCCCTACTCCCGAACTGCAGCTCGAAGGCGAGTACGCTCGCGAAGCTCGCGCCATTTACTCGAGTACTGTCGGCGTCGAAATCAACCACATCTACGCTCCCGAGCGCCGCCGCTGGATCTACGAGCGCATGGAATCCGAACCTCAGCCGGAAGACCAGCAGCGTATCCTCGACCTGCTTATTCGCGCCGACGTTTTTGAACAAGTCATGCAACAGCGCTATCTCGGCAGCAAACGCTTCTCCCTCGAGGGCGTCACCGCGCTGATTCCGCTGGTCGATGAACTTCTCGAAACCGGCTCACGCCTCGGCGCCACCGAACTCGTAATGGGCATGAGCCATCGCGGCCGCCTCAATGTTATGGCCCACGTCGCCAAGCGCTCTCCCGAAGAAATCTTTGCGGGATTCGAAGACGTCGATCCGCGCAGCGTCCTCGGCTCCGGCGACGTCAAGTACCACATGGGCGCGACCGGTGAGTACATCACTCGCAGCGGCAACAAAGTTCACATCCATCTAGTCTCAAATCCCAGCCACCTCGAAGCCGTCGACCCCGTCACCGTCGGTCGCACTCGCGCCAAGCAAGACCGAACCGGCGAAGGCGGACGCGAAAAATATCTCCCGCTCCTGGTCCACGGAGACGCCGCTTTCGCTGGACAAGGCATCCTCGCCGAAACCATGAACTATGCCGATCTTCCCGGCTACACCGTCGGTGGCACCGTTCATGTGATCGTCAACAATCTCCTCGGATTCACCACCAGCTACCTCGAAGAGCACTCCACGCGCTTCGCCGCCTGCATCGCGCGCCGTCAGTCGATCCCCATCTTCCACGTCAATGGCGAAGATGTGGACGCCGTCGTCCGCGTCGCGCGCCTCGCCACTGAATATCGCTATCAGTTCGGCACCGACGTGGTCATCGATCTCATCGGCTACCGCCGCCATGGCCACAGCGAAGTCGATGACCCCACCGTCACCCAGCCGCTGCTTTACAAAAAGATCAAAGAGCATCCGCCGCTGTGGGAAATCTATGCCGATGACGCCGGAGTCACAGATGCTCCGGCCCGGGCCGCCGCCATCAAAGCAGAATTTGAGTCAGCCCAAAAAGATGCGGGCAAGCTGACCAAAAAGCCCTTGATGCGAGACTTACCCAAGTATTGGGACCAATACTACGGCGGCCTTCACAAACCCGAGTTCGAAGTAGAAACCGGACTCTCTACAGAAGAATTAGCCGACCTATCCAATCACCTCACCACCTACCCCGAGAGCTTCCACATTCACCCGAAAGTAAAAAAACTTCTCGAGCAGCGCGCCGAGATGGGTGCAGGCAAGCGCCCCCTGGACTACGGCATGGCCGAAGCTCTCGCTTTCGCGAGCCTGGTGAAAACCGGCATTCCGGTCCGCCTCTCCGGCCAGGATTCCCGCCGCGGCACTTTCAACCAACGCCACTCTGCCCTCATCGATATCGAAAACGAGAACGAATACGTTCCGCTCGAAAACATCGCACCCGGCCAGGCCCGCTGCGGAATCCACAATTCAACTCTGTCGGAACCGGGGGTGCTCGGCTACGAATACGGCTACAGCCGCGACTATCCCGAAGCGCTCGTTCTCTGGGAGGCTCAGTTCGGCGATTTCGTGAACGTAGCGCAAGCCATCATCGATCAATTCATCTCCGCTGGCGAAGCCAAGTGGAACTTGCTCTCCGGTCTCGTCCTGCTTCTGCCTCACGGATACGAAGGCCAGGGACCGGAACATTCCAGCGCCCGCATCGAGCGCTTCCTCCAACTCGCCGCCAAGCACAATATCCAAATCGCTCAGCCCTCCAATGCCGCACAATATTTTCATTTGCTCCGCCGACAAGCCCTGCGCCACTGGCGAAAACCGCTAGTCGTTTTCACGCCCAAAAGCATGCTGCGCCATCTCGACGCCTCATCGCCCATCGCGCACTTCGCCCAGAAAAACTTCCAAAACGTACTCCCCGACACCGAAATCGGAGAAGCCGACCGCATCCTCGTCTGCACGGGAAAAATTGGTCACGAGCTACGGGCCGAGCGCAAGAAGAGAAAAGACAATTCCACCGCAATCGTATTTCTGGAACAACTTTATCCCTTCCCGGAACAAGAGCTCACAGCGGAATTCGCACGCCACGGCGAGTCGGGCGACATCGTCTGGGTGCAAGAAGAGCCCGCCAACATGGGAGCTCTTTTCAACATGCTCCCGCGCCTCGAACGCATAGCCGGCGCCCGCCCCGTAATGTCAGTAAAGCGCAGCTCCAGCGCCAGTCCCGCCACTGGCAGCGCCAAAGCCCATGAAGTAGAACAAAAAACACTGCTGACGCTGGCCTTCACCACAAAGGGATAGCAGGGAATCACCACGAACCCTACGGGGACAGCCGCCGCCCCGGCTGTCCATGCCGAGCGAAGCTCGGCTGCCCGTGTGGCGCGGGCACTCCTGCCCGCGCGCCTTTGCGTGGAGTGCTTTTGGGCGGCGCATCGTTTTCGGCCCTGCGATAAAACGTCAGGATGAATGACGGCTTAAGCCGCTGAGGTGTTCTGCACAGGAGGAATGTCCTATCCCGGCCTCTCAGTTACCGCCTTCCCACTCACCCCCGGCAACTCAGCCTTCGCGCCCCCGGCACCCTCTCCAGCAAACAGCGACTCCAGACTCGGATACGCATAAATCGTAGGCGCATGATTCTGCATCAGCCCACCGGTGTCGGCTGTCGGCCCGTAATTGCTGTGCACATCGTGCCCCAGCATCCGCAACATAGCCATCAACTGTCCCCGATGATGCGAGGTATGCGTCATCCGCCGCGTCACCACCCAGGCCCGCGATCTCAGTACATCGAAAAACTTCGTCTCCCCCTCCCACCACATTTCGTCTTTTTCCTGCAACGCCGCCAGCCGCTTCCCGCTGTCCTCCGCATACTGCTTCATGAACTCCAACCGCGTCTCCTGCCTCGGCAACGGAGGCGCGCCCGCGCCCACATCGATCCCCAACATGTTGCGGAACCACAAATCTTCGCTCACGCACTGATGCACCATCTGCTCATGCACGCTGCGCCCTCGCGGATCGTCCTTCCGCGGCCGCACTGCCAGATCCTCATCCCGGAACTCGCACCAAACGCTGACCACCTTCACCCGCTCCGTGGCATAAGTCTCGACGAGAAATGCGTATCTCATAGCCGCAAATGTTACCCTAACCGGCTGCTGGAAACACTGAGTTCGGGTGACAGCGGGTGACAGCGAATTTGATTTGGGTAGCGCAGCCCTTCCAGCGGCTATGCGCCAAACTTTCGACAACATGCGAAACTGGGTTCTAGCCGCAAAGAGGCGGAAGAATGCAGCCCACGGCGCACGCCGTGGGAAGACGCAGCAATATGGACAAGCCCCAGCGGGCTGAAAGAGGTAGTTCGCCCGCAGACTCTTTAAAGCCCTGAACAAACGGCCAATTAGGCAGAAATCTCACGTTGCCTCCTTTTCCTCCGGCGACAACGGCGCCGACTTTCCCCTGCATCCGTCCACGCCTGCGATCCTAGTCTCATCCGCGATCGAAACACTCTGAATGTTAACCTAGGGCGGAATCTCCATGCCCCGCCGCCCCCAACCACTCCGCGTCGCCATCGACACTGGCGGCACCTTCACCGACTGCGTCTGGATCGATTCCACCGACCGTCTGCGCATGTTGAAAGTCTTCTCGACCCCCGCCGATCCCTCCCAAGCCATCGTCGAAGCTCTCAGCAAAATCAATCACGAAGGCGAGCTCATCGTCCTGCACGGCACAACCGTCGGCACCAACACGCTGCTCGAACGCAAAGGTGCCCGCACCGCTCTGGTCACCACTGCCGGTTTCGAGGACGCCATCGAGATAGGTCGCCAGGCCCGCCCCAAGCTCTATGACTTTTTCTTCGACCGCGTCGAACCGCTAGTCCCCGCTGATCTGCGCTTCGGTATCGAAGAACGCACCGCCAGCGACGGGACTATCCTCACCTCACCATCGCTCACGGACCTGAAATCGCTAGCTTCGGAAGTCGCAGCCAAGCA
Source organism: uncultured Acidobacteriota bacterium (assembly GCA_963720155.1). Lineage (GTDB taxonomy): Bacteria > Acidobacteriota > Terriglobia > Terriglobales > Acidobacteriaceae > Sulfotelmatobacter. The sequence continues at coordinate 297,978 of CAVREP010000025.1, forward strand.
GCCCGAGTCCATCGCCGTCTCTCTACTCTTTTCTTTCGCGAATCCGAAGAACGAATTAGCAATCGTCGAAGCTCTCAAGCCCATCGGCATCCCGCTCTCCATCTCTCACCAAATCCTGCCGGAATTCCGCGAGTACGAGCGCACCTCAACGGTCGTAATCAATGCCTACCTCCAACCAGTAATGCAGCTGTATCTGGAGAATCTGGAACGCCGTACCGAGGAGCTAATAACCCGTCGACTCAAATCGGAGGTCGCTTTTGTGGAAGAGCGCAACTTCAGCGCCGCGAATAGTACCAAGAAAAAATACGGGGGTTTAACCCCTAAGGGACAGCGCACTCCCCGCATCTTCGTCATGCAATCCAGCGGCGGTATCACCGCGCTCGCCGCCGCCGCCCGCGTGCCCGTCCGAACCGTTCTCTCCGGCCCCGCCGGAGGCGTAGTCGGCGCGGTCGCCAGCGCCCGCCGAAGCAACCTCCCACGCATTATCGCCTTCGATATGGGAGGAACTTCCACCGACGTCTCCTTGGTCGAAGGCGCGCCCACCACCGCCAACGACGCCCAAGTCGCCGGACTCCCAATAAGCGTTCCTATGCTCGACATCCACACCGTCGGCGCCGGCGGAGGCTCGCTCGCCCGCTTCGACGCTGGCGGCGTTCTCCGCGTCGGCCCCGAATCTGCCGGAGCCGATCCCGGCCCCGTCTGCTACGGCCGCGGCACGCAGCCCACCGTCACCGACGCCAACCTCTTGCTGGGCCGCCTGCAGCCGACCCAATTTTTGGGTGGCGATTTTACCCTCGACCTTGATCGCGCCCGCCGCGTCACCCGCGAATGGCTGAAAAAACAGGGAAGTACGTTCACTCTCGAACGCTTCGCCGCCGGCATCGTCCGCATCGTGAACTCCACCATGGAGAAGGCGATTCGCGTCGTCTCAATCGAGCGCGGCCGCGATCCCCGCGATTTCGCTCTGATTGCCTTCGGTGGCGCTGGAGGCCTTCATGCCTGTGCCCTCGCCGATGCACTCAGCATCCCGCACGTAATCGTTCCCGCGCTCCCCGGGGCGCTCTCCGCTCTCGGGATTCTGCTCAGCGACGTCGTCAAGGATTACTCCCGCACCGTGTTATTAACCGTCGCTGACAAACTCCCGTACTCTCGCCTCGCCCGCGAATTCGCAGCCTTGGAAAAACAAGCCGCGAAAGATTTTTTTCAAGAAGCCTGGCCGGGAAAAGTGCACTATCAGCGCAGCGTCGACGTCCGCTACCGCGGCCAGGGATACGAACTCAACCTCCCGTTCACCAACAATCTGTCAGCCGATTTCCATCAAGAGCACCGCCGCCGCTACGGCTACGCCCATCCCTCTCGCGACCTGGAGCTGGTAACCCTCCGCCTCCGCGCCGCCGTGAAGTCCGCCACGAATCGTGTGAGGGCAGATCGTGTAGGGACAGCCAATGTGGGGACGGGCACTCTTGCCCGTTCAGGCCGGGCAAAGCCCGGATCGCCTTCCACGCCCAAAGTTCCAGTCCTATTCGATGGCAAGAAACACTTGACCAGCACCTACTCTCGCGACACCCTGAAACCCGGCAGCACTCACCGCGGCCCCGCGATCATCACCGAATACAGCGCCACCGCAGTGATCCCGCCCGGCAAACACTTCCGCCTCGACGCAGCGGGAAACCTAATTGTTACAATCCGATAAAAATCACACCTCACGCCCCGTACTCGCCACTCGGTACTGGGTACTCAGCACTCCTTCCAGCTACAATAAACGCGTGAAACCGAACATTTTCGTCGTCGAAGATGATCCCGATATTTCCCGTCTGGTTCGCCACCACCTGGAGAACGACGGTTTTGCCGTGCGCATCTACGCCAATGGCTCCAACGTAATTGCCGACGCCGAGCGCCAACGGCCTGCGCTCTTCGTTCTTGACATCATGGTCCCCGGCAAAGACGGACTCGAACTTTGCCGCACCATCCGCCAGGCTCCCAGCCTCGCTTCTGTGCCGGTAATTTTCCTTACCGCCAAGAGCAGCGAAGCCGATCGTGTCCTCGGCCTCGAACTCGGAGCCGACGACTACATCGCCAAGCCTTTCAGCCCGCGCGAACTCGTAGCTCGCGTCAAAGCCGTGCTCCGCCGCTTCGAGCGCCCGCTTCCCGCCAGCCCGTTCACGGTTGGCGACATCGCTATCGACCCCGCCGCCATGATTCTCACCGTTCGCGGCGCGACCGTTCCCACCACCGCCACCGAATTCCGCCTGCTGGATTATTTCGCGCGTCACCTCGGACGCGTCTTTTCCCGCGATCACTTGCTCGATTCTGTCTGGCGTGACACCTCTTACGTGACGCCTCGCTCAGTAGACGTCTACGTCCGCCGCATCCGCGAAAAAATCGAACCGGACCCGGAAAATCCGCGCTACCTTAAGACTGTGCGCGGCGCTGGCTACCGCTTCGAGGCCCCGAAGTGACTCCGCAAAGCGAGCGCCGTAAAGTTGAACGACCCACAGTGAGCGCCGCAAAGTGAGAAAGAAGTGAGAAATCGGATTTTTTTCAAGCTGATGGCGGCCTTTGTGGTCGTCATCCTGGCCGCCGCCGTCATCTTCGACCTTATGATCGGTGGCGCCTGGCAGGCCTCTCTGCGCGCGGAAATCGAACGCAATCTCACCCAGAAGGCCCAACTCTTAGCTCACCGAGTCGAAACCGATCGCACTCACTCTCTCAGCAACATTGCCGCCCAGGAGGGACAATCCGCTGGCGCGCGCGTCACCATCATCGATCCCACCGGCAAAGTGCTGGCAGATTCCGAGGCGAATCCCGCCAGCATGGAAAACCATGCCACGCGTCCGGAATTCGTAGCCGCTCTTGCCGGAAAAACCAGCAGCGATGAGCGCCGCAGCGCCGCCATCGGTATCCCATTTCTCTTCGTCGCTGTGCCGGTCGCTGGCGGCGCGGTCCGCATGGCCTACCCGCTCTCCGATGTCGAGGCCGTTTCTGCCCAGGTTCGCCGCAGACTGGAACTGGCTTCCCTCTTTGCCTTCCTCTTCGCCCTTCTCGTGGCCGCCGTTGCCGCCCACTGGAGCGCTCGCCGTCTCGAACGGATCGTCAACGTTGCCGCCCGTATCGCCGAAGGCGATCTCCAGGCCCGCATCCTCGAATCTTCCCAGGACGAAATCGGCCGCGTCGCCGGCGCCATCGATAAGACTGCCAGGCAAGTTGAACAGAGTTTCGCTGCCGTCCGTTCCAGCCAGCACCAGCTCGAGACCCTGCTAAACAGCATGCAGGACGCCGTCATCGCCGTCAGCGCCGATGGCCTTGTGCAGTGGGCCAACCAACCCATGAACCGTCTGGTTCCGCAGGGCCCTCGCCTGCAGCAACCCGTCGTCGAAACTATTCGCGACCCCGATTTCCTCGCCACCGTCAAAAAAGCCACTACCACCCGCGAGGTCAAAACTGCCCGCGCCACTTCCATCGTTCCCGGCCGCGCCTTCGACGTCACCGCCGCTCCTCTCCCCGATGGTGGCGCTGTGGCTGTACTTCGCGACCTCACCGAAACCGAGCGCGTTGAAAAAACTCGCCGTGACTTCATCGCAAATGTTTCCCACGAACTGCGAACGCCGCTCACCTCGATTCAGGGCTACGCGGAAACCTTGCTCGACAGCACTTCCGACAATGTCGCCTCCACGCGCGAGTTTCTGGAAATCATCCGCAAGAATTCGTTCCGCATGTCTCGCCTCACCGAAGATCTGCTTACCCTCGCCCGCGTAGAATCCGGCGAAACTCGTTTCGATGTCGAATCCGTTCCTCCCGCCGAACTTCTCCACGACGCCGAAGAGAGTTTCCGCGAGATCGCGCGTACCCACGGTGTTGAACTGCAGATTAAAGATCTCCCAGCGCGGAATCCCGCACCCGATCTCCGAAATCCAGAATCCTCGATCCAGAATCTCCCCTTGGTCTTCGCAGATCGTGAAGCCATTCATCAGGTCTTTTCCAATCTCATCGACAATGCCCTGAAGTACGGATCGACGTCCGGGTGGACATCCGGCGCCTCCGGCGGACGGGTTGTCCTCGGTGCCCGCGCCGTTCCCCACGGCGTCGAATTCTTCGTCCAGGATTTCGGCGCCGGAATCGCTTCCGAGCACCTCCCGCGCCTCTTCGAACGCTTCTATCGCGTCGATAAAGCCCGCTCCCGCGAGTCCGGAGGCACCGGCCTCGGTCTCGCTATCGCCAAGCACATCATGCTCGCCCACGCCGGCTCCATCCGCGCCGAAAGCGAGCTCGCCCACGGCTCCACGTTCCTGTTCACCCTCCCCACAGTTTAAAATCTCCGCTACTCATGTGGCGACGGCCGCCTAGGCCGTCCAAGCCTGGGCGAAGCCCGGCGCCCCAAAGAACGTGCCGGCGCTTTCAGCACGTGCCAGCATTTTCGTATTAGGGTATGCCTTCAGGCATACCGTAAATTCCGCACTAACCATCGCGCCTTCAGGCACCGGGGATTCTGGGAATTTCTAACCGACGTTACCATCGGAACATGTGCGACAACGGCGTAACCCACCTTCGGTGTAAGATCGTTGCAGAGCTCCTCTCGGAGAAGCTATGAAACGAATCGCAGCCCTCATTCTGCTGCTGGCCTCAAGCTTTGCCTGGTCTGTACCAGCGACCGCCCAACGCGAAAACCGCAGTATCGGAGAAAATGGCCAGGAGGCCCGCAAGGCGGCCAAGCAACAGCGAAAGGTCGTAAAGAGAAATGCCAAGAAACAACGGAAGGCAATGAAGAAATATCAGAAAGCGCAGCGCAAGTCGGCCAAGCAGCAACGTCGCCACAGCTAGTTCGCGCAGCCCCAACTGCCTCTGTCGGCTTTCCACACGCTCTCCGTCAAAAATAACTCAAAATTTACAGCCCCTTAACCCACGTCAGTCCCAGAGCACCTATCCTTGCCATTGACCATCCGGTTATGACTACGGCAAAATCAGAGTCAACAGATCTCAGCACTCCCAGTCCGCGCCACGGGGAGACCACCATGAGCACTGCCCGCGCCCAGAGTTTTATTCCCGAACCCGCCCATCATTACATTGTCCGCCGCACCGTGGAGGCCTGTCGTCTGGCCAAAGAAGCTGCAGGCGCTGCCGCCGAAGGTATCGCCACCGGGTCCAGCCCTCTACTAAACTCTCTGCGCCAGCGCGAGCGCGAACTCGACACGCTCGACATGGAAATCGACAGCGCGGTCACCACCGCCATCACCGAAGTCGAGCCCGCCCAGGCCCGCGAACTTCTGGCCTGTATGAAGTTCATGATCAGTCTCGAGCGCGTCGGTGACTTGCTTCTTAGCTTTGCCAATAGCGCTCAAGCCGCCTCCGGCCGCGTTGATTCCGAAGACACCCGCGACCTTACCCGCATGGCCACCATCCTCGAAAAAATGCTCACCGATGTCGGCGACTCTTTCTCCAACCGCGACGTTGGTAAAGCTATCGACGTGCTCCGCGCCGACTCCGAAATGGACCGTCTGCGCAACCTCATTTTCCTTCGCCATATCGAGAATCCGGAAAACGTCGCCCGCCAGGCCAGCCTCCAGATCATTTTCATGACCCAGTCTCTCGAACGCGCCGGCGATCATGCCAAGAATCTCGCCGAAGAAGTCTGCCACTTCGTCAGCGGCCACACCGTTCGCCACGTCCTCAAGAGCTATGACAAGCCCGTCGAACAAATGTTCATCGACTACCTCCGCCGCCGCAAACAGCAGTAGCTCGTGTGGGGCGGACACTCCTGTCCGCCTGTATCCATGATCAGTCTGCCGATGTCTAGGCCAATCCTTGTATGAGTGATTTTGAAGCAGTAGTAGAATTCGAGGGCAGTACTAGTCTGGATGGGGAAAATGGCAAACCATCGCAAGCGCGGTCATTGGCTGCAGGACATTGAAGCGCGGCAGCGTAATGTTGTGTTCCCGGACACGGTAGAGAACGAAACGCGGTTCGGGACTAGCAGCCCGGGGTGCAAGTAGCGGATTTCCTGCAAGTCGGGCCACGTCGCGCCCACGTGGATCAATTGCCGCTTCCAAATGTTTTCCTGTCCGCGCAGATGGCAGCGCCGCATCGCGCCCGTCTCGTAGCAATGCGCGAAGCTGCGCTCCACTAACTCGCCGCGCCGCCGCAATAAACTCTTGCCATACTCCCCCCGCACCCGCCGCCGATTCGCCTACACCGCTTGCTGCTCGGCCTGTTTGCCCGCCCAGTTCCGCCGTCCCTTCTGTTTCTTCTCCGGGATGTAACTGCGCACGCCCTACGCCTTCATCCCCTTCACCACCGCGCCGCGGTGATAGCCCTTGTCGGTCACCGTCTCTTCGATGCCGGTCACGTTCACCTTCGGCGCTTCGTTGGGCCGCAACTTCGCCTCGCGCCCGACCTGCTCCGCCACCGCCCTCCCGACTTCGCACAGCGTCTCATCCAGCGTGGCCGTGTCGCCCTGATCGGCACCTTGCAGCGTGACCGCCAACACCGCGCCTGTGTCCCGATCGACGGCGTGCTCGGCTTTGTGCGCCAGATGCGTGCCCCCATCCTTCATCTTCGCGATCCGCGCATCGCCATCCGCTGGGCTCTTCCACTCCTTATTCGACCTCCGCTTCTTGCGCTTGCGATCCAACCCCGCCAAGTCTTCGCACGTCGGGGTCGCGATGCCCGACGCCTTCGCCAGCCCCCGCAGAAACTCTTCGTAACTCTCGCCCGTGCCCCGCCGCACGATCGAGCGCATCGCCGCGTTCGCCTCCAGCGTCGTCGCAGCAATCGCGATCCGCTGGCCTTTCAGCAACCCACGATCGGCCAGCACGCCCAACACCCAGCCGCATACTTCGCGATGCCTGTCCACATCGATCAGCCGCCACGTGCGCGAAATCGTCGAGTGATCCGGCGTGTACTCGTCCAGCGCGATGCCCACCAAACCCCGCAGTGCCCGCGAGTCCGCCAGGCAATGCCGCGCTCCGCTCCGATGCCCTCGAAATACCCGATCAGCAGCGCCCGAAAGTAAATCCCCGGCGTCAGCGACGGCCGCCCGTTCTTCTCGCCATAAAACTTCGCGCACCGGCCCTCGACCAACTCGTCGAAGCGCTCGGCCTCCAGCAACTCATTCAAACGCTGATCGAACGGAGGCCCCGGAGCCGATGCCAACTCCGTGTGCGCGATCCCCAAATCTTCTTGCTTCTCCCGCTGCTGGCGCGTCCCCATCGCCATGCGCCGATTCTACAAACCAAGCCTGTGGATACCTCAACACTTTCTGCTCACGAATCCGAACTTGCACCACGGGCTGCTAGCGTCATCAACTCACCGGTACTCGATAGTCGCCTTTTCGCTACAATGTGACCATTCAATCGGAGGTCCCCCTTTGATCCCTCGCCTTCTGGCTCTCCTGCTGCTGGCATGTTCAGCGCTTGGGCAAAACGTCGTGCACTACACCGCTACTAACGCCAATGTAAAGTATCTCTTCGCCACGGCCGAACCAGTTGCGCATTTGAACTCAGGCGACATCCTCGACACCAACACGCTTGACTGCTTCGGCAACGCGATCAGAAAGCCCGGCGACACGCTCCGCATGGTGAAAGGCGACAACCCGCTCACCGGACCGTTTTTCGTCGAAGGCGCGGAGCCAGGCGACACGCTCGCCGTCAAAATTCTAGACCTGCAAGTTGATGGCGATAGCGGCGTCGGCGCGTTCGCTCCAGGATTTGGCGCGCTCAATGAGACCAACTACACTCCCATGCTGCATGCGCCGGTGCCCGAGAAAATCTGGTTCTATCACATCGATCACGCCGCGAACGATGCCGTATTCAAAGCGCTCGATTCCGATTTCTCGGTGAAAATTCCTCTCCATCCTTTCTTCGGTTGCATTGGAGTCGCGCCCGCTGAGGGCGAAGCGCGCAGCTCGGTCGTCCCCGCCGAATTCGGCGGCAACATGGATTCACCCGAAGCCAGCGTTGGCAACACGGTTTATTTCCCGGTTAACGTGAAGGGGGGCCTGTTCTACATTGGCGACGGACACGCCGCCATGGGCGACGGCGAAATCGCCGGCAGCGCCATCGAAGTTCCACTCAAGGCACGCGTGCAGTTAAACGTGATCAAGGACCGCACCATCGCTTGGCCACAATTCGAAAACGATAACACCATCATGACCGTCGGTGCCTACCGACCGCTGGACGACGCACTGCGCATAGCCTTCACCGAACTCGTGCATTGGATTCACAAAGACTACGGCCTCTCCGAATTCGATGCCTACGAACTCCTTTCCCAGGTAGGAAGGATTCACCTCAACGAAATGGTCGACCCCAATTACGTCATCGTGGCCTCGATCGATAAAAAGTACTTGCCTCCGAAGAAAAAGTGATGCCCCCGCGTTAAGCACCTCGAGGACTGCTTCGGCAAACGGTGTTACCATTTCCTGATTCGATGCCGAGGCTTTCTATGGCCGCGCAGCCACACAGCCCGAACCCAGACTCCTGGCCGGAATTACCGCTCGCAGCCTGGCAGGATACTTACGCCACTCTCCACATGTGGACACAGATTGTGGGAAAGGTGCGTCTGGCTCTCAGCCCGCGCGTGAATCACTGGTGGGAAGTTCCGCTCTACGTCAATTCGCGCGGCCTCACCACCTCCGCGATTCCTTATGGTCACGACAATTTCGAAATTCAATTTGATTTTATCGACCACCAGCTGCAGATCCGGGGCAGTTGGGGTTCATCGAAAACTCTGCCGCTGAAGCCGCAATCAGTCGCCGACTTCTACGCAGTGTTCATCTCCACTCTACGGTCGCTCGGCATTGAAGTGAAAATCTGGACCATGCCAGTCGAGATCCCGAATCCAATTCGATTCGAGAGTGACACGCAGCACCATTCCTATGACCCTGAATATGCGCATCGGTTCTGGGAGATATTGATTTTGTGCGATGCCATATTTAAGCAGTTTCGCGCGGACTTTATCGGCAAGAACAGTCCCGTGCATTTTTTCTGGGGAAGCTTCGACCTGGCCGTGACCCGCTTCTCCGGCCGCCGCGCCCCCGAACGCCCCGGCGTTGATCTCATTACTCGTGAAGCGTATTCGCATGAGGTAATCAGCGCGGGCTTTTGGCCGGGCGGAGGCGAGATCAAAGGCGCCGCGTTTTATGCTTACGCCGCCCCCGAGCCTCCCGGTTTTGCCGCGCAAAAGATTAAGCCTGCGAAAGCTTTCTACCATCCTCAGCTTAAAGAGTTTCTGCTGATGTATGACGATGTGCGCCGCTCCCCCCTACCCCGGCGGGCGCTGCTCAGCTTTCTACAGAGCACCTATGAAGCGGGCGCGAATCTCGCGCATTGGGAGCGTAAGGAACTGGAACGAGCTTGATTTCCAAGGCAAAATCGCAGGAGGCGAAAATGGCAAAGAAGTGCAAGCATCTAGATCAAATTAAGATCACGACCACCGATAGTCACGTCTGCGAAGACTGCGTCAAAATCGGTGACACTTGGGTTCACCTGCGGATGTGCCTCACCTGCGGACACGTAGGCTGCTGCGATTCCTCGAAGAACAAACACGCCACCAAACATTTCCGCCAGATCAGCCATCCCGTAATGCGCTCAATCGAGCCCGGAGAAGATTGGATCTGGTGCTATGTCGATGAAATGATGGCGGGCGAGATCGCCGCGTAACAAACGGCCGTTCCTTCCAATCAACTGGCTGATTAAGGTGCGCACAACATGCCTTGGTCTCGCATCGCGTTAGCGGTACTGGCCAGCGGATTCGCGTCATCTCTGACGGACTGGCTATTCATGGGGGACTGGCTTTACAAACGCTTCGATCGGCATCCGGAAATCTGGCGTTATCAAGGGGGCCAGGGAGAAAGCAAAGCGATCCTCTGGTCCAGCGTCCTGCCGTTTCTGAGCTGCTCTGTTTTTGTCCTGGTTTGTGACCGGTTGCATCTTTACTCTTACCGCGGAACCTTCAAATTAGCCTTGGCGATCTGGCTGATTGGACCTTTGCCTTTGACGATCGTGAACGCCCTGTGGTTGAAACTGGCTCCCGCTATTGCCACCTCCTACGCCCTCGGATGGCTGGTCAAACTCGCGGTCGCCGCACTTGCTGTGGCGGTGATTCTGGGCTGAGTCGTAAAAATGACTTTCACTTCAATCGGTCGAAGGAAATCAAGTAAGCGCGGAGGCACCGGAGCCACCGAAATGGGCTCAATGCGTGAGATAAAACAGGCGGGAAAAAATTAAGGGCCGTGACATTGGTTATGCTCTAGCCGCCAACTCCTGCGAGGGAGTCAGCAGCGTGGACGCATGTACCGTCACAGCCCCTTGATGCGATCACTGCTTTCACAGTCCCAAACCCCAACTGCACCTCGCAGCGCCGTCGGTTTTTTCAGGTTTGGCTGCCCAACGAGTTGCCTCGCCGGGCTAATCACTCAGTCTACTTCGGGTCAGCAAGGTTTATTTCGCTTACCCTTTCGACCGTCGACGCAACCAACCTTAACAGAGGGTCGAGAAAAGTCAACGCAAACTATTGGTGCAATGAACGAGACTCGGCCTGTGAATAATCATTAACGCAAGACGTTGTAGCTCTGTAGCTTATGAATATCGATTCCCAATTCGGACTTGATTTTCACAGAAAGTTGCACAGCGCCTCTTGTGGAAGAAAATATACAACGAACCAAAGAATCGTCTTGACGCCGCAAAATTCTCAGCGCATCTTGCTAACAGCGGAAAAGAAGCAGTGATGTCAGGACTAGTGGCCTATGTGGACGGTGGCTCTCTGGGTAATCCGGGGCCATCCGGTATTGGGGTAGTGATTGACGGCTGCGAAAGCGGCCCCATCCGCATCGCCAAATGGATCGGCCACCAGGATAACAACGTCGCCGAATACATGGCCCTGCTCGAAGCCCTCCAGTGTGCGCTATCGCTGAAGGCAAAAGTTCTGCACGTTTACTCTGATTCCCAGGTTGTCGTCCGCCAGATGTGTGGGGAATACTCCTGCCGTAGTTCACGCCTCTACTCTCTGCATTGGACCTGCCGCAAGTTGGCTCGCGCTCTCAGTTTCTCCATTTCTCACGTGCCTCGTGAAAGTAATGCTGAGGCCAACCAACTGGCCAATACAGCGGTGCGCCAGCGGGGCTATATGCCAGTAACCAGGCAGCCTCTTTCGACCCTTCGACGTACAACTTTCGCTTCCCGAACTTCTTGACACCATGCTCGCTCCGAGCGAGACTCCAATTACTGCTTCCTTAAATTGAGAATACGCTGTCTGCGGGCCAAATCGCCTGCCGGCCACGGCTCGCAAAGATAAGATTGCATGGATCATCAATCCATTGTCGACCGCAGTTCCGCATCGCCTGGAGTGACGGGAGACGTGCCAGTCACCCACTCCATCCGCTCCGCAACACCGAGCGTTTCTGCGGGAATCGCCGCTGCCAACGCCCATCTTCACCATCCTTCGGAGAACACCTCACGTTTTCCCGGACAGGACCGTGGCCAATCGCTGGCCGAATTGGCCTGTAGTGATTTGGATGCCGCCATGCAATTGCTGGCCGAGCGCGCTCAGTACATCACTGGAGCCAGTGGCGCCGCCATTGCCCTGCGTCGCGGCGAACATAACGACATGCTATGCCGCGCCAGCACCGGCTCGAACGCACCCGAGTTGGGCGCACTTCTATCCATGGGACACGGACTCTCCGGGGAAAGCATACGCACCCGTCAGGCTATGCGTTGCGACGACACGGAACGCGATCTGCGCGTGAACCAGGAAGGCTGCCGCCGCTGGGGCATCGCATCCGTAGTCGTGATGCCGATCGTGAGCGATGAACAGGCGCTTGGCGTCTTCGAGCTTTTTTCCGGCAAACCAAATGCGTTCAATGAGCGTGACCTTTCTGCGTTGCGGCGCTTGAGCGAAATGGTGGCCACGTCCGTGAAGCTTGCTGTCGCCGCGCAGACTGCCACCGCAGATCAGCAACCGGCGAATGCAGAGCCGCAGACGTCCGCTGCTGTCGCGGTCGAACCCATTCCAACTGAGCAGGTGGCAATTGAATCTGTCGCTAATCCTGTCTTCCCCGCTTCCGCGCCGTCGGCTAGCGATCTTCCGCCGCAAAAAGTGGAAACGACATCTTCGCAAAAGACTGCCGCGACAGGGCGAGCTTTGGGAAAGCCGACTTCGGAAAAAACGCCCGTCGAGGCTCCCAAGAAGCCGCTTTTCTGGTCGGCCGTTATGCAGACGAACGGCAGCTCCGCCCCGGCCGATGCCGCTGCCGAGTCGATCGTCGTGCCGCCGATGTTGAGAAATCTGCAAAAGTGCCAGGCCTGTGGTTTTCCCGTGTCACAAGGACGCACCTTGTGTGTGGAGTGCGAGGAGAAACAGTGGCGTAGCGCGCGCCTTTCGGCCCCCGCAGCAAAAGTAGCTCCACAAGCACCCTTGGGACCGAAGGTGGTCCCGCCGTCCGGGCCCGCGCGGAAAACTTCTGTCTCGAGCAACTCTCCGTCAGCGCAGGCCTCTTCCCACACCGCAGCATCAACAGTGCCTGCGATTCCCAAGGCTGCCGTGACTCTAACGCCGCAGACGTCGATCTCCGCTGCCATTAAGCCAGCGGCTACCGCGGGAAACACCTCAGTTAATTCAACTCGTAAGATTCCAGCCGACTTGCCCCAGAATGTTTCCAGGAGCGCCTCGCCCTATGCGCCAGCATCCGACAACCTAACTCCGTTCTTGAGTTCGGCTGTACAGTCCGAGTCCTGGTTCGCGGCGAACAAGTACATTCTGGGGGCATTGCTGGTTGTGGCTATCGTTATTGCCGCAGTCGCTTGGCTGCGTTAATTCGCGGAACTCTTCATTCTCTTCTTTTCCGTCAACGTTTCTTTTCACTGAACCTTCCACCCGCGACGGATTACAATCTCTTTCCTGACTTCGAGCATGATTCCCGGAGGACTGATCTTGCCACCAACCGTGCATACAGGGCTGCGCCGTTGCTTGCTGGTTCTGCTGCTGACCGCTTTCGCCGCCGCTCAGAGTTCCGAGCAGCGCACCGCCCGCTACCTCGACTCGGTTCGCAAGCAGCCGCAACTACTGCTCCCATTTGTACACAACCTGCCCAAGGGCGGAGACTTGCACAACCATCTGGATGGCGCCATCTACGCCGAAGATCTCGTGGATTTCGCAGCTGACGGCGGCCTCTGCATCGATCGAACCTCGTCCCGTTTGCTGCCCCCGCCTTGCGACTCCTGCGAGAACTACACGGCCAAGCCCGCGGCGCGCTGCAGCTATGGCGACCACGTCCTCTACGACCAGATGATCGATGCCTGGTCGATGCGCAACTGGAAGCCCGGAGACGAATCGGGTCACGATCATTTTTTTGCCGCATTCGACAAATTCGCCCTGGCCTCGCACACGCACGTACCCGAGGCAATCGCTGCGGCCACCAACCGCGCTGGCCTGGATCATCTCCAGTACGTTGAATTCATGCACACCGCCGATGGCGTCGCGGCGGCCCAACTGTCGGCCAAACTGGACTGGAATCCCGATTTTTCCAAAATGCGCGACGCACTCCTGGCCGCCGGCATGAAAGACCTGGCAACCGAAACCAGCAAGAAGCTCGCCGCCGCCGATGCTCGTGCCAGGGAAATTCTCAAGTGCGGAACCGCCGATGCCGCGCCCGGATGCAGCGTCACTGTGCGTTACATCTATCAGGTCCTGCGTGGCTTGCCTCACGAAATCGTCTTCGCGCAAATTCTTCTCGGCTTCGAGCTGGCATCGTCCGATCCCCGATTCGTCGGCCTGAATCTGGTAATGCCCGAAGATTGGTACGTACCTCTCCATGATTTCAATGAGCACATGGCGATGCTCGATTATCTGCACGGTGTTTATCCCAAGGTGCACATCACACTGCATGCCGGCGAACTCGCCATGGGGCTGGTGCCGCCGGAAGATCTCACCTTTCACATTCGCGCGTCAGTCGAGCGCGGCCATGCCGAGCGCATCGGCCACGGTGTTTCCGTGATGAACGAAAAGGATCCGATCGGCCTCATGCATGAAATGGCAGAGAGAAATATCCTGGTTGAAATCGCTCTGACCTCCAATGACATGATCCTGGGTGTGAGCGGAGACGACCATCCTTTTCCGATCTACATGAAATATGGCGTTCCCGTGGCTCCGGCAACCGACGACGAGGGGGTATCGCGCTCCGACATGACGCACGAATACTTGCGCGCAGTCGAGACCTATCACTTGTCCTACGTCGATCTAAAACGCATGGCCCGCCAAAGCCTGGAGCACAGTTTCCTCCCCGGCCGAAGCCTTTGGACCGACACAAAACTGGTATTTCGCATCACGCCAGGCTGCGCAGGAAGTATGCCAGGCGCGGAGAAGCCCTCTGCCGCATGCCAAGAATTCCTCACCGCCAATGAACGCGCGCGTGAGCAGTGGAACTTGGAAAACGACTTCGCTAAGTTCGAGAAGAAGTTTTGAAAGGGCTTCAGCTCCGCCGCAACAGGAGAATAACGACGTCGGCTTTAGCCACTGAGGTCTTCCGAGCAAACCAGCACCGCAAACACTACTGTGGAAGAGCGGGGCTTCAGCTCCGCGTAAACCCATTAAAATTAATCGGGCTTTATCCCTGAACTCGCAGACACCATGACCGACCAATTCACTCTCGCCGAGACCGCCGCCCAATCCGTTCTGCAGCGAACCCCACTTCACCCCCGCATCGGCCTGGTCCTCGGCTCCGGCCTAGGCAGCTTCGCCGACTCCCTAACCGACGCTTCACGAATCCCTTTCCACGAGATCCCCGCCTTCCCGCGCTCCACCGCCATCGGCCACGCCGGACAAATGGTCATCGGCAACGCAGGCACAGTCCCGGTTGCCGTGATGCAGGGCCGCGTGCATCTCTACGAAGGATACTCGGCCCAAGAAGTCGCTTTCCCCACACGCGTCTTCGGACGCATGGGAATTCGCGCCCTCATCCTCACCAACGCGGCAGGAGGAATTAACCTCACCTACAAACAAGGCGCGCTGGTCCTAATCCGCGACCACATCAATCTGCACGGAACAAATCCCCTGGCCGGTCCCAATGACGACCGCTTCGGCGTCCGTTTTCCCGACATGACGCACCCCTACGAGAAATCGTACCGAGAACTGGCACGTGAAGAAGCCGCCAAAGTGGGAATGACGCTCCACGAAGGCGTTTACGCCGCCCTCCTCGGACCAAGCTACGAGACGCCCGCTGAAATTAAGTATCTACGCACCATCGGAGCGGACCTGGTCGGCATGTCGACCGTCCTCGAAGTGATCGCCGCCCGCCACATGGGAGTCAACGTGCTCGCAATCTCCTGCGTCACCAACATGGCCGCCGGAATTCTTGACCAGCCGCTCTCGCACCAGGAAGTCATGGAAACCGGCGAGCGCGTCAAGACCGGCTTCGAAGCCCTCCTGCGCGCCGTCCTCCCGCGCATCGAGAAAGCTGGCGACCTCACTCATTGGATCTGTTAGCAGCATCACTCATTCGATCTGTCATCCCGAGCAAAGCGAGGGACCTTGGTGTCTGCCAGCCAACTCCAACATCGCTGGCATAGGCACGAAAGCACCTATTCCCCGCCCTGCGGAATGAACCGTCCCAATATCTGTCATCCCGAGCAAAGCGAGGGGCCTTGGTGTCTGCCAGCCAACTCCAACATCTGGCATAGGCAGCACGAGGGCGCCTATCTCCCCGCCCGCGGAATAAATATATCCACCGGCGCCTTCACCCCATACACCGCGGCAAAACTACTCTGATTCACCGCCAACCCGAGCCGTCCGCGCGAATCGATATACAGCAAAGGCTGCCCCAGTCCTACATCGCTGAAAGTCCGCACGAATTTGATCTTCATTTCTTTCTCGCCAACTCGTACCGGAAGTTCCTGCCCGCGCTCGTATCCCAGCTTCAGAAAATCCTCCCCATCAACATTCGTCACCAGGTTGCCGAACGGACCGTCCGTCGCAATCACTTCCCCCCTCACTCCACGATCATCAAGGTGCGCAACCTGCAGTTCCAATCGCACCAGCGACGCAACCGGCATCTCGGGACCAACCTTGGTCCAATCATCCCCGCGCGCCACGTGCGCTCCCACGGGAGAGAAAATGTCGCGTCCGTGAAACGTCGACGACATCTTGGTCCCAATCATCCAATCCGGATTGGTAATCTCGCGCACGCTCTCGATTCGGTCGCGCTGCTCCACCAGCGTGATCACCCCGTTATCGGGCAGCACGAAATATTGTCCCCGCTTCGATTTCGCCACGATGGCTTTGCGTGTGCTGCCCACGGTCGGATCAACCACAACCACAAATACCGTACCCGCGGGATAGTAAGGCGTTGCGCCATGAAGAAAACGCGCGCCATCGAGGATTGAAAACGGCGTTACCTGGTGGGTGAGATCAACAATGCGCACCTCCGGCATAATCGAATACATCACGCCCCGGCAGATCGCTACCGAATCATCGACCACGCCAAAGTCGGTCATGAACACGATGGTCTGCGGATATTTCCCCGTCTGCGTCTCCGCTAGCGGTGAGAACACAAGCATCACCGCCAGCAGCAACACAAACTTCGCTCTTCGATCCGGTTTTGAAAGGGCGCAACTTTCCGTCGCGCCCCAACTCCTCACAAATATCAACAGCGACTTCAGTCGCATGCCCCGCTCCTTAACGTCTGCAATGTATGGCCAGCAAGAATACCGAGGATCATCCCGCAACCGCAAATCCTGCTCCGTCCCACCCCTACGATCTATAATGTGGTGTCATCATGGCTCGACCGCAAGGAGGCTTTATGCCGCAAGTTATCCCCGAAAAGTACCTCGATCTGTTTCAGAAACGCTCCTTCGCCAACCTGGGCACGCTTATGCCCGACGGCAGTCCACAGGTCACGCCAGTGTGGTGCGATTTCGACGGCGAATACGTCATTTTCAACTCCGCCAAAGGACGCCAGAAAGACCGCAACGTTCGCCGCGATCCCCGAGTCGCCATGAGTCTGATGGACCCCGACAATCCCTACCGCTATCTCGAAATTCGTGGCCGCGTCGTCGAGATCACCGAAGAGGGCGCCAGCGCCCACATCGACAAACTGGCCAAGAAATATCTCGGCGTCGACAAATATCCCTACGGCCAGCCCGGCGAAGTCCGCGTGATGTATAAGATCAGGCCCGAGCACACCACCGTGATGGGTTAACTCGTTGTCGGATGCTTGATTCCTGCCGATTTTGGATTGGCGATTGATTGCTGAAGCCGAACTGAGTGCGGCTTGATTTTGGGTGGCGCAGCGCTTCAGCGCTGCAATGGGCGCTTGATTCCTAGCACCGGCTTTAGCCGCTGCCGACGCCGCCAAGTGGCGCAATTTTGGGCACAGAAGTCTGGCAGCACCGTGGAAGAGCGGCGCTTCAGCGCCGCGTTAGCATCGTGAGCAGCACCGGGCTTTAGCCCCTGCGCGAGGAATCCGCATTCATACTTACAATCTCTGCTTCCTCGGCTTCGGCAACGTCAACCGCACGCTCGTGCAACTTCTCCAGAATCGCGAGCAAGAACTGCGCGACCGCCACAAAATTTCTTTCCGAATCACCGGACTAGCATCTCGAACCCTGGGCTGGATCGCCGACCCCAACGGTCTGGACCCCGCAGCCCATGTGGAGCGGGCGCCCTCGCCCGCTAAGAGCCGTAAATCTAGTCCAAACCCGACCAACGTCCGCACCTGGCTGAAAGCCGCCCGCGCCGACATTCTCTTCGAAGCCACCCCCCTCAACGTCGAAACCGGCCACCCCGCCATCGATCACATTCGCGCCGCCCTCGACCACGGAGCCCACGCCATCACTGCCAACAAAGGCCCAATCGTCCGCGCCTACCGCGAACTCCGCGATCTCGCCGCCGCCCGCGGCAAACGCTTCCTCTTCGAATCCACCGTGATGGATGGCGTCCCCATTTTCTCTCTCTTCCATGAATTGCCCGTCATCCACCTGCAAGGATTCCACGGCATCCTGAATTCCACGACAAACGTAATCCTCACTGAAATGGAAAACGGCCTCAGCTTTGACGAATCTTTGAAGAAGGCGCTGTCGCTAGGCATCGCCGAAACCGACGCCACCCACGACATCGACGGCTGGGACGCCGCCGTAAAAACCGCCGCCCTCATTACGGTGCTGATGGATGTTCCGATCAAGTTAGAAGAAATTAAGCGTGAAGGAATTTGTGCCCTGAGCGGCGAAGCCGTCCGCGCAGCAAGAAAAGAAGCCCGTCCCTACAAATTGATCTGCCGCGCCAAGAAAACAGAGACCGGTGTCACCGCCAGTGTCCGTCCCGAACAAGTCCGGCTCACCAATCCCATGGCCCAAATCGCCGGCACGTCGTCCTACATCTATTTCGAAACCGCCATCTTCCCCGGCCTCGCCATCACCGAAGAAAATCCCGGCCTCTACGCCACCGCCTACGGCATGCTCGCAGACTTCGTGAGAACAGTAACCGAGTAGAGGACGTGGCAGAGCGGCGTGGCAACGGCGTGAGAGAGCGCCGTGGAAGAGCGGTCCTTCAGGGCCGCGTAAAGCTTTCAAAATTGAAGCGCCTTTAGCTAGGCCCTGCGAGCAAATCAACCCCAGCGTCATCCTGAACGAAGCCGTTCTTCCAGCGGAGTGAAGGATCTCCCGCGGCTCATCGCCGACCTTGGCGTTAAAGACACTCACCCCTTCTTTGGATGGCAATGCTCGCTAGGTTATCGAGTGGCAAAGGTTCCATCTGACCCTTAAGCTCATCGAAGCGGAACTCGATATAGATATACCAGACACGGCAATACCATTCGTGAGCCGGTTCTTCTCCGATTTTCACGGCCAAGTTGGAGTCATCTGGCTGTAGGAAACTTTCTTAGAATCAAGATAGCTCTTGAGATCCGCCCGATGCATCCCCAGCGGCACGTCATCTTGAAATCGATCCAACTGCTCCTCATACCCCACTTCGCGTTTGGCCTGCGCATCCCGGGCCTCCTCGCGCCGCGCTCCGTACTTGGCCCAAACCTGCCAAACTAGGAACAGAGCTCCAGCAATGGCGACGACTGCAATGGCCTTTTTCATCGATCACACTGTCCTGCGCACTGCCATCGAAGATTACGTGTGGCAAGAACGTCAGGTTCCCGCCGCCGTGATAAAAATGAAAGATCACCATGGAAACCGCCGCCCCCGCCACCCTCGACATCGCCCACGTCCGCGCCCAATTCCCCTCCCTCGCCCAAACCGTCAACGGACATCCCCCCGTCTTCCTCGACGGCCCCGGCGGAACCCAAGTCCCGCAGCGTGTGATCGACGCCATCTCCAACTACCTGCGCCGCGACAACGCCAACACTGGCGGGGCCTACTCGACCAGCCGCCACACCGACGCCATGCTCGCCGAAGCCCGCGCCGCCATGGCCGACTTCCTGAATTGCACCGCCGACGAAATCGTCTTCGGCCCCAACATGACGACCCTGACGTACGCCATGTCCCGCGCCATCGGCCGCGACCTCGGCCCCGGTGACGAAATCCTGGTCACCCGCCTCGATCACGACGCCAACGTCTCGCCCTGGCTCGCCCTCGAAGAAAAAGGTGTCACCATCCGCTGGGCAGAAATTCACGAAGAAAATTGCACTCTCGACCTAGCCGACCTGGCCAGCAAACTCAACCACCGCACGAAACTCGTCGCAGTCGGCTACGCGTCAAACGCCGTCGGCACCATCAATCCCGTGAAAACAATTGTCCGCCTCGCTCACGCCGCCGGTGCCCTCGCCTACGTCGACGCCGTACACTACGGCCCGCACGGCCTTATCGACGTCGCCGCCCTCGATTGCGACTTCCTCGTCTGCTCCACTTACAAATTTTTCGGCCCGCACATGGGCGTTCTCTTCGGCAAACGCGAACATCTCGCCCGCCTGTGCCCCTACAAAGTTCGTCCACTCACCGATGCCGTCCCCAACCGCTGGGAATGGGGAACGCTCAATCACGAGTCCATCGCCGGAATCACCGCTTGCGTCGATTACATCGCCGACCTCGGCCGCCACTCATTAACACATGTGGCGACAGCCGCCCAAGCCTGCCCTGAGCACAGTCGAAGGGGCTGTCGGTCGAGCGAAGCTCGACCGTCGGGAGCCAATACCCGCCGCGCCGCAATCGTGGCCGCCTTCGAAGCCATCCACCAACACGAACACGGATTAACGGACCGCCTGATCACTGGCCTTTGGCAAATCCCAAACATAAAAATCTACGGCATCACCGATCCCGCCCGCTTCGCCGAACGCTGCCCCACGCTAGCCCTGCGCGTCGTCAATCAAACTGCGGACCAGACTCCGCTCGCCCTCGCCACAAAACTAGGCGACCTCGGCTTCTTTACCTGGGACGGAAACTACTACGCTCTGAACCTTACTGAGCATCTCGATGTAGAAAAAACCGGCGGCTTCCTCCGCATCGGCCTCGTGCACTACAACACCGCTGAGGAAGTAGATCGCCTGCTGTCCGCTCTCGGACAGATCGTGACCGCGTAGAACTGATCGCGAGACTTACCTAAGACCATCCGATAAGACCGTTTGGATTAGGACCGTCCCGTAAACGGTTTGGGAAGGGCACGACTTCGGTCGTGCCGTCTAGCGTCTCTGCAGAAGGCGGGCTTTAGCCCCTGGGGTCCCATGGAAAGAAGTTAGAAATGCTGCAGAAACACGACAGCCCAGGACGTATCCCAGGCTGGTAGGGAGCGCGAACATGCGCTTATAGAAGTGAAACAGAAAAAAGCCGGTTGGCCCTTCTTACGGCCAGCGCTTGGCGTCTTCCCATCCCGCGGCACGCACGGGCTGTGCTGCTGGCACGACCGCTGGCGACGGTATGCGGATCGGCTGCTGCGGTCCGTTTACCGCGGTAGGCAGCGCTGATTTCCCCATCTCGGAGTTCATTTCCTTCTCTTCAGACAGCAACGGAGCCACCAGCCGCAGCGCTTCCACTTCTTTCTCCAGCCGGGTCAGCTCCATCTCTTTCTGTCTCAAAACCTCGTAAACATTCTTCATAAACTGGGCACCTATTAATCAATTTGTTCGGTTTAGCAGCTTTTCTCGAACTTTAGCAGACTTACACCTGTTGTCAAGGGATTACGACCTAACCGCCAAGATTCGTGGTAATGCCGGATTTCAGCCTTCCAGAGGCGTCCGGCAGCAACGAATCACCCAGATCCCTTGTCCAGTGCGGCGTTTGCCCAATATCCACAATCAGTTCCACGCGTGTCGAATTGCCAATACTGGTTCTGCCCTAGCCACAATCGCGAAAACCCGCGCCCCGCCCGCCTTTCGCGCAATTCTGCATTGCCCGCTGCACAAAATTCCGTCATCCCCCTGTGGACGCCTTGCACCCGGCTGAAAACAAATGAGATATAAACGCACACTTTTCGTTGACTTAAAAACTGGAAAGAGTAAAACAAGATCGTTCTTTGACCGTTTCTTAAGTTTTTCCGGTTGGTGCGGCGTCCGGGGCTCAAGCTGAGTCACGCTCACATTGCAAAATGATGAGCGAAGGCCAGCAAGGGTCTATAGCAAAGCGCTGGTCGAGGAGAACGGGAAACCCAGTCGAAGGCAGGATAGAGTTCCGAGGCGTTGGGTAGGTTTATCCGGTTGGCGGTAAGCCCGGAGCCCGAGCGAAGATCGCATGCAGCGCACCCGCAAGGGAAGCAGCACAGCAGGTCAAGCAAGGGTCTAACGCGAGCTACTGGCCGAGACGAATGGGCCCAACACCACCTCGGAACTCTTTAATTTTTTGGAGCCAGTTTCTAGTTCCCGATCTTCATTTTCCGGATCCTGCTACCCAACCCGCCCGAGAGCAAGTCTTAACTCCTTCTGAGGACTAAGAACAACTGCCTAATCCACGTGCTCCCCGATTTCGAAACTCTCTTCCGACCTCGGCAATACATCCCGTTCACCCGCTACCCACACATAAAGCGTCGGCAACAGAAAAATACTCATGAGGAGGGCTGCGATGAGACCTCCGACGATAACGATCGCGAACGGACGCTGAGAATCGGAACCAATGGCGTGCGACAGCGCAGCCGGCAGCAAGCCTAAAGTCGCCACTAGCATCGTCATCATGATGGGCCGCAGTCTCAACACGGCCCCTTCCACTGCAGCGTCCTCAATGGAAAAGCGCCGCGCGCGAAGCTGATTGATGTATTCCAGCATGATGACTCCAGTTTGCACGCATACTCCGAACAACGCCAGGAAACCCACGCCAGAGGAAACGCTGAAATTGGTACCGGTGAATAAAAGAGCAAGCAGACCGCCGATGGGTGCGATCGCAATGTTAGCCATGATCAGCAGTGCCCATTTGAAAGACTTGAACATCGTATAAAGGAGGATGAAGATGATGAGAATGGTGATCGGGAGCACGATGAGCAGTCGCTCGTTCGCTCGCTTCTGGCTTGCATATTCCCCTTCCCAGTCGATGGTGTATCCGACCGGTAATTTCACCTGCTCGTTCACCTTCTTTATCGCCTCTTCTACCGTGCTGCCAAGGTCACGTCCGCGAACGCTGTATTTGATGGCCACATAGCGCCGGTTCCCTTCGCGATAAACCTCAGAGGCGCCATCTGTCACCCTGATCTTGCACAGTTGCGCGAGCGATACTCGTTCTCCGGTTGGCGATAGCAGGCGAATATTCTCGATCGCGTCGTGCGTGTTTCGGTATTGCGGAAGATAGCGCAACGTCAGGTCATATCGCGCCTCGTCCTTGAGCACCTGAGTAAGCGCACTCCCGCCCACCGCCGTCTGAACCGCATCCTGCACATCGGAGACGTTGATCTGATAACGAGCGGCCGCCGCACGGTCCACAGTCACATTCAGATTAGGCTGTCCCAGCACTCGAAAGACACCAAGATCCTCAACGCCCTTAATTCTCCGCAAAATATTGACGACCTCGTCGCTCTTGGCCTCGAGAACTTTCAAGTCGTCACCATAGATTTTCGTAGCTAGCGCTCCTTTCACCCCACTCACAGCCTCTTCCATGTTGTCTTCGATGGGCTGCGAAAACCCCCAGACCACGCCAGGAATCTTGTCGAGTTCACGGTTCATCGCCGCAATCAATTCGTCTTTATCCTCGTGGAATACCGGCCGCCAGTCCCCTTTGGGCTTCAGGTCAACGAAGAACTCGGTATTAAAGAATCCCGTCGTATCGGTTCCGTCATCGGGTCGCCCAACTTGGCTGGTGCATTGCGGGACCTCAGGAAAAGAGCAAAGAATTATTCGAGCCTGGTTCGCGACGCGGATACCCTCATCCGGCCCGGTGCTGGGCGCAAGGGTGCCCCGTACCCAGAGCGCGCCTTCATCGAGATGGGGCAGAAATTCAGAGCCGATGACGCCTCCGAATGCGAGATATACCGCAACTGCCATGAGCAGGACGACTACGCCTACCGTAATCGCGCGATGCCGAATGGCCCACCGGACCGCGATGCGGTATCGCTCGATTACGAAATGCATAACCGGGTTGTGCCATTCCTTCGCGCCCTTTGCGAAAGCGAAACTTGCCAGCACCGGCGCGATCACAATCGAGAACAGCAATGCCCCCAGCAGGGCAAACGCTACGGTCCAGGCCATGGGATGAAACAGCCGCCCCTCCACGCGCTCCAGCGTAAAAATCGGCAAGTAAGCCGTAATAATGATGGCGATCGCATAAAACACCGGCCGCTGGACCTCATGCGACGCTTCACTGATTTTCTCGTTGGGCGTCTTGATCCCATTCTTGGAGCCTAAATGGCGCACGATGTTTTCCACCATCACCACCGCGCCATCCACCACCATGCCAAAGTCCAACGCACCCAAAGACAAAAGATTCGCGGGAATGTGTCTCAAGTCCAAACAAATGGACGCAAACAACAGCGAAAACGGAATCGTCGCCGCCACGATAAGCGCGCCCCGGATATTGCCGAGAAACAAAAATAGAACGAGCGAGACCAGGATCATGCCCTCGGTTAGGTTGTGAAGAACGGTGTGCGACGTGTAGTGGACCAGAGCACTGCGGTCGAGAAAAGGGACGACCTTAACTCCCGGGGGCAAGATGTGGTTGTTAAGTTCCTCCACTTTTTGATGGATGCCCTCAAGCGCCGTCTGGGCCGTCGCTCCTTTGCGCAGCAGCACAATGCCCGACACCACATCGTCATTGTCGATGATCTTCCCGTCTTCGCGGTGAATGGCTTTTGCAAACTGGCCTAGCCGGATCTTTGCCCCTTGCGATACAACAGCAATGTCCTTGACCCGGAGCGGCGTACCGTTCTTGGTCAGGATCACCGTTTCCGCGATGTCCTGAGAACGGTCGACCAGTCCCACCGAGCGCACGTTAATCTGCTGCAGGCCTTCCTGGATGAAGCTGCCGCCCGCATTCGCGTTGTTGTTGGTGAGCTGTTGCTCGACCTGCGCCAGGCTTAGCCCATAGGCGACCAGTTTGTTCGGATCAACGCGGACCTGGTATTCGCGAGTCGGTCCGCCAAAACTCGAAACGTCGACGATATCCGGCACGGATTTGAAGCTTTTTTCGAGGACCCAGTCTTCGATCGACTTCAGTTCCATCGCGTCATACGCCAGATTCGTGCTGCGCAGCGTGAAAAAATAAATCTGGCCGACTGGGCTCCAGTCCGTCCCCATTTGCGGCACCACGTTCGGCGGCAAAGTAACCTGGCTCAACCGCTCCAGAACCCGCTCCCGGTTCCAGTTGTCATCCGATCCGTCATCGAAGATCAGCTTCAGATCGGAGAGTCCGAACAGAGAAAACGACCGCAGATGCACTACCTGCGGAATGCCGTTCATGGCGACTTCCAGCGGAATCGTAACCTGCTGTTCGATTTGCTCCGCCGAAATCCCCGGCCATTGCGTGATGACCTCAACGTAGTTGTCCGCCACGTCAGGATAAGCCTCAATGGGCAGCCGCTTGAACGAAACGATTCCCCCGGCGAAAAGGATCAACGCCAGCCCCAAAACCAGCAGGCGATTGTTCAGAGCGAAATCGACGACGCGGCGAATCAAATCTATTGCTCCACGGTGTTTTGCAATGCCAACGCGTTTGAGACTCCTTGATCTCCTGGCTTGAGACCGGAAACAATCTCCTGCATATTGCCGGGAAGCACGCGTCCCGCAACCACTTCAGCACGCTTGAAGTGACCAGCTCCTATCGGGATGTAAACCCACTCACGGTCGTGCAAGTGCAGAATGGCAGTGGCCGGGACTGCAGCCCGCGTTTCTGCCTGCTTCCCGTAGAACGTCGCCGTAACGAACATGCCAACACGCATCAGTCCGGGATTGGCCATTTCGAGCCGAACTTTCGCCGTGCGGATACTTGGATCGAGTACCGGCAGAATGTTATCGATCCGCCCTTTGAAAGTTTTGTTAGGGTAGGCGTTCAGACGGATATCCGCAAACTCGCCAACATGCACCGCATCAAGATCGTTTTCGTAAACGTCGCACACGATCCAGACATAAGAAAGATCCGAGATGGTGAATGGATTCGGCAAGCCCAATCCCTGAACGCCCGCGGCACTCGTAACCTGCTGATCAGTAATGATCCCCGAGATCGGAGCGAAGATGTCGACAATCCCTAACGGATGATCCTTATTCACACCTAGAATGCGTAACTGTTCGGTCGCAGCATCCAGATCGGCCTGCGCATTTCTGGCGGAGTCCTCTGCCTGTTCGAGAGCACTTTTCGCCACAGCGCCCTTCTCATAGAGAGTCTGCTGTCTCTGAAGCTGCAGTCGTGCCAACAATTCGTCATTCACGGCCTTGCGATACGCCTGATAAGCTCCAGACACATCATTGCTCTGCACTCGCAGCAATAGTTGGCCCTTTTTCACCTCGTCGCCCAGCCTCGCCTTGATTTCCACAACTCGTCCCGCGGCCAACGAAATCACCGGCACGGCGCGAGATATATCCGGCTGCACTACGCCAGTCACATTCAGTGCAGGCGCTGCCTTGTACTCCACTGCCGCGACCAACGGAAATTGCTCGGGATGATCGACCTTGAAATTATTGGCGTCTAGATCGGGCTGCACGCTCGCCGGAGGCGGAGCTTCAGCCTTCGGATCAGGCTTCCCTTCATTGCAGCCGGCAAGAAAAGACGTGATCGCCACGCAGAGAGCAGCTCCGACTAAATACTCGAAGCACCGGTTCTTCATTGCACAACCTCTTTGCCCACGGCCTGGTTCAATTGCGCCGCCGCCGTCAAATACGATCCCACCAGGTTCACGTAATTCAACTGCACGCTGCGGTAGTCGCTCTCCGCATTCAAAAAATCAAGCAGCGAGGCTCCGCCGTGCTGATAAGAAAATAAAATCGTGTCGCGCACCCGCACCGCTTGCGCCAGATATTTTTGCTTGTAAGCCCTCAGCAGCGTCACATTGCTGTTCAGCGTGGCATAAGCCGAATCCACATCGCTGAACACTTGCGCCTGCGCCGCATCCCGCAACTTTTCAGTCCGCGTGATGTCGATCTTCGTATGCAGCTTGTTTCCCTGATTGCGGTCAAAAATGCGCAGCGGAATACTCACGTCCACGCCGAAATAGAAATCGATGGGCGGATTCCGCCCCACGTCAAAGCTGAGCGTCGGATCGGTCGATCCATTGGCCACCGCCAGGTTGTAATCCGTATGCGCCTTGTCCACCGTCTGCGCCGCCGCCCGCAAATCTGGACGGTTATCCAGCGCAATCTGCCGGTAGGCATCGAGCGCTTCAATCTGATCGTTAAAATCGAAGACGCCTACAAGATCGAACTGATCGATCGACGTTCGATCGTTCAACAGCATCAGCATTTGGATCTTCGCCGTCCGCAAATTCACTTCTGCAGTCTGCACATCCGATTCGTACTGCACTCGCTGCAGCTCCAGGCGATCCAGATCGATTTGCGCGATGTCGCCCGCCTGAAAGCGATCGCGGCTGATCTTCAACACGTGGTCGTAATACTCCAGATTGTCCTTTGAAACCTGCAAAACCGCCTTGGCCTGCAGCGTCTGCACAAATGCGCTGCGCAGGCTGAACCGAAGCCCCCGTTCTAAGTCGTCCTGTTGAGAGATCCCAATCGCGGTCGCCTTCTTCGCGCTTTCCGTCCGTAACTCCCGCTTGTGCGCCCGTTCATGCAGATAACTCACTGTTGCCGAAGGCAGCCAATAAGCAAACGGCCCGTGCGACGGCCCTCCCGAAAATGGATCGATCTGGTCCGACAGCAGCGTCAGATTCGGATTCGGGCGCAAATGCGCCGTGATCTCGTCCGCTTGCAATTCATTGATATTCAATTTCCCCGCCAGTAGCGTGGGATTATTCAGCTCCAGCCGATCTTTCACTTGTTCCCAGGTCCACACCTGAGGCGGAGACTGGCTCGGAGTCTGCGTGCCCTGTGGTGACGCCTGTGCCGCCGCTGAAACAGCCTCAGCGCAGAGCACAGCCAGCACACCCAGCAACAATCCTCTTCGCATCAATAACTCCATCGTGCTCTCCGATGCTCCCAGAGTCGGTGAGACGTATATTCGTAAGGCTTTCCCAAAAGCTGAGCCATTCTCGCTGCGGACTTCTTCATTTCGTCAGCGATTGCGAACATGACTCGCGAAATATTGGGAGAACTAGCCGAGGAAAGAAAAAGGAGGCGCCCGGCCGATATGGAAAACACATGGCCTCGCCAGTGGGGATAAAGAAATAATGGAAATCTCAAGCAGCCCGACTTCCGGAATCGTTCGCCAGAAGGCACTCGCCGCTAACGCCGGGGGTCCCTGCAGCCGGTTGACCCACGCCGAACGAGTATCGGTTGCGGCCTGGCGCACCGCGCGCTTGTTGCTGGCCGACTCTTCCATCTCGGCCCGCATCGCATGCAGATCGTCGGAAGCCGAGATCACCGGAAACAGCAGGACTAGCACACACCCCAACGCCAGCAAACACTGAGCCGAATTAACTAGTCGCGTTGATCCTGTGCGTGCACCTCGCCGCCATAGCCAATAGGCCGGTACTGCCAGCAATACCCATGCGAGATTGAGCAATAGTTCCATTGCGTCGCGATCAAAACGGGTCAAGAAACCAAGAACAAAGTGTGCAAGTTAGTTTTTCAGAAACCTCAATTTCAAGTCAACGTAACCACAGTACCGAAAACAATCGGATGCCGGATGCCGGACGCCGGATGCCCGAAGCCGAAAGCGGTCCCTCTAAGGCGTCGTCACCACCTGCAGCGGCCCAGGCGTCTGCAACACCTCCCGGTAGATCGTGTTCCGCTTCGCCACTTCGCCCACCACAGTGACGTACACAACGTAACTTCTATCCGGTAACGTATCGCCAAACGGCAAGATCATCCCAATTGTTCCCTTCCTTAACGGAAAGTGCTGATACCCAATCTCCGTGGCCCGCCCATTTTCCGCGACCGCCTTCACGTCGTAAGTCAGATCAATATCGTCCGCAGTCGAGTTAGTCACCTCCACACTTCCCTCAATGCGGTTCACGTTCACGTGCGCCGGTACCTTCCACGCCACCGTGATCGCCTGCACCACCTTGATCACGAATTCCTTATGCACCGCCTGCTGCGGATTGCCCCCATCTTTCACCGCCACCACAAAGTGAAATTCTCCTGGCTTCTGCGCTTCTCCGTGCAGCAATCCGTTATCGTCCAGCGTGATGCCTGGCGGCAATGTACCTTTCTCCACCCTCCAGTGCAACACCGGCACGTAATTGCCCCGCGCGTGAAACTTCACCTGGTATGGACCGCGCGGATACGTCGGCGGCAACTCCGTCGGTTCAATCACCAATCCATTGTCTTTATCCGCCGTCGCACTCTCTTGCGGCGCTGCATCGCCTGCAGTTTTGTCGGACACACTTTTCTGAATCCCGCCGGCCGCCAAATTCTGTCCGGATCCCGTCTCCCCACTCGCAGCCAGACACACCGCCATCGAACAAAGCAGTGCGCTCAGGTATTTCAACCTCCGCAGTTTCACTTCCCGCTTCATCTGCATCCAACCTATCACTTACTCATAACTGGAATGTAAAGATGTGTATAGCCAGCGCTGGCCACAATTTTTTTCTTCATTCTTCGCGCTACTTATTTTCTTGGTTCGGGTTTAAGGCAAGTGAATTCCTATGCTAACCTCGGAGTTAACGGTGACCCGCTCCAGAGCTGATTTTCCCAGGGGGAAAGTTATGTCGGTACGCAACAGTATTGTTCTGCTACTCGCGCTTCTTGCGCTCACTTTCTTGGTTGCCTGCGGTGGCAGCAGTTCGCCCGCTCCCGTCGCGCCTCCCAGCGGCGGCTTCAGCGCCAGCAATCTCAACGGCACCTACGTGTTCTCCTCGACCGGAGCAGACAGCTCTGGAGCCTTCCTAACCATGGTTGGCAGCTTGTCGGCCAACGGCAGCGGCAGCATCAGCAGCGGCACGGTTGACATATGGGGTTTAGACGCGGAAGCGTCCGCCCAACCCATCACGGCTGGTTCCTACAAAATCACCAGCGACGGCCGCGGGCAAATCCTTTTTAATACTAACGTCACCACCATTAACTCCAGTGGTGCTCCAACCACGACAGGCATTCCCTTCACCCTGGATTTCGTCCTGATCTCGAACGCGCACGGCTTCGTCACCGAATTTGACAGCAATGGCACCGGCAGCGGGACTATCGACCTGCAGAGTACGGTTTCGCAAGCCCAGCTTGCGGGCTCCTACGCCTTCGGCCTTTCCGGCGTTGGCAACTCCACTTCGGCTACGCCTATCGCCACGGCAGGCGCCCTGACCTTGGATTCCACTGGAGCCGTGACCGCCGGACAGGAAGACATTAACAACGACGGCCTCTATTCGGGAGCCCCAAGTGCGATCGCGACAACGTCCACCGTCACAGTCGGGACCGCGCCGGCAACAGCTTCGCTCGTCGTTACCGGAGTCGACACGTATACCTTCGATGTCTACCCCATTGACACTACCCACTTGAAATTGATCGAAACCGACGGGAAGCTGCTTACTGCAGGCGATGCGTACACTCAGGGAACTTCCATTCCGACTGGACAACTTGTGTTTACCATGGCGGGAGAGAACGCCAGCAGCGGCACTCCTCTCGACTCCGGTGGTTGGCTGACCAATACCAGCGGCACGATCTCCGCTGGGCTTGAGGACTTTAACGATGGCGGCAATGTGAACACAGCCTCCGGCGTCGGCGGTAGCTTCTCGCCCGTGACCGCCGGACGCGCCGAGGTCAGCCTCAGCGGCTTCGTGAACGGCGCCGCGAGCGACGTTCCCGGTACCTATACCTTTGCGGCGTATCCCTTCACTTTCAACGGCGGCAGTGGCATTCAGTTGCTAGAAATTGACGATGCCGGCATCACCTCCGGAGCAGCCTACCCACAGAGCGCTACCACGCTCGCTGCATCCCAAGGCTACGGATTGAATCTCACCGCCTTCAACAGCGTCGGGGAGGAGGACGACATCGCCGAGTTCACGACAACCGCCAGCGGTTTCAGCGGGCTCGTTGACCTGAACGATGACGCTACGCTCAGCTTTGACAAGGCCCTCACTGGCAATCTCATCGCCCCAGACAGCAACGGCCGGGGGGGAGCCAGCACCAATTTTTTCAGCTTCAATTTCTACGTCGTAAATAGCTCAAGCTTCGTCCTGCTTGAAACCGACACCTCCCAGGTGGGAATGGGAGTGTTCGCGCAGCAGACAGGCTCCGGGACCACAGGAGCGGCCCAACTGGCCCCCGCCTCCCTGCTTCGCCCGGTAGTGCACGCGCACACCGCTCGCACAAAACAGAAATAAATCCGTCATCGCAATATCATCCGGGCACGGCTTCTGCCGCGCCCTTTTTCTTCGCTGCATCCGGCTGATGGCCCTGTCTGTTTTGTGACCTTGGTTACCTTTGAGGAATGACCTTTCTTCCCTCACAATGGCTCTCAAGGATTTCTGCAGCCTGCGGAGACTAAGAGTGCTTTACCAACGCTTTCTGCGTGCATTCATATTCGTGATTCTCGCCGCCTCACTCGCGTCGGCACGGGACCTCGCCCTGGTTTCGAACAAGTCCAATGCTCTCGGCGCAGTCACGGTCCCAGAGTTGGTCAAGATTTGCAAAGCTCAGAACAATCGCTGGCCCGATGGCAAGCCCATCACCTTCGTCATGCGCTCGCCCTCCGCGCCCGAAATGAAGGTGGTTCTCGAAAAGGTCTATGGCATGTCCGAGAGCGAGCTGAACGGTCTCATCGTCACCTCCAATCACGGACGCCCAAACCATCCTGCCATCCTTATCGCCACTTCCGATGAAGACCTCGTCAACAAGGTGGCTTCCCTCCCTGGAGCAGTGGGTGTGGTGGATGTCTACTCCATAAACAGCAGTGTGGCAGTAATAAAGATCGCAGGTAAACTCCCCCTGGAACCCGGCTACCTGTTGCATGGTAACTGAATTGGCAGCGCTTTGATTTTGCCGTCGTGGGTCTTGGGAAGGGCACGGCTTCGCTGATACCGTCGCGGGATTTTGGGAAGGATGCAACTTCGTTGTGTCCTTGCTGATTTTTGAGAAGGGCAAAGACTCGTATCAAAAGATTCGTATCAGGGCATGGCTTCAGCCATGCCGTTTCGGATCTAAAAGAATGCGGCTTTAGCCCCCGGGGACCCGAACAAAACGTGATCATGGCTACTCCGGGCAAAAAACTCGCGCCTATTAAGCCTCCCAAGGCCGCCCAGGCCCGCCGTTACCCACGCTTTGCCATAGACGCCCGTCTGCGCGTCCGCATGTTCCAGAACGGAGAATTTCGCACCTGCTGGGGACATTCCACCGAACTCGGTCAGGACGGCATCGGCGCCACCCTCACCGGCAAGCTCGAAGCCGGCGAAATCGTTTCCCTCGAAATTCCTCTGCCCCTCAGCCCATATCCTTTGAAGGTGCGAGCCATCGTGCGTTATAGCGACGGCCTTCGTTACGGCTTCGAATTCCTCACCCTCACCGCCGGCCAGCGCGATATTCTCCGCCGCGTCTGCGAAATGCTCGCCACTAAATCCTGAACAAATTGACTTATTAATGACTAATAACTCCGTCTCTCAATGGCCCAATTCGCTTCAAATTACCTCAGTAACTTTCGAGTTACTCCCCCGCGTTCTACCATGCTCTTGGCAAGCTTCAGAGGGGGAGCTCGAGATGGGTGAACGTGTCACCCGACCAACACAGTCGCGGGAACTCGGGCGCGCCAAGGGTTTGCGCAAGACCTTGGAGCGTGGAGGTCCACCCTCGTTCATTCCCCCGGACATCCCCAATCCCATGGCCCAACCTGCGTCGCTTTTATGGTCACTGCCGGAAACAATTCTTTCAGAAACAAATACCGCAATAACCAATTCTGAAACCGATCTCGACATTCGTCGCCAGTATCTCGAGCAGATTTTTCAAAATTCGCCCGACCCTCTCATCGTTGTCGACACATCTTTTCGCACCCAGTGCGTCAACCCCGAATTTCAGCAGATGTTCGGATTCTCCGCTGCCGAAATTTTGGGTCAGCCCGTCGACGAACTCATCTTTCCCCCCGATCGCGCCGCCGAAGCCCAATGGATCGCCCAGTGCCTGAAGCGCGGCGAGCGCCTTACTCTCGAAACTCAACGCCGCCGTAAAGACGGTTCGCTGCTCGACGTTTCCGTTTCCTCAGCGCCTCTTATCATCGACGGCCGTACCACGGCCTTCTACGCTCTCTATCGCGACATCTCCGAGCGCAAGCGCGCCGAAGGTCTCAGCTCCGCTCTTTATCGCATTGCCGAAAAAGCCAGCGCCGCACAGGATCTGCAGCAGTTCTTCGCCGCCATTCATGGCATCGTCGACGAACTCATGTGCGCCCGCAACTTCTCCATCGCCATTCACGATGCCGAATCTGAGTTGCTCAGTTTTCCTTACTTCGTCGACGAGCGGGAGTCCACTCCTCTTCCCCGCGAACTCTCCTCCGGACTCATCGAATACGTGATGCGTACCGGAGAACCCTTGCTCTGCACCCCCGAACTCGCGCAACAGTTACAGCAGCGTGGCGAAGTCGAAATCACTCCGCCAATCCCGCTCCAATGGCTCGGTGTTCCTCTCAAGGTCAATCAGCACATCTTTGGCGTACTGGTTGTAAGAAGTTATTCCAGGAATCAGCGTTTCCGTGAGCGCGACAAGGACGTCCTCACCCTGATCTCCCAGCAGTTGGCCGCGGCCATTGACCGCAAACAAAATGAGCAGGCCCTGCGCCGCTCCGAAGTGCGCTATCGATCCCTCGTACAAAGCGCCGTCTACGGAATCTACCGCTCCAGCCTCGAAGGCCGCTTTCTCGACGTCAACCCAGCTCTCATCGGCATGCTCGGCTACAACTCTGCTCTAGACGTTCTGGCTCTCGATCCCCAAAAAGATGTCTTCGCCGATCCCGCCGAATACACCCGCCTGATCGACGAATTCCGCCGCACCGGATGCATGGACGGCGTTGAAGTCCGCTGGAAGCGCAAGGACGGCGCCTTCATCACCGTACGCATCAGCGGCCGCGCTGTCGCCGGCGGTGACGAGCCCGCCGATGTTCTTGAAGCCATCGCCGAAGACATCACTGAGCGCCGCGTCCTCGAGGACCAATTCCGTCAGGCCCAGAAAATGGAAGCCGTCGGCCGCCTCGCCGGCGGCATCGCTCACGATTTCAACAATCTGCTCATGGTGATCGGCGGTTACACAGAGGTTCTGCTCAACCAGTTCACTCTCGGCCACCCGCTCCATGCCAAGGCCGAAGCCATTCAGCAGGCCTCCGATCGCGCCACCACCCTCACCCGCCAGCTTCTCGCTTTCAGCCGCAAACAACTTCTCGAACTCAAAGTTGTCGACGTCAACGCCATCGTCACCGACATGGAGCGCCTCTTGCGCCCGCTCATCGGCGAAGATATCGAACTCACTACCCAGCTCGCTTCCTCTATCGGCTGCACTCGCGCCGATGCCGGCCAGCTCGAGCAAGTGATTATGAATCTCGTAGTCAACGCCAAGGACGCCCTCCCCAACGGCGGCAAAATCTGCATTCGCACCGCCAGCGTCACGCTCGACGATTCTTACCGTCCCGAAAACACCTTCATCAAGAACGGCCCTTACGTCATGATTTCCGTCAGCGACAACGGCCAGGGCATGGACCGCGAAACCCAGGCTCGCATCTTCGAGCCTTTCTTCACTACCAAAGAAAAAGGCAAAGGCACCGGCCTCGGTCTCTCCACCGTCTACGGAATCATCAAGCAGAGCGGAGGATACGTCTTCGTCCAGAGCGAGATCGGCCGCGGCACTGTCTTCACCATTTATTTTCCGCGCGTCGACGAACCCTGCGACGCCCTTGGCTCCCCTGCCGCCGCTTCCGCCGCAGCCGGCGGATCCGAAACCGTTCTCCTCGTCGAGGACGAAGAATCCGTCCGCCAACTCGTCCGCGAAACCCTCGAAGCTCGCGGATATCGCGTCCTCGAAGCCGGCAACGGCAACGCCGCCCTCGCCCTCGCCGCCGGCCACTCTGACCCGATTCACCTCATCATCACCGACGTCGTCATGCCCGGACTCAGCGGCCACGAACTCGCCCAGCAACTCCTCGCCGCCCGTCCCGGCCTGAAAGTGCTCTACCTCTCCGGCTACGCCCAGGGCGCCTTCCCCGCCACCGAAGCCCACAAAGCCTTCCTGCAAAAACCCTTCACCCTGCAAAGCCTCTCCCGCAAAGTCCGCGAAGTCCTCGGCCCGCCCACCAACTAATCGCGCTCTGGAAGCAAACCAAACGCCAGGTCCACCGTGGAAGAGCGGCGCTTCAGCGCCGCGTCAAGCGTTCACAACGCGCGTGGGCTTCGCCCCGTGGTCGATTCGCGTCAAACTCTTCGGATGCCGTAGCGAGGCCAGATTTGGGTGGCTTCGCCCTTGGGTGGAGCAGCGCTTCAGCGCTGCGATAAGCTGCCCACGACGACCAGAGGCTTTAGCCCCTGAGGCCATCAGTCTAAAATCTCCTCGCAACCGCTACCCCTTCCTCGACACCAAACAAACGACGCCCCTTCGCCTGAATCCGCACTTCCGCTCTCGTCATCAGTACAATAAGAACTCTGGAGGAAAAATCATGGCTCATGAACTACCGCCTCTGCCCTACGACTACGCTGCGCTCGAACCCACCATCGACAAGCAGACAATGACCCTGCATCACGACGCGCACCACGGTGCCTACGTCAAGAATCTCAACGCGGCTATCGAAAAGCATCCTGAACTCTCCAACAAGTCCGTAGACGATCTCATTCGCGACCTCAATTCCATTCCCGAGGACATTCGCACCGCAGTCCGCAACAACGGCGGCGGCCACGTCAATCACTCTATGTTCTGGAAAATCATGAAGCCCAAAGGCGGAGGCGATCCCACTGGCCCAATCGCCCAGGTCATCACCAAAGCCTTTGGCAACTTCAAAGATTTCCAAACCAAATTCAACGAAGCCGGTGTCAAGCAATTCGGCTCTGGATGGGTCTGGCTCGCTGGCAAGCAAGGTGGCGACGTCCAAATCATTACTACGCCCAATCAGGACAATCCCATCTCGCAAGGCCTCTTCCCAATCTTCGGCAACGATGTGTGGGAGCACGCCTACTATCTGAAATACAACAACCGTCGTCCCGAATATCTGGCTGCGTGGTGGAACGTAGTCAACTGGGAGGAAATCAACCACCGTTACGAAGCCTTCAAGAGCGGTAAGTCAGTCCAGGAACCGGCGCTCGCGCATCGGTAATTGCACGTGTGGGGCGGACACTCTTGTCCGCCTGCCTTTGACTTTACTTTTAACCTCGGGAAGCCACGTAGAGACAGCCGCCTCGGCTGTCCCGCGAGGCGAAGCGAGCGGAACCTGGGGAATCGCTAATCCTGCCCGAACGGAACGCCGCTGGCGCCGAGCACCACCACGACAACGCCGAATACGATGCCGCCACCGAGAATTCCGCCAGTCAGTCGGCCGCCGTTCCATGGTTTCGGTGCCGCGCAGGAACACGCCGGCGACCGAAATCACTGGGATAATCAGGCCGATAAGGAAAACGTCCTGGCGCGGCATGAAACTGGCGAGCCAGCCGGAGAGACCGGCGACAGCGAGGACGCCAGCCGACACCGCGAGCCGACCCAGCACCTGCACCATGCCGAGCTCCACGCGCACACTGTCATCCGGGCGCTCGTTGCCCGCGGTATCGGTGCGCGGGACCACCTCCGTGGACATCGCATCCGCGACCACGTCCTGAAGGACGGTGCCGATCACCACCAGCATTGCGCCAAGCACATACAATTGGTCGGAGCGAGCAAAGGTGAGCCAACGGCCGGCAGCACCAGCAAGGATCAGCAGGCCCATGGCCATCAGCAGCGCGCCGATGAGGATGTAGGATTTTCGCTGTGAGCCAAACATCGGCACGGTGTCGACGAGTTCCCCGAACACCATCTTCACGGTCCAAGGCAGTGTGAGCCAAACGCCGATCTCCGCGAGTTGTGAGGGCGTAAACGACAGGCTCTCTTTGATCCACAGATCGCGCGTGACGTCGATCAGGCCAAGCGCGCCGTAGGCGAAATAGACCATCACCACCGGCACGTAGTTCAGTTGGAACGCCCTAATCGGCCGTGTGATGCTTTGGCGCCACTGCCATCGCATGCTTACTACGGGCGCGGCTCCTCCGGCTGGCGCAGGCGGAAAGGGTTTGATCATTATCGATATTCGATTTGAATGTTACGCCCTTCTATCCGTCCCAAATCGCGCGTGTCCTATCGGAATGCCCAGATGCACCTTTTCGCCTCAGGGTCCCGTTCCCCGAGCGCAACCAGCAAGCTGATGCATCGCATCCGCTCGGACATCTGCGCACAAGGCTCACGGCGTCTAAATTGATCGTGCATCTGAGTGCCACGTGCCAGGAGCGCACGGCAGCCTATCGAACTGGCAGCGATCAGTCAGCGGGCAGACCCGGTTTCACGACCCGTGGCTGTCGCCCCGGGCACGTCAGGATCGGGTTCCGCGTCATGGGGGCGATCCCGCACCACGCGCACAATCTCCGCAGCACCTCAGTGAACGGACCCTCCGGCTGCCGGGCTGACGATCTCTTGAGTGCCAACAGCGGAAGTCAGCCCTGGGACGCGGTAGGGACGCTCATTACTGAGCGCCCCCCGCACAGAACGTGCAGCTTTCCCGCATACGGCTCCCACCTCGGATAGTGACGGCAGCATGCTGCCGTATGCGAGCCAACACCCTGTGTCACGCTTATCCGGCTCGGAGTCCGGCACGTGCTTGGTTGGATCTCATTCCCGATCGTTGCGAAGAAGCGAATTACGCGCTCGCGGCATTGTCATACCGTTGGGGCCCCGCTTCGCAATCTAAACTCCGGAACCGGTCGCGCCAGCCTCACGCGAATACCAGCCATTTGGCTAAGGTCGAAACGGATTCGGCAGCAATTTTGTCTTGTAATTGGACCTGACGATGCAGACACTCCAGAAAGCGGATGACCATGCAAGTAGGTGATCCACTCAGGGACTCCGCATTGCCGGCGGTGCTGCACAACGATTGGTCAATACACGACCATCTAGGTCAACACTGAATGAAAAGTGCGCGTCAAAGGACAGAAGGTGATGAGAAAACGATTATGGCTCTCAGATAATCTTCGCTGCTATTGTGCCGCAACCTTTCTGTGCTTTGCCGTCATGAACATCGGGCCCGCTCGCGCACAAAATGAAATGCAGCGCACGGCGGCGCAGCTAGAGCAACTGGTCGCGCCCATTGCACTCTACCCGGACGCATTGCTGTCGCAGATCCTGATGGCTTCCACTTATCCGCTGGAGGTGGTGGCTGCCGCGCGGTGGGTGCAGGCCAATCCCGGCGTCACCGGGAGGGCGCTCGAAGATGCCATGCAGAAGCAGTCGTGGGATCCGAGCGTGAAGGCGCTCACCGCGGTTCCGCAGACGCTGCAGATGATGAACGACAAGCTCGACTGGACGCGAGATCTCGGCGACGCGTTCTTGGCACAGCAGGCGGACGTGCTCGATGCCATGCAGCGCCTGCGTCAGCGCGCGGACAACACTGGCAACCTGAAGACAACGGAGCAGCAGAGGGTCGTCAAAACGGCCGCGCCTGCGGGAGGGGTGCCGCCTGCGGAAACGGCGCCGCAATCATCCGGCGCTCCGGCAACTGTCTACACGATCGAGTCGATGAACCCGGACGAATACTACGTGCCGATCTACGATCCAGACCTGGTATACGGCGCATGGCCGTATCCTGAGTACGCGCCTTTCTATTGGTACCCGCCGGGCTGGGTTGGCCGCGGCGTGTTCGCGTTCGCAACCGGAGTCGCCGTGGGCGCGGCGATCTGGGGTGGCGTTGACTGGTGGCGGCGCCGGGTGGACATCAACGTCAACCGCTACAACAGCTTCAACCGCACGAATATCGTGAACACGAACTGGACGCACAATCCGGCGCATCGCGGCGCTGTGCCTTACCGGGACCGCAACGTGGCCCAGCAGTTCGGCAGACCTGGCCAGGCTGCGGCGCGCGAGGCGTATCGCGGGACCGCCAATACCGGACGGCAGGAGCTCGCACGGCATGGTGCGGGCAAATTCGGCCAGAATGGCGCAGCTGCCAGGGTCGGCGCGGCCGCCGCCGCTGGGGTGGCGGGCAAGGCCGCTGCCAAACGCGTAGACGCCGGCAACGCGAGCGTCGGACAGCAGAAGCACCGCCAGGCCGCGAAGCCCAGGCAAACTGCGCGACCCAGTCAGGGTGCCGAAAACCGGCACGTCGCCCAGCATCGCGGCGGGACCCGACAGCAAGCACCGAGGAGACACGCCAGTGCGCCCCGGCACGCCAGCGCACCGATCCACAGGCACGTGAGTCGGGGGGCCGGCGCTGCGCGGGCCATGGCACGCGGCGGGCGCGGCGGCGGACGACGCTCTGACATCAGGCTCAAGCACGACATCACGTTGCTTGGGCGCCTGGACAATGGCCTAGGCTTCTACCGTTTCGTGTACAACGGCGAAGAGAAGCCTTATGTGGGCGTGATGGCGCAGGAAGTCCGCATGGTGAAGCCTGCAGCGGTCGTCCGCGGTCGGGACGGCTACTTAAGGGTGTTGTACCACAAGCTCGGGCTGCAGTTTCAAACGTACGAGCAATGGATCTCATCCGGAGCACGCGTTCCTGTGAACTAGTTATGGTCGCCACGCTACATGCTGAGGGCGCCCGCCGGTGCCTTCCACAGTGCTCCTTACGCCGCAGACTACGTGTTTTTTCAAAAGGGCTGATGCCGAACCGCCAGAGTCGGCTGTGGGTCTTGGTCGTGTGAAAACCAAGCGGCACAGAGAACGCATAGAATAATCGTCTTTCAAACTGAGGATTTCGTCGCGTGGACTCTCATGCGCTCCCAATTTTGATTGGCTTGAGAAATACCATTCTCCGCATTTCCAAGATTGGAGCGTTTTTACACAGCCAGGGTCAATTTCGACGGTCACTCAATGTCCGCGATACTTCCGCTGAACCCCCGAAAGCGGCGCTATCACGGACATGGCGGCACATCGCGTTCGGTAGAGTCGAGGATGGGCGCGGTAGCTTGGGCCATGCGGCAACGCTCCGTTTCCCATCCCCGCTCATCGAACCGGACGTGCGGATTTCCCGCATCCGGCTCTCCGACTGGCTTCACCGTGAGGCCCACGAAACAAATCACTGACCGCAAGCGTCGTCTGCGCCGCGTTCTTTCTTCCTTCGCCTCACGACAGAGCTTTCTCTGAAGGACCTGGATCATAGTCGGTGTTTGCAGGCTCATCGCCAATCACCTTCACCTCGCCTTCTTCGAAAGCACGCCAGAAGTCAGGGTCCTTTCCTCCGCCGGCATTGCCCGGCTTCTTCGGTCGTATGACCCTGTCCGACTCCCGCCTGTGCCGCCGCCCGAAGCGACGTTGAGGCCGCTACCCTCGCACCAAACGGGTCTCCCCCGATTACCCGAACCACGTTTCCGACGTGCCGTGCCCACTACCCCGGCGGATCGAGCGGGTGCGCATGTCGATTGCTTCCCCGCTCACGCGGCCTTCCCCAAATGGCAGGAGGGTCGGCATCCGCATTGTCACTTTCGAGGCCTGCTCAGGCTTCACTCACGTTACGGCCCGCCGAATCGCTCAGCCGCCCACAGGCGACCTTTGTCACGAGGCTCCAACCCATGCGGTTACCCACACGAGCCGCTCGTCAGCTACCGGATCAATCGACAACTCTTCGGGTGGATTCTTCCTCCACTGATGATTCGCGCCTTCGGGGCGCACTGCCAGGAACGGACTCATGCAGTGCAGCAAAGAAGTGCGCGGTTGTAGTGGTCGCGGTAGGGACGCTCATTGCTGAGCGCCCCCCGCACAGATCCGTACGTGCAGCTTTCCCGCATACGGCTCCTACCTCGGGTGTGAGACGGCGAAGCGCTTATCGGGCCAGGGATGAAGAATACGCGGTTTTGGGAGCCAGTCGTCAATCAGCCGCTTCATCCGCTCCCAATTGAGCTTCGTCCGCTCGCTGCGCCGGGTGAGCACCCGATACCAGCGTTTGGCGATCTCAGTTCGGAATGCCACGAGCGCACGAAAGTTGGTCGGCACCGCGTGGTAGTTGAAGTAGCCTCTGACCACGTACCACAGCCACTTCCCTTGTACCGGAATCGGCTGGTGCATGCGCCGCCGCATATCCTGTTTGATCATCTTGAGCTTCGCCCGCATGCGGTCCCGCCGGGTTTTCCGTTTGATCTGGAATTTGCCCGCGCGAGTTTTGCCGCAGATGAAGGTGAAGCCCAGGAAGTTGAAGGTCTCCGGCTTGCCGAGCCCGCGCCGCTTGCGGCGTTCCGCCGCAAAACGTCCAAACTCGATCAGCCGGGTCTTCTCAGGGTGCAGCATCAGCGCAAACTCCTGTAACCGCGCACGCATCTCATCCAGGAAGCGTCGGGCGTCACTCGCGTGCTGGAACCCGACGATGAAGTCATCGGCATAGCGCACGATAATCATGTCGCCCGTGGCCTCACGCCGTCGCCAGCGTATGGCCCAGAGGTCGAGAACGTAGTGCAGGTAGATGTTGGCAAGCAGCGGTGAGATCACCGACCCTTGCCCCGTCCCCCTGCCACTGACCGACACGACCCCGTCTTCGAGGATACCCGCCTTCAGCCATTTCAGGATTAGGTGGATGATGCGCCGGTCGCCGATCCGATGCTCCAGGAAGCGGATCAGCCATTGCTGGGGGTTCTGCTGTCCTCTCCCATGCCAGCTTCTGCGCCGGTCGCTCCGACTGCCAGCGAGGTCGCCGAGAGCCTCCGCGCCCAGCCAACCCCGCCTCTTGTGACTGCTCCTGTCAACGAGCGGCGCCCTGCGCCGCAGAAGGATACTGACGCTCCCGCCGCGCAGCTTGCGCCTAACGCCGGGAAGGAAGCCAAGGCGTTGCCGCTGCGCAAGCATACAAAGACCGATACGAGCGTGGTCGAGAAAGAGCCTCGTAGCCAGAAATCACTCGAAGTCCTGACCCGGGCCGCACTAGACGACCAATTCCATGAAACGGGCAGCCATGGAACCGGAGACTCGTTCGTGGATTCCTCGTTATGTGTTTGATCGAACGAGGAATGGCATCATGGCAAGATGGCGGCAGGCGATCGAGTTGGCGATGACCGAGGATGAGATTGGAAAGTTGACAACCATTGCGCGCTCGCGAAGCGAGGCGGCGCGCCGGGTAAAGCGGGCGCAAATACTGCTTGGTTATCGTGATAATCCCTCGTTCTTTGGGGTGAGACAAAGACTTGGCGTTCATCATCAGACGGTCCAACGCTGCGTCGAGCGGGCGGTAGCCTATGGCCCGCTGGCAGCGCTCGACGACCGGCCCCGACCGGGCAAGGAGCCGACGATTACGCCGGAGGCCAAGGCCTGGTTGGTGTCTCTGGCGTGTGAGAAGGCAAAGGAGCACGGCTATCCGCACGAGTTGTGGACGACGCGGCTGCTGGCACGCCATGCACGCGAGAATGCATCCGCCGCAGGTCACGAAGGCCAAGGTGCCGGTAGGGCGGCAGAAACTAGGAGACATCCGTGCCCAGCTCTTTCCAATATCCGGTTGAAAGACATCGCGACTTGCAGCGGAGATGGGGCCGGCTGTTTCAACGAACCGTTGTCCCCAATGCAGTCCGAAAGAAATACCGCCGGGCTGGGGAAAATCACGATCGACCGGAAACGCTACAACCCGGCGAGCGCCCGCCCAAGCCACGCAGCGCGGTATAAAGGACCGTGAGACCCCAACGACGATATCGATTATCGCTTGAGCTCCGGTTGGTCCATGGCAAAGCGATTTTCGCCGCATCCACTACTGCCCGCCCAGTCTCGATGCAGTTCGAAAGCCGACGTTGATGGCCAATAAGAGACTAGCGCTACCGGAATAGCGCCGAGCCCGAATAAACTCATCGCATTCCAGCCTAGTTGGGCACGCGCTCGGCCCAGTTTTTTTGGCAGCTCACGAAGTTCTTGCGGTCGCGTCAAAACGACCCATTTAATGGCGGAAGCTCGACCCGCGCCTGGGGGCAGATTGATTCCTGTCGGTCCCCCCATGACCTGCACGGCCCTCACAGTAGCCACTTGAATACGAAAACGAGTCGAGATTGGCTGGGCATTGAGATGGACGACCAAATTGGCCGTCTGCGTAACCCAGCTCCCAGCTATCTAGATCGATATTCATTACCATTTTCGCCCCCTTTATGACGTGCTGTGAGAGAAATAGGATCAACGGACGACGCT
This sequence comes from uncultured Acidobacteriota bacterium, assembly GCA_963720155.1. GTDB lineage: Bacteria > Acidobacteriota > Terriglobia > Terriglobales > Acidobacteriaceae > Sulfotelmatobacter. Next base: position 340,684 of record CAVREP010000025.1, read on the forward strand.
TGGGAACGGCACGGCCTTTTCCGCTGTGGCGCCTTCATAGCGGCCCGCAGTCATCGTCCGTCGATCAATGTCCGGAAAACGCCCCCCGAACACCTAGAATTAACTATACCAGACGCGATGCGCAGATCGGTGGTTACCAGTAACTGCCTCAAAAATAATTTGGCCGCGCAAAGCTCTCGATAGCATCAGGTCTGCACGGGGCCAGGCATCCGCCACTTCCTCGACAGTGGCGGTAGCCGCGCTCGGAAGGAGCGCGATGGTCCGGATGTTTAATTTCGATAGGCGGTCATGGGTAACCACCGATAGGGACATGGTGTCTGTTACACTACTCATTCGGGGCGTGGCCATGGCAGTGCGGGACGGATTTTCTGTTCCCTGTCGCGCAGGGACAACATACCGGGGGGCGCATGACGATCTCGACATTGTTTCTGGTTCTGCTGCTGACGTTCGGCGCGGCTTCAACTCTAGACCGCCTCGTGCGGTCGCACTGTAGACCGCGGACCGGTTGCAAAATCCCCGATATACTCGCTAATATACTCGCTGACTGACTTGCTCATGCGCGGCTAAATAGAAGGTCCGACAGACGCAGTCGGGTCGGTGCGGCATTTCTGGCAGCCTTAATGGGCGTCGGAGCCGTGCGAGCGTCCTGTTGCGAAGGTCGCATCAACCTCGCGGCTCGTGCTGGCATAAAACTACCATCACGCGGCCTGTCGCTGTGTCATTTCCGCCAGTGCCGTATGCCCCATCTCTGTCAGCGAATACGGCGCATGCAAATCTTGGCCAACTTTTTGCACCAAACGCTTTCGTTTGAAATACTGTATGAGCGCGTTCAGGGATTGGCGTGGGATTTGCAGTAGTTTAGCCACATCTCTGGCCCTGAGTGCGCCGGCATCAGCAATTGCGGAGAGCACATTACGAACACGCTCTGACTCAACAGGCAGGCGGAGCTCCTGTGCATGCCGCGCGGATCGGACGTGTTGGGGGTGGTTTAATCCCGCCGACGTAAGGCGATAAACCTGGTTTCCACGGAATCCCACGGATGTTTCAATGAGCTTGGCAATGATCAAGCTCTCAAGGATTTTTTCCACCCTGTCCTCAGGCAGGTGCGCCGCGAGCCTTATCTTTGTGGCATCCGTTACATAATCGCGCGGGGTTGCCGAGAGCACGCGTTCCTGGTCGCGAGACAGAAGGCGAGTTTTGTCCCCGGCACGCATCACCATCCAGAGGATGTTCGCTTGGGTTACGCTTGACGCACAAGCCAATGCGCAAAGATCATCAGCCGTATGTTGAATTCGGAGCAGCTGCCGCGACTTGTTCGGGCGAAAATCATGGAATACGCCCAAGAAAAAGCGGCCGGTCTTTACGGTGGGACGCAGAGGCACAGGTTACGCTTGCCAACGACCACGTAGGTGAACGGCCAGGCGCGCGCGAGCTGGCGGTCGATGAGAATGGGAATGGATGAACGTATTGTTCCGCTCATGAGCCCGAGAGCCACCATCACGACCCCGGCAAGGCCGATGCCCTGTGTCAGCACACAGCCGGCCAGACGCCACTTCAATGGGCCGCCCCTTTATCTTCAGTCGCCACCTGACGTGACAATTGCTGGCCTGCTACAGATTTGAGCCTAGATATTCTCGTGTAGGCCGACTGTGGCCAGCTAAGGAGCACCTTGGCCGAAGGCCCCATTAATTTTGCAATGCATGGATCCAGCACTTTCAATTTTCAGGCTGCACAGATTGTCGAGAAACGAGCCCCATAATCTTATTCCGTGCAAGCACCTTTGCGTGCGAATAAAACGCTGAGCCCACAAAGCGGACCAGGTGATTGTTAATCCTCATCTTGTCGAGATAATATTCGGCCGGCATCGTATATTCGCTTATTTCTTGATACTTGTAGAGCTCCAGTCCGGCATTGAAGATTGCTAGCTTGAAAGCTCTCGAACTCCAAATTTGAAGATGAGAAAGAGAGATAGTGCCATCCAAAAGCTTCCCGTGGAGGGCGGCGCTGAGAAGACGTGTTGCGGGGTATATCCAGAATGACTTTGGTGTATCTATGAATATCTTTCCATTTGGCTCCAACTTAGATTTGAGTAGCCGAAGAACTGTTATTGGGTCTGCCACGTGCTCAAGCACATCATTTAAAAATATCAGCTCAAACCTGACTGCGTTCTGCGGAAATTCCGCAAATCGTATTTGAGTTTGCAAACTGCGCCACTCCGGCAACAGAGCATCGTCCGACACGTCGGTGCAGAACACTTGAGAAAAAGGAAAATGCGACTTTGCAACCAAGGCAAACTGTCCCCCGCCGCACCCATAGTCCAAGAAGCGTACTCTTCGACTTGCCTTCCATCCACTTGTAGCGAAGCGAACCATTCTGGTAAAATTCGTATGATTACGCCATGCCGATTTCGCGTACCATGCGGCCGACGTTTTCGCGCTCAGGTGCGCTAAGTCGCTGGAGAGCTCTTTTTCGACAGGGTAAGGATAATATAATAGCAGGCCGCAGGACCTGCATCGTGCCGTATGCTTCCATATCGTGAGTTTGCTCGAACCACAAATCTTGCATGTGCTGGCTCGCATTTCGACATCCATTATAAGCATGCGCGGAGTAAGACTTCTTGTGACGAGCCACATTCGCTACCCTCGCAAGAGGCAGCCCCACGCCTTTGTTAGGTTTTCGAGTATGAAAAGTTTATCGGCCGCGAAACGCCTCTTTGATAGTAATAGCGTCCTCAGCTACTGTGAAGCAGTTTTGTACGCTTTCCAGAGTGGCAAATTTCGGGAAGCGCTGTATTTTGGTACTTTGGAAGCATACTATTTATGGTGTCATGTTTTTAGTATCCGTTCAAGACTCATCGAGTTCAAGTCCGCTCCATTTTGGCGCTATTCCTCAGAACATCCTTTAGATGTTGCTGAGTTAGCGGCAACGCTGCGATCGTGCAATCTTTCCGCCGTTGAATTGCTGGCGAAATGGTTTGTCATTGTCGAGTCTCAAAGCGGAACGATTTTCGGTGTCACGCAGGATCGACCAGATGTCCTCCAACGAGCCGAAAATCTGTGGTCCACCCCCGCAGAATTATTCGATTTTGGTAAGCCAATCTTGGCCGTTTTCATCGCACGTAGCAACCAGCTGTTTGTTGCTACTAAAGGAGCGGTGTATCTGAGCCCGAATGGCGGGAAGCATTTTGACGCTGTGCTCCAACTCTCACACGCCGAGAGCACCGTTTGGCATAATCATGGGATCGATGAGACGCCTGAGGCATTAGTAATTGGGGAATATGGGATTGTCGTCGAGGGGGGGCGGGGTCGAGCTTTTTGGACATCGGTCGCATACTTATACGTTAGCCGTGACGGCGGGAAGAGTTGGCGTCGCAATGATTATTTCGTCCGGAGTAGCTCAAGCAAACATATTCATTTGGTGAAGTACTCACGCGTTTTTGGCAAATTGCTTGTCACGGATGGAGACAAGCGCAAACGATCTTACTGGGTTGGAGATATTGATAGGTTGGAGGCATGGAAGGAAGGGCGCTTTGATTCCTTTTTTTGGGGTGGAGGCCATACCGCGTTTGCGGAAACTCAAAAAGTAATGCTTCTAGGGACTGATCACCACGGCGGGACCAACTCGATAGTTTGCTTGCGCTCATCCGGAGATAGTAGCGCTAGAATGCTTCCGTCACCGTATAGGCAATCACCTGTCATAAATATGCATTCAGTCACATGTGGCACTAAGTCAATGGTGTTTGCTTCTCTTCAAAGCGGGCTCCGAGCTCAGTGGAAAGGCGCGCTCATCTATTCGGACGACGGCGGCCATAGCTGGAGCCGTTTGGTCGAGTACGACGGTAGGCACGTTAATGTCTCCATCGCAAATGGGCAGCAAGGGGTCAGCCCTTCACTGGTTATTTCTTTCAGTGATCTAAAATCTGGGGAAAAAAAGGCTATTATTATATCGGCTATGACGTAACATTGGCCGTCCGCGACGGGTCCGCGTGACATTCGAACCAAGCGAATACCGGCAAGTGCTCCAAGCGCATGACGAGCGAATCCCTGTCAGCTTGGATGGCGATATCTACCCGGTGGGTCACCGATTCGAGCTGCGGAACCCACGGAACCTGCAATACTCTTCTCGATCGCTATGGCGATTCCCGATTTGACTCACAGAACCGTAGCCCAGATTCACGGATGGCATCTGATCGCCTCGGATGGGTGCGCGGCGACGGCGACAATCGACAATGGCTGATCCCACCTGGCATCTGGCGAACCGTTTTCTGTAATGGCTTCGACCCGACGACTATCGCGCGGGCGCTCGAACAGCGCGGAATGCTGCTGCCGGACGCCGAGGGAAAGTTCAGTCGAAGCGAGCGTGTCGATGGAAAGCCGAAACGGGTCTATGTGGTGACTGCGATGATGCCAGCAGACGGTAGCAAGGGAATCGTGCGATGAGCGATCTCCGCAGCCGCCGGTTCCTCGCGGCCGTAAACAGTAATCGTTCAACCCAGGGCGTTCAAAGCCTGGAATCAACGTGTAACGGTGTTACAAAGTGCAATTCATTGGAGGATTTGGGTGTGACGCCAATACTTCCCGTCACACCCAAAATGTGCAGCAAGTTCACCGCCGTAACACCGTTACGCCCCTTGCGAGCAAATCGGCTCGTTTGAAAAGTCAGGTGTTTGAGGTGCGCTGGGCGCCGCAAGGTATCGAAGGGAGCGTATCGAGCGCTATCGAGATGGTCGAAGGGGGATACAGAGGAGCGCTTCAGAAACGCAGCTAACCGCTTGCAGTTGTGGATATGGCCCCGCTGGGTATGCGCACAAAGCTTGCGCGAGTTCATGTCCTCGATCATGCGTTGGCGCAGCGGGCTGACAGTATCGGTTGCCATCGGTAACTCCTGTCTTGGATGAGGTTGGTTGACACCTCGATCCTCAAGACAGGGCTGCCGGCCCGCTACTGACGATCTCGCCCCGCTGAGCCGATGGGGCCGCTCGCTATCGCGCAAGAAGGACGCAGATAGACCCTTGCCGCGGCCCCTAGTCCGTCAAGCGAACCTGCTCTCCCTTTCCTGTTATCCACCGAGCTGGCGAGCACGCCCGGCGGGATCGTGAGGCCAAGCGCCGTCATTTAGCCATAGCTCAAAGGCATACTCCGGAGGTCTGATAGGACTTCCCGACAAATTAACGATTGGCACCTCTTTATTGTCTATCCCGAATTGCCGAAGCACGTCAGTCGCGAGTTTTGCCGCATCTCTAGCGGCTGGTTCATCGTCCTTGTGAAAGAAGCGCAATCCCGAGGAGCCTACAAATACACGACCGCCTTCTACGGTCGTCGTTGAAAATACATTCTTAAATTTTTCAATGAGGCTATTCACTATTTGGGATGGAACATCACCACCGATCCGAATAACCACCTGTGGCTTGACCAATTGACCGCTATACTCAACCTTACTGTTTTGCTTGACATCCAAATCACCGACGGCTTTAACCAATAATTTGATGCGTTCATTAAATCCTGCAACCGCCGATCCTGCTTGCTGTTCAAAGTTTTTCTCATTCTTGGACGCCTCATCCAATCTAGAATTTATCTCTTTCAAGGAGTCAGTCAGCGTTTTGGCAATCTTTTGCGCTTCTTTAAGCGATTCTGACAACTGGTCTGCCAAAAGCTTTTCTTGAACAACTGCCGCCTGTGCAGGCTCCACCTTCTCTGCAACTCGAGAATTAACGATGCTCGTAAGGAGAGCCGCTCCACCAAACCAAGATACTCCGGCAAAGAGCAAAGCAGCCCAGAAGTATCGTGTCCTGATTTGCTTATCTACCCCATCAGCGACTTTCTCGGAAATGCGCCGCCACATCAACTCTTCGCGGTCTTCATCGTTCATGGGTAGCCCCTGATTTTAAGATTGGATTGCGTAGCCCGGTCAGACGAGGAGATGAGTTGGAGGTGCCCCGATGGCCATGCTATAAGGCGTGGCGGGAGCCAACAGATGCCGGGGTGTCGGTATCGCGCCACGCATAGGCGAACGAGGGTAGTGCTTTTCTTCTAGACTTTCTTGCCGTCGCTTTTCTTCTAGGCTTTCTCGCCATCGCTAATCTCCTTGCAGTAGTAGTTACAGCCTTTGCGCTTCTTCGCTCTATGCGACTATTTTACGGCTTGTCCAGTAGAGAGGGTGCCTCAGTCCCTCAGGAGGATAGAACCGAGGCCACCTGATGAGGGGTGAAAGGCAAACTCCGCCCCGTCTCGTGTCCGCAGAGGCGGAGGCGCGGCTCATTTCATTGGCAGCGCCGAGTTTCGATGAATTCCTGGTCCTTCGCTTTAATGCAACCAACAGCTCACCCTTTCCATTCAGTCTGGATTATATCAAACCAAGACCAATATGGACTACGGCGCCGTTCTTGGTAGGGTGAGCACTCGTTTCTGACGGCGCGGCAACCGGAGGTGGGAGTAAAGCGCATGTGGGGCATGCCGTCGAGCAGCTTCTTGAATAAATTCGGGAAAGCCTTCCGAAAGTCATCCCGTGTTGCGACAGGAATACGTCATATGAAACACACTGATCCACCCTTTCGCGAAGTCTCCATTTACATACAACAGGAGGGAGAGAACAAATTCAAAATACAAAGCGACCAGCTCGAACAAATCGGCGCGCAACTACGTGGGCGGCGACAGTTTTCGATTTTCCAGTCTATTATTTTGCCCCTCATCGTCGGGGGCTCGATTTTCACCTATCTCTTGCAGTATGTCAGCTGGTCAAACGCGGTGGCCGTGCAGAACGCAACTGAGATCGCTACCAATGCGGCGCGCACGTATAAAGAGGTGGCGGCCGCGATGAGCACACGCCAATATGCGATGTTTGTATTTTTTACTTCTCTAAGAGCCCTTCTTAACGAAGGTCACTCGAAGGAGGCCAGTGTCGAAAAACGAAAGCCCGACGCCGAAAAAAAGCCACAACCCAGCACGGTAGATGCGTCGACGAGTGCAGCATCGACAGAAGAAACAACGGATTTCGAATTTCTACACAAATTGGAGCTGAATATCAAGCAGCAGCGCTTCGCATCCTATTATGAACAAATCAAGCTCTGGCAAGAGAATTACGATCGCCTGCTGAGTGAGATCGAAATTACTCTCGACAGACCAGTTTTTCTCCCAGCCGACGAGAGAGATGGCTTTATTATCTATTACGATTTTTTCAGGCGGATCAATTGTTCGGAGTCAACCACGGAAGAGCTGAAAAGGTTGAACTTTAATCCGCAGAGTTTGAAAGTCAGGTTTGAGGCAATAAACAGGTGTTTCATGGACCTGAGTTTTCTTTTAGACCAGCAACTGACAGCGAGATCGACGACTGAAGTGGACGAAACAAAATTCATGGCTATTTTCTTCGCGCTCCGGTCCCATTTAAACGGATTTCGCTGCTACGCACTCCGTCGCCTCGATTATTACAATCGTGAAAAGCAGCTAAGCATCTTTTTCGTTGCCTGGAGCCCGTTCACACAGACAGAAATGATGAGGGCGAGAGAACATCTTAAAGACATCGACAATCGATGTGATCCGCCCTATGCCAAACGGTGACCCTCGTGCCATGTGGCATAGAACCGACTAGCTGGCGCTGTGCCCGTGGTTCCCAAAGGTCAGTATTGTCTATATACGAGATATATATTTGGAGGCTCTTGCAGACAATAAGCTTGTAGAACAGGTGCCCTAAAGCAACCATTCGCTCAAGACCGCGGGGACGAGCGCTTACGTTTGTGCTCCGCGAGCAGCTCCCGCAGGTATTCCATCCCGGCAGGCGTAAAGGCGATGGGTCTGCTGGTCGTCGGTGCCATAGATCCAGAGGCAGCCATCCTCCGGATCCATATCGTCAGCCAAGTCCCACAGGAGCTGCTCGTCCTCGCCGAGGATTTCAGCGGCGCGGCTGATGGTGAACGCGGAAAGCCGGCGCCGCCATATCAGGCGGCGCGGGCGAGAGGCATCGCGTGGGGCCAATTCCACGGTAATAGGGCGGCCAATTCAGTGATCTTGTGATCGGCGATCCGGGCCAGCACATCGGCCAGCCACGCTTGCGGATCGACACCGTTAAGCTTGGCCGTTTGGATCAGCGTCAGCATGACCGCGGCGCGCTCGCCGCCGCGATCCGAGCCGGCGAACAGCCAGGACTTTCGCCCAAGGGCAATCCCGCGCAGCTCACGCTCGGCTGCGTTGTTGCTCAGGCAGATGCGGCCATCCTCGAGGAAGCGAGTGAAGATAGCGATGCGCTTGAGCATGTAGTCCATGGCTTTGGCCACTTCGTTGTGGCGCGAGAGCTTGGCCCGCTCCCGTTTCATCCACTCGATGAGATCATTCACCAGCGGCGCAATGTCTTTGCAACGCGCCGCGACGCGCTGCTCGGGCGATAAGCCGTTGATCGAGCGCTCCAGCATGAAGATGGCGTCGAACTTTTGAACTGCCTCGAAAGCGATCGGCGAGATCGTGATCGGCTTCTGCTCGCGCGACTTCGAGGCGATGTCGGCAAGCTCGAACAGCTTGCGTCGCGCATGCGCCCAGCAGCCGGCCTCGGTGATCGGTCCCGGCTTTCGATCCGCTGCGTAGAGCCCATTGAACCCGGCATAGGCGTCCGCCTGAAGGATGCGGGAATACCCGGCAAGATGTTGCTCGGGGTGGGTGGGATTTGTTGGATTGACGAGTGCAGCCATAATGGTTGCTGAAGGGACCAACTCGTGCAGGAACTCCAGGCGCTTCGGCCCTACTTCCAGATTCAACGAGGTCACGCCCGTGACATTGCCACCCGGGCGGCTAAGGCTGGCAACAAGCCCAGCCGCGATTGGGTCGGCTGCTATCCGGAAGACGATTGGAATCGTCGCACTCGCTACCTTTGCCGCAAGCGCCGCAGGTCCGCCCGTCGCGGCAATCACGTCCACGCGGCGGCGAACCAGATCGGCTGCCAACGTCGGCAGTTGATCATATTGGTTCTGCGCCCAGCGGAACTCGATCGCCACGTTCTGGCCTTCGATAAAGGTGGACCCGTTCAAGCCGCGCCGGAACGCGGCCACGATATGCGCAGAATCATTGGGCGACTTACTGTCGAGGAAGCCAATCACGGGCATCGCCGGCTGCTGCGGGCGCGCCATGACCGGCCACGCTGCCGCCACGCCACCGAGCAGCGTGATGAACTCGCGCCTCTTCACTCAATCACCTCGTCGGCTATGGCGAGCACACCCGGCGGGATCGTGAGGCCAAGCGTCTTGGCGGTCTTGAGATTGATGACCAGTTCGAATTTGGTCGGCTGCTGGACCGGCAGATCGGCGGGCTTTTCGCCTTTAAGGATACGCCCGACGTAGTTGCCAGCCTGACGTTGAGTCTCCGATACATTGGCTCCGTAGCTCATCAGACAGCCTGCGGCGGTCTGCTCACGATATGGACAGCATGTAGGAATGTTGTAGCGTAATGCCAATTCCGCGATTTGCTCCCGCCGACCATTAAAAGTCGTATCACCGCTGACTATCAGCGCAGCGGCACGTTGCTGGATCAGACTTCCAACAGCCTCATCGATTTCACGTTCGCTGGTGGCTTGAAGCGACACGAGTTGCAGCCCGAGCGAATGCGCTGCTTCTTCCGTCTGATGTCGCTCTAATTCGACATTTGCATTCTTGGGGTTCAACAGCACCGCAATGACAGTGGCGTTGGGAACGAGACGGTGGAACAGATCCAAGCGCTTCGCAGACAGCAAATTACTAAAGAAAGTAGCGCCTGTGATATTTCCACCCGGTCGGTTGAGGCTGGCAACAAGTCCATCTCTGACTGGGTCACTGCCGAGGCCAAAGACAATAGGGATCGATGTCGTTGCCCGCTTGGCGGCGAGCGCCGCAACGGGGGTATCTGCGGCGATCACGGCGACCTGATGACGAACTAGATCGGCGGCGAGCGCTGGCAATTGATCATATTGAGCGTTCGCCCAGCGCTCTTCGACCATCACATTCTTTCCCCAGACGTAGCCGGTATCAAGCAATCCCTGCTTGTACGCCGTTACGATGGAGAGGCCGAGGCCGGTCCCTTGGATGCTGCCGGACAAAAAACCTATCACCGGCATCGCAGCCTGCTGCGCGCGCGCGGGGAGCGGCCACGCGACCGCTGCGCCGCCGAAAATTGTAATGAACTCGCGCCTGTCGCGGTAGGGACGCGAGTTACCTCGCGCCCCCCGCACAGATCCGTACGTGCAGCTTTCCCGCATACGGTTCCCACCTTGGGTATCCACGGCAACTATATGCTGCCGTATGCGAGCCAGTATCTTTGACACGCTTATGCGGCGCTGAGTCCGGCGCGTGCGTTGCTGGTCCGCATTCCCCTTGGTCTCCGCCCTTCGCTCCACCGGCTCCGCAGCGGTTCGCTCCGCTTTGTTCGTCGGCTTCCCAGCTACTATGGCGGAGCGCGACTTCTCGTGCCCGTGCATCATCGGCTACGGCTCCTCACCTTCCCGATGCGGACCGTCCCTCGCACTCGACACTGACGGCCAGTCACGAGATATCCCAGCTTCCGACGCGATCCTTTTGCGCGTGATGTGGCCCTCGACCCCGGCGGGACGACAATGCCTCGCATAACGGCATTGCACATGTTGCGTTCGATCATGAAAACAATCTCCGCTCCCGCGAGTTCATCATTTCGTGGCTCACTCCCACACCCCACGCAACCGCTGTGTACGCTTCGTGTTCGGCGTCGCCGCCGCCTCACGCAACACTCGCTTCCAGGCGGCTTGCTAGGCCTTACCTGGGCCGGACTTACACCGGCTGATCGCGCCAGCTTCGCTGGCGCCTTCTCTCACTCAATCACCTCGTCGGCACGCGCGAGCAGCGTCGGCGGCACCTCAATGCCGAGCGCCTTGGCGGTCTTGAGGTTGATCACCAACTCGTATTTGGTCGGCGCCTGCACCGGCAGGTTAGCCGGTTTCTCCCCCCGAAGGATGCGATCGACGTAGGATGCCGCCTGCCGGTATTGCTCAAGCATGTCGATGCTATAGGACATAAGGCCGCCGCTCATGACGTGGATGCGGTAGGCGTAGATCGCCGGCAGCCGGTGGCGCGCCGCAAGTGCGACGATCAGCTCCCGATGCTTGAGCACGCCCCCGCCCGTCGCCGCGATTAAGCCGCCGTTCGGCTCGCTGGCGAATGCAACGACCGCGCGCTCGATCTCTCCGGCGTCGCGCGTATCGATCGGGCGCAGCTCTACCCCGAGCGACGGCGCTACCGCCTGGATCGCGCCGAATTGGCCGGGTCCGGCCGCTGTAGCAAGAGTTCGAAGTACCGTCGCTCGCTTTACGCCGGGTGCGATCTCTTTGAGCAGTTCGAGCCATTTCGCGCTGGTGCCACTTTCGAAGCCCATAAACCCGGTGGCGTTGCCGCCTGGCCGCGCCAGACTTTCAACCAGACCGGTGGCAACCGGATCGGCTGCGATCGGAAATACGATCGGCACCGTGTGGGTTAGTCGCAACAAGGGTCCCACCGTTGAGGTGCCGGTCGCCAGGATGACGTCCGGTGCGAGCGCCACCAATTCGGCCGCATATTTGCGAGTATCCTCCGCGTCAAATTTGGTCCACCGAATTTCGACTCGTATATTGCGTCCGGTGATCCAGCCCGATTGCGCGAGCCCCTGCAGGAACGCCCCGACCCAGGATTGAAGTTCCGCATCGTCCGCGGCCGTTGGCAGCAGCACGCCGATGCGCCGCATCCGCTCGCCCTGCTGCGCGCGCGCTGCCGCCGGCCACGCCGCCGCGCCACCTAGAAGCGTGATAAACTCGCGCCGGTTGCTCATTCGACCATTTGAGTAGAGTCAGGGCGCTCCAGCACCTCAGTGCTTCGGACGCAAGGATAGCACAACGCAGTAAGGCAGGGGACTGCTGCGCTGCGGGATTTTGAGCTGGCTTACGACCGCAACGGGTCGTGTGTCACGAGGATCGCCGGTCCAAACGGCGATACGTAACTGTACGAGAGATGAAGGTAGGTCCTTCGAGGCCGGCAGTCAGGTTCTGGCCTCAAACCGCTGCAAGCTGCTGTCGTCAAAAGCGATGGTGGTGAGCGTTGCAGTTAACGTCGGGAGGATATCCCGGCGGGTGAGGTTGAGAGAGGCGAGCGCAAGCGAACCGCCGATGAACTGTCGAAAGCGGATTAGACGATGTCAAAACCGGGGGGTGACCCTTCCTCCGGGATCAGCTCGGGGGAACCCTGAAGACTGCCCGAGTGGCTATCCTCTATATCGAGCGCAATCCAAAGCCTGTCCGCTCCATCAGCTCCTTCCCCTATATCGTCAACTCACTCTGATGTAGAATTGGTTATGAGACATAGGAGTATGCGTGAACCGTGGGGCACCAAAGAGCGTGCGGAGGCGCTTTTTCGTGGCCCTCGGCCACGCCGTTCATCTTACGTGGCCGGTGCTGTCGACTATTCTGGCGATTCAGGTTGCCCTGGGTCTGCTGGTCGGCTTTATGGAGGGCTGGTCTGTCGGCGACGCGGTCTATTTCACCTTCGTCACCGGCCTCATGATTGGTTACGGGGACATCGTACCGCGGCAGGCGCTCGCGCGCGCACTTGCGATCGGGATTGGCCTCTCGGGGCTCTTTCTCACGGGCCTCATAGCCGGGATTGCGGTCTACGCCATGCGCACAGCGCTCACCGATGACGACACCGGATGAGAGAACAGCTCTTGTATTCAGATGCGAGCACTCGCTGCCGGCACCAGCGCCGCAAGTGGAATCGGGATTTCAGCACGTCCCGCGGTGCGACTCGCGGTGATCCCACTCCCAGTTTACGTGCGCGCGGAACGGGTCGGAGCAATGTCGGCTTCTGGCGTTGTGTCACGAGTAACGCCGGTCCACACGGCGGTGCGTAACTGTACGAGAGATGAAGGAGGGCCCTTCGAGGTCGGCAATCAGGTGTTGATCTCAAGCCACCGCAAGCTGCTGTCGTCAAAAGCGATGGTGGTGGGCGGCTTGGACGCGCCCAGTGCAAGCCGCTCGGCAACGCCCTGCCACGTATCGCGCTGCGAGCGCATCTCGGCAAGCTGAGCACACAGCTCAGCGACCAACGCATCCGTCTGGCGTCCTCCGGCACTGCTGGACCTAAAGGACCGTTACGCCTCATTGCGCCCCGTATGGCCTCATGCCGTCCCGTGTCGCCTCGCAGTGCAGAAAATGCAGGTGATGCTTGCCCCAGGCGACTATATCGTCGAAGTCGTCACAGGACGCGATGCTGGCGCAGGTCACCAGCAACAGGACCTCCCTGAGGGGATAGACTATGCGCCAGGGCTCCCGGTTGTCCTCCAGCTTGGAAAAGTGCTGCAAAAGCAAAGCCAAACGCGCACGCGGACTCTCACCCTCGAAGATGGCGTCCATGATGGCGCTCCGATGCGAATCAGAGCGCCCACGGAATCACAACCTTCTCGTCAACACAAAATTGCACTCAGACGGCCGTTAACCTGAGTTCCGAGCCGTGGCATCCTGCATGGCTGCATTGCAATAGAGGCGATTTGTTGTAGGATAGCCGGGAGAGGCTCGTGCTCGCTCGAATGAGAGCTCCGATTTTTGCAACGGAGGTACGCCGGCGCCCAACGTTCTTACAAAACAACGACGACGCGGATTCCGACGCGATTCGCGGCACGAGGGCAAACAAGGAGGATTGGCATGAGCAAGCTTAGCAGGCGTTCGGTGCTCCGCGGGTCGCGCGCTCTTGCGGCAGCCGGAATTCTCGGACGACCCTTCATCGCCAATGCGGCGGCCACGACCGCGACCGTATGGTGGCCCCAGGGCTTCGTTCGCGAGGAGGACGTCGGTTTCCGCGCCGTGGTCGCGGAATACGAGAAGGCGAGCGGCAACAAGATCGACTACACCCTCGTTCCGTTCGCGCCGCTGATGCAGAAGATCGTCGGGGCGCTGACCATCGGCGACGTCCCGGATGTGATGAACCACGACACCGCCTTCAATACGGTCATCCCGCAGAATGCCTGGAACGACCGGCTGGTGGACCTGACCGACGTCGTGGAGACCCAGAAGTCGCAATACCATCCGACGGCGATTCTCGCGTCCCAGTATTACAACAACGTCACGAAGAGGCGCGGCGTCTACTACGCGCCCTTCAAGACGACCGTGTGGCCAATCCATATTTGGAACTCGCTGGTCGAGAAAGCCGGCTACAAACTGGCGGACGCGCCGAAGACCTGGGATGCCTTCTGGGACTTCTTCAAGCCGATGCAGAAGAAGCTGCGCGACAAGGGTATGCGCGGCGTCTATGCCCTGGGCCTGCAGCCGACCACCACCGGGCCGGCCGACGGCAACAACATGTTCCATTCCTTCCTGATCGCCTATGGCGGCAATGGCATCGTCACCCCGGACGGCCGGCCGCAGCTCGATGATCCGCAGGTCAAGGAGGCGGTGATCAAGTCGCTGACCTACATCACCACGGCCTTCAAGGAAGGCTACGTCCCGCCCGGCGCGCTGAGCTGGAACGACGCCGACGACAACAACGTGTTCCACGCCAAGCAAATGATCATGTATGGGGACGGCACGATCTCACCCGAAGTCGCGCTGTACTCCAAGAAGGAGGAGTACGACGACATCGTGACGATGGGCTTGCCGCTCGACAATGCGGGCAAGCAGATTCCGGCACTACTCGGGGTCGGCGGCGCCTTCGTCCCGAAGGGAGCGAAGAACGTCCAGGGGGCCAAAGACTTCCTGAAATACCTGATCCAGCCGGAGGTAACGAATCAATACCTGAAAACGGGGCTTGGCCGGTGGCTGCCGGCGATGCCGGAGCTTGTGAAGAACGACCCCTTCTGGCTCGACCGCGACCCGCACGTGGCGCCTTACGCCCGCGCGGGCCTGTTGGGTCCGACGGTGCCTAATTATCCCGTTTTCAACCCCGGCTATGCCGAAGCAAACGCCCAGCAGACCTGGGGCACGGCCGAGGCCGACGTGATCAGGGAAGGGATGACGCCGCAGGCGGCGGCGGAGAAAGCGCTCACGCGGATCGGGCAGATTCTGGCGAAATACCCGATCGCCGAGAGCTGAGAGGCGATCATGGCCGACGCTCAGGTTCTCAGGAGTGCCGACGTACTCCCCCTCCAGGCGGTTTCGCTCTCGCGGCCGCGCCGGCGCGTGCGGCGCTTCGGCCTGCAAGGCTCGGAGTTCACCTGGGCCGTCGCCTTCGTCATACCCTATGCCGCGGTATTCCTGGCCTTCGTGGCCTATCCCGTCGTCTACGGGCTGTGGCTCGGCCGCGACCCGGCGCTTTACGCCGAGTTGATGTCCGAGCCGATCTACCAGCGCACCGTGGTCAACACCGTGCTCTATCTCGGCATCGGCGTGAATCTGAAGATGTTCGGGGCGCTGCTGATGTCGGGCTTCTTCATGCGGCGCAAACGGTGGGTCAAGTGGCTGCTGCTGATCTACGTGCTGCCCTGGGCAGTGCCTGCGCTCCCCTCTTTCATGTCGATCCACTGGATGCTGAACGGCCAGTGGGGCCTCATTAACAACTTCCTATGGAGTGTCTTCGGCATCGATGGCCCGGGCTGGCTGGAGACTTCGCGGTGGCTGGCGCTGGGCTCAGTCATCACATCCCATATCTGGAAATGGATGCCGTTCTGGACCGTGATCCTGCTGGCGGGGCGCATGGCGATCCCGCAGGAGCTTTACGAGGCGGCCGAGATGGACGGCGCCACTGGCCTCAAGCGGTTCACCTGCGTCACGTTCCCGCTGCTTGCCAATCTCTATCTCATCTGCACATTGCTCTCGACGCTGTTCACGCTCGGCGACTTCAACTCGGTCTATTTCGTCTCGGGCGGCGGGCCCGCGCTGTCGACGCATGTGCTGGCGACGCTCGGCATCCGCGACGCCTTCGAGATCGCCCGGCCAGAGCTCGGCGTGGCGGTAGTGATGTCGGCGCTGCCGCTGATGATCCCGGTGGTGATCCTGCTGATGCGCAAGCTGCACACCACGGAGGTGCAGCTGTGAGCGCAGAGCTGATGGATGGCGGGCCGGTCCGGCGGCGCCCCAATTACCGGCTGCGGCGAAACTTGACCGAGGCGGCGGCGCTGGCGTTCAGCGTTGCGGTCGTGATCTGGACGCTCATCCCGATCTACAACATCGTGGCGGTGGCGCTTCGAGCCCCAGCCACTAACTGGCAACCACTGCTGAATTCTAGCAAAAATAGCAAAGCGTAGAGGGCATCGCTTCTGCAGCTTGGTCTGTGGTCATCTGAAGGCGCTGGATGCTGCACGAAACAGTTCCCCAGGCGAATTGGCTCGGGGCTGTGGAAACCCACAACGTCCTCCCATCGTCCCGCGGTGCAAAAATAGCATAGCCAACAGGATCGAAACTGGTGAAAGGTCCGGCGGAATTTGGAAAAATTTGTTCGGTGGAAGTCGAAGAAAGATAGCGAAAAATAAGCGTTGCTATACCAATACCCAAGGCGCGGGGATCTTACAATCCGCCATGCGGTCGATAGCGACCTGTACACAACAATCGTACTTCCGGCCACGATCGATTTCTCTGATGAAGACATTTCGATCTTTCCGCAATGTGAAACTTGCTGACCAGAACGCCAAAACGCCCCCTGCGCTTTCTACTGCTGCTGCAATCTCCGGGTTCCAGGAATTGCCGGGGGGGATTGCCTTGACCCGCGGATTGCTCCCGAACTCCGCCCTGATATGCTCGGGCGTGTCGATCCACAGGTCGATGCTTTTGTCCAGCAGTTCGAGCAGGCGATCGACGTAAACGCCGAGGCGCGAATTATCGTCGCTCAAATGTGAGATGAAGACGTACTGCATCAGGCCACGGCCGGCCCTCGGAGAGTGTTGCCCACCCAGCAGGTAAAACTTTAAAGGGCCAAGGGGAAAGAGTTCTACTATTGAGCGAGGTCAGTCGACGCTCAAACACCTTTTTCCGTTCGCCAAGCCGCCGCGACCA
This sequence comes from uncultured Acidobacteriota bacterium, assembly GCA_963720155.1. Taxonomy (GTDB): domain Bacteria; phylum Acidobacteriota; class Terriglobia; order Terriglobales; family Acidobacteriaceae; genus Sulfotelmatobacter. Next base: position 357,610 of record CAVREP010000025.1, read on the forward strand.
TCTCAAATCGGGCGAATCGCGTGTCGGGGACCGCGCGCTTCGGCAAGCCCGGTATTTCACACCGTCTCTGGCCGGACAACGAATGACCCTCTCCGGCTCACGCGGCAGCTAAGACTGCTTTTTTAACGGACGGGGCGTACCGCCAAACTGGAATGCTCGCTGGCCGGATTCTCCAGGGTGCCCCGCCGATCTGCCGGTGCTGCGGCCGACTAAATTCGAGCCGATCATCAACTTGAAGACTGCCAAGGCGCTCGGCATCGAGGTGCCAGTTTCGATGCAGTTGCTGGCTGACGAAGTGATTGAATAGGGGTACTTTTTGCTGCACTGCATAGGTAGGCTCCTGGCAGATTTTGTTGCAGAAGTCTGTTGCTGGCGCGGGCGAACAGTGATTCCGTCTCGCTGATACAAGCATCAGCGGGAGCGGGCGATGATGGGGCGGCTCAACCACGACCAGGGACAGCTATTTTATTCGTTCTGCCTTGATGCGGCGGTGCCGGACGACCACCTCGTCCGAGCGATTGCTGCCGTTCTCGATCTGTCGTAGGTTCATGGCGAGTTTGCACCCTCTTATGCAAAGATCGGCCGGCCCTCGGATCGATCCGGCGCTGATGATCCGGATGCTGATCATCGGTTATGTGTTCGCGATCCGCTCGGAGCGGGCGTTGTGTCGTGATGTGCAAGTGAACTTCGCCTATCGCTGGTTTTGTCGGCTTTCAATCGAGGACAGGATCCCGGATCATTCGGCGTTCTCACGCGCACGCAACGAGCGGTTCCGCGACAGCGACATTTTCCGGAGCGTGTTCGAGCATGTGGTGGGCACGTGCATCGGGGCTGGTCTCGTCGGCGGAGAAGGTTTTGCTGTGGATGCCAGTCTGATCGTTGCGGATGCCAACAAGCAGCGATCAATTCCGGGATCGCAGTGGAGCAAAGAGTTTGACGCGGAAGACGTGAGCCGGGCCGCGAAGGAATATCTCGCCACACTCGATGACGCGGCATTCGGGGCGGCCAGCGGCGTCACCCCGAAGTTCGTGTCGCCATCCGATCCCGCTGCCCAATGGACCGGCGCGATGCGAGGACCAGCGTTCTTCGCCTACGCCGTCCCCCAGTGTGCAGCCTTTGAGCGGCGTGGAGCTACGCGCGTTGCGCCGCTTGCAGCGCGCGAGCACGGCCAGCCCTTTCGTGTTCGTGAGCGAGCGGGGCACGCCCGTTACCACTGCCGGGTTTGCCCGGATGGTGGAGCGGGCAGGCGTAGCGGCTGGTCTTGCGCTCAAGGTGCATCCCCACATGCTCCGACATGCGTGCGGCTATGCCTTGGCGAATGCAGGGCACGATACCCGCTCGCTTCAAGCATATCTTGGGCACAGCAATATCCAGCACACGGTTCGCTATACGGAGTTAGCGCCAGACCGGTTCAAGAATTTTTGGCGCGAATAGGGGTAATGTCGTAGCCGTCTGTTACGGCCTTGGTTTCATAGTACACGCCTACTCTCAGCCATAAGCCCGTGGGCAATGGCACCTTGGCGTGCGGATTTGGCGCAAGCTGGAAGTCGCCGCCCATTTCGGCGGGCCTGTTGGCCGCATCCACGCGCGAGCACAGGAGCGCACTGAGCCCGTTGTATTCGGGTTGCTGGAACACGCCAGTCGCGACCTTCGCAGGGTCCTCACCCTCCTTCGCATCTTTCTTTGGTGCCTTCACGACGTGGTCGCGAAAGAGATAGCCGGACCCGCTGGCCTTGCCTTTACCGTCAACGACAAGGTACGGCGGGCCAAGCGTATATCCGGTCTGCAAGATGCGGGGTGGGTCCGTGTCGGCATGGTCGAACCGAATTTTGCGGGGATTTATTGCAATCACGAAGCAGTCCTTGTCCGACACCACGCCCGCTTTCAGCCAATTCGCGTACTGCTCTTTGTATTTCACCGAAATGCTATTCAGGTAGCGAAGGATAATCTTTTCGTTGGGCACATCATTGACAATCGGTTGCCCATCGATTGCTACGAATTTCATTTCCGGGACTTGGTCCGGTGCGCCAACGGCACCCGGACTTGGAGAAGTTGCCTCGAACCAGATGCGTTGGCCTCTGTGAATGATACCCACATCGGGACCGGGCTTCGGACAGGTCAGAGAGTAACCCGCGAGAATAAGGCAGGTCGTCAGGTACATTTCCCAGTAGCGCGCATCGAAGTTGCTGCGCAACTCGTTCCGAAACTCAGGGTCTGCATGATGGTGGAAAAATATCCAGAGATATTCGCAGTGCGAGCGAGCGAGCCTTAGTGGCCAGTCCTTGGCGTCCCGTATGTTGCGATAGGCCGGATCGGAGGCGTCGCCCTCCATGAACAATGGGGTCAGCATGGGAAATGTCCGAAACGTTCTGACCGCGCGCCCTATTATTATACCGCGGTCGCCTACCGACCCGCTGTGATGCCGTACACAACGGTCGCCTACGCGCGGACGGCTTACGCATACGCCTATGTGCCAGGCGTGAGACAGCGGTGGATTGTCTCAAGATAGCGGCCAAGGGTTCGAGGGCGACCTGCTCCTTGCGGCGCCCTCAATCTTTTCCATTGAACCCGTGGTTGGTGTCGGACGGCACATTGGTTCTGGACGACGGGCTTTCGAGGAAGTTGCCTCTGTCTACATGGTGGCGAGAGACACATGTTCAAGCTGCTGATCGTCGTCATGTTGCTGATCGTTGTGGCGCTCATTGGCGGTGCCTACCTGCATTTCGACCCGTCGTGGTCGATTCTCGCCATCCTGGGCTTCGGCGTTTTTATGGTTGGCCGTATCGGTGGCCCAACAGTGCCGCCTGGGAGCAAACCCACCCATTGGGGCTCGGGCCACGGCATTTATTTCGATCCTGACAACGTCTGGGTGTCCGGCAGTGACTCCGAGGACGTCGGCGGCTCCAATCACGATTAACGTCTCGCGTCGCTGATTTCTAAGCGATCTTAAAAACCAAATCGAGGTGCCCGATGTCGTGTTTTCATACAATACACCCGCCTCGCCTGGGCGCCCGATTGGGAGCGTTTGCAATGTCACTGAGACTTGTCCCACTCGCGTTCCTGTTGGGCACCTCCTCCGCGCTGGCGTTCGATACCAGCAAGCTCGGTCAGTGGGGCAGCCTGCCTCTCGATGATCTTACGCCGGTCATCGGCAAATCGGTCCCACTGAAACAAGAAATCAACCGAGCGTTCCTCGAGGGCAACAAGACACAGGAGGACGTGAAATGCGTCGGAATGCGTTTTCCCGGCGCGTGGAAAGATCTCGGCGGCCTACGCGTGTCACCCTATAGCTGTGACTTTGGCGCCAAATGGCTGCAAATCCATGCCGCTGTTCGTATTACTGACCGCCATGGCAAAGCCTTAGAGACGATCACGGCTAAGGCGATGAAGAGTGCCACGAACGTCATCGAAACAAATCTGAGCTGGAAATGGACTAGCGAATGTGGTGATGGCGCTTATTGCGCTTGGTTTGTCGGCCACTAAGCCTGCCGTGCAAATGTCCGATGTGCCCCCGATAGCGACCGAATTGCTGCGTCGCGGTCGATCCGCCGCTTCGTGCCATGAGCAGACATATGCGGTGCAGCAAATTGTAGTCTATTCGATCACTTCGTCGGCGGCGACCAGCAGGCCAGGCGGTACGGTCAGGCCGAGCGCCGAAAGCACGGTAGGAATAGACGGTAGGTAAACGGTATCGAGCCGTGAGCGTAATGACGAGATCGCGATGAGACTGGGTCGTGAAATTAGGGGCCACGATCAGGCCGCTGTTCGGTATACGCGCGCATGATTCAATGGCGTGCTCGATGTCGGCAGCATTCGCAACCGGGCTGGGTACAAGCTCTATTCCGAGCGATGGAGCCAAGGCTTCGGCCGCATGCAGGTAAAATACAGACACCGCGGGCTCGTACATTAGACCGGCGCGTGCGAGGCTAGGCGCAATCTCCTTGAGCATCGCCAGCCATTTGTCCGCGATTACAGGCGAATAGTGGCTTGTATGCTGTCCGGAGCTAGCCGAGATTGTCCAGTGATCGTGGGCTGGTCGACCGCAAATCGTCCCCACCTGTCCGGGCCCATCACTAGCACCCAGTTTCTCCGAAAGTCGCCCGACTCCATGAGGCCACCGAACAAAAATCAGGGATTATCATGGCATGACAGCCGGCGCGCGTGTGCCGGTAAAGGACCACACCCAATCGGCACGACACAGGGTCGACCAGCCCACGATCAGGGGGCGAACTTGCGCTAATTTGGGATACTATAAGCCACTATTCGCCTGTGTTGATCGCACCTTTAGCAATCAATTCATTGCGCCGGCGCGTCAGAAAAAAAGAGCGCAATCTTGCCGGCGTTGGCGGTGATCATCACCGGCAGCAAGGCACGCGTGAAATGCAAGGGACCGCCAAGGTTGAGGGCAATGACCCGCTCGATGAATTCCGGCGGGTTGTCGACAAATGGCTGAACCCGGTCCCAACCGGCAGCGTTGACAAGAATGTTGAGGCGCGGGAAGCGCGTGGTCAATTCGGCTGCGCCGCGCCCGATCGCGGCCACATTGGTGAGGTCGATGGCCATGAATTCGACAGCCAGCTTTTCGCGATCCGCCTCACGGCTTACCTCGGCAGCCTTCTGCGCATCGATATCGACGCCGATGACGCGCGCGCCCTGACGAGCGAATTGCAAGGTGATCGCCCGGCCGATGCCCGAGGCTGATCCTGTAACTATTGCCGTCCGACCGTCCAACCTCATCGTCGTCATCTCCGCCTCGATGTTGTTGCGCGCGACGTCACACCGGTATGCCAACGCGATGATTGTCGGCGCCAAGCGCCGGGGCAGACTTAGTCGGCACGCGGTCGCGAAACGTCTCCTCGATCGGAAGCGGCAGGGCTGGCATGGTCTGCGTTCCAGCTGCCGTCTGGCGGCAAAACAAGCCGCGACTGCGAAAATGCGGATCGTTCACCGCTTCAGCGAGCGTCGCGACGACGGCGCAACAGGCATCCGCGTCGGCAAACGCGTGTCGCCAATGATCGGTTGGCTGCGCGGCGATGCGAGCGGCGACGGCGGCAATTGTGCCGGCTGGGTCGCGACGATCGTCGTAGTATTCCTCGCTAAGCCCGATCAGCGGGCAAAAATTCTCCCAAAAGCGCTGTTCGATCGGGGCCGCCGCAACGTATCCACCGTCGCGGGTGCGATAGATGCGATAACGCGGCGAGCCGCCGGTCACCAGTTCGCCGCCCGGACGCGGCCATCGACCAGCCGCAAAACCACCGGCCAGTCCCCAATAGGCCAGCACAAAAAGGCTGTCGGTCATCGAAATATCAAGACGGCTGCCCTGACCCGTCAGCTGCCGCTGCAGCAACGCGAGCAGAATATTGACCACAGCCGGATAACTGCCCGCCGCAATGTCGGCAATCGGGGTCGGCGGCATGGTTGGGGCGCCATCCCGGTCAGCCGTCAATGACAACAGCCCGGTCAGCGCCAAGTAGTTCAAGTCATGGCCGGCTATGGCGGCGCGCGGGCCGTCTTGGCCGAATCCGGTGATACTGCAATAGATGATCCGGTTGTTAATCGCCCGCACGGCGTCATAACCGAGACCCAGCCGCTGCATTACGCCCGGGCGGAATTGCTCGATCAGCACGTCGGCGGTCTTCAGCAGCGGGGTAAGCCGAACCAGGGCATCTGGGGATTTGAGGTCGATCGCAACCGAGCTCTTGCCTCGATTGAGCAGCGCAAAATTGGCGCTGTCGTCGCCAAACCGCGGCTCGTAGCCGCGCATCTCGTCGCCAACGCCTGGGCGTTCGATCTTGATGACTTCGGCGCCAGCCTCGGCGAGAAAAAGGCTCGCCAACGGTCCAGGCAACAGCGTGCTGAAATCGAGAATACGGATGCCCGCAAGCGGCTGCATGATAAGGCTCAGGAGACGAGCGAGCGGCTGATCACCAGCCGCTGGATATCGTTGGTGCCTTCGTAGATCTTGGCCCCGCGCACCGCACGAAATATCCGCTCGACCCCGAACTCCTCCATGTACCCGGCGCCGCCAAGCGTCTGGATCGCGTCCGAGCAAATCCGTTCCGCAGTCTCGGTCGCAAACAGCTTCGCCATCGAGGCCTCACGCAAGCAGGGCAGCCCCTGGCTGCGCAGCGCCGCCGCATGCAGCACCAATTGCCGCGCCGCCTCGAGCCCTGTCGCCATATCCGCCAATCGAAAGGCGACCGCCTGATGTTCAATGATTGGTTTGCCGAAGCTTTGGCGTTCCTGGGCATAGGCGATGGCGATTTCCAACGCCGCCCGCGCCATGCCGACCGACTGCGCGGCAATACCGATCCGCCCGCCTTCCAGATTGGAAAGCGCAATGCGGTAGCCCTGACCTTCCGCGCCAAGCCGGTTTTCTGGCGGCAGCTCGAGCGCGTCAAAATGGATTTCGCAGGTGTCGGATGCATTCTGGCCCATTTTTTTCTCGATGCGACCCACCCGATAGCCAGGGGTGGCCGTTTCGACGATGAAGGCGCTGATTCCCCGCTTGCCCGCATCCGGGTCGGTCACCGCGAAGACCAGAGCAAAGTCGGCATTCTTGCCGCTCGTGATAAACTGCTTGGTGCCGTTGAGCACATAACGATCTCCCCGCCGCTCCGCGGTCGTGCGCAACGCGGACGCATCCGAACCGGCCTGCGGCTCGGTTAGGCAGAATGCGCACAGGCGCTCGCCGCTCGCCATCGGCCGCAGATACCTCTCCTTCTGCTCGGTCGTGCCGTATTCGAGAATGGGCATGCAGCCGACCGAGTTCTGACCGCTCATGATGGTCGAGACCGCCCCGTCGCCAGCGGCAATCTCCTCGATCGCCAGCGCATAGGCGACGTAGTCCGCGTTCGCTCCGCCCCACTCGGTGGGCACTGTCATTCCGAGAAAGCCAAGCGCACCCATTTCCTTCAACGCCTCGCGCGGGAAAATCGACGCTCGTTCCCACTCGGCTGAATACGGCGCGAGGCGCCGACGCGCGAAGTCGCGCGCCATATCGCGGATCATCTCCTGCTCTTGCGTAAGGATCAAATCTGTGCCGTGCTGATTGGCGGGTGGTCAAATCATGATCGATCATGCGCGTTTCATCCAGTCAAGAGGATCAGCGCAACGCGCAACGATTCTTGCGCTTCAAATGGCGCAATCACCATAGTCGGTGCCGTTCGCATGGTCCGTCGCGCCGCCTTGAATTGGTCCTCGGATCCTCGGCAGATGACCTGCAATTTCAACAAGTAACGGGACGGCCAATGCAATTCGATCCGATCCTGCCGCCGGCGCGGGTCAAGGCGATGACGACGCAAGGCTATTGGAAAGGATTGATCTTGAGCGATTATTTTGATCGGTGCCTGGCGGAAGTGCCTGACAAGACGGCAGTGGTCGATTTCAATTCGACCGCGCAGACGGAGACCCGTTTGACCTACCGTGAGCTGGCCGCGCGTGTCGACCGCATCGCCGCCGGGCTCGTTCGGCTCGCCATCGAGAAAGATGACGTCGTCTCCTGCCAGCTGCCGAACTGGTGGGAATTTACCGCGCTGACTCTCGCCTGCAACCGTATCGGCGCCGTGATCAACCCGCTGATGCCGATTTTCCGCGAGCGCGAACTGAAGTTCATGCTTGGTTTGGCGGAAAGCAAGCTTTTGATAGTTCCCAGGAAATTTCGCAGCTTCCATTATGCAGCGATGGCGCGCGGCATTCGCGCGGAGGTACAACACTTGCGTCATCTTCTGGTCATCGGCGGCGATGGGCAAGAGAGCTTCGAGGAAATCCTGCTCGATCCGAAGCTCAAGGCGAGCCCGAAAGCAACCGGCCAGTTCAGCGCGCGCCGGCCCACTGCCAACAATGTCATGCAGCTTCTGTACACCTCGGGGACGACCGGCGAGCCGAAGGGGGTGATGCACACCGCCAATACGCTGTTTTCCAATCTGCGACCCTTCGCCGAGCGATTGCAACTCGGCCGCAACGACGTCGTGTTCATGGCCTCGCCGATGGCGCATCAGACCGGTTTCATGTACGGGCTGTTGATGCCCGTCATGCTCGGCGCCACCGCTGTGCTGCAGGATATTTGGGAACCGAAGCGCGCGGCCGAACGGATCGGTAATGAAGGAGTAACATTTACGATGGCGTCGACGCCGTTCCTCTCCGATCTCGCCGATGTCGTCGGCACCGATGGCTATGTAGTGCCGAGCCTGCGCATCTTCCTCTCAGCCGGCGCACCAATCCCGCGCGTGCTCGTCGAAAGGGCAACGCAAGCGCTCAAAGCCAACATCGTATCCGCCTGGGGCATGACGGAAAACGGCGCCGTGACGACCACGCGGCTCGATGATTCTCCGCAAAAGATATTCCACACCGACGGCTGTCCGCTGCCCGGCATGGAACTGCGCGTCGCCGACCCTGCGAACAAGCCGCTACCGCCCGGGACGGAAGGAATGTTGAAGGTGCGCGGCTGCTCCAACTTCGTCGGCTACCTGAAGCGGCCGCAACTGTATGGCCATGACGCGGACGGCTGGTTCGACACCGGCGATCTCGCCCGCATGGACGCGGATGGCTTTATCCGCATCACGGGCCGCTCGAAGGACATCATCATCCGCGGCGGCGAAAACATTCCGGTGGTGGAAATCGAGGGCTTGCTGTTCCGGCATCCGGCGATCCAGGCCGTCGCCATCATCGGCTTTCCAGATCGACGGTTGGGCGAGCGTGCTTGTGCCTTTGTCGTCGTGAAACCAGGGGAGACCTTCTCCAAGGAAGAAATGGTCCGTTTCCTCGAGCAGGAGAAAATCTCCAGGCACTACCTGCCGGAACGCCTGGAAATCGTCGACGATTTGCCGCGGACGCCGAGTGGAAAAGTTCAGAAGTTCAAATTGCGCGAGGTCGCCAGGCATTTTGAAGCCTGACCGCTATCGCTCACAGAATCGAAGCTTGCATGCATTGAGGAGCCCGATTGATGACGAGCGTCACGACTTACACCGATCTGCTCTACGAAGAAAAGGATGGGGTTGCGACCATCACGATCAATCGGCCGGAGAAGCACAATGCCTTTCGTGGCCGGACCTGTGACGAGTTGATCGATGCGTTCAACCGCGCCGGGTGGAACGCGGCGATCGGCGCCATCGTCCTCACCGGCGCAGGCAGCAAGGCATTCTGCACCGGCGGCGACCAGTCTGCGCATCAGGGCGGCTACGACGGGCGTGGTACGATCGGGCTGCCGATGGAAGCGTTGCACGCAATCATCCGCACCGTTCCCAAACCCGTGATCGCCAAGGTGCGCGGCTACGCCATCGGCGGCGGCAATGTCCTCGCGACACTGTGCGACCTGACCATCGCCGGCGAGAGCGCGCAATTCGGCCAGGTCGGGCCGAAGGTCGGGTCGGTAGATCCTGGCTTCGGCACCGCCTATTTGGCGCGCGTCGTCGGCGAGAAGAAAGCGCGGGAAATCTGGTACTTGTGCCGCCGCTATACCGCGCAGGAAGCGCTGGCCATGGGCCTCGTCAACAAGGTGGTGCCTGACGATCAACTCGACACCGAAGTCGCCGCTTGGTGCCGCGAGCTCTTGGAGCGCAGCCCGACTGCGATCGCTATCGCCAAGCGCTCCTTCAATGCCGACAGCGACAACATCTCCGGGATTGCGGCGATGGGGCTGCAGGCGGTGAAACTCTACTACGAGAGCGAGGAATCGAAGGAAGGGGTGCGGGCGTTCAAGGAAAAACGCAAGCCCGATTTCCGTCGCCATAGCAAGTAGGCTGAGGTTCTACGTCGAGAACATTATAACATTGAAAGCTTGCTTCGCGTCCTCGAACCAGAGCTAAGCGTGTTCGAGCGTGGTAATCGCCTGGATTACGAGGTCATCCTCGGGGTCATCAACTATTTCAAGGACCATCCAGATTCCTGCCACCATCCAAAGGAGGATCTGATTCTCGAAAAGCTCCAGCGCGCACGCACGTACGGTTCTGTGCGGGGGGCGCTCAGCAATGAGCGTCCCTACCGCGATCGAGTCTATTTTGCTGCAGTACATGAGTCCGGTTTTGGGGTACTGGGCTGCCGCGGGATGATGTCCGCAATCACGGAGAAATCTGGAGGGTAAGCGGACGCGGTGTCGAGGGTCACAGTATCGCCGTTAATGAGCCTGGCTGTGTGAAAACACTCTGCGTGAAGTGATTCGCACGACGGTTCCTGCGCGGATTTGCGCAGGAACCTGAAAGGACGAGGAGGCTCAAGAAGCAGGCCGGGAAATGTCAGAAGTTTTACCGTCTCCTTCTATGTTTCACGATGTTTCTATGTCGTCTGGGACGAGGGCGGTCTTACGAGTGCCATCAGCGCTGCCGCATTGGGACAATAGGCCTGCCATGCTGGGTTTGACGGATCCTCCCGCAAGTCCCACTCGCATTGTTCGGGGCTTTCACAAGTGGTGCAGTGCTCCACCAACTCGCGGACTGTCGACGGTCTGACGGCTGCGAGCTTGTCCCAATCCAGTTCGAGCGCGGCCATGCGGCGGGGCAACAGTTGCGCCCGCTCAGCGAAGGCGCGTATTGCGTTGTCCCAAGGCTCAACCAGGAGGAGGGAATTGGTCCTCCACATCGACAGCCAAGGCTCCCAATAACGGCGGGCCAGATCGATGGCGGCATTAGCGTCCGTGCAAGAGGGGTTCTTTAAGTTCTGGTCCATCTCAACCTCCCTGTTCAGCTGACTTCGCAGCCCGACCGGCTATGCAACGGCCGCCTGCAAAGTTCCAAAATCGGCTGTGCCGAAATGGGTGAGCAAACACGAATCCGGCGCATTGATCTCGCTCAAATCGCACCGGCTCTCTTTTGCAGCGGAGACGCAGCAGCTCGTGGATTTCCGAGATCGACGAGCCCGGCGAGGGCAGGGAGCGGGGGTACGAGGCCGGCAAGAACGAATCACATCATCCGGAAGGCCCGTGGAGCCTGGCAGCATTCCCGTTGTCGCCCTCTGGCGCACAAGAGGCGCGGCAACGCGCCCCGCGAGGTCCGCTTACAAGGCCGCTGTGGATGTAGCGCTCAGGAGCCTAGACAGCCCTGAACCGGCTGGGTCGTGCCCATGACCATTTTGCGCGTGGCCAGGCCGATTGCAGCGAGCGAGGTAACGGAGTCGCGCATCAACTCGATGGTCTCGGAGAAAAATGCCATCTCGAAGCCGCGCTCCTCGGCCTGGCACATGATCCTTCCCATCTCCAACGCGTCGATGAACGGCCCGTAACCCATTGCATAACCTACGCGCGATTTCGGCATCGAAGACGCTTCCTTGCCTGTCGGGCGGCGCCGCGGCGCCGGACGGCGCCAATAGGACTTGGGCGCCAAGCCAGCGCAAAGCGGCATCCGCGTTGGTGACTACCGCGGCGACCGGCTGCCAAACCCGCGCAGCCAGCCGCAATTTTTTTCTGGACGCCGGCGCGATGCATTGCACTCCCGTAAGGTGCAATCGACTTGGGCTACTTGGGTGGAAGCCGAAGGTGCTCAATCACACGACGGCTATCTTTCGGCAAATCAACAAGCAGAACCCATACGCTCATCATGATGCGTTGGAATTTCCCGATGGGCAGACGGTGCTGCTGACTGGGTTAGTTGAAGGTCAGGAAGCAACGGTGCTCCAACTACCGGCACAGCCTGTTACTGCGACTGAAATCAAAGCCAAAGAACGGGTTCCACACATTTGATTTGCGGACTGGGAACGGTTTCCTTTAGGCCGCCTCGTTGCCGGGGGCGGCCTCTGAGGAGCACATCAATTTGGGAAAACCGCGAGATTCGGTCGGGTGCTCTGTCCCGTCGTAGCATCGTTGGGTATGGCGGCGGTTTGAGGATGATCGGTATAGGTCCAGAGGACGACGACGCCTGCTAAGAGCACAAAGGCGAGCAGTGAGATCAGAGCCCAGTCCCAATTATAGTCATACCAACTGCGGTGAAGGTTTCTCCTGGTTTCAATCGTGACACTCACCTGTGGTCAAGTGGATCGGGGCTTTCTTCGCTAAAACTCCCGCATTGATGCACCTTACCCCTCCGTGAAAAGCTAGTTTAATTTCTCTGTGACGGTAATTGGGTTGTTGCGTTAGATTCTGACATAGAACCGCCCGCGTCCGTCGTCGTTGGCTGATGGCGCGGCGACAGAAGGGATATCGCTAACGCAAAGACCAGCCACACCAACCAATAAGTTCGTTGCGCGCCGACTCTTGCAGTCTCCGTTTGGGCAACTGTCGTGCCTTCGCCTCGCTGCGGCAGAAGCTGAACTAATCGCGCAGCAAATACCTCCGTTTCTGATGGGTTCCAACTTTTGCCGAGGACCCGATTGAGTGTCGAGACCAATGTCCTCTCAGCGATTGCTTTAGGCATTGCTGCTAAACGGGTCGCTTCCTCCCACGGATCAACATCGATCCGCGCTAGTGCGGAAAGAACGCTGAGTTGCATTCCATTAGCTTCCTCGCAGATCGGTGCAAACAGAAAGTGGTCGTATCTAGAAGTAAAGCTAGAAACTGAGGGACGATTATCCACGATGGAGCTGCCTTCGGTTACATCCTGCCGCGAACTGTCCTTACCCCTCTTGCAAAACTTTTCCGACATTTTCTTCACCGACAGCAGGCCAGTTCTCCCACTCTAGATCGGCTGCCTTTTTTCTATACTCTTCCGCAATTCGCCTAAGCTCGGCTGCGACTTCCGGGCTTTCCGTTACATGCGAATGCGCAAGACAGATACGAGCCAGTTCGATGAAATCTTCATTTGTGCGCATAATTCCCCTTCAAGATGGCTGAAAATGGCTGATTACTAGATAGAATGATCGCACAATATATGGTTGATGTAGATCAAATTGGCGGCGCGTCCCGAGCGAGGACGGAATTCACGCGAGATGTCCGGCATGGGATGGGTCGGCGTGCTCAGCGAGCCTAATTTGCCGGACCGCGGCTTGGAGGCGCCTTCGGCTAAAAGTGAGCAATTTTATACAGACGCAGGGAAAAGAATGACACAGGCTAATCCTGGGGAGGGGTAATGCGAATCCCGCGGGAAAGCCCCATGGAACGGTTCGTCATTCAGCAGAATATTGAGCGCTATCGAAAACTACTTGACACCACCGACGAACCTCAGCGCCGGGTGATATTCAAGTTGTTGACCGAGGAAGAAGAAAAATTGTCTAGATCGCAGGAACCTGCATGGGCATGATTCAATGCGGGTTTCAGTCAGCGTGACCGCCGCCCAGGGCGGGCCAACTCGCTGCAACCGGCGATAACCAATTGGCCTACCTGGCCGGTTAACTAACCGCCACGTTAAAGGTTGCGCTATGTCCGCAGGCGCACTCGTAGGTGCATCTGTAGGTGTGCCCTTCCATCCCGCCCAAGCTCGGTGCCGCCGTCTTGATTCTCATTTTCCGCGAGCACTCTGAGCAAAACAACGTCCAGGAGTCAACGAGGACTGCCTGGTCCGGCATATGCTGCTGTATCGACATGATGAATTCCCTCCCCTAGGAGGAGACCAGGCTAGGCCCGAGGGCTAAGTCGTGTCTGTATAAAATTGCTCACTTGGTTCGCACGTTCCACATGGAAGCAACCCTCGCAACTTTTGATCGGTTGAGCGACGGATGCACCAGGGATGCAACGTCAGCACTTTCGCCAGCTGCGGACATGCCTGTCGGATTGGCTTGGGCCGCTTGGTGCCGATATTGTTGCAAAAGTCCCAAATTGCCCAGTGCTAATTTTTCTGCTGTAAAAAAATCCAATCGACGACCGCCCGTAGATGTGGCCTCAATCACGTTACCGAGGTCGCCAGCGAGTTTATCTTCAGGCGATGAGGTCCCCCACATCTTTACATGAAAGTCGCGCGTACAGCCAAAAGAAATTTTGATCACCAGTGAAAAGAGACTTTTGCAACAAAATCTGCCACAACCGGACTCATGCACCGCAGCAAAGAACGTCCCTTCGAACGACAACGGTCCTCGCTTCATCCTATCAACAGGGTAGCCGCCTTCGTTCGGAACCCGTGGCCGCTTTGCTTTGGATTGGGTGGCTGTTTTCCGTCGGAATCACCGACCGCCTTGCCTCGGATTCCGCACGCGGGGGGCTAGATAGGTGGTGTTGGTAGTCGGGCGATCGGAGCTTGATTTGTAGGCCTCGAGCTTCGTGTATAATGTCCACCGACTACTCGAAGGGAAACCGGATGAGCATCTCAGCAGATTTATTGAAAAAGGAAGATCTTCGCTCGCATCTTTTTGGAGAGACGTGGCGGACCTTGATCCCGGAAGTCTTTCGGGACGTGCCGACCTATTACGATAGAGGCAATGCAGTCGCGTCGCTCGGGAATTGTTCACGATGGAGCACTACGTTCGTTACTGCAATCCACAGACATCTGCCGCACGGAGCGAATGTGCTCGACGTTTGTTCGGGCACGCACGATATCCCGCTGAGGCTTTTTGCGATTGATCCAACGCTCGAGTTCCATACCGTGGACGGCAGTATGCACATGACAGCCGAGGGTCAGCGCCGCGCCCGCGAGCGCAATCTGGCTATCCATGCACACGTCTGCGACGCCCATGAGCTGCCGTTTGCCGACAATTCGTTCGATGCCGTGACGATACAATTCGCTTCACGCCATCTCGAGATCATTAAAGCATTCAAGGAGATCTATCGGGTTCTCAAGCCGGGCGGTATCTTCTGCCATAATGATATGCTCCGCCCGGCATCGAGAGTGGTCGAAGTGCCTTACCTAGCCTATTTGCGTTTCTCGGTATGGTTTACCGCAAAGCTTTTCGGGAGCTCTGCCGAGAGCATGAAGTGTGTTGGCTACTTCGCGAATGCTATACGGTACTTCTATACACCACTTGAGTTGGCCGAGCTTCTCAAGGGAGTTGGTTTCGTCGGCATCGAAAGTCGGAGCTTTCTCACGGGCATTATGTCCTACCACATCTCGCGTAAGCCACCGCTCTAGAACAAAGATTGCATCGGTTGTACTGCGAGCTATTCCAACAGGACAGGAAGCCGCGAACATGAGCCGCTCGTCAGCTACCGGATCAATCCACAACTCTCCGGATGGAATCTTCCTCACTCTCATGTCTGCTTGCGGCAGTGCGTCCCGAAGGCGCGGTCTTCTATTTGAACACTAATCAGGACGCAGGTTTGCGGCCTTGATTACTGGCCACCAACGTTCACTCGAAGGCACTTGTATAAAGATTGTCAGGACCGGCCAGCAAGTTCGACAAGCTCTTGAACCTCTCCCATCTGGTCCCGTACCAGCCAGTGGGTTAGATCGCCGCTCGATACGACGGCGACCACCTTGCCGTTGTCCACAATCGGCAGGTGCCGGAGTTGCTGCTTGGTAATCAATTTCATCGCGTCGCCAACCGTCGTCGTCGAACGGATGCAGTATGGGTTCTTCGTCATCACTTCGGACACTTTCGTGTTGCCTGGATTAAGGCCGCCAGCCAGCACTTTGTTCAGCGCATCTCGCTCTGTGAAGATGCCTAACAGCCGTTCGCCATCCATGACGATCAGGGCACCGATTTTGCCGGCGGTCATCAAGCGCACACACTCGGTGACTGTGGTATCGGGTCCAACTGAGTGTATCGCTTTGCCCTCTTCGAATATTCTGTTCAATGGAGTCTGGCGCTTGTCTCGCGATCTCATGAAGTACACGCTGGCGATGACGATGATCACGAAAGCAATGAGCACATACATTTGTATTTGGCCAAAAAGAGACGTCAGTAACTCTTCCTGCGTATCAGCAAGTGCTGCGGAGGAAAGTAATGCGAGACCGATTTCGGCGCCCGGTTTGAAAAGGAACTTTCTCATCCCTGTTGCTTCTCGCAGAAGAATATGAACCCCGGCAAATAACAAATTTTGTTAATCTAAACTGGAAGTCACAGCAAAGTCATTGACTTAGATCAGACAGCAGCATTGTCCTTCTTGGCTATATACATTGCACGTAACGTCGAGCGCGGTCGCTCAACAGCCCCTCAGCATCGTCGCATGTCTGAATTGGGTCTTGTGTCACGAGTAACGCCGGTCCAAACGGCGATGCGTAACTGTACGAGAGATGAAGGAGGGCCCTTCGAGGTCGGCAATCAGGTGCTGATCTCAAGCCACCGCATATGCTGCTGTCCTTAGTGAGATGGCCGATCGCTTGTGCGATGCAGCATGGAGTTCTGCAATGGGTCAAAACCCGAAGCCTCCCGAACGCTCGCATGTCAGCTTTCGCCAGCTCCGGACATGCCGCCGTATTGGCTCAAGGCAGCTATGGCCGAGTAGGCCCGGGGAATTTCACCCCGAGCCTCTCACAGATCCGGACTTGACACTCTCGCGTCATCCGGCTCGTGCCACCGCTCGAAGGCTGCCGCCTTCCATTGAATATCGGGTTCCTCCCGTTGCCGGTTGACCCGATCTCAAAGGCGATGACCCACCCCCTTCGCTCCACGGGCATTACCCCGCTTCAACACTACTACGAGGCAGTCCGCCCCTCTCCGGCGCATCAGTACTTTCGGCCTCGCGGTTGGAGCCGCTTGTGCCTTGTATGGGGCTTTTCTTGTCAAGGAGTTTCGGCACGCCGGCGCACCTTTTATTCTTCATCAGTTCCTTTGTTCGATCCGAAAGCCGTTCCTTCGTCCCGACCCGCGCTTCGCCCAGGTCGTCGCGCGCAGGAGCGGTCAAGGTTGGCCGTCGCACCAACCTAGCAGCATGTTCCGCCCTTGCCAGGCCATACCTTGACAGCTTCGAGCACGACGGCACGCTTGGTGCGGTCGGGATGGCGATCAGAGGGGAGCTCGCTTTCGGGCGCGGATCAATCGCGCCACAACCTTGTATCCGGCGGGTCCGAGGACCCGAACCATGATGCAGCCATGCGCATCGGCAGCGAAGCTCCGAAGCGGCGGACCCATTCTTTTCCTCGGCATAACAGCCATGGCACAAACCGGGACCCGCCACCTCGAATCGTCATCGGCGACCCGTCACAAGCGGACGGACTGGGCCGAAACTGTTGGATGCCTTCAGCAACCTGCGTTTATTGCGTCGGGCGCAGAACGACGCCGTCCGGCACCACGCCCTCTCGCACGAGCCGCCACAAGGCGATCAAAAGCTTGCGCGCCAAGGCCACGATCATGGGCTTGCGCGTACCGCGCGCGTTCTCGGTGCGGGCTCGAAACCACTGCGCCAAGGCGCTGTTCTTCTGAAACAGGAGAAATCGCCAGGCCAATTGGATCATGCCTCGCCGAACTCGAGCGTTGCCGGAACGGGCCAGCCCTTTCTCCCGGCGTTTTGTGCCGCTCTCGTCGGGCGAGCCCGTGAGGCCAGCATAACGCGCTATGGCCCGTCGGTCGCGCATGTTTCGCGCCAGCACCTCCTGCACCAACATATCCGCGGTCTCGATGCCAACCCCGATCACGCGCGCCAGCAGGCGCAGCATTGCGTGTGGTCCATCACCAGGCGCCTGCTTGAGACGATCCAGGCGTGCCTCCTCGATCTGGCGGATCTGATCACTGACCAGCCGACGACGATCCATGTCGCGACGCAGCTCAGCCATCGTGTTGGGCGGTATTGGCTCGCCCTCGGGCGTGCGCAAATCTTCAAGTCGCCCGCCGGCCTTCTTCAGCTTGGGATTGAAGCCGCGGATGCCGAGCCGGATCAAGGTTGCTTTCATTCGGTTGATAATCCGAGTTCTGCTCTCCGACGAGGCTCTCGCGCTCGCGGTTGGGCCGCTTGGCATCCTCGTCCTGGCTCGTCGGGATCGCCACCATCTTGCAGTGATCACGCTCACCACGCAGCCAGCCGAGAAAGGCGCGTTTGAGCAGCTCGGTGTCGAGCCGGTCGGTCTTGGCGCGTCGGTGCTCGCGCGATACGGCTACGCTCGATGCGTGAATAACGTGGGCCTCAATGCTGCGTGTCCTCAACCAACGCGCCAGCCAGAAACCATCCCGGCCAGCCTCGAAGGCGACTGTAGTGCGTTCGATCTTGCGTCCTGCTTTCTCGGCTTCCTCGCGCCACCGATGCAGTAGCTTTAGCAATGCGATCTCGTCGGCAGCGAGCTTCTTCAACGGCTGGCGCTCGACGCCAGGCACGATACCGGCAACGAGCCAGCTCGACTGACTCATCTCCAAGACACAGACACAATGCTGTGGATCAGCACTCTGAAGCGACG
Organism: uncultured Acidobacteriota bacterium; assembly: GCA_963720155.1. Lineage (GTDB taxonomy): Bacteria > Acidobacteriota > Terriglobia > Terriglobales > Acidobacteriaceae > Sulfotelmatobacter. The sequence continues at coordinate 375,729 of CAVREP010000025.1, forward strand.
ATACATTATCGCTTCCACCCCAATGCGGGAATGGCTCTGCCCGTTACCGCATGCAAGGTTCATCGCAACGTCATCGTCCTACTCGTGGGTCTGCCAGACAGCACGTTGGCGATCCCAGAGTGGATGGCGCGCCCCGAGGCGGCAGCTCTCGGCCTGCGGAGCCCGCCGCTGATTCCTGTTCAACATTTGCGCGAACTACGAATCACGCTCGACAGCCTTCTAAGCTCGTTGTCTGACGACTCGATCAGCGGAGGAGGCCATGAAGCAACGACGGGCTTTCGATCAACTGACTTTACTTCAACTGAACCAACCCGGTCTTATGTTGCGCGCGATGGAACGCGCCGCGCTCGTGCCATTGGTCCAGAGAATGCTGTTGGAGATTGTGCTCAGCGGAATCGCGTGCACCTCAAACGAGGAGGGCGATGATGAGTAAGATCACGCCTGATCACCTTGTACGCTCCGCCTATGTTTACATCCGTCAGTCTACCCTCGATCAAGTTCACCGCAACCACGAGAGCCGGCGACGACAGTACGGCCTCGCCGAACGAGCCAGACAGTTAGGTTGGGGCGACGTCGTGGTGATTGATGATGATCTCGCCATATCGGGCGACGGTGTAAAGCGACCCGGTTTTGAGCGGCTGCTCGTGGCAATCTGTGAGGGACGCGTGGGTGCAGTGCTGACCATCGAAGCCTCACGGCTTGCCCGCAACGGGCGCGACTGGCACACGCTGCTGGAGTTCTGTGGCCTGGTCAATTGTTTGATCATGGATGAAGATGACGTTTATGATCCGCGGCTCCCCAATGATCGGCTAGTGCTGGGCATGAAGGGGACGATGAGCGAAATGGAGCTGTCGATCTTTCGCCAGCGTGTGAGCGAAGCCAGGAAACTTAAGGCAAAACGTGGTGAGCTCTTTGGTACCATCGCGGTAGGCTACCGCAAGGTTGCACACGAGGACCGCATCGAGAAGGAGCCAGATCAACGAGTGCAGCAAGCAATCAAGTTAGTCTTCAAGAAATTCGCTGAGTTCCAGAGTGCCCGTCAGGTTCACCGCTGGCTGCGGCAAGAAGGAATTGCCCTGCCAAGCACCGCCTACGGTCCACAGGGCCGACACGTCGTGTGGAAGTTGCCGGTCTATGAAGGCGTCCTCGGTATGGTGACTAATCCGATCTACGCTGGGGCCTATGCCTACGGGCGATCGACGCATAGCGTTCGGCTTGAGGACGGACGCAAACGGGTTGTGCGTGGCCAACGACAGGCGCGTGAAGATTGGTCCGTGTTGCTTGTTGACCGTCATGAGGGATATATCTCATGGACCGAGTACGAAAGGAATATGGGACTGATTGCCAACAACGCGGGCAACAGGGGGCTGATGGTGCGACGCGCCGTGCGCCGTGGAGCGGCGCTGCTGAACGGGGTACTCCGATGCGGTCACTGTGGCCGCAAATTGCAGGTGGCTTATAGCAAGGGGACCCATCGCTATTTCTGCATTGGCGCACACCGAACGCATGGTGCGGCATATTGTATCTCGTTAGGTGCAACTCGTGCGGACCAAGCAGTAAGCGCGGCGGTGCTGGAGTTACTTCAGCCGCTGGGTGTGGAGGCCGCGCTCAAAGCGATCGAGGCGCACGAAGTCGAAGCGAGTGGCGGTCGCCGGCAGGTCGAGCTTGCTCTTGAGCAAGCCCGCTACGAGAGCAATCGAGCCCAACGACAGTACGATTTGGTAGACCCGGAGAATCGAATCGTTGCGGCCGAGTTGGAGCGTCGGTGGAACGAACGCTTGCAGGTCGTTCGAGAAGTAGAGACGAAACTCGCACAATTTGACACTCAGCAGCGGCCGTCGCTGAGCGACGCAGAACGTGCGCAGCTTCTGATGCTCGGCACAGACCTTGAGCGTGCATGGAACCATCCGGCTGCAACTCCGGATACACGCAAGCGCATCTTACGCACCATCATTGTTGAGATCATCGCTCGTGTCGATGGCAACCAGATCGATCTGATGATTTATTGGCAGGGAGGCGATCATACCCAGATCAAAGTGCGCAAAGCACGTAACGGTGAAACTCGCTGGACCTTAAATGAGACGACCGCGGATATCATCAAGGAACTCGCCAGACAGGTACCCGATCAGCGGATCGCTAGCATCCTCAATCGAGCGGGCAAGCGTACGGGCCGCGACAATACATGGACCGAAGTTCGTATACGTGCCTTTCGCAATGATCATGGGATTGCGCCCTATCGCGACGGGGAGCGCGCAGAACGTGGAGAGTTGAATCAACTCGAAGCGGCTGCTGCGCTTGGCACGTGCCGAATGACCATACTGCGGTTGATTAGAAAAGGAATCCTAAAAGGACGACAAGCATGCAACGGAGCTCCTTGGGTGATTGAAGCGCAGGCTCTCGCCGCGATAAAAATCGGGCCCCGCGGCCGCCCAATAACATCAAGTCAAGACCAAAAAACTCTGCAATTCTAACCACGTAGAAAGGTCTGCATTATGACGCTGCTTCGTCGATGACGGCGATCAGCGTGCCGTCCGGCTTGAGAGGGGCAAGGGATCGCCTTAGATCGTTCAACTTCTGCATGGGGTGCTCCATCGGTTCAAATCAGCGCCGATGAATGCAATGATTCTCGCCGCCGCCCCATAGCATCTTTTCCCTTAGCATCGCCGGCCAGGTTCTCACGTTCCGTACAAGAGCCAGATTGAGCTTCGCGCCGCCTCCATGCCGGATGCCGCTTGGGCAGTCTCAGTGCATCCCCCAAGCTGATCCCGGAGGAGTGGCAACCCCCCGGTTTTGACATCGTCTAATCCGCTTTCGACACGTCATCAGCGGTTCGCTTGCGCTCGCCTCTCTCAATCATACCTGCCGAAATCTCGTTCCGACTTTTCCGCAACGTTCACCACCATCGCTTTTGACGACAGCAGCTTGCGGTGGCTTGAGATCAACACCTGATTGCCGACCTCGAAGGGCCTTCCTTCATCTCTCGTACAGTTACGCACCGCCGTGTGGACCGGCGTTACTCGTGACACAATGCCAAAAGCGGACTCATGCGCCGCAACAAAAAGTATCCTTACTCGATCACCTCGTCGGTGCGGGCCGCCGGGTCCACCGGCCGAAGCTCGGCGCGCCCTTCGGCCACGTACCACAAGGCGTCGTTCTGAGGCATTCTCCCCTCCGGCGTTAAACCTAGACCACCTTTTCACATAAGAGCGAGCCCTTTAAGTTGGAGGCCACCGCTTTTTGGGGGAGGGCCGCGCGCGATGGAATTCGCCGACCGGAAAATCGAAACCGCCGACCTTGTGGTCAATTATATCCGGGAGGGCAAGGGCGCGCCGCTGGTGCTGCTGCACGGCTGGCCGGAATTCGGGCGCAGCTACAAAAAGAACATCGGCCCCTTGGCCGCGCATTTCGACGTGATCGTGCCCGATTTGCGCGGCTTTGGCGGCACCCGCCGGCGCGACGGCAAGGACGTGGAAAAAACCACGGCGCAGATTCTCTCGAACGACCTGGGTGCCTTCCTCGACGCCCTGAAGATCGCGCGCGTCAGCATCGTCAGTCACGATGTCGGCGCCTATGTGGCGCAGAATTTCGCGCGTTATTCGCCGGCGCGCGTGGCGTCGCTGTTCTTCTTCAACTGTCCTTATCCGGGCATCGGCACGCGCTGGGGCGAAGGCGCCTACCTGCCGGAAGCGTTCTATCAATACTTCCAGCAATGGCCTTTGGCCGAGGAATTGGTGGGATACAACCGCGACACGTGCCGCATCTACTTCCGCCACTTCTTGCGGCGCTGGTCTTGCGATCCGCACGCCTTCGACGACGATCTCGAGATGTGGGTCGACAACTTCATGAAGCCGGGCAACCTCAAGGGCGGCTTCGAATGGTATCGCGGTGCCTTGGCCATGCGTCTCAAGTGGATCAAGGAAGGCGCGCCGAAGATGGACCCCATTACCTGCCCGACGCGCGTATTCTGGGGCGACAGCGACACCGTCTGTCCCGCCACCTGGGGCGACAAGCTGGGCGACTACTTTTCCAATCTCAAATTCACAACCGCGCCCAAAGCCGGCCACTTCGTGCACTACGAACAGGCGGCGCTGTCGAATCAGGAGATGCTGGCGTTCTTTTCGCCGCTGGCGTCCGGCGGCGCCTGGAAATAATTACAGGTATTTAGCGGCGGCCGCGGGCCTCCGACGCTTTGTGCCAAAAGGAGACATATGCAGCGCAGCAAAAAGCGTAGCTATTCGATCACCTCGTCGGCGCGAGCGAGCAACGTCGCCGGCAGGTCAGACTGGCTCTCCCAAGAGATTCCGGAACCTGCGCCATAGGATGCGGGTTCGTTTCCTGCTACATGAACTGATCCGCGGGAACTTGCTGGGATGCGCGGAATGACGGCCCACGGATTAATCACTCAGCCATTAACGCCGCTCCAACGGAAATGGAACGTGCGCGGTTTCGTATTGCGCCTGGTCGGGTTGCTTCTCGCTTCCTATGCCGTCGGGCTGCTTCGGCCAGCGGTTGCAGGTGAGTCCGACGGGTTCCGCGCAGTCGCGCAGACCGCGCCATCGAATGTTCCGGACATCGACGTCATCTGTAACGCGCTTGCCGCTGCAGCACAGGAAAATGATTTGCCGATCGATTTCTTCACTCGGCTAATCTGGCAGGAGAGCCGATTCGACCCGACGGCGGTAAGCCGCGCCGGGGCGCAAGGCGTGGCGCAATTCATGCCGGCCACGGCGACCTGGCGCGGTCTTTCCGATCCCTTCGACCCGCTTGAAGCAATCCCCAAATCTGCGAAGCTCTTGCGCGACCTGCGCCGCGAATTCGGAAATCTCGGGCTCGCCGCAGCCGCCTACAATGCCGGATCCGGCCGGGTGCACGACTGGCTCGCCGGCCGGCGCGGACTGCCGGGGGAGACGAGCGCCTATGTGCGCATCGTAACCGGCCGATCGCCGGAGCAATGGGTCGGCGGAAAAGTGGATGCTGGCGACACGCGTCTTGCAAACACCGTATCCTGTACGCAAACTGCCGGCCTTGTCGCCCGTGCGGCTGTGCTCGCAGTCAAGCCGCCGCCTGATCCCTGGGGCGTGGAATTAGTAGGGGGTACCACCGATGCCACAGCGCTATTGGCATATCGCCGAGTGCAGGAGAAATACGCCTCCATACTGGGCGGCCGGGAGCCGCTCATCGTTCACCATGGGCTTGGCCGCGGGAGCATGGGTTGGGCGCACGTGCGTGTCGGGGCCGATAACCGCTCGGTCGCGGAGAAGCTGTGCGCGAACCTGCGCGCCGCCGGCGTGATCTACTGCGAGGTACAACGCAATTAGCCTGCGTCAAACTATGCAATCACCTCGTCTGCGAATGCGAGCTAAGAAAATGAAATGCCGGAGCTTAGGAGCGCTGCTGGATTGGAGACTTCTGCGCTGCAAGTCTCCTTCTAAGTGCCAGCGGCCCGAACATGCCATTGGACAGCAAGGTGTAAGGACACGATGGCATTAGCGACCAGAACGGCGAGAGCATTATTGGCCTGTCACTTGGCCGCATTTTTCTTGGTTTTGGCTGGCTGCTCCCAGTTTGGAAAACCGGAGGAAAAACCGGAGCCCAATGTCTACCCGGACAACTACAAAAAGGATTTGTTGGCATATCTCCGAGAGAAGTCCGATGTTCTGGTGAACGCGATCGCCACCTATATTTCGACCCCGGCGCTGAAACAATTCGGCTCGGAAAGTCGGTATTTCGTTTGCCTGCGAATCGACGGTCAGAATGGGCGCAAAGAGAAATTTGTGGTCTTCTACGCCGGGATGATCAATCAATTTGTCGACGCAACAAGCGAACAGTGCGGTGCTGCCGCGTACCAATCTTTTCCCGAAGCTTTGGCGGCGTTTAGTCCACCCACCGGGAAGAAATAGACAAAGGACATTTGGGCAAAAAATCGTTAGCCGCGGCAAATCGTGGACCTGGCATCATCGACAAACCGTAACTTACTACAGAAGCGGCGAGCAGCACCGCGCATTGAGAGCCGCATTCGGAAAAGCTGTCGGCCCGCCTATGTCGGCTCAGGATCAAAACCAGCGGCAATCAGTGCGCTCGCATTGGGTCCGGTTTACCCCAGTCATCCGACGTTAGTGGCGCGCGTTAGCACTTCGCGTTCGTGCCAAAAGCGGACATTCGGTAGACATGGCCAATCTGGTTGCTTGAAGCGATCGGTGCATCGTTTACTTGGCGTGGGCTTGTGCCATCTGGCCTACCAGCTTGGCCCAATCCATATCCATCGCTCCATAGACCGCACCGGCCTCGGGCCGACCGTTGTCTTTGAGAATTTCGACCATCAGCGTTGCGTAGTCCGATAGTATGACGCCCGCCTGCAGCATCCTTAGCAGCCCAACCTGACGTTTGGTCTCACTGAACGTGCCGCAGGCATCCACGGTGACGTAGGCATCGAGGCCCTTGCGGACGGCGGTCATGGCAGGGAGCGCCGCGCAGACTTCAAGCGAAAGACCCGCAAAAATCAGCTTCTTCCGGCCGGTCGCTTCGATCGCGCCTGCGACGCGTGGATCGTCGTAAACATTGACCGACGAACGGTCCATGATTTGCAACCCGGGCAAAGCTTCGACCAATTCAGGAAACGTTGGTCCCCACATGCTGTCTCGCGCTGTCGTGGTCGCGACGATCGGAAGCTTGAGTGCCTTCGCGGCCTTCGCAAGGCCGATGACGTTATGCTTGAGCTCAGCGATCGAGTAGTCACGCACTCCGCTCAAGAGGCCGACTTGGTGATCGACGAGGACAAGCGCGGCGTTTTCGGATGTGAGCGGCTCGTAAGGGTGCGCTGGGTTGGACATGGCATTCTCCTCCGAAAAGGTGTGGCTGCGGTGGCCGGCGCGACGGCGAGGATACCCGAAGGCGGTGCGCATCCAAATGGTGCGATCTGTCGGACCCTTGTCGAGTTGTCGGCCGCCAATGTCCGTTCGGGGTCATAAGCCTCGGAGGCGATTGGGGCCGGGGGCCAGTCTATGTCCGCAGTGCCTCCAATAGCGACCGAATTTACGCGTCACGACGAATCGTCGCGAAGTGCCAATTCCGCACCTGTTCAAGGCGGACACCGCGACCGTCTCGTTCGACGCCGCGAAAGCGGGAAAATTGTCGCGCGGGTTTCAAGATTGCGAGCAAATCGGCTCGTTTGAAAAGTCAGGTGTTCGAGGTGCGCTGGGCGCCGCAAGGTATCGAAGGGAGCGTATCGAGCGCCATCGAGATGGTCGGAGGGGGGTAGAGAGAGGGGCCGGCCCTCAGAAATCCCGACGTTGTTCAAGGCGGACACCGCGACCGTCTCGTTCGACGCCGCGAAAGCGGGAAAATTGTCGCGCGGGTTTCAAGATTGCGAGCAAATCGGCTCGTTTGAAAAGTCAGGTGTTCGAGGTGCGCTGGGCGCCGCAAGGTATCGAAGGGAGCGTATCGAGCGCCATCGAGATGGTCGGAGGGGGGTAGAGAGAGGGGCCGGCCCTCAGAAATCCCGACGTTGTTCAAGGCGGACACCGCGACCGTCTCGTTCGACGCCGCGAAAGCGGGAAAATTATCCCGCGGTTTTCAAGATTGCGAGCAAATCGGCTCGTTTGAAAAGTCAGGGGTTCGAGCTGCGTTGGGCACCCCGCAAGGATCGAAGCTGCAAGCGTCAAGGGCCCACACGGGTGCGCCAGGGGGTTCGAGGGGGGCTGCACATCTATGTCCGAGATGAGGAGGGGGGTCTCGAGATTTCGGAGGGGGGTCAGAGGGGCCCTCGGGGCCGAGGGGGGCAGACGTCTGGGCGCGTAGTGCTTTTCGCCTGAGGGGGTAATTGGGTCCCCCGCAACGGACGGGCAATCTATTTGCGCGATCGGCAGGGATGCCGAAACTTCACCCAGGTCGAAGGCGGCCGGTGGGCGTGGCCGTAGCAGCAGACGGGTCGCTGCTCGTCACTGACGACGCGGCGGGAACGCTCTGGCGCGTCTTCTACAAGTAGAAAGGAAAAGTGGTCCGCAAACTTCCGGGTGCAACAAACGTTATGGGGTGGGAACGGAGATCGGTACCGGCGCTCGCTCATTCCGCCTGAGGTTGGGAAGAGCGCTTGAGACAGGGCCCCGGAGTGCCCGATTGCGCCGATGTGGCTGTTCATCTACTTTGGCGCAAAGAAAGCAAACTGCCGAGGAGGACGCCCGATGACCAGCCACGCCGTTTTTGGCGCCTTGATCGCGTCCGTGATGACCGTTGCGAGACCGGTTTTCGGCGCGGAAGCTCCGGCCGAGATCAAGCTGGGGACGCTTTACGCGTCATCCGGTCGCTTCGCCAGCATCTCTATGCCCGTTCATTACGGATTGAAGCTTTGGATCGATCAGAAAAACGCCGATGGCGGCGTGTTTGTGAAGGCTTTCAACAAAAAGATTCCGCTGAAGCTCGTGGCCTACGACGATCAGAGCAACACCGCGACCGCGGCCACGCTCTACAATCAGCTGATCACTCAGGACAAGGTTGACGTCCTGATCGCCGACTCCGGCTCGGTTCTGACGTCGGTGGCGGTGCCGATTGCCCGCGACCGCAAGATGCTGCTCATCGACCAGACCGGAACCGGTGCTAATTTCTTTACCAGCGACAATCCCTACATCGTACTGATCTCCGACCCTGTTTCCAGCATTTGGCCAAAACCCCTGGCGGACTTCATCACTCATGATGGTCCGGGGCTCGGCATAAAGCGGGTCGCAATTCTTTATGCCACCAACGACTTTACTGGAACGCAGGCCAATGCGGTGCGAAAGTTCATCAAGGAATCAAATTCAGGAGTGGAGATCGTCTTCGATCAGGGAATTCCGACTGAAACCTCGAGCTATACGGTGCTCCTGAACAGCATACGCGCGAGCAATCCGGATGCGGTGATTCACCTTGGCTATGCTCCGAACGACATCGCCTTCCTGCGCAACATCCAGGACAGCGGGATCAAGTTCAAGATGGTTTTCTGCATCTATCCCGGGCTTGAGACGGAGCTTTTGGAGAAAAACGTCGGAGCCAAGGGGTTGAGCTATGTATTTACCTACGTTCCCTCGTCGGAGATTGCGTACGAAACTCAAGTCGGAATGTCGTTGAAAGATTACAAAGCGGCCTGGGACAAAAAATACGCGAACGCTCAGGTCGAATTTGGTTTCAACTCGGTCGCGGGCTACACGACCGGGCTCGTGCTGGATAAGGCCTTTGCCGCAGCCGACAACCTCGACCAGCTCGAGTTGCGCAAAGCCATCTTCAGCTTGTCCGGAAAGCTAAAGACCCTGGACGGCACGTTCGAGCTCGATCCGACGGGCGCCCAGATCGGGGAGATCACGCCGCTTGGGCAGCTCATTGCCGATGGACCCAACCACGTAAAGTTCGTAACGGTCTGGCCACATGACGTGGCTACCGGAAAACCCGTTTACCCGCGGCCGTAAAAACCAGACGTTCGGAGGCTCAGAGGCGCAGGGCTGATTGCATGGGGCGCCCTGATGCTTGTTTATAGTCTGCTTGCGGGTCTGCTGTTTGGGCTTTATTTCAGCCTGATCGGTCTCGGGCTCAACCTCGTGTTCGGCGTCATGCGCATCGTGAATCTGGCGCATGGCGACTTCCTCATGCTGGGCGCGTTTCTGGCGTTCTGGCTGTTCACGCTGTTTTCGATCAATCCGGTTCCCTCCATCTTCATCGCGTTCGCAATCTTCGCGGTGATCGGGCTGCCGCTTTACTACCTGCTGGTTCCGCGACTGCTCCGGGCGAAAGACCCGGAAATGTTGTCCTTCATTCTGTTTTTCGGGCTCTCGCAGGTCATAGAAGCGCTGGCGACCATTGCCTTCGGCACCAGCGAGCGCTCGATTCCCGGTGGCGAACTCGGTCGTGCCGTAGCCGAGGTCGCAACCGTTCTGTCCGGCCACGAGGTCGAAAACGGACCTGTGGAGGCATTCGGCCAGTCCTTTCCGGCGGCATGGATCGCAAGCGGGGTTGCAAGCGGAGTGGCGGTCCTCTTCGTCTACTTCTATCTCTACCGGACTCGCCTTGGATATCTCACCCGTGCGGTCATGGCGGATCGCGAGGAAGCAATCGCGACCGGTATCGACGTGCATCGGGTATCTGCCGTTGCGTTCGGCATGGGTCTCGGACTTCGCGGCCGTAGCCGGCGTGTTTGCTCCATTCATGCTCGGAAGCATTACGCCCGCAATGGGCGTTGATGTGACAATCACGTCGTTCGCCGTGATTGTCATTGGGTCCCTTGGCAGCCCGCTCGGGACGGTCCTCGGGGGGCTTATATACGGCGTGTCCTACATGTTCATGCAGAGCTTTTACAGCTCGTGGGCCAATCTTCTCCCCTATCTCCTGCTGGTTGCAATTCTGCTCGTGCGGCCGAGCGGTCTCCTGGGAGGGCAGGTTCGACGTGCCTAGGGTCGTGCGTCACATCCTGCTGATCCTGCTGCCTGTGGTCGTGGCTTTCGCGATATTGCCGGCGGTCTATGCAAATCATCTTCTTCTTTTCAATTTCATGATCTTCATGATGCTGGCGCAAGGCGTAAACGTCATTTACGGATTTACGGGCTATCTGCCGTTTGGCTATGCCGGCTTCTTCGGTGCCGGCGCCTACGGCTTTTCCTTGATGGTCATCCATCTGCACGCGCACCCCTTGGTGGCGCTGTTGGCCGGCGCATGCGCGGCGGTCGTGCTCGGGCTTACGCTGACCCCGCTCTTTCGCCTGTCCGGAGCATATTTCTCGATCGCGAACCTCGCGGCTGCCCTTGCCGTCTTTCAGGTCGTCTCCAACCCGCAGCTTGAAGCCGTCACCAAGGGTCCGTACGGCATCAGCCTGAGCGGCGTCTTTGACCCGACCTTCGCCTATGCCGTCACTCTGACGTTTCTCGCCGCGACGCTCGCGCTCGTCGTCTATCTGCGCAACTCCCATTTCGGGATGGCGCTCCAGGCCATTCGCGAGGACGCGATCAGCGCGAGCATGGCGGGGATCAATGTCGTTCGCGAACGTATCATCGCCTGGCTCTTGAGTGCCCTGATCGCAGGACTCGCCGGCGGTGTCTTTGCCTGGTACGTCTCGGTATTCTATCCCGAGACTGTCTTCAGCGGAGAGTTCACCATTTTTGCCATTGTGTTCGCCTTGTTGGGCGGCAATGGAACGGTAGTCGGGCCCATCCTTGGCGTGATCATTCTTTACGGCATCTACAACGCCGTCGGAATCTCGATACCGCAGTATTTTCAGCTGATCTACGGCGCGGTGATCATGCTCCTGGTGCTGTTCCTGCCGAACGGCCTGGTGTCGCTCGGGCGGCGGCGGGGGATTCATGTCCCCTGACACCTCAGCCCTGCTGCGGGTCGACAATGTCGTAAAACAGTTCGGCGGGTTTCGGGCACTCGACGGCATCAGCTTCGGCTTGAGTACAGGCGAGGTGCTTGGGCTGGTCGGGCCAAACGGCTCCGGGAAGACGACCTGCATCAATGTCATCTCCGGGATTTACCGGCCGGATGGGGGCCAGATCTATTTCGAGGGGCAACGGATCGGGGGAATGCCGTCCCACCGCCTGGTGCATGCCGGCATCAATCGCACATTTCAAATTCCACGACCGTTCGCAGGGCTCACTGTGCGCGAGAACGTCGAGATCGCGATTGCCTATGGGCGCAATAAGGGGGCGCGGCTCGATCCGGAGTCGCTGCTGTCGCGAGTGGATCTGATCGCGTTTCGCGATCAACCGGCTGCGCAGCTCAACGGCGCGCAGCAAAAGATGCTTGATCTTGCTCGCGCGCTTGCGACCGGCCCCAGGCTTCTGCTCATTGACGAGCTTGCGGCCGGATTGAACCCTGCGGAATTGGATCGGGTCGGCGCAAAGCTCAAAGAGATTGCCGGCTCCGGGGTCGCGCTTCTGGTCGTCGAGCACCTGATGGGGTTCATCGATCAGATCACCGACCGCATCATTGTGATGAATGCGGGCAAGGAGATATTCGAAGGCGTGCTGGCACAAGCGGTCAAGGATCCGCGGGTGGTCGAGGTCTTCCTCGGAGGAGAGGATGCAGCGTGAGACCCCGACCAGACCGTTGCTCGAGGTCAGCGATCTGACCTCCGGATACGGCCAGATTCAGGTGCTGTGGGGGGTTGATCTCAACGTGCGGGCAAACGAGTTGGTCGTGCTGCTGGGCGCAAACGGCGCCGGCAAGACGACCTTGCTCAAGGCGCTGATGGGCCTGGTCGAGACCTGGACCGGGCACATTGTGTTTGACGGGGCAGACATCACGACGCTGCGCACGGATCGCCGGGTGCGACGTGGAATCGTGTACATGTCGGATACATTGGGTTTTCGCGAGCTTACGGTCGAGGAGAACCTGCTGGTCGGAGCCCAGTTGCTGCCCAAGCGCGAGGCGCGGCAGGCCACTGAGCAGGTCTATGCGGTGTTCCCGATACTGGCGGAGCGCCGGCGGGCATTGGCAGGTTCGCTCTCCGGCGGTCAGCGTAAGATGCTGGGAATTGCCAAGGCGCTGGCCGGTCGCCCGCGGCTGCTTGTCATGGACGAGCCTTCATCCGGGCTGTCGCCGCTTTTCGTGAAGGAAGTCGTCAACACGCTTGCGCGCCTGCGCGAAAGGCGGCTCGCGCTGCTCGTCGCCGAGCAGAATGTCAGGTTCCTCGATCTCGCCGATCGCGTCTACACGCTGGACAACGGCCGGGTCGGCTTTGCCGGAACGGTCGCCATGATGCACGAGAACGACGCGCTCCGGCGCGCCTACTTCGGTCTCAAATGAGGACGGCGTGAGGATTTTCGCAGCACCGTAGATGGTGCAACGGGCCGGCCGGCCAGGTCGCCTGCAAATCCCTGTAAAGGGGGGCGGGGCGACATCCAAAAGATAGAGCACGCCGAACCAGATCAGGTCGATGCCGATGCGCTGGACGATCGGCATGAACACCGGCAGCGTGATCAGCATCATGCTCACCTGATCGACGAAGATGCCGAGGAAAATCAGCAGCAGCATCATGCCATAACGTGTCGTCGGTGCGGGTCAGACGGGCATAGTCCGAATGATCTTGCCTTCCCGTGACAGCCATCCATGCACAGTCGGCCATCGGTCACCACTCATCTTGAATTTGAGAAGGTGAGGGCGTTGCTTTTGAAGATAGCCGAAGAAAATCAATCCATCTGTGCCGCTTGCCTTTTGACCGGGCGGAAGGTTTTTTGCCGCCCAATCGTTCCACTCCTGCAGGACGAGTTTTTTGGCCTCATTCCTGTTCATTGTAGCCTCGAATTTTGATTGAGCCCTTGGGGCAACGTCCCTGGACCCTCGTCGCACCTAGGGCGTATTGTACGCCCGAGCGCCTTGGCCGTCTTGAGGTTACTTTGCCGGTACCATGGCGGTGACGTCGACTTCGAGCATCATGCCGGGCCATGCCAATTGGCTGATGTTGAGCAGCGTGTGAACCGGAAGCACAGCGCCAAAGAAATCCGAAAAGCATTTGTTGTAGGCGGCCGCGTCGCGCATGTCAGTCAAGTAGGCGACGACCTTGACCACGTCGCTGGGCCCGGCTCCCTGTTTCTCCAGTACCCGCCTGATCTTGTCATAGGCGTATTTGCATTGGGCGGCGAAATCGCCCGAGGCCGGCAATCCCGACGCGACATGTTTTTTCTGGATGCCGTCTCGATGAATTGATCGAGAAAAGGTGCAATCATTACAGGCAAATAGTGGCTTGTATGCTGTCCGGAGCTAGCCGAGATCGTCCAGTGATCGTGGGCTGGTCGTCCCTGCGTCGTGCCGATTGGGTGCGTAATGATTCGAGTCCGTACCACCATGCAGTACCGGGATGCTACGCCACTCAGACGCAGCTCTCCGGGGAGTTGTTGCCCGAGGTGATGGGGCAGCGCGATTATCATTGATGGGCTTGGGGATGGGGGGCGATTTGCGGTCGACCAGCCCACGATCACTGGACGATCTCGGCTAGTTCCGGACAGCATACAGCCACTATTCGCCTGTGATCATTGCCCCTTTTCGTCGGGTCGGCGATGCGCTTTTTTTCGGCTGCAGGGTGTTCTCCAATCAGCTGATCGGGACAAGGACCTGTGCACCATTTCCACGCGACCTGGTGAAAGACGCCAAGCGCCCCGGCCACCCTCTGCGATTGCCATGCGTGACGCTCTGGTTGCCGCAGTGGCATAATCGCCTGGCGCTTGCCCCATGACAGAGAAGGCGGATGACGTGGCTGATGCGGGCTCCAACCAGGTATGGCGGTGGCTGCGCCGGCGCTTCATGCCGAGCTCGCAAGACGGTGAGAGCAGTGCTCCCGCACGCCGTCTCGTCATCACCAGAGGGGACGACTGCTGCGGCATCTCGGACGTGGGGCTCGTACGTCCGGAGAATGAAGATGCGTTCTTTGTCGCTCCCGAGCAGGGCCTTCTGGTGATGGCGGACGGGTTGGGCGGGCACGCTGCCGGCGAGATCGCTTCAGCGCTTGCGATCGAGAGTGTCTGTGCGGCCGTAGAGAGCCATCGACCTCACTATGATCCGGCGGCGGTGCTCGACCATGCCTTCGCCGAGGCCGACTGCACCGTGCGCGGGCACGCGCGCCAGCACCCGGAGTGCGCCGGCATGGGCGCCACTCTGATCGTCGGATTGATCAGCTGCAATGAGCTCAATCTCGCTCATGTGGGCGACGTGCGCGCCTACCATTGGCACGACGGCAAGCTCACGCGCCTTACGCACGATCATACGGCGGTCGGCCGAGCGTTACGAGCTGGTTTCATCAATGAGGATCAGGCGCGCCATCATCCCGCGCGCAACCAGGTCGACCAGGCGATCGGCGGGATCAGCCCCGTTACACCCGAGCACGTTCACGCTTCTCTGCTGGCTGGCGACAAGCTACTCCTGTGCTCGGACGGCCTGTGGGACGAGCCGTCGAGTCGCTGCTCGTGGCGATCAAAGATCTCGACAAGAAAATAGCAAAGCCAACAGGATCGAAACTATGAAAGGTCCCGCGGAATCTGGACAAATCCGTTCGGTGGGTCGAAGAAAAATAGCGAAGAAAATAGCGAAAAATAAGCGTTGCTATGCCAACACCTTGCGACCCCGCTCAAGGATGCTGTTGAAGGTGATGAAGGGGGGTTAGGGGGGTCATTACCCCCTGGGTCATCTTAGGCGGGGGGGTGGATCAATCTCAGCGTTACGGGTAACGGGGGACCCTGCCAAAGGTAATCCCGGAGGGGAGGCCCCCCGACCCCGCCCCCCACCCCCCTCGTTTACTGGGGTGATCTTAGCGTTACGGGTAACGGGGACCTCCCACTCGCCACTCAGCGCAGGGTAGTGAGCATCGCTTCTGATCGCCCTTCGCCGTCGCTTGACCGCATCACCCTAGCCGATCCGGAATACGACCTGACGAGGATTTTATCAATTGGGAACTACCGAACATGCCTCGGCGTCCCACTCACGCGAGAAGGGATTCCGATTGGCGCCATAGTACTGACGCGTTGCACCGTGCGACCGTTCACGGAGAAGCAGATCGAGTTGGTGACCACTTTTGCCGACCAGGCGGTGATCGCGATCGAGAACGTCCGGTTGTTCGACGAGGTGCAGGCGCGCACGCGCGATCTCTCCGAGGCGCTGGAGCAGCAGACGGCGACGTCAGACGTCCTGCGGGTAATCTCCACTACGCCGGGCGAGTTGCAGCCAGTCTTTGAAACATTGTTGGCCAACGCGAGGCGGATTTGCCAAGCAAAGTTCGGCATGTTGTGGCTTGCCGACGAGTGACTCGATGACGCCTTTGATATCCTTGCGTGAAAGACACACCGGGCCGCGCCAGACTTGCGTCTCGAGACCCCCCTCCTCATCCCGGGACATAGATGTGCACCCCCCCCTCGAACCCCCTGGCGCACCCGTGTGGACCCTCGACGCTTGCCGCTTCGATCCTTTCGGGGTCCCCCCCAACGCAGCTCGAACACCTGACCTTCAAAACGACCTTGTTTTGGTCACAACCGGAAAAACTCACTGTGATTTTCCCGTCTTTCTGCACGCAGCAACGGAGGGCCGCGTTGTCGACTCCGAACAACGGCAAGACCTCTGACGATTTTGGGTTGTTACCGCAGTCGCATTGGCAGAGCCAAACGACCTGCCCCCACTTGCGGCTCCCGATATCAGCAAGAACTGTCAAACGGGCATATCGGTTGCCCGGGGTCACTTTCGTCGACATGATATGCAGCGTGGGTATGTGGGAGTTTAGCACGACCAAGGGAGGGAAACAGCGTGGCAAAACGCGCCGGTAAGGTACCAGACCATCTTCGGTCGAAAATTTCCCTTCGAGTTCATCCGCGTGACTGGCTCGCTAAAGCACGCCAGCTTAAGAAGGCGGCAGACCTGTTGTTTATAAAATTTGATGACGAGCAAGTAAAGTTCGGTGAGGAATTCGAACGGGACTCCTCCGCCGATTTGCCGGACGATGGCGTGGTCACTATGTTACTCGGCCTTGCCGTCGAGAATCTATTGAAGGGTCTCCATGTCAGCGCCTTGGACACTGTGGAAAACATTAAGGACCTATCCGAATTGCGGTTCCCCGGGCAGCGACACGAGTTGGAGCCGATTGCACAAGCTCTTAAGGACAAGCTACCAATCGAGTTTTCACAGGATGACTTCGAGTTACTCCATGTTCTTGAGCACGTAATCTTGTGGGATGGTCGTTATCCGTCACCTCGCACCATAGATGACCTTATCCCGACTCATGAGACGGGGCTCTTCAAAAAATTCTATTTTAACTATCCTGATGACCACTTCGCGGCCCTAAAGCTATATGATCGTCTTGAGGCAATCTTGCACAAACAGGCTTAAGAATATTTCGTAGCGTTGGTGCAATGAGGACCGGTAATGGGTCAAAACCCGAATTTACCGCACTGCAACAGCAACGGCCGGTTCACCCCCAAGAGCAGCCGTAACTCGGACAAGCCGGCACTCACACTTTGTGCCAAGTCAATGATGCAGGATTGTGCGTGCAACTTGGCGATCGCGTTGACAATGAGAGGAAACGAGCGGGCAGCCAGTTTTAGTCATGCCATCTTCAACTGCATTTTGCAGCTATGTTTTCTGCAGTGACGGTGCTTTTACAATTTGCTTTGGGAAATATCGTGCTTGCCCAGGAGGGACAAGCCACGACAACTACAGCTTCAGCTAATGATCGCGGAGACGCATGCCAGCAATCCATCGAGAAGGTAATCGACCTTTGCATGATCCGAGGATTGAATAATATCGGGCGCGTGAACTGTGAGTGCGTGGAGGACGGACGCAAGTGGACGTGTACAGGGACAGCGGCCTGCAAAAAGTAACCTCCTCAGTGCCGACCCGGTCGCTCTGCTTACAGGGGCGCTGCGGACCTTGGAAACTCAAGGGCCGGAGGGCGAACCGCTGCCTTCGACGCAACACTGAGAATTGAGCAATCGAAGTTGCTGTAACGCACAAGCCGCATTCCCTACAACGATGCAGAGATCAACTTCGCCGCCGCCTTCTTCCCATGCCGCCCGAGCGTTTCATAGTGGGGCGTTCTTCCTTTTGGACGGGTGCAGGTCCCCAGGTTCTGCTCAATACCCTCAGCCAATTTTTGAAGCACAGTTTTTCGATCAGAGGCTCGCCAAACCCGCGGCTGCGCAGCAATCGCACGATCGTTTGCAGCTCGGCGGCACTTCCCAAGTCGGCAGGCATTTTTGCGCCGTCGAAATCGGAACCGAAGCCGATGCCGTCCTCGCCGACATGTTCCAGAACATGGTCGACGTGTTTCAGGATCAAGTCGGCGGTCGTATCTGCGTCGCGATCGCCGTCAGACCGCAGGTAGCTGGTCGCGAAGGTAACGCCCACCAGCCCTTGGCTCTCGCGAATTGCGGCCAATTGCCGGTCGGTGAGATTGCGCGAGTGGGGGCTCACCCTATGCGCGTTGGAATGCGTGGCGACGAGCGGCGCATCACTGATGGCGGCGACATCCCAAAATCCCTGCTCGTTAAGGTGGGAGAGGTCGATGAGGATCTTGAGCTCGCTGCAGGCCCGGATCAGGGCTTTGCCGAGATCGGTCAACCCCGGTCCGGTGTCGGGCGACGCCGGACAGCGGAACGGCACGCCGTGTCCGAACGCGTTGGGCCGGCTCCAGACCGGGCCGAGAGAGCGAAGTCCGGCGGCATGCAAGACTTCGAGCACCTCGAAATTCTGGTCGATGGCTTCTGCGCCTTCGATGTGAAGGACCGCTGCGAGCACGCCGGCGTCCAAACATTGCTCTATCTCTTCAACGTTCCGGCAAACGCGTAGGGCGCCCTTCGATTCCCGCGCCATACGTAAAAGAAGAGCGCTCATCGCAAACACAGCCCTTTGGGCCTGGATCAACGGGACGCCGGGCGGCGCGATAGCGCTGCTCTCGCTTTCCCCGGACCCTGTTTTGTCATCATCCGGGCGGTGGGCAGAGGGGACGCGCGCTACACCGCGCGCAGCATGAAATTCAGCATTCGATCGTAAAATAGGGGATCGGAGTCAAGAGACTATGGCCCTGGCAAGGCGAGGAAATAGCTTTCGGGCATTGCCGCACCGGATCAAGTCGCGTTCGTCCTCTTCAAAGCCTTCATAGCTGTTCAAAGTATCGACTGTTTCTGCCATTTGCCATTCGGGCATGAAGGGAAAATCGCTGCCAAAAAGAATCTGTGATGGAGCTAGCAAGGCCCGCAGCGACGGAAGCGCAAAATCATTCGCGGTTAAGGCGATATCGTAGTAGAGGCTGCGCAGTGCAGCAATTATGTTTTTTGGGGCTCGTTCGCTCAGACGTGAATTGATCACGGGCCCGTAGGTTAGACGTTTGGCGAGATAGGGAATGGTCCCGCCGCCGTGTGACAATATCCACCGCATGCTTGGATGCCGGTCCAAAGTTCCGGTGTAAAGCAAGTTGGCGACAGCTCTTGTCGTGTCAAAGGTAAATTCATAGAGCGACGGTGGCAGCCCGAATGTCGGCTGGTCCTTGCTCGGCGGAACCGTCGGATGTACGAAGACTGGGACGCCCCGACGATCAATTTCAACGAAAAGTGGTTCAAGCGAAAGGTCTCCAAGATAAACCCCATGATAGTGAGTGAGCAGGCCGACGCCATCAAGTTTGAGGTCATCGATGGCGTGCTCCAGTTCCGCCAACGATGCATCGACATCCGGGAGCGGCAAGACGGCAAAGGCACCGAATCGTCCGGGATTGCTGCTCCAGCATGTCCGCTTTGGCACTTGGCGTCTTTCACTGCGGTGCACAAAATTTCGACGCGATTGGAGGCACTGCGGACATAGACTGGCCCCCGACACCAATCGCCTCCGAGGCTTATGCCGAGTAGGCCCGGGGAAACGGCGATGACCTGCCCCCTTCGCTCCACGGGCATTACACCCGCTTCGGCACTACTACAGGGCAGTCCGCCCCTCTCCGGCGCATCGGTACTTTCGGCCTCGCGGTTGGAGCCGCTTGCGCCTTTTCCCTTGGCATCGCCGGCCAGGTTCTCACGTTCCATACAAGAGCCCGATTGAGCTTCGCGCCGCCTCCATGCCGGATGCCGCTTGGGCAGTCTCAGTGCATCCCCCAAGCTGATCCCGGAGGAATGGCAACCCCCCGGTTTTGACATCGTCTAATCGGCTTTCGACACGTCATCAGCGGTTCGCTTGCGCTCGCCTCTCTCAATCATACCTGCCGAAATCTCGTTCCGGCTTTTCCGCAACGTTCACCACCATCGCTTTTGACGACAGCAGCTTGCGGTGGCTTGAGATCAACACCTGATTGCCGACCTCGAAGGGCCTTCCTTCATCTCTCGTACAGTTACGCACCGCCGTGTGGACCGGCGTTACTCGTGACACAATGCCATAAGCCGACATGGCAGGAAACCAATGGATTGCCTCCGCCGCGATGCGAGTTGATCACCGGGCGCACCTCAGATGTTGGGGTTATAGTCCGCTCATGATTGAACAGGCTCGTCATGTGCCGTTACGGCCCGTCCGCTGGAGCGAGAGCGAGGCCACCGTCGCAATTGAGGACATCGTTGCGGACGAACTCCAGCATTTCGATGCCGAGCGATTCTGGCCCGCGCACCCGCTGGACGAAGGAGTTAGCGACGGTCACACCAGTTTCTATTTTGGTGCCACGGGTGTGATTTGGGGTATCGACTACCTCGGCCGGGTCGGCGCGACCATGACACGGTTCGACTTCCGCCCCGTTCTCCCGCGGCTGATGGAGGCTAACCGGGCGGAGCTGCCCAACTACGGAGATTACGCGGCGCACGGGTCCTTGCTGTTAGGAGATCTCGGTACGGCCCTGCTGGTCATGCGACTCGATCCCACTCCCGCGATCGCCGACCTGATCTATGCACGTGCCGAAGCAAACACGACCCTGCCGGTTCGTGAGCTGATGTGGGGCATCCCCGGCTCTATGGTCGCCTGCGCGCACATGGCCACGATGACAGCAGAACCGCGCTGGCGAGCGCTGTTCGCAAGTCAGGCCGCGCGTCTGCTCGACGACTTGGAAGAGACAGACAACGGTCCATTGTGGACGCAAGATCTCTATGGCCAGCATGTACGTTATCTCGGAGCCCTGCATGGTTACGCGGGTAACATGATCGCGTTGATGCGTGGGTGGGAGTGGTTGACCGACCATCAGCACGCGCTGATCACCGGGGCGGTTCCCAGGACCTTGACGGCAAATGCGTGGCGTTCCGAGCTTGGTGCATCATGGCCTAGTGTTGTGGCCGATCGCGACAGACCTCCACGGCTTTGCCAGCACTGTCACGGGGCTCCCGGCATGGTGACGGCATTCGCGGAGGCGCCGTTCACGTCCCCTGAGCTGGAGGACCTGCTGCGGGAAGGCGGCAAGTTCACTTGGGCTGCCGGACCTCTCGCCAAAGGCGCCAACCTATGCCATGGCACGGCCGGAAATGGCTATGCATTCCTCAAGCTGTATCGTCGAACCAACGATTTGATGTGGCTTGAGCGCGCCCGGGCCTTCGCGATGACCGCGATCGCCCAATATCGTGAAGTACGTGACCATTTTGGGCGTGGCCGCTACTCGTTGTGGACCGGCGATATTGGGCTTGCCGTTTATCTGTGGGACTGCCTGAGGGCCGAGCCACAGTTCCCAACAATCGATATTTTCTGAATTGCTTCCAAAACCAACGACGCGAAAGCGGACCTCTTATAGCAACATTCGTACCATCATCTCTGAGTTGTACGCGATCACCGCAACTCCAGAGATTCCGCCGCTCTCCAACTCGCGCGTTGCGGTGACCCCAGCAGACCCGCCGGCATCGCTCCTCTGCCCTACCGACGCGATTTCGTGCCTTGGCGCTTTTCGGACGCCGGCCGACAGAGCGTGTGGTCAGATCGTCGTTGCCGGCGTCCGAAAACCTGCACAGAAGCGGACTCATGCGGTGCAGCAAACGAGCCCTACTCGATCACCTCGTCGGCGATGGCCTGAAGCGTAATCGGACGGCGAACCCCAGCGCAATTGCCGCCGTTGGCCCGCATTACTCCACCACGTCCTTGAGGCCCTGCTGCCTGGCCCGGCCAGAGGTGCAATTTTTGCTATCAGATCAAATCGCGTTTTTGTCGTGTTGGCGCATTCGAGGGATCTTCCTCGCGCCAGAAGCCGAGCGCTTCCTGCGCCGCCCGGTCGGAATAGCTGAACAGCACGCACTCGCGCTCGGTCTCAAAGTGATAATGCGTCCACGGCGGCACTACGAAAATATCATGTGGCTCGAACACAAAATCCAATTCACCGATACGCGCGCGTCCATGGCCCTCGACTACGTTGAACACCGTGCCGTCGGTACTGCGATAGGTCTGACCCGAAAAGCCGTTCGGCAACCATTGGATGAAAACGGCGATGGTGGGATAGACATATCCGCCGTCAATCGGATTGGCGTACCGCATCTTCACGCCGTGCGCCGGATGCAGTGTCCCAAGGCGCGCGAGACGGTCGAGCGTCTCGCGCGTGCGATCGTACGGATAGACCAGAAGCGGTGATGAGCGCGTCTCCGGCCGGTATTCTATCGGCAGCAGGTTTGAGCCAAAGCGCGCCTCCGCAGTGCCATCAGTATGGCAGACGGGATGGGTATCCCCGGGGTAGTTTTCGCGGAAGATCGCGCCGAAGAATTGACCAAATGGATTGTCGAGCGCGTCGAGCCAGATCACTGGCGCTGCGCCAAGATGGCCGTGGTCATGCCAGGTCCAGCCCGGTGTGAGGACGAAATCACCGGGGTGGATGGCAACGCGCTCGCCCTCGATGGTCGAGTATGCCCCTTCGCCTTCGATGACGAAGCGCAGCGCGTTCGGGGTGTGGCGGTGTGCTGGAGCGATCTCGCCGGGCTTGATTACCTGCAGGCCGCAATAGAGCGAATTGGTGATGTAGCCGGTGCCGGGGAGTCCAGGATTCTCCAGCATGAACACGCGACGTTCAGCTTCTTTGGCAGTGATGAGATCAACAGCGCGCAGGAGCTGCGGACGCATATCCCGGTAGCGCCAGATGGTGGGAACGGCAGGCGAGCCCGGCCCCATCCGCGCGGTGCGCTCCCACAGGGGCTTTGCGTTCAAACTCTCGAGATCGCGCGACAAGCGCGCGAGCTCTGAATTTGCTATGGCTTCCATGAACTCTGTCTCCTTGCCGAGATAACCGTTCACTGCACAGGTTTAGCGACGGAGTGATGAATGGCTGCGATTTTTGCGCGTTGTTCCTCGATGGCCGCGGCGAATTCGGCGGGGCCGCCGAGGCGCACCAGTGATCCGGCGTTCGCAATCCGCGCGCCGATCGCCGGGTCGGCTCCCACGGCCCGGACATCGGCTGCAATGCGCTCCTTGAGGTCGGCGGGCATGTCTCGCCACCCGTAGAAGCCGACGACCCCATCAAATGTCAGGTCCGGATATCCCGCCTCCTGGGCGGTCGGAATATCCGGGGCCAACGGGGCACGCTCGTGATTGGTCACCATGAGCAGCTTGGCCTTGCCGGTTTGCACTTGTGGCAGCAGAAGAGCGAGACCGCTCACCGCGACGTGGATGCGTCCTTCTCCCAAGTCTTGCAGCGCCGGCGTGAAGTCGCGATACGAAACTTGGGTCATCTTGATGCCTGCACTGCTCTGCAACGCCGCAAAGATGTAGTCTGGAAGCCCCGGTGTGGCCGCCCAGTTCAGCTTGCCCGGTTGTGAGCGTACCAACCTTATAAAGTCTTCCAGCGAAGCGACCTTCAACGCGTCGGATGCCGCAATAGCAAAGAAATTATCTACCACCGACGCGACGGGCACGAGATCGCGGGCAGGATCGTACGGCAATTTGTCGTGGATCAATGGATTGATCGTGATTACACCAGCAAAAGAGAACATCAATGTGTGATTGTCGCGCGCTGCAAGGAAACTCATGACGGCAGGGATGCCGTCGCCGCCCTGGCGATTCTCCACGATCACGGGTTGGCCCCAGCGCTCGGCAAGGCGCTGCGTGAACAGACGCGCGGCTATGTCCGTCGCGGTGCCGGGCGGGAGCGGTAGGATCACACGAACGGTCCGCTGCGGCCAGGTCTGGGCGTGCGATTGCACCGCCACAAGCCAAATTGCGAACGCCAGACCGAGAGTAAGGACCAGCGTGATGAACTTGCGCCGTTTCAGTCGAACGAATTGCATCCGAACCCCGCGAAGGCCGGGACCACGTATAACAGCATATCGAATACGGAAGGGGGAGTCAGCGGCGGTGAGTTGGGCGCCGGTTTGGGTCACGGAGAGAAAAAATTTCCGCGCGCGATTTCGTCCGCAGTACCCTCGTTAGCAGCCGTAATCGGGACGGTTCGGCACTCACACTTCGTGCCAATAAGCGACATATGCAGCGCAACAAATTGCACGCTATTCAATCACCTCGTCGGCAATGGCGAGCAGCTTGTCAGGTACGCCGAGGTTGATTGCCTTCGCGGTCGTGAGGTTAAGCACCAAATCGAACTTGGTCGGCTGCAGCACCGGCAGATCTGCGGGCTTCTCCCCGTTAAGAATGCGCCCGACGTAGGCTCCGACCTGGCGGAACGAATCCGCGAGACTCGCGGAGTAGGTCATCAAACCGCCGTCCACAACCGAATCGCGTTCGAAGAACATGGTGGGAATGGCGTGGCGGATCGTCAGGGCCACGATATGCTTGCGCCGGTCGATAAAGAGATTATCGCTGCCGATAATCAGCGCATCGGCGCCCGCTTGGATAACAGTGGCGAAGGCGGTATCGAGTTCGGCGTCGGTGCTGGCTTTCGCGACAGGAGCTTCAACCCGCGCGCTTGCACCGGTGCCAGCATCGCTTGCACTTGTTCCTCGGTCTGTGGACCTGCCGGATTGACCAGCAAGGCGACCATCCTCATCTTGGGCACCAGCTCGGTCAGCACCCCGAGCCGTTTTTGAATCAAGTCGGTGGTCAATCGAGTGGCGCCGGTGACATTACCGCCCGGCCGATTGAAGCTCACGACCAAACGGTCCTTCACCGGATCGCTGCCGGTCTGGAATACGATCGGAATCGTAGAGGTGGCCGCTTGGGCCGCGCGTGCCGGGGCAGAGCTGCGCGTAGCGGCGATCACGGCGACCGGGCGGCGGACCAGCTCGGCTGCCAGCGCCGGCAGCTGCTCGTAGCGAGCTTGCGCCCAACGATATTCGATCCTGACGTTCTTGCCCTCGACGTAGCCAAATTCGGCCAGCCCACGGTGGAAACCCGCCAGGTTCTCGGTCATCCCGGAACGCGCACCGCTGTCTAGGAATCCAATCACCGGCATCGACGCCTGCTGCGCGTGGGCGGCGAGCGGCGACGCTGCCGCACTGCCAAGAAGGGTGACGAACTCGCGCCTTCTCACTCGATCACCTCGTCCGCACGCACCAAAAACGTCTCCGAGACCGCGAGACCAAGCGTTCTGGCGGTCTTGAGGTTGACGATGAGCTCGAACTTCGTCGGCTGCTCGATCGGGAGGTCAGCCGGCTTAGCTCCTTTAAGAATGCGGTCCACGAAATATGCCGCACGTCGATACAGAGCGAGAATGTCCACGCCGTAGCCAATGAGTTCCTCCGGCCTCAGCGTATTCCCTGGCTCCTATCGAGGGCAATTTGTTAGCAAGCGCAAGCGTCGCGATCGCTCCAAAACTAGCAGCAAATTCCCCGTCCTCGGTAACCACGACCGAGTCGACGCGGCTCTTGGCCATGGCAGCGAAAGCAAGACCGAACTCGCTGGGACCCTGCGCCCGGACGACTTCGACTATTAAACTCAAGGATGCGGCGGCTGCCTGCATCGCTGGAATGATCGGTCTGCTGACAGGATTGTCTGGATTTGAGAGTGCGGCCGGACGGGAGATGCGCGGACATGCTTCCTTGAGCAGTTCCAGTCGCTTCGCATTGAGTTGTGGAAGAAAGAAAGTCGATCCCGTGAGGTTGCCATCGGGCCTTGCGAGGCTGGAGACGAGACCGGTTGCAATGGCGTCACCGCTGATTGCCATCACGATAGGAATTGTGGTGGTCGCCTGTTTGGCCGCGCGCGTGCCCGGCGTCCCGTGGGTAATGAGGAGATCGACATTCGTCGCAATAAGTTCTGCTACGAGGCGCGGGAGCCGATCGTACCTTCCTTCCGCCCAGCGAAACTCAGTAACAATGTTCGTGCCCTCAACGTAGCCGAATTCGCTGAGCCCCGTTCGGAGTGACTTCTACCGTGTTAGCCGATCCTGCGGCGGTCGCTGAGCCCAGAAATCCGATGCGGTGGACTTTTCCAGGCTGCTGCGCTCGCGCCGCGACCGGCCATGCGATCGCCGCGCCGCCGACAAGCGCGATGAACTCGCGCCGCTTCACGCCCAGCAGCATGATGATTCCTCCTGCCGGTCCCTCCTTGCTTCCGACCAAAAGGGTAGCACTTCACGCTGCGGCAGGACACTGCTGCACTGCGGGACTTCGGCCCGGCTTATGTCACCTATGGGTCAAATGCACGCATTACCGCGCCGCAGCATTTCTGCCCGCTCCACCCCAACAAGCAGACCCTACAAGACGGGTTGAATGCAGCGCTATGTGCGAGGACCGGCCCTGAGCAGGTGCAGCAAGATTGCACGCGCAGAGGGGCCAGACTTACTCGGTCTTGTCACGCGTTCAAGCGCAATCGACAGGAGGAATGCGTCCAGATGCCAGTGAAAATAGCCAGATCAGCCCCTCGACCGTCGTTCGGGCTGCCCGAGCTATTGGTAGCCATCCACACCTCGCGTCAGTCTTGCTACAAGGCCGGAGAAGCGGGAATATTCACGCCAGTTCAGTCACGAGCCTGGCGCAAGCGACCGGAACCTCCCGAGGCTCGTCACTATTAAACCGAAACTTTGATTGCTTTTGTCCGCTCAGCGGACACGTAGGGTATCGGAGGGTATCCAATGGCTACCGAGATGACCGAGCATAAGAACGAGTCAAGTTCGATCGCCGCGCCCGCGACAGGTAAACCGGGTGCTGCGGGTGATCGCGATGCCAAATCACCGCAGACAGGTCCTGCTTCAAAGCCAGTCCCACCAGGAGCTCAGCGGTATACGCGGCGGCGAAAGTTGCTGCTGGCAGGGCTGGGCGTTTTGGTCCTAGCGGTCGCCCTTTGGTTCGGTATTCCCTACATCCGGTTAACTCTCAGCACGGTTTCGACGGATGATGCTTTCGTGAACGGTCACGTGACGTTCGTCGCCGCCCGCGTCCGCGGTCAGGTTTCCCGAGTTCTGGTGGATGACAACAACCGTGTGCACAAGGGAGATCTTCTTGTTGAACTGGACAAGGAGCCATTTCAGGACGCAGTCGCCGTGAAGAAGGCGGCCGTTGATAGCGCACAGGCGGATCTGCAGGCGGCCAAGGCCCAGGTGCGCGGCATCGAAGCACAGGCCATGAGCCGGCGCTGGAATTTGCAACACGCCATTGAGGACGTCGAGAATCAAGTATCCCTGCTGCGTGCCCGGGTTGCCGGCGTCGAAAAGAGCAGGGCCTCGCTGAAGCTGGCCGAGCTTGAATTCGAGCGGGCAAAGCAGTTGATCACATCAACGACTATCTCCCAGCAGGAGTACGACCGACGGCAATCAACCTTGTCGGTTGCTCGCGCACAGCTCACCCAGTCACTGGCGGATGTGTACCAAATCCGGGTCTCTTTGGGGTTGCCGGCGCAACCCGAGGGGGACGGAGATCTCGGCCAGGTGCCGCCCGATCTCGATCAGACCTTTTCTTCGGTCCTGCAGGCGCAGGCAGAGCTGATTCAGAGTGCGGCTGAGCTCGGCGTTGTCCATTCGTACAACCAGACTCCGAAGCAGATGGTCGAAGAGTTCGAAAAGCTCGATCCCGAGGGCGACGTCAACCGCACGCTCGCTCGGCTGGCGGCGGAGGCGCCGGCCGTCAAGCAAGCCGAGGCTAAACTCGCGGCCGCCAACCGCGATCTGGCTGTGGCCGAACTGGACCTTCGTTATTGTGACGTCGTCGCGGAGATCTACGGCGTCGTCACGCGCCGAAATGTCAATCCGGGCAATGATGTTCAGGTCGGGCAGAGCTTGATGGCGATCCGCTCGCTCAGCGAGATCTGGGTCGATGCCAATTTCAAGGAGACGCAGCTACGCGACTTGCGCATCGGCCAAGCGGTCGATGTGTATGTCGACATGTACGGCCACAGACAGGTATTCAATGGCCGGATCTCCGGCTTTACCATCGGGACCGGATCGACGCTCGCATTGCTGCCGCCGCAGAATGCCACGGGCAACTTCGTCAAGATCGTCCAGCGGTTGCCGGTCCGGATCGAGCTTGAAGGATACGACCCGGACAAGAACCCTCTGTTCATCGGCACTTCGGTTGTTCCATACGTCTATATCAATAAGCCGCTGACCGGACCCGATGCCGGGAAGTTTCTGCAAGCCTATGTGCCGCGATCGCCGGTATCGAGTTCGGTGGGGAGCCCGGCGGGCGCCGAAAAATGACGGACGCGGTCCTTGCACCCTCAGGATCCCGCGCGGGAGCAAACCCCTGGGTGATTGCCGCTATCGTCGTGGTACCGACCTTCATGGAGGTGCTCGATACGACGATCACGGTGGTCGCGCTGCGATACATCGCCGGCGGCCTGTCGGCTACGGTCGCCGACGGCGAATGGGTCATCACCAGCTACCTTGCCGCCAACGCCATCATCCTGCCGATCACCGGCTGGTTGGCGGCGCACCTAGGTCGACGCAACTACTTCCTGCTGTCGATAGCCGTCTTTACCCTCGCCTCCGCACTGTGTGGAATGGCCACCAGTCTCGGCCAGCTGATTGTGTTCCGCGTGGTGCAGGGCCTGGCAGGCGGCGGTCTTCAACCTTCCAGCCAGGGCGTGCTGCTGGACGCCTTCCCGCCGGAGAAGCAAGGCGTAGCGATGACGCTGTTCGGCTTGGCTGCCCTGTTAGCGCCGGTCGTCGGTCCGACCCTCGGCGGCTGGATAACGGACAGTTATTCGTGGCGGTGGGTGTTTTACATCAACGTCCCGGTCGGTCTTCTGGCACTTGCTGCGTGTTATGCTCTACTCCGGGATCCGGACTATCTCACGAAGCAGCGTATGGAGTTGAGGAAGCGGCCATTCCGTTTCGACTCAATCGGCCTGTCACTCCTAGTGATCGTCATGGTCTCTTGGGAAGTGATGCTCAGCAAAGGACAGGAATGGGACTGGCTGAGCGATCCATTCTGGCGTGTGCAGACGCTGGCGACTTTTCTCGCTGTGGGTCTGATCGGGCTGATCTTGTGGGAGTTACGCCACCCCAGCCCCGTGGTCAATTTCCGGCCAATGCGGGAGCGAAACTTCAGTGCGTGCTGCCTCATCATCTTTTGCGCCTACATGGTGCTTTATGCTGCCAGCACCTCGTTGCCTGGCTTGCTTCAGTCGCTATTTGGTTATGATGCGCTGAACGCGGGGTTGGTCATGTCGCCGGCCGGGTTCTTTGCCGTCGTCGCAATGCCTGTCGTGGGCTTCGTGCTTGGCCGGGGGACGGACGCCCGGTGGGTGATCATCGCCGGGCTACTAATCATGGCCGCGGGGAACTATTGGATGTCACAGCTGAACCTGGAGATCAGCCCGGGCCAAGTCGTCTGGCCTCGGGTGGTACTGGTCCTTGGACTTTCGATATGCTTTGCCCCCGTGAATGTAGCGGCCTACCTCTACACTCCACCGTTGCTACGTGGAGCGGCTGTTGGCTTGTTGAGTCTGCTGCGCAACGAGGGAGGCAGCGTGGGGACGTCGTTGGCGCAGACAATGCAGGAGCGTCGTGACCAATTTCACATCCTGCGGCTTGGCGAGTCCCTCGATCCTTTCAACCCGGCTGTGGCTTCCTTCCTCGAGCAAGCTCGGGGAGTGTTCCTGCAGCAGACCGGCGATCCGGTTGCTGCGCAGCAGCTCGCCTGGCAAGCACTCGAGAATTTGCGCCAGCAGCAAGCGTCGGCACTTGCTTATTTCGATGTCTTTTTGATGTTGGCCGTGGTGACGCTGGTGCTGGTACCCGTGGTGCTGCTGATGAAACGCTCTGTGGCTGAGAAAGGCGCTCACATCGGTGCCGAATGAGGCATGGCAGGTCTTGCCGAAGGAGGCGAGATGGAGCCGCGACGCAATAATCTCCGTACGAAAGGCATTAAACCTCAGTTCCCGAATGGGATCGTCAGTTCCGTCTCGTTCGTGTCCACCACGAACACCGCGAGGAGCTTGGCTGGCTTCGTCTTGCTGGCATTGGCGCTGACGCCGTGGCGGTCGCCGGGCAGCTCGGAGAAGCTCTGTCCGGCCTTGTAGGTTGTCACCGGTCCGTCGTTGACCTGGCTGAGGATCTCCCCCTCAAGCACGGTCGCGTAGATGAAGGCGGATTTGGGATGCGTGTGACCAGGCGAGTAGCCGCCCGGGCGTATTCGACGAGCACGCCCTTGATGCTTTTGCCGGAAACGTTCGGCAGCTCGTGCTGGTAGACGAGGGTCACCTTGGCGTTCTTCGACTTCGGTGCATCCGCGAGGACGCTGCCGAACGGCAGGGTGGCGACAAGCAGCGAACAGAGAATGCGTTTCATGGAGCCCCTATCCTTCGGTTGGCGGATGCGGGATCAGGCTGCTGCCTGTGAACGGCGGAGCCATTCGTCGAAACCGATGCGGCCGAGGCGCGCCTCGCCCAACGGCACAAGCGAGTGTTCCTCGACCCGGCCGCCCCAGTATCGGGCCTCGGGGTCGCTCACGACCTTACGCGGGTCGCCGACCGCCTTCAGATAGCGGGCGACGATTTCGTTGAACGACGCTCGTTCCGGGCCGGCGATCTCGACGATGCCGCTTCGCGGCGCCGCGAGCGCCACATCGGCAACGATGGCAGCAACGTCGGCCGCCGCGATGGGCTGGAACAGGACGGGCGAAAGCCTGACTATGTTTCCATCCGCACTTGAAGCGGCGATGCCGCCGAGGAATTCCAGGAACTGGGTCGAGCGGATGATGGTGTAGGGGATGCCGGAGGTCTCGATCAGTTTCTCTTGGGCGACCTTGGCGCGGAAATAGCCATTGTCTGTCCGGTCGATTCCGACGATGGATAGCGCGACATGGTGTCGGACGCCCGCTGCGGCCTCCGCTGCGAGAAGATTGCGGCCGGAGGTCTCGAAGAATTCCAGTACCGCCTTGTCTTCAAATGAGGGCGAATTGGCGAGGTCGATCACCACCTGCGCGCCGGCCATGGCCTCCTTGAGCCCCTCGCCGGTGATGCTGTTGATACCGCTTTTGGGCGAGGCGGCGACGACCTCGTGGCCGCGCTGGCGCAGAATGGCGACGGTCTTCGAGCCGATCAGGCCGGTGCCGCCGATGACGACGATCTTCATGGCTTACCCTCCGAATGCAAGTGAGGAAAATATCTGGGCTCAACGCGCGTGCATAATGCAAACCCGTGAGGAGACAAACACCGAGGCGTTCCTGCTGAACCCGCCGCTCGCCGTGCCGCTCACGACGTTGAGTACGTCGAACACCAACGCGGATGTCGCGTATTTGTTTCGCCCGTCACGGTGACGGGAGCCTAACCATCAGGCAAAAGAGCTAACTCAGATGATCTACCTCCTTCGCCAACTCGCCCGAGGTCTTCAGGAGGTCATTAAGCCTCTTGGGCAACGCGAGAAAACGGGAGAAAGACAACTGTCCGCTCGCGTGGTTGTCGATTGCCGCTGCCCAAAGGCGGCGACCCATTGGCCTTGGGTTGCAGGCGTGGCCGATCCTAAGAATCCGATGGTCGGTAGGTTCGCCGGCTGGCTCACGCGTGAGGCACGCAGTGCCGATCTCGTTGTGATCGGCCAAACAAAAGGATGGGCAAGCAAATTCGAGCCGCTCGACCCCGGCGCGGCGATTCTGATGATGGGTCGTCCGGTACTTGTCGTGCCGGAGGGAATAAGCTCTCTGGGGATGGAGCATGTCATCATTGCCTGGAAGGATGTCCGCGAGGCACGCCGGGCGTTGCAGGATGTGCTGCCGCTGCTGAAAAAGGCTGCGCGCGTAACCATCTTCGAGGCCTGCGGACCGGACGAGGAGAAGAGCGCGCTTGCCGCCCTGAACGATGTCGTGCGAAAGGTGCAATCACCGGTTCGAGACATTAGACCATCTGCGGTTAAACGCAGCCAGTTCGACCTCTGAGAACATGCAAGTCGAAACCGGCAATAGTCCGCTGTCCCGGCGCCCACATTTCCCTGATGCTTCGTCGGCATGAGTAGGGCCGGCCCATTCCCCAATGGTAAGCATCCGCCTCCAATGCTCGTCGAGAGCAAGGGTTAAGAAGCGCCCGGATCTAATGCGACGGTTGGCGACCTGTTTCTTCAGTAGGCGTTCCCTTCGCGTCGTCGCTGGGCTTGCCCCAGCGCCGATCAATCTCTTTTTCGATCCGGCCGCCCAGAAAGAGGACGGCGAAGACGAGTGGTACACCGACGAAAATGACGCGCCATTCGGCGACCCCACACACCACGCCGACGCAGGCGGTGAGCCAAGTGCAGGCCGCCGTTGTCAGTCCATGAATGCGTTCGCCATGGCGGCGGCTAACGATCACGCCCGCGCCGAGAAAGCCAACCCCAGTCAAGACGCCTTGGATGATGCGACTGACGGCATTGATCTCGCCACTATTGGTCACCGCCATGACGGCGAGCGCGGAGCCAAGTCCGACCAAGCTGAGCGTTCGCAGTCCGGTCGGTTGGTTGTGCAGATGGCGGTTGAGCCCGAGCGCTCCACCGACCGACAACGCAGCACCCAGCCGCAAGGCGATGTCTATCGTATCCATTCAGTTCCTCGGGCGGATCCTGCGTATTTGGTCGCGTTAATGCAAGAGCGACATGAGCTTGTTGATGGGGTCAATAGATGGCTAGTCCTCGTAGGTCTTCACCACCCGCGCACCATAGTTCGACCCTACCCCCTCAAGGTCGGGATATTTCATCCACAGTGACCCCAGACGTCGGTTTTTTGCAATCTCGGCCGAACTCCTTGGTTTCCCGGAAGATTTTCGTACCAGAGACTTTCGCGGTAGGCGCGAAGATACCGTCGGTTTGAGCTCGGTTGGCGATACGCACGCCCGTAAGAGATCAAGCCGCCACTGGTGACGATCTGTGCGTCAGGAGACCGACTGCGTGAGAGGACTCGTACTCAGGAATCCGCGCGAGATCTACGTACCTGACGATACCCAGATGAGCAGCTCGGTCGCTAAGCCGAGTTTTCCGCAGACGTTCTCGCGTTGACGGTCGTCGTCGAACGCATTTCTGAGATTGCAGCGATTGCCGCGATTTGGCCGATCCAAAGATGA
The DNA here is from genome assembly GCA_963720155.1 of uncultured Acidobacteriota bacterium. Taxonomy (GTDB): domain Bacteria; phylum Acidobacteriota; class Terriglobia; order Terriglobales; family Acidobacteriaceae; genus Sulfotelmatobacter. The sequence goes on from CAVREP010000025.1 coordinate 408,498, forward strand.
TCGGCGCCGATTCAGCAACACCATTCCTCAGTTTGCTCTGGACTTTTCACGCAAAGAGAGCGTGTGTCCGGGAGCGCCAATGTTATGTTCGCGCAATAAGTTGATTGCCGCCTGAAGGGATGTAAGAACGCTGGTCTTTTGATTTAAATCAAGGCGATCTGCTCGGATAGGGTTTGAATTTTTCCGCATATGAGAAGGAGAGCTAAGGACGGTCAATTTGCGACCGAACGTACTCGGCGAGTTTTGAATTTGTACACTCGCAGCGCTGGCGTGGGGCTACCGATGAAGATTGCGCAGATTGCTCCACTTTACGAACGTGTGCCGCCCACGCTTTATGGCGGCACGGAGCGCATTGTTTCTTATCTGACCGAAGAGCTAATGCGCCAGGGGCATGAGGTCACGCTATTCGCCAGCGGTGGCTCCAAGACATCGGCAAAACTGGTGCGCTGCTGCGACAGGGCTCTTCGCCTCAAGTATTTGCCTCATGCCAATTGGGTCGGTACTGTTCATCACGGTCTTCCCCGCGACCTCCTTGCCTTCCACCCGAAGGCAGCCGGCGGATATCTTGCATTCCTCGGTCGGATTTCGCCGGAAAAGGGGCCGAACCGCGCTATTGAGATTGCTTCGAGAACTGGAATGCCGCTGAAGATCGCGGCCAAGGTTGACCGCGTCGATCAAGCCTATTGGGAGGAGGTTATCCGCCCAATGGTGGACGCCCATTCGAACGTCGAATTCATCGGTGAGATCGGCGAAGAGGACAAGGCAGCGTTACTCGGCGAGGCTGCGGCGTTGTTGTTTCCGGTCGACTGGCCGGAACCTTTTGGGCTCGTCATGATCGAGGCGATGGCATGCGGCACGCCTGTTATCGCATTCCGCCGCGGGTCGGTCCCCGAGGTCCTGGAAGACGGAACGTCCGGATTCATCGTCGACACAATCGAGGAAGCAGTGACGGCCGTGCGGCGGATCGCGAGCTTAGATCGAGCAAAAATCCGCGCCGAGTTCGAGCGGTGCTTTACGGCCGAACGGATGGCTCGTGACTATTTGAACATTTACCAACAACATACCTCCCAACTTTCTAGACCAGAGCGAGGTGACCAAGATGCTTGCCTCGGCAAGCGACCCATGACGACACTAACACAATAGTTGCCTGAACAGACTGCGAATAGAGATGGCGCAGGCCCGGTGCGATGCTTGCCACGCGTCCCCGTTCGGACACACTGGGAGGCTTTCAATGGTCAAGAAACACAAGCCCATGCGCCTGCATGCTGCGCCGGGACAAACGGGACAAGCGCTAAGGTGCGAGATGGTCCTCGACGAAGAGGGTCGGCCTTTCATCATCGTAGACGGCACGCCGATAGCCAAGCGCGGAGAGCCCAACTCGCCACAGGCGAGAACGTGGGTCTCGATTGAACCGGGCTGGAGGGTGCTCGACAGACCGGACGGGGCGCTTGTCATCGAGTTCAGCGGCGTTCGCGTGCACTGAGAGGAGCAGCCGCTATGCAACCAATCGAGAGCGGCGTCGAGCCGGTACCGGGAGGCGAGCCGCATCTAGCCCGCTTTCATCACCGCGCCAGTTTGTCCTAGCGACCAGAGCACGCAAGCGGAGCACACTTGCAGGTGACCACCGCAGTGACCTCCACTTCGGTAGGGCGGTGGATCAAGGCCCTGGTCGGGGTGGGGCGACGCAGTACCGCATTCCCGGCCAGCGTTTTGCGTTCTGCCCCTCGACGGCGACCCCGAAACAGAGCAGACTGCATTTGCGACCGCCGCCGTGCTCCTTTGCGGCAGACTGACCAGCGGTCGGATCGGGAGCCCTGGTCGGCATCACAGCCGGGGCTCTCATTCTTTTCGGTGGGGCCGCCAACTCGACAAACCTCGGGAAAGGGAGCAGCTTACGCGCTGTACCGCTGGCGCCAATCCCCCCGCACTTGCAAAGGGCGACGGCGGTCGGAGCCCTGGTCAGCCAAGCCCCCAGCTTACCGCCAGGGCTCTTTTTATTTTATTTTTGCTGTTTGGACGCACAAAACGGCCTGACCTTACACGGCGGCTATCGGCATCGCCGTGAGCAAATAGCGAAAATAGCAAAGCCAACAGGATCGAAACTATGAAAGGTCCCGCGGAATCTGGACAAATCCGTTCGGTCGGTCGAAGAAAAATAGCGAAGAAAATAGCGAAAAATAAGTTGGTATCGGCTGGATAGAAGACGACCGACCCGTATCACCCCATCCAAGTCGCGCGAGAAGCTGGATCGGATTGCCAAAGCGGCTCGCCGATTACTTACGAGCCTGGGTGTCAATGATCCTGATGCGGCAGCCGATGGTCCGCGTGACCCCGAAATTCTCAACGCCCTCGTCTTGGCGGGCGAGCCCAACGCGGACGCTGTCATAGAAGCTACCCGGCGAACAGGCCGGTTGATGGAGATCCTCGACAGTATTGCCGCGGCGGCTGAGTTCGATCGCCGCGCAAAGAAGGCGGCCACTGAGGTTGCCGAGGTCGGCACGTTGACAGTGCGGCAAGGGAATCCTGGCGATGACGCCGTCAACGACTGGATCGCCGATATGATGAGCATCTATCGCATGATTACCGGCAAGGAGCCCGCAACCTCTGTTGGGGCCCCCAAGCGCTCCAAGGAGGGGATTGCAGCGGGCCCCCTCATTCGTTTCCTCGAAGCCGCGGGCAAGCCACTAGAAATCGCATTTTCTGAGGATGCCTGGCGCAGCCGGGTGCGCACGATTCTGAAGGGCGCTTCAGGGCAAAACTGAGAGCGATTTGGCCATTTCGAGTTTTTCCGCCGACCCGCCATTTTCGGGTCGTTATGCGCAAAGGCGGCTCAACATCCATTAAGAGCAGTCGATCGGCGGCGACGCCCGATGTGGGACGGCGTTGATGCCGATAAGATCGAGGCGCATTTCAAGAACGGCGTACTCACGGTCACGCTGCCGAAGAGGCCAGAAGCACCGAAGAGCGAGAAGAAGATCGCCATCAATAAGGCGTGAGGCTGGTAGCGTTGACCGCGGAGGCCGGGCCAATCTTGTGGGAACCAACGGTTGATCTGGATCAATGCCGCTATTGTTCGCCAGTCTGAGGTCCGCACTGGACCCAGATCACCGCAACTCAAAGCCGCGCGGATTCCTGACCCGCCGCGAGTGCTCACGGTGTCCTGCCATCATTTTACCACTCGGTCGTGCCCTCATGGCGGAGCCGTGGGGAGCATTAAGCCCCAGGCGCAATTCTTGCTTTTTTGTCGGTTGGGGCTGGGGACAACAGAGGAGGTCTTCAGCATGTGCGATTATAGCTTGCACAACGTTAAGTCACGTTCGGCCAAAGTTGGCGACAAGCTGACTACCCACAACTTCTATACTGGAACTCGCGGGTTCGCTGCGCAGGAAGATCCCAACACGGCGGTTTGCGTTCTTCCGGGAACGGAGCTCGCCTTTGCCAAGCCGGTAATGCGCAGCCCACGTGTGTTGTTTGGCTGGAAGGCGAATTTGATCGCCCATTCGACGGCGATCTTCCGGCAAGTCAATAAGGACAACCCGCGAACCCATCATGATGCGTTGGAGTTTCCCGATGGGCAGATCGTGCTCCTGACGCACGTGCTTGAAGGGCAGGAAGCAACGGTGCTCCAGCTTCCAGTACGACCGGCTACCACAGCCGAGGCAAAGGCCCAGGAACGGGTCGCACACGTCGGCTGATTCGCAACCTGCAAGAGTGTTTGGGCCGCCCTCAATTGGGCGGCCTATTTTGCGACTGGGGATACCCAAACGCTCGAAATTCCATTCGACAGCCTGGATATTGACCCTGGGCCAGCCTATGGGCCAGTTCCATTAGCAAGATCATCCGAATGAAAGACACTAGGTGGCAGCGCCCGCATCTCTCGTGTTGATCTCGGGCTTGTCGTACAAAACCACGTTCAACAAGGAATTATGGACCTCAAGTTTTCCGTTGTATTCGATGAAGCCCAATTTGCGGAATTTGTTCATGAAAAAGCTCACGCGCGATCGGGTCGTGCCGATCATCTCCGCGAGCGTTTCCTGACTAAACTTTCCCACGATCGGCTCCGGCTTGCCTTCCTTGCCGAAATTTGCAAGCAGAAGGAGAAGCCGGGCAAGGCGCTTTTCGCTTGAATTAAATAGTTGGTCGATCAAGTCCTCTTCAATTCGACTGTTCCGCGTCAACAGATATGACATGAACAATTCAGAAAACTCTGGCTCATCATGAATAGTGGCGACGATGGTCGCCTTCTCTAAGCGAGTAATCACGCATTCGTCGACGACCGCCCTGGTTGTTGCGATGCGCAGAGGATGGCCATTCAGACATCCTTCACCGAAAAAGTGGCCGGGTCCCAGGATTGCAACCACCGCTTCCTTGCCTTGCTCGGAAACGACCGTGAGCTTGACCTCGCCTTGCTGGATGTAAAAAACCGCGTCCGCGACCTGTCCTTGCGAAAAAACAATTTGATCCTTTCGATATTTGGATATCGTTTTTCCTTCGCCCACCTTGGCGAGAAATACTTTGGGATCAAACGAGGCTTTGATTCTCTTCCTCACAAAGGCTCCCTTTTTCTTTCTCATAAGGGCGGCCCTTTCCCCCGACAAAGACAGGGCGAGGCGGGAGGACTATAGCAAATTCCAACGCCAAAAACAATGCCTTATCATGCTGCCTCCAACGAAATCAGAGTAGAGCATCTGTTTCGGCAGCGCGGTGCTGCCGGTTCGGCACCAGGCGCTGAACATGCAGTGTCCGGCAGAGCGCTATGTGCATTCAACGCGGGGGGTTAGGGGGGTCATTACCCCCTGGGTCATCTTAGGCGGGGGGTCATTATCCCCTGGGTCAATCTCAGCGTTACGGGTAACGGGGGGACCCTGCCAAAGGTGATCCCGGAGGGGGGCGCCCCACCTCCCCACCCCCCACCCCCGATAATGACTGAGCTGATTCAATTCTTGATGGTGAGAAGCTGCGTCATGACAAGAACCATGCACGCTTGGCGCAAAGCCAACGCATATGTGCGATCCGGCCAACATGACAGGGCGATCTATTGGCTATCGCGGACACAGGCAATCCTCGATGCCGGTCCACCCTGCCGGTCCCGCCTCAAAGATGTAGACGCCGGCTATATGCTTGCCGCTCTGTTCTTCTTCGTACTGATCTGGGTCGCCACCGGGTGATGGCAAGTGCGTGCTGAGCGGCGCCTTTCAGACTTACTTCCGCTCGACAGTGGCACCACGAAATAGGGTGCAGTAGAAATGCAACTAAACCCAACTTGGAAAAGGCTCTACTGAGTCCAAAACCCTGCACGCCGATGGCTACATACGCGCACGGGAATTTCGAACAAATCGCCAGCGCCATCGGCATGGAGGTCGGGCAGATTGCGAAGCATGAAAATCGGTTTGAAGCGGCGGCCTATTGGTATCGGCTGGATAGAAGACGACCGACCCGTATCACCCCATCCAAGTCGCGCGAGAAGCTGGATCGGATTGCCAAAGCGGCTCGCCGATTACTTACGAGCCTGGGTGTCAATGATCCTGATGCGGCAGCCGATGGTCCGCGTGACCCCGAAATTCTCAACGCCCTCGTCTTGGCGGGCGAGCCCAACGCGGACGCTGTCATAGAAGCTACCCGGCGAACAGGCCGGTTGATGGAGATCCTCGACAGTATTGCCGCGGCGGCTGAGTTCGATCGCCGCGCAAAGAAGGCGGCCACTGAGGTTGCCGAGGTCGGCACGTTGACAGTGCGGCAAGGGAATCCTGGCGATGACGCCGTCAACGACTGGATCGCCGATATGATGAGCATCTATCGCATGATTACCGGCAAGGAGCCCGCAACCTCTGTTGGGGCCCCCAAGCGCTCCAAGGAGGGGATTGCAGCGGGCCCCCTCATTCGTTTCCTCGAAGCCGGGGGCAAGCCGCTAAAAATCGCATTTTCTGAGGATGCCTGGCGCAGCCGGGTGCGCACGATTCTGAAGGGCGCTTCAGGGCAAAACTGAGAACGATTTGGCCATTGTGAGTTTTTTCCGCAGACCCGCCATTTTCGGGTCGTTATGCGAAAAGGCGCCTCAACCACCATTAAGAGCAGTCGATCTGCGGCGACGCCCGATGCGCTGCTGGCGCTCGTGTGCCTACTGGCGCGTCAGGCTGCCCGGGAATTTGTCCTCGACACGCCGGCGCAACCTGACACCCGAAACAACCCTCAATCGCAGGCTCGCAAATGACGGACGCCCCCGAATATCTGCGCGCCCGCGACATCGCTCGGCTCACGGGGGTGTCGCTCCGGACCGCCCGCCGCTGGATCGCCAAGCGAATACTCGTCTCGGGGAAGCTTGGCGGTGCACAATTGGTAGCCAAGAGCTCGAGCTTGAGCGTCTGCTATCGCCAGCTCCTAATCTAATCTAGACAAAGAAGACATGCAGAACGCAGATGAATAGCATTGAAATCAAAGAATTATGTATTATTGGAAAGGCAATGGGTCTTCATGACTTCCGTCGAGCGGCAGCGACCTTTTTGGCGATGGACGCACCTGAGAAGATTGGTTTAATCCCGGGGCTGCTCCAGCATGATTCGCCAGAGGTCAATGAACGGCATACAATCTTGCGCGCTCGGTGCAGGCGGGGCAGCGCTTTGCAGCACATCTTACGAATGCAAGGAACAGGCTGCGGACGCTCGTAATTGCCACGAGGCAGAGCCGACATAAAACCAGCAGCAACCAGAAGGACCCAAAGTTGGTGCTCTCGATCAGCAAAAGCAGGACGATTGCGCATCGCGATCGCGGAGAACCATCATGCGCGTGAGCATATACGCCCGATATTCGTCCGACCTCCAACGCGCAGCATCGATTGAGGATCAGGTCCTCGTTTGCACTGAGCGGGTCGTTCGCGAGAAATGGACGCTCGCCGCAACATACACGGACCGTGGTATATCGGGCGCGAGCCACCTCCGTCCTGGTTATCAAAAACTCCTCGAGGGTGCGCGGAAAGGCGAATTCGACATTGTGCTCGCGGAGGCGCTCGATCGCATCAGTCGCGATCAGGAGCATGTCGCCTCCTTCTTCAAGCTGATGAGCTTTGCGGGCATTCGTATCGTGACGCTTACGGAAGGAGAAATCAGTGAACTTCATGTCGGGCTCAAAGGCACGATGAACGCCCTCTTCCTCAAGGACCTCGCCGACAAAACGCGCCGTGGGCTGCGCGGCCGCATCGAACAGGGCCGTTCAGGTGGAGGACTTTGCTATGGTTACACCATCGTCGAGAACGGCGAGCGCGGTGGCCGCGAGATCGTCCAGGCCGAGGCGGCAGTGGTTCGTCGCATCTTTGCGGACTTCGCCGCGGGCAAGAGCCCGCGCCGGATCGCGGCCGAACTCAACCGAGAGGGCACACCGGGCCCTGGCGGCCGTCCATGGGGCGACACGACGATCCGTGGGCACGCGCTCCGCGGGACGGGTGTTCTGCGCAACGAGCTCTATGTTGGGCGGCTCGTCTGGAATCGATTGCGCTATACCAAGGATCCATCGACGGGGCGGCGGGTCTCTCGAATCAATCCGTGTGAGGACTGGGTTTTTCGCGATGTACCCGAGCTGCGGATCTTAGACGACAATCTCTGGAACTGGGCACAAACGCGGCTAGGCGCCATTAGGAACAGCGACCGGGTAGTCAACGCCCGCGCGACGAAGTTCTGGACCCGCCGCCGCCCCCAACATCTCCTCACCGGGAGAGCGGTTTGCGGCGTTTGCGGCGGCCCGGCCGCACCGATCGGCAAGGACTACATCGCCTGCTCCACTGCCCGTCGGCAAGGAACCTGCACCAATCGTGCAAGCATTCGTCGAAGCGAAATCGAAAGATGGATTGTCGAAGCTCTCCGACATCAGCTGATGGCGCCGGATCTCGTCAGCGAGTTTGTCCGGACCTTCAACGACGAGATCAACCGAACCTCGCGTGACCGGGATCACCGGCGCGAGGGTCTCCAGCGCGAACAAAAGGATCTTGAGCGCCGGATCGATACCCTCCTCGATGCCTTCGCCTCCGGTGCCTTGAAAGGCCCAAGCGTTCAGACCAAACTAGAAACACTGGAGGCCCGCCAAGGCGAGGTCGCGAAAGGACTTGCTGGCCTTTTGGACGAGCCGGTGCGGCTCCATCCCAATCTTGCTGCCATCTATCGGCGGAAGGTCGCGGCCCTCCAGAACCTCCTGGAAAACGACGCCACGCGCACCGAGGCAGTCGAAATCATCCGCTCATTGGTCGATCAGGTGATCTTCCGGCCTACCGCCGAGGCCGGACTTGAGGTCGAGCTCGTCGGCGACATCGCCAGGATGGTCCATCTGGCCCAGAACTCGAATGAAAACAGCCCCGTTTCCGGGGCCGTTCACGATGAGTTCGCTCGTTCGGTAAAGGTGGTTGCGGGGGCTCGCAACCAGCGTTACTTGCACCTGGACCATGCGGTCCTTTAAATGCGCAAAATACGAGTTCCGCTCCCGGGCGACACATAGGTAACAAGCTCGGCGCTCAGCGCGACGAACCCGGGCCTCCGAGCGATCCGGGCGAGCATCATATCCGCGTGCAACCTTTAGGAGAGGTCAATTAAACCTGCAATCAAATAAGATTTTTGGCAGAACGAACCCAATTCCGGAGAGGATCGCGTCGTCGTGCCAATTGCGCGCAAGCATTTGTTGCCGGACCCGCTGTTTTTCCGCTGTATTTTCAGCGGCGGTCTCGTCGGAGTGAACGGCACGTCGCCACTCGGATTCCACTCGGATTGGTGCCGCTAGAAGCGAATCAGATAATCTCAAAGGATGGGATTGTGACGAGCGGGCGGCGCTTGCGGAGGTGCCCGCCGCAGGTCGTCGCCGTCGGAGCCTACTGGTTTCCCACGAGACTCATTCCAGACAACCCTCGGCAAAAATTCCAAACCCCTGCAATGAACCCTAGCACTACAGCGAGGCCGTTTTGAACCCACACAGCGATACTCCGGCCCCCGCGACCCAGCTCTGCCGCGACAAATCAGTGCTCGCAACGACGGTTGGTATTTCAAGAAGGATGCCGTACAAATTCAAGGTCGGAGATATTGTTGCCATCAACCCGGCGATTCGAGCATGAGCCGCGTCGTGCAGCATTGGGCTCGATGGAGTTGTCGTGGAAGCAAATCATGCATCTGCTCCCACAAGCCGAGATCGCAGCTAAGTCGTTCACGCAATATCAACTGGGTGACAGCGGAAACGTCGGCAACTTCGAGAACGGCCTGGGGCACGCAACATAGCGGTAGGGACGTGCGTTTCATCGCACGCCCCCCGCCCAGAACCGTACGTGCGGCTTGCAATTCAGCGGTCGATTTCTCCAAATACAATATCCAGCGATGAGAGGATCGCAGTCACGTCGGCCAGCATGTGGCCGCGAGTGAGAAAGTCCATGGCCTGTAGGTGCGCGAACGACGGCGCGCGAATTTTGCACTTGTAGGGACGGTTGGTGCCGTCGGAGACGAGATATACGCCAAACTCGCCCTTCGGCGCTTCCACGGCGGCATAAACTTCGCCCGCCGGAACCCGGTGACCTTCGGTATAAAGCTTAAAATGGTGGATCAGCGCTTCCATGGAGCGCTTCATCTCGGCGCGGCGCGGCGGCACGATCTTGGCGTCAATAAGGTGAGGAGGGCCCTGCCCATCCGGTGCGCGCAGCTTGGCAACGCATTGCTTCATGATACGCACCGACTGGCGCATCTCCTCCATACGAATGCAGTAGCGGTCGTAACAATCGCCGTGCTTGCCGACCGGGATGTCGAAATCCAATTCCGCATAGCACTCGTAAGGCTGCGCCTTGCGTAGATCCCAGGTGGCGCCGGAGCCTCGCGCCATCACTCCCGAGAACCCCCAGGCCCAGGCGTCGGCCAGGCTCACGACCCCGATGTCGACGTTGCGTTGCTTGAAAATGCGATTATCGGTGAGTAACTCCTCGAGGTCATCGCACACTTTGAGGAACGGATCGCAGAACGCCTCGATATCGTCAATCAACTTCTCCGGTAGGTCCTGATGCACGCCGCCGACCCGGAAATAGGCCGCGTGCATGCGGCTGCCCGAAGCGCGTTCATAGAACACCATCAGCTTCTCGCGTTCCTCAAAGCCCCACAGCGGCGGCGTGAGTGCGCCCACGTCCAAAGCTTGCGTGGTGACGTTGAGCAGATGCGAAAGGAGCCGTCCGATCTCGCAATAGAGCACGCGGATGAGTTGGGCGCGGCGCGGGATGGTGATGCCGAGGAGCTTTTCGGTCGCCAAACAGAAGGCGTGCTCCTGGTTGATCGGCGCCACGTAATCGAGGCGGTCGAAATACGGGATCGCCTGCAAGTAAGTTTTGTGCTCGATCAGCTTCTCGGTGCCCCGGTGCAGGAGGCCGATATGCGGATCGACACGTCGCACGACCTCGCCGTCCAGCTCGAGCACGAGGCGCAACACGCCGTGCGCGGCCGGATGCTGCGGGCCGAAATTGATAGTGAAATTGCGTAGCCCAGTTTCGTCCATGGCGAGGTGTGACCGTTCAAATTATTTACGCGATATACCAGGACATCTTTTGTCGACGGCTCATGCTGCAGGCGACCGGCGCCAGCTCACGCAACCTCCGTGCCCGTGAATGCTCGCGTGTCCATTCGAGCAGCAACGCGCGCGGGATACCCCCTCAGCCTAGCACAGCAAGCGGACCGGATTTGGCCCTGAGTGCACCAGTTCGGGCGAACCGACGGCGAAACGGCTGCGATCTGGTGAATGGCGGCGTCATTACCACCGGCCCTGATTTTGTGGATGTGGTATCGCCAAGCCCGAATCGTCCTCATCCTCATAAGTTCCACGCGAATCCTGTGCACCGTGAATTGTGGCGGGCCACACAGATGCGCGCTGGTGCGATTTTCGCGACCGCTCCGATAACCGCGGACCGGATTTGGCCCTGAGTGCACCAGTTCGGGCGAACCGAGGTTCCAACAAAGCCTGTAGCGATGGAAGTGCAAAACCATTCGCGGTTAAGGCTATGTCGTAGTACAGCCTGCGTAATACAGCGATGATGTCCCTTGGAGCTCGTTCGCTCAGGCGTGAATTGATTACGGGCCCGTAGGTCAAACGCTTCGCGAGATAGGGAATAGTGCCGCCACCGTGTGACAATACCAATTGCAAATTTGGATAACGATCTAATGCCCCACTGTAAAGGAGATTGACGACAGCTCGAGTTGTGTCGAACGTAAATTCATAGAGCGACGGGGGCAGGCCGAATATCGGCTGATCTTTGCTCGGAGGAACCGTTGGATGTACGAAAGCCGGGACACCCCGACGCTCGATCTCAGCAAGAATTGGCATAAGTGAAGGGTGCCCCAGATAAACACCCTTGTAGTGAGTTAGCAGCCCAACACCATCAAGCCCAAGATCATCAATAGCGTGCTCCAGTTCCACGAGCGATGCATTGACATCAGGTAGGGGCAAGACTGCAAATGCGCCGAAACGTCCACTAATAAGCTCCGCAAAATATTGATTCACTTCACGAGCAAGAGCATTTGCCTCTGCCTGATCGCCAAAATGAATATTAGGCTCGGTTATCGATACCACCGCCGCTGCCACGCCATTCCGGTCCATAACGGCAAGACTGGAATCGACACTCCACGTCGGATAGTCGACGCCCGGAACGGGAACACCCAAACCAGCCCGATTCATAGCTGTGCGGTAGAAATCAGGAATGATGTGATGATGAACATCGATCGCACCAAAACTCTTGGCGCTCTTATCCATTTGGGTTCACTCTCCGCCGAACGCGAACCGCTCTTGTGTCCGCCATGCTGCTGTTAACGGGGGATCAACGGAAGTAACGCAGTTGCGACCCACCCTCAACCGTGACGTTCCACCGGAATTGGTACTTTGTGCGGTGCATTGCCGGTGGAGGGAAGGACGAGGCTCGTCACATGCCCGACGCCGACCGGGTCTGCATGGTTCGAGAAAACAATTGGGATTGTCTGCGTCGCCTGTCGGGCGGGCTCGACCAGGGTCGAAGAACTCGCGAAGATTATGTCGACGGGCATGCGGACCAGCTCGGCTGCGAGAGCGGGCAGCTCGTCGACCCTATCCGCCCAGCGGAATTCTATGACGATGTTCTTACCCTCGACGTAGGTAGTGCCTCCACCCGCGTGGCGTAAGCAGACGCGGGGCCAAAACCCAGAAAGCCAATCCTCGGCACCTTGACCGATTGCAGTGCGCCGGCAGTCTGCCCGCGCTCGTTCGCTGCAACAAGCCGATGGTCGCGGCCGTGAGCGGGGTCGCGGTCGGCGTCGGCACCACCATGCTGTTCCACTGCGATTTTGTGGTCGCGGGCTCGGACGCATACTTTTCAACGCCGTTCGTCAGCCTCGGCCTGATCCCGGAAGCGGCCTCGAGCCTGCTGGCGCCGCGTCTGATGGGCCAGCGCCGCGCGTTCGAGTTCCTGGTCATGGGGCACCCGCTTAACGCGACGCAGGCCAAGGAGTTCGGCATCGCTAACATCGTGGTCGCGCCTAAGGACGTCGATACCGAAGGCTTGAAGGCGGCGCGTGAGATCGCAGCGCTGCCGGCCGGTGCGGTCGCACTTTCGCGCGCTCTGACGCGCGGAGCGACCGATGAGTTGCTGACGCGCATCGATCAGGAAGCCAAAATCTTCAGCGAACGTCTAAATTCGCCAGAGGCGAAGGCGGCCTTCGAAGCATTCTTTGCACGCAAGCGGTGACGTCGATGTCGCTCAAAGGCAAGACCCTCTTCATCACCGGCGCTTCGCGCGGCTAGACGTCAGCCCCCCCTCTCTATCCCCCTCCAACCATCTCGATGACGCTCGACAATGTGCCCTTCGATAGTTTGCGGCGCCCAGCGCAGCGCGAACACCTGACTTTTCAAACGAGCCGATTTGCCGGCAATCCCGAAACCCTTCCGATAATTTTCCCGTTTTCGAGGCGAAGAACGACCGCGTCGCGTTGTCCGCCTTGAACAGCGGCGCGATCCACTCTGCGTTGCGCGCTTGAGCTGATCTAAGTTGGAAGGAGTAGGATGAACTCGGGCCGCGGGTTCTTTCTCAGTACAAGGAGACAATATGCGTTTCGTCCCGCCAGCGCTCCTCGGACTGCAACTATTGGCTCAGCCCGCTGCCTTCGCAGCGGAAGAAAAATTTCTTATCGAGCTCAACAGCATCGAGGCCGTTGAAAACCGTTGCCGGCTCAATTTCGTCATCGAGAACAAATCCGACACTGCGGTCGATAGCATGAAGCTAGATCTTGTCGTCTTCGCCCCTGATGGCGGCATCGTCCGCAGGCTGCTGATCGAGATGGGTCCAGTCCGACCCGTCAAGACCATTGTCCGGACGTTCGCGGTCGACAACGACTGCGGTCAGATAGGGTCTATTCTGGTGAATCAAGTAACCGCCTGCGCGCCGGAAAATCCGAACACCTGTCTCGATGACTTGGCCGTCTCCTCGCGTCTCAAAGAACTGCGTTTCTACAAATGATCCCAGCATCGATTTTGGCAAAAAGCATCCTACTCGATCACCTCGTCGGCGCGGACGGGCTCGTTCACGAACAATCGCGCCTTGATAAGATTATTCCGGCAGGCCGGCGGCGCGGAGCGCTTCGCCAAGAGATGCAGCAAGTGCCGGCGCGCAATCCACGCCGGAAAATTGACGGCTGCACCGGAATGCAGGTTGTAATTCCAGAACTCGTGCGGCAGCAGCCTTTGCTTCGTCGAGGCGCCCGAGCATTGCAAGCGGTGCCGCTAGCAACACATAGTTGATGCTATGTGCAGGATTAGATTGGACGGAATGCCCTAGTGTAAGCGAGCCGAAGGCTGCAAAAGCCCAGGGATCGAAGGGACTGAGACGCATCGCCCGTTCGCCCCATTCGATCGCTCGCTCGCCTTCTCCAGTCCATCCGAGAATAACGCTGCCAAGGATATAGGCGAGAGCCATTGACGGGCTGACAGCGAGCGCTGCCTCGAATGCGGCAAACGCCGCAGCGCGATCGTGCCCGTCCATGCCGATGGAAAATCCGGCGAAAGTCAGAGCGAGCGGATCTCGCCGCCTGATCTTGGGCGAAGGTTCTTTCCGCGTTTTGCCGGGAGCCGTAATCCGAAAGAGCGAGCGTCCGATACCGCTCGGCCTCTTGCCTGGCAAAACCGGCCTGGGCGGTCTTGGCGTCAAGGTCGGCGCCGGCCTGCTCGACAGTGGCCTGCTGTAATGCGTATTTGGCACGCAAGCTGGCCAGCATCGCTGCACGCTGATTGAGGACGGCTTGGGCATGATCGGCAGCAGCGCGGACATCGCGATCATCGAGGCGCACCAGCACCTGTCCTGCATCAACTCGCTGGTTGTCGGTGACCAGAATGTCCGCGATGAACCCGGCAATGTGCGGCGAGATCGGAGTGACGTTTCCGCCTACGTAGGCATCATCGGTGCTCTCGATGAAGCGACCGGTTGTCCACCAATAATAGCCGTAGCTGGACGCCGCCAACCCCCCAACGCAGGCCAGCGCAACCAAGGCGAGCTGCTTGAAGGTCAGTCGCGCCTTCGCCTTGGTCGCCGTGACACTCCATTTTGTCAGCGCGTCCATGTGAGCCTCATACACAAGTATATGCACCTATTATGCCGCGCCCCGACCCGCGTACAGCAGGCGGATTTACCGGTTTTCGAGCTGCGCCGGCGGCGTGAACTGGCCGGCAGTTACTGCGCGCAACAACGTCCGCAACTCGGCGGCGCGCTTGTTGCCGAAACCTGCCTCGAAGCGCGCTTGCGCCTTTGCCCATGCCTTGAGCCCGGCCTGCAGCCGCTTCTCGCCGGCCTTGGTCAAGTGAAGCTGTTTGGCGCGCCGGTCGGATGGTGCCGTTTCGATCCGGATCAGCCCGTCTCGCTCCAGCGGCTGGACGTTACGCCCGAGTGTCGTGCGATCCATGACCATCTCATCGGCAAGGGCGTTGATCGTGAGCGGCCCTCTGCGCTTGAGTTTTGCCAGGATGGAGAACTGGGTGGAGCGCAGCCCGGCCGGCGCCAGGAATTGATCGTAGAGCTGGGTGACGTGGCGAGCGGCGGAGCGGACGGCGAAGCAATTGCACTCCTCGGGTCCCGGCAGCGTTGGGGTGGACATGATCAATCCTCGTATCTCGGGAAAAGGCATCTGCGCGTATATACGCGCATATACGCGTATGTGTCAATGGGTCCGCCGTATTTCGCAGGGCGGGCGCCCCAGGACTTGACATTGAGAGCATATGCGCACCAATACGCGCATATGCTCACATTATTCCATACCTGCGGGAAACGGACAGGTCGAGTGGCTTCATCGCGTCGCGCGGCGGGGGGTCATCGCCAAGCCGACCGACCGCCAGCCCAAAACCGCCGCCGCCTGACCGGCCCGGACGTCACCAAAATTTGGCGATTCACTCGCCTTGAAATGTTGTGGTATGCGGGTGTGCAAAAGTGCCCGATTTCCGGGCTTAACCAACTGCAACAATTTTCGACAAACGTTGAAGCTTGTTAGGGATCGCGGCCTAGCCTGATCTTGTCGGGGGCCTTCCCTGTCGGGAATCCACTCCAAGCCCTCCAGATGCTCCGACCGGATTTTACGGTCGGAGCATCGAATACTACCGCTCCGACCTGCTCGCGCTTGATCGCGAGGGCCTCGCGACATTGGGCAGGGCGACAATGCCTCGAATTGCTCCGGCCGGGTGAAGAGCTGGATTAAGCTGAAAAGCCGGCTAGCCGGGCTGGCCGCGGCGTGCAGCAACTCACGGCCCTCGTCAGACGCGCCAGCTCTGGGAGCGCCTCTTGCCCATCGGCGGCGGTCCGGCACCTCGTCCAAACACCAGTTCCGAGGAAGGCCCGGCCTGCGCGATCGCGGCAGGCGTGGGGAAGCCGATCGCTGCTTCGCCGATCGGCTGGAGGTGACCGCTCAAGGCTCCTCGGCGTTGTCACTGTATATGGACAAATCGCTAAAAGTTTAGTGCTCCCGGAAGTTTCCCGGTTACCATCAGGAAGCAATTTTTCTGGAACCGAGCATTCGTTTACAGAATTTCGTCGACCTGGGTTCAGTAAAAACGAAATCAAGCATCACGGGAGAACCCAGCATGACTGGCCTGCGTCATGCCACCGCGTTAATGGCTGCTGTTGCACTGCTGCTTGACGCCCCTACAGGCGTTTGGGCACAGGGATCCAGCAAGACGCGGACGACCGACACGTTCGAACAGCGTTTTCCGCTCGACCAGGTGCCCACGCCGCCTGCTGGGGAGCAAGCTCCAAGGCAGCCCCCCGTTCGACAAACTCCGACCCAGCCTCCCGAAGATCAATTCGGCGCAAGACCCACTCCCCGAGAGACCGAGAAAAACTCGTCTCCAGGGGGCGAGCAGCCTAAGAAGCTCACTACGGTTACTACAGCGCCGCGAGTCGCCAGCGCGAGACGCTCCCGATCGCGTGTAGTCGTCGAACCACGATCATTCTTGTACGCTGGCACGGAGGTGCTTCCAGGCGAGCGCAAGTTCCTCGATTACGCATTGCCTCCATTGCACACTCCAACCGACGTGGTTACCAATACGGGTGGACGCGTAGGGTGGCACAGATCGCCGCTGCCCGGCCCTCTTTTCCCCGGCGCCGGTCCTTGGTAGGGGAGGCCCACGCCGTGAAACCAAGCGCGATCCGTTTTACAGCCGCATTTCGGGGATTTGGTCAGGCAGTGCCAGTTCACCTCGATCCGACGATCACCTGCTCGACGGATACTCCGGGCCCGCGCATGAAACAGTTCGGAAGTTCCTTTTTTGTTTCCTGGTTGCTGAGAACCCGTGGGCGCGGCACCAGCAGCATGCTGCTCGGAGGCTAGGCACGATGACTCGCCATAGATGACCCGCAGGGGGTCAGGTCGCACCTCTGCCTCGAACCATTCGTCCAGCACATGGTGCAGGAAGAAGGTGGCAAGGTGAAGGTGATTTGCGATGAAGCCTGGCAAACACCGAATATGATCCGGTTCCTTCAGAGAAAGCTGTATTGTGAGGCAAAGGAAGTACTCAC
>CAVREP010000026.1:0-40417 GCA_963720155.1 uncultured Acidobacteriota bacterium
CGGACTCACAGTGGTCGCAGTTGGAGAATTCGCCATGTAACTTTTGCGCCTATTTCTCACTCTAACGCAGTGGGCTTCATCGAGAAAATGAAGAAATCAGACTGGGCGATTACCAGCGGCGCGGGAAGCACTGGAAACGCTAGGGTTTCTGCCTAACGACAGCGCCAACTAGCTTCATGAAAGAAATGAGGACTGAAATGTCAACTCCAGTGTATGTCTCCAACGTTCGGATCGAACGGCGGTCGGGGCCGCTTCGAATAGCGCACTTGCCAGGGGAATCGCAGCCAGTAGTCTTCAGCGTCCATGGAGCCATTGCCGAGCATTATGGCCTGGATCCAGCAAAACTACCCGAATCGCACGCGGCAACTCTTGATTATGTTGTGGCCGCCCTTGGGGGTTGAATGATCGGAACCTTCGGGGGCGCGCTGGAAGCGCGCAAAATAGATGCGAGCAATGGCCGGTTGCGGGCCGAAGTGAGAGGGGAAATCGAATCCGATCAGGGGGTTCTGGTAATTCGCAGAGTTCACGTTCACTACTTACTTGATGGAGCCGAGCAGACCAGGGAAACCGTGGAACGCGTCCACCGCGTATACGCGGAAAAGTGTCCCGTCTACAAGACACTGCGGCCGGCTTTCGAAATTACCTCAGATTTTGAACTTACAGCGGCAATTGCGACGCGAGGTACTCGATGACTCTTGCGCAAAAGATGGATGGCTTTAAATCGCAGTTCGAATCCGGGGGCCCACCTTACAACGCTCCCAAGGCGATAATCGAAGTCTTTCATCGAGCTACGGAAGACCTGCGCCAGTCGGGATTGGCCGAACGTGCTTTGAAGGCGGGCGAACGGGCGCCGGCATTCACCCTGAACAACCAGGACGGAAACTCGATCTCTTCTGCTGAACTCCTTGCAAAAGGCCCGCTGGTAATCACTTTCTTCCGTGGTCACTGGTGACCCTACTGCAACATGGAGCTGGAGGCTCTACAGACAGCTTTACCTGATATACAGCGGCTAGGAGCTAGCCTGGTGGCAATCTCGCCGCAATTGGAGAAGTACGGTCATTCGGTTCATCGTCGCCTCAATCTGGGTTTCGATGTACTGACCGACCGTGGGCTGCAAGTGGCAGCTCAATTTGGCCTCGTATTCACACTTCCCGATTACCTCAAAACAGTGTATGTGCAATTCGGAAACAAGTTGGATGAATACCACGGCGAGAACGCATTCCGCCTGCCGATGCCTGCACGCTACATCGTTGACCAACAAAGCGTGATTCGCAGCGCCAATGTGAGCCCGGATTACACCATACGTCCCGAACCCAGTGAAACCGTCGCCATGCTGGAGGAACTCACCAAGAGCAGAGGCTAACTCGACACGTAAAATAGATGAACAACTCCACTCGGTGCAGCTGCGTGCGAAAGCCCCTATAGAACCCAAGAAACTGCTTGATACCGAGCGCCGTTAGTAGAAAGGGAATGGCCAGACCGGCGGAATAGACAGTCAGCAGCAGTATCCCCCGGGCGACGGTTTCGCTCGCGGCCGTTCGTTCCTTCACTGCGCCTGAGGGAGATGTTTGACTTGAACAAAGGTTACAGGCGGACTTGCTTCTCGCCGCGGCTTGACAAGAAGAGAGCGTCACCAGCCATCCGTCTGGGGCCGCTTGTCCCAGACACGCCTTCCACCGTCTCCTGAAACCTTCTCGGCTCTCGCGCATCACTGCTTTAACGAGGATCTACAAACGAAAGAACCGGAATCTCGACGTTCCGCCGGAACCAGGAGGTCTTGTGCAACGCTTTCAGTACCAGCTCGTCGCCCTTCTCACATTGACTCTTTGCTTCGCGAATCTTCACGCTGCGCCTCAGGCAAACAAAGCGAACAGCCTCGCAAACGCAAAGTCCGAATTCCTACGCCGCGCCTCTTCGCAACCGGTCGCTTGGCTCACCCTTGGCCCCGACGCTTTCGCTCTTGCCCGCCAGACAGGAAAGCCATTCCTCATCGAAATCGGTGCTAGCTGGTGTCCTTTCTGCGCGGAGATGGACAACGATTCATACAGCAATCCTCAACTCGCGACGTTCCTAAACCACCACTACGTAGCTGTCCGCGTCGACTATGACGCGCAACCCGAACTTGCCCACAGACTCGAACTCGCGCAATCTCGTGCGAAACTGCCCTCAGGATTCCCTTTGACAATGCTCGTCACACCTGACGGCAAGCTCTTTGACGGCGGCGGCTACTTTCCCGCGTCCCCGGCCAAGCACAAACCTAGCTTCTCGCAATTCCTCAAACAGGGTGCAGCAGAGTTCATCAGCAAGCGCTTTCCTGTGGAACCCCTGGACATCACTCCCGAACTACAGGCAGCGCGGTGAAAGCTTCGATACAAATGCAGTTATGCCCGAGAATCGGGGTGTTTATCCATAAAGAATCCACGAATGCGATAAGCTGAAGAGCATGTTCAGAAAAGTGGCTGGTGTCCCTACAAAACCTCCCACAATGGCTAACCCGAGATTCGGTCTTGTCTTCATACTCTATACTCTCCTTCGGTGCAAATTCCGCCTCGGCGTCCGGATGTTTCAAATACCCTTGCGCTCAGAAATGAATCAATTATGCTGTGGCGCGAACTCGACGACTGGCCAGCTTACGCAGTACTCGATCTGATGCGAACGCTGAGAGCAAAGTTACTAGCCACTTAGCTCGTATCATATTTCTGTTTTCCCAAGCGCCGAGGCGTTGAGCACGGGATGAATACGCGTGGGCGCGGGCGCCGGATTCCTTAGTGTGTACCACATGCGTTTCGGAACGTGCTCACGGTTGTGAGACATGATTCCTAACGAGAGTTGTAACTTCTATAGCGTGCCTGAATCTGAGTGTGTTGCAGTGGAGTGGGGTCAAGCGAAATGAATTCGCAGTTCAACGTTACCTCGTTATCCAGTGAGCCACGCTTAGCGGGTCCGAATGCGGCCTTATCGATCACTATGCGAAGCGAAATCAATGCGATCTCAGGTGCTGTAGATTGGCTGATGAGCATGATCCAGGAATGCGATTGTGTAACTGGAGACGAGTGCGACGTTGAAATTGCACTTCGCGAAGCGTTAGCGAATGCGGTGCTCCACGGCAATCGCCAGGACGCTGAGAAGAAGGTTCAAGTCACTTGCCGCATTCAATTCGGTGGCGAAGTGTCAATCATTATCAAGGACGAGGGAAAAGGTTTTGACCCCAACAAGATGCCGGATCCAACGGCCATCGTTAACGTCGAGTCCGAACATGGCCGAGGCGTTTACTTGATGAGAACACTCATGGATGAGGTCCATTTCGAGCAAGGCGGTGCTGAGGTGCACATGCGAAAGGGTTCAGCGCGCGGGCATCGAGAGCGTCGCTGACATTGCGGCCAGTGTGGTCATGGGAAACGAATATGTGGAAAGCTTTGATAGACATGGCACTGCGATTCTCAGATGTCTTGGTTGCTGGCATTTCAATACCAGCCGGCCATTCACCATCTCGGGACACACCTACGAGGTGTGCCTGGATTGTGGTGAGGAATTCCCATACTCGCTCCGCACAATGTCGTTCACCGCTGACACGGTTACGAGGCAGGCACTCACAGGCAGATCTCTCCTGGTTCCCAGCAATTTAGATTCCTGAAGCTTCGCGGCACACGGGCCGCGAACGTCCTCTTAGCAATGATCGTGATCCCGAAAGGCCAGCTTTGAACGCAATGGCGAGCTGGGCGCTAAATGGAGTGTCGCGCTCCCGATTGCGCGACACTTGCTCCGCGGGCGCTCGGCTCTGCCGCCAATGCCATCTCCCACATGAAACCGCATTCTGCCGCGCGCACCTTAGCTGGCGGTTACTCTAGTCAATTGCTGCATGATGTGGACAAGCTCTTCCCGTCGCCCGTAACTTACGCGATTGTTTGCGCATCTAGGAGGGGTCAGGCAATGCCATGAGAACCCCACTCCTTTCCACTCTTGCGATTTTTGCCGTAGCCGCCTGGGTTTGGGTGCGTGCGGCGGAAACGCCACGTTACTTGGTCAGCCATAGCCCGGTACTCGTAGAACTGTTCACCTCCGAAGGGTGCTCAAGTTGCCCGCCGGCTGATGCTCTGCTTTCGAAATTCGATCGGCAATCGAGGACAGGTGCAGAAATTGTCGTCCTTAGCGAACACGTTGACTACTGGAACGATCTGGGGTGGAAGGATCCGTACTCTTCCCACGTCTACAGCGATCGACAAAACACTTATGCCGACCGGCTGGGCCTAAGCAGCGTTTACACTCCGCAGATGGTCGTAGACGGAAGCATCGAGTTTGTTGGGAGCAGCGCCCGGTCGGCCAATGAAGCCTTCGGTCAGGCTTTGGGCGCGCCTAAGATCCCCGTTCGTCTTTCTTCCATTACTGTAGAGCGGACGGATATTTTGCGCGCCCATATCGAAACCGAAGCATTGACTGATTCGTTTGGTTCGCACGAGGCAGAGGTTTACGTGGCTGTCGCCCTTAATCACGCCGAATCGCAAGTTTCGAGAGGCGAGAATGGCGGGCAGAGGCTGGCACACACCGCCGTGGTCAGAACACTTTTCAAAATTGGCTCTGTGCACCTGGGGCAGAGCTTCGCACAGGACGTTCAGTTGAAACTGGAGTCTGGGACCGACCCCCACAACTTGCGGTTGATTGCGTTTCTACAGCAACCACATCAGGGCAGAGTTATAGGAACTGCTGTGCAATCCGTGAGCACGAACTAGGACTACAAGGATGCAAATGTCAACTCTTCCTCTTCCGATCGCGGCCTTTTTTGCAGGGCTGGTTTCATTCCTGTCGCCTTGCGTGTTGCCCCTGGTTCCTGGATACGTGTCGCTGATTTCAGGCGTGGGAGTTCAGGAACTGCGCTCTCAAGAATCCCAATCACTGCGCAAGGTGATGCTTAACTCGGTCGGGTTCATCCTGGGTTTCAGCATTGTGTTCATCGCGCTGGGTGCGATCTCGACCGAGGTTGGACAGTTGCTGGCGCAGTACAAGTCAACGCTGGCGAGACTTGCCGGCGTGGTTATTGTCATTTTTGGTTTTCATCTGACCGGAATTTTCCGGATCAATGCGCTTTATGCGGACAAGCGTCTGCACAATGTAAAAGGGGGAGCACGATTATTGGAGCGTTCCTAGTCGGGTTCGCGTTCGCCTTCGGCTGGACACCTTGTGTGGGTCCAATCTTGGCGGTCATTCTCGGCTTTGCCGCCGCACAGGATTCTGTGTTGGCAGGAATTGTTCTGCTCGCCGTCTATTCGATGGGACTCGCAATCCCGTTTCTGCTGACTGCCTTGGGTATCGAGCGTTTTCTCAAGTTCTATAGCCGCTTCCGTGCTCACATGCACGCGGTCGAGGTAGGCAGCGGTGCGTTGCTGATTGCACTCGGACTGTTGCTAGTTTTCGGACGCCTCACTCTGCTTTCCAATTACCTGTCATTCTTGAACCGATTTGCTTTATGACGGAGCCTTTTATGAGACGCAAGCCGTTTGTCACCCTTTGTTGCAGCGGTGGCCGTCACGCTCATGGTGCTCTTTGCCATTGAGCGAACTGGTCGCTCCGCTGGTCACCTCGGGGCTACACGTGCGGATGTGGAAGACAAGGTAGCTCCGGACTTCACGTTGCAATCGGTCGACGGGAAGACTGTTCGGCTCTCAGATTTTCGCGGGAAGGCAGTGCTGCTGAATTTTTGGGCTACCTATTGCGCGCCCTGTAGGATTGAGATGCCGTGGTTTGTCGAACTGCAGAATCGGTATGGAGCGGAGGGACTGCAGGTGGTGGGAGTTGCAATGGATGATGCTAGTCCCAACGATATTGAAAAGTTTGCCAACGACCTCTGTGTTAATTACCCCATTCTTGTGGGCGAGGAGACCGTAGGCAACGCATTCGGCGGCGTGCAGTTCCTGCCTTCCACGTTTTACATTGGTCGCGACGGCAAAGTGGTGGACAAGGTGTTTGGTTTGAAGAAAAGGAATGAGATCGAAGAGGACATCAAGAGAGCACTGGCACAGGGTCAAGTGACGCAAGCTCGAAACTGAATTAGCCTGGCGTCGGTGGTTCACAAAATTGGTCGGCCCTAGCAGACGATTTTAGAACTCTTGTAATCTCTCGAGACTCCGGCGGCGTAAACGCATGCAAACTTCAAGCATCAGGGCGCTTGCTGGTCTTCGAATTGCCGTCGGTGCCCTGTTTGTCATCTTTGGCGAGTACAAAGTTGTTGGCACGCAGTTTGCGCTCGGCCGTGGGTTTCAGTACTGGATCGGTCGCTTTCTTCAGGACGGAGCCTATCCGTTCATGGTTCCCGTTCTCAAGAATTTCGTTCTCCCCTATGCTAAGCCGATTGCGTTCCTGGTGGCGTATGGTGAGTTGGCCATCGGACTGGCACTCGTGCTTGGGATTGTGGTGCGTCCTGCGAGCATTTGCGGCATGATTTACATGTTCACCTTATTGTTTTCGGCCAATTATCCAGGCCCACATGCCGCTTTTTGGCAGTACTTTGGCGCCTCGTTAGAGCACCTCGTACTCGCACTATGCTTCGCATCGTTCGCATCAACGAATCCGCAAGAAGTTTTGTCCATACGTACTTACCTGCGGTCTCGTCCGTCGGTATGAACTGTCACGAACATAGTATTCCGGCATCCGACTTGTTCTAAGGATGATGTAGCGCTGGCCTACGTGAGCCGCGCTTTTTTGGGGTAAGCAGATTGACGACGTTGTGCCCGTAAGGGTCTCGGGTTTGCTACTCCATTCGCAATTCGAGTCTTAGTGCACGAACTTGTAACCGAGCCGCGAGCGGTTTTGAAATGCACAGGGTGCTGCATGGTTTCGGCCCATGGCCGGTCGGCGTAGGTGGTCTTGTACACTGCGCCAGCTAATATTTGTTGCGCCCAGCCATGACGCCGCCATCGACATCCCAAACTGTGCCGGTGATCCAAGATGTCTTATCCGATAGCAGGAAAGAAACAACTTCCGCTACGTCTTCCGGCGTGCCAATCCGTCCGATGGGATGAAAGCAATTAAACGACTGCAGCGCCTCGTGCACTTGAGCCTGGGGAATGAACGCCTCGTATATGGCGGTCTCGACCACGGCGGGCGACACTGCGTTAACGCGGACCTTTGCCGAGGCCAGCTCCATCGCCAGATGTTGGGTCAAGGAATGGAGGCCTGCCTTAGCCATTGAGTAGGCAGAGGAGGGTGTCGCTTGCACAGCCTGCTTGGCCCACATCGAGCCGATATTGACGATGGCGCCGCCCCGGCCTCGGGTCACCATGTTCCGAGCCGCATGCTGAGTTATGAAGAATGTGCCTTTATTCAAGTTCAAGTAGCGATCGTAGTCTTCTTCGGTGTGCTCCAGGAATGGCTTTGGAAGGAAGACGCCTGCGCTGTTTACCAACAGGTCCACGGCGTTGAATTCACCGTCGATTTCCGCCAGAAGACGGGTTAACTGCCCCGGGTCGGCAATGTCCGCGTTGCTCGGGATCACTTTGCCAAACGAACCTAATTCCAACTCGGTGGCCCGGAGCTTCTGCTCGTTCCTGCCGACGATAATTACCGCTTCGGCTCCCCGTTCAAGCAGAATTCTGCCTACACCCTTCCCAATACCGCTGGATCCACCCACGATCAGACCGGTCTTCCCCGCGAATTCCTCGCGCACGTCCTACCTTCCATTCAATGATTAAGATCTTTGGATATCTCGTTACTCACTGCCCAGCAGATTTCTTGAAGAGGTCTCCAATGACTCCGGAGTCCACTTCGCCGGATTGGTTGTAAAGGGGCTCGCCATGCGCATCCAGTACGAGGACGTGAGGGATGTAACCCTTGTAGTACTTCTTTACCAGTTCCTGCTGTTCGGGCGAGCGCTGAACGTCAAGATCGACGACCACAAAATGAACCTGGGAGCGGTATTTGTTGTACAGTTCGACGGTCCGCCGTGCCTGCCTCTTTGAGTTAAAGCATCCCTCGCCGTACATGATAACGTAGTTGGTCTTGCCCGAAACAAATCCTGACTCGGCGTCCGATCCAGTAATGAGTGGACCGTCGGCGCTGTCACTTCCGTAGTCGAGATGCGGGTTGAGCTTCAAGTTATCGATTGCGAATGAGGTGGGCGCCGCCAGCAGCAACAAAAACAAAAGTCGAACAATCTTTTTCATGGTCACTTCGTAATCTCCAATTGAAAGGATTCTTCCTCGATTTTGCCCTTATCGACAAAGAGCTTCAGAGCTTCTTCCGCTGCCTCTCGAAATGACGGTTTACCCGCCTTGCGATCAACCGGTAGATATCCCGCACCGAAGTAGAGCTTTCCGTCTGGCGTGATGAAAGATGTGAGAGGCAGCCCGGCAGGCAGGTTTAGCACAGCTTGGGCGCGTTGCAATTGTGCCACCAACTCCGGAGCAGAATCGAAATCAACTTTTACCGAGACGAAGTGCTGATTGATGTAATCTGCGGTTGCGGTGTTGGTGTAGGTATCGCGGTCCATGAGGCTACACCACGGACACCACACGGCCCCGACATCCAACAGAATCGGTCGGTTTAATTCTTTTGCCCGTTGAAACGCGTCGGCTCCCCAGGGATACCAATCGACAGGTTGGGAAACTGCTCGCTGTAGGTACGGCGACGTCTGCCCACTGAGATGATTGGAGTTTGCCTGGGCTGGACTGGTAGCGACGATGGACGCCAAACCGAGCATCAGCAGTAAGGTATTGCTGCGCATGTCAATCAGATTCGGCCCAGCTAAATAAGTTACAGATCCCACCTATGTTGTATCTGCTTTACCTCTCGTCATTAGGTTCCGTCGAGGCTGATCGGGCAGCATAGCAAAGAACCTTCGCGATCTTCGCGGACACCGGTAGCCAAATCCTTCAGTGGCGCACGTAACCTCGCACCCCCCCGAAGCATCTGCGTCTCAGCTAGGGAGAAGCATCCGACTCCTCAACAGCGCGTGCTGGTGTTTCGCCCGGCAAAAATTGTGGTTTGTTCCACAAAAAAACTATTAAGAAAGGACAGGTGATTTGCATGCATCTCTTTCAATCTAAGGTTTTCTCGAACATCCTTCGCGGTACAGTTTTAGCATTCGGGGTTCTCGTCTCGATTGGCATTGGACACGAAACACTGAACGCTCAAAGCCAGCATCCGTCGCCCAGGGTCATCCTGCCTTTGCAGGCGGGCTACTACAATGGCGCAGAGGCGCTGTACATCACACCTGAAGTAGGCGTCAACCCGAACGCTCCGGCAGCGATTATTACCCTGGCACACCAGGTCGCCGCTGGATTTAACTCCAACTTTATTCCTACGAACTTCGCGACGCTGCCTGACTCTCCGGCTGTGGATGACATTTTCGTGTTTACTAACTTTACCCAAGGAAACGTGTTAGCTTCCGCACCGCATCCGGCCGGTCCCGCTAACACTGACACGAACTACTCCCCGTTGTGGCAAATCAGCTTGGTTGCATTTAATTCCGGATACCAGGGCCGCGTGCTGAAGTCGCAGGCCGAGATCGCGAATGCCGCCAAAGCCGGTGAGGTAACGATCACAAAGACACCCATTATCGTGGAGTGCTCCGTGATTTTCACGCCGGGGGGCGGAGCGCTTCCTGGAGCCAAAATCTTAGGGGACGACGATCAACGGCACGACTCAAGCGGCGACAGATAAACAGCAGAAGAGTCCCACCCCGGCCGGTTCGCGGACCGCGGTGGGACTCCTAGGCTAACTCCAATACTTGATCAAACTCTTACGAGCGCCAGTAGCGCCGCGTTCGCTTCCTCGGAAAGCTGGTCTTGCGGGAAGCTTATTCCGTTTTCGTGTGGAATGTGAACACGTCGGGCCGAGAGTAATGCCCGGATACATCGAGGGTCAGGAATTCTTGGTCAATTTCGTTCAGATTCAAATCTGCGAGAATTAGCTCTTCCCTGTCATACACGGGTTCCACAATGTAGCGCGCGTCGGGCCCGACAATCGCGCTGCCACCACGCTCCAGCCACTCCCCTCCGTGCTTCTGCGCGTCTGCGACAGCTTGCAGCTCGGCAGGGAGGTCGTGAGGACGCATCATCAAGCCAACTGCCAAAACGAAACAGCGGCCTTCAAAAGCATAGTGCCGGCTGCACAACTGGTGTAGTTCATGTGCCGTGGGCCAGACCGCAACGTGGATATGTTCGCCGGAGTTGTGCATGGCCATGCGGGCCAGTGGCATCCAGTGCTCCCAGCAGATCAGTCCCCCGATACGGCCGACTTTCGTCTTTACCGAACTCAATCCTCGACCGTCGCCATTGCCCCATATCAGCCGTTCTGTGTGAGTCGGCACGAGCTTGCGATGATGATTCGCCAGCTTTGCTTCGGGCGTAATCGTAAGCAGACTGTTGTAGAGGGTTCCGTTTCCCGGGCCCGCCTCAACACGCTCGTTTACTCCCATCACGATGTCAATTTTCAGGTCACCGGCTGCTTCACACAAAGCGGCGATTTCGGGACCGGGAATCGTAACGCTGTTCTGCCTTAAGCGGGCGAACACCTGCTTTGTCGGGAGATGCTCCCATAAGCCGACGTTAGGACACACGTCGAGCCATGCGGGATAACCTGGCAACCAGGTCTCTCCGAACGCCACGAGCTCTGCGCCTCGCTTCTTCGCATCTTGAACGATCTGTAAAGCAAGCGACAGACTGGCCGCTTTGTCCAGGTAAACCGGAGCGAACTGCGCGATTGCGACTCTGCAATTTTGTGCGTCGAGCCGGCCGCGCTGGCGCCCTCTTCTTGACTTAAGGTTGCGGGTTCTTGTCATCTGTCGTTTCTCCGGAACATTGGAACGCAAGCGCAGTTATTCGCTTTGCCCCTCTAAGCAACCACTTCCAAGACTTGAGGCAAGGGTTTCTTCGTGATTTGAGGCACAGTGGCTTCCGCGGCTGGGTAGCCGACCGGAATCAATAGATAGGGTTTCTCATTTTTCGGCCGGTTTAGAATCTTGCTCAGAAATCCCATCGGGCTGGGCGTGTGGGTTAACGTAGCCAAACCAGCCATGTGCAGCGCGGCAAGCAATAGGCCCGCCGCAATTCCTACGGACTCCATAACGTAGTAGTGCTTGACCTTGCTCTCATGTCCCTCAGCATCACGGCTCAAACCATAGTCCATTCGAAAAATAACAATCAGGTAGGGCGCGATCTCGAGAAACGGCTTCTGCCAATCTGTACCCAGTGGCCGCAGTGCGGCAAGCCACTCGTTAGGAGCGCGGTGGTGATAAAACTCTCTCTCTTCGACCTCCGCCGCTTCCCGGATCTGGCGTTTCACTTCTGGATTTGAAACCACGACAAATCGCCACGGCTGCTGATTGGCGCCAGAGGGTGCGGTAACCGCCGCCTTAATCGCCGTCTCAATTAACTCGAATGGCACGGGCTCTGGGGAGAATGACCTTATGGTGCGCCTGGTGCTCATGGTTTGCAAGAAGGAAGAGACCCGCCGCAATTGTTCTTCTGCAGGAAGACGCTGAAAGCGGAACGGTTGCATTTGGGGAAGGTCATTCGTGTTTTCTTGGGCTTTCATCATAGTGAACCGGGCTTTCTAAAGCCGGAAAGTGGGTTTCGCGTCCCTGCTTTTGGCTACGCGGTTATCCCGCCTTAAGGTTAAGGTGTCTTATACCAACAAAAGTTTCAGATCGCGCCACGCAGGATTACGATCTCGGCGGTAAGAGCGCGTCGAAATGCAGGAACGTTCTTCAGTAACTTTAAGCATTCTCCTCGCATCCATGATGGGTGAGTAAATATTCGCCTAAGTTCCGGCAACAACTGATTGGCATGCTGATGGGTCTCCTGCCGATTCCTCTCGCAGCATTCTCTCACTGAGACGGCCCTGCAATGAAACCCTTATGTGTGCGCGTCTTGTTGATTACGAGTTTCATCAGCTCGGTTGCGATCACGACCGCGATGCCCCAGCCAGCGGTGGCCAACCCATCGCTGGCCGAAAGGGCTACTGCCGGAAACCCCGCCGAAACTCGCATCCCCGACCTGCTCCGCCAGTTTGATGATTCGCTCCAGGCCCTGGTTACGAGAGTGTCTCCTGCGGTGGTTCAGATTACAGTCACGGGGTTCGGGCCGCAGGATGGGAAAAGCAAGGACGGAGTCTCCCTGATCGTAAGGCAGCGCGCGATCGGTTCCGGAGTAATTCTTGATCCGGACGGCTACATCATGACGAACGCCCACGTCGTTGAAGGAGCGCAACAGATCCGCGTTCTTCTACCCTCCCCAGTTCCCGACTCGCCTCTAGACATTGCTCCGGTAGGCAAACGGCAGACACTGGACGCCAAGCTAGTGGGAGAAGACAAAGAGATTGATCTGGCGCTGTTGAAAGTGGAGGGCCACAACTTCCCGACACTGCCGTTGGGAACGAATCGGTCGGCCCATCCCGGGCAGTTGGTAATAGCGATCGGTAGTCCGGAGGGCCTGCAGAACTCGGTGACCATGGGTGTCGTAAGTTCGGTGTGGCGACAGGCTGATCCAGAGCTGCCGATGGTCTACCTACAGACCGACGCCCCCATCAATCGCGGGAGTAGCGGTGGGCCGCTGGTGGATCTCGACGGCTATGTTGTTGGGCTGAACACGTTTATCCTGAGCGAAAGTGGAGGCAGCGAAGGCCTGGGATTCGCCATACCCGCAGCCGCGGTTAAGTTCGTCTATCAGGAACTAAGGAAATACGGACACGTCCACAGAACGGAAATTCGAGCGGCCGTGCAAGAAATTACTCCAACTCTGGCAACTGGTCTCGGTCTGGCGCAAAACTGGGGAGTTGTTATTTCCGACGTCGAACCCGGCGGTCCGGCTGAAGAAGCAGGTTTAGAAGTGCAGGACGTAGTACTCACGGTGGATACCCATCCGATAATGGGATTGCCCGGCCTCACTGCGGCACTCTATCTGCACCCTCCGGATGAAGAACTGACCGTTGTCGTATTGCGCGGTTCGCAAACGATTTCTTTGAGCGTTCCTGCCCTCGAACACCGAGACGAGATGGACCAGCTCGCCAACCTCGTCGACCCAAGAAACCGTATCGGTGGGCTCGGAATATTTGCCGTAGACTTCAAACCACAGTTGCCATCCGTGGCTGATATTCGTTTTCATTCCGGGGTTGTTGTGGTCGCACTGACTCCAGGGCCTGACACGCAGAGTCGCAGTTTTCAAGCGGGAGACGTAATCCATTCCCTCAACAATACTCCTGTGAAGTCGGTCGAACAGCTAAGAGCTGCCTTGCATCAGCTTAAAGCTGGCGACCCGGTGGTGTTGCAGGTCGAACGCCAACGGAAACTGCATTACGTGGCCTTCGATATGGAGTGAATCTATTTCAGTTACGTACTACCTGGATTGCCCGCCATTCGTTTTAATCGTCACTCATTCTCCGCACAAGTGAGTCGCAGCTACTCCAATAAGACTTCATGTCCTCCACGCTGTTCGACCACAGCAAAAGTCGCGTAGCGATTGGCAATGCTCACCCGTAACTTCCCTCGTGGTGACAGCATCTGAATGGCACGAATCATCAAGATTCTAAGGAGAAATCATGAAAAAGCAGTATTTGACCGTTCTATTCACACTCATTTGCGTTCTTGGGTTGGGGCTAGGTGCTCGTGCTCAAGAGGAAGACACAGTCGTTGCAAAGGTGTCGTTCGACTTCGTGATCGGAGGCAAAGTACTTCCTGCGGGTACGTACAGAGTGAGTCGTGTAAACACAAATGGTTCGCGAGAACTGGAAATCAGTAGCTACGATGCGCACACAGGCGTGTTATTGATCCCGACAGTTTTCGATGACTTTCAAACCGGGCATGCACAGCTGAACTTCGAGCATGTCGGGAATAAGTATTTTCTCAGCGCAATTGAGACTCCGATCGGGACATATGACATAACTATCCCGCCCTCGGCTATTGAACTCGCTCGGATGGAACAGCAGGGCACTTCTTCCTCTGGAGGCAACTGAACCGCAATAAATCATCAGTGACTTTCTGGCTGGGAGTTCACGCTAAAGGGATCTTAGGACAAGGCGTGAACTCCGGCCGGAACTGCCCAAGGAGTTCATCATGAAATCATGGATCTTGGTATCGTCGGCCGCGTTAATCGTTTTCGGCTGTGCGGTGCCACCAAGTTTATCCCAGGACCGAGATCATGCGAGCACATCGGCCCAGAGCAGTTCCGGTAGCACAGTGCCCGCAGTGGAGCCTGCCGACCCAGACAAGGTCAAACACAGCGGCGGCAAAACGGATGTGGACGCCATCGGCGAACGCAACGTGGGTTGCAAGACCGGCGTGGGCAACTGGTATGGCGTCGAGAAACAGGTCGCCTTGGGTAGGCAGTATGCCCAGCAGGTAGAGGCGTCCGTAAAGCTGATTCAGGACCCGGTGATCACCGAGTATGTTAACCGGGTGGGCCAGAATATTGTGCGCAATTCGGATGCGCAGGTTCCTTTCACGATCAAGGTCATCGACTCCGATGAGATCAATGCCTTCGCCCTGCCGGGCGGGTTCTTCTTTGTGAATTCCGGTTTAGTTCTGGCAGCGGACGAGGAAGCGGAATTGGCTGGCGTGATGGCGCATGAGATCGGCCATGTGGCGGCGTGCCATGCAGCACGGGAGAACACCCGCAGCAACCTCTTGAGTCTGGCTTCTATCCCCCTGATATTCGTCGGGGGACCCATCGGTTATGCCGGCTACCAGGCAGCCGGTCTGGCACTACCGGTGACATTCCTGCACTTCTCTCGTGCCTTCGAAGCGGAGGCCGATTATCTTGGACTGCAGTATATGTACAAGTCGGGATACGATCCCAACGCTTTTATCAGCTTCTTCGAGAAGGTGCAGGCAGAGGAAAAGAAGAAACGAGGCGCATTGGCCAAGGCCTTCTCCACCCATCCGCAGACGCCGGATCGCATCGAAAAGTCGCAGCAGGAGATCGCGCAGATTTTACCCGGCAGAACAGAGTATGTGGTGACGACTTCCGAATTCGACGACGTCAAGGAACGGCTCGCGATGCTGGAAAACCGTCACAAGGTGATCGACCAGAAAGAAAGCAACAAACCTAGTTTGCGCCGGAGCTCGGTAGACAAAGG
This sequence comes from uncultured Acidobacteriota bacterium, assembly GCA_963720155.1. GTDB lineage: Bacteria > Acidobacteriota > Terriglobia > Terriglobales > Acidobacteriaceae > Sulfotelmatobacter. Next base: position 15,064 of record CAVREP010000026.1, read on the forward strand.
CAGTCAGGACACCAAGAATGATGACGACCGCCCGACCTTGAAACGTAGAGACGATCAGAACTAGAGCAAATTCTCCGGCCGCCGCCGGTCTCGCTTTGCCGTTGTGAGTCGATATGAGAAAGGCAACCTGTCCTTCACTTCCGATAGTGCATTGCGCTGCGCAATATTCTTAACTTCCGGGTAGGACGTCGTCCGGAACGGGTTATTGCTTTCCCGCAAACTTCGGCGCGGCCTATACTCTAAACGAGAAAAGGGCGGACCTTACCCCGCCCCTAACTTTCCTGCCCACCGCTCGCGCCGTTCAGATTTGTCCCAGCCCGCCGTCCACGTTGATCTCCACGCCCGTGATGTACGACGCATCTTGGGAGGCTAGAAACGCTACGGCGCCCGCCACTTCCTCGGGTTGTCCAAACCGCTTCATCGGGACCTTCGCAACGATCTCCTTAGCGAATTCATCGATGGCTTCCTTTGACAGCCCAGTTCTTCCAAAGATGGGTGTAACGATCGGCCCTGGAGCAACCGTGTTCACTCGAATGCCGCGTCCCGCCAGTTCAGCCGCGGCTGTCCGCGCCAAGGAGCGCAGCGCTGCCTTGGTTGCTGAATACGCGCTCGCCCCAACCGTGCCCTGGCTGTCTGCCACGCTGGTATTCAGAATGATGGACGCACCATCATTCAGCAGGGGTAGCGCCTTCTGGACCGTGAAGTATGCTCCCTTGACATTGATGTCAAATTGCTCGTCATATGTGCCTTCCGATGTGTCGGCGAGGGGCGCGAACTTCGCAACTCCCGCGTTCACGAACAACACATCAATCTTGCCCAGCTTTTGTGAGACCTCCGCATAGAGCTTGTCTAAGTCCGCGAGGTTGGCCACGTCCGCCTGCACCGCCAGCACGCCGTTGCCGATCGTTCGTACCGCTTCATCCAGGGTTTTCTTGCTTCGACCCGCGATGGCCACTCGCGCGCCCTCTTCCTGGAGGCGCTTCGCCGTTGCTAAACCGATGCCGCTGTTTCCGCCGGTCACTACCGCCACTTTTCCTTCGAGTCTTGCCATGTCAATCTCCCACTCTTTATCGAATTTCCTCGCCCAAACGTTCCGGAGCGCAAATTCCACGGCTGCCGGTCTGGCAAGAATTAGATACTTAGATGATCGTTAAAGTGTAAGGGTACAGCTCTTCCAGGGCTTTGCACAGAAAATAGGGGATCCTCCCTGGTGACAAGGCCGATGACTTCGCTACACTTAGACTCAACATGGACCGTTCTGACGTTGAGAAAATATCGAAAGCGTTGGCCGACGGCACGCGTCTCCGGATCTTTGAAGCCATCTCAGCAACCGACCAGATGAGCTGCGGGGAACTTGTCTCGATGCGGGGGGTGACCCCGGCGACTGTTTCTCACCACCTCAAGATTCTAAGCCAGGCTGGGCTGATCGCCTGCCGCCGAGAAGGACAGTTTGTCTATAGCCACGCCGTTCCGCAAACCATCGCGGCCTACACGCAGGCACTCCTGAAAGTGGGGCACAGCAAGAAGACAGCACGCCGCCGGCGCTGATCCTCTCGCGGATTTACTTATGCTGAATTGCTTCCGGCACTCTCTCTGTATCCAGGGGTATGACTCGCACGTCCCAAGAAACATCAGATTTCTGAGGCAAGTAGCATTTCTCGCTGTCGCAGGCCTGGTAGAAGAGCGTTCCTTTCAAGGTAATTGTCTTGGCCTGGGTGACTGAGCTTATGAACCTTCGATCGGCCGAAACCACCACGTCCTGCAGCAGACGGAAGTTACCTTCATAGACCGGTACTGACTCATCGATCGCTGGAAGAAACAGCACCTTTGCATTGGGGTATCGCAGTGGCAGCAACCTCAAGTCTGGTGATGTTTCCATTATCATTTGGACCGGTTTGTATCGCTTAACTCCGGGAGCATAAACGTGCGTGTCCGGTGGCAATGCGATTTCTGCCGCAACCGTGAAACGGCTCCCCGGAACTACTACCTCGTCGGACTGAGATAGGGTCAGTTTGATGTGCGGCGCCGCGACTTCACGGCCGTTGCCTTCTACCAAGTCCGGGAACAACTTTAGGATCAGGCTGGCGGCGGTGTCGCGATCGGTGTATGCGGTCTCAAAGAACTTCTCCTTTATTGTGCCATCTGGCATCACGTAAAAGTATCCTGGATGCGCCATGCCCTTGGTGAATCCGGTTGCTTCTGTATTCAACACTCCGTAGCTCCGAATGATTTCGGACTTGGGATCTGCGATCAGCGGATACTGAATCTTGTGTCGCTGAGTAAAATCTCGGAGGATTGCCTCCGAGTCGTAGCTGATGGCCGCTAGCGCGACGCCCTGCTGGCGAAACTTTTCACGTGCATTCTGCAACTGAACCAGTTGCTGCTTGCAGAATGGTCACCAATCTGCCGAGCGGAAGAACAGCAGCACCACACCGTTGGGTCCCATCAGAGACGAGAGCGTTTGCTCATTCGCGAACTGATCTCGGGCCCGGAATGGAGGAGCAAGTTTGCCCGCTGGAATGCCGGGCATGTCCTGGGCTGCGAGAGCGAACGCCCCAAGTAAGACGAGTCCGACCAGTAATCGTTGCATCAGCCTCCAACTGCCTCAATTCAGCGATCTTGCCGAGAGGACATCTACAATTCGTATTCGGCGCTAAGTCCGATGGATGCAAACCACCGACCGAAAGTTACACGCCGTTCCTTCGCGTAAAAATGGGCGGTCCCGAGTTTAGGGACCGCCAACTAAGCCGGCATCTTCTAAAACGTGAACGTTGCGTGCAACTGCACTAACCGCGGGGAGGCATCCGCCCCGAGGAACGAACCGAAGATGCTAGTGGGGGAGGCTACTGGGTTGATGATCCGCCCGAAGGTTTGTGATGCAATATCGGCATCGGGTTGATCGAAATGAGGATGGTTGAAGATGTTAAAGAACTGCGCCCCGACTCCGAAGTGGGCACTTTCCCAGTGGGGGACCTTAAACATCTTGGTGACCGAGAAGTCGGTGTTGAAAAACTTCGGACCGGTGAACTGGTTCCGGCGCTGCTCGCCGAACCCAGTGGTAGCAAAAGCGAAGTCCGAGGCGAGTAGGCAAGGAGTGGCCGGGTTGGCGGCTTGACTCGTACAGGCCCGGCCTCCACCCAGGACCTGCGCCGGAACTGACGACGTGGCCGCGATGCCGTAGTTCTCGCCGTTCAAGATGCCATACGTATTAGAGTCGACCACGGTGAACGGCAGCCCCGAGCGGGCGAATACCGTACCCGCGACGGTCCAACCTTCTAAGAGGGCGCTGGGACCGAACTTGTGCGGCACGTTATACACGTAGTTCACGCTGAGATAATGCCGCGTATCGTAGTCGGAATTACCATAGTTGAAGCGACGTAGGTTAAATGGGTCAATCGGAGCCAGGATGCTGGAGTTCGTCGTAGCGTTGAAGTTCAGGAGCCCACCGTTTGAAACATCGTCCTGGGCATGGCTCCACGTGTAATTCCCCTGCACTGTCAAGTTGGTCGTGTGGCGTGCAACCGAGACCGTCAGGCCGTTGAAGTTGGAATCTCCTGACGACGAAGTCTCTGTCACGGTCGAAAACCGCGGGTCGAGTGCCGAGGTCGGCAGGCTGCCGAACTGGCTTACCGTAGGCGGATTCCCGTTGTTCAGAGCGGTCAGACAGCTCTGGTCGCAAAACCCGTTCAGACCCGGGTTCTGCACCACTTCGTGGACGCCATGATTACCAACGTAGTTCAGGGTCAATGATGTCTTCTGACCCAGTAGTTGCTGCAGTTCCAGATTCCACTCCTGGTAACGTGGGTTCTGAATCCGGCTTGCCACAGTGTTAAACGTGGGTGGAGTAAAACCTGGCACGCTGTTCTGAATGCTGGCGAGCGTCCCACCGCTGGCGAATGCGGCCCGGAACGCAGCATTGCTCTGGGCCGCAAGTTGTGCCTGATTGTTGGCCACATCGGGAGACAGCGGACCATCTGCTATGTTGAACCCCACCTGCAATGGCGGGTTGCTCAACAACTGATCAGCAATGTTTCCGGGGAAAGAGTCGGCGAACAGACCGAAGCCGCCCCTAACGACCGTACTCTTCAGGCCGAACGGCGTCCAGGAGAAGCCGAATCGCGGCAGCCATTCGACAGCTGTGTAGTTCGGCAGAACCTGGTGCTCGCCGGACTCAATCGCCTGATTGTAAGGCTGGTTCGGGTCGTGCGAAATGTTGAGGAAGTCCCCGCCGAAGTGCGCAAAGCAGTTGGTCTGGCACACCGGATCGGAGAAGTGCTCACCGCGCAAGGAGAAAGTCAACTTGAGGTTAGGCTTTATGTGCCACTCATCCTGTCCGTAAAAGCCCAGGTCGTAGAGAGCAACCGGTTGGCGCGACTGTGATGGGAAGCTCTGGAAGTAAACGCCTCCATCTCCGTTAAAAAAACTCGATAGAGTTGTGCTGTTGCTCGCCCCGATCGACCCAATTCCGGGATCGAAGTCGCCGATGTTGTTGCGCCGGAAGCTGATTCCAAACTTCAGCGAGTGGTTTCCCTTCGCTATGGAAAAATCATCCACGAATTGGTACTGGCTCACATTCCGGCCCTGAGGTACGATTCCGAGAAATCTTCCCAAAGGGGAAAATGCGGTTCCAGAGAAGCCGACCCGGAACGGTAGAGCCTGTTGAGCTGCCTGGAGATTGTTCAGGTCAAATAGTGCCGAGTAATACTGGCCTGATGCAATGAACTGGTTTACGGCGTTCGCTCCCAGGGAGTGCGTTTCTTCCAACTGACCTTCATACTGAGGCTGACGGCTCCCCAGATTGAACAACGGCGAAATCGCATCCGTGACCGTGGCTTGGAAACCATGGTCGGTGCGGAATTGACCGAACAGCCGATCATTGTTGCCCAAGTTCTGATCCACTCGCGCGGCCAACAACCACTCGGTGCTCAACTGTCCGACAGTAGAGTTGAACTGAAGCGCGCAAGGTCCACCGCCCGGGAGACTGAAACTCCCGCACCCGCCGCCGGGGAGGGTGTTGGCTGCGCGACTCGCCCCCGGCGCATTGTTATAAAGATTAAATAGCTGCTGATAAAACGGAACCGACGCTGGGCTGACATTCTCTAAATTGGCTAACGTGGCGGTTTCGAACTGCGAACTGGGAATGCGGACATTGGTGCTGGTCGGCAACACGAAACGAAGTCCTTCTGTGTCCACGAAAAAGAATGTTTTATCCTTCTTAATAGGCCCGCCGATCGACGCCGCCCACTGATTTGCGTTCACGAAAGGTCGAGGGGTGCCATTTTGGTTGTTGAAATAGCTGTTGGCGTTGAGAACGTCTCCGTTCCACCAATACAGAGCATTTCCGTGGAAGCTATTGCCGCCCGACTTTGTCACGTAGTTGACGTTGGCGCCAGCCAGAGTCCCATACTCACCGGAGTAGCCGTTGGTCACAACCGTGGCTTCCTGCACGTCGTTGTTGCCCAGTAGCAGATTCGTTGCGCCAGAGTTGTTAAGGTTTAGAAAGGGATCGTTTTCGTTCTGCCCGTTCAACGTAAATAGGTTCGATGTGGCTGGCAAACCGTAAGCGGAAAAATTACCGTTTCCACCCTGTGTGTTTTGAATCACGCCGGGAGCAGTCTGCGCAACGTAGCTCAGATCATTGCCGGGGTTGGGCACTTGAGAGATCTGTGTCTGGCTGAAACTGGTCGAAACGTCGGCGTTTTCAGTCTGCAGCAAGGGAGCATCCGAGGTGACTTCCACCGTCGATGTTGCCCCACCGAGAGATAGAACTATGTTGAGAGTCGTAGCCTGCCCTATGGTTACCACGCCGCTCTTCATTGCTTCCTGGAACCCGGGAGCAGCAACCGAGACTGTATAACTTCCAGGAGCCAGTAGCGAGAAGCGGTAAGTACCGTGAGAATTTGTAGATTGAACTTGCGTGTTTCCCTTTGCGTCGCTCTTAAGCGCTACGCTTACATTTGGTAACACCGCGCCAGAAGGGTCAGCGACTACACCCACAATGTCGCCGGACGTAACCGATTGGGCCTTGACTTGTAATGTGCTGGCCACCAGAACCGTCAGCCATAACATCACGACCGAGAGTTTTGGCGAAAATGACCAAAGAATAGTCGAGCATACTTGCGGGTTGTCGTTCTTTGTCCGACGGTTCCATACATGACTGAATTTCACAGTAATTCTCCTCGTTGAGACATGGCATGTGATAGAGCTTGTCTGCTTATGGTCGGAAGCTGGTATTCGCGCGTACGATGCTTTTCAACGACGCAAAGTTACACTGACAACAATGAAAACATTCCGACGTCTCCTCAGAAAACAAGCTCTAACGCATGTAGGAGACAGCACGCAAACAGCCAACACCGCGCGGGAATGAACTGGCTCGGATGAGGAACGAACGCAGCTGAAACAGACACGAAGATCGAGGTCTACCAACTCTGGAAGTTCAGTGGAATTCGAACTATGAGTTCTGGGAAGACCGAGAATCGTTAATTAACAAGTCAGACGACAACGTCGCTGAAGAAGAAGTTAGAACGTAGGGGGAATCACTTGCGATGCGTGGCTTGACGCCAGCTGCGTTCATTATGCAGTCACGAGGTGCTCCGGGAGCAATCAATGCGAAGGAGGCGTTAGGACATGTCTTTAAGGACTCGGCGCAGTGCGGCTCGATTGGCTCTGCGAAGAGGTAACGACACTCCGCTGTTCAACTTTACAAACATGTTGCCACTCGGAGGCAGATAGAACTCATCCACGTGGTCGAGATTTACGATCGCGTTCCGATGCACGCGCAGGAAACGATTTGGGTCAAGCACTGCCTGGAGGTTCTTCATACTCTGGCGAAGCAGGTGAGAAGTTTTCCCAACGTGGAGCCGAATGTGCTTTCCCAACGACTGCATCCATTGGATATCTTCGACCCGTACGATCACAATCTTCTCACCCGCCTCCACTGCTAATCTCCGTAAGAACTGGCGATGGGGCATCGCGTCCCTGCGTTCGCTCGACCGGTTGCCCGTCTCCGTTTCTGTGCGAGCTCGAGCAATCCTCGATTTAGCCACATCCAGCGCAGACTCGAACCGCTCGACATCCAGTGGCTTAACGAGTAAGTCGACTGCGATAGAAGCAAATGTCGCCAGTAGAGCAGGATCGTAGCCTGTGACGATGGTGGCGAGCGGAGACTTGATCCCCAAAGCGTCCCAGGTTTTATCTCGTTTGATCGCTGGTGTGTGGGCGTCCAGGATGACGAGGTCTGGAGCGTGCTCCTGGACTGACGATACCATCCGAGAGCCATCGACGCACTCCACCTTCATTCCTGCTTCTCTTTCGACCAGTGAACAAATGAGCCTCCGACTCCCAGCGTCCGCTTCGACTACCATGACGCGAATGGGTGCCACCAGCACGGGGACCGAAGCGGGCTCCTCTACCCCAAGTATTTCGGGAACAGCTCTCAATGACCGCTCTCCTGTCATTCTCAGCATTTCTTGGCTAGGAATAAACTTAGCCGAAGCACAATCGCATGCTCTCTGATCTGGCTCGCCCGCCGTTCACAATTCCAGTGCAGCAATCCGCAAGTCAGCGCGGGCGCGGTGCCGCGCTATTTTCTGAGTTGTTCTACGTCGACGGTTGCATCCGCCCAGGTCACAACCTGCTTTGCTATCGCCAACCTCTGCTGCGATGGCATGAGATCCACAAAGGCCAACCATACGACTCCCTGGGCGAAGGCGTAACGATCCCATTTGGTAAGCCTGATTTCTTGGTCCTGAAACCATACCTCGTTTTTGCTGGCACCCAGAACCAGCGTGACTCGGGGCGCAACCGGACGATTGCTGCCGAATTCCCGTTGAACCGCCGAGCATGCCGAAAGGTAGATTTTTTGTGCCTGTGCAGCGGACCACTTCTGCTTCCCCTTGTTCTGAACGGTCAATCCGTCCTGCGCTAAACACGCCGTTGCCGAGATTAGAATCACGATCAGGAACCGCAACCGATTGGTCATGTTACCTCCCGCCGAAATCTCCCACCCGTCAAATCGTGCGCGGAGAAAGCATCCGCATAAATTCGCCACCCTGGAAGCTGCGATAGATCCATGTAAGCGAGTTGTAGTGGTCGCGGAGTGCATCGGGAGTCATCAGTTTTGAGTTGGTATTCGTCCGTACGATGCTTTTCTCTAACTCGAGGTTACACGCCGAAACAGGCGAGGTGCTGTGTCGTCGAAGATTCGACAGCCCGCATCGCGCTTGTTTTTCTTCGTCGCGAGCTTGTGAGTGACAGAGCACTAGCGATCCCCGGCCTTTGAAGCCTGGCAGCTTCGAGGACTACCGATAGCGACCGCTACCCAAGTAGGATGGGCAGGAGTACTCCGAGGCCCAGCGCGAAAAACCACAGCGGAGGCGCCGGCGTTCCTACCGGGCGGATTCGGCGCAGTTCGCGCGCCGCAATTCGCGGATCGAGAATGAGCCAGCGCGTGTAACGGCGTTCAAGCAAAAGAAAGGTCAATGCAGTCACTGCGCCGTAAATCAAGTGTCCCATGAGCGATGGTAGCAGCGCGGAGGCTGCATCGGTGCTCCAGTCGCAGACACCAGTAAGCATAAGCGGCAAGAAGGTCATAGGCCCGAGATACCACCAAATCAGACCAAACAGCCAGCCCCACGCCACACCCAGTCCGAGATTCGAAGCTTCATTTCTAAACAGCAAGCCGTAACTCATGCCAATCAAGGCACTGATGAACAGATGGATCAGCAGACCACCTAGAATGGAAAAGCCGCTGCCCAGGCCCGCAATTTTCGGCAGTATTCCGGTGGCAAGCATCACCGGACTGGAGATCACGCCGCCCACGAGGCCAGCCATCGCTCCCCACTCAAGAGAACGAAGGAAGCGAACGCCGGGCCCTTCCACTTCCCGATTGAGCGGGTCGCTCTGAATGAACAACCGAACCCACACACGGTCCAAGGTGGCATAGGTGACACCCAGGATCAGCCCATAGAGGATATGTCCTACGAGCGCGCCGAAGAGTTCACTGCCGTGTTCCGCGGACCAATCGAGCGGTATTCTTGCTGCGACGGGTAGTAGAGTTAGCTGGCCGAGAAACCACCAGAAGATCCCGTACCCGAGCCCCCAACCCATCGAGGAGCCGTAACCGCGGATGTCGCGCTGGAACAGCATCCCGAAAGTTGCGCCGATCACCAGCGCGATGCCGAAATGCAACGTCATGCTTGCGGTGTGGGAGTGAAGCTCGCCGAATCCGGCGAGGAGCGGGAAGAAATCCCCCTCGGACATCCAGCGGCCGAAAATCACGCCGCCGAGCGTGCCGGCAAGCCCACCAGCAACGATGGCGCGACCCGTACTAAACTGTGGCTGCCTCACTCTTGAGCGAAGTCCGCCACGAACGCCCAGCGCCACGCCCACCGGCATCCCCAGACATAGTAGATAGGCAACAAGCTCCGGAAACTGCGCTCGGGCATCGCTCAACATGCCCATCGAGCGGCTGGACCCCGCCAGCAGAGGGAGAATACCGGCTGGAATCATCACCCACAGGAGCAACGCGGAGCCTAACCCCCAAATCAATCCCGCCCCGGAGTTGGTCGCGCGCTGGGCAAAGAACAGGCCGAAAACAAAACCGAAAAGACCACCAAGCAAAACGCCATGCGTCAACGGCGTCGTCAGCAGTGCGCTCCGCAGAGCGCCGCCCATCGCGCCCAGACATAGTCCCAGCAGAGGCTCAATCCAAAGCGAGCCGGCGACGCGCTCTTCGGCTTGCGCTCTAATGGAGGACTCTGATGCTGCCATGATAAAGTCTCCTACTCCGGACCTTCTACCGAAGGACTTCTATCGCAGATCAATGGTCTGGACAATGTCTCGTGGGAAAAAAAGCTCGACGATCCAGTCCATCAGCACACGAATTTTCCGCTCTATCCCTGGAAGTTTCGACAAATAGACGCCGCGCCACATCAACCAGGCGAACAACCCTGAAAAACGCAGCGACTTAGTGCGCGCAAAGGGCACAGTTAGTTCGGCGCAAGCCGTCTGGTGGCCGACAACGCACATAGCTCCAAGAGAGTCGAAGTGGAAACTCCGAGTCGGACGGCCGTCCAATTTGGCATGAATATTCTTTGCCAGCACCTCCGCCTGGCGAAGTGCGAACTGGGCCGTCGGCGGGCACGTCTTGCCGTGCTTCGTGTCGCTGACCGCTGCACAGTCGCCGAGCGCCCAGAGCTCTCTGTGACCCCTCACGGCAAATGTGTCATCGACGACGATTGCGCCGCGCGAGTCCCTTTCGACGGGCAACGACTTCAGCAATGGATTCGGCGCGCTGCCGGCGGTCCATACGAGGGTCGCCGCGCTGATCTCGCCGTCGCTCAAAACGACCATGCCAGGCCGCGCATCCGTGAGCCGGCTATTTAGGCGGAAGCCTACGCCACGCTCTTCCATTTTTGCCTGAGCATACCGGGCCAGCGATTCGCTCAACTCAGGCAGGATGCGGTCGCGCGAATGCACCAGCAGGACGCGCAGTTCTTCTGAGTGGAGGTTGGGGTAGTCGGCAAGAATCCCGTGCGCGAAGTCATTGAGTGCTCCAGCAAGCTCGACGCCGGCGAAGCCACCTCCAGCGATTACGAACGTGAGGAGTGTACGGCGCCGGGAAGGATCAGACTCGCGGTCGGCCCGTTCAAACATCTCAATGAGGTGGTTGCGAATGCGAATGGCGTCAAGCAGACTCTTGAAGCCAAAAGCGTACTTCTCAACGTTCGCCATCCCTAAGTAATTCGAAACCGAGCCGAGCGCCAGGACAAGATGGTCATACGGGATTTCTCGGGTCGGCCCGGTGACCTGATCAGGCGGTCCGTTGCCCAGGATCACCAGGCGCTGCTCGAGGTTAATCTCCGCGGCGCGTCCGCGAACGAACTCCGTCCGGTGCAGACTGCTGCGCAGAGGAGTGCTGATGTGGCTGGGTTCGAGACTGCTCCCGGCCACTTCCGCGAGCATGGGAGTAAAAAGAAGCGCGTTCGTATCGCTCACCAGGGTGATGGAGATCGAGGGGTCAGCACGGAGTTGTTCTTCCAAACACTCTGCTGTCCGCATGCCCCCGAATCCGCCGCCGAGAATGACGATCCGCTTTTTTGCCGATGGGACCTGCAATTGGGGTACCGGCTCTGGCCCGAGCACACGCTCGGCGATGTCACTCAAACCTTGGTTGATAAGGCCAAGCGCAGCCGCGTACAGCACCCAACCGACCAGAGCTGGAAAATGTGCTCGCATCTGCTCCGCACTCCACTCGGGCATCTGGCGGAAAAACAAGGGGAACGCGATCACGCTGATCAAGCCCCAGAGCGGAACGCCGAGCACACCAGCCGCCATGAGATTGTCGACATAGGCGCCGCGGGTGGGGCGCAAACTGGCGGCATAGGCCGCGCCCACCACCACTCCCAAGATAATGCTCCATCGTGGATGACCAAGAGTTGGTACCAGCGATACGCTAGCCATCGCTCCCGCCAGCATCCCTAGAAAGCTTCTCCGGACGAGTTGGTTCATTGAGGCTTTCGACACGAGGCTGTGATCAGCAGAGATGTGGGTGTGATGATTCGTGGGGCAAAAAGTTACGCGGCGCTGACCGGGTTCTGATCTTCCTGTCTCTGCGTGTCAGGGGGGCAAAAAGCCAAAGGGATCGGGAGATCTGCGCCCGGCATCATGGGAGCCACGTCCATGTTGTCAATGTAGAAATCGATCTTCCATTCTCCTCTGGAGTTCTTCTGCCACGTCTCAAAGTATCTCTGTCGGGTGGTAATCGGCTTGCTCCCGTCTCTCGGCACGAGCGTCAGAGCATGCCAGCCATAATCAAAAGCCGTATTGTTCAACACGCGAATGGCTATGACAGTGACAGTAAGAGTCGCGTGATATCGCTCTAGAAGCTTCGTCATGCGCGACCGAACCACAGACTAATTTGACTTAGCAGTCCGTGGTGGAAGTCGGAGTATTCAAAACCACGCCTAAGGCGCATTGATTTTACAGCCTTTACGGCACGCATGAATGCGTGCCCTGATACGATTCGCACTTTCACCACGGGCTGTTAAGGCGCTGATCATCATCCCTGACGTGCTCCCGCTGGTTATGCCAATGGCCCGGAGCGCTCGCATGAGCACTCCGGGTCCAGTTTCGAATTGTGATTGCCGCTTGCGCTACTTGCTGAGGTGAATCTTGACCAAAGGCAGTTTTCCACCCTGTGGGGTGAAGATTACCGGACAATTGAGCACGATGTTGGTTTTGGTGACCGTTACCTCGCCGTTGTCTCTGGCTCCGAGGACGTCTTCTTCCGACGTCAGGAGGCGTGGGGTCGTGCCGGTGTTCCACGTCACAGTGCTCAGCTGCCACATGGGAGTGTAATTCGGATCAGAGTTGTTGGGACCTGCGGGAAGAGGGGCCGAAGGAATGACATTGCCCTGTTGAAAGTTGGTGACGTGGTAGATGTCATCCACCGCGCCGCCGGGCGCATTGATCGCGTTGGCCAGCCTGGGAACCAGATTCACGTTTTGCTGTGCGGCCAGCCCGGGATCGGATGCATCAGTTTGAATGTAAAGAGCAGGTTGGCCCTTATACCAGCAGAAAACGATCGGAAATGTTGCCGTTCCCTTGGATGCCCCCGCGAGCAATTGCCGCAGTATTTCGTTGTTGTCTGTGGATTGAGCTTGCGCGCTCCGTTGGGTCGACACAAGGGCGACGAGGGCCATCATGCTGGCAAATCCGGCTACTCGCAAGACTTGCTTGAACGTTGACGTCACTACCTTCACCATCGTTACTTTCCTCCTGTTGAAATATTCGCTGGCCTTGAGAGCTGGCGTACAGACCGTCAGATGTCTCAGTAGTGGGGAAGTTACATCGAAAGGGCACAAAATGTCTTCGCCCTAGGCGGGAAGTGCCCTTACGATGACGTCCATGATCAAGCTACGAGATCAACAACCATATTTCTCGAATACGACATAGAGCATGTCGCAGCGCTCATTTGCGCCACGCCACCATCGACATAAAGCTCTGCCGAGACATAGCTGGCCTCATCGGAAGCGAGGAATGAAACAGCTTTGGCAATCTCATCGGGATCTCCCAATCTTCCGAGTGGAACGTTGTTCTCCATCTCTCTCTTCATCTTCACGAGCGCCTCGCCCTGCTGAAGGTCCTCCAGAATCGGAGTGTCAATGTGACCTGGGCAGAGATGTGGGTGTGATGATTCGTGGGGCAAAAAGTTACGCGGCGCTGACCGGGTTCTGATCTTCCTGTCTCTGTGTATCAGGCGGGCAAAAAGCCAAAGGGATAGGGAGATCTGCGCCCGGCATCATGGGAGCCACGTCCACGTTGTCAATGTAGAAATCGATCTTCCATTCTCCTCTGGAGTTCTTCTGCCACGTCTCAAAGTATCTCTGGCGGGTGGTAATCGGCTTGCTCTCGTCTCTCGGCACGAGCGTCAGAGCATGCCAGCCATAATCAAAAGCCGTATTGTCCAACACGCGAATGGCTATGACAGTGACCGTAAGAGTCGCGTGATATCGCTCTAGAAGCTTCGTCATGCGCGACCGAACCACAGACTTGGCGTCGGCACCAAAGAAGCTCGGCGCTCCCGCGGTCATATCTGTAAACTCGTCCGCGAATGCCGCCAACAGGCGATCGATATTGCCTGCGTTGTAGGCTTCCCTAAAATTTGACTTAGCCACGTTTATTTCGTAGACGTGGTTCATGGGGACACTCATTTTCCCTTCCGCGACTAGCCACCATTGCCCAGTCTGCGGTTGAGTTTCCGATATAAACGGGTGCTGAACCCTGCAGGCACCTCAAAAGCCGTGGCGTCACCGACCAACCGCACCACGTCGCGAGTCCCGTCCAATACTGCCGTGCAATGCTTGCAGCCCTTGAAGTGTTCCTCCATCCTGGCGCGCATTTCCCCACTGATCTCGCCCTCAAGGTAATTCGAGATCTCTCGCCAGATCTCTTCGCAACTGATTTCCACTACCATGGTCTCACCTGTTCGTATTGACTCCGGCCGGTGCTCCAACTCCCATCGATACCCGGTGCAAGAGCATCGCGCATCTGAAGGCGTGCGCGCAAGAGGCGGGTTTTCACCGCGCTTTTCCTAATACCGAGCAACTGAGCGGTTTCCTCGATACTGAAGTGTTGCACATCCCTCAGAACGAATACATCCCTGTGCTTGGGCGTCAATGAAGCTAGCGCTCGGGATAGTGCTTGCCTCAACTCCTTTTTTTGCACCGCCTCGGAGGGAATCTCGCGCCAGTCAGCGAAGTCCCGAGGAACATAGTCGCCTTCCTCGCCCTCGCGCCGTTCGTCCAACGAATCGTGGAGCTTCTGATGGCGTTGCTTTCTCAACTTCATCAGAGCTTCGTTGGTCGCGATGCGAACCAGCCAAGTGCTAAATTTCGAGTCACCCCGGAACTTGGCAAGATTGGTGAATGCCTTGAGAACAGCCTCCTGGGCTGCATCTTCTGCATCGGCTTCGTTGTTCAGGATAACTTGAGTCGCCATAAATATTGCATGTTCGCAGGGACGCACAAGTTCGCGAAAGGCCTCTTCGTCTCCACTGAGCACGCGTTCGATCAGTTCCGCCTCGGATGCGGCCCCCAGTGGTTTGGTAAGAACGGCACTGGTTGTGGCCGAAGACCTGGGTGGGGCTCCCGCCTCAAGAGTCTCGTGGCCTCCGTGGTCGGGGTCAAGTTGATCGATGCGGTTCACATTTACCTCTTCGTTGATGCTTTCGTGTCATCCGGCCACGTATTGGGGGAGTGTCGCCCTTCCTTAATCACGTGGCCTGCCAAGAGGTGCATTCCTGTTACTGCGTTGGAAACAAACATCGTTACGAGGATCCGCCCAGACTTGTCGTACTACTAACTATCGTAGAACCTACGAGTTTTCGTTGGCGTTCTACGACGAATCGTAGTAAATTTCGCATGTCAACCATGAAAACCCTGTTGCCAGAAGACGAACCGCAACGCCTGGAGGCGCTGCGCCGCAAGATCGCTGAATTGGAACAGTCGCAGCGCATGATGCGCGATCAACTGCGTCAGGCAAAAAAAGCGCGGGCGCAGAGTGAGGAGCGATTTCGAGATCTTTTCGACGAAGCCCCGATCGCCTACGTGCATGAGGGTGTGAATTCTCGTTTTATCCAGGCTAACCGCACGGCGATGAGAATCCTCGGCCTCAAACCCGACGAGATCGAAGGGACATTCGGGAAGTCTCTGGTGCCTGATACTCCCGACGCCCAGCGCCGCTTGCGCGAGGCACTCGATTCCATCGGACGCGGCACCGACACCAGCGGGGTCATCCTAGAACTACGCCGCAAGGACGACGGCAAGCCGGTGTGGGTGCAGTGGTGGTCAAGGCCAGCCGCTGGCGGCGACTACACACGCACGATGTTCCTCGACATTACCGACCGGGTATTGATGGAGCACGAGCATGCCCGGCTTCAGGATCAGAACGCCTACCTCTGGGAAGAAATCCGCAGCGGACACAACTTCGGCGACATTATTGGCGAGAGTCCCGGCCTGCATAAAGTGAAGGATCAGATTCAGCTCGTCGCACCAACGGATGCTTCCGTGCTTGTTACCGGGGAGAGCGGCACGGGCAAGGAACTCGTCGCCCGCGCAGTTCACGACCACAGCGCGCGAAAGGGCCGCCCCCTCATCAAGCTGAATTGCAGCGCAGTGCCGGAGGGACTGTTCGAGAGCGAATTCTTCGGCCACGTGAGAGGTGCATTCACCGGTGCGCTCAGAGACAAGCCTGGCCGCTTCGAACTGGCCGATGGTGGCACACTCTTCCTTGACGAAATCGCCGAAGTGCCGCTCGCAATGCAGGCGAAACTGTTGCGCGTTTTGCAGGAGCAGGAACTGGAGCGCGTTGGCGACACACGCACGCGCAAGGTCAATGTCCGTATCATCGCTGCGAGCAATCGCGACTTGAAGAAGGAGGTCGATGCTGGCCGTTTCCGGGAGGACCTTTTCTATCGCCTGAGCGTTTTCCCGATTGAAGTCCCGCCGCTGCGTGAATGCCGCGAGGATATCCCAGTGCTCGTGGAACACTTCCTGGGGCAAAGCGCGCGGCGAATGAATCGTCCCGCCACGCGAATCACGCCGGCCGCGCTAAGCCAGCTCACCGCCCACGACTGGCCCGGTAACGTGCGCGAACTTCAGAATACTGTTGAGCGCGCCGTCATCCTCTCCCGAGGAGGCCCATTGCGTTTCGACCTGACCGGATCGGATGCGACCCGCGCCCCTCTCGCGCACACTCGCACGGCTCCACAGTCTGCCTTGCTGACGCGCGACGAACTGAAGCGACAGGAACGCGACGGCATCGCCGCCGCGTTGCAGCAAACCGGCGGTAAGATCTTCGGCCCAGGCGGTGCCGCGGAATTGTTGGGCATGAAGCCAACGACACTGGCTTCGCGTATCACCGCTCTAAGGCTCAACCGAAAGACGGGGGCGTAATGAGTTCAGCGGCTTCAATCTTCAGAATAGCTTGAGCAGCCCTGAATGTTCGCAGGGACGCACAAGTTCGCGGAGAGCCTCTTCCTGCCCACTGAGTGCGCGTTGGATCGGTTCCGCCTCGGATGAGTGAACCCGCGACTTGGGGCTAACCAGCATTTCGCCTCTGATCGGAGGAGTGGTCACGGGAAGCGCCGGTCGCATAGAGGGCGGACATCATGCTAGAGACTTGCACGCGCGGGTGCGGGAGTCTGGCATCGTTGTTTGCCTTGAATTTCTGAACGATATCACCAGGCGATATCCCAGCAGCAGTGACAGTACAACCGCGTACTGCAGCGGCTTGCGGACATCCGCTTTGACCAGCCAGTAGTAATGAATCACACCCGCAATCGCAGCCAGATAAATCAGCTGATGCAGCCGGTTCCACCGGCGGCCACCCAGCCGTCGAATCCAGCCCGACGTCGAAGTGATGGCCAGAGGGATCAGCAGCACAAAGCCGGCGAACCCAACGGTAATAAATTTCCGCTTGGCGATGTCCTTGAGCATTTCGTGCACGTCAAAAAACTTGTCGAGCCAGATATAAGTAAGGAAGTGCAGAGTTACGTAGAAAAATGAGAAAAGCCCGAACATGCGCCGGAAGCGAATCAGCCAGAGTTGGTCTGTCACCTTGCGCACCGGCGTGACCGAGAGCGTAACCAGCAGGAAGATCAGTGTCCAGTCGCCCGTGGAGTGGGTAATGACCTCAATCGGATTTGCGCCCAGGTTTCCCGAGTACGCCTTCCATGCCAACCGTGCAAGCGGTGCAAGGCAGGCCAGAAAAACAATGGGTTTGAGCCAGCGAATCATTTCTGGAGAATCCTAAAAATATTTCCTAAGGTCCATGCCGTTGTATAGGCTGGCCACCTGGTCGGCATAACCGTTGAACATAAGCGTCGGACGCTTGACGAATTCCCCCAACCGACGCTCCTTGGCCTGGCTCCAGCGCGGATGGTCCACATTCGGGTTTACATTGGAGTAGAACCCGTATTCGCTCGGCGCCGACTCGTTCCAAGTGTTAATCGGCTGATTTTCCGTGAACTCGATTTTTACGATGGCCTTAGCACTCTTGAATCCATACTTCCAAGGCACGACCAGCCGAAGCGGCGCGCCGTCCTGGTTGGGTAGCACCTCACCATACATGCCGAAGCAGAGCAGGGTGAGCGGATGCATGGCCTCATCCATACGCAAACCTTCCACATAAGGCCATGGCAGCACAGATTCCTTCTGGCCTGGCATCTGATTGGGGTCGTAAATCGTGGTGAACTTCACGAACTTGGCTTTCGGCCCCGGCTCCGCCCGGTTGATGAGGACGCTCAGCGGGAAGCCGATCCACGGCACCACGATCGACCACCCTTCCACGCATCGATGTCGATATATACGCTCTTCGGGTGCGGCGAGTTTAATGATCGAATCCACATCGAGGACTTGTTTCTTCTTCACCAGCCCCTCGATACTGACCGTCCATGGCCGGGTCCTGAAATCCTTAGCCAACCCTGCGGGCCCGTACTTGTCAGTCGAAAACTCGTAGTAGTTGTTGTAGTTGGTGACATCCTTATAAGGCGTAATGGGCTCACTGGTGCTGAACTTGCTCTTCTGGATGCCGTCTATCTTCGCGTTGGCCTGAGCGATAACGGGCGGGGACCGACGCTCGTTCAGTCCCACGCCCGCCGCCGCTGCTGCTCCGGCCAAAGCCGCGCCGACCAGGAAATTGCGGCGGTTCAGGTAAACATTCTTGGGAGTAATCTCGGAAGAAGCAATATCGGCCGGCTTTTTGATCAGCATACTGGAGTTTATTCAACGTGACGAACGAGCCCGACACCTTCTCGGGTTGGCGCGCGTTGCCCTTACAATGAAGACGCATTCAGTCCGGGAAAAGTTACACTCTTTCCTCCCAAGCCATGAAAAACTGACCTTTCAATAAACGGTTCCTCTTTTAGTGAGACAGGCATCTGATGCAGAACGACGCTAACTACCAGTTCAGGGAGCTTGCCGTGAATCTGTACCGGCAGTAATAGATTTGCGTACCGAAGCGAGTGGGGCGTCATCGATGAAGGAAATGTCGCCGTTCGGCGATCTCTGAACCCCGAGATCCTTCCACAAACTTGTTAGATCGACCGTCACAGGTTTATCTTTCATATCTTCATAGAGAGTCTCCAGAACGTGGGTCCCCGTGGCTTCATCTCCGACTCTGAGAGCGCGCTCCAACGGCCAGTCCTCGGTAATGTTGCCGCCTGCGGCGAGAATTCCACGCAATGCATCTTCAAGACCTTTTTGATTGTGAGTTCGCTGGTGGATCTTCACGTCTGCTAGAAGGCAAAACAGGGCTCCTCCCCAGTACGTCTGCCCCCACGTGTGTGTGTGATCGAGACCCGCATCTCCCTCCCTGGGGAGTCCTTGCGGGAGATCGCGAATCAAATCGCTCCACATCTGGGAGGGTTCGAGGATCCCGGACTGTACCCGAGCAATCGGTTCCACGTATGTAGCGGTTCCTTCCTCAATCCAGTGATGTCTCTCGGCCACGGAGGGGAACGCCAAATGGACCATTTCGTGGGTCATGGTCCAATCCGCCTTCAGATCCGCCACGGTTGTCTGGCGGCCAACCGAAATGGTGATAAGAGCAACTGGCGAGCCAAAGGTCCGACCATTGCGAACGCCTCTGCCCTCGCTTGTGGTAATTCGTACGGCTACGTGAGGCACAGGATATCGACCGAAATAGGTAGCGACCGACTTGGAGGCGGCGTTGACCCACCCAATCAAATCCTCGCGAGCGGCGGCTCCTTCCTTGCTAGCGGTAAACACATCGATGACCCCGCCAGGAGCCATGATCGTCGTCAGTTTGTCACTCCCGGTATCGCTAGCAAATGCAAGCATCGAGGTCAACAGCACAATTTTCCAAACGCTCCTGATTATCAATGGACCAGACAACCCGATACGCTCTCTCATTCCAACTCCGGGTTTCTCTATCCGCAAAAACATGTGGCAAGGCACGGTCTCGGAGTCAAGAGGGCTCGAAAACAGAACCGGACTCGCCGATGAGGAACGCCTCCGTTCGGCCTGCGAATTAGCCCTCTCTAAAATAGCGGAACAATTCTCATGTCCTACCGATAAGTAGCCGCATTTGGGTGAGCAAGCTGTCCAGCGTCGCGCCTTTACCCACATATGCGTCCACATAAGTCAACTCCTCTGGAGCCACAAGAGTGTGTCCAGAAACCAGAATGATCGGGGTACCAGGACTGAGCCGCTTGATCTCTCGTGCCAATTTGAAGCTGATCATCCGGGGCAGTCGGTAAGTTAACAAGACTAGGCCAAAGGCGCTTTGCTCCATTCGCTCCAACGCCTCACCGGTGTTGCATGCAATCACCATCTTGAAGCCACAGCCTTCCAGAACTGATGTCAGCACTCTCAGCGCCCTAGGGTTATCGTCGACATAGAAGACCGTCTGCCGTTTCGTTATTGTCGGACCTCCCCTTGTGGCAGAGTATTCTTGAGCACCTAACTCTTCAGTGAGATCGCTCATGTGCGGGTGGGGGGCAGCTAATTGTGGCACCGAGGCAAACGGTATCTCCTGCGTTGTAGGTCTTCTAGATTCCGACCTCGTCGCACATGTCTGATAGAGCTCCTTCATACGCTCTCATTCTTGCTTTCTCGATTGGCACGCTCGAACAGTTAATGGTCAGGTTTCTGATCTATGCAATCGCTAACAGTGGTAAGCAAATCAAAGACCGCGGCGTCGCCGACCAACCGCACAACGTTGCGAGTCCCGACCAGCACGGCTGTGCAACGTTTGCACCCTTTGAAATGCTCGTCCATCCGAGTGCGCAAGTCGGCACTGACCTCATCCTCCAAGTAATTCGAGATCTCACGCCATACCTCGGCACAGCTGATTTTCACTGCCTTGGGCCCGCCAGTTTCCATCCGAGTTCTAAAGTGATATCACAACGGTCGAGACGCCGGCGCCTTAGTCTGCCTCCACTAAGGAAGCCGCATTACGTCTTCATTCGAGAACGCTACTCAGCCGATCCAGGGTTTTCACCGTTACATCTGGCTTGACACCTAATTCATCTTCAGCAAGATTGCATCGGTTCACCCAACAAGTAAAGAACCCGTAGCTCTTGGCACCCGCGATGTCCCAGAAATTCGACGAGACGAAGGCAATCGCACTTTTGGACACACCAAGGTGTTTTGAAACCAGGCCGTACACGCGCGGGCTCGACTTATAGATCTTCACTTCGTCAGCGCTTATCACTTCAGCAAAAATGCCTTTTAGGCCGGTGCTTTCGACCACGGCATCGAGCATTTTCGGCGAGCCATTCGACAGGATGGCCAACTTATATTGCGCTAGCTTAGCCAATGCCGCCTTCGCGTCGGGAAAGCTATCGAGGTGCAGATATGATTCCATCAACTCTCTGCGGGTCTCGGGAGGGCAAGCGAGGCTCAGACTGTTGCAAGCAAATGCCAGAGCCGATTCTGTCACCCTCCAAAAATCTTCGTACTGCTCCATGAGGCTGCATAGCCAGGTATACTCCAGTTGCTTGGCACGCCAGAGTTTGCTCAGTTCAGCGCCCTGGCCGGGAAACTTGCGCCTGCATGTTGCAATTACTGAGTGCACGTCGAACAACGTACCGTAAGCGTCGAACGTGATCGCCCGGATGCGCGATGTCATGGTGACTTTCCCTGTAGTGATCCTGAGACACGTCCGTGACGCCGGGTCTGCATTCGACTCGTTCCATGCTACGGATCAGGTAGCTGAGAGAGCCGAAGTCCCACGCAGGCCCTGCAGCCCTGCAACTCTCCTTCTACGCAAATAGCCGAGCGCAGAATCGAGAGAAATCTTTCCCGGGCCGAAGATCAGGACGATGAGTGAAGCAACTAAGAACACGAAGGGTGCCGCGGCCGAAAATTTATCGGGGTCGGAAAAGAACGAGAAAAAGGCCTCCCGATCGGCAATCACGTAGGCCATGATCATGTTGACCGTGAGCACCAAGGCCGTTAGACGCGATAAAAGCCCAAGGGCCAAAAAGATGCCGCCGAAAAATTCCACACACGCGATAAAGAACGCCATCTTTGCCGGCATGGGCATATTGAGGCTGGCGAAGTATTGGGCCACATTATCCAGATTGTGGAGCTTGCCCCAGCCACTCTGAGCAAGTTGCCAGCCCCAGTAGAGGCGTACCGCCAGCAGCAGGGGAGATTGCAAATGAGAGACTGCCCTTTCAAAAAGCGCATAAACGCGCACGCCAGTTTCGATCAACTTGTTCATAAGTTATTTTCCTAATGAGGAGATAGCTTCCTTGTCTGAGGATTCGGGCCGGCAGAACCAGCCCAAGCTTGACCAGTTCGCAAACCAACTCTGTACGATGCCGAGGAGCTTGCTTTCTGGAACGTCTCGTCCCTGAAAAGCCAGGACCGCTGCATCGGAGAGGGTCTTACCTTGTCGGAGCGCTTGGAGAAACAAGAAAGCCTCCGCCTCGATTCGCTTGAAGTAAACCGAGTAGTCGAGGCGATGGACCACCAAGAAGACAGCCTGCGGCTTTTGGCGCGCGACTTTGCGGACTCGCGTTTGTTTTCGACGCTCCGAGATCGCGTTGCTTGCCATCTCACCATCGGAGTCATCTTTCCGGATCTCAAGGAGCAAATCATCTACGGGGTGGCGCAGGCTAAGCAGTTGAATGTAGGGTTGCAATCGGAATCGCGGGTCCTCGTCTGAGGCTGGCATTTCGCCAGGGATCAAGACGGGCTCCGCTGCACCGTCGAAAGCTTCAATTTCAGCCCACTCCAAGCGAACCATATCCAGGGCTAGGGCTGCGCGCGGTTGGATGTGTTCGGGATGGCTTCGTAACCACCACTCCAACCGAGAGCCAAGATTTCGCAGAGTAAATGACTCAGAAGGACAGTCGATAAGATAGGCTTTGGACAATGCCTCAAATCGTCGCGGACCGATGATCGCTCGAAGGCCCCGAAAGTCCTCCTCCAAAGCCGCGAGTACGCGAAACCAGTACTGGCGATTGTAGATTTCCAGGCGCTCAAACGAGTTCAAGCGATCATTTGGCTTGACGAACTCTGCAGCCACCTCGTGCATTGACCTGCCGTCCCGAGCACGCGGCTGCATCTGCTCGCCGGGAGTGAGGGGCTGCATGACCGCCTCAAGCATTCGCTGTTGGATTTCGAGCAGGTTCATAATTCCACTGCCATTTCTGCGACGAACTGATTCGCCTTTAGCGCTTCGTTGTGAACCTCTTCGAAGGATGGAATGCTGTCGTCCCATTCGAGGAGCGTTGCGGTACGCCCGGCGCGTTCGATGGCGCGGGCGTAGAGTTTCCAGACGGGATCGATCACCGGGTGGTCGTGTGTATCCAGAATGTACTTTTCAAACTTGGAATGCCCCGCGATATGGATCTGCGCTACTCGTTCCGCTGGAACGGCATTGACATAATCGAGGGGATCGAAATTGTGGTTTCTTGAAGACACGTAAATGTTGTTGACGTCCAGGAGAATGCCGCAGTCCGCCAATTCCACCACTTCGGTCAGAAACTCCCATTCCGTCATCTCCGAAACGTGGAATTCGGCATAACTGCTTACGTTCTCGACCGCAATCGGTATCTCAAGAAAGTCCCGCACCTCACGAATTTTCTGTGCAGTGAGGCGGGCAGCCTCGAACGTATAGGGCATGGGCAGGAGGTCGTGACTGTAAGTCCCGTCGACACTGCCCCAGCATAGATGGTCAGTGAGCCAGGGGGTCTTGGTGCGCTTCACCAGGGCCTTGAGTCTCTTCAAATGCTCGCGATTCGGTGGCTCATGGGAACCAAAGTACATGGAAACACCATGCTGAACGACGCGATAGCGCTCAAGAATCTGATCGAGAACATGCAGCGGTCGCCCACCATCGATCATGTAGTTCTCGGAGATGATCTCGAACCAATCCACAACCGGCTTTTCGGAGAGAATGTGCTGGTAATGAGGCACGCGAAGACCTATCCCAACTCCGAAGTCTGTGAATCCATTGAAAACATTTGCTGGCATGTCAGTATCTTCCTAAAAAGGAAAAAGCGGGTCGGGAGTTCAACCCCGACCCATTGGGGTTGAGGTGTCTTTAGTTCTGGTCCTGCTTGGGTGCATCAGCGGGCATTTTGGACCCGTCCGTTGCACAGCCACCCTTGCCCTTGCAGGAGTTCTTTCCCTTGCAACCATTGTCACTGGCCTTGCACCCACCCTTGCCCTTGCAGGAGTTTTGGCCCTTACAAGCGTGCTTTTCCGTTTTGTCTTTCTGGTCCTTGTTGTTCGTGCTGCCATCATCTTGCATGCTCACCGCTCTGATGCCAGCGTTGTTCTGGCCTAACGTTTGTGCGTTAAGCTTTGCGCTTGCGCCTGTCATCAAGCCTGCCAGCGCAGCGCCTGCCAACAAAGCCTTCATTGAAGTACTCATCTTGATCGCTCCTTTTACGAGTTGATTTGTGAATCGTGTGCAGCAACACTCGTTTTCAGGAGAAGCTCACACCTCTTCTGATTGAAGGAGGAGTAAGTGAACTGCCACCGCGAGCCTTGCCCAGTTTCGAGGAAGTCTCTGGCCGGTTGCCCCGATCAGCGTGAATGTCGCTGGCTGGCCATACGATGTAGAGTCGGTCAAAAAAGTTACGTACGCAGCAAGAGGAAAATAAGAGGGACGACCTCGCTTCGATTTCCGGCGCCCACTCTCACACAGCAATTACTGGCGAATGAGACGACGCGGGTTCCAATGGGCCTTAAACGGATACCCCTTCGACAAATGGTTCGTGACCAATCGCCACCGACGTAACTTCTGACCACCTGCGAACATCGAACCGATGAGTTCAGGGAAAGACCGTTGCAATGTAATGCTGTCGCTGATCTTGGCCGGGATGGGAAGAGCCGCGCTGCCTGGGTGTTGCAGCGGAGGTGACTGCCTTCCAAACAGGTTGAGTCGGGCCTGAGCTGCAGAAAGCGAAGCGTCAAATGAAAGCGGCTATGTCTATACAAAGGTTACTCCCCGTCTTTGGAATCGCATTACTGTTCCTGGGTCTGCTGCCCTCTGCTCGCTCGCAGACAAAGAATGAAGTCGGACTCGTGATCGGTGCGACCACGACGACAAGTCAGACCCGGTCCCAGGGTGGTGACTTGAGTTTCACCGCAAGCTTAGCGTTGGGAACTGAATACGACCGACGCCTCGCAACTGCCAAGCAGCTGGGAATATACGGGGGCGTGGATTTTCTGGCCTCTCCGTTGGACGTCAAACTGAGTCAGCCCCCGCAGGGCGTGACTCCCGAGTATGCCTATGTATTTGGCCTTAACCCGCATGTAGAGTGAAATTCAATCCTGCCGGGCCGATTGCTCCTGGTTATCTTTCGGGAGGAGGTTACGCACGCTTCCGTGAATCGGCGCCCAGTGGTAGTACTTCGTTCCTGCCTGGAACCAACACAGGCGCACTGGAGTTTGGCGCAGGAGTCGATACACGGAGTGTTGTCCGCGTGCTGCGGATACCGATTGGGTTTCGGTTTGAGGTGCGTGACTTCTATTCTGGTGTGCCAAATTATAACCGGCAAATTGATGCCAGCCGGCAGAAAACGAACGTGGCCTTCACCGGCGGCTTGTTAATCAGGTTCTAGTCGAGTGACTTCGATTAGGTATCGGGTTGCGAGTTTGCTGTGATGGTAACTCATGGATCTGCTGAACAGACAAGGTTGATGCGCATGCAGAAAGGGGCCCCCGCACTTCGTTCGGCTTGGATTGGTGGGCCGGAGCTGGAGCGGACGCTGTGGCAAAGATAATCGAGTTCTACATACCGAACAACTTCCGGAGAAAGGTGGGGTGGATGTCCCTTCTGCGACGCGGTCAGGTAATTGAGTTCG
>CAVREP010000027.1:0-302269 GCA_963720155.1 uncultured Acidobacteriota bacterium
CTCGTGGCCTACAGCTTTGTTGGATCATGCGAGACATCTGAGTAAGTTTGTCAAGCATTTTTTGTCGACCTCGACGATGCGATTCACCGAGTATCCACAACCTTTTCACAACGTTTTCCCCATAGCTACGATAGCGCCCAGTGGGGAGCCGCGCTTAACGAGCGCGGCCAGATATGTGTTTTCATCGTAAGCAACTCTGTCCTGCCAGCAACGAAATACGATGCGGATCCATTTGAAAGCCAGGGCTCGCACGGCCTCATGGTGTGTATTGCCCTTACTACGTTGTTGCTGGTAGTACGCGCGCGCCCACTCCGATTGGGCGATCGAATGACCCGCCCATTCGTGAAAGCTTTGCCGTAGGAACTTCGGGCAGGCCCAGCGAAAATGTACCCACCTCCTTTTCCCACTGGTTTCTGTCAGTGGGGCAATTCCGCTGAAGGACTGAACTTCGTCCGCACTCCGATAACGTTCCCGCTGCGAGCCAAATGCTGCCAACAAGCGAGGAGCCATCACCGGGCCCGCACCAGGCAACGAATTAAAGATAAAAAAATCCGGATGCGCTGCCGCCGCCTCCTCGATCTGACCGTCCAGATCCTCAATGCCTTCCCCCAGGACACACACGACTCGAACGATCACTCTTACAGCCGCACTTTTGGCTTCAATCACCGCCCGATCCTGAATGGCCGGAATGCCTTGGCGAACTGCTTCCATTCGGTGCTCGATCTGTTCTCGATCCCGACACCGGTGCTTGCGGAGGAAAGCGCGCAGGCTCGCCGGCGGAGCCTTTTGTAACTCCTCGAGCGCTGGCCACCGCTCCAGTAGGGCACACACCACATCGCTATCCAGCCGTCCAAACCACTCCAGCATCTGTGGGAAGTAGACCTTCAGGTGATCGGTCAAGCGATTGATCTGCGCCGTCTTCTCATCCACCAGTTTGCGCCGCTCCTCCACCAGATTCTGCACTCGGCGGGTGGCTTCGCTGTCCGGCGATAGACGACGCAACTTGTTGCGATGCTGCAACAATAAATCCAGCAGCAGATCAGCATCTCGAGGATCATCCTTGGCGCCCGAGGGGTAGAGAGCTTGTCGCATGCTGGAAGCCATCTGCGAAGGCACCGGGAACAAATGCAACGGCTCATACTTGCTGAGCATGAATACTAGAGCTCCTCGCGATTGCTCCACCGCCACGGCGATCGGGCGTTGAGCAAAGCGCTGACACAAGTGGGCAACCCAGGACTCTACTGCTTCCGGGGTATGTTCCAGCTCTCCGATCTCACGCTTCGCCGAGCCTGCAGTTTGCAAACACCAAATATGTTTCTGATCCGCCCAGTCGATACCAATGAAAGCGGCGAATTCCGGCTCCGGTTGAATTGATCCTATTTCTGACATAGTGGTGGTCTTCTAACCTCCTTTTCCCTCTAAATCGCATCAGGCCGCTTTGCTCCCGCGAAACCCTTATAGAGAGCGTTGGTAATCCCACGCGACATCTGAGTGTTCGTTTTAGGAACAAAGCACATCCCGCTGCTCGAGACTCTCGCATAAAACATCTTGTGTTTCGGGCATACACTCGTAGCAGCGGGACGCCTTGCTGCTGGTGCGAATTCTACTGGGCCAGCAGAAACCTTCATCCGCAGTCGATTCACAGAGATTTTCACAGCGGCGCGCCGCCGCGACTGCTGTGGAAATCCTTCCCGCATATTTTGTCCTTCTGGATCACTATAAGGGGGCATAGGGTCGGCTTGGAGACTTGGTGCCGAAGCACACAAATCGCCTAACTTCTGGCTAGATACTCTCCCTCGATCCGAGCGTCTCAAGAAGAACCCGACTCGCCACCGCCAAAGGATGATCCCCAAGGGATGGAACGGACTCTTGGTCCGAGACGCTCAAGCTGCTTGCGGTTTCAATTGTTTAGCGTCGAAATGTGCTCCCTTCTTCCACAGGATTAGAGTGATCGCCGCAATCTTTCGCGCCAAGGTGAGGCGAGCCATCGCTGGCTTCATGCCTTTCGTGAGCAAGCCTTGGTAGAAGTCGTGGAACGCTCCCCCGGCTGCTGGCCATACTCGCCGCACTCTTGAAGATGGTTTTCATATCATGATTGTGATTTTGAGTGCTGTTAAGGCAAGGCCTGCCTCACTACGCTGTGCTTGCTCCATCCGGCAGGATTAATTTTTTCCCACGCGCTCGGTACCCACTCGAAGGGGACCTCAAAGGATTCCTTTGGTGCGACACCGGAGCGGAGGATCCTACGATGATCCTTGTTCTTATGAATCAGCATCTGGGGGTTGGAAAAAATGATAGCGGGGGCCTCGATATTTACATAAACCGTAAGGGGACTGATTCTCCCCTACCGCGGCAGTTCGTCGCCTCCGTTCTCTCCTGGGAAAAGGAGACGAAGGTCACGAAGATCACCAGCATTACCGTCCACGAGAGGATCAGACTGCAACGCTTCCGGCTCTTACTCTGAGCGCTCAGAACTGAGTACTTTCGCGAGTAGGTAATCATTCCTGTTTCCTCTATGATTCGACCTCCACCATTTGATCACGGCCTTCCCAAGAGCTGTTCGTCGTCCAAAAGAAAGTGAAGCGAATCGGTGCTCGCTGTTCTGCAGGGATTGAGACATCCACAAAGTCAATTCCAAGTGCCGTTCCAGCACACGGAGTATCCTTGACGGTGTGCCACTCATCGCTCGTCCAGTACAGACGAAACGGAGTGTCAACCTGGATGCGAAGCGTATAGCCCTTTCTAATGCGACGTACTTGCCGATTGTGCTTCCAGACCTCGAAAAGATGACGAGTGTTTCGTCCCGAGAGATAACGCTCCGCGACCTCCGGAATCAGATCGAAGACCCGGCCGTCAGCCACGGACCTCAACAGCTTGATGTACTCGGCGTGTGCCCACATAAGCGGCATCGCCGAACCCGTGGGCCGTCCCGAGAGCATATATACGCAGGAAGCGGGCGTTGTTGTAGGTCTCGTAGGCAGCATTGCTATGTTCGAAGGAGAGCAGCTAACGACTCGAAGTCTCAACGGAGTCGTTTGAATCTTGCGCAACAGATTGAAGTACTGTTGTCGACACTAAAAAGGCGAACATGAGCAGAACAGCTATCATTCCTCTACTCCGACTATTTCGCAATTAGCCGTTATAGCCGCTCATTTCTTCGTTCCATTCGTGCAATCATTATCCATAAGATAATTGTAATTCGCAATTGAGATATCTTTGGACAGCCTGTGGCCCTCTTGAGCGAATTTGAACGAATCGAATCGTCCATTGCATTGCGGCCGTAATTGGGCTCGCGTCATCGCTGCTCTGTTTGCCGCTTTATCTCTACCTTACGGCTCCAGTTCCCTTTACCAAAGTCTTTGGCCTTGGGCATGAGTTCAAGGTTCAACCGAGTCGGGTCTTTCACTGGGACAGATGGGCGATAATGGGAGTGCTCACACTCGCGGCTACGACATATGTCTGTCTTCGCGCTGTCGCAGCCCCTAGTCGGGAGCAAATCCCGGAGCGAGGATAACCGCCCTTTGAAATCGACTTTTTTCCGCATCCCGCTAGGCGGAAAGGATCGGGGACAAACCATGAAATCGCAGGTTAAGCTGGGCACGGTGTTCGGAGTTGAACTCGGGCTTCACTACAGTTGGCTAGTCATAGCGCTACTGATCATTTTTTCGCTGGTCGCACAATTCCATGCCGTGAACCACGATTGGAGTGATGCTTTGGTGTGGAGCACAGCCATCATCACGGGTGTGCTTTTCTTTGCCTGCTTATTCGCGCACGAGTTGTCTCACGCCGTCGTCGCCAAGGCCCGCGGAATTCCAGTCCACAAAATCACTTTGTTCTTGCTGGGGGGGGTCGCCCAAATCGAGAAAGAAGCTTCGGACCCGAAGACGGAATTCTGGATGGCCATTGTCGGTCCCATCACCAGCGGACTTCTTGGGCTGGCCATGTTCGCTTTAGCCAAGCTTTCTGGCTGGACTCTGTGGGCTTCGCCGACAACACCTGGGACAGCACTGCTAGTGTGGCTGGGCTACATCAATCTTGCCCTGGGCGCGTTCAACATGATTCCAGGCTTTCCCCTCGATGGCGGGCGCGTGCTACGCGCTATTCTGTGGTGGGCGATGGATGACGCTGAGCGCGCAACGCGGGCAGCAGCATTCGTGGGGCAGGTCATCGCTGTTTTATTTATTGGCTTCGGAATTCTCCGGTTCTTTCAGGGAGCCGGGCTTGGGGGACTGTGGATTGCCTTTATTGGTTGGTTCCTTTTGCAAGCGGCTGGCGCCACGCTCATACAGGTCCAAACGGGCACACTTCTCCGCGGCCTGCGCGTGAAAGATGTGATGTCGACAGACAGTTATGCGGTGGATCCCGAGCTTTCAGTACAGGAGTTCGTTAACGAGCACTTGCTGCGTACCGGCCGACGCTGCTTCCTGGTGGTCCAGGATGGGCGTCTGCTTGGTCTGATCACACCCAACGAAGTGCGCACGGTCGAGCCGCGAGCATGGCCGTTCACAGCCGTGCGCAGCGTGATGCGTTCAGCGGATAAGGTCCATTTCGTTTCTCGCGATATGCCCGCGATGGAGGCGCTGGAGACGATGGGACGCGAGGACGTCAATCAACTGCCGGTAATGTCGGACGGACGGGTTGAAGGTATTGTGTCCCGTGCTCACGTTTTGCAGGTACTGCGATCACGTGCTGAACTGAAGTTGCCCCCGAGTTTGCCCCGAGCCGCATGAGAATGAAGTTTTCTTCGATGGGGCAATTGCATGGCGAGGCAATCACGGGCCTCTTTCATGTCTAACCGCCCTGTTCCCACATCTCGTCGCATGAATCGCTTTCCAATCCTCCAAGGGTTGCGGCCTTTTCAATGGTCGGAGGTATCGAAGAATCTCCTAGCCGGATTTACGCTCGCGGCCATGAACATTCCGCAATCGCTTGGCTACACCAAAATTGCTGGCACTCCTGTCATCACTGGCCTCTACACGCTTCTGTTTCCCCTCGTCGCGTTCTCCATCTTTGGTTCTTCGCGCTATCTCGTGGTGGCTGCTGATTCCGCTACTGCGGTCATACTTGCGAGCAGCCTCGCCGGCTTGGCTCCAATCGCCAGCCCCAGGTACGTCGCCCTCGCGGGCTTAGTGGCCCTGTTGACCGGCATCTTCCTTCTCCTCGCTCGCCTACTCAAGCTGGGCTTCTTTGCAGATTTCCTGTCCCAAACTGTTCTCCTCGGCTTTCTCACTGGCGTCGGCTTTCAAGTCGGCGTCGCCGTACTTGGTGAAATGCTTGGCATCGACGTCCATAGCCGCCGCACTCCCGGTCAGATCTTCGAAGTGCTTCGATCGCTGAAACACGTTCATCTCTCGACGATGG
This sequence comes from uncultured Acidobacteriota bacterium, assembly GCA_963720155.1. Taxonomy (GTDB): domain Bacteria; phylum Acidobacteriota; class Terriglobia; order Terriglobales; family Acidobacteriaceae; genus Sulfotelmatobacter. The sequence continues at coordinate 5,362 of CAVREP010000027.1, forward strand.
CGATTTCATTAGCAGTTGTAGCCGCCATCGTTCTCTGCCATCGCGCCGCCCCTAAGTTGCCTGGTACTTTGTTTGCGGTTGCCGGGACAGTCGCGGCGAGCACCATCTTTCACTGGGCACAGCGAGGTGTCGCCGTTCTCGGCCCCGTGCCCGCAGGCTTGCCCCATTTGGGGTTGCCTGATCTGAGTTGGAGAGACGTGGAAGTGCTTGTTCCCGTTGCCGGCTCTTGTTTGCTCATGATCGCTGCGCAGAGTGCAGCAACATCGCGCGCCTACGCTACCCGCCACCATCAACAACTCGACGAAAACGCCGACCTTGTAGGCCTCGCTGCCGCCAATGCCGCTGCGGCTTTCAGCGGCACCTTTGTTGTGAATGGGAGTCCCACCCAGACCGCCATGGTCGAAAGTTCAGGCGGCACCAACCAGTTGGCCCACCTCGCCACGGCTGGCGTCGTTGTTTTGGTTCTTCTTTTCCTTACCGGTCCGCTGCAGTTTCTTCCTCAGTGTGTTCTTGGCGCGGTCGTCTTCACGATCGCGCTGCGTCTCATCGATCTGCGTTCTCTCCGCGCCATCCGGCGCGAGAGCCCCGGTGAATTCACCCTGGCAGTCACAACTGCGGCGGTCGTTGTTTTTGTTGGCGTAGAGCAGGGGATTATCCTTGCGATGTGCTTGTCGCTGCTTCGCATCGTCCACCACAGCTACCGTCCGCACACTGCGGTGCTGGAACAGACTCGTGAAGGAATCTGGCACTTAGATCCGGTCGTTCCCGGGGCGGTTACCGAGCCCGGCCTGGTCCTATATAGGTTCGGCGCGCCGCTCTACTACGCCAACGCCAATCGCTTTTCCGAGGAAACGCGGATGCTGGCAGCCTCGGCGCCTTCACCATTGCACTGGTTGATCGTTGATGCGGGGGCCATTACCAATGTGGACTTCACCGCTGCTCGTGTTGTGCGCGAACTCCAGAAGGACCTCTCGGTTCAGGGAACGGGTCTAGTCTTTGCTCATGTCCAGTCGGACCTAAAGCCTGATCTGGACCGTCATCACCTGACCGAAGTCATTGGTCCCAGCCGCATCTTTGATAGCTTGCACGAAGCCCTCGCCGCTCTTCGGGGCAACGTGCCCTCTTGCTAAATTAGATGTGATTTTTCGACAGGTTGTCCATTCGACTAGAGCCGGAGATGCTGTTCTTCGACTGAATTTCCGATCCCCTACGATCAGTGGAATCTAAGATGCCCTTTCCCAATGGCTTGCTAGAATGCCCGTGGAGATTGTGAGGTGCTCACAATCTGATGTCGGAACGAAACATCGAGTCTGCGAGGGTAATTTCGCTTCGAACGGAAACCCTAACCTACCCCTTGGTGCGACGGAGCCGGATTTATGCCAAGCTGAGCCACATGCCGGTGGAACTCGTCCAAAAAGGAAAAGCTGAGTAGCCTCCCAGCTAGTGGGTTACCGGCTTCGTTCCAACATGATAGGGGCGACAGGAAAACGTGCCTGATTGCGTTTGGGTTGTGGGAGTTGCCCAAATGGGCCGTCAAAGGTGTGCCGCAGAATGTGCCGTACGCTTCGAGTCGATATGCGCCAATACGGGCTTTTTCGCTACTTCAGCAGTGCGCCTCCGTGCCGGCTTGGTTGTGGTTAAGTGATTGATTCAGAAGTGTGATTGCTATGACCATGCTGAGGAGTGTGCGTTAACTCTTAATCAGTACTCAAGGTTTCAATCAGCTAGGTCCGCTACTGTTCTGGAACCCACAGTTATCGTGCCATGACCGTGCGCATTGGAGAACACCGAACCAGCCAGGCATTGGAGGATTAGGTAAGGTTTGCCGACCAACCATCCAGAATCACCGCATCCGCTGCGCCACTCTATCAAGTGTGGGCATACTCGATCTTTGTCTTCAAGAATTAAAATTCAGGAGAACTCTCATGAAACGCACCATTGCACTTGAGGTTCCATTTCAAACTATGCGCCGAATCGTTCTCCTGATGGCAATCTCTCTACCACTGATTTCCTGCTCCCATAAGCCGGACTTTGATGTCGTCTTAAGGAACGGTCTTATCTGCGACGGTACGGGCACCCCTTGTACCGCCGGGGGTGTCGCCATCAGCGGCGACAAGATCGCTAAAACCGGCGATGTTTCCGCGGATCGCGGGCGCATCGATATCGATGTCCACGGCCAGATCATTGCCCCCGGATTTATCAACCTCATGTCAGGGCCGGACGGACTCTTTGCCGACGGCCGCGGCCTGAGCGATCTGCTGCAGGGCGTGACGCTCGAGATCTTCGGCGAAGGCGAGTCCATGGGCCCTCTCAACGACGACATGCGGGCCGAGGAGCTGCGGCAGCAGCGCGACATCAAGTACGACATCAACTGGCACACGCTCAACGAGGGGCTCCAGGCTCTGGAGCGGCACGGCATCTCGCCCAATGTCGCATCCTTCATCGGCGCCGCGACGCCACGAGTGTACGTGCTCGGCCGCGCCAACCGGGCGCCCACGTCCGCCGAACTCGACCAGATGCGCGCGTTGACGGACCAGGCAATGCAGGAAGGCGCGCTCGGTGTTGCCTCGGCTCTAATTTATGCGCCCGGTAACTATGCCAAAACTAATGAACTGGTAGCGCTCGCTGAAGTCGTCGCCAAACATAAGGGCATCTACATTTCGCACATGCGCAACGAAGGCGATCATGAACTGGATGCTGTCGATGAATTAATCAGCATCGCCCGCCAGGCGCGAGTGCCGGCCGAGATTTACCACCTGAAAGTTGCCGGCGCGAAAAACTGGAGCCATCTCCCGGAAGTAATTCAGAAGGTCGAGGCAGCCCGCGTCGAGGGCCTTACGATCACAGCGGACATGTATACGTACACTGCGGGAGCGACCGGCCTCGATGCAGCCATGCCGCCATGGGTCCAGGAAGGTGGCCTCGAAGCGTGGCGCAAGCGGCTGCAAGATCCAGCCATCCGGAAACGAGTGAAGCAGGAGATGTTGTCGAGCGACAAGTATGACAACCTACTGGGCGCGGCGGGATCGCCGGACAACGTGCTCCTGATCGGATTCAAGAGCGAAAAACTTAAGCCATTGACCGGCAAGACGCTGGCCGAAGTCGCCAGCATGCGCCACTCGACCCCGGAAGATGCCGCGATGGATCTGGTGATCGAGGACGATTCACGCATCGAGACGGTTTATTTCCTGATGAGCGAGGATAATATCCGCAAACAGATCGCGCTTCCCTGGGTGAGTTTTGGTGCGGACGCTGACCCCGAGGGCGTCGATGGGGTCTTCCTAAAATTCAGCGCGCATCCGCGCACGTTCGGAAATTTTGCCCGCGTCTATGCCCGTTATGTCCGCGATGAAAAGCTCATGACCGTGGCGGAAGCCGTTCGCAAGATGACCAGTCTCCCTGCATCCAACCTCGGCATTGCCCATCGCGGTCTGCTGCGACAGGGATACTTTGCGGACATTGCGGTCTTCGATCCAAACACCATCCAGGACCACGCCACTTTTGAGAAGCCCCGCCAATTGGCGACCGGAGTCTCGGAAGTTTTCGTCAACGGCGTGGAGGTAGTTCACAATGGAGAGCACGCAGGCGCGAAGCCTGGCCGAGTCGTCAAGCGGGACCGAAACTAGTTTTTTTGAGTTTAATACTTAAGTGTTTCGCCCAGACGGTCGTATTCTTCCATTCTTCCTGCATCTTGTTGAGTTCGACACATGCTGCTTCCGCTTTATTCTTATCCCCTTTGAGGCCTCGAACGTATTCCAGTGGATGCCGTGCTTCGCGGTCTTCAATCCACCATTCAATCCATTTCTTCTGCCCTGCATAGTCACTTAGTCACTCACGTTTGATGGCGTCGGTGTCGTCCCAGAACGTCAGCATCTCGAAATGCGTTACATCTGCTTCTGTGCGGTGCAAACAGCACGCCCCTCGATTTCCGCGCGTAGCCAGATACTCGGGCAGGGCTATCCTGCGCATGAGGTCCAGGTATTCATCAGCCTTCGAAACGGGAACCATCCCGTGCCATATTCGAGCGATCATGCAGCCCTCCCGTCAAGCGAGTGAACGCCGAGGAGAACATTTTCCAGCAACGACACAAGGCGAGTGGCGCATGATCGGTCAGGGTCAAGTCCGGGATCGTAGATAGTGAGTTCAAGACCGAGCGCTCGTGGATGGCGGACGAGCGGAGTCAAAAGGTCCCCCAGTTCCTTGATTGTCGGTCCGCCCGGTTCGGGCGAATCCACGGCGGCCATGACGGTCGGATTGATGACATCGGCATCCAAGTGAATCCAGAACCCCCGCGGTTCGTCGCCCGATCCAGGTGATGTGAGCCGTTTGAGGGCTGCCGCCGCAACCTCGGCCGCTCCGCGATCACTGAGCACAGCACCGGGAATGTCGAGAATCGGAGACGCGGCAAGCGCCGCATGACCGTACCACGGCTCGGCAGCGTCGCGGCGACCGATCAGCACAACATCCTTGCCATGCAAGAGAGGCGCATCTCCGGTGAGCCGAGCCAAAGGTGTCTCTCCGCGACCGACTGCAAGGGCGAGGCACATGCTGGCCACCGAACCGGTGTGAGACTCTTCGGGCGTCCCGAAATCCGCGTGGGCGTCGACGTAGACAAGGCCCACCGATCCTTGCGCGGACTTCCGTGCACCCAAAAGGGATCCCAACACGATGCTGCAATCGCCGCTTAGCACGACTGCAAAACGGCCGTCGCTGGTTGCGTCCTCCACCATCTCACCGAGCGTCCGGCAATAGGCACCGACTTCGGCTTCGGCCTGACTCGAGCGGACGATTTGCGCCTCCGGCAACGGACCGCACGCGCTGAACTGACGAGACTGAGAGAGCTTCGCGCTTTGTTGAAACGGATCTTCCAGATGCGGCTCTCTGGCCAAGCGCCTAGCAACATGGACCTCGGGAAACTCAGCGCTGACCTTGCCGAAGCGGCTCGCGCAACCCGGCTCATGGTAGCGACTCGAACTCGCCGATTCTCTCAGGTTGCGGTGATACGTGAGATCACTGCGGAAAACGCTGGTAATCAAGCGGGCTCAACAACGGCAACAGGATCGCATTGAACAAGCGTGACGTGAAGTTGAGAGGTCAAACAGTCAGGAGACGATATTGCAATTGGTGCGCGCAAATATCGTCAACGGAATCCGTCTTCCTCCGTAACGTTAATTCGGCCCCTCATTGAGACGCAGCTCATTGCCGTTTGGGTGTGTCAATGAATTTTCAATTCGGATGAAAGAAAATCCACCTAGTATCCGCCAGCATTTCCCCTGGGCTGTAGTATCACCCCGAACACCGACAGGGGTCACGTTGCCTTCCGCTTGCGACGACAGTTCCACTCAGTCCTCTTAGACTGTCGCGGATTTGCTTTGCCTCCGGTTGCAATTCAACGCTGTGGAGGCACGGCTGCCTCGCGAACGACAGACGGCGGTTTGGTGTCACCTGTTTCCGTCTTGACTAGTGGTCCCGCCAGAGGAGCGCCAGTCTTGACCGACTCAGTTCTAATTTCAACCTTCTGGTTAGCGAGCGGATTGATGTCGGTCTCAAAGGTTTGATAGCCACAGAGTATGGGCAAACTCTCCAAGAAAGACGACAATGCGCACGTGGAGCAGAAGAACTGGACGCACGTGCGCAAACTTCTGGGTTGGGAGCGCTACGACTCGACGGCGGTGGTGGAGGCGATCAACGATCTCTATCGTCACGAGCTACGTTTGTGGATGAACTTGTATCATGAGATCGAAGGCGTGTTGCCCTTCCGTCTTCTGGGGGTGGATTCGGACAACGGATCGGAGTTTATCAACTGGCATCTGAAGCGGTGGTGTGAGCAGAAGCAGATCCAACTGACGCGCGGGCGGCCATAGCCCTCGCCCGAGTTTCCACAATGCGCCACCAGGTCGATCTCGCTGAACCCCGGCGAAGTTACGTCCCAACTGTCGGTCTTCACCGAGGATTTCGCTGATTCGCAAACCGAAACACAGGCCAATTAGCACGATGGTTCGAAAGGGTCGAACCAGCGCGTCGAGCCTTAGCCAAGCGTCCTTTACCTGGAGCACGCAAGGACGTTTCTTGCGCTTGCTTATGCCCTTCACCTCGACCAAGTCCATTGGATTGCGGTCCACCTCCAGCAATTCCCAAAGCATCGCCTTGTCGAAAAGACGGTACATCAGGGACCGAATGTGGCCTCTATGCTTGGGTGAGAGGTCGAGCCTTCGGAGCCAGTTCTGTACCAAGGTAGGCCGAACGTCTTTGAGATAGGCGTCGCCCCACTTGGGTCGGGTGTGTTGGCAAATCATACTTCGGTAGGAGGCTAGCTTAGCTAAGCTAGAGTATTGTGAGTGATTTGTTCGGCTTCCTCTTCCTGTTTCTGATCGAGAAGGAAACGGTCGAGGATGCCACAGAAGAGAACCGGTTCTCGGCGCAAGATGCCATCGTTGATCATCAGCCGCATGCCTTCTGCTGCTTTCAAGGCATGGGCCTCCGTCTTGTACTGTTCTACCGTTCCGACGGTGAAACCCCTTCGTTTCCTGCGTCCGTCCGAAATCGGTTCCCACCAGCGATAGAGCCATACGTCCGGTCCTGTTACGCGTTTGTCAATCTCAACACTACCGTACTGATACCGCGTTCGCTTAGCCAATGTAATCTCCTTGGGGTTGGCGACGCGGGTGGCTGCCTGAGATTACCTGAGAACGAAGCCAATGGTCTAGCTCCGAGAGATAGAAATGCCAGCGCTTCCGATCTGTCCCAACCGGATGAGCGGGAAGCGAACCCTCACGAGCCTTGCGAAGCACGGTCTTCGGGTGGAGGTTGAGGAAACGGGCAGCGTATTTTTGGCTGACGGGTGCTTCCCGAACCGAGGGTAGTCGCTCGCGTGTTGGAATTCGATTGGGCTGGGTTGACATAGAGTCTCGTTTTCGCCACCGCGGTTCCTGGGCCTATTGAACTCTGCGCAGAACCGACGATGTCAGCCAATTTGCTTCGTTTCCGCGGCCGTGTCCAACAACTTCTCGTCCGCGTGATATTCCCGCCGGGAATATCAGACAGCAGTAACCCGATTTCTCACGCCACATTTCGTTGAGCAAATCACTTCACGGTTGCGGAGCGCCTGTTTCAGAAGAACTGAGTCAAGCAAACCACGACGCACTCATCTGCCCCGTCGGCAGGCACTTGGACGCCGATTTAGGAAACAATGAACACGCGCCCGCCACCTCAACGACATCTCAGCGCCGAGTCGTATTGGCCAACCAATCGCCCTCTGAGGAAACTTCTTTAGACGAAGTGTCCGCCGCGCGGCGCTGTGTAATTGGTCGCGGCACCATGTTCGTCTGTTATTCCTCCCAGGAATAACAGAGCGACGAGAAGTTGTTGGACACGGTGATTGAGTCCGGTTAAGTTTGCGCCACAAGCAGCCGATTTGAGGTGCTGCGGGAGGTGCAAATGACACGTTGGTGCGGAGTCCAGAGCCTCAGTGAGATCGAGCGTTTTCTTCAGTCAAAGTCCGCTCGTCCAACTGCGGTTGTTCTTGCCTTGTTTCTCCTGTTGCCTATCGCCGCGTTAGCACAGGGTTCACCGTTCGACACCGGCTTTAACGCTATCCAAAGCCTTTTCACCGGCACCATCGCGAAGGTTGCAAGTCTGGTCGCAATCGTGATCGGCGGCTACGGCTTCGCGCACGGCGAACCCGGCGCAAAAAAGGCGCTGGCCGGAGTCGCGGCCGGAACGGGCATTGCGGTACTTGCGGTGAATGTCCTGAGTTGGCTCTGGGGCGTATAGGGGCCTTACCAGCAGTCTTCAACTCACCCTTACACGAGCCCTTATGCCAGAGAAACCACAGCAGAAGCATCGGACAAATCGAGTCTTCAAGAGCCTGCATAAGCCTCTCACCTACTTGGGCGTGGAGCGCACGCTGTTCTACTTCGTCTGCGTCGCAGCGGTCGGGGCCTTCAATCTCTTCAATTCCATCCTCGCGGGCATCACCGTCTTCATTGGCGGTTTTGCCTTCGGCCATTGGATAACGAACAGCGATCCGGCCTTCCTCCGCATCCTCGCAAAATCCGAACGCTACAAACCGCAGTACGACGCCGCGAAACAGCAAATCCCCCGTGTGGAGGTGGTTTGATGCTGCGCCTCGACAAGGTCATCAAGCCGTGGAAAGAGAGTGCGGCGCTCAGCGACCACATCAACCTGTACGGCTTCTGGAATGAGACGGCGTTTCTTACCAAGAGCGGGGATCTGGGCATGGTTATGAGTATTTCCGGTGTGGACTACGAGAGTATTGACCGGTCGGAACAGGAGTACGCGGTGAAACGATTGGAAGCAGCACTGAAAGCATTTGGCCCAGGCTTCCACGTTTACCAATATCTCTTCAAATCAAACCGCCCGGACATCCCGTTCGCAAAATATGACGAACCGATTGTCGAAGCAGCGATCGACCAGAGGCGGAAGTTCTTTGAAGCCAAGCGGGACCATCTTTATCAGGTTGAAATCTTCTACTGCATGCTGCTCGAAGGCGCCCGGTCGAAGACCGGCGTGGGCACGGCGCTCGCTCGCCTCCTGCGCGATCCAGAGGGCGCGATTACTGAACTCAAATCACAGTTCACCAATGACAGCATGAAGACGCTGTTGCGTACACACATCGAACACGATCTTCGACGGCTCGACCAGCACGTGCAGGCATTCGCTCGCCAACTAGCAGATTTCATGCAAATCGAGATCCTGAACCGGCAGGGACAGTTCAGGTTTTTCCGCCGCTTGCTGAATTATGATGACCGGCGCATTGCCGGCAAACCACAATCCACACAGTTTCTCGACTACCAGGTAGTGAATTCCGACATTGAAGCCGAGCGCGACCATCTGCGCGTCGGCGACTACATCGTCCGCGTGTTGACGATGAAAGAGGCCATCCCGGAGACGCGACCGCTCGTGCTGGACGCACTGTTGAAGATTCCCGCCAACTTCTATGTCGTGACGGAATGGACGCCCCTCCCCGCGGACAAGGCCCGCAAGGAAGTGAACAAGCGTCGCCGCCACTTCAATATGTCAAAGACGGGATTCGTCTCTCAGATGGGCAACGATGCCACGAAGACGAACCCACGCGATGTGCTGGTGGACGAATCCAAGCAGGCCGACATCGAAAATCTTGGGGATTGCCTGCGCGCCCTGGGTGATGGTCAATCGCTTGGCGATTTCTCGCTCACGATTGTGCTGTACGGCCGGTCACGAACAGAACTCGATCAACTCGTGGCCGAGTTTACTGGAGTCTTCACGAACGCGGACGGCAGTCTTTTTGCAGAAACTTACAACCAGCTGAACGCTTATTTCGCCACTGTTCCGGGCAACTACGCGCTGAACCTCCGCCAGTTGTATCTGTTGAACACAAACTATGCCGACCTTTCCTTTTTGTTTACGATCCTTCCCGGCGAGAAAACCAACGCGCATCTCGGTACGGAGTACCTAGCTGCCCTCGAAACCGACAACAGCACGCCATACTTCCTTAACCTGCATAACGGCGAGGTTGCCCACACGCTGATTCTCGGGATGAGCGGCAGTGGTAAATCGTATTTGTGCAGTTTTCTTCTGCAGAACGCGCAGAAGTATGCGCCCCTGACTTTCATCTTCGATATCGGCGGCAGCTTTCAGTCGCTTACGACGATCTTTGGTGGCTCATACTTGAACGTCGGCCAGGAAGCGCGGGATTTCACCATCAATCCATTCTCCCTGCCTCAGACCAAAGAGAACCTGCAATTTCTCTTCAGCTTCTTCCGTGTACTCATTGAGGGCAACGAACAGCGCTACCGGCTCGACTTCAAAGAAGAACGCCGGTTGTGGGATGGGATAGAGCGCATGTACGTGCTGGAGCCGAACCAGCGCACGATCTCGAACTTCGGCAACATAATCGGCGAGTTGAAGGAACGCCTACACCGCTGGACCCGCGGTGGACAGTACGGTTTTCTGTTTGACAACGCTGAGGACACGCTTTCGTTCTCCCGCTTTCAGACTTTCAACTTCCACGGCTGGAATGACGCTCCGGAGGTTTTGGAGCCGCTGCTGTTTTACGTCTTGCATCGCGCGTCGAACGAGATCGCAGACCCAACAAGACTCGCCACCTTCAAAACCTTCCTGCTCGATGAGGCATGGCTGTTCATCAAGAACGAGACGATCCGCAATTATGTCGTGCAGGCGCAGAAGACGTGGCGCAAGCACAACGCCGCGATGATCCTGGCGACGCAATCTATCAAAGAGTTGGAGGAATCGGGAATGCTTGCGATTGTGGCCGAGAGTTGCCCCACGAAGATCTTCTTGGCCAACCCGGAGATGAACCGCGAAGTTTACCGCGAGGCGTTTCATCTGAACGACACGGAACTGGACCTGATCGGCGGCCTTATTCCGCCGGGGCAAATGCTGATTCGGAAGGCGCAGACCTCAAAGAAAGTGCATTTGAACGTCGATTCGGTCTCGCACTGGATGGCAACCAACAATGCCCGTGACAACCTGAAGAAGCAGGACTACTTCGATCGCTTCGGTATTGCGGATGGGCTTCGCCATCTCGCGGAAGACTACCCATTCCAGCCGCGCACGCTGACCAGATCAACCGCTACAACGAACCACAAAGGAGAAATGCTGTGAACCATCTGAAATGGATTACCAATTGTCTGTTGATCGTTTCTTCCATCGGCCTCGTAGCGCAAGATTCCGCGCGCACGGTGCAGTATCACTCCCAGGACATCATTCGGATCCGCGCGAAGTTGAAATACACGACTCTTATCGAGCTGCCCACCACCGAAAAGATCATGGAAGCTGCCACTGGCGACAAGGATTTCTGGATCGTGGACGTGGTCGGCAACTTCTGCTTTGTGCATCCGGCAAAGCAAGGCATTAACTCCAACTTAAACCTCATCACCGACAAGGGCAACATCTACAGTTTCACACTCCAAGACATATCGGGCTCCACCCCTGCCACCAGCCCTGACCTAAAAGTGATCGTCGAACCTGCCGACCGTTCCGCCATTGTGGCCGCCAGTAGTCCACCGCAGTTTGTGCCCTCTGCCCAACTCGAACAGTCGCGGCAGCAACTTGCCGCACTTCAATCGCATGTTGAGCAGGCCGTTGACGAGTACAAGAGTGCCTATCCAAAGCAGCTCAAGTTCGATTATCTCTACAAAGCGAACGAAGCGCCTTTCGATATCCAGTCGATCTATCACGACGACAAGTTCACCTACATCAAGACGAACGCCTCTGAAAAATTTAGCGTGTATGAAATGAAGGACGGCAAGCCCAACCTCGTCACCTACGACCTCCGGGAAGGGACGTACATCATCCCCAAGGTCATGGACCGCGGATATGTAGAGCTGGGCAAGAAGAAAATGGAATTCACGCGCAAGGGATAGCTGCCATGACCGAAAACATCTTTACTACCCGCACCGACGCGCAGACCGAGCCCCCAGGTGATCCCACGTTGCGTCGCAATCTGGAACTGCCGAAAGGAGTCTTGCAGAAAAACCTCAAGACCTTGGTTTATCTGGGTGCGGCCTTGCTCGTGATTGGGGCGGCGCTCTTCAGTTCGTCTGGTAAGAAGACGCCTGTACAACAGGCCGGCGCGAAGGGTCAGCCGCCGCAACCGACATTGCAGGACAACACCGACAGGAATGTGCAGGAGTTGAAGAACCAGATCCAGGCCGAACGTCAGAAGGAGCAGAAGGCGACAATGGCCGCTGCTGCGGTGCGAGATCCGGCGCTCGCATCTGCGACGCCCGCGCAGCGGACCGTCGACGCGTCATACGGGCCGAACGGCGTTGCTGCCCCCTGTGTTCCGGGCCAGCCCTGTTCGCAATTACAGCAGGGCGACACGCAGATGCAACTAACGCCCGTACAACAGCAGGCGCAGCAAATCGCCGCGAAAGAGCGGGAACGCGCGGACAACTCACGTTTCGCTTCCAACCTTGTATACTCCCGCTCCGTCGAACAGCCGCAACAACAGGGTCAGATGATGCCTGCCCACTACGGCCCTGTCGACCGCCAGGCAAACAGTAGTCTCGTTGCTCTAGAAGCCGAAAGAAAACAGGAAGACACACCCGGAGGCTATAAACGCCCACTGGAGGCAAATGTCGATTCAGCGACCGGCCAGCCGTATCTGATTTATGAGGGCTCAGTGCTTGACACCGTTCTGATGAACCGCTTAGATGGGGACGCCGTAGGACCGGTCAAAGTCCTTGTCTCAAATCCGCTGTATTCGCACGATCATCAACACGTCATCATTCCCGAGGGGACAGTTGTTCTCGGTGAAGCAAAGAAGATTGGAGCGACGGGCTTCGGTCAACAACGCCGAATGGCAGTGGTTTTCCACCGCCTGATTATGCCCGACGGTTATTCCGTCGATCTCGACCAGTTTCAGGGTCTCGATCAAATCGCGGAGCAAGGGCTAAAAGACAAGGTCAATAATCACTACCTTCAGATTTTCGGCACCTCGATCGCTTTGGGTGTGGTTGCGGGGGCGAGCGAGATCACTCAGGGTGGCGGCACCATTACAACGAGCGGTTCTCAGGCTTTCACCAACGGAGCAGCGGGCAGCGTTTCGCAGTCCGCGGCGAGCATCCTTGACCGTTTCCTCCAGATACCACCCACGATCACGATTCGGGAAGGACATCGCGTGAAGGTCTATTTCACACAGGACTTGCTTCTTCCCGCGTACTCGAACCACGCTATTCCACAGACGTTTTGAGGAGGCTTCCGATGCGAACAATTGCTCTTTCCCTCTTCGTTTTGTGGACTCTCACCTTTCCCGGCTGTCAGAGCAAATCGGCAAGGGTGAAACCGTTGCAGGATCAATATAACGCCGGGGACCCGGCCTATGCCTAGGAATGCATCGATCCAGTGACCGCCGGATCGTCAGAACTTCTGACAGGAGAGAAGCTGACTCCGGAGCAGATAGCGGCCCTGGAAGCCAAGCAGAAAGAACGAGACGCACGGTGTAAGCCAGAGGCGGACCGCCTTGCACAGATTCAGAAAGAAATTATTGCTGCACGGCAGTAGAGCGGTGTTGCTGTGAGAGCGTGCCACACCAACCGCAGACGAAAGGACAAGAAAGTGAAGAAGCTAATCGTTACCGCACTCACTATCGGCCTCGCTGCGGCATTGCAACCCGCTGCGCACGCGCAATTCGGTTCCGGCATCGTCTACGATCCCACGCAATCAGCCCACGCCATTACGCAGATCGAACACGAAGAGCGATCCATTTCCAACCAATTCCAGCAGATCGAGCAGGGCCAGCAAATCTTTTCCAACACTGTCAAGATCGCCACAACAGCGCTACAGGCCTACAACGTCGCAAAGCAGCAATACAACCTCGTGCACCAAATGATCCTCGCGCCAAGAATGCTCTATTCCCGATTTCTGTCTCCAACTTCCGACTTGCTACTGCTACAGCAGATCTCGAATACCTATGGCAATTCGCTGGGTTGGCTCAATTCGGCGAATACCGGAAAGGGGGCCGCGGCCTCCTACCAGCAAGTGAGCGTGCCGAATACCGCCAACGTAATCCCTGGCTACAGCACCGCCAGTGTTGCCGGCCAGTTGCAGATTGCCGCGCAGGGCGCGACCGTTGACATCAACGACTCCGTAATGACCAACAACTTGCAGGCTCTCGGGACCATCCGCGCCAATCAGACCTCAAGACAAACCGACATCGCCAATCTTGAGGCCGCAACGCAAAGCCAGGACGCTTCCCAGCAGACCCTCATGGCAACGTTGCAGCGCATAAACCAGGCATTGCTTTTGCAACTCCGCACCCAGCAGGACACGAACCAGATCAATGCCAATCTTTCACTGCAACAGATCGTTGCCCAAAAACAGCAACAAGACGCACTGAAATCAGCATTCCGTGACTCGGCAGGATACGAAAACTATTACAACGCCAACATCACCACAACCAGCAGTGGGTCGGGGAATCTCCTTACGCAGGCGTACTGAGTAGGAGTAAACACAAGGGGATGAAATATGAGTCTCTTCCAGTTTATCGCTCAGGCGTGCCAGTCGCTTGCCGCCACGGTGGCGCCCTCCATCACAGCGATGGGGATTCACATCGTCCTGGCGCTCGCCACCATCGTGATGGTTTGGTTCGGGGTCCAGGAAGCACTTGCAGCGGCACACGGCGAGGCCGGATTCAGCATGGGGAGGTTTCTCAACCTCTTCATGCTGCTTACCTTCGCTTATGCGATGGTGAACTATTATGACAGTTCCATCCCTGGACTTGGCTTTTCGCTCAAGGGCTTCATTGACGGTGGCACTATCAATCTTGTGAACCTGATTGGATCAGATGGTTCCAACACCATGCTGAACGAGATCAATGCTGCATCTTCCAAGACAGGGCCGGGGCTGCTGAATACGATGATGTCCCCGTACTACGCGATCGTGTACTTTGCGGTGCAATTCCTTTTAGCGCTGTTGGCCGCGATCGTGTCTGCAATCGTGGCTTACGGCGCAATTGCAGCAACGATCATCGGATTGCTCGGGCCGATCTTTATTCCATTCCTTGTCTTCGACAAGCTCGATTGGTTGTTCTGGGGGTGGCTCAAGGCTTATCTCGGATTCAGTTTTTACAAGGTAGTGGCCGCGGCCACGCTGAATCTTCTGTCTCATGTTCTCACCAATTACTACGTTCAACTGGGCCAGAGCTTGTCGGACCCTTCATTGATAGTCCAGACGTTGCCGCTTCTTGTTCTTCTGGTACTGGTCAACATCTACATCCTTTTCAAGATTCCGACCATGACGCACACCTTATTCACCGGCGGTACCAGCGGACACGGTGGGGGCCTCGGCATAGCGATGATGGCGATACGGGGCGCGATGTAAACCGCAACAAGAGAACGAGGTCAAGATGAGCGCAGAAACGATGAGCGTAGAAACTAAAGCCACCCCGGAAATCACCCGAGCCGCAGAGCGTTACCTGGAGCAGTACGGCGACCCACTGGTGATGAATACCTACTTGAAAGTGACCATTCTTGTGCTCGCAGCTGTGTGTGTCAGCCTAGCTGGACTCACATACAAGAGCCAGAGAGCGCTTGCCAATATGCACCCGATGATTGTGCGGATTAACGACGTGGGCCACGCGGAAGCCATCGACTATCGGAACTTCCAGTATCGCCCTCAAGAGGCGGAGAACAAGTATTACCTCACCCGCTGGGCCGAACTGTATTTCAGCCGCAACCGTTTCACCATCGAACACGATCAAACGCAGTCGCTTTACTTCCTCAATAGCGATGTACAACGCGCCATAATCGACCAGGAGCGCAAGGACAACAGCATCCAGAACTACGTCAAGGACAACACCCTTCCGTATGTCGATATCGAGATTAAAAGCGTCATCCTTGACGACCTGCGACAGTCCCCGTATTCAGCGCGCATCGAGTTCGAGAAGGTGTACAGCAATCCCGCGGATCATACCGAACTCAAGCGGGAGCGATGGACAGCCAGCGTCACCTATGTCTTTCGCGAGAACGTGAAGAACAATGAGCTTGCCGTGAACCCCCTCGGTCTGACCATCGTGCGTTTCCGGGCCGACCAGGCGTTCAGCTAAGGATACTTAGAGAATCCCAGAGACTAAACAGATGTCCATTTCTGCTGCCAATCCGGCTGGCCTGCCACACGTGTACCTGAGCATGTTAGAGCGGGCGAACAAGACTCCGAGGTGCAACGGAGGTGGCGAACTCCACCCTTCTTGCGACGGACATGCCAGCTCGAAGCGAGCGGTAGTTGCGGTGGCCTTCCGCAGCCAGTGTGCCCATGAAAACTTTACTCTAAAGAGTGTCCGCCGTTATGTATCCCGCCTTTGTTCGGGCACCGCTTCGGGGCTTTTCATGCGCCCTGCGGCAGCTCGCTCTTCTGCTTCGGCTGCGCCGCCCTGTGGGTTACGGTTTCCCTCCAAATCTTGTTCGGAAAGAACGCCGAAAAGATTTCTCCGGAGCCTCCGCAAATGCAGAGCTTCGGCACTTGGGAGCATGGCCCACTCGCTAAGTAGTGCCCCGATCAAGATCGGGAAATTCAACAAACGGAGACAATCATGTACCAGAACAAAGTAACCCTCATCGGCTTCCTCGGCAGCAACCCAGAAGCTCGCACCAATAGCGCAGACTTCAGCGTCACCACTCTTTCGTTGGCAACCAAGTCCTCCTACAAGAAGGATGGCAAGTACATCTCGCACACCGAATGGCACCGTTGCGTCGTCTTCGGCAAGCTCTCGGAGTTCGCCAAGACGCTCACCAAGGGTGCACATATCCAGGTGGAAGGCGAACTACGCAGCCGGGAGTACGACAGCAAGAAAACGGACTCGAAGCGGCGTGTCTGGGAAATTCGGGTCGCCTCGATCCTGAAGCTGGACCGCGCTGAGAAAGCCGCCCCGGACGATCAAGAGAAGGATCAGGAGCCCGAGGACGCGTCCCAGGAGGAAACGGCCGCATAGGTCCGTGCTCTTCACTCGCGGAAGCCCGGCTACCCGCTGGGCTTCCATCGCTATGAGGTTCCCCTTATGAGTTTCGAATTGATCCTTCCATTCCTTCGCCCGATAGAGCCGCTGCTGCTTGACGACAGCATCAGCGAGATCATGGGCAATCCCGATGCTTCTTGGTGGTACGAACGCGACGGGATCATGCGCCAAGAAGCAACCATTTCCTTCCACGCTGGCCAGCTCCGCACCGGCCTCGAAGTAATCGCCAATCAACTCGGCAAAAAGCTAGACGAGGACAATCCCTTACTGCACGCGCAACTCCCAGACGGTAGTCGCCTGGCGGCGGTGATTCCTCCGGTCGTGCGCCCGGCACCTGCTCTGACAATCAGAAAGTTCACCAGCCGCCATTACACGATCGATGACCTGATCGCTCGCGGCACGCTGACGCGGTCACTCGCAGACTTCTTGGGGGAACAAATCCGCAGCGGAAAGACTTTGCTCATCAGTGGTGGAACGGGGACCGGCAAGACCACGCTTTTGCGGATATTGGCAGACTTCATTCCGGACCACGATCGCATCGTGGTCATTGAGGACACCTCGGAGCTTCACATCCAGAAGCCGAACATTGTGCCAGCCGAATGCCAGACCGATACGTTCAAATCCAACATCTCTTTCGATGACCTTTTGAAGTCCGCTCTGCGCTGGAGACCAGATCGCATAATCCTGGGCGAAGTGCGTGGAATCGAGGCGCGAACACTACTCGATTCCTTCAACACAGGCCATGCCGGTTCGCTAGCGACGATCCATGCCAATTCCGCGGAGAAAGCGCTACGCCGTTTCGCCAATCTGGTCATGCGCAACCACGCGCAAACCACCTTCTCCGACACCGAAGCCGAGATCGGGGAAGCCGTTGATTTTGTCGTCCATGTTGAGCGGCAGCCGGGGCGCCGCATCCTCCGCGAAGTGCTGGCGCTTCGTGGATACGAACGGGACGCCAAGCGCTTCCTGATCGAGCCGGTCTTCGAGGTGAAACATGCCACAGCCTGATGCTCAGAATGCAACCGCCATTGCTGCTGACTTTCTTACCCGGTGTTTCGCTCCGGGGGAGACCATTGCTCTGCTTCTACGGCGTGAAGTGCCCACCGCGACAATTCAGAGAATCGTCCAATTGGAGACTGCGCTTGCGCCTCGTTACCTCGCCTGGCTCGCGCAAGAGAACGCTGCTGGCGCGAATGTCTACGTGGCTGCCAATCCGCTTCGTTCTGACAGCCGCAAACGCACCAAAGAGTGCATCGCCTCGGTCCGCCATCTCTATCTCGATTTGGACACCGATGGAGAGGCTCACCTCACTTCGCTCCGGGCCTCCGATGCGGTTCCCCCGCCGAATGCAATCCTCTCGACATCGCTCGGTAAGTATCAGATCCTCTGGCGCGTTAACGGCTTCACTCTCGAACAACAAGAAAGCGCTCTAAAACTGCTTGCCGTTACCTTTGGCGGCGATCCCGCATGTACTGACTGCAACCGGGTTCTCCGTCTGCCCGGATTCCTGAATTGCAAGTACGATCCGGCGTATCCCGTAACCGTCGAATACCCCGGCGATTCCACTTGGAATTCTCATGACTTCCGGCTGGACATTCTAGCCGCGGATGCCATCTTTTCGTCTCGCACATTTACAGCGCGAAAGCGTTCCTCGAACCACACCAATTCCGAGCACGATTGGGCATGGGTTCTGCATGAGCTTGCCCGTGGCAAAGACGCCGCGAAGCTCACGCGCAAGCTGGCTTGCCGCCGCGCCGATAAGCCCAATCCTCTTTATTACGCTCAGAGGACGGTTGACGTTGCGTCGGCCCGACTTTGGCTCATCGAAGGCATTCCGGCAAACGACGTTGTGACGCTGCTTGAAGTCCGTCGTCGCTTTGAGATTCCCATCGCACTCTGCCGCGCTCGTGCGCGGGAGATTACACAGACTGCGCAAAGAATGATTGCCCGCAGAAAGATTGCTTGATTCCACCACCTATAAGGAGAACAACAATGCCGCTGCTTGAAATCAACCAGATTCGCGGAGTCTACGCCTTCTGTGCGAGCAGGGAAGGCGTGATCCAGCATTCAATTTCGTGTCGGAGCAAGAACGGTGCTTCGCACCGGAAGAATTGTGACACTCCACCCCTGATAGGGAACTGCCCAGATCCTTTGGTATCTCGGCAGATACCACTGAAAACACAAGGTCTTGGAATCAAGTGGTATCTGGACAGATACCGCCAATACAAAGCAACCGAGGTTCCCCGTGGCTGATACACAAACGATCGACGAACGAAGTTTGCAGAAGCTGCGAGGGCGCGACCGCCGCTCTTGCAACCTCAGTACCAAGCTCACACCAAACGAAGCGAAGGCAGTCGAAGAGGCTGCATCGCGAACGAGCACGACACCGAGCGAATGGGCGCGCGAACTATTGCTATGCGGTGTTGTTGTTGGCAGTCACACGCCGATGGACATGCACATCTTCACTGAACTCGTCGGCATTCAGATGCTCTTGATGAACACGCTCGAACCGTTGCTGCGCGGGGACAAACTTGCCCAGGCACAGCTCACCTTACTTTTTCGCCAAGTCCAGACGAGCAAGGCTGCGAAAGCACAAGAACTCCTCGCCAAGCGCAGCCAGAACAGGGAGAAATAGCCATGCCCGCCATCCAGCAGTGGGGCCGACGCGAGTCAATTATTTGGCCGCCACGCCACTATCTTTATACGCTCGGCGCAATCTTTCTCTCGCTAGTCGCGACCGGACTCTTTGTCTACATTCGTTTTCAATTTGGCCTTTCACCGCTCGAACGCTACTACCTGCCGTACTATCTCCGCACCGAGTTGGCAGGGCTCACACATCCCGCCAGCAATTATCAACTCCTATATGTTTCCGACGGCAAATCGCGACTCCGGACTGCGCTTGAAGCCGACGTGGAGCCGGGAACGGCGCCGCGATTCACCAGTGGCCCGTTGCCCCTTGTGCTTTCCTCGGAAGCGCGCCAGCAGGGCTTCCGCTCGCTGTTCCGCGAACAACCACGCACCTATCAGAACAATGCTCTTCACGAGTGGATTGAACACTGGGTCTATGCGGACATTCCTCTCGAACGCCTCTTCGCCACGCAACTGATTTTTGGTCTAGTGGCCTTCGCGCTTCAGCTTCCATTTTCCGTTCGCAAGGATATCCGGCGCATCAAGGGACTTCGCTACGGGCGCCGCCTCAAAGGCCCCGTTCTCGTGAATGCCAAGGACTTCACCGAAGCGGTCAGCGGCGACGGCATCGCCATCACGACGAACGATTCGAAGCTACCCTTGCGTATTCCGCGCGATGCCGAAAACAAGCATTTCCTGATCGTGGGTGACACCGGCTCCGGCAAGTCGAGCATCATTCGCCAGATGCTCTATCAGGTGGACGGCCGCGGCGACAGCGCCATTGTTTACGATCCGGCCTGCGAGTTTGTAAAGCAGTTCTATAACGAGCGCCGCGGCGACATCGTTCTCAATCCGCTCGACGCTCGGATGCCCTATTGGAACCCGTCGAAAGAACTCCGCCGCAAGGCCGAAGCCAAGGCGCTTGCCGTGTCGCTCTACCAGCCGGAGGGCGTGACGAATCGCTTCTTCGTTGAAGCTCCGCAGAAGATTTTCGCGCATCTGCTGACCTTCCTTCCGACGCCGGAGGAACTCGTGCGGTGGATGTCCGATCCCTTCGAAATCGACCGTCGCGTCAAAGGAACCGAGTATTGGATGCTGATCGATCCGAAGGCCCCGCAACAGCGGACAGGAGTTCTAGGTTCTCTCAATATGAGCGCGGACAGCTTCCGGCTTCTGCCCAAGCCAGACGAGACTAGCTCTGCCTGGACAGCAACCAATTGGGCAGAGACCCGGCGCGGTTGGATCTTCATCACTTCGCGCCCAACCATGCGCGAGGCGCTTCGCCCGCTCATTAGTCTGTGGATCGATACGCTCGTCCTGCGTCTCCTAAATGAACCCATGCCGGACCAGAAACCCGTCTGGTTCGTCATCGACGAGTTGGCCAGCTTGCAGCGACTACCGCAACTCCATACGGCCATCACCGAGAATCGGAAATCGCAGAATCCGGTCATCCTTGGTTTCCAGGGACGCAGCCAAATGCAGGCCCGCTACGGTGAAGACGCCGAGGCAATGCTCTCGCAGCCGGCGACAAAGATTTTCCTCCGGACAACCGAGCCTCGGGCTGCGAAATGGGTCAGCGAGGCGATTGGCGAAATTGAGATAGAGCGGCTGCGTGAAACGCACTACGAGGGCTCACGCGCGGGGCGCAACTTCGCGCTCGACCGGCAGACTGAACCGCTTGTTTTGCCATCCGAGGTTTCGGGTCTCGACGATCTTCGAGGCTTTCTCAAATACGGCAACCATGTCGCGCGATTCTCGCTTCCCTTCATCGCCTTGGAAGAGAAGAGTCCCGGTTTCGATGAGCGGACGATGGAGGATTTGATTGTGCCCAGTACCCCGCCCACTTCAGACTCAGACGAGATGCAGGGCAATCTTCTAAACCCCGAATGTGCGGTTCAGCCGTACGAGAACCAGGTGGAGTAGACGGTAATGCTGACTGTTTCAAAACCGGTGCATCATCACCTCAACTGCGTTGTCTAGCAGAATCAGTGCGAGTCGTAGGTGAGCGACATCCCCTTGCTTAACCAATCGCTTTGCTTCTTCGAGTTGAACGACGGTCCAGTAAAGACGCTCCATATGAAACCCAAAATGGCCACAGCTAGTTTGCCATGCTTCGCTCCTTTCGTTGAGATCGCGGAACGGGTGGCCATTCGGTCGTCCCTTCTTGGACAACTGCTACCTCGCGTTGCGTCGCACCCCGCAGATCATCCGTAAGGAAAAGCAGAATTGGGAGTATTGGCTGGTGTTTTTTCTCAAAACCATGGCGAAGCAAAAAGACAAGCTTGCTGCCAAGGTCAACGAGGCGTCCCAGCAGTGTCAACCTGTGCTGTCGCAGAGCCACAATCCAAAGCGTGTCGCCCGGCTTTACTCTGTTGAACTGTGCGCTCGCCGCAAAGTCTAGAGGTGTGCCGACCTCTTTTTCGGGGTTGTAGGTCTTCCAATATTGTAGAAAATGGGGCATCGTCTGTACCTCTCAAGCTAGCGAGTTGTAGTCCAACACGGAACGGGCAAGGATGCAATCCACAGGGGACACCGGCCCACCACCCCCGGTGTCAATAACTGCGGCAAGAGAAACAATTCGGGCCGTCGGGCAGCTAATCGGTCTCACATCCGTTAAAACGTCTACAGGCAAGCGATTTCGGTTCCACTACTTTATTTTTTATTCGCAACCTGAGAGACTATCTGGAAAGTTTCGGGTTTTAGTCCGCAATCGCCATCGTCTTGCACCGCCTCGTTGCCACCACGTCGTAGATTCCACATTTGTGTGGTTTCCGTATGGGCAGACGTGTCTCAATTCGAGCGGGGCTTGCTGCCGCTGTGATGGTTGTCCTCACTACCGCGTTGTACTATGTGGTCACCGCACACCACCGAGAGGCAACTCGGATTCGTCTCACCTCCTCTGATGTGCAACCGTCGACAGACCCCCAGGTATTGCTTAAAGCCGCAGATCGTTTCTATTTTCTAAATAACGGACCCGCAGCTGCACCGCTCTATGCCAGAGCTGAGAAACTGTTCTCGGAGCATGGCGATGCGCAGAATGAACTTCACGCTAAGGTCGGCCGGCTTCGATCAGAAGGGGAAAAAATGTCGTTCGTTGACCTTTCACGTTTCTTGAACGAACAACTCCAGAACCCCATCGTCCAGAGTGACAAGAAACTGCGACTTTGGTGCCTGATCGCGAAGGGCTACACCGACATTGAGATCGACTACCGAGCTTCAAAACGCGATTGGCTGGAAGCGCAAGACATCGCAAAGACCTTGGGCGAAGATCAATGGGTGACGAGGGCCTCCGGCGAATTGGGTCTGATCGGTTTCTTAGAAGGGAATCCCGGACGGGCGGCCAGACTGCTGGGTGGCGCGCTGCTTTCCACCATGACGAACGGTGACACCGCTGGCCAGGTGCGGTTCCTAGAATTGCTTGGCAGAGGCTTCGAAGAAGTCAATCGCCACGAGGAAGGGCTTAAATTCTTCGAAAGGGCCATCAAGCTGGCGGAGGCTGACCCCGACTGTGGACTTCCATTCATGGGATATGAAGGAAAAGCTCAGGCCTTGGTCTCGCTTGGCAGAACCGACGAGGCGAAGGTGGTACTTGCGAATGCACTCACGAAAGCGCGATCACAAGAGAAGCGGGGACACGAGGCGCAATTGCTGATTCTTCTCGGAAAACTAGCGACACAGAAAGGTGATCGACAACAAGCGGTGAGGTACTTGGAAGACGCCGGCCAATTCGCGACCCAAGCTCAGTTCTACCGGATGGAAGCCGACGCCATGTTCGAACTGGCGCAAATTTATCGTGATGCCGGAGATCTTGCCACAGCGGATGCGCGTGCGACTCAGGGTCTGGCCGCGAGCCAGCGGGTTGGCGATCGTTATTATGTGCCTCGCAACCTGACAATGCTCGCTGATTTGAAGGCGCGTCGTGGAAACCTTGGCGAGGCAAATGCTCTCTACGAACAGGCGGAAGATGTGATAGAGGGAATGCTCATCAGCGTCGATGAGCCGTACTGGAACAGTTCCGTTGCCGCAGCGATGAGCGAGACCTACCTTCGACATTTTGAAATTGTCACCAAGAATGGTGACGCGCCGGGAGCGTTCGCAGTTCTCGAACGCGTTCGAGGCCGAACTCTCGCATGGGCTCTTAAAGATCGAAAGGCGCTGCCCGCAACGGAATCAGATCAGACAACCGCGCTAGAAGGCGATGTTGCTGGCCTCCAGGCCCGACTCATGCAGACCAACAGCGCTCCTGAACGAGAACAATTGCTGGATAACCTCGTTGAATACGAACGACGGCTGGGCCTCGCGTGGACCAGAGAAGACGTTCCCCCCCGACGACTTCCTGTGCAGCCAGCAGCGTTGACGAATGTAGAAAACGACCTGCATCCAAACGAAGTGCTCCTGGAGTACGTGCTGGATGATCCTATCTCCTACTGTATTTCGGTGACGCACTGGGGGGCACGCGTTCGAGCGTTACCGATTGGGCGGAAGGAAATCGAAACAATAGCGAAGCAATTTGTCGACGAGGTACGCGCAAAGGGCGCGGGGGTTAAAACCTCGAAACGTCTCTTCGGGGCACTCCTGGAACCGATCCCCGAAGCGAAGACAGCAGCAACGCTCATCATTGCGCCAGACGGCGCCTTGAACCTCCTTCCATTCGAAGCTCTGCGAGATAACCAGGGCGAGTATCTGTTGAAGTCTCGCGTGATAAGCTATGTGCCTTCCGGAACCATCCTTGATGTTTTGCGCGGGGCGAGCAAGAACGAAAACGCGGCAGGCCCATTTCTCGGTGTAGGTGATGTTGTCTACGAGAATCAAGGGGGAGCGGGCAGGAGAATCCCGGCTCCAGACTCGGTCCGCGGACGGGTTCTTCGTGGAGTGGCAGACTTGTCCGGGATGCGGCTCCAAGATCTTCCTCAAACTCGGGAAGAGGTCGAGGAAATCGGTAAAATTGTCGGACCCGACGCGGTAATCTTGCTGGGTAAGGACGCCACGGAAACTGCCTTCAAGAAGGAGCCACTTGACCAGTTTCGCGTGTTGCACCTGGCGGTCCACGGGTTCGCAGATACGCAGTATCCGGAGCGTTCCGCACTCGTTTTGGGGACTGACCCCAAATCCAACGATGATGGACTCCTGCAAGTACGCGAGATCATCAGATTGCGACTGAATGCCGAACTGACTACGCTATCCGCTTGCGATACGGGCGTGGGCAAACTACAGGGACAAGAGGGCGTTAGCAGTCTGGTGGAAGCTTTCTTGGTAGCTGGTTCGAAGTCGGTCGTCGCCAGTTTGTGGAGCGCCGACGACACTTTCGCGAGTGCGCTGATGGATCGCTTCTACTTGCGACTGGGTCGGGGTGAGGACACAGGTTTGGCTCTCAGAAACGCGAAGTTGGACTTGCTGGCAAAGTATGGTGAGCAGGTGAGCCCATTCTATTGGGCAGCATTTGTCGCCGTCGGGGAGACCTCCGCACCGATTGGGATCAAACAACAATGAGCTTGCCTCTCGAAGAGCGCACAAAGATTTTCGACAAGGTCTGTCGCTTGGTGGAAACCAAGCACTTCAATCCCTCCATGAATGGAGAGGATTGGAATGCGCTGGCAAAGAACCGTCGCGACCAAGTTCTCGGGTGCGCCGACCCAGAGGCATTCGAGAAGGAAGTTCACAAGCTAGTCGGTGAACTCAAAACCAGCCACACCGGTTTCCGACATGCCGGAATGCAAAACATACCGGCCCGGCACGCCATCAATGTAACCATGCAGCGCATCGCTGTGAATGGGAGCGAACGGTGGATGTTTCAGGATGTGCACCAAGGAGGCCCAGCCTATTCTGCGGGAATACGGCCTGGGGATTTGTTGCTCGGCAACCGTGAGCGAGACATTCGACCTCCGGACGATCTGACATTTTCGGTCGGCGAGTCGGCGAGCCTACTGATCGAGAAGCTTCACGGAGGCCAGCAGACGGTTAAAGTCCAACTGCCCGTGCCCAAGTCAAAGACACATCCGGTTACCGCGCCCGAAGCGGTACACGCTGAAAGATTGAGCGATGAAATTGGCCTGCTCAAAGTCGCCATGTTCCCCGGCGTGATCGGGATTGACGTTGCGAAAGATATTGATCGTGCAATTGAAGCTCTGGACGGTGGTAACCGGCTCATCGTGGACCTTCGAGGAAACACCGGCGGCGGAATTGGCGGGCTGCGTCTCATGAGCTATTTGACGCCGGGAAAACTTGAGGTCGGCTATAGTCTCACGCGGAAACGTCGCGAACGGGGTTATCGTCGTGAGGAGCTGACCCGATTCGGACGGATTCCATCTCACAAGGCGACTCTCATATGGTTAGCGGCTCGATATGCTTTCGTTGAAAAATCTATCCTCGTGGTCACCGAAGGACTCGGCCAGCAACGATTCCACCATCGAGTCGTGCTGTTGGTAAACGAGCACACCGCGAGTGCGGGAGAGATGGTCTCGGCATTTGCCGAGGAAAACAATCTGGCAACCATTGTGGGAACGAAGACGCCCGGTCGTCTATTGAGCGGCAGCGCATACAAGGTTGGTCACGGATACATCCTTGGCCTCCCGGTTGCCGCCTATCTGACGTGGCAAGGACGAATGCTGGAGAACAACGGCATCGTCCCAAAGTTTTCCATTGAACTCTCGCGAGATGCTTTGAAAGAAGGCAGAGATACGCAGCTCGAAACCGCAATCGGGGTGGCAAAAGCTTTTTAATCACGGAATGTCTATACCTGAGTTACAAATCTTGCTTACCTGACTATCGGCTGGCGTTGGCTGTCTTCGGAGGCTCTACCGGCAAATAGGCGGCCACCAGGGTGCCCTTTCCGTTCGACTCGATTTCCAGGTTGCCTCCCAACCGTCTGAGGCGTTCGCGCATTCCGCGCAAACCTACTCCCACGCCGTCCCCGGTAACCAGTTTCGACCGCGTTTCCCGATTGATCCCTGGACCTTCGTCCTTCACTTCCAACTTGACTTCTTCGGGCGTCTGCAACAGCCTGACGACAGCGGTCGAACTTCCTAAATGACGATGGATATTTGTCAGACATTCCTGCGCGACCCGGAAAAGACATAACTCATAGTCTGGAGGCAGCCGGTCTGAATGCTCGGGAAGTTCCAACTTCGCGGCAATCTTGCTGCGCTCTCATCTGTGTTGTGAATCGAGGTCTAAGTAAAGGCAAAGAGACCATCTTTTTATCTCATCGTTTTACCCTTCGCTTCCAGCTCGGGCGTTCGCGAGAGCATGTTTCAGATCAGCAGACAGATCCATGTTTGCTGTCGCGATGTGAACAGGTACGTCGAGACCAGCCTCCCGGCCGAGGTATCCGCTCAACTCCTCCCGAGTGGAATACATGAACCTGCCTTCTCGCGTCACGGGCATACCTGATTTTCGCCCATCGCTGCGCCACCGCTACCGGCTGACCGAGAAAGCTGGCAATTTCATTCCAACCTTTGAGCCGTTCGTTCTGAACTCTCGGCTTTGTTGCGGGAAGACTCTTTTTAGCCGGCTTTTGTTCCTTCTTCATCGGGGATCGCGTTTCAAAGCACACGAATCAGAAACCTCGTCCACTCAAGGCCTGGCTGTCGGACTCCAAGGAAATACGAACCCGGAGGGACGCCGGCGAGATCGACGTCAGCCTTCAGGACCACAATGTGATTTTCGAGTTTAGCGGTGGCACTCGTGCGGAAAAGTTCAGCGCCACTCGGATTGAGCAACGTTATATCGTACGCCCCTTCGTTGCTTCCGATTGGCAACTCCAAGTTCAGGCTCTTTGCGTTACGAGGAACCTCTAATGGCGGCTGACTCGTCTCGGGTGAGTTTTCTCCGCGTACGGTCGTACGACCACGAAAATCGAGAACCACGATCACGGCAGTTTGCACCTGCGGCCGAGTTCGTACCCAGAACCATCCCGCTATCGCAAAAATGAAAACCGCGGCCGCAGCTAGCCAAATCTGAGTACGCCGACGATCCACTGCCTGCTTACGAAATTGTGTTAAATCTTGAAAGCACGGGCTGCAGGAGCTGAAATGATTGAGCCAACGATCCGCTTCTGATAGTGGCACTTTGCGAAGGGCAATGCCTCGGAGCACCGCAGAGTCGGGACACCCGACACGTTGCGGGTTTGGAAAATCTCGGGATAGACCCCTCCCCAATAGATCCAGTGTCCGCTTTTCGTCGCCGTTGAATTCTTCCTTTGCCTTCAGAACTTGCCTGCTTCCAGTTGAAGTCGCCTCATAAAAGAAAAGCCAAGTTTAACGCGACCAATCAATGCAAACCACTGTAGCGCGACGCGCCGATCACGTAGCGCCGCCCAGTCGAGCACGGAGTTTACCGATTGCATAACGAAAACGAAGTTTGACCTGGGGTTCGGTCAGGCCCAACTGTGTTGCGATTTCCTTCCACGAATATCCGTACTGTCGAGCCGCCCAGACCTTGCGGGTCCACTCATCCATGTTCCGAACGGCCTCTTTGAGCTGGATCGATTGCTCCAGATCGCGCACTGCCTTCGAATCGTGGGCTTGCCGCAACCGTTCCAGATCACGACTCGAAGGAAGATGCTCCATCCTCTGTAGTCTTCTGCGCTCCTTCTTTAGAGCGCGGTTGAACCGATGATGGAAAGCACCGAAGAGATAGGCCTCCATGTTTCTTATTCGCCAGTTTCTCCCGTGAGAACGCTGAATCGTTTTCGCGACCGAGCGCAACACTCCTTCCCAGACCTCAGAAGCAAAAGCAAGCGTTTCGTCAGAGTTCTTCCCCGGCTGCTCCCTATAAGCGTGGGCCTGGATGCTTGGCCACAAGCGCCGCGCGACAACTATCAATTCGCTTATCTCGTGCTGGGGGGCCGCGATAGGGGGGATAAAACTCGAAAGAACCCATTCCGGGCTCAACTCGCGGCTGGACATCTGAGAGGGCCTCAACCCGACTCACAAATTAGACGGCCAGAAGTCAAATCGTGTCACGCCGACTAATCAGTGTCAAGCATTCTCCTTGTCCAGCGGCCCGTTTCGCCCAGTGGGAAAAATATTCCTTCTTGATACTTTTCCGGGCTACCGGTTCCTTGACTAGATGTAGGCCAATAACTAATCTCAGCCACTTGGTGAAGGGAGTTTGAGCTGTGTTCCCTGGGGTCGAAGTGCGTCACCTGCGAGCAGTCAATATCTTGGCCGAGGAGCTGAATTTCACTCGCGCCGCCGACAGGTTGAACGTCACGCAATCTGCACTCAGCAAACAGATTAACGAGATCGAAAAACAGCATAGGTTTCATTTGTTCATGCGCAAGAATAAAAAGAATGTGGAGCTCACTGAAGTGGGTCGCATCTTCGTCGAAGAGGCTCGTCTGGCACTCTGGCACGTAGACCGGGCCGTTATTGCTGCTCGCGAGGGGAGCGATAGCATCTTGACCATTGGGCACTCGCCCGACGCCGACCACGCTTGGATTTCGGCCATTCTCGCAATCCGTCTGCCCATGTACCCTAAACTCCGCATTCAGCTCATTAGCGAGTTCTCCAGCGAGTTAGTCCGGCGCGTTATGGCAGGCGACTTGAATATGGCGTTGGTGACAGCACCGCCGGAAAGCTCTCGGATCACGGCTGCGGCATTCGCTCAGACGCATCTCTATGCCGCACTCCCGCACACCCACGCAGCGGCTCAAAAGGAAGACGTTGCTTTCCAAGATTTGGCAAAAGACGAATGGATTCTGTTTGCTCGGCGATCTCATCCCGTTGTTCGTGCTGCAATCATGGACGCGGCACAACGTCAGGGCGTCGCTCCGAAACAAGCGCACGATATCCTTACCGCCCAAGAAGCAATTCATCTGGTATCCCAGCATGTCGGAGTAGCGATCGTCGTGACCAAGCCTGCCTCAGTGGGCCTCAGCGCTGAGGGTGTTGTTATAAGGCCGCTGTCGGACCCGTCGTTGTCTTTCGAAACATGCTTGATTATGAGAACCGACGATGATTCGCGATTGGCGAACGAGTTTGGCCGATCGTTTCTGCGAAAGTATGCACCGCGGCGTCTGCCGCCGATGCAACTGACTCTACCACTGCCTGCTTAGCTTCAATACACGACACCGGCCGAAGCTAAATGCCTACGCGGGCGGCATGGTGCAACATCTCCCGAAACTTTTTCTGCGTGGAGTCCTTGCCGTAGAGAGAAACCGCCCGTGAAAGCTTCTTCGGGTCCATGTCTTTAGCTTTTTCGCGAATGCGAGAAAGGACGGCGTCCCGATCCTCCGCAAGGTCGCCTAGTTTATTAACAAGATCGACCAGCAGAAACTCGGGAGAGAGTTGTCTTGGAACGTTAAATCGGCACTCGAAAGTGATCATTCGATTGCCGAGCGGAAATGTCCCATGCCGTTTCTGGTTGTAGACAACCCGTTTGTTGTAGAGCTGCGGTGTCCCAAGTCCCAACTAGTTGTAGGCATTCGGGGAGGTCACGACAAAACGGTCTGTCTTCAAGAACGCTTGCACCAACTCTTGCTCCTCCGCGGAGCCTCTCCAAATTCAAACTTACGAGGGCTGTAGTACAAGCCGGTACGGAGCTTCTGGAGGGTCCCGTCGACACACTGTGGGACCAGGGCGGAAGGTCTTCTCTGCGGTACACACGTCCAGGTGGAGATGGCGCCTCAACTTCTCAAGTGTGCTTGCCCGCTTAGCCCAACTTGCGCAGTTCGGCGTTAACTGAAGAAAAAATTTTATAACCTTGATGCCTTTCTCACGGGCATTTCTTTTTGTTTTCAGGAAGCGTGGTCGCAAGGCACAGTGAGAACTTGCGTGTAGTGAAGACCGACGGTCTTGTAATCCTGGGCGATGTTCGTATGCTCAGGGTGTGTATCTGCGGCGCTGTTATCGGAAGAAACAGAACAAGCGGCACGCCTACTGGGTGCTGGTGGAAAGCTATCGCACCGCGCGCGGGCCACGGCAGCGGGTGGTGGCGTATTTGGGAGAGATGGATGAGGCCGGGCGCATCGGAGTGCAGCAAGCGGCGCAGCCGAAGCTCGAACAGCCAAACCTATTTGACCAGGTGGAACCGCAATGGGTGGAGGTGGACCTCAAGCGAGTTCGCGTGGAATGCGCTCGTCAGTTTGGCGGGGTGTGGCTGGGTTATGAGTTGCTGCAGCGACTGGGGCTGATCCAGTTGCTGGCTGAGCAATTGGCTATTGGCCGAGAAGACATTCCCTGGGCCACGATGTCGATGGTCTTGGTCCTGGCTCGATGGTGCGATCCCTCGAGCGAACTGCACTTGGCGGAGCAAGGCTATGAAAGCATGGCCCTGGCCGATTTACTGGGCGTGCCGGCGGACAAGGTCAATCATGATCGTTTGCATCGCACACTGGATCGCATCCTGCCCCACAAAGATGCCCTGGAGAAACATCTCCAGCAACGCCTAGAGGCGAGTTATTCCAGATCGAATACGATCTGCTGCTTTACGACGTGACCAGCACCTACTTTGAAGGGGCAGCGGAGAAAAACCCGCAGGCGCAGCGCGGCTACTCACGTGACCGCCGTCCGGATTGCAAACAGGTGAACCTTGCCCCGGTGGTGAGCCGCCAAGGGTTGCCGCTGGGTTACGAGATTTTCGCCGGCAATCGCCAGGACGCGACCACGGTGGAGGAGATGGTGAATGCGATCGAAAACAAATACGGCAAGGCCGGCCGGATCTGGGTGATGGACCGCGGTATGACCAGCGAAGACAATGTGGAATTCCTTAAGCAGGGAGGACGACGCTACATTCTGGGGACTCCCAAAAGCAGGTTGAAGCGCTTCGAACAGGAGCGGTTGAGCCGGGAGTGGAAGCAAGTACACGAGGGACTGGAGGTTCGTTTGTGCCCGGCACCGGCAGGCGAGGAAGTCTTCATTCTGTGTCGCAGTGCCGAGCGGCAGGAGAAGGAACGGGCTATTCATGATCGTTTTGAGCGGCGGGTTGAAGAGGGGTTAAACCGGATTCAAGCAGGTTGCAGAAGACGCAAGGGGTCGCCGACGCAAGTGGCGCAACGGGTGGGTCGTCTGCTGGGAGAGAACAGTCGCGCGGCGAAACTTTTCGAGGTAACGGTAGAAGCAGACGCGAACGGATGGGGGCAGCTGCAGTGGAAAAAACTGGATAGCTGGAGGGTATAAATAGAACTGTGTCACTGCTGTCCGGTTAAAGATCGAACAAAATCAGTTGGTTAGGGTCACTGAGTAGATGTGCTTCCATGTCGATTGGCTGAAGGGCCTGTGAAATGGGCGTTTTCTCGAAAAGGTTGACGCTCAGAGTCTGTAGAGTTTGGTAGAGACTTGTTTCCAGGTCCAACCTCTTTCGCGCGATGGCGACCAGCACATACATCGACACAGCGATCCAGATTTGGGTCTTCACCGCGTTCTCGCTGGTGCCGTAGAACGCCTTGATTCTGAGATGCTGTTTGATCCATTTGAAAAACAACTCCACGGCCCACCTCGACTTGTAGATCTGAGCAATCACAGGGGCAGGGAGAGTGAAGTTATTGGTAAGGAACTTGAATCGCTTTTGCTTTTCCACGTCCAGAAAGGTGACGCGGCGGAGCGCATCCGGGTAAACGGAAGCAGACTCAAACGAGGTCAGGATGACGGTGTGATCGGAACGGACGCCGGTGCTCTTATCGATCTTGTGGGAGTAGCGGCGTTGCAACAGGACGTTGGCTTTGGTACGCACTACGAAGAAGGCGGAACTGAGGGTGAGGAAGAAGAGGCGTTCGAAATCCACATAGGCGCGGTCCATGACATAGAAAGCACCGGGCTCAGGCATGATCTCGTCCAGGATGTTTACGTCGTGCACTCTGCCCTCGGTAATGCGAATAAATGTGGGGATATTGCCACGCAGGTCCAACAAGGTGTGCATCTTGACGGCGGCTTTGTGTTTGCGAAACTTGGCCCACGGAAATAAAGCTAGGCACAAATCGATGGTGGTGGAGTCCAACGCGTAGAGACTCTGATCCAGATCGACGCCGATGGGATCGAGCGCATAGAGCGGGCGAGCGATTGCGATCAAAATCTGCGCAAAGTCGGCGTAGATTCGCCAGTCGCGAGCTTCGTTCGCATCGGCCAACGTCGAACGGGCTATCTTGCCGCGGAATCCCATGTGGTAGAGCTTGCCGCCGATGGAACCGAGGCAGGCTTCAATGTCGCGAAGACTCTCGCGGTAGGTCAACTGCGCGAATGCCATCGCCAGATACTGATCCCAACAGGACAAATTTTTTAGATAGCGACCACCACCATATCGGTCTACACACTTCTGGAACTGTTGGTGGGGAAGGAACTCGACCAGCTGCGAGAAGACGGTACGCCCTGTGTTCATCCTCCATTGTCACGGTTCTCCACGAGGCCGCCAAGGACACTCCGAAACGTCATTTTCATTTTAAATCGTTTTAACGCCAAACCGCACCCATCACACTGGATCTACAGGGCTTGCACGCTCGCAGCAGAAGTTTCTCCGGACAGCAATGGAACTGTGTAAACGGTCATGGAAAAGTTGACAATAGGAGAACCCATGACCATCGATACGAAGTTGATCGACCAACTGCTGACCAACTACAAGAAGCCCGAGGATATCATCGGGGAGAACGGTCTGCTCAAAGAGTTGACCAAAGCCATTTTGGAGCGGGCCTTAGCGGCGGAGATGACCGATCATCTCGGCTACGAGAAGCACGACCCGGCGGGTCATCACCGGGGCAACACGCGGAAGGGGAAAAGCCAAAAGACTTTGAAGGGCGAGTTCGGGGAGCTGGAGTTGGAAACCCCGCGCGATCGCCAGGCTACGTTCGAGCCCAAGATCGTGGCCAAGGGGCAGACGCGCTGGAAGGGGTTCGACGACAAGATCATCTCGATGTATGCACGAGGCATGACCAGGCGGGAGATCCAGGGCCACTTGGAAGAGATCTACGGGATCGAGGTTTCACCCAGGCTGATCTCCAACGTGACCGATGCGGTGCTGGAAGAAGTGAAACTGTGGCAGGGGCGGCCGCTGGAAGAGCTGTATCCCATCGTGTATCTGGACGCACTGATGGTGAAGGTACGGGACGAGGGGCACATCCAGAACAAGGCGATCTACGTGGTGCTGGGAGTGAACCGAGAGGGGCAGAAGGAAGTGCTGGGGTTGTGGGCGGCGCCGACGGAAGGAGCGAAGTTTTGGCTGCAGGTGCTGACGGAGTTGCAGAACCGTGGGGTGAAGGATATTTTGATTGCCTGCGTGGATGGGCTGAAGGGATTTCCGGAAGCCATCGAAGCGGTGTATCCGCGAACCGAGGTGCAGCTCTGCATCGTGCATCTGGTGCGAGCTTCGCTGAACTACGTGCCCTGGAAGCTGCGCAAGCCGGTGGCCGCCGATGTGCAATCGATTTATCGTGCCGCTACCGCGAGCGAGGCCGAGCCACATCTCCAGGAACTGGAAGGCAAATGGAAAGCTTATCCCAGTGTGAGCCAGGTGTGGCGGCGGAACTGGACACGGATCACGCCCTTTTTCCATTACCCGCCGGACATTCGCCGCGCGATCTACACCACCAACAGCGTGGAGTCGCTAAACCGGTCGCTGCGCAAGATCATCAAAATCCGTGGCGGATTCCCCAACGAAGAGGCAGCGATGAAGTTGCTGTTTCTGGCGCTGCGGCAGGCGGCCAAGAAGTGGACCATGCCGATTCATCACTGGCGCGAAGCCTTGAACCACTTTACGATTCTGTGGCCGGAACGGATGCTGGCCCTGGAGAGAGTTACGCAATGAAAACGGGGG
This sequence comes from uncultured Acidobacteriota bacterium, assembly GCA_963720155.1. GTDB lineage: Bacteria > Acidobacteriota > Terriglobia > Terriglobales > Acidobacteriaceae > Sulfotelmatobacter. The sequence goes on from CAVREP010000027.1 coordinate 39,209, forward strand.
CTGCTTCTGAATCACCCCATCCCCAAAAACAAAACCGGGCCGTTTACACAAAAGTCTTGACACACCTGGCCGCGTCGCCGTGGATAGCCGTCCACGTATTGGTCGCGGCGCGGGCAACTCGCGGTTCACGTCGTTCCCCGGTGCAGCGGGAAAATGGCAGGTCTCGCGCGGTGGGGGCAGCGAGCCACGCTGGCGCGGTGACGGGAAGGAAATTTTCTATATCGCGCCCAGCGGCATGTTGATGGCTGTGGCGGTTAACGGCGAAGGCATCTTTGCGACCGGGACGCCCGCACCTCTATTCCAGGTCCACGGCCGCGGCCCGATCTCCTCGACCGACGTTCTTACTTACGACGTGGCCAAAGACGGCAAGCGCTTCCTAGTGAACCCTTACATAAAACCGGGACACGTTCCGCCGTTGACCATCCTGCTAAACGCCGCGAACAGCGACCAATCCCCTTAGGAGTGAAGAGTGGATGTGGACTGGCCCTTTAGCGCCCGAGTGACGGGCTCTGAAGTAATCCAAGGTAAGGGTTGCCGACCACACGTCCACAATCCTCAGTTCGCACTATGGATGTGCCGTAGCTCGATTGTGGTGCAGCTTGAAAATCGGCTTGTGAATGCGCGATCCTCGATCGCGGCGCTCGCATAATGCGCGCATTCATTGACGGAGATCTGAAGCGCAGCCTAACATTGGCGCAAGGAGAGCCTTGTGATTGGTCAAGTTCTCGGTCATTGCCGCGTCGTGGCGAAGATTGGGGAAGGAGGAATGGGGATTGTCTATCGCGCTTACGACGAGATGCTGCACCGTGACGTGGCCTTGAAAGTCGTCAAGAAGGATGCTCATCTCGACACATCGTCGAGCGAGCGTCTATTGCACGAGGCGCGCGCTTCCTCCTCTCTCTCTCATCCCAACATCTGTACTATCCACGAAGTTGGCGAGAATGAGGGCGAGCTCTTCATTGTGATGGAACTGGTCGAGGGCAGGTCTCTGCGTGCGATGTGCGCAGATGGGGGGCTGCCGCCAGACTCAATCCTGCGGTATGGCGTTCAGATTGCCAGCGCACTCGCGCGCGCTCATGACCGCGGCATCGTTCATCGCGATCTGAAGACGGCAAATATCGTCGTCACTGCTGACGGTCTGGTCAAAGTCCTCGATTTCGGTTTGGCCAAACAGGTAGGCAGCGGCATATTCGATGCCACCACCCGATCCTTTGCGTCGATCCAGGACGCGCCCAGCATGAGCGGCACCTTGCCCTATATGGCACCAGAAATCCTGCGAGGCGAGGCGGCTGACTATCGCAGCGATCTGTGGGCGCTGGGAGTTGTGCTTTATGAAGCGGCTTCCGGACGCTTACCATTTGAGGGACGCACGGGCTTTGAGATCAGCTCGGCTATCATGCGTGAGGTTCCGAACCCGCTTGGCCCGCCGATTCCCCCTGGCCTTTGGTCCATCATTCAACGCTGCCTGGCCAAGGAACCGATACAGCGCTATCAACGCGCCAGTGAAGTTCAGGCAGCTCTAGAAGCGGTTCAGTCGGCGGGAATCGTTTCCGCCAGTCCCGGCCCCGATCTGAATGCACCCAAGACTACGGTCTTGCACAGTGTGCGGCACGCTCATGTCAAGAAAGGAGACTTTCTCTTGTTGGTGGGAACAACGAAAGGAGCGTTTATCCTTCGTTCCAATGCGCAGCGCGGCCGTTGGGAGGTCGGGGGGCCTTATTTCCACGGACACAGTGTTTACGCTATGGCCTACGACAACCGCGGAGGCCAACACCGCATATGGGCTTCGACGGCGAGTTACTGGGGAACCCTCCTGCGATCGAGCGACGACTTCGGAAAGAGCTGGACCAATCCCCAGCAGGCCCCGATTAGATTTCCCTCCGATGCCGGCGTTTCCTTGAAGAACATCTGGCAGATAGCGCTCGGCCGGCCCGAGGAACCCAACGTGCTCTTTTGTGGTGTAGAACCAGCCGCTCTTTTCGAAACCCGCGACACAGGCGAAACCTGGTCGCTAGTGCAAGGGCTGTTCGATCATCCGCATCGTCCCCGCTGGATGCCGGGAAACGGTGGATTGGCTTTGCACACCATTGTGCTCGACCCCGGCGACAACCAGCGTATGTATGTGGCAATCTCGGCCGGCGGCGTTTACCGGACCAACGATGGCGGACTTAGCTGGACACCGCAAAACCAGGGCATCCGCGCTATGACGATGCCCGAAAAGTATCCCCTGTTCGGGCAGTGTGTGCATAAAATCGTCATGCATCCCGCCCGTCCGGAGAGACTTTTTTTGCAAGGTCATTGGGGATTGTACCGCTCGGATAACTGTGCCGAGAACTGGCGCGACATTGCCAACGGCGTGCCCTCGGATTTTGGCTTCGCCATGATTACGCACCCCAGAAATCCCGACTTCGTGTATATCCTTCCAGTTGAGTCTGACGAGTTTCGCTGCGCGTGCGACGGACGGCTGAGAGTTTATCGAACCCGCAACGGCGGCGCCTCGTGGGAACCTCTTTCGCGCGGCCTGCCACAAAAACGCGCTTACGAAACTGTTCTGCGCGATGCCATGACGGCGGACTCATTCGACCCGGTGGGAATTTATTTCGGAACACGGAGCGGACAGCTGTTTGGCTCGCGCGATGAAGGCAGGACGTGGCGAAAGATACTGGAGGGGTTGCCGTCAGTCGTGTGTGTACGGAATGCAGTCGTCGGGGATGGTTCTGGCGGTCTTCGGCCGACATTGCCTAATGTGGCGGCACCTTCACATCAAGCGAAGTCTCTGTCGACAAGCAAGACGCGTCGACCGAAGCGGTGATTTATGCCGGTCACTTTTCACATTCCGGGGGCATTGCGAGAATTTACCGCTGGACACAGTAAAGTCCAGATCGAGCACTCGCCTAAGACTTTGGCTGAGGCGTTGTCGGCGCTCTGGACAATCTATCCAGGCGTTCGGGATCGCATCGCAACGGAGCAAGGGCAAGTGCGGGAGCACATCAATATTTTCATCGGTGACGAAAACATCCGCTATACGGGTGGACTCGCGACTGCCGTTCCCGCCGGATGCGAGATTTCGATCGTCCCCGCCGTTAGTGGTGGCTGAAACAATTCCTGTGATGAGCCAGCATCATCGGCGTAATGCCTGCCGATCCGAGACTCTGGGTGGATAACGGGCAGCCCTTCCATAATCCGGTAAGGGAAGGGTCGCCGATCAACCGTGAGTTATGCCGCAACTCCACCAGGTGTACCGCTCACAAAGCGGTGTCATCGCTCGCAACGCTCAACGGCGGAGCGGGAGCGGGGCGCGGGGGCGGCAACGGCTGGGACACATCAGCAAGCAAGGCAACACACTGCTGCGTTTCCTGATGGTGGAAGCAGCGCAGGTCACGGTCCGCAGCGATCCAGCGTGGCGGCGCAAGTATTTGCATCAAGCGTTGCGCCGAGGAAGAAAGATCGCCAAAGTCGCCATGGCGCGGCGTTTGGCGGTTCGGCTGTATTGGATGGCGTAAGGAATGGGACTACGAGCAATGGAAAAAGTTCGGTCCGCACGCGGGCCAGCCCGGAACAGGCGTTGGTGTGCAAGCGAACACCGAGTAATTGATTGGGCAGCCCGCTCCCTTTTGCAGGGAGTTCGAACTAGCAATCATGATCGAACGTTTTGACCGAAGAAATGCATGGGTCGGACTGAGTCCTGACCTGAACTTTGATTGCGAGCGAACCTTGGTTGGACACGGCACGTTTCAACAAGAGCGAAATGGCGCTCCTGGGATCAGCAGCAAGTTATGCTCGTTGTTGCTGCTGCTATCGGCGCTGTCTAACCAGCTCATGTCCTCGCTCTACGGGAGCGTGAGTTTTTAAAGATGCACCGATTGCCCACCGGCGATTTTCGTCAGCCGACCGGTTCGGCACATGGTTGTGCAATCGAACCCGTAGGTTGCCCCGCAAACGAGACAGACCTGGTAGTCCCGGCCTTGGGGCCCAGTATGGGGCCATGAAAACTGGTGACGGCAAAACAGTTGCAAGAGTCGGATTAACAACGACGAAGTCATGCTGTTCGGTCCCTGAATTGATAAGGTGATCTCCAGCGTAACTCAAGAATCCGCCGTCTCGTTCAAGTTTCTAGTTCCCTTCGACACAGGCGGAGGGACAATGCCTGGTCTCATTACCCTAGCTCGAATTTCCAGCCCTTTGCCGCAGACTGCGGAATAGCCAATAAAGTGAGCACATCAGCCCAAACCAGGAGACAAAATCGACGGTGATCTGAAGCGCTATGCCGCCGCCAATTGAGGCAACCTTACCTGGAACCACAGAACCAATGGCCGCAATCGCGACCCAAGACAAAGGAAGCGCACACTAGGGTCTACAGTTGAGACACCCACGCCAGCCGGTTTGTTCCAGTGGTGGGATGGTCACTTCCGTGACCTTACCAGACCAACTGTTGACATATTCCGATTACACTCACTAACCGTGATCGCCAAATTCCTCTGCATTTGAAATCTCTCCTCAAACGACCCGATTCCCCCAGCCCGTTTCTCACTGCCCGCCACTGAGCGCAGGAAAGGGCTGGCCATACATTTTTCCGGGTTCAAGGATTAACTGGCCTTTTGAATAGTTGAAAGTGACCTTAAACCTCTTCAGTATTGCGCTCCCGACTTGTCCGGTAGTCTCACCATCATCTCGAAAGGGGAGAGATGGAGCGCCACGAATGACGAACTTCCCGAGCTTGAAATAGTCCAGGCGGCCCACCACGGTTTGAGTGGACTGACCGAGGCCTATCCCTCCCTTCGTGTGTCGAAGCGGTCCTGTGGACTTCCGGATTAATTGATGATTGGCACCGTCACTAGAGGTGCAGTCGATTAAAAAGAGGGCCTTTGTCGCCGGCACACCAGGAACTTTAATGACCCCAAGGACGTAAGGTTGCCTCGTTCTAAATTCAATAGGAATAATTCCGCCGCCGCCGTGGTACTTGAAGCTACCAGGGTCCGACAATGTAAGGATCGCATTGTCGTAATCTATCGTCATTACAAACTGTCTGATGAAATCGTAACCAAAGAATCCGCTGATGGGATGCCCCCAGCCCTCTTTTTCAAGCCCGCTCAGGTCGGCAGTATTGATCTCGGGATGCACAGTGGTTAAACCGGGCAGTTCGAAGCGCACATTCTCGAGGTGCTGAACCTTGACAGTTCCCTCGCCTGCTCCCTGCACATTCCCTTCACCTGAGGGCACCATCCCAAGGCGCTTGGCGGTCTCAGTATCGAAGTACGTCGCTGCCGCTCCGGAATCAATCGTGAAATACAGCGGATCCGGCCAATCGTTGACCTTTGCTTGAAACAGTATGCCGTTCTCAGTTATCAGCACCGGCAGTGACACCTCTGTGCCCGATGCATATCGAACCGTCACGAAACTGCGCGGGGCTTCGTTCGCGGCTGCCGGCCGGTCCGGTTGCTCTACACTTGCGGCAAATGTTTGCGCACTAACTCCGATAGCCAGCAGGAAAAGCAGCACTGTAGAAACGAAATGTTGAGGGTTCACTCTGTATGCTCTCTTTCGAGGAAGCTAGTCGCCAAAGCGTAAACAGGGACACGCGGCAAGGGATTAACCTGTCTAGGCCCAGGACCAGCTGTCTCTCCGAACCAGACATAAAGAAAAACCATTCCAACAAAGTTAATCCTCACAGTACGCAAGGTTCGCAGTGATACTTTGCGACCCCATTTTCAAATCCATCCGTAGGATTATGCTGTCGTCTGCAAAGCACACGTTAACACCGCGAACACGTCGGCCGCCAGAGGCATGGACGTTCACCCAGCAACGATCTCAGTTGCTGTCATGGACAGCTCGGGCAAGCTGATCATGGAATGCATCCTGGAGACGAAAGCGGCCACGATTCTCGAGTTCCTCCAAGGGCTGCGCGGGAGTTTATCGGTGACCTTCGAAGAGGGAACCTCCGCCGCCTGGTTGCATGATCTGCTGAAACCTCTCGTCAGCCATCTGGTAGTCTGCGATCCGCGAAAGAACGCCCTGTTGAAAGATGGCAGCAGAGCGACCGGATCGATGCACGCAAGCTGGCCGAGTTGTTACGCGGCAACCAACTCCATGCCGTGTCCCACGGAGAGCATGGGGGTGCGCACCTTAAAAGAGCTGAGTCGCAGCTATCTGACCATCACCCAGGATGTCACGCGCGTCCTGAATCGGATCAAAGCCTTGTACCGCAGCTGGGCCATCCCCTGTAGCGGTGCCAGCGTCTATGCCCCGGGGCATCGCGCCGAATGGCTGAATAAGATTGGAGAAGCGGGAGTTCATCGGCGAGCTGAACGGTTGTATCAGCAACTCGATCTGCTGCAGTCGGTGCGGCAAGAAGCGCGACACGATCTGCTGGTCGAGAGCGGCAAGCATTCGGCCGTGAAGTTACTTCGTCAGATTCCCGCCATCGGGCCGATTCGCGCCGCCTTGCTGCTGCCGATTTCCTCATCCTTGGCCGATGGCTCAGACCCGCCTACTGTGCTAGTACCTCGGTCACTTTCGAACGCGCAAGGCACACCGCTAGCATTCTCTTTGAAACCCTGGGCTGTTAGGGATGCCGCCGAATGGGAGCAAAATCAGGCGGGGAGAAGCTCTGCAAGTCGGAGTGGCCTGCGAGAATCCTTTGCTCGATCGGAAACAGCCCAGCTCACTTTCTGAGTACGGGGCGATGACAGTCTCACACCAGGCCATTTAGTTCTTCAGCCGTCAGCAACCTGCCCGCCTCCGCAGGGTGTCCATGTGGGCGTGTAACCAAGATTGCCATCGACAAGCGGGCACGAGAGGGGAAAACAAAGGGCATGAGGAAGGCTGGACTGGTATTTTGCCTGCTTCTGGCCGGTTGCGCGGCGAAGAAGCAGCCGGTGGCGGCGAGCCCGCCTCCCATACGGAGCCAGCTGCCACCACCCACTGCCGACCTCATCGAACACTGTGTAGTAATCAAGCAGGAAAATGCCAACACCGTGACCTGCAGTTGTCTGCCCGTGAACACCGTGATCGATTCAAAAACGCGGCACACCACGCTTGTTTGCAAGAAAATGAAAGAGGAAAAGTGAGATCGGGACTGGCGACTGGAGGGCAAATCCTTTCACTCATCCTATGAAAGAGGATGTCAAGTAAAAAAGATTCTCCCCGCCCCTCTGAGAGATGCGGGTGTGGTGACTTACATCCAGCCCCACCTCATTCCTCACCTCATTCTTAGAGGGGTTATTGGTTTGGTCGCTTTGGCTCGCCGCACGTTTCCGCGGCGATGCCAACCCCAGTTGCTTGTCCCAACTCGACGGTTTCATGAAGTCAGTGGCGCACGACGCCGTTCGGTTGCGAAGCTACGCAAGCTAAGCGTTGGCTTAATTTGCCAACCATGATCCTATGTGAGGCTCGAGGCCTACAGCTTTTTTCGGTTATCCGCGGGGGCATAGGATTGACCCGGAGACTCGGTGCTGGGCTACAGCACACAGAGTGCCTGAATGAGTGAATAGATACTCTCCCGCGAACCGGAGCATCGCAAGAACCGATTGGCTACCACCGAGGCATGAAAACCTTGGGAGATCACCTGGGTTCTATTTGATGCTCAAGCTGCTTGCGTCTTCAGTTGTTCGACGTCGAAACGTACCTCCTTTTTCCAAAGTGTTAACGTAATGGCCGCGATCTTGCGCGCCAGTGTCAGACGCGCCATCTCCGGCTTCATGCCCTTGGCCAGCAAAGCCGTGTAGAAATCGTGGAATGGTCCCCTGCCACAGCTGGCCCGGGTGGCTGCACTCTTGAAGATCTCTTTCATCTCATGGTTGTGATTTCGATTCAGCCCACGAACCTGCTGGGGTTTCTTGGAGCGTTGCACTTGTCCGCTCACAAAGCGGTATTGCGCACTGTCGTGGGTCTCAACGCCCAGGCCACTGTAGGTCCATAGTTGCCGCTTGCTGCGAAACCGGTGCGGGGTTTGCATCAGCCCGATCAAGCGCGCCGCTCGAACCGGACCGATGCAAGGAATCTGACGCAGCAGTTTCGCGGCCTTGTGTTTCCGGCTCTCCGCCAAAAACTCGGGTCGCACCTCTCCCCGCAAGGCCTGCAATCCGTCCAGCTGTTGATAGAGCAGCTCCGCGCGGCGGCGCACGCCGGCTTGTGGGAGCTTGTTTAACCATTCCTCCCGAGCGCGCGCAGCATAGACCCGGGTGCCGGCACAAGGAATGCCCCAGCCGCGATACAGCGCCTTCAATCGATTCATCACGCGCGTCAAATCTTTGCTGATGGTCTGATAACTGCGCCCCAACTCGCGTAGCGTCCGCAGTCCATTTTCCCCGTGGTAGACCGGTCTCAGCATCCCGGTGCGTAACAAATTGGCTAGCTTCTGCGCATCCACCTTGTCGCTCTTGTTGCCCTCCTTTAATAAGGCATTGCGCCGCGGATTGCACACCACAATGTGCTGCACCTGCGGCTGCAGCAGGTCATACAGCCAGGCGGCCCAGGTGCCTTCTTCCCAGGTCACATGCAGCTCGCCCCGTAGACCGTGGAGAAACTGCAGAATGCTGCTGGCTTTGGTTTCGATCACGGACTCCATCACCAGCTTCCCGCTCGCATTCTGGACAGCGATCACAATGGCTTCCTTGTGCACGTCCATTCCGATATATTTGACGTCATAACTCATTTGAGTTGTCTCCTTGGGGGGAAGATCATTCGTGCTAACGCTTGTCTTTCCCCTCAAGGTCAAAATGCCATTCTCTCGCCGACTTGCCTATGTCCTTCTGCGGTTCATCTCACCGCGTACACCGCAGCAGTTACCCTGAGCGCCGCCGTAGCGGAGCGAAGCCCTGCACAGCGCAGCGCAGCGGAGGCGGCGCCTCATCACAGTCGCGACCCTCTGAGGCGGGGCGCTCTTTCATAATGCATTAACCCCGGATAGTCCAATTCTCAATGAGGGTAATTGCCTGATTTCTACAGCTGTGGAGATTGGGCCTTCGCCTCGGGAATGGTCGCCTCAACCCTCGTCTGGTTGCTTGAATACAAAATCTCCTCGATCTCCTCTCTGCTCATACCTATTCCCAAGGTCGCGCGGAATCCAAGAAAAACGGCAAGAAGCATCTTGCGCATTATGGATTTGTGCCATCAATCTCCGAATCGGCCACAACGTGCATATTTCAAGGACAGTTTCTCTGAGATTGCGCGCGCACGACAACGGCAAGGCGTGAATCAGGCTGTCGCTACCGCGTCAAACGTGCGAGAGGCATTAGTGAATCGGCGGAGGTCGAGGAGAGAGGATAGGCAGAACTGGAGATGGCCGCGTATCGTAGTGTTCTGCAACGCTGACGATTGAAAGACCAACAACCGTTGTGATGAAGAACCATATCGGCGTAAGGATGGCTATTAGAAGGCTGGTGCCTGCGTGCGCCAATGCAGCACACAAGATGCCGATCGAATAGCCTTCGGCGTCGCTAGTTGCGAGCAGTTCGTATGTTCCGGGCTTCAGGTCTCATTGAGGGATTCTGAGTGTTAAAGGGATATTTCAACAGTGACCCGCAGAAAACGACCGGACGACACTGCTGGGGCACTTGAATTTAAGGAGGCGGCGATCGCCCGCAGCATCAGCGGATGCCCTACCTTTACTGCCGCTGCGTGCGGCTTCAGATGATCGTAGATCCAGCCGGTGAATATCGTTGCTTCCACAGCCGCCGTCTACGGCTGAGGAAGTGTGTTCAACCAGGTGTCCAACTCCCAGCGCGTCGCGCCCACTCTGCCTTGTTGGTGAACCTTACCGCTGGCGTCCTTCACGCAATAGCTGATCGTCTTCTTGTGCGGATCCAGTCCGATGTAATACATATGTCCTCGAGGAGCCTCCGTGGTTGTTCTCTGAATCAGCGTCGCCGCTGAGTTCAGCTTTTGTACACCACGTGCTCCTCATGGACTTAGCAGTCAAACAGTCGGCAAACGCCTTGCCTCAGAGAAGATGGTTTCTGCTGATCGCTTCCGAGTAGCCTATGGGAGGCAGAAATGCTCCGAAATGCCGCCAATGGCTACGAGGGGTTTGCCCTTTCTGCATCCTAGTTCGTGAAGCGGTCAGTCGCTCAGGAGAAGCTTTATCTGTCAGCATTCGGTCATTGATCTGGTGCCGGAGCAATTCAGCCAGCTACGCGTACTCCCATCGCCGAGCCACCCTGCGGGCGATCGCGAAGAGCACGATGGCAATCCCTATGAGAACCAGAACCTGCGGCCAGAGGTGAGAGATCGGTTCGTCCCGCCAGAAGATTTTGGTAAATCCGTCGATGGCCCAGGCGTTGATGGTGAACAAGCCCGCTTTCTGCATCGCGTCCGACATAAGGAAGCGCGGGAACATGCTGCCGCCAATCGAGGACATGATCAAGATCACCAGTGTCGAGAGCGCGCCCAGTTGAGCGCGCGTGCGGCAGATGCTGGCCAACAGCAAGCCAAAGGCAGCCACCGCAAAAGCGGTGAATGCTCCCATGACGACGAAGCCGGGAATGTGCGACCAGAAATCGAGTTTGAAAACAGCCCAGCCCCACAGGAACATCACCACGAGTTGTAAGAAAGCGAGCAGCGAGTTGAAGGTCAGCTTACCTAACATCAGGCTGGTCATGGTGACGCGCGAACTCAGGACGCGGTCGAGCGTTCCGCTCTCAACTTCATCCAACAGCGCGCCAGCCGCGCCACTCGCGGTGAAGAGCAGGAACATTACTCCAATCGCAGCAGCGTAGAACGAAACCATGGGATTGTTCTTGTTCTCGCCGACGACCGCTCGCGTGGTGACGGCAATGATTCCTCCATTGCCGGAAGCGCTGGAGGCGGCCGTGGTTGCGCCGCCCTCTTCCCGCTCGCGCAGCGAGCGCAGACCCGAATCGATTCTTTCGCGCTGTTCCCGAGTAAGGCCGCCGGTAAACTGATCAAAATACCTTGAGCCCTGTTCGGCCATGACATCGGGCATCGACGTCATTGCAACTTTCTGGAGAAGACCGGCGATCACCTGAGGCGCAATCATGTCGCTACTGTCTTCGAGCAGTTGGATTGTAGGACGACTAGCCACCCCGGGACCGAACGAAATCGGGTTGTCGCCGAAGCCGTGCGGAATGATCAGTGCGACAGGCGCCTTTCCTGCTTTGACCGCGGCTTCGGCAGTGGTCGCCGTGTATTCCGGCTGCTCAGTACTTTTGACGGGCGCTGGACGAGTCTTCACGGTCAGCGAGCCTTCACTCTGGAAGCCTTTCACGAGGCGCTGCGATGCCCGGCTGTGGTCTTCATCAACAACAATCACGCTGACTTTGGGAGTGCTGTCGCGGCGTCCGCCGAAAATCACGGCGAAGATGCTGAAGAAGACCACCGGCAGAATGAAACTCAACGCGAGAGCGCCGCGGTCGCGGCGTAGGGAAACCATGGCAGTGTGAACGATGGCGAACATCAATCGCGCATCCCCCTTCCGGTCAAATGCAGGAAGACCGATTCGAGATTTGGCTTGCGAAGCGACACATCAACCAGTTCGAGTCCGGCCTTTGTTGAATCTTCCAGCAGGCTCGCAATCTCAACCGGATGCGCAATCGCGAATTGCGCAATACCATCGATCATGTGCCCGCCGCGTTCGCCGACCCAGCGAAGGATGGGGTCGGGCGAGCCGCCAAAACGCGCCAGAACTTGGCTGCGCGTACCGAATGCGTTCTGGACGAGGTCGCTGTTGGTGCCGAGAGCGATGATTTTGCCATGATCGACGATCGCGACGCGGTCGCACAGACGTTCGGCTTCTTCCATGTAGTGCGTGGTGTAGATGATCGACATGCCCTCACCGCGCACCTTCTGGATCATTTCAAAAATGTGATTGCGCGACTGCGGGTCGACGCCCACGGTTGGCTCATCCATGAGGACGAGCTGGGGTTGATGAATGAGCCCGGCTGCCATATTGAGGCGGCGTTTCATCCCTCCCGAGAGATTCCTGACAAGTTCGTCTGCGCGGTCGGCAAGCATTGACCAGTCGAGGCAGCGTTCTATCACCTGCGCGAGAGTCGCGCCGCCAAGCCCGTGGTAACGACCGAACGATTGCAGATTCTCTCGGCAGGTGAGACGTGGGTAGAGCGCAATTTCTTGCGGAATCCACCCAAGTGCTTTGCGCGCCGCAGCGGAATCTGCGGGGGCGCCAAATACCGTGATTGCGCCTGAGTCAGGAATGACGCGGCCGACGATGCTGCGAATGAGCGTGCTCTTGCCGGCACCGTTGGGTCCGAGCAGTCCCAAACATTCTGCGTTCCGCAGTTCGAGAGTGACGCCGTCGACGGCAGTTACCTTGCCGAAGTGCTTGACTAGCGCCTTAATACGCAACGGTAGGGGCGAATCGCACGTGGCAGCACTGGTTGGGGAAGACAAGTGGCAATCTCCTCGATGCTCTACGCCGTACTACTTCCATCATACTAACCGATGCGCGGTAGCTGTCAGCCAGTAGCAGCGCGCGATGATCGGCTCATAGGTGGTCGGCCACTCGGAGAGCGCCGGGATAAAACTTCGATGATCGCGCTTCGCGCTCACCCCTGGTCATGAAAACGAGACTCATCGTTTTGCAGGGACTCGACTCTGGCAAAAGATAGGGACGCCGAGCACGGCACCTGCGGTTGTCAATATTCGACCCCATGGTTGATTCTCGTTCTATCACCGAAGGCAAGGACGTTGCCGGAATGGCGGAATAAACCCCGCGGATAAAACTGTGCCTGGCTGGCGCTGGTGTATCCCCTGATTGGAGCGAGAAGCCCGTGGAACAACTTATGCTTGATGCGCTGGCTCTTCGGTGATGAGGAGGCGATAGGGGTAAACTCATGGAGCGCTGCGCCGGCATTGACATCGGCAAGCGTTTCTTAGTGTGCTGCGTCATGACCGGGGCTGCCCACGAGGAGCCCCGCAGTGAAACGCGGCGCTTTGACACAACTGTGCCGGGTTTGAAGCGACTGCGGAACTGGCTTAATGATGCCCAGGTAATCGGGAAAGTGCAGGCATTCAGAAAGGACCACAAACCACCCAAAGCAACCCTTATCTGTGTACGGCTTTGGTGCAGTATGCATGGGCGGCAACTGGTAAGCGCGACTCTGTCTTTCGGTCCCGCTTTCAACGACTAGCACCAAGGCGTGGCGAGAAGCGCGCGATTATCGCGGTGGCTCATCATATGCTGATCATTCTTTACTGCATGCTGAAACGAGGTGTGCCATTTCTTGGCGCCGAACACGCACCCAAACAACGACGGCGGGAACGTCGTGCTCACCATCACTTGCGATGCCTTAGGCGTCTCGGTTTCTCGGTGGAGATCAGGTTGAGTTCCGAGTCCACCCCGCCCGATACAATCAGCCGGTAAGTGTTTTCGGAACAACCGGCATGTTGTAGGGGATGAAAGAGCCCGTGCAGCGATGCTAGCTGACGTTCCAATGGGTGAAAGTCCCATCGGTGGAAGCGCTCAGTTGCCACCGTAGTTATACCCGACGACGAGAAGGGCGACCGACTCGCCGGAAGCTCGGGAGTAAAAGTCCCCGTTGGCTGGGTGAGGTTCCCGGTCAGATCCGTCAGGGGGCAAGCAACTCGACAGGCCGCACAAGCTGCTCTCGACCTTACGGCCGATCAGTCGGCCGGTGAGTGCCCTATCCGAGAATTGGTTCTAATACTTCCCATAGCCCGTCACTCGAGCATAACCTGGAAGTGGCGGATACCAACGGGATTATGGAAGCCGTTATCCGAAACGCCATGCAGGAAATCTGAGCGAAGTTGTCCAGCGCGCCCGCTACCGGCTCTTTGCCGCGCGTTTCCGTGGTGGAACATTTTGATTCAGCCTGAAAAAGTTGTTTGGATCATAGTGCGTCTTAACGGCTACCATGCGGTCCCAGCGTTCGTGATACGCCTCGGGCACGCGATCCTGCTCATCGCCGCTCATGAAATTTGTGTAAACACCCGGTTTCATAGCTGGCCGAAGTTTGTGGAAGAGTCCGCGGATCCAGGAAATATTATCCGCATCGGCCGACGCTTCCTGCCAGTTCGCTAGCAAATTCATAATGAAGGGAGCGCTGCGATCACCGAATGCGGTCTCGGTCGCGGCGATCCGCGCCGCCGCACCACCGAGATAGGCAAGTTCGATCTGCGTTTCCGATGACGGAATGGTAGCGACTGCCTCCGCCAATCGATCGATAGTCCTGTTGTAGAGATAAGTGAAATAACCCGATTTGGTGTAATACCGCCGGCCATGAGGAAAATCGGAATCCGCCATAGTTTGTAAATTTAAGAACGGCAGAATCTTGTTGCTCACAGAATCTGGTTTGCACATGGAAAGAGCGCGCTCCAAAAGTGGACGCCCGGCTTCGGGATCACCAGTCCAAACCAAGGAACTGCCGGCCACCGGCCGCCCACGGAGCGCAATGGGCACCTTCTTCTTGTGCGGGGCAAGGCGCAGATCAATGTTCCACTTCAAATCGAGCGGAGCTTGGGCCATGAAGTCTCTCCAGTATTCAAGGAGCCGGCGAATATCAGTCTCGGGAGTCAGTCCTTCAGCGAGCACAACAGAGGTAAGCGGATGGAGTTTTAATTCGAATTCTGTCACCACTCCGAAGTTACCGCCACCTCCACGCAAGGCCCAAAATAAATCCAGGTTCTCGTTTGAGTTGGCGTGCACGACGGAACCATCCGCAGTTACGAGGGTAAATCCCTCGACGTTATCGCATGACAAGCCGAATCGCCGCGTGAGCCATCCGGTTCCTCCGCCCAAGATCAGTCCGGAAGCGCCCGTATGTGAGACGACGCCGGACGGGAAAACCAGTCCTGCTTTTTGAGTTGCGATATCAATCGAACCCAATAGACAGCCACCCGCGATCCGCGCCCTGCGGGCTTCGGAATCAACCGTGACCTGGCGCATCCTCGATAGGTCAATCACCATGCCGTCATCGCAGGTGCTGAAACCTGCAAGGCTATGACCACCACAACGGACGGCGGTAAGAATTCCGGTATCGGAGGCGCCCCGGATTGCTTTTTGCACGTCGCTCACATCCGCGCAGCGCGCGATAAGTCCTGGTGCGCGAGCTTCCATACCGTTCCAAATGACACGCGCGTCTTCGTAGCCGCTTTCGCCGGGACGCAGCAAATCGCCTTTGAATCGCCGGTGCAGCGAAGAGTAGACCTCTTCGCTGGCTTCGACCATCTGGTGTCCTCCTCGGGTTAGGTTGGGAGACCCTTAACCACCAAGGGCACTTAAGGTACACGAAGGAAACTCGAGAGACAAGATGACACTCAGGGCTTTGGTCGTCCATCATTGTTCTCTTGATGTTTGCGGAGCTGACGTAGCGCTGCGCCGCCGGCCGCGCACATACAAGAGTGAGATCAATCCTAAGAAAACCGAAAATGCTGGAACCGACCATTGCAATCCGTCTACGAAGAAGGTTGTAACCGAGATCGCTAGAAGCAGCAGAATACCGACCACCGTGAATAATGGGTGGGCCCGCAGGCGCATGGGCAAACTCGATAGCCGCTCGCGCGTAATGGCTTTGCGAAAACGAAGGTGGGTGTTGAGAATCACCAGCCACACGAAAAGCATTCCGGCGACAGCAGTCCCATAAAGCATGAGGAAAGCATTCTTAGGAGCGAAAATGGCCAGCAGGATGGCTGCGACAATCCCCGCGGTTGAAGCCAGCAGCGCCCGATGCGGTACTCCGTTGCGGCTCACCTTGCCTACCGATGCGGGGGCGTAGCCTCCCCGGCCTAAAGAGAACAGCATTCGAGTGGAAAGATAAAGGTTGGTATTCACGCTTGAGAGCGCGGCCGTGAGGACAACGAAGTTCATGATCGCGGCGGCGTAGGGTATATGCGCGGCAGCGAATGCAGTCGCAAACGGGCTGCCCGAAAGCGCGGACGAACTACTGGTCTGGTTCCAGGGAACCATCGTCACCATAACCGCGATTGCCAGCACGTAGAACAAAATTAGCCGCCAAACGATGTTCCGCATGGCGCGTGGAATGGTAACCTCCGGACGCTCGGCTTCTCCTGCGGTGACGGCGATAATTTCCACTCCCATGTAGCTGGTGACAGTTATGGTGAGCGAAAGCCATACCCCTTTCCATCCCGCCGGGAGAAATCCTCCGTGCTGAGTTAAATTGGCCAAGCCAATCGGGCCCCGAGAACCAATTCCAAGAATCAGCGATAGCCCTACAATGATGAAGACAACGATGGCCGCCACTTTGATCATTGCGAACCAATATTCACACTCACCCAGGCGCTTGACCTGCATGGAATTGAGCGCCACCAATCCGGCAGAAACCAACACCAACCAAACCCATTGCGGAACATTCGGAAACCAAAACGAAATGTAGATGCCTGCGGCGGTGACTTCGGCGCCGATGGCAATGATCTGTGCGGCTCCGTAAGTGGCGCGAACGGAAAAGCCCGCCCAGGGGCTAAGGTACTTCTCGGCGTAGATTCCAAACGCGCCGGCGACCGGATGAACGACCGCCATCTCCGTCAGCGCATAGGACATGATCAGAGCGATCCCCGCACCCAGCAGATAGGAAAGAATGACGGCAGGCCCTGCAAGGCGAATGGTGACGCTGCTTCCCAAAAACAAACCGACGCCGATGGCGCCACCGATGGCCATCATGGTGAGCTGCCTTTGGCCCAGGCGGCGGTGAAGGCCTTCCACTTCCGGCATCGGATTCCTCTGATCAGCAAGCGTAGCCGCGACCGCTGAACGTTGTTGATCAGTGATAGCTGCCAACGCTGGCAGGATCAAGGACCATAAGATCGATATTCTTCTTGAGGGCTTCCGCGACCGCCTGCACATCGTCCATTGTGTTGTACACATGAAACGATATTCGCAAGCCGTCGCGACGGTTCGATGCCACGATGTTGCTTTCGGCAAGCTTTTGCACGAGCAAAGTTGAATCCTTGCACTGCAATACCACCAGCGGCCCTGCGCTATCGGCGGGCGTTTTGGCGCAAATACCCAGGTCGCGGGCGCAGCTCAAGAGCGATTGCGTTAGTTTCTTGAGGTGGCTTGCCACATTGTCCATGCCGATTTCTCTCAGCAGTTCGAATCCGGGCACCGCCGCATACACGTTGGGCACAGACGGCGAGCCTGACTCGAACCTTCGCGCGGTGGGCGATAGATCGATATGTTGAGGGTCGAAGGCAAATGGATTTGCTTGTGCAAACCATCCGGTAATTGTGGGAACCAGAGATGAAATGAGTTCTTTGCGCACGTACATGAACGCGAGTCCGGGAGGGCCGAGCAGATATTTGAGAGTTCCCGTTACAAAAAAATCCAGGTTCATAGCTTTCACGTCAACTGGGCGAGTTCCGCAATCCTGGTAATCATCGAGCATTACGGCGGAACCGGCCGCGTGTGCGATTTGCGTGACGGCGTTTACCTCGGAACGAAATCCGTTCTTGAAACAGACGTGCGTGAGCGGCACGATGTTCGTATTGCGATCTATCATCTTTTCGTAATTGACCGTCGGAATACGATTGCCTTCTGCACTCGCAAATTGCACCTCGGCGCCGCGAACTCGTTGTGCGAGCCAGACGTGACCCATGGTAGGAAACTCGAACTCACCCATCACAACTTTCTTCCGTTCCCGGAAATTCAGCGCGCTGGCGACGCTATTTATGCCTGCAGAGGCGCTGGTCACAATGGCAACCTCATCAGGGCTGGCATTGATGAATTGCGCAAAAGCAGTTCGCGCCTCCTCATACCGGCTTACCCACGTCTCCCACGGCGAGCCTTGCTCGTGCCAACTTGCAATGTAGTCGTCCAGGCCGCCCTGCACGGCATCCGATAGCGCTCCCTGGGAGCAAGTGTTGAGATAAATTTTACGTTGGAAGATGCTGAAGCGAGAGCGAATCTGCAGGATTTGTTTGTCGGACAGCATGAGGTGTTCGTTAAGCCTTCTTGAATCAGTCACTCGTCATTTCACCCAGCGCGTTTCCAAACCTGCGCACTTCTCCGAGCGCATTGTAGTGCACCAAGGACGCTCTGACCGCGCCACTCTCCTGTGCAAGTCCCAATCGCTTCATCAGCCGCGGTGAATACATGTGGCCATCGCGCACACCGATATTTCGTTTCGCGAGCCCTTCGGTGACTGTGACCGGAGACATGTTAGGCAAATTGAAGCACAGCGTTGGCACTCGTTCATGGATTCGATTTTTCTCGGCCACACCGTAGACGACCGCGCCGCAATCGTTCAGCACTTGAAGCATTTCAAGGGATAGCAATTCTTCGTAGTTTCGGATGGACTTGAACGCACGCTGCAGAGCGGCGCGCCTCGATTCCGGTTTCTCCGACGGGTCGTTCCCGGTCATGCTCCTGCCCAGGGTTTCCAGGTAGCGGACCGCAGCATCCATCCCGGCTACATTTTCGTAGATGAAAGTGCCGGTTTCAATCTTTCCGGGTGGCTCGTCGGGAATGAAATCCTCACGGAAGGTCGGTAGCTTCTCAAGCAGTTCGCGGCGTCCCCAAAGAAATCCCATGTGGGGAGCGAAGATTTTGTAGCCTGAACACACCAAGTAATCGCAATCAAAGGCTTGCACGTCGATCAGTCCGTGAGGGCCATAATGCACAGAATCTAGAAAGATTTCCGCTCCGGCCGCGTGCGCCACTTTTGCGGTTGCCGCCACATCTACGATCGAGCCGATGGCGTTCGAAGCAAGCGTGCACGCCACGAGGCGTGTCGCCGAAGATACCAGAGGCATGAGATCGTCAACGTGCAGATTTCCGTCGTCCCGTATCTTCCACCAAAGGATTCTTGCACCGTTGCGTTCCAACGCGATCCAGGTGGCGACGTTAGCTTCGTGGTCCATGTCGGTCACGATAATCTCGTTCCGCTTACCCAGCATTTGTCCGATCGCCAAACTCACCAGACGAATGAAGGAAGTGGCGTTCACGCCAAACGCGATTTCGCTTGCGTCGCGTGCATTCACCAGATCAGCGACACTCTCGCGGGCGCGCAGAATTGCCCTGTCCACTTCACGGCTTTTCGGGTAGCGCCCCCCTCGCTGCACATTGTACTCGAGGAGATGATGATTCACCGCGTCCAGCACAATCTGTGGAACCTGCGCACCGGCCGCGTTGTCGAAAAAGATGAATCCAGGAGTCCGACTCAAAGCTGGGAAGGCGGCGCGAACGATTTCAATCGGAAAGTCCGCATTCGATCCAGACGCGATCTCGGGGTTCAGAACACCCTGGGCTTTAGCCTGCAAGCTTTTACTCCTGATACCACCGAAGTCAGCGCTGAAGTCTTGTGGAACAAGCAGCGCCCAACCTATACCCCACTGCAAACCCTCGTCAAGGGCACATTCCCCACCTTTGCAGGATAGAATGTGTGCTCCTCGTTCGCAGAGATAAGAGAGAGGTCATAGCGTTCGTGGCCGGGAGCGCCGTGGGGCGGCACGACAACAAAACGAAAGCAAACATATGCCCGTTTCTCTAACCAACTCCAAGCTGATATACGATGCCTTGAAGGAATGCGACATCCGCCTGCTTTCAGCGCTGCCGGAAACCTGGCTCGTGCATCTCATCCGGATGACTGACGAAGACCCTGAGATGATTCTTGTGCGATTGGCAAAAGAGGAGGAGGGGGTCGGCATTTCGGCCGGAGCACACTTTGCTGGGGTCAAGTCGGCCATGCTGATGCAGAACCACGGCTTCCTGGCATCCATCAACGGCATCGTTTCTTTCGCACATCTATACAAGATTCCTCTCTTAATGCTCATCAGCTACCGCGGCTCATTCGGGGAGCGCGACCCGTGGCAAACGCAAGGCGGCAACGTCACCGAACCGCTTCTGCGGGCATTGGGCATCCCTTACTCTTTTCTTGATAAGTTGGAGAGCGCCAAAAGGCGGATCCGACAGGCGCAAACCCTCGCTGAAAGCAGTTTGCAGCCGGTTGCGCTTCTCCTAATGCGCGAGTTGATGTGGGAGGAGTGATGCTGCGCGTTGAATGTCTCAAGTCAATTTATTCGGAGCTGGAAAATTGTTTGGTCGTCACCATCATGGGGGCGGTGGCTGCGGAGCTGCAGTCCTTGGGTCACCGTCCCAATTTCTTCTACCTGCAACATGCGATGGGACTGGCGTCTTCGACGGGGTTGGGACTGGCTTTGTGCCTTCCGGAACAGAGAGTAATCGTCATCGATGGCGACGGGTCGCTCTTGATGAACCTTGGCAGTCTTAGCACGATGGCGCGCTACCAACCCAAGAAATTAGTTCATGTTGTTTTTGACAACGAAAGCCTGCTTTCGGTCGGTGGGTTCCCAACAGCGACGAGCACAGGTACAGATCTGGAAGGGATTGCCCGTGCCTCGGGTATTCCCCAAGTGGCTACGGTACATAGTGTGGAAAATTTCAAAGCTATCGTGACCAACGCTATGCATGGCAGTGAACTTACAACCATCATCGCCAAGGTCGAAGCCAAGGGGCCCGCTGCCTATGTCACCGACCTGTCGCTGGTTGAGAATCGGTTTCAATTCCGCCGGCATATTCAGTCGCTGAAGGATCGGTAAAGGGCCGCGTCGTTCGGCCGTGATCGAGCGGGGGTTGGTGTGCGGAATGCAAAGCATGGAGGTGCGACAATGTCTCTTGTTTTGGCTGAGTTGCTCGAAGAACTAAAATCCGGCCAGCTCCGAGTAGTGGATCTGACCCAGCCCCTGAGTCCGCAGACGCCTCTGCTGCCCCTGCCGCCGCAGTTCAACAACACGCCTGCATTCAAGATATGGGAACTGTCGCGGTACGATGAGCGCGGTCCCGCCTGGTATTGGAATGCATTCGAGACTGGCGAGCACACCGGCACTCATTTTGACGCTCCAGTCCACTGGATTTCAGGGAAAGACCTTCCCGACAATACCGTAGATCGAATCCCGCCGAAGAAATTTGTCGGTCCCGCCTGTGTGATCGACATCTCTGTGGAGGTGACGAAGAACTCAAACTATCTGCTGACCCCACAGCGTATCCGCCAATGGGAAGAACATTACGGCAGTATCCCGGCGGGAGCGTGGGTTCTCTTGCGTACAGACTGGTCGAAGCGGAAGGACCCCAAGGAGTACATCAACCTAAAAGACGATGGACCCCACACGCCCGGATTGGCTAGGGAAAGCTCAGTTCTGCTGGCTCAAGACCGAGATGTGCTGGGCGTCGGTGTGGAAACTGTAGGGACAGATGCCGGTCAAGCTGCCACCTTTGATCCGCCTTTCCCGAACCACTACCTCATGCACGGCAGCGGCAAGTTTGGCCTGGCGGGTCTGTCGAACCTTGATCAGCTTCCGGCGACTGGCGCCATCGTTATCGCCGCACCACTGAAAATCGTTGGCGGGTCCGGCAGTCCGCTGCGAGTTATTGCGATTACACCCTAAGGCACGGCGCGATGAGTTCAACATGGCATGCTAGCATCGATCCAAAAGCAAACCACTGCCTGACCGACCAGCCACAACCGCTTTAAGAACGCTAGCCTATTCAAGTAGACTGGCTATCCAACCGAGGGATGGCCGCTTGCACAAACTCAGATCGTATTTGAACCGCCGTTGCATCACGCTCCTTTTCCTTTTGCTTGCCACTTCAGCGATCGCACAGTCTGTTTCTGCGGAATTGTTCAATGGGCTCAAATGGCGCCTAATTGGGCCGTTCCGTGGCGGCCGGGTAGTCGCAGTTGCCGGGGTTCCTGGCGACTCTACTACTTTCTATTTTGGCGCCGTGAATGGCGGAATTTGGAAAACTACTGATGCCGGAACTGTCTGGACCCCAATTTTCGATAGCCAACCAGTCGGTTCCATCGGCGCGATCGCAGTATCTCCCTCCGATCCCAAGACTATCTACGCCGGAACCGGCGAGTCCGACATTCGTTCTGATCTGTCTTCAGGAAATGGGGTCTACAAATCCTCCGATGGCGGGTCTACCTGGATTCATATCGGACTGGACGACACGCGCCAAATTAGCCGGATCGTGATCGATCCGCATGATCCGAACGTCGTCTACGTCGGAGCGCTCGGTCATGCTTATGGTCCAAACGCACAACGTGGTGTGTACAAGTCTGTCGATGGAGGAGCGCATTGGACTAAGACGCTCGATGCGGGGTCCGAAATTGGCGTTTCAGATCTGGCGGTCTGTGCCGGCAATCCACAGATCTTGCTTGCCGGCACATGGAATGCGCATCGTCCTCCTTGGAGCACGTATGCTGCTATCGACGGACCCGGTGGTGCCCTCTATCGCTCTCAGGACGCCGGCAAGACATGGTCGCACCTCAACGGAAGCGGATTACCTGAAGGCGATTGGGGACGCATAGGTGTTGACGTTGCGCCAGATGGCAAGCGAGTCTACGCCCTCATACAAGCAAAGAAGTCTGGCCTCTATCGTTCGGATGACGGCGGCGGCACCTGGGTTCTTGAGAACGCCGACGTGCGTCTCACCAGTCGCTCCTGGTATTTCAACGGCATCACAATCGATCAAAACAATCCCGATGTCATCTACATCCCAAATGTAGCTCTCTATCGATCCGAAGACGGAGGAAAGACGGTTTCGATTGTCCGCGGAGCGCCAGGCGGCGATGATTACCACCAGATTTGGATCGATCCCAAGAATTCTGCCAGGATGGTTCTGGGAACGGATCAGGGCACCACAATCAGTCTCGACCGCGGCCAGACTTGGACTTCGTGGTACAACCAGCCCACTGCTCAGCTCTACCACGTGATTACTGACAACCAGTTCCCTTACGTCGTGTACGGCGCGCAACAAGATAGCGGGAGCGCGGCTGTTTTGAGCCGTACGGACCACGGTCAAATCACGCCCCGCGACTGGTTTCCTTCCGGTGCAAGTGAGAGCGGATACATGGCGCCCGACCCTAAGGACTCGAACATCATCTATCTGAGTGGAACTTATGGCAGCGTTGACCGCTTCGACAAGCGGACCGGACTGAGCCAGGATATTTCTCCGTGGCCGGCGTTGATGTTTGGTTCGGAAATCAATCAGCGAAAATACAGGGATCCTTGGACTCCAGTCCTGCTGTTTTCACCCGCCGATGGCACAACGCTCTATCTCGGTACGCAATATGTGATGAAAACTGTCGATGGGGGTCTGCACTGGCAGACCATCAGCCCTGATCTCACCGGATCGACGCCGCAGGTGGGAGATAGTAAATCGCAAGGACCGCCTACGATCGAAAATGCGAAGCAGCGAGGATACGGCGTAGTGTTCACAATTGCGCCCTCGGCTCTAAACCGTGATCTAGTCTGGGCCGGAAGCGACACGGGATTAATCCACCTCACGCGCGACGGCGGAAAATCCTGGAAGGACGTGACACCCCATGGCCTCAGCGACTGGAGCAAGATTTCGTTCATCGAAGCTTCGCACTTTGATCCGGCCGTTGCCTATGCGGCGGTGGATCGCAGCCGCCTCGATGATCGCACGCCTTATCTCTATCGAACGCGCGACTATGGATCCACTTGGACATTGATTACAAACGGCATCGCGGAAGACTCTTTCCTGCGCGGCATTCGCGAAGACACCGAGACTAAGTCACTGCTCTTCGCCGGAACCGAAGTGGGAGTTTACATATCATTCGATGACGGCGAGCATTGGCAACCCTTGCAACTCAATCTTCCGGCGACTTCCGTTCGCGACCTCACGATTCATGGCGAAGACCTGATAATTGCTACGCACGGCCGCTCCTTCTGGATTCTGGACAACATTACACCCCTGCGCCAGGCGTCCCAAGCCGGAAAGGCAAACGGATTTTGGCTCTACCACCCAGCGCCCGCCTTTCGCATTGATAACGATTCCTTTGTGGGCACCCCGCTCCCGCCTGAAGAACCGAGTGCCGAGAACCCTCCCGCTGGTGCCATGATTGATTATTTTCTCAGGTCTTCAGCCAGCAACGTCACGCTGGAGATTTTCGATGCGCACGATGCCCTCGTGCGCAAATTCTCATCGGAAGATAAACCTACGGAGAAGCATACATCTCTCCCGATCGCGGAGCGTTGGTTCCATATGCCCGAATCCTTACAGAGAACTCCGGGAATGCACCGCTTTCTCTGGAGTCTTGCTTGGGGCAGCTCCGGTGGACCGACGGCGGATGAAGAATCCGACTATCGCAATCCCAGCGGCCCAAAGGTAGCGCCGGGAATCTTCCAAGTCCACCTGACGGTCGACGGAAGGACGCAGAGTCAGCCCCTAAAGGTCATCATGGATCCGCGGTCGCCCGCGACTCCCGAGGTACTTCAGCAGCAGATGCAACTCGGTCGACAGATCTTCGTCGAAGCCGTCGAGGCACGCCGCGCCCTCGCCGAGATCGCTTCGGTACAGAAACAACTGGCTGACGTTGAGCAGAAAGTTAGACAAAACCCCACTCTCAGGGCGGCTTTGGCAGACGCTGAATCGGAAATCGCAAAGATTCTTTCTAATAAAGAAGACCTTAAACATCACAATCAAGGACTGCAAGACGAATATATCGAACTGGCCTCAGCACTGCATGTTGTCGAAGGTGGAGATCGTGCCGTGCCGACGCAAGCGATTGCTGTCTACAAAGAGTCCAGCCAGCGTGTCAAAGAAGGTATCGCTCAGTGGACCACATTCAAGCAAATGAAATTGGTTCAGATAAATCATAAGTTGCGCGAAGGAAATCTAGCTCCGATCGCGATCTCGGAAATTGAACTGGAGATGCGATTCCTTATGTCACGCTAAAGCTGCGAGCCTTGGTCGAGCCTATGCTGCAGTGTTGCCGGGTGTACGCCTAAGAGCTTTGCCACCTGTCTGGAATTTAGTAACGGTTCGAAGAATTGCTCGCACGGATTCGTTGTCATCTGATATCTCCTCTTTTGTTGGTGAGTAAATCGTTGCTGTTACGGAAGCTAGGCAGCAGGCTTTCCTGATTTCACATGACTTGAAACCCAAAGATCGTGGACCGGGCACGATCGACACGATCGAATTGATCCGCTGAATCGTGCCCAGGCCACTTCATCACCCAGTCTTCACATTCAGTTTTGACTCGATCCAAGCTTCGAGGTCGCTCTGTCGAAACCGCCAGAGCCTCCCTATTCTCAGAGCGGGCACACGCCGTTCTCTGGCCATGCGCTGCAATGTGGCACTGCTAACTCCAAGGATCCGCGCAGCGATGATTGGCTTCAAAGTGGACGACTACTTCGATCCTAGCAATTCTCTAACAGTTAACGATCTGCCGCTCGGGACAAGCGACAACTTACCTTTCGATCGCGTAACAAGGCCAAAGTAATCGGGCAGAATTCAGGGAGCCCGGACCTGGGTCGTCGAAGCAGTATGTCTCAGGAAATCGGTAAGATAACCGCAACAGAAATGGCGAGGAACGCCCAGATAGACCCTAGACTATTCCGCCAAGTTCTTCGCGATGAAAACTTCGACTGGCACAGAGCCAATGCTCCCTGGACGGTCAAAGTAGGGAGTGCAGAGCACCGGGCAATGCAGCGTGTTTTGAAATTGATTTCACGAACCGATACACTCACCGATTGATTTTCATACTACCGCCAATTTACAATGATCCAAGTCTGGAAGCCGAAGCACTCGGCGACGGTAATTCGGCTTGATTCTGTGTTTGCCCATGGCGACGGCTTCCCATGCCGCAGGATTGGAACGACTGCACAGACCGTCTGGGCAATGCAAGCATGGGCACTGGTACGGGGTGGAGGGATTCTGAGCGCTATGGCCTGGTTTCGTAAACTATCCAGACTCCTCTCCCAGCCTGGCTTTCCCTCTGGGGATTATTTCCGGTTTTGTCCGTGATCCGAGACCTAATCGCCAAGGCGACATTAGCGGACCACATCTCCAGTTAGCTCGTCTGCGGGGGGATTGTGCTGTTAAACATGATGCGCCAGAATTTCCATTCGCCATCGGCCTGCCTTTTGAAAATCCAAAGGTTCTTCAAGCTCATCTTTTCAACCCCGCCGCCCGACTTGGATGTTCGTGTGGCGCTGACAGTCGCTCGCGCAAACCCCCAATGCCCTGCCGCCTCAACCTCCTCGTAAACAAGGCTGCATTTTTCTTCATAGGTCTCGGCGTAATCGTGGGAGAGACGACGGACCTCTTCTTTGCCAACGATGGAAGGAAGGCCGGGAGGCATGATAACTATATCGGGATGCATCGTTGCCATCCGCCTGTCCAGATCCTCAGCGTTTACTCCCGCGAAAAACTCTTCCCCTAGTTTCTTCATCGCCTTCACGTCATCGTCGGTTGTCGCATTCGTGTCCATGGGTTCTCCCCTCCGCCGGTAATCTCCAGGGAAACGCTTCAACTTGGATGTATAACGTTAGCACTAACACCTTGTCTACACTGACTCAAGTGGCTGGCCTCAGCCTCAATTAAACGCGGGCCTGCCCCCAGTACCCTCCGGATTGACGAGGCAAGAACCCTGTGCCACACTGCTGCCGAGTGTTTCCTTTCATGCGCCGCTTTGGCCTTCCTGCCCTCGTTCGCGATTGCCTGACGATCTCGTTCTTGCTCGTCTGCTGGGCTCTCGCGACCCTGGCCCAAGGAGCAGGTCCAACGGTAGACACCGGCTTGCGGGATTATGCGTCGTTATATACCACTGCTCCTGGGACGGGCATTGTGGTCGCAACTGTGTCTGCGGAAAAAAAGAATGGTCACCTTGATCGCGAAGCGTTGCTGCAATTGCTTAACCGGTCGACTCGGACCGCGACCTGGCAGACCACGAACGTTATTACGCAAGGAGCGTTTCCGGACCAGGTTTCGCAGGGAGTGTTTACCAACGTCACTTACGGAGAGTACGAGATTGAAGTCAGCGCTGTGGGCTATCTGAGCGAGCGCCGTCAGTTGCAGGTGGTAAATTCCTGGAGCCCAGTCCAACTGAAGTTTACGTTGAAACGAGACCCAGAGGCGATCAACCTTGATGTGCCGGATATGGGGCTCTCTGCGAAGGCTCGGAAAGAGGTGAAGCGGGGTGTCTCGGCGTTGAAATCGAACAATCTGAACGAAGCGGAGAAACAATTGGGCGCAGCCTATAAGTCGGATGCATCGAGTTCGGACGTGAATTTCTTGCTGGGCTATTTGTATTACGAGAAGAGCGACTACGGGCGTGCGGTGGACTACCTGCGAGCCGCTACCAATATCAATCCCGGAAACACGCAGGCGCTAACGCTGTTGGGACAAGCTGGATTGCAACAGAAGGACTATCCGGCGGCGCGCTCGGCGCTGGAGCGGGCGGTGATGGAAGATGGAGATAACTGGCAGCCGCACAATTTGCTGGCCGATACGTATCTGCATCAGGGCAACTACGACCGTGCACGTGAAGAAGCGCATGTGGCTATCGAAAAAGGGAAAGCTCATGCCAGTCCAGCAGAGTTGGTGTTGGGAGAAGCGCTGGTGAATTTGGGCCACGAAAAGGAAGGAGTCGAGGCATTGAACAGGTTTTTAGAAGAGTCGCCTCGCCATCCCATGGCGGGACAGGTGCGCGGCCTGATTGCAGAAATTGAAGAGCATGGTGCGAATCCCACTGCGGCGGCTTCGGCGGACGCAGGTTCCTCCAAGTTGATAGGAGTGGACCCGCTCCAGGCGCTTGGCGCTCCGGTATTTTCGGTGAAGTCGTGGCAGCCGCCGGGCATCGATGACATCAAACTGAATGTCGCCGCGGGGATGCCCTGCCCCACCGAGAAAGTGATCGACGAATCGGGGAAACGGGTGCAGGAATTGGTGGAAGACGTGATGCGATTCGCCGCGGTTGAGGACCTGTTCCACCAGAGACTCGATGCCTACGGGCTTCCAATTCGCACTGAAACACGGAAGTTTAACTATGTCGCTTCGATTTCCGAGCAGCAGCCAGGCTTCCTTTCGGTGGATGAATACCGCGCCAACAAGTTGGAACTGACCGGCTATCCCGACGAGATTGCCAGTACCGGATTTGCTGCGCTGGCGCTGGTGTTCCATCCCCATATGCGCGACAACTTCGAGATGAAATGCGAGGGGCTGGGAGATTGGCGCGGACAGGCAACCTGGCTGGTGCGCTTCCAGCAACGCGACGACCGCCCCAGCCGGATTCATAGCTACAAAGTGGGAACCCAGGTTCACCCGGTCAAATTGAAAGGACGCGCCTGGATGACCGCCGACAAATTTCAGATTATGCGCATTGAATCGGAACTGGTTAGCCCGATGCCGGAGATCCAGCTTCTCAGTGAGCATCAGGTCGTGGAGTACGGGCCCATCCCGTTTGCCAGAAAAAACACGACTCTATGGTTGCCCAAGAGCGCGGAAATTTATTTTGACTTCCGCCGTCATCGCTACTACCGGCGCCACAGTTTCGATCACTACATGCTGTTTGCCGTGGACTCCGACGAAAAACGGAAAGAGCCCCAGAGCAAACCTGCCGAAAAATCAAGCGCGAAGGAAGAGAAGAAATCATCGTAGAGATGTGCTCTCTTAGGGCCGCAGGACTCAGAGCGCATCCGCTTTCTGGAGCAAGCAGTATCTGGCTTTCTATGCGGACCTGCAGGCCGCATTCGGCGTCACCAATTATCTTGCCGCTATCGAGCACCATGTCTTCAACCGGCACAGCGAGGGCCGCCGTGTCAGTGACGGTGCGCAGGCACAGAAACGTGCGCGATCTCTCCACGGCCTTTGTACCGTGTAACGGGGAGTCGCTGTGATATTGTCCTTGCTGACAGAAAGCAACTTCCTTCGAACCAGCCAATTCACCGCAGCCTGCGCCGAGCTCTTTGACACGCCAACAGATTCCGCCAATTCCGAATAGCTCACTTGCACCGTCCCACCTCTTCGAGTTTGTTCGGCATCGAGCCAGAGATACAAGAGAAAGCTGGTCGGCCTCCGGTCATGACCAACCAAGTCGCGCATCAGAACGTCGATCACGTAATCGTCAAAAGAGAGCATGCTATACCGACCATTAATATAGCATCGGGTACCACATTGCAGCGGAGAATTTATACAAGCTATGCTCCGGGAATCGAAAGGGGATCAACCAGGGTTCGAGGGATCAAGTTCGTCGGCATTCCGGTTCGCAACCAAGACTCGCGCTGAAGTTTTACACCGCAACAATGGGTTTCAAGGTCGTTACTGACCAACCATTCACGCCAACCCAAAGATGGATCGAACTGCTTATCCCAGGTTCCGCTCTCTACACGCCAGAAGGCCATGAAAATCGCATCGGTCAGTTTCATCCATTGCATTCTGGTGCGATGATGTCTTCGCCACCGCCAAGGTGCTGAAAGCGAAAGGCGCGACGATCGCCCAGGAACCGAGGAACGAAGTTTGGGGATCGACTGCCGTCTTTCAGAATCCGGATGGAAATCAGTTCGCTCTTTCCAGCAAGGGGAAGCAGAAGTGACCGCCAATCCTCTTGTCCGGAAGCTCGGAATTAAACCTAAGGATGCGAGCGCTAGTTGTTGGCGCGCCCCCGGCCTATTTGAAACTGGTTGCTCCATTGCCCGAAGGCGTAGTTATTACCTCGACCGGCAGAGGGTGCACAGCCCTTTGTCCAGCTCTTTGTCGCCTTTCTAAGCGGACATCAGCAAATCAGTACCGTATCTGTTGAAACACGCTGCTCGCGGAGCGCTGCTGTGGATTGCCTACCCGAAGAAGACGTCCAGGATCGAGAGCGACCTTGGCCGGGATCTCATTTCCGAGGCGATGAGGGGGACAGGATGGCGTCCTGTTTCCATCATTGCAATCGATGAGGTCTGGTCAGCACTTCGCTTCCGACCAGTGGGCGATGTCAAAACGAAACGGAACGCGTGAGTCCACCCGAACTAGTTCCAATTGACGGGCTGACAGGAAGTTGACCGGAGCGAAGCCGACTTCACGAAACTAGTTTCGTGATGACGGACCGGACTACTTCGGTTTTTGCTCACTATTCGGGAGTTGACGAATTATCGCCACGGAGGCTCCGTTATCATCAGCTGATGCCGGACGATTTGTTACTCATTGTTACTGCGGGGCGCGGAACCATGGCTCCCCTTCGAGAATTGCTTCCGCACGATGCTCAGAAAAGCTTCGACCGCGGGATTGTCCAAGTCAGGTTTCAAACCAATGTCAATCGATGTCCAATGGCGAGAACGCACCTTCTTATAGACGACTCCTGGCATTGCGAAATTTGCGACACAGGCCGGAGCCAAAGATACACCGGCACCCGCGGCAACCAGACGCACTACTGTCGGCCACTGTGGAGCCTCTTGCACAACATTTGGCCGGAAGCCCTCTGCTTCACAGCATGCGAGAGTCCGATCGAAGGCAAGCGGACCCATGCGCCGCGCGAAAAGTACAAACGGCTCATTTCGGAGATCTCCCGGACGAATCGACGCACCACCCGCAAGTTTGTGCCGAGCCGGCAGTACCGCGATGAATCGCTCTCGCAGGATCGATTCAATCGCCAGTCCACGCTGTGGTTCGCCGTCGCGAAGAAACCCCAGATCCAGGGTCCCATCCAGCAGCGCGGGCAGTTGCTCAGCGCTGACCAGTTCTCGCAATCGCAATTCAACCCTCGGATACAGGCGGCGATAGCGTTCGATCGCTTTAGGCAATGTGGTTAGCATCACTGAACCGCTGAAGCCCACAGTTAGAACCCCTTCCTGGCCGTTGCCCAACCGACGTGCCATTTCCACGTCATCTTGTATTTTCGTGAGGGTAATCTGCGCACGCTCCCTGAAGAACTGGCCGACCTTTGTCAGCCGAACACCGCGGGTTGTGCGGTCAAATAGGGGGTACCCCAGTATCCGTTCGAGCTTCCTGATCTGCTGGCTGAGCGGCGGTTGCGCCATCCCCAACTGAGCTGCCGCCTTGCTGAAATGCAGAGTTTCGGTGGCAGCAAGAAAATAACGCAGATGTCTGAGTTCTATTTCCAGTTTCATATTCATGTCGTCTTAGTGGAGATGATTCAGATATTGGACATATCGCCGCTTTAGATTTTATCGTCGAAGGAACAAGGAAGGATTAGGAATATGACTTCTGCAGAAGAACAGTCCCCGCCGTTCGCCGACATCGGCATCCGCGAGTTTAAGCCAGGGGATGCTGCTGCGTTTCGAAGGCTTAATGAAGAATGGATCACC
The DNA here is from genome assembly GCA_963720155.1 of uncultured Acidobacteriota bacterium. Lineage (GTDB taxonomy): Bacteria > Acidobacteriota > Terriglobia > Terriglobales > Acidobacteriaceae > Sulfotelmatobacter. The sequence goes on from CAVREP010000027.1 coordinate 70,238, forward strand.
CGCTTCTTCCGCATAGAGGCGAAGGAGAGGCTCCTTCTTGCCCATCCGCAGGGAACTATTCTGGACGCGGGTGGCAGGATTTTCTTCGCGACTGCCGAAGAACGATGTGTCGGATGCTGCGCACTGATCCCCATCAGAGACAAGGAATTTGAGGTTGCCAAGATGGCTGTCGAGCCCTCGTACCAGAGAACCGGAATCGGTCGCAGGCTGCTTCGTGCGGCGATCGACGAGGGCCGAAATGCCGGCGCGCAAAGACTTTATCTGGAGACCAACCACGTGCTGACGCCCGCGATTCGGCTGTATGAATCTATGGGATTCAAGCACATCGATCCGAACCGCATAATTCCTTCTCCATACGAGCGAGCCGACGTGTATATGGAATTAATTTTGATTTGAAAGCGCCCATGTAATCTAGCATCTAACGGATCGACGCAGTGCAGATCGGCGCTCCCAAATGTGCCTGGATAGCGGGCAACTCTTGGCGCCATTTGTTGACTAGAAGAGGTCCCGTCCGTAATATGAAGCGACCCGCCGGGCAGACATCTTCTAATGATCGGCCAAACCATCTCGCACTACCGGATTGTCGAAAAACTCGGTGGTGGCGGTATGGGCGTCGTGTACAAGGCCGAGGACACACGGCTGCACCGCTTCGTCGCCCTCAAGTTCCTGCCGGAAGAAGTTGCCCGGGATCCCCAGGCCCTGGCCCGCTTTCAGCGCGAGGCGCAGGCTGCGTCCGCATTGAATCATCCCAATATCTGCACAATTTATGACATCGGCGAGCAAGAGGGACAGGCCTTCATCGCCATGGAGTTTCTGGATGGCATGACCCTGAAGCACCGCATTGTAGGGCGTCCCTTAGAGATCGAGACACTGCTATCGCTGGCCATCGAGATCGCGGACGCGCTCGATGCGGCTCATTTCAAGGGAATCATCCATCGCGACGTCAAGCCTGCGAATATTTTCGTCACCGAGCGCGGCCACGCCAAGATCCTGGATTTCGGCCTCGCCAAACTCACGCCTGCGGCCAGTTCTTCCAGTCTGATTGCGGGCGCCGCCACGCAGGGCACTGATATCGACGAGCAACATCTCACAAGTCCCGGTGCGGCGGTAGGTACGGTCGCCTATATGTCGCCCGAACAAGCAAAGGGTAAGGAACTGGATGCGCGGACCGACTTGTTTTCGTTTGGCGGTGTGCTCTACGAGATGGCAACCGGGACGATGCCATTTCGTGGGGATACCTCCGCTGCAATCTTTAACGCCATTTTGGAGCACGCTCCGATCCCTTTGGTTCGTCTCAACCCCGATGTTTCCCCGAAGCTGGAAGACATCATCAGCAAGGCGTTGGAGAAGGATCGCAATCTGCGTTACCAACATGCCGCGGATTTACGCACCGATCTCCAGAGGTTAAAACGGGATACAGAGTCAGGGAGAAGCGCGGCAGTCGTGGCTGACCCACATCCGGCCCCGCACGGGTCGCCCTCAGCGCGGGAAATTTCCGCGCATTCGCAGCCTTCGGCAAGCGTGAGCAGTCCTTCTGCCGCAGCCGCTGCGCCTCCACAGCAAATTTCTTCCCCTGGGCCTGCCTTCCAGGTTCTCAGCAAGCGCGCTAGGGTCGTCTTTTCCGCAGTAATAATTCTGCTCATTGCAGTGGCAGGTTTTTGGTTCCTGCGCGGGCGCAATGCCTCCCACTCCGCGGGCAGCCGGCCGCACAAGGCCATCGCGGTGCTGTACTTCAACAACCTCTCGCAGGATCAGTCTCTCAACTGGCTCGACAATGGTCTGACCGACATGCTCACCACGAACCTGGCCCAAGTTAAGGGTCTGGATGTGCTCTCCACCGAGCGCGTGATGGGCGCGGTCCGTCGCGCGAGCAAGGATGGCAAGTCGCTGGATCCTGCCCAGGCGCAGGAAGTGGCGCGTGATGCCGGCGCCGACGCCTACATTACCGGTGCTTTGTTGAAGATCGGACCTACACAACTGCGCCTCGATGTTCGCGGGCAGGACACCGGTACAGGCCAGATCCTATTCTCGGAGAAGCTGGAAGGACAGGACGTCCAGAGCATCTTCGATATGGTGGACCGGCTCACGGCGAGCATCGCCAGCAGCTTTCTGCCTGCCTCAGACCTGCCACAAAAAGCGCCGGAGATCGAGCAGGCTTCTACCTCCAATGTGGAGGCTTATCGCCATTACCAGTTGGGCATTGACTACGGCCGCCGCTTTCTCACGACGGACGCCATCCGCGAATTGGAGGAGGCCGTCCGTTTGGACCCGCAGTTTGCCCTGGCCTATCTGCGTCTGGCCGACCAGTACGCGCTTGAGGGCGATCTGCGGCGCAGTAACGAACTGGCAATCAAGATCGATCAACTGCAGTCGCGCCTGCCTCGTTACGAGCAATTATCGTTGCAGGCCCTAAAGGCCAGCCGCGCCCGCGACATAGAGGCGGCGGTTGCCGTCCGGCAGCAGTTGGTATCCGAATTTCCGCGATCGACGATGGACCGCGGTATCCTGAGTGTCATCTTGTCGTTTTTGGGCAAGCCACAACAAGCGCGTGAGCTGTTGCAACAGGGACTGGCGCTGGATCCGAAGAATGAAGATCTGCTCAACTTTCAATCCTACCAATTGGCTCAGTCGGGCGATATCAATGGGGCCCTGGACGCCAATGACGCCTACATGGCGGTTCGGCCCGGCGATCCTAATCCGCTCGACAGCCGCGGGGACATATTCTTCATGGCGGGCCGCGATGACGAAGCCGTTGCTGCCTACCGCAGGGTGCTCGAACTGAAACCGGACTTCAGTGATTATGGAGAGTACCTGAAACTGGCCATCGTTTACACCGATCAAAAGAAGCCGGACATGGCCAGCGCTGCTTTCCAGCAACTTGCCCAACACGAGTCGCCTTTCTCGCGCCCTTGGCTTCGGGGCTTCGAGGCGCAGTTCAAGCAGAGCAGAGGCGACTTCGAAGGCGCTCTTGCCAGTTACCGGGAAGCAGTGATGCAACTTGGGCGCGCAAAACAGAGTGAGGCTGCCGAGCAATTTCTGCGGCCATTCGCCGCCATGTCCGTCATATTGGGAGAAGGTTCTTCGGCGATCTCGTTTGTGCAACAACAGAAGCTCGATGACGAGCAGTTGCAGACCCTCGCGTTCCTCGAAACCCTGGCGGGAAACCCATCCGCCGCACAGCAAAGTCTGCAGCGCTACGCTGCCAGCCATCCCTGGATCGCGCCGCGGGCAATTGAAATTGACCAAGCCTACGCCGATGTCAGCGCCGCAGTGCAGCGCGGTGACGGGCAAGGGGCCTTGAGCCGCGCCGCCGGCATTCCCGACTTTCAGGAGCCCTACCTGCTTTTCCTCAAAGCCCGCAGCCATCTGCTGATCAATGATTACTCACCAGCCGAAGCCGAGTTTCGCGCCGTATTGCTCGCCGAGCGAAGCGTTGCGAACGCCAGAGTCTTAACGGAGCGATTTCCTTTCCCTGGAATCCTATCCCACTACTATCTAGGCCAACTCTATGAGCGTACCGGCAAGCGCGATCAGTCCATTAACGAATATCAGGAATTTCTCTCTCACCTCCCGAGTTCGCAAGGCCGCCTCTCCCAGGTCAGCGATGCCCAGACCGCACTCAAGCGACTGATGCAATGACGAACTGGTCTTGCGTCACAGCTCCCGAGAACTCGCCCGAGTGAAGATGTAACCATTCTGACAGATTGAACGTCACTATTTCGCAGCTTGGTGAACCCCAGAATGCCGGAAGCCGCGGAGCCCTGCTCTAGGATCCTCCGTGGCTGCCCGCGAGAGCTTGCACCCCGATTACGTTGCGACCGTTGCTGCCTAATCACATCCAACAAAAAGGGGCATCGATGTCCAAGTGACATTGATCCGAGCATTTAGCTTGTTGCCAGCGCGCGCGCTGGGCTAAATGCGCGAGGTCGCGCGGACAAGGAGTCGCGGCAATCGCTCCTCCGTCTTTAGTTGAGATCCGCGCTGTTGGAGTAGGCGTTTTTATTGAGTTGAAAACTGGGTAACCGAATGATCCTGGATGAGAAGGCCAGCTCCGCTCAGAACGTCACGCAAGAAACACAACTCGGACCAGGGCAATCCCTTCTGGCACGGCACGAGGCACTGTTTCGCGTGTCACGTGCTATCAATGTGTATCGCGATCCCGGAAAGTTATTTCGTGTTCTCGCCACCGAACTCCACCAGGTCGTTGACTTCGATTTTGTAGGTTTATTCCTGTATGACGACGTGGCCCATAAGGTACAGAACGCCGTTCTCGAGACGCTGAGAGGACCACTGTTCGTAATCCCTTCTGATTTTCCCGCGGAAGAAACGATTACCTGGTGGGTGTACCACCATCAGGTACCTGTCCTCATCGCTTCGCGAGACCAGGAGCAACGGTTTCCCAGGATGATGGAAGTCTTTCAGCGTTTCGGCGTGGAGTCCGCTTGCATCCTGCCTTTGACCACTGCGTACCGGCGATTAGGCAGTTTGTGCTTCGGCGCACGACACCTCAACTCCTATTCTTCCGATGACACTCGATACCTCTCGCTGGTTGCGGAACAGGTTGCGCTAGCCGTTGACAATGCGCTACGTGACGAGGACCAGCGGAGAGGGGAAGTCTTCCTGGAGGAAGGCCAGAATCTGAGTCACACCGGAAGCTGGATGTGGAATCTGGCCAGCGGTGAGGTTAAGTGGTCACAGGAGCATTTCCGAATTCTCGGTGTCGATCCGAACAATGAAAAACCCTCCCGGGCGTTGTTCTGGAGCCGGGTCCATCCCGACGATCGCCCATTGCTGGAACAGACTGTTGACAAGGCGGTTCACGAGAAAACAAATTTCCAACAGGAATACCGGGTGATCGTTCCTGACGGGACTGTCAAACATGTTTACGGGATGGGGCGCGCCATCGTCGACGGTTCTGGTTCTCTCGTCGAATTTATTGGAACGACGATGGACATCACAGAACGCAAGCGGAGCGAAGAGGAGTTGCGCAAGCAAAAGGCTCATTTCGAAAAACTGTTCGAATTAGCGCCGGAGGCGATTGTTTTGCGGGATATCGATAACCGCGTATTAAGGGTAAATCGAGAATTCACCCAGCTATTCGGTTTTACCGATGAGGAATCGCTGGGCCGCAACATTAGTGAATTGATTGTCCCCGATGCCTCCTGGGAGGAATCGGAAGCCCTGCGCCAGGCTTTGAAATGTGGAGAACGCGTAAATGCAGAACTAGTTCGCAAACGGAAAGATGGATCCCGTCTTGACGTGTCTTTCGTCGCAGCCCCTGTGTGTGTTAACGGAAACAGCCCCGAGATTTACGGAATCTACCGCGATATAACCGAGCGTAAACAGGCGGAAGAAGCGTTGCGGCGAAGTGAAGCTTATTTGTCAGAGGGGCAGAGACTCAGCCACACCGGAAGTTGGGCGCGCAGTGTTTCAACCGGAGACATTTTCTTCAGCCGAGAGAGTTTCCGCATTTTCGGCCTCGATCCAGGGAAGACGAAGATGACTCTCGAGATGCTTTTCGGACGTATACATCCGGATGATCGGCCTTCTATGCAGGGAACAATTGATAAAGCTACTCACGACGCTAGCGACTTTGAAACCGATTACCGGATCATTTTGGATGATGGATCGATCCGGCACATCCACGTATTGGGTCATCCCGTCAAGAATACGGCGGGAAACGTTGTCGAGTTTGTGGGCACACTAGTGGATGTGACCGGGCAGCACCTCTCTCGAGCGGCGTTGGAGAATGCCTTCGCGGAAATCAGCACCCTGAAAGAGCAGTTATTGCACGAAAATATCGCACTGCGGCAGGAGATCGACGAAACCTCCATGTTTGACGAGATCGTCGGAAAAAGCAGCGCGCTGCAAAAAGTGCTGAAGGAGCTCGAGACTGTCGGACCAACAGATTCTACAGTTCTCATTTACGGGGAAACCGGCACGGGCAAAGAATTGATTGCGCGCGCGATTCACAATCTGAGTTCCCGGCGAGCGAAGGCATTTGTCAAGGTGAATTGCGCCGCGATTCCCACCGGATTGCTTGAAAGTGAACTCTTCGGCCATGAGAAAGGCGCGTTTACAGGAGCGATTGCACAGCGGATCGGCCGCTTTGAACTGGCACATCAGGGAACGGTGTTTCTTGACGAGATCGGCGACGTTCCTCTTGAGTTGCAGCCAAAGCTGTTGCGTGTACTGCAAGAAAGAGAATTCGAACGTCTCGGAAGTTCGCGGACGCAGCGCACGGACGCGCGTCTGATCGCCGCGACGAATCGGGATCTTTCGGCAATGGTGGAGGAACATAAATTTCGTGCTGACCTCTTCTACCGCTTGAACGTTTTTCCCCTTTATGTGCCCGCGCTGCGCGAACGTCCTGAGGATGTGCCTTTGCTGGTCCGTCATTTCGCCGAACTGTTTAGCAGACGAATGAGCAAAGTGATTCAGACAATCCCCCCGGAAACGATGAGCGCCCTTATGCGATATTACTGGCCGGGGAATGTTCGCGAGTTGCAGAACGTCATCGAGCGCGCGGTGATTCTTTCGACGCGCGGCGTACTGCGCGTTCCGATCGCGGAGCTGAACGCGAAGGGTAGCGCAGCGCCAAAAAGCAAAGAATCCTCAGTGTCCATCCCCAAACGGATCCGAACAAATGTTCCTCCCCTGGACCGAGAGCAAGTTATACAAGCACTCCAAGACGCAAGTGGACGGGTAGGCGGTTCCGACGGCGCCGCGGCGCGTCTCGGTTTGAAACGGACCACGTTGATTGCGCAGATGAAGAAGCTTGGCATCGATCCCCGAACTGTTATCCAACAGTCATAGTCGAGTTCAACACTGTCATTGCTGCTGTGACACCGTGACACCTGTTTGCGGTTTACTTCTTCTCATTCCTCGAAGCTTCCCTTTAATCAATCAGATGCAGTGATTTCAAAAGCGCTCTTCACTTTGGCGTGTGTATTGCTTTCTCCATCACGTTGCTGCGCGCTGTCACCAGTTAGAACGACTGCAGTGACGGAAGGATGGATAAACAAATGTTGAAGAAATCGGCTTTAGTTGCAGTGGCTATTATCAACGCCATGATGTTCTTAACGCCCGTTCTGGCGCAGAACAGTACTGGGCGCATTGACTCTGAGCACTCAACCGCGCGCCTCTTTCTGGCCTCTTCGGAGAATCCGAACGCCAGTGTCAATGTTGGCGTCGCGCGCTCGAGTGGTGTGATCAATCAAAATGCCGGCGATTCCACAAAGCCTAGTTTTAATTTCACAATCTATCCCGCCGATGAGGCTGCCCCCAAGCAAGAGGTGGGCGAGAAGAATCCGGCGAGCGATCCGGATTACACCGTCATCCGCTTCAAATCAACCCACGTCGTTTCCACGGACGGAGAAAACTTTCGTGTTACCGGCGCTCTGACCGTGACCCACGTTGAGAGAGTAGTCACACTTAATCCCAGCGAGGCCTATGCTGGCGCCATCTACGGCCCAGCGGTCACTGAGTCCGTGACGCGAACAGTGGTTTTCGACTTTCACCGCATGAGCGCTTCAGGCGTGCGTCGTGTGAGAGAGGACAAAGTGGAATGGTCTGCGTCCAGCGTAACTTTCGCTGAGGATTTTCCCGAACTCATGAATGCCGTTTCCAGTACCAGTTGGCCAATCTTCGTTGCGGATGAGCGATGCACGATGCCATCAACCGTGGGTGAGGATTTTTCAGGTGCCACGTGTGCAGGAGAGACAGTCGAACGCACCGCCCGCGCAGACGTTCACTGCGAGATGCCTTCGACCGTCGGCGAGGACTTTGCGGGTGAAGAGTGCAAGGACACGTCACCGATCCGATTTGCCGCAAACCAGGTCCGGATGCAGCTCGACTTCCAGGTGAGAAGGCTGGATTCCGCAAGCCTGGCGAGGTCCGGCGAGTAAGCGAAAGAACGTGGAGAACCGCCATGCTAAGGACCATGATCACCGACACACCATTTGAACAGAAATGGATCTTGCAAGGTCGGCTGTGCTGCCAGTGGGCAGCCGACCTGAAAGAAAAATGGGAGAGCAGCCGAAGTACGAGAGAAGGCCGGAAGTGCACCATCGATCTCGAGGATGTGACTTCCGTAGATACCCGGGGCGAAGCAGTATTGCTTGAGATGGTTACTGAAGGGGCGGCGCTTTTCGCCAGCCGGGCCTATATGAAGCACATCGTGGAGTCGCTGAACGGCCTGACGCTCTCAGCGCCGAGAGTCGACTAGCCGATCGCGGGCCGCACGTATATGCGGTATAGCGGGGGGAGTTTCCATGTGGATTGTTCGTGTTGCTTTAGACCGGCCGTACACTTTTATCGTCTTGGCGTTGCTGATTCTGCTGCTGAGTCCGGTGGTAATCCTGCGCACGCCGACTGATATTTTTCCCAACATCAACATCCCTGTCATTGCCGTCGCCTGGCAGTATACCGGTCTCAATCCGGAGGAACTGGAAGGTCGGCTTACCAGCGTATACGAACGCAACCTGACAACGACGGTCGACAACATCGAACACATCGAGTCGACAACTCTCAACGGTCAGGCGATCGTCAAAATCTTTCTGCAATCCGGTGCAAGCCTCGAAACCGCGAACGCCCAAGTGACGGCAATCTCCCAGACTGCTTTGCGTCAGCTGCCACCTGGAGCCCTGCCACCGCTAATTATCAATTACAGCGCCTCGAGCGTGCCAATTCTCCAGCTCGGGCTCAGTGGCAAGGGTCTCTCGGAACAGCAATTGAACGATATGGGCCAAAACTTCATGAGACCGCAGCTGGTTACGGTTCCGGGTGCGGTCATTCCTTGGCCGTACGGTGGCAAGCAACGTCAAGTGATGATCGACCTGGACCCGAACCTGCTTCAGTCGAAGGGTCTGTCTCCACAGGACGTGCTCAGTGCGCTCACCGATCAGAACCTTGTGTTGCCGGGCGGTACGGCAAAGATCGACCAGTTCGAGTACGACGTGCGCATGAATTCAAGCCCGAGGACGGTTGCCGAGCTCAATGATCTTCCGATCAAACAAGCCGGTAACTCCACGGTGTATCTGCGCGACGTTGCCAACGTGCGTGACGGTTTCGCCCCTCAGACTAATATCGTGCGTCAGGACGGGCATCGTGGCGTATTGCTGAGCATCATGAAGGCAGGCAACGCCTCAACCATCAGCGTAGTCAAAGAGATTCGACAGCTTCTGCCTCGCGTCGCTCAAACTCTTCCTTCCCAGCTGAACATACGTCCGCTGGCCGATCAGTCGATTTTTGTCAGCGCGGCGGTGGGCGGAGTCATCCGCGAAGCCATTATCGCAGCCTGCTTAACGGCCTTCATGATTCTTATCTTTCTCGGAAGCTGGCGCAGTACTCTCATCATCGCAGTTTCGATTCCGTTATCGATTCTGACGTCGGTAATCATGCTGAGTTTATTGGGACAAACCATCAACATTATGACGCTGGGCGGCCTGGCTCTTGCGGTAGGCATTCTGGTGGACGACGCAACTGTCGAGGTCGAGAACATAAATCGAAATCGGGAGAGAGAGCCAGAGAAAGGTATGAGAGAAGTCGTTCTCGACAGCGCGGCACAAATTGCGGTCCCCGCCCTTGTTTCCACGCTCTGCATTTGCATCGTGTTCTTACCGATGTTTTTTCTGGCTGGCGTTTCGAAGTATCTCTTCGTGCCCCTCGCCGAAGCGGTTGCCTTTGCGATGCTAGCGTCCTACTTCTTCTCCCGGACGGTGGTTCCTACGATGGCCCTGTATCTGTTGAAGGAGAACGAGGACGTCGACGGCAGACGTAACCTCTTTGCACGCTTTCAGCAGGGTTTCGAAAAAGCCTTCGAGCGGCTTCGGTTGTCGTACCAGCTCCTTCTTACTACGGTAGTGCATCGGCGAGCCGCTTTCATTCCTGCGTTTCTGGCCGTTTGCCTGCTTGTTTTTCTCCTTGTGCCGTGGCTCGGTCAAAACTTCTTTCCGGCCAGCGATAACGGTCAGTTCATCCTCCATGTGCGGGCGAAGAGCGGAACCCGGATCGAGGAAACCGCGAGGCAGTGCGACCTCGTCGAGTCGTCTATCCGTCAGCGCGTCCCCGCGCGCGAGGTAGACAACATCCTCGACAACATAGGACTCCCGTACAGCACGATCAACTACATGCATTCAACCTCCGGTCTCATTGGCACCGGAGATGCAGATATTTTGGTGTCTCTCAAGGAAAAGCACCATCCTACGGCAGACTACATTCGTGAACTGCGGCGCACTTTGCCTCGTGCCTTTCCCGGCACGGAATTTTATTTCCTCCCCGCGGATATGGTCACCCAGGTCTTGAACTTTGGATTGCCCGCGCCAATTGATATTCAAATTGATGGAGCTGATATTGACGGCAATCGTCAGGTAGCGGAGAAGATGCTCGCCGAGCTTCGCCGTGTCCCGGGACTCACCGATTTGCGAATTCAGCAGCCGTTTGATTACCCGACCTACGACATTAACGTTGACCGCACGAAGGCGGCCCAGGGCGGTCTCAGCGAACGCAACGTCGCTACCAGCGTTTTGAACTCGCTGAGTGGAAGCTTCCAGATTACGCCGATGTTCTTCCTGAACTGGAAGAATGGTGTGAGCTACAACCTGGTTGCCCAGACTCCGCAATACAGAGTTGAGTCGCTGCAGAATCTCGACAATATCCCGATTACCGCACCATCCACGTCGCGGCCTGGAATCCTGGCGGATGTAGCCTCCATCAAACGTGCCACCGAGATGGAAGCCATCAGCCACTACAATATTCGTCGCATCGTGGAAATCTACGGCGCGGTGCAGGATCGCGATCTAGGCTCGGTTGGACGTGACATCGACCACATCGTCGACACTGATCGACACTTGCTGCCTCGGGGGAGCTTCGTCACCATTCGGGGACAGATTCAGACGATGCGAAGTTCTTACATCGGACTTTTAGGCGGTCTGGTGTTTTCAGTCGTTCTCGTCTACATGCTCATCGTAGTGAACTTTCAATCTTGGCTTGACCCCTTCATTATTATTACCGCGCTGCCGGCCGCACTGGCGGGCATCGTTCTATTCCTGTTTGTCACACACACCACGCTCAGCGTGCCTGCATTGATGGGCGCGATTATGTGCATGGGTGTCGCCACGTCAAACAGCATTCTCGTAATCTCATTCGCCAAGGAGCGCCTTCTGCACCACGGGGACCCGATCGAGGCTGCGATTGAGGCCGGATACACACGATTTCGGCCAGTTCTGATGACGGCTCTCGCGATGATTATCGGCATGATCCCCATGGCTCTTGGCCTGGGCGATGGCGGCGAGCAGAATGCGCCGCTCGGGCGCGCCGTGATTGGCGGCCTGCTATGTGCCACTGTGGCCACGCTGGTCTTTGTTCCGGCGGTCTTCAGTCTTTTACACAGAAAGCGTTCGGAGGCCGATCCAATGGTGGAGATCGAACAGGAAGGACAGCCAACTCATGTTTAGTCAAGGTTGGACGTCAATGAAATCCGATGCTACCAATGCGATTGCGATAGAAATGACAAAAGTAACCGAAGCCAGTCCAGGGGAAATCTCCGAAGCGAAACCTCCGCAAAGGAAGTTTTCGCGGGGTGTCGTCGTGCTTCTTACCGCTACAGCGGTCGTGGTCGCGATTGTAGTTGTATTTGGTATCCATTCTCGACTGGCAGCCGAAACTCGCCTGCAGCAAGCTACCAATCAAGCTGCAATTCTGAGTGTGAGTGTTGCGCATCCGCAACCTGGAGATCGCGCCCAGCAACTGGTGTTGCCGGGCAACACGCAGGCGTTCATCGATTCTCCTATTTATGCCCGGACCAACGGCTATCTGAAACGGTGGTATGCCGACATCGGAACTCGTGTCAGCAAAGGTCAATTGCTGGCGGAAATCGAAACTCCCGAGCTTGATCAGCAGTTGCGGCAAGCGCAGGCAGAACTGGCCACCGCGGAAGCCAATCTCAACCTTTCGCAAATCACCGCAGCGCGAGACCAGGATTTGTTAAAGACGCATTCCGTGTCTACACAAGAGCGGGACAACGCGGTGAACGCCAACGCTGCCAACCAGGCAACGGTTCAGTCGAACCAGGCAAATGTCGCACGGCTCGAACAGCTGCAGTCCTTTGAGAAACTATATGCGCCGTTTGACGGAATCATCACAGCCCGCGAAACCGACGTGGGGGCGCTCATTGATGCCGGAGCCAACGCGCCGAAAGAGCTATTCCACATCGCTTCCATCACCAAACTACGCGTCTACGTTGCCGTTCCGGAAGTGTATTCGCTTGCGGCACGTTCTGGAGCACCAGCAGACCTGACACTTGACGAATATCCGGGAGAAACCTTTCACGGCACTCTGGTGCGCAACTCCAACTCGATCGACACCGTGTCCCGTACGTTGCTGGTCGAGGTGGATGTGGACAACGCTCGCAGCCGTCTCATGCCCGGTGCCTACGTTCAAGTCCATCTGAAATTGCCCGAGGGTACACAGTCTTTAGTGGTTCCTGCGAACGCGCTACTTTTCCGCAGACAGGGTTTACAGGTGGGTGTAGTGCGCGATGGAAAAGCGCAGTTGGTCCGGGTAACAGCTGGACACGATTACGGCGACAGCATGGAGATAGTTTCCGGCTTGCAACCAGCCGACAATGTAATTCTCAGTCCTTCCGACTCGCTGACCAGCGGCACCCCAGTCCAGATCAACGGCGCAAAAGCGGGAGGAGCCGGCGAATGAAGCGCCTCATGCTTTTTGTCGGCATATTCGCAATGATGCTGCTCGTGGGGTGTACGGTGGGTCCGCGCTATACCAAGCCCACAGTACCAGCGGCCCCAACCGACGCGTACAAGGAAACGGACGGCTGGAAGCCGGCGCAGCCGAGCGACCAGCAGCTGCGTGGGAAATGGTGGGAAATCTTCGGCGCTCCGCAGCTGAATGCGCTAGAAAGCGAGCTCACAATATCGAACCAAGACTTGAAGGCGGCCAATGCTCGCTTCACCGAAGCGCGGGCGATGGTCCACTTCAATCGAGCCGCGCAATTTCCAACTATCTCCACATCTCCGGGCATGGCCTCACTGCGTGACTCGGCCAATAAGCCGTATTTTCCGTCTACCGAGAACACGGGTGATTTTGTCCTTCCGTTCGATCTTTCTTACGAACTTGATGTCTGGGGGCGCGTGCGCCGAACTGTGTCCGCCGCCAGGGAGGAAGCCCAGGCAACCGCGGGAGATTTAGAAACGGTAAACTTGAGTTTGCACGCCGAGCTAGCGTTCGACTATTTCGAATTGCGAAGCGCTGACGCTCAAAAGCACCTTCTCGACGACACCGTGAAAGCCTATCGGGATGCTCTGCAGCTCACCGTGAATCGCTTTGAAGGGGGCGCTGCACCAAAGTCCGACGTCGCCCAGGCAAGAACGCAACTCGAAACCACTCTGGTTCAGGATACGGATATTGCTGTGCAGCGGGCCCAGTTCGAGCATGCCATCGCAGTCCTGCTCGGCAAGCCGCCAGCAGCGTTCAACCTGCCTGCGTCTCCGCTCAACCTGGCGCCTCCAGACATTTCCGCAGGATTGCCGTCGCAGCTTCTCGAGCGACGACCCGACATCGCCGCCGCTGAGCGTCGAGTTGCGGAAGCCAATGACCAGATCGGAATTGCTCGTGCCGCTTTCTATCCCACTATCATATTGAGCGCTTCCGCTGGATTCGAGGGAAACTCCATCACAAACTGGTTTACCTGGCCCAGCCGATTCTGGGCCGTTGGCCCGTCCATGTTGGAGACCCTGTTCGATGCCGGCCGGCGCCGGGCGACCTCGCAGGCTGCGCTCGCCAATTATGACGCAACCGTCGCCAACTATCGCCAGGGCACCCTCACTGCATTTCAGCAGGTAGAGGACAATCTGGCAGCGCTGCGCATCCTCAGCCAGGAAGCGCAGCAGCAACAGGAAGCGACTGCTTCTGCGCAGGAGTCATTGCAGATCTTCACAGATCGTTATATAGGTGGAGCGGATCCTTATCTCCAGGTTCTCACGGCGCAGACGATCGCCCTCCAAAATGAACGAAATGATGTCGATATCTTGCGGCGCCGCATGGATGCCAGCGTGCTCCTGTTCAAGGCCCTTGGAGGAGGATGGACCGAATCGCAACTGCCGAAGGCAGCGGATCTCCGCTAGCCTAGCCTAGCCTTAGCCTAGGCGATCTGGAATAAAGAGAATAATTTCAACAGGAATACCACTTCCGATCGGGAAAATACAGCCTGCCTACGTTGCCGACATCGTCTGATGGACGGAAACACGAGTGACGATCCATCAGATCAAAATCGCGTCTTTATTGTGGTTTTGGGGTCCGTTTTCAAGCGCGCGAGATCATTCAACCTTGGTGGACCGAAAGAACTCTAGTTTGTGAGGCCGACCCGGCGAAGCAGGTTCTCGAAACGACGGTCGGAGCGCAGGCTATCAACCCGTAAATCAACTTTGAGGGATGACGAAAGCTCAAAACATTTCAACCGGTAGGCCTTTTCCAGAAACTCGAATGCTTTGTCCTTCTCGCCCAGCCCGGCGTATACAGCCGCGATCGCATACGGAGAAACAAAGGCACTTTTCGATTTTCGTTCAAAGTCGTGAAGGATCTTTTCGGCTTCGGCTGTTTTGCCAATCACTGCATACGCATGCGCCAGCGAAGCGACCGCCTCTTGATCACCGTCCGACATTTCAACTGCCTTCTGATATTCAGAGATTGCTTCCAGTCGTTTGCCAGTACCCTCATAACCCACGCCGAGATCGTAGTGTTCAAGCCATTCATTCGGGTGCGAAACCACTCCTCTTCGGCTCGCTTCAATCAAACCTTCGAAATCTCGCAGCTCATAATATGTCTCCGCCTCGGCCATAGCCGAGCTGGGGCCGGGATCCAACTCGTTGCTCTTAGCGATCTCGGCCAGAGCCTCGGTGCGACGGCCAGTGAACCCGAGATAGATTGCTCGATCCTCGTGAGCGCAACTGTAACTTGGGGCTAGTGCGATTGCGCGGTTGAATTCTCGTGCGGCAGCGTCCCAGTCCCACTCATACGTCCAACTCAGCACGCCGAGCATATCGTGGGCTTCGCCGATGCTGTCGTCCAGTTCCAGAGCCTTGCGGAGGGCTTCCTTGGCAGGCTTATAGGCGTCCTCCGGGGACAACTGCCGGAAAAAACCTAAATAGGCATACGAGTCTGCCAATCCAGAGTAAGCTAGTGCAAAGCCAGGATCTTTTCGAATAGACTCTTCGAAGTAGCTCTTTGCAGCGTTAAGTGGTTGCGCCATCGTGAACTGGTTCGATAGGTAATAACGCCCCCTCAGATAAGCTTCGTAAGCCTGCGGGTCCACCGGGCGGACGGAGCGGAGCCGGGCCTGCTGCTGCGGCGTTAGCTGGGCACGGACTTGCTGCACGATCGCCTGCGCCACTTCGCTTTGTAGCCTGAGGACATCCCCAAGATCGCGCTCATACGTTTCCGCCCACAGGTGTTTGTCGGTAGGCGCATAAAGCAGTTGGGCCGTAATTCGCACTCGTCGACCTGAGCGCGTTACCGATCCCTCGACGATCCCATCCACATTCAATTCTCGCGCAATCTCCGGCAAGCCTTTCTTTGTGCCCCTGTAACGCATCACAGACGTTCGGGAAATCACGCGCAGGGCGCTAACCTTGGCAAGGTCAGTGATCAACTCATCGGTCATGCCATCGACAAAATAATCCTGGGATGCGTCGCCGGAGAAATTATCGAGTGGCAGGACCGCGATGGAGCGTATGGGGGGAGCCGCACTTGTACGATGAGAAGCCGCGGACACCAGCCAGACAGTCAACCCGATAGCAACGGCAGCCACCACAGCGAGCGCCCTGACAGCGGACTTAGTTCGACTTGCAGGAACCCGCGCTTCGCCGGCTTTTCCGCTTTCGCCAGGGGACTGCGGTTCCTGAATTCCAACCCCATCCACCGGCGCAATGAATCTGTATCCTCGGCGCGGCAATGTTTCGATGTAGCGCGGCTTCTCAGCCGAATCGCCCAGCACTTCGCGAATGCGAGCTATTGCGTTGTGAAGGCTATGGTCGAAATCGACAAAGGTGTCACCATGCCAGATTTGTATCTGAAGTTCTTCCCGAGTCACGACATCGCCGGGCCGCCCCACGAGTATCGCGAGCACTTGCAATGGCTGGCCTCGCAAGCGCAGCTTTACTCCGCGTTTACGCAACTCACCCGCTCGGGCATCCAGCTCAAAACCGTCGAACCGAAGCGTATGACTGACTGGGGCCGTGGTGGCCATGGGAGACTTCCAGAAACACAGCGAAGCCTATCACAGTTTTTGATTGCTCTGAGCCCCATCTGCCACGGGCTGCGAACCCCTTTTTCTTCAATAGCTTAACAATGGAGAAAACTTTGGGGTTTGATGGAGACATCGAGGCTTGACTCTTTTGAGCTTTCCAGCAACAGTCGCTACGGAATCTGTCGTTCGAGTACGACCCGGTCGTGGCAATTCAGGTAGCCAGCCAGCTGTGCTGTGGCGAGCGCCCAATCCCGAATACCGAAGGAGGAGCACAATGAAAATCACTGCTGCGAAGTTCTGTCTGATCGTCGGTGGCTTGACGATCGCCGTCGCAATGCTCGCGCTCGCACAAGCAAAGCCAGAGTACGACCACCGATCGCATGACGATTTACCACGCGTCGCTCAGGTCGTTGCCTTGGACGAATGCGATCCACCCACCTTTAACGCCGTGCTTGGGCCTGACTTCTGCAAGAACATCGCCCTTGGATATTCTACGACCCTCTCCGATTTGTTTGCGGAAGCGGCGGCGGGACATCCTAATCCCAACTGGGATTTCGAACCGGACACACTTAAGATCAAGGAAGGAACCGTTGTAAGCGTAGTCGACCAGGGCGGCGAGCCGCACACCTTCACCGAGGTAGCCGACTTCGGCGGAGGCTTCATACCCCAGCTCAACGCGGGACAGGAAGCCGTTCCCGAATGTGCCGGTGGTTTTTCGAGGGTCGCAGTGGCCAGGACTCGGCTTCTTCAGGGCAGCCAACTTCAGATCACAGGTTTGTCGAAAGGGAAACATCATTTCGAATGCTGTATTCATCCCTGGATGCGGATGGACATCGATGTGAAATGACCCTAGAGCAGAACAGGGGGCACGCCAGCCGGAGCGGCTCATCTTTGCGCTTTTCGTAAGGATGGGCCTGTTCCCGCCGTAGATTTTTTCGCCGCGTGATCCGCCTTTCCCTAAGCCTTCCTAAAGTTGACGCTCTGACAACAGATACATAAAACCTGAGCGGGATCCTCGGTACGAATAAGTCGCACCGTGAAACAAAGGCGCATCCTGGTTCTGCGATGAATACGCTTCACCGGCATCCTGCTCAAAAAGAAACCTGATCCTGTGCCAGAGGTCGTAACTGGACCCGGACTGGCACTTAGGTAATCTTCTGTTAGTAACCACTTCGCTAAATACTGACGGCTGATTATGAGCAGCCCTCCCCAAATCCGTCAGCCGTGGCGCGGACCTCGCGCAAACCTTGAAGGCAATATTCCGGCCGTCCTTCGGTTTCCAAATGGCCAAAGTACTTCGGCCAAACTTCAGGTAATTTCTCTCACCGGCGGTCTGCTTTCGCTCTCTCAGCCGGTCGTCCAGGGATCGCAAATCAAGGTGATGTTCCTCACTGGGACCGGGGCAGTGCTTGGAGGCGCAGAGATGCTGCGCCCCGTCACCAACTCGTTGCAGCCGTTCCGCTTCGTCTCGATCGCGGCCGACGATCAGCGCCGCCTGGGAACGCTCATCTGGGAGCGTTCAAATCAGAACAAATCCGACCAGGATTGGATTGAGAAACTGCGGGCTGCGTCGGCGCAGCAAAAAGAGCCGCGGTCTTGGCGGTTCAAGCTGGCAGGAACGGTTGGCCTCCTCACCATCGGTCTGGCCACCGCGGCATATCTGCTGCACTTCGGCTTGATTAAGTAGATAGTGGGGGACGAACTACATTACGATGGACGCGATTACCACTCGGCGCTGGCCCCGATATCATGTGCACCTGCCCGTGTTCATCGCGGCAAACGCCGGCCCAAACGTGATTGTGCCCGGATTGGTTTCTGAGTTGAGCCGCTCCGGCATGGAACTCTATGGCGGTGTCAACCTGCAGCCTGGGGAACTAATAGAAGTCGAGTTCCAGGTCGCGGAAAAGATCCGCGTTGGCGGTGTGGTTCGTAATCGCTCCGGCTTTTGTTTTGGACTTGAATTCCGCGCATTGTGGAGAGAAACGGAAGCGGCGCCCGATGGCCTCGAATCCCTCATTCTGCAAAGGCACGAGGCCTACCTGCGCGAGGTACAACAGGACTTCGACCAATCCCTGCAAACTATTCTGGAGATGAGGAAGTGCCGTAAGGAAATAGAACGCCTCGCCAATGCCCTGGACAACCGCGCTCAACCGGGGTCAGAGATAATCCTTCGCCGAAGGCCACGCCCGCTACCCTGACGGACAAGAGGGAAAGTCACTTCCGCGATTTCGATTTGATCTTGTGGAACCGACACTCTTGTCCGTCGCCTTTGACTTTGATCTTGATCAGACTTTGGACTTTGATGTTGCCTTGATTCCCACCTCGCAGGCACTGACTAGCCCCTCAGAGCCTGCCCACAGTGCATTCGGTCTTTCTTGCCATGCTTCAGTAAACCTTAAGGTTAGTCATCTAGTCTCCCAACCATGGGCCGGGACCGAAATCTGCTTTGCTTCGCTGCAGGCATCTCTGCTGCGAGTATCTTTGGATTTCTTATTGCCGCCGGTTTCGCGGTGCCATCCATCGCTCAGGAAGCCCAGACGACCGGAGCAGTAGTCATCTCGCTTTCCGAGGCAATTCATCGGGCGCAACAGAACGAGCCCACCTTCGCGAACGCCCTGGCAATCCAGAAGACGTCAGCTATCAATGGTTATCTCGCGAAAGCTGCGTTGCTGCCCTCGGTCATCTATCACAACCAGATGCTCTATACTCAGCCCAATGGACAGCTCATCCAGGGCGTCCAGGGCGGGTTGGAGCCAGCCCCGGTCTTTATCGCAAACAATGCCATTCACGAATACACCAGTCAGGCATCAATTAATGAGACGGTCGGCCTTAAGCAGTTCGCCGACGCGCAAGTTGCCGCTGCCAATGCGGCGCGGGCGTCTGCGGAGTTGGAGGTTTCGCGACGTGGACTTGTAGCGAGCGTGGTCAGTCTGTATTACTCGGTCTCAGCTTTCGCAACCAAACAGCATGTCCTTACAGAAGCTTTTCGTGAGGCCCAGTCTTTCACAGATTTGGCGCAGAAGCGCGAAGCCGCGCGCGAAGGCGCGCACGCCGATGTAGTCAAAGCTCAACTGCAGCAGCAGCAGCGTCAGCGTGACCTCAGCGATGCGACCCTGGCTGCAGATAAGGCGCGGCTCGAACTTGCTGTGCTGCTCTTTCCTGATCCGCGGACGCCGTACTCCACTGAAGGGCCGGGACCGCCACCGATGCTTCCGTCGCGAGACGAAGTGGACAGGCTTGCTTCAACCCACAACCCCGAACTTCGGAGCGCACTAGCCGAGCTGCGAGCCGGGAATGCAGAAGTCACTTCAGCGAGGGCGGCGTATCTGCCTGATCTCGCGTTGAACTTCAGCTATGGCATCGACGCACCGCAGTTTGCAAAACACGGACCCGACAACGTCCAGAACCTCGGTTATTCCATCAGCGGCACAATCGACATTCCGGTGTGGGACTGGTTCTCAACCCAGAAGCGCGTCAAGCAGAGTGAGATTCGACGCGATGCGGCAAAAGTAGCGCTTACGGCAACTCAGAGAAAACTCATCGCAACTCTGGAAGAGGCATACGCCGAGGCGTCCGCTGCGCGAGATCAGCTGGACCTGCTTGACCTGAGCGTCCACACGGCAGCGGAGAGCCTGCGGTTGACCAAGCTTCGCTATTCGGCGGGTGAAGCCACTGCACTGGAAGTGGTGGACGCGCAGACTGCCTATCTTTCCGCAGAGACTGCGCAGGCGGATGGAGCAGTTCGTTATCAGAACGCCTTGGCCGGACTACAAATACTGACGGGAACATTGTGATCGCAAACCCGAACTTTTCCGGAAAATCACCGGCTCGTCGCTACGCGATTCAGTTGGCAATCATGCTTCTCTGCGCTGTACTCCCACAGGGCTGCAAGAAAGCAAATGAGGCCGATACGGCTGCCGTGGTCACGGTGCAGGCGGAGCATCCCGAGCTGGGGGAGATTTCCGAGCACATCGAAGCCGACGCAACTCTCGCTCCCGTAGCCGCGGCCGCCATCTCTCCCAAGATCACAGCACCGGTCCGCACCTTCTATGTACAGCGTGGCTCTAAGGTGAAACAAGGACAGTTGCTGGCGGTGCTTGAGAACCGTGACCTCAGCGCTCAGGCGCTCGACAATAAAGGTCAATACACGGCGGCGCAGGCGTCCTTCGACATGCAAACCAAGGCACAGGTGCCCGAGGACTACCACAAGGCCGAACTGGACGTGGCGCAGGCAAAGGCGCAGCTTGACTTGCAGCAACAGATTGTTGATTCACGGCGGAAGCTTCTCGCGGAAGGCGCAATTCCCGGTAGAGACTACGACACGGCGGCGGCAGCCCTG
The DNA here is from genome assembly GCA_963720155.1 of uncultured Acidobacteriota bacterium. Taxonomy (GTDB): domain Bacteria; phylum Acidobacteriota; class Terriglobia; order Terriglobales; family Acidobacteriaceae; genus Sulfotelmatobacter. Next base: position 90,841 of record CAVREP010000027.1, read on the forward strand.
GTGCAGGCGCAAGCGGCATACGATGTGGCGCGAAATCACCTGGACTCCCTGAAGGCGGTGAGCCACGCAGCTTCGCTCCAGCAGGCGCAGGGACAACTCTCCTCTGCCAAAGGGAAATACCTGGCCGCAGAGGCGCAGGTCTCTTATTCCGAAGTTCGAAGTCCGATTACGGGTGTCGTCACCGACCGTCCACTTTTTCCGGGCGAAACCGCAAACTCTGGCACTACTCTAATCACCATCATGGACACCTCATCGCTGATGGCGAAGGTTCATCTGTCGCAGACGATCACGCAGCAGTTGAAGGTGGGGGACGATTCCTCGGTTTCGGTCCCCGGCGTCGATAAGCCCGTGCCGGCGAAGATCTTCCTGGTGAGTCCTGCACTCGATCCCGGCAGTACGACCGTGGAAGTCTGGCTCCGGGTGGACAACAAGACTGGGAAGTACAAAGCGGGTACTCCAGTAAGAACCTCCATTAAGGGGCGAACGGTTGCGAAGGCTGTTAAAGTGCCGCTGTCTGCCGTGCTCACCGCCCAGGATGGCTCGAAGTCTGTCATGGTCGTCGGCGCCGATGGCCTAGCTCACAAAACGCCTGTGGAGCTTGGTATCAATGACGGCGAAGACGTTCAGGTAACCAAGGGACTGAATGGATCCGAAACCGTCATTACCACTGGAGCCTACGGCCTGGACGACGGAACGAAAGTGAAGATTGGCAAGGCCGTTGAAGATCAGGATCACGCCGGCGGAGAGGCGAAGTGACGCAAGAGACTCTCTCACCGCCATCCCGGTCGCCGCATACCGAGAAAGCCTTTTGGCTCATCCGCTATCGAGGTCCAATCTTTTTCTTCCTGATTGTGTTCTCGCTCGCGGGTATTTATGCGGCAGAGCAGGTTCCCATCTCAGTCTTCCCCGAGACAAATTTTCCGCGCGTGGTAATCGGCATCGACAACGGCGTCATGCCCGTCGAGCAGATGCAGGTGACCATCACCAAGCCTGTCGAAGATGCGGTCAACTCGGTTCCTGGTCTGGTGACGGTTCGTTCCACAACCAGCCGGGGCTCGGCTGAGGTGAGCCTGTTCTTCGACTGGAGCGTCGATATGTACCGGACGCTTCAGTTGGTGGACGCAGCCATCAGCAGAGCGCGGCAGGCGCTTCCCAACACCGCGGTCGTCACTACGAACCGTCTTACGTTCGCCACTTTTCCTATTCTTGGTTACAGCCTCACCTCTGATCGGCTCTCGCAAACGCAGCTTTGGGAACTCGCTACCTATCAGCTCAAGCCGCCGCTGAACCGCGTATTGGGCGTGAGCACCATCACCGTGCAGGGAGGCAAGGTCCCGGAGTTTCACATTGTGCCCAACATGGCGCGGATGCAAACCGCAGGCGTCACCATACTCGATCTCGTCAACTCGGTGCAGGCGTCGAACATCGTCGATTCGCCGGGCCTCTACGAAGCCAATCACCAGTTGATACTGGGTCTCGTTGGAGCGCAGGCCCATGACGCCGACCAGCTTGGCCGTCTGGTCGTGAAGACAACACCGGGCGGAGTGGCTGTCCGTGTCTCAGACGTGGCCATTGTGCAGACGGGAGTGTTGCCTGTTTACACCGCAGTCACAGCAAATGGTGGTCCAGCCGTTCTTTTGAACGTAACCCGTCAGCTTTCCAGCAACACCGTGGCCGTAGCCGATGCTGTCGCCACCAAGGTTCAGCAACTCCGGAAGACTTTGCCTGCAGGCGTGCGTCTCGAACCCTACTACGACCAATCAGAGCTTGTGCGCGAAAGCATTCGGAGTGTCCGTGACGCGATTCTCATCGGTCTTCTTCTGGCATGCATCATCCTCTTCCTTTTCTTGAGTGACTGGACGTCTTCGGTTGTCGCCGGCCTGGTAATTCCAGTAACAGTCGCCATCACCATCCTGTTCATGTGGGCTATCGGAGAAAGCTTCAATCTGATGACCTTGGGCGGTCTCGCTGCCGCGATCGGGCTCGTCATCGACGATGCCATTGTGGTTGTCGAGAACATTGTTTCGCATCGAGACCGCGGTAAGACTCGCGCACAAGCGGCTCGCCTTGCACTGCGCGAAATTGCCGTGCCTCTTGTCGGATCAACCATTACACCCGTTGTCGTCTTCCTGCCGCTCGTCTCAGTCACGGGCGTGACAGGAAGCTTCTTCCGTGCACTCGCGATCACAATGACGGTAGCGCTCCTCACTTCGCTGCTTCTAGCCGTCACCTGGACTCCCGCCCTCAGCCTGGTTTTCCTGCGAGAACGGCGCAGCGGCAGTGACAAGACCCACGGTGACGAGACCAACGATGACAAGACGCACGGAGAGCACGGCCGCTTGATGCGCAAAGTCCTGCAATGGCATGAGCGTGGTCTTAGCTGGTCGCTCAGCCGTCCCTTCATGCTTCTCAGCCTCTGTGCGATTCTTGCCGTCGGTAGTTACCTTTGCTATCGAGGGCTCGGCTCCGATCTGCTACCCGAGATGGATGAAGGCGGATTCATCCTCGACTACATCATGCCTGCGGGCAGCTCTCTTTCCGAGACCAACCGGATGCTGGAGCACGTGGATCGAGTTCTGCACACAATGCCGGAGGTCGAAAGCACCTCGCGGCGCACCGGCCTTCAAATGGGACCGGCAGCCGTTACCGAGGCCAATACCGGCGACATTACCGTGAAACTGAAGAGCAGGCGCGACCGGGGAATCGACGAAGTAATGGCCGATGCGCGCGCCCAGATCAAGAAGACTGAGCCGGCGCTCGATGTGGAGTTCACCCAGGTTCTTCAGGACATGATTGGCGATCTATCGAACGCGCCGGAGCCAATCCAGATCAAGATATTCTCGAGCAATCCCGCGCTGCTGGCCGATCTCGGCCCGCGCGTCGGCGAGGCCATCGGCAAAATTGGCGGCGTCGTAGACGTCCAGAACGGAATAGACAATACCATCAGCGGTCCCGCCACGAACTTCCAGATCGATCCCATCGTTGCCGCCCGTACGGGATTCACGCCCACCGAAATCGCCGAAGACGCGACTTCCATCCTGGATGGTGTAACCACAACCGATCCCGTCATTGCGAATGGAAAACCGTACACGGTTCGCGTCCGCTTGGGGGACGAGACACGTCAATCGTTGGATACCATCCAGAATACCGTCTTCAACAGTGCAACCGGCAAGCTGGCGACCCTGGGCTCACTGGCGCAAGTGACGCAGTTGCCTCCGCAAAACGAAATAAAACGCGAGAACCTGCAACAGCTCATCACCGTGACTGCAAGGCTGGAGGGTTCTGATCTTGGAACCGCAATCGCAAAGGTTCAGCGCACCCTCAACGCGATCCACTTGCCGCCCGAAGTTCGAGTCGAATACGGAGGAACCTATCAGGAACAGCAACAATCTTTCCACGAGCTATTGCGAGTTCTCGTGCTGTCTCTGGCGCTTGTGTTCGGCGTCTTGCTGACTGAGTTCCGCAACTTCTCGGCTCCGATTGCGATCCTCACTTCCTCGGTGCTTTCCATCGCAGGCGTAGTCTTTGCTTTGCTGATCACCGGCACGACCTTCAACGTCGCTTCATTTATGGGTCTCATCATGGTCATCGGCATTGTAGCCAAGAACGGCATCCTGCTTCTTGATGCGGACGAGCGCTACCGTCATGCTGGGGGGTCGGCTCGCGAAGCCATGATTCACGCCGCCCAACGCCGTCTGCGGCCCATTCTCATGACCGCATCGGCCGCGATCTGCGGCATGTTACCCCTCGCGTTCGCCCATGGCTCCGGATCGCAGATGCTTCAGCCGCTTGCCATCGCCGTTATCGGGGGACTAGTAATCTCGATGGTGTTAAGTCTGATTGTCACGCCGGTCGTTTACTACCTGCTTACGCGATCCCAACCTGAGACCACATAAGAAAGGCCCGCGACTGAATCGCAGGCCTCGTTAGGTTTAACTTTTGAGTAAATACCGCCCTACGATCATCGCTCCACAACGATGATCTCGAAAGTATCCGGCACCACGCTCCGGCGTGGATGCGGCATCGCATCGGTTGGTGCCGGAGCCGGTCCGAACTGTGCCGTCACCAGGTAAACGCGTCCCGTTGAGGCGTCAAGCGCCATGGTTCGCGCTCCCTTTTCCGTCTTCACGGTTTGGAGTACAGGAAACCCGGTTTTGTCGGCATCCACAATGGTCAGCGTGCCGTCGCCTCCATTCGAAGAGAACGCCAGTCTGTGTTTCGGATCGAAGCCGGCCGCATCGGGCGAGTCGCCGATCGCAGCCAGACCCAGTATTTTTCCTGATTCATCGTCGATGACTGCCATCTTTCCCCCATCGCACACGGAGAAGAGACGATGCTTGTCGCGGTCAATTGCCATGCCGGAAGGCGATTCACAACCCGGCAACGGCCATGTAGCGATTGCTTTGCGACTGGCCGCGTCCAGTTTCATGATTTCATTCTTGTCCTCGATGTTCACGAACACCGATCCGTGGTCATCTGCCTGCGGAAACTCAGGCTTGCCGGGCAGCGGCAAGGTGGCAACAATGGTGTTCGAGGCGGTGTCCAACACAGAAATATCTTTGCTTCGTCCGTTGAACGCCCAAACCGTCCTCGTCGTCGGCTCGAACACGATCCCGTCCGGATTTGTGCCAGCCGGAACCGTGGCCTGAACCGAGAAGTGTGCACGATTGAACACGACGATTGCGTTTCCCGCGCCGTCGCTGATGTAACCGGTCTTCCCATCGGGATTAAGCGCCACACCGTGCGTACTTTTCAGGCCTATAATGGCGCCGACAGGCTTGCCCGTGGTGGTGTCCACAACCTCGACTCGTGCATTGTGTGTGACGTAGAGCCGGTGGGCCGTATCGTCGCTGAGCAGGTAGTCCCAACCGCCCTGCCCACCAAGCTTCCAGTGATCAGCGACGTGATAATTCTGGGCAGCCGATGTCGCTGCAATGGAGAGAACAGCCGCAGCGACCGCTGTTTGATAAAAGCGCATGGTGAACTCCTGAAAGAGACTCGGCACTGCTACCGGCCCTTTGAAAGTAGCTACTGCGCCTTAAGCGAAGCTGAAGGTGAAGGCGTTGACGAAGGTGCCACCGGTTCTGCAGGGATCTTCACGGTAACCACTGCTCCCCCGTCCGCGTTGTTAGCGATCTCGATCGCTGCTCCCGCCCGCTCACAGATTGCTTTGCAAATGGAAAGCCCCAGCCCGGTTCCTCCACTCTTTCGGCTGCGCGATGGATCGCCGCGGTAGAAGGGCTCAAAGATGTAAGCGCGGTCTTCTTCCGAAATCCCTTCTCCTTGGTCCTGAACCATCAGCCGAGCTGTTTCTTCGTCAACGTCCACAGATATGCGAACCGTTGCTCCTTGTGGACTATGTTGCAGCGCGTTTAATAAGATGTTCGAGCACAAGAGCAGCACATCCCGGCCGTCGATCGGCACCCTGGCATCAGCGTTGAAGTCGAGGCTCACCTCAATCCCTTTCAACTCAGCCAAAGGCTTACTCTGATTGACGGCGTCCTCAATAACACCGCGCAGAGAGCAGGACTTAAGCCCTGCCTGTGAGCCCTCACCACCCGCCGACTGTTCCAATCGCGCCAGGGTAAGCATTTTCTGTACGGTCGATTCCATACGCGTGAAGTCGTCAAGGCTGAGTGCCAGGCCCTGGCTGTACTCTTCGACGGTACGCTTGCGCATCGACAGTAATTGCAGTGACGACTTGACGATCGCCACATCCGTCTTCAGTTCATGGGCGGCGTCATTGGTGAATCGTCTTTGTTGCTCAAACGAGCGTCGCAGACGTGCCAGTGCAACTTCGAGAGCACCGGCCAGCGGCCGCAACTCTTCCGTATTTTTCGCGCTAACCGGAGCTTCGAAATGCCAGTCCCTCGAACTGATCCGCTCCGCCTCACGCGCGAGCTCATACACCGGTGACAGTCCTTTTCGCACCAGCCACGCCATCACCACCGCGGTAATTCCCAGAAGTATGGCTGTCGCAATCGAGAAAAAGCGAATAGCGTCAAAGACCTCGTGCCAGACATGACGTACGGGAGTTCCGTAGATGATCGTAATTTTGTGGCGAACTCCGCCGTTCGGTTTACCTGGATCAACGATACGGAGCGCCTGTAAAACAAGAAATCGGTAGGTGTGACCATTTAGTTCCACGTCGCGGAAAATTGGGGCTCCAGCCGACGGCGTCTCCAAACGCGGCGGTTCGCCCATGGAACCAAGAAGTCTGCCTTGCTCATCCTCGACACGAAACGCCGCATTTTTGGCAACCTGCACGCCGCGCATGTCGAGCATAACGTTGTCGCCTTCATCCTCTTTATCCTGAACCGCACCCATCAGCGATTCAGCAGTCGCCACCAGAGACGCATCGAAAGCTTTCAACTGCACGTGCCACTCGTGAACGGTGATGGCTCCAATCAGCGCGACTGCCGACAATAGTTCAAGAACAAGCACAGTCACGATAAGCCGGCGCGTGATCGAGATGGAGCCCGTCATAGCGCGGCGCCCTCCTTCCTGAGACGGTATCCGCGATGCCGCAAGGTTTCAATCAACGGTTCCGTACCCGCGACGTTCAGCTTTCTTCGCAGGTTAGAAATATGCGCTTCGATCACGTTGGAATGATGCTCCCAGTCGAAATCGTAGAGATGTTCCAGCAACTCCTGCTGCGAAACAACTGCCCGAGGTCGATGAATGAGGTATTCAAGAATGCGGTATTCCGTAGGCGAAAGATCGAGAAATTGACCGCGGCGGCGGACAGTTTGCTGAACCGTATCCAGTTCCAGATCCGATATGGCTAACAGCGGAGTCGAAACGCCCTTTGCGCGCCGTATGAGGGCTTTTATCCTGGCCAGAAGTTCCCCCAGATCGAATGGCTTGCTGAGATAGTCATCGGCTCCTGCATTCAGCAGATTTACAACCGACTCTTTGCCTTCCTGGGCCGTGAGAATCAGGACTGGCGTATGAAGTTTTTCTCGACGCAAGTCCTGGAGGACACGCTGGCCGCTCTTTCGAGGAAGCATCAGGTCGAGCACAATCGCGTCATAAACGCCCTGCTCAGCCAGGTGCGAACCCGCTTCCCCGTCAGCAGCATGATCCACGGCCAATCCGCTTTCGCGCAAAGCCGCAACCATGTTCTCGGCCAACCGTTGCTCGTCTTCGATCAGCAGTACCCGCATGATAGGAAGCCTTTGAGATATTGTCTCAAAGCTTCCTTAAATCTGGCTGAACTGTTCTGATGGCACATTGATTCGCGCCATAGTTCGGCATCCCCTTTACGGGATTGACTTCCCATTCTTTCCGCCGCTATCGTTGCCCTTGGCCCCATGAACGTCGTCAAAGCCACTCGCCAGTTCGAAGCCTGGCTGGCCCAACGCACTCATCTCGATAAAAAGGACCTTCGTCTCAAACATGAGAGGATGAAGGCGGAACTTTTTCCTTTTTTTCGCGCCACTTATTACCGCTGGGCACAACTCTGGCCAGATATCTGTCCCGATCTCGCTAAGGCACCGAAAGTCCTCGCCGTCGGCGACCTCCACGTCGAGAACTTCGGCACCTGGCGCGACATCGAAGGCCGTCTCATCTGGGGCGTCAACGATTTCGACGAAGCCTGGCCCATGGCTTACACCATCGATTTAGTACGTCTCTCCGTCAGTGCTCACCTCGCCGCCGAAGCCGGACGTCTCCCCGTAAAACGCTCCGACATCTGCGATGCCGTCCTGGAAGGTTATGGCGAAGCCATGCAGGCAAAAGGCCTTCCCTTCGTGCTCGGTGAAAAGCATCAATGGCTCCGTCGTATCGCTGAAGGGGAATTGCGCGATCCCGTCCACTTCTGGCAAAAGATGGACGCGCTCCCCACGCTAAAAACCAACGCCCCGGTCAGCGCCCTCGACGCTATCGAACATCTCATGCCTGAGCCTGGAATTCCATATCGCCTCGCCCATCGCGTGGCCGGACTTGGCAGCCTCGGCCACGCCCGCTACGTCGCTATCGCCGATTGGCACGGCGGTCGCATCGCCCGCGAGGCCAAAACCCTGGTTCCGTCGTCTTCCTGGTGGGCCCAAAAGCATGTCGGCCCCGGCGACATTCTCTACCAGACCATCATCAACCGCGCCGTGCGTTGTCCCGATCCCTTCGTCCAGTTGCGCGGACGGTGGATCGTCCGCCGCCTCGGCCCTCACTGCTCCCGAATCGAACTCGCTTCCTTGCGAGCACCCGATACCGAGCTTCGCCTGCTCCATGCCATGGGATGGGAAAATGCCAACATCCATCTCGGCACCCCATCCGCACGCAAGTCCATCCTCCGGCATTTGCATAAACAGAAAGCAAAATGGTTGCATGCTGCCGCCGAAATCATGTGGCAAGCAGTGCGCGCCGACTGGGAAGTCTGGAAGAAAAAAGGCTATCTCTAATTCGTCCTTCAGAAGACTAAGAGCCGAATACGAATGATCGAACTATGAATAGGGATGAGATTCTAAGTAGGGACTGCTCTGCTACGGTTTCCACCTGATTGTCTTCTACTAGCCAATACCCGGAAACTTTAATTCGTATTCTGGCCAGAATTAGTCATCATGACGAATCAACAGTCCGCGGCCAGAACCTTGCTTGCTAGTTTTCTTTCCTCCCATTTCAAGTCTCGCCGGTTGGAAGATCGCATACGCAGTTTGTGTACTCGAGCTGTGGCCGCCACCGACCCTGCGGAGCTGATGCCAATCCTTGAACAGCTCACCGCTGCTCTGCGTGACCATACCGTACGAGTGCGGCAATTAGCCACTATGCGTCCTACTCCTCCCGAACGGCGCCAGCACTAGCCTCGGCAGCGTTCGACATCGAACATACCGAACCTCCTGGATGCTGTAATACTTCCCGGTCGTTATGAACTCCTATGAACAAAGCTGAAAGCGACCGGATCCACGAGCTTTGCACGCATATCGCCGTGGAGCAGGACCACAAGAAGTTTTTGGCTCTAGTCGAAGAGTTAAACCGCATCTTGTCCGCCCAGGACCTGCACCTCCAGGGAAACAAGCCGCGCGATGCAAAGAACGAGTAGCTCGCATGTTCACACTTGGCTCAATTTTCGGTGAAAAGGCGATATCCAGAGGAGAAGCGAAACAGCACCTTCCCCGTGCCTTCTACCCTTTTATTTTCTTGAATATCAGTAACAGTCTTAGGCGAAGTGCAGGTTTTCCCTAACGGAATCAACAGGCCCAGCGCATCCAAGCAGTATGGGCACTTTAGCGAAGGAAGACATCATCGTTAAGAAAACTACAAGACGGCCGACCCCGTTGCATCCCGGCGCCCGCAATGCTGGGGGTAAGCCAGTGTGCAACATTATTCTGTTGTCGCTCCCGGATAAGGAGTACAAGATGCTCCGCCCCCACCTGGAGCCAGTTGACTTGCCCCAGTACGAAATTCTCGAGGAACCTGGCGAGCGCATCGATTACACATATTTTGTAAATGAAGGAATGACGTCTCTGGTCGCCCTCAGTCGCGACGGCAGAAGCGTCGAAGTCGGAATCGTCGGCAAAGAAGGGATGGTCGGAATGTCTCTGATCGCAGGCCTGCGACAAGGAACCTTTCGTGCCATCATGCAAATGGCCGGTAGCGGAATGCGTGTGCGTGCGGAAGTTTTTCAGGATGTTCTACTTTCCGCTCCGGCTCTCCGCACCGAACTTAGCCGCTTCGCTCTCATGCACGGGATGCAGGTCGCCCAGCTTGCCGCCTGCAACCGTCTGCACGAAGTCGAACAGCGCCTGGCTCGATGGCTGCTGATGTGTCAGGACCGTTTCGATTCTCAGTCGCTTCCCTTAACCCACGAATTCCTGGCGCAGATGCTCGGCACCGGACGCCCCAGTGTCAGCTTGGCCGCCGGCTCTCTCGAAAACGCCGGACTGATTGAAAACTTGCGCGGTTCGGTGAAGATTTTGAACCGCAAGAGCCTCGAAGAAGTCGCATGTGAATGCTACGGCGTCATCCAGCATTTCAACGGCGGCCTCGGCCTGAAGTAACCATCCCAAGAAATTCTTTCCCTACCCGCTATAGATGTGCGCGCGTGCTCCACGACAAGAGCGGGTGCCCCACTTCTCGCGCGGCCCCAACCTTCTCGCGTTTTTTGCAAGAGAGCCTGCCCTGAGCGAAGTCGAAGGGGTGGGGATTTTGATCTTGGCTTTCTGCGTTACACTATCTCGCCGCCCATGCCACGCCCCTCCCACGATGCCAACCAACTCCTCACCCAGCTCGAAGCCACTAAGAGCCGCTTCGACCCAGGCCATGCCGACGTCGTCGCCAAACTTCTCGCCCAACTCTCCAAACTTCAATTCACTAACCCTCACCAACTCATTCGCTTCCACGAATGTCTGCTCTTCCTCCGGGCTTTCCCGCACGCAGCGTCTCAGATCCCGCCCATCGAGAATCTTCTCAACACTTTCTACCGGCGCGTCGAGAAACTTCGCGACCTCAACGCCGACATGTCCCTCTTCGACGACTTCGACACTTCCGGCATCGACGGCACCATCATGCAAGACACTCTCTCCTTCGACGTCGCCCAATGGCTCGTGAGCCGCATTCCCCAAAATGTAGAAATCGCCTGGGACGATTACTGGGACGACTACCAAGCCGAGCGCTCCCGCGGCAGCACCTGGCCGCGTTTTATTCCCCTGCTCGAAGAAGATGCCGACGTCGAAGCGAACATCCCATGGACCCGTTGGCTCGATGCCGCCCGGGGACGCCACAATCCGCTCCCCTGGCTGCTGACCCGTTTCGCGCAACTGCCGCGCCCGGCCCGGGAGCAAGCCGAACTCTACGATTCGCTGCGTCTTCCAATTCGCTGGCGATTCGATAATTCAAAGCTCTCCAATTCTAAGATCTCGCGCACCCGCAACTGGATCCGTCCCCGCCGCTTCTACTTCCACCGCTCGCCGCTCATTCATCGCCGCGAAGTCTCTCTCGCGCACGAATTCGCCCGCCCGCTGCCCAAGTTCGAGAAGCTCTCCCTCGCCGCCGGCGAATCCATCATGCAAGCCATCCGCGAAGTCATGGTAGTGCGTTACCGTGAACTCTACGGCACCACGTTCGGCGATCCGCGCTCGGTAGTCCGCGTCCATCTTGGCCGCGGCGTGGTCATGTATTTCTGGGGACTCCATCCCGATCGCCGTCTTCCTCTTCGTGCCTACCTCGCCGGCTATACTTTGAAAAATGGAGTTCCCATCAACTACATCGAAGCTATCGGCCTCTGCGAATGGATCGAAGTCGGCTTCAACACCTTCTACACCTATCGCCAGGGCGAAACCGCCTGGATCTACTCCCAGGCCCTGCGCTGTCTCCGCGCCCTGACCGGCGCAAAATGCATTTCAATTTACCCTTATCAGATCGGCCAGAACAATGACGAAGCCATCGACTCCGGCGCCTTCTGGTTCTATCGCAAACTAGGCTTCCGCCCCGGACGCCCTGAGCTTCGCCAGTTGTGTGAAAGGGAAGAGAAGCGAATCGCCGCCAATCCGAAATACCGCACCCCTCGTCGCACCTTGAAACGCCTCGCGGAGACCCACATGTTCTATGAATTGCGATCGCCCGAAGAGAACATCATGGCACCTGGAAACGTTTACGCGGGCATCAATATTTTGAGACGACGCGACTCCGGCGCCAAAAGATTCGTATCAGGCCACGCCTTCAGGCATGCCGAACCGGTCACCAAATCCTCGTCAGCTCTAGCCGCTGAGGGAACACCCGGCCCCTGGGACACCTTCTCCACCCGCCACCTGGGCCTGCTCATCAACCGCCGCATGGCCGAAAAATTCGACGGCGACAGTCAGAAAATCCGTCAAGCCTCCACCACTGCCGTCACCCGCTCCCTAAACATCAAACCCGCTCGCTGGACTCCGGCCCAACAGCGATCCCTCGAAAACTGGTTGCTAATCCTCGCCCTGATCCCCGATCTAGCCCGCTGGTCGCCGGATGAGAAACATCAATTGGTCGAAATTATCCGCGCGAAGTCCGCCCGCAACGAAATGCACTATCTCCACCAAACCCAAAATCAGCCGCGCCTCCGCGCCGAACTCCTTCGTCTCGGTTCTTGACTCATGGCTAAAATAGAGGACATGGCCCACCTATTCGGTCGCTCGGAACTTTGGACATTGCTCTGTGAACCTGGATCACACGCGCTTTCTCGACTGGCAGTAGTAAAATGTCGCGGTACCTGATCGGGCATTGAGAAAACCAGCGCCCGAAAGCGCCTTAGATTTTGCCGTGCAAGGCATGCCGGAAGGCACGCCCTGATATGAATCTCGCGCCAACGACAAACGACTAAACGACCAACGACTAACGACTAACGACCGACTCACAAATTCCTCCAAGTCGAGGCTTCTTTCATGGCAGATAGAGCACTAGCAGACATGCAAGCCAGCAGCATCGATTCCATTCTTCAAGAGCAGCGCACCTTCGAGCCGCCCGCAGAATTTAGCCGTCACGCTCACATCCAGAGTCTCGAGGAATACCAGGATCTCTACCAGGAATCCGTCGATGATCCCGACAAATTCTGGAGCCGCATCGCCAGCGAACTGCACTGGTTCAAGAAGTGGGACAAGGTTCTCGAATGGAATTGCCCGTGGGCCAAGTGGTTCGTCGGCGGCCAGATCAATCTCTCCTACAACTGCCTCGACCGCCACGTGCAAACCGCGCGCAAGAATAAAGCCGCCATCATATGGGAAAGCGAACCCGGCGAAGTCCGCACCCTCACCTACCAGCAACTCCATCGCGAAGTCCAAAAGTTTTCCAATGTCCTGAAATCGCTCGGCGTGAAAAAAGGTGACCGAGTCGCCATCTACATGGGCATGACTCCCGAGCTGCCCATCGCCATGCTGGCCTGCGCCCGCATCGGTGCGCCCCACACCGTCATCTTCGGCGGATTCTCCTCCAACGCCCTCATCGATCGTATCCATGACTGCGCAGCCACCGCGGTCATTACCCAGGATGGCTCCTCCCGCCGCGGCGCCGAAGTCAAACTCTTTCCCGCTGTCGAAGAAGCTCTCAAGTCCTGCCCCACCGTGAAGAACGTTGTCGTCTACAAACGTACCGGCACGCCGATCAACATGCAGCCCGGTCGGGATTACTGGTGGCACGACTTGATGGCCAAAGCCTCTGACGTTTGTCCCGCCGAACCGCTCGACGCCGAGCACCCGCTCTACATTCTTTACACCTCCGGCACCACCGGCAAACCGAAGGGAGTCGTTCACACCACCGGCGGATATTCCGTCGGCACTTATCTCACCACCAAATGGGTCTTCGACCTCAAAGATGAAGACACCTACTGGTGTACCGCCGATATCGGCTGGGTTACGGGCCACAGCTACATCGTCTATGGACCGTTGCAGAACGGGGCCACTAGCTTAATGTACGAAGGCGCTCCCAATCACCCTGAGCCCGATCGTTTCTGGACCATCATTGAGCGCCACCAGGTCAACGTTTTATACACGGCGCCCACCGCCATACGCACCTTCATCAAATGGGGTGACGAGTGGCCCAAGAAACACAACATGAAGAGCCTGCGTCTGCTCGGCACCGTCGGCGAGCCTATCAATCCCGAAGCTTGGATGTGGTATCGCGAAACCATCGGCGGCAGTCGCTGCCCCATCGTTGACACCTGGTGGCAGACCGAAACCGGCCACATCATGCTCACACCGCTCCCCGGCGCGATCGCAACCAAACCAGGCTCGGCCACTCGTCCGTTTCCCGGCGTCGTTCCTGAGATTGTCACCATGGACGGAAAGCCGGTACCCGACGGCTCTGGCGGGTTCCTCGTCATCCGGCGGCCTTGGCCGGGCATGCTGCGCACCGTCTACGGTGATCCTGATCGCTACGTGAAAAATTACTGGTCGCAGATTCCGGGGATGTATTTCACTGGCGACGGAGCCCGCAAAGATAAAGATGGATATTTCTGGATCATGGGACGCGTCGATGACGTCCTCAACGTCAGCGGTCATCGCCTCAGCACCATGGAGGTCGAGTCCGCGCTGGTCGCGCACGAAGCCGTTGCCGAAGCCGCTGTGGTTGGTCGTCCCGATGAACTCAAAGGCCAGGCTATCTCGGCATTTGTCACACTGGAGCAGGGAAGAAAGCCCACGCCGGAGCTGAAAGAAGAATTGCGCAAGTGGGTAGCAAAAGAAATCGGCGCCCTCGCCAAGCCCGATGACATCCGCTTCACTGACACTCTGCCGAAAACTCGCAGCGGCAAAATCATGCGTCGCCTCCTGCGCGAACTCGCCAGCAGCGGCGAAGTGAAGGGCGACACCACCACCCTGGAAGATTTCGGTGTAATCGCCAGGCTGAAGGAAAGTGACGAAGTCTAGACCCTATCAAGTGCCGCGAAGTCCTATCAGGGCACGGCTTTAGCCGTGCCCCCGCCACATAAAGAAGCGGGCTTTTGCCCCTGAGCGTCCCTCGTCGAAGATCGCGGCTTTACGTTTTCCCCGAAGACAAAAGCAACGGAATCAAATCCACCGCCATACGGGATTTGGCAATGTGATAGGGAGTTCCAGCCACCTCGGCCAGCCGTGACAATACTGAAGCGTCCTGTTCGCTCATCAGCACCACTCTCACATCCGGATAGTCTCTCCTCACGACTTGGGCAACCGTTACCCCATGAAGTAAAGGAATAGACACATCAAGTAAAAGGACATCGGGCAACAGCTTTGTCACTTTTTCCAAGGCATCAGGACCACTCTCTACTTCGCCGCAAATCTCCCAGCCCCTCGAATCCTCGTCCAGCAGGTCCTTCAACGCACGGCGCACCGCCTCGGAGTCATCCGCAATTAGAATTCGAATTGATCCCTCCCTGTATCCGATACCCACCACAGCCCGAAAGCCGAAGTCAAATCGCTACCGCTTCGCTCTCACTTCCTCAAACGCCGGACTACTTTTCAACCGCTCGGGAAAGTGCTTCTCATAGCTCGCCAAACTGGGGCAGATGAAGTGGTGCGCCCGCGTGAATCCGAACGACCGCATTTCAGTCATCGCTTCGTCGGCCGTCCAACCTTCCTCGGCCATTCGGTAAGCCGCAACCATCATCCCGGTGCGGTCATCTCCCAGTCGGCAATGCACAAAAATCTTCTTGCCTTTGTTCTCGTGGATCACCTTCAGAAACTTCGCAAATACCTCGTCGTGCGGCCGCGGACAGTGCCATGGAATCGCAACATATTTCATCCCCAGGCCCTTTACCGCCTTTTCTTCGGTTTCGTCGTTGGCGTGCGTATCCACGATCACCTCTATGCCCAGCCTTTTTAACGCTTTGATCCCAGTGGTGCTGACCAGTCCTCCACGATATAACGTAGGCGTGACCTCGCCGAAATTCGGCACATCTTCCTCGTCTAATCTCCGGCCGATCGCGCGCGTAGCCGGCGATTGTGTTTCCTGTTTGGTTTGTGGAGCATTTGCGTCCACCCGCGCACTGAAGGCGAACAACAGGATTATGGGAAGAATGGCAATTCGGCCAAACCAGCAACTCATAGGGCCCGTCTATCCATGACTACATCATAACGGCTAAAGTTCTCGCCCCAATGTCAATGTAGGACATTCAGAAAGCAAAAAATCCGCTAGGCTGGAACCTTCATCTCCGAAGATGCCAGAAAAACAACCTCGTTGTCCTTACTGTGTGCTTGGCGACAAGTTCCGGCCGATGGCCGTCCTCCCCAATGGGCGCCAGATCTGCGAAAATTGTGGCCACATCGTCTTTCCCAACGATGCGGCCTTTCGATGTCCTTGCTCGAAGTGTCTGAAAATTAGTTTTTCTCCCAGAGTGCGCCGGTCACGGCCACGCCAGATTAGCAGGCCAGATTAGCAGGTTAGATTAGCAGGTACGATCGAGCCTCATGCAAGCGCCTGTTTCAGCGTCGGTAGCAGATGGTCGATGAGCTGATCGGTTTTTGAAACCACGTCCTTGATGCCGGCGGCGCGAGCTTCCCGCAAAAGTTCCGGCGAAACATGCATGGTAAACATCACCATGGCCGTGTTTGGAGCCAGCACCTTGATCTGCCGTGCCGCCTCCAGCCCGTTCATAATCGGCATTTGCAAATCCAGAAGCACCACGTTGGGCTTCATTTCTTCGACTTTTGTCACCGCTTCTTTGCCGTTCTCAGCCTCGCCGCACACCTCCCAGGACCCCTCGTGCTCGATGCAGGTTCGTAACAAATGGCGGACCAAGGCGTTATCGTCGACGATCAGAATTTTGTCGGACATGCAGCCTTGCTTCCCCCTTTCAGGCTGCTGGCCGGGCCAACGTCGTAATAGGTCGACGGACGGCTACGAGAAAGGGTCTTTTTGACTTTATGCTTAGCGTTGGGGAAGTCCATACAGCGGTTAGTGTACGTTAGCGCACCATAGTTTGTACGCTAACATTCGCGAAAAAGCCACCCATTTCGGGAAATCCGACTCTTTGCAACACAGGATTGCACATCTTCGCCGCCTCGATTTGTATTAGGGCACAGCTTCAAGAACCTGCCCTGAGCGACGCTGAAGGGTGCCGCAAAATGTCCACGAAACAACTTCGGCTTCGGCCGCTGAGGGAAGCCTGCGTCGGAATCCGCCACCCGGTTACGTCGCGCTACGGAACTGATTTCCCCATTTCTCCGCGAACAGCCGCGAGAACCAGGCGGGCGCGATCAACAAATTAATCAGAAAATACGCCGTTACGTAGGGCGAACCTTCGCCCAGCCACATACACAATGGCAAGCACGGCGCGGAGACAAGGATGGAAAGTCCATCCTACAAATCGCGCGGGCCGCTATCCACTTCGCTTCCGACTGGCTCCTCGCTCAGAAGTTTGTGCAGGTCAAGCCGCCGAGTGTACATCTCCAATTGTCCGTCCGGACTGCGCGGCCACTTTTCCCTCGGCTTGTCGCAATAGAGCTCGACTCCGTTTTCGTCGGGATCATTCAGGTAAATCGACTCGCTGACGCCATGATCAGCCGCGCCCTGCAGCGGAATCCCCGCCGCCAGCACCCTGCGCAACGCCGTAGCCAACGCCGCGCGCGTGGGATAAACGATCGCCGTATGATAAAGCCCGGTTGTGCCCGGCGGAGGTGGCAAACCTCCCAGACTTTCCCACGTATTAAGCGCAATGTGATGATGGTATCCGCCTGCGGCCAAGAAAACCGCGCCGTCCCCGTAGCGCTGAGTCACTTCCAGCCCCAGCACACCCACATAAAACCGCAGCGCCCGCTGCAAATCAGCCACTTTTAAGTGAACATGTCCGATGCGCACTTTCGGATCGACAACATACTGCGCGGCGGGATTATTTCCGGATGCACTCATCACGGCCCCTCGGAAATATTGTAGCCGCCTCCACCCCGTGTGGGACGGACACTCCTCTCCGTCGCCTAGACTTTGATCGTGTGGAACGGATACTCTTGTCCGTCGCCTTTGACTTCGATTTGCGGTGCTATCCGTCCCTTGTCGTTCGCTAGAAACGCCAGCCCTGTTTTGCCGAAGCCCCGAGCGAAGCCGACAGAGGAAGCCGCAGGAGCGCGGAACTGACTTCAGCCTGCGCCAAAGAGCGTGGATTCGAACAGAAAGGCCAACCACCCCGCCAATGGAAACGCTACGCCCCACGCTTTCGCATGCTTTCTTCAAGCGCAGGACGTAGCTGGTCCAATTTGTTTTTGTTAAAAAACTTTATCGACGTACCAGTTTCCGTCGCAGGACGCCCGCCATTCCGAACAATCCAGTTCCGAGCAATGCTAGAGTTCCAGGTTCTGGTGTCGTCGTCATACTGCCGCTGAGCAGGTTGCTTTCCTGAAACGAGTAGCTGCCTTCGTTGTAGCTCCCGTAAGCCCCCGGCGTGCCCAGAGTTTCGGTGAAGTACCACGTCTTGCCCCCCGGCCCCGAGAAGCTCCCGCTGAAGACATCCGTCTTTGAGTTGAAAGTCCAGTTGCTTCCCGAATACTCACTTCCGTCGAATTCGGCGTAGTCGTAGGCGAACTTGGTGATTGCCCCCTTAGTAGTCCCGTCCCAAGACTCGAACCAGTTGTACCCGCTGCCGGTATCGGTTTCGGTCTCAATTAGACCAACGCCAGTGCCGTAGTACGGAGCATAGTAGCTGCCGGCTGGAAAGGTGTAGACCTCGGAGTACGAAGACGATCCCGGAGGGACCAGGTTAACTGAGTCGGCGTACGCCGGCAAAGCGGCGCATGTGTAAGCGAGGACTGCCACCAAAATTGCAAAGTGTTTCATGGTTTTCTGCATGGGAGACTAGTTTGCAGCAACCAGCACTTTAGGAGAATGGCTCAACTGTGGCTGGCACAGACGTAACGTAACCAGAGTTCCGCGCGGACGGAGCGATAGCTTTTCTCTCGACACACTCCACGTTGACGTCTAAGAGCGCGCCCCCAAAATCTTGTCAAGAGCTAAACTTCACCTTTTTTCCGCAACTCATTGCTTCTGCTCGCCAAATAAATCCGAAATCATGTCCCATTTACCCCTCTGGTTGTGATATAAACGATTGTACAAAGCAGAAACAGGCGCAGGCCATCCGGCTTGCGCCTTTCGTTTTTTCCAGACAATTATTTCCTGACGATCAACGAGACTGAGAGCTGAGAACTGAGAGCTGAGAACTGAGAACCGAGAACTGAGAACTGCATTTGTCCAAACGCAAGGGCGCTTCCCGCGGACGCAAACTGCGTCCCGCCCAAGCCCCGCCCCTTGCCCGAAGCCCTAAGCCCTCGCCCCCAAACCCGCCCGCAAACTCCTTTCGAGCATGAACTCACCACCAAACCCCGCGGAGAGATCTCCGAACTCGCCTTCGCCCTCGCCGCCGCCCGCCACGGCTTCGGCATCGCCAAACCCTTCGGCCACAGCGAACGCTACGACATCATCCGAGGCCTCGTTTCGTGCGCTCAAGAGCGAGCTATCGATTCGGCCGTTGTTCCATCAGAAAGAGCCGCGAGTGAAGGCCCATGTCCTGGTGGCGTTTCTGGGGTATGCCTTATGGGTGACACTGAAACATCTGCTGCAGCGACGGCCTGCGATCGTCCCACAATCTTCGGCCAGCGAAGCCGACAACGCTCAGCCCTTCTCGCCGATGAAGACACTGGCATTGTTGTCCACGTTGCAGAGCGCCGACATCGTGCTGCCCACCACGGACGGACGCGAGATCCGCTTGCGTCGGATTACCGAACCCACGGCCGAACAGAAATCCCTACTGCACCAGCTCCAACTCAGCCTGCCGGATCGAACAACCCTCACTCGCCTTTACACTCCCACTTCCCGCATGATAACCTCATCACTGTCACCAGGATAAATCGAAACCAGAACAGGAGTGCACCAGGTTAGTGTTAGCCAGAGAGCAAAAGAAATCTGTCATTGACCAGTATCAGACGCACGCGACTGACACGGGGAGTCCCGAGGTTCAGATCGCCATCATTAGTGAACGCATTGGCCAGTTGACGGACCACTTCAAGACGCACCAGAAGGACCACGGCTCGCGCCGCGGCCTGCTCATGCTGGTCAGCAAGCGGCGTCGCTTGCTCGACTACCTCAAGAGATACGATTCCGAGCGCTATAAGACGGTCATTGGGAAGCTCGGCATCCGCAAGTAATCTGGAAAATCTGGGTGGCCCATCTTTGCGCGCTTTTTGCGCAAAGGTGGGAGGCGATGAAGCATCCATCCCAGATCTTCTTTAGAACGAGATTCTAAAGAAGACAATTCCCTTAAACGTATCTGAGAACGCCGCCTTCCTCTCGAAGCCGGTCGAGCATTGAGCCAATTCACACCGTGCGTATTATCGAAGACGTATTCCGAGCCGGTTTCGGAACCCATCTCTCATGGCGCCCGCATACCCATGGCTGAACGCGTTCTTCCATCCCCACAACCCGCGGAAACTGGAAGTCGTAAGCGGAGCAGCGCGCCTGCCCTCCTGATCACAACTGAAGTGATCCAAACTAAAGAAGGATGAAAAATGAAACCAGAAGTTAGTACTGTTACAGTCGACCTCGCCGGCGGAAAACAACTCTCATTCGAAACCGGAAAATTGGCCAAGCAGGCCCACGGCGCTGCCGTTGTAAGAATGGGCGATAACGTCGTCCTCGCCACCGCCACCGCCAACCCCGACCCGCGCGAGGGCATTGATTTCTTCCCCCTCACCGTTGACTACCGCGAATACACCTACGCCGGCGGACGCTTTCCCGGCGGCTTCATCAAGCGCGAAGGCCGCATGAGCGAACGCGA
The DNA here is from genome assembly GCA_963720155.1 of uncultured Acidobacteriota bacterium. Taxonomy (GTDB): domain Bacteria; phylum Acidobacteriota; class Terriglobia; order Terriglobales; family Acidobacteriaceae; genus Sulfotelmatobacter. The sequence goes on from CAVREP010000027.1 coordinate 111,041, forward strand.
AGTGCTCACCAGCCGCCAGATCGATCGCCCCATCCGTCCCATGTTTGCTGAAGGCTTCAAATGCGAGACTCAGGTCATCGCTTTCGTGCTCTCGGCGGACGCCAGTAATGATCCCGATGTGCTCGGTATCAACGGCGCATCCGCCGCGCTCAGCCTCTCCGACATTCCGTTCCTCGGCCCCATCGGCGCGGTCCGCGTCGGGCAAATCGGTGGACAGTTCATCATCAATCCCACCTACGACGAAATGCGCGAGAGCCTGCTGAATATCATGGTCGTCGGCACCGCCGACGGAATCGTGATGATCGAGTCCGGCGCGAAAGAAGTCAGCGAAGAAGTTGTCGTTGACGCCATCGAATTCGGCCACACCGAAATCAAGAAAATCTGCGCCGCCATCAACGACCTTCGCGCCAGAGCCGGCAAGAAAAAACGCGAAGTCACTCCGCCGGAATTCGACCAGGCCTACTTCGACAAGCTGAAATCGAAAATTGGCGCCGATCTCTCCGACCGCCTCGACACCAAAAAACATCCCAAGGCTGAGAGCTACACGCTGGTCCGGGAGCTCAAGAAAGAGCTGCAAGCCGAAATTCCCGAGGACGACGAAGAGGCGCAAGCCAAGTTCAGACAATATTTCGAAACTCTGCGCGAACGCATCTTCCGCGAAGAAGTTCTGGAAAAGAAACGCCGCCCCGATGGCCGCGCCTTCGACGAAGTCCGCGACATCTGGATCGAAGCCGGCGTCCTGCCTCGCACTCACGGCAGCGCCATCTTCACCCGCGGCGAAACCCAAGCCCTGGTCACGACCACCCTCGGCACCAGCGACGACATGCAGCGCCTCGAAGGCTTCGAAGGTGAAGCCAAAAAGCGCTTCCTCCTGCACTACAACTTCCCGCCGTTCAGTGTGGGGGAGGTTGCGTTTTTGCGGGGGGCGGGGCGAAGAGAGATTGGACACGGCGCGCTCGCAGAGCGCGCGGTGTCGTCGGTGCTGCCGAGCGAAGAATCGTGGCCTTACGCGATGCGGGTGGTGTCGGACATTCTGGAGTCGAATGGATCGTCGTCAATGGCGACGGTTTGCGGGGCTTCACTTTCGCTGATGGATGCGGGAGTGCCGCTGAAGGCTCCGGTGGCCGGCGTTGCCATGGGATTGGTGAAGGAGGGCGAGCAATATGCCATCCTTACTGACATTGCGGGCGCGGAAGATCACTACGGGGACATGGATTTCAAAGTTGCCGGAACCAAGGACGGGATCACCGCGCTGCAGATGGATATTAAGGTCGCCGGAATTACTTCGCAGATTATGCGGGAGGCGCTGGCGCAGGCCAAGCGCGGGCGGCTGCACATTCTCGGGAAGATGGAAGAAGTGATTACTTCGGGGCGGGAAAAGATTTCTGATTTCGCTCCGCGCTTCTATACAGTGCAGATTCCGGTCGACAAGATCCGCGACCTAATTGGGCCGGGCGGAAAGATGATCCGCAGCATCGTGGAACAAACCGGAGTGAAGATCGATGTGGAAGATTCCGGTCTGGTGAAAGTTGCGTCGAGCGATCAGGCGTCGGCAGCGAAGGCGCTGCAGATCATCGGCGATCTGACGGCGACGGCGGAAGTAGGGAAAACCTACCTCGGCAAAGTGACGCGACTGGCGGATTTCGGGGCGTTTGTCGAAATCATCCCGGGCACTGATGGGTTGCTGCACATCAGCGAAGTGGCGGAGCATCGCATCGGCGATATCCGCGACGAGTTGAAAGAAGGCGATCAGGTGCTGGTGAAAGTGCTGGCGGTGGAAGGCAACCGCATCCGGTTGTCGCGCAAAGCGATTCTAAAAGAACAGCGCGCGAAAACGGGTGGCGGAGGCGGACCCGAGGGCGCGCCAGCGGCGGCGGAGGGTGAATTTGCGCCGGCGGCAAGCACTGGGACCATGGTGATTGAAGGTGGTGGAGATTTCCCGGATGAGGCGGAAGGCGAACCGAACTTCAATCGCGATGGCGCGCCGCATGTGGGCGTCAGCGACCGGCCTCACGGCGATCGTCCGCATGGCGGAGATCGTGGTGGCCGCGGCGGAAGGCCGGGCGGCGGGGGACGAGATCGAGGGCGCGGTGGGCGGGGCGGGCGATCTGGTGGTGGCGGGCGCGATCGCGGACGCGGCGGGCCGGGCGGGGGAAGACACTAAGAGCTATTTGCCACGGATTTTCGCGGATTCACATGGATAAAACGGACAAGGCCCTAAACTATGAGAGTTGGGGCTTTTTTACGTTCGTCAGCAAGGTTCTCTTCGGCGAGCTCAGGGCGGGCTCTTGAAGCTGTGCCCTTCAAAGCTTAGGCTTCCGAAGAAATCCCCATTTCTCGCAAAGGATGCGAGAAATGGGACACCCGGCACCCGGTCAGGATCAAAGTCAAAAGCAAGCGGGCAGGAGTGCCCGCTCCACACGAACAAGGGCAGCGGCGACAGGTTTCGGGGTGCCGGACAAGCAGGTTCCTCACCGGGCTTGGGCCCCGGTTCGGAATGACATCCTTGTTAACATTGACACTCGAGGTAGGCTTCCGAAGAAAATTCCCACTTCTCGCAAAGGATGCGAGAAATGGGGCACCCAGCGAAGCTTTTGGGCACGGCTGAAGCCGTCACCGGTCAAAATCGGGATCAAAGTCAAAAGCAAGCGGGCAGGAGTGCCCGTTCCACACGAACAAGGGCAAAGGCGACAGGGTTCGGGGTGCGGGACAAGCAGGTTTCTCACCGGGCTTGGGGCCCGGTTCGGAATGACATCCTTTAAACACTGACACTCGAGGTAGGCTTCCGAAGAAAATTCCCACTTCTCGCAAAGAATGCGAGAAATGGGGCACCCGGCGGTTTCGACACTCGCGTTTATTTTGTGATGCGTGTGGCCGAGGTTGGGCAACGCGCGGGGCTGCTCGAAGAATATTATGTTGGGCTAGTCGCTTAGGAGGAATCATGGACGAGGTGATTCTGAAGCGGTTTGAGCATCCAGACGAAGTGCGAACGTTTGAGAAAGGGAAGTTTGAGCTGGTTCATGTTGGCGGGATGACGATTGGGCGCGCGACTTACGAGCCGGGCTGGAAGTGGTCGCAGCATGTGGGTAAGGCGGCGGGCGCCAAGAGTTGCATGGTAGAGCATGTCGGAATGGTGGTGTCGGGGCGGGCGACGGCAGCGATGGACGATGGCCGGGTCATCGAGATGAAGGGCGGTGACGTCTTTTATATCGCACCGGGGCACGACAGTTGGGTAGTCGGCAACGAGCCTTATGTGTCGCTGCACTTTATGGGCGCAGACCAGTACGCGCAACAAAAGAAAAAATAATGGGAGTGCAAAATGTGCTCGGCGGCGCGCAGACGGTAAGAAATGCGTGGTACAGCGTTCGCGGTATTCCTCGATTGGATGATTCCGTAGCTGGCTTCAGCGAGAATGTTTACTGATGATGGCTAAGATGTGCAAATAGAACAACTCGTGGTGAAGCTACAGGTATTCGATTCCGGAAGAATAGTAAATGCAAATCTTTGGCACACGGTTTGCTTCAACCCGAGGAGGAGACGAGAAACTGCGTCTTAAAACTTCCGGAGGATTTCATGAAAAACCGAGTTCAGCCCTTGTGGTTCCTGAGCGCTCTAGTTCTATTTCTGAGCGTGGGTATTTCGCTCAACGCGCAACAAACGACGCCGCAGACATCGCCAGATCCTCAGGCGCAACAGCCCACGGCGGATCAGCCTGCACCTCCGCCGGCAGCGGAACAGTCTCAAACACCAGCGACGGCGCCGCAGACGCCGGACCAAACGCAACCGAGTCAAACGCAGAGCCAACCACCGGCGCAGACGCCGGACCAGGCGGCACAGCCGGCTCCCGGTGCTCAGGCTCAGTCCCCGACAGGAGTTCAGACCTTTAGCGGTACGATCGTAAAGTCGGGCGACAAGTATATGTTGAAGGACGAGGCCAGCGGCCAGACCTACGACATTGACCACCAGGACGAAGTGCAGAAGTACGAAGGCAAGCGAGTGAAAGTGCACGGCACCCTGGATGCCAGCGCCAAGATGATCCATTTGCAGTAAGCTGAGTTCGAAAGAAAAGAAAGAAGGTTCTGAGGTAGGCCGCGGCGCGAGTCGCGGCCTTCGTGCGTTCAGCAGTTATTTTTCGAAAAGCTTTCCCCGAGCAGAGGCTTTTGCTGTTGTGCCATAGCGCGGAGGATATAATGCTGCGTTCGTCTCGGCATTCGGCGATCTCGAACGACTCTCAAAAATGAATTCGCGAATCATCACTTTCTTACTGGCGGCAGCGATCCTGGTGGCGTTTCGGATCGTGGTGTCAGTGGGGAAGCGCCGCGGAGTTCCGCTGCTTGACGTTACCGACGACGGGTTCGACAACTGGAGCCCAGGACGTTTGTTACTGGCCAGCTTTCTCACACTTTTCGCGGAACTCGCTTTCATCCGCTGGATTGCGGTGGAGGTTTGGGTTTTCGCTTACTTCAAGAGCCTGGCACTTCTTCTGTGTTTTGTAGGTTTCGGTCTGGGCTGCGCGCTGGCGGGACAGCGGGTACGGTGGTTGACGGCGGTGAAAGCATTTCTGGGATTGCTTCTGGTGTTGCGGATGCCGTGGCGAGGCGGTGCATTGTATGAGGGCCTTTCGCAGAGCCTTGGAGGCGGGGGAGATATTGCGATCTGGTCGTCGGGAGGTACGTCCAGTTGGATGCGGTATGGCATGACCGCTGTGCTTGCGGGTGCGCTGTTCCTGCTGATCGTGATGATTTTTGTGCCCTTGGGACAGACCGTGAGCCATCAGATGGACCGCGCTCCGAACGCGTTGCGAGCCTACTCCTGGAATCTGTTGGGGAGCTTGCTGGGAGTTCTGGCGTTTTTCGCGGTGAGCCTTTTGAAGTTGCCGCCGGCGGTATGGCTGGGAGCGGTGCTGTTGGGTTTTGCGCTTCTGCAATCCTCGCGGCGGGATCGGATTTTGGTTGCGAGCCTGATTGTTCCCCTGGTTCTGTTGCTGCACGGAGAAGGCGCTCCGGATACGAAGGTTTTGTGGACGCCATATCAGCAACTGCAATACACGCCGCAATACACGGATGGCGAGGCCAACGGCGGAACGATGATGGTGAATCACACGTTTTACCAGAGGATCATTAATCTTTCGGATCAGTTTCTGGGGCGGCATCCTGGTCTGATGAAGGAAGCGCGGGAAGATAGTCCTTACAATTTGCCATTTCGTTTTGTGCCGCCGGCCGCGAAGGTGCTGATTGTGGGCTCGGGCACGGGAAACGATGTAGCGGCGGCGTTGCGAAATGGCGCCAGTTCGGTGGATGCGGTGGAGATCGATCGGGCGATTCTGAATCTGGGGAAACGAGAACATCCGGAGCATCCTTACGATTCGCCGCGGGTGACGATTCATGTGACGGACGCGCGGGCATTTCTGAAGCGCACGAATCAGCAATACGATCTGATTCTGTTTGGGCTGCTGGATTCACACTCGCAATTGTCCGACTATGCGAACATGCGGATCGATAATTTTGTCTATACGGAGGAGTCGTTCCGCGAGGCCAGCCGTCAGCTGAGTCCGAACGGCGTGATTTTTGTAAAGTTCTTCGTCGACCATCGTTGGTTGGCGGTGCGGCTAAAGGAGATGTTGAAGAAAACATTTGGGAAATCTCCGCTGGTGTTCCACGCGACATCGAACTACTCCGTGCCCGCGACCTGTTTTGTAATCTCGCCGGGTAACCGGGTGGAAGAAGCCATGAGTGCGGATCCGCGGCTGGGAGAGTTTGTACGAAAGAACGCTGTGACGCTGGAGGGGACATCGGTTCCTATCACGACCGATGATTGGCCGTATTTGTATCAGGAGGGGCGGTGGATTCCGCGGACATATTATTCCATCGGAATACTGGTGATTCTGATTGCGATTGGTTTGTACATGCAGATTGAAGGCGCGCGACGGAGGACTCCTTCGGTGTTTTTCTTTAGCATGGGTGCTGGATTTCTGCTGCTGGAGACGCAGGTGATCAGCCGTTTAGCTTTGTTTTTCGGGACGGTATGGCAGGTGAACGGCATCGTGATTTCGGCCTTGCTGCTGGCGTTGTTGCTGGCGAATGCGGTGGTGGAGCGCGGAGGGAAGCGGTGGCCGCGGTTGTGGATCTGGGCAGGTCTGCTGGTGGGGCTGGCGATTGCCTACTGGTTTCCCTTTGGCCGGATTGGAGGGTCACCAGCCGTGGTGGGGATGATTGCGACTGTCGTGTTCGCGGTGCCTGTGGTATTTGCGGGAATACTGTTCGCATCGGAATTTCGAGTGGCTGAGTCTCCGAGCGCGGCGCTGGGGGCAAATATGCTGGGCGCAGTGGCGGGAGGACTGTTGGAAAACCTTTCGCTGTTGTTTGGGATGCGAGCGCTGTTGCTGGTCGCAATAGGAGTTTACTGTCTGGCAGGTGTGGGGTTGTGGAGGGAAAAGCGGACGGTCATCGGTTGACGTGAGTTCCAAATTCCTGGTGGATGTGGAAATTAGAGTTGCCGACCCAGCGGAAGAAGGACAGCATCCTCCGCTGCTGCTGGCAAGTTTTTGTGTTCCTCGTTTTTTTGCTCCCTCAGTGCGTGGCCGGGGCTGGTTTTGCGGCTTCATCCCAGATGCGGACATTGTGAGTTTCGCGGAGCAACAGGCTTCCGACGATAAACGTCATACCAGCCACAATCATCGGGTAATAGAGACCGGCATAAATATTGCCGGTGGCCGCGACCGACGACAGGCCGATCAACGGCAGTAACCCGCCAAAGACACCATTGCCTATGTGGTAGGGGAGCGAGAGCGAAGTGTAGCGGATCTTCGCAGGGAAAGCCTCAATCAGATATGCAGCAATCGGACCGTAAACCAGACAGACGTAAATCACCTGCACGAAAACCAGCAGCACCAACATGGTGCGATCCGGATTCGGCGCTTCCTTGGCAGGTACTAATGCGCCAGTCGCGTCGGTGGTCAAGGCCGTTAGTGAGATTGCGCCGGTCACTTTGTTGCGGGTGGATTTGACGGTGACAACGTTGTTTCCCGCGGCGCGCTGCATGGCTTTGTAAATGGGGATATAAGTGAGGACGGCGAGCAGGCAGCCAGCCATCATGAGCTTCTTGCGGCCGACGCGATCGGAGAGCGCGCCCACCACAGTGAAGAATGGCATACCCAGCAGCAGCGCGATTGCGACCACAATGTTGGCGGTTTTGACATTCACTTTCAAGATCGTCTGCATGTAGAACAGCGCGTAGAACTGCCCGGTATACCAGACCACGCCCTGTCCCGCGGTGGCTCCGAAGAGCGAAATCAGGACATTCTTCAGATTGGGCCACTTGGTAAATGCATCCTTGAGTGGCTGTGCGGAAGTCATTCCTGCGCTCTTGAGCTCGGCGTAGATGGGCGATTCCTTCATCTTCAGGCGGATGTAGAGCGAGATCATGACCAGGATGATCGAGATCAGGAACGGAATGCGCCAGCCGTAGGCGGCGAACTCTTCTTTCGACATCGAGTTCTGGGTAATCAGAATTACGACAAGCGAGAGAAAAAGGCCGAGGGTGGCAGTGATCTGGATGAAGCTGGTGTAGAAGCCGCGCTTGTCGTCGGGGACGTGCTCTCCGACGTAAACCGCAGCGCCGCCATACTCGCCGCCCAGCGCCAGGCCTTGTAACACGCGGATCAAAAGCAGTACGATGGGCGCGAACCAGCCTGCGGTGGCGTAGGAGGGCAGCAGGCCGATGGCGAATGTCGAGAAGCCCATGATCGAGAGCGTTACCAGAAATGCGTACTTGCGCCCTACGAGATCGCCGATGCGCCCGAAGAACAGCGCGCCGAAAGGCCGCACTAAAAAGCCGACAGCAAACGTGGCCAGGTAGGCGACGTAGGCGAAAGTGTCATTGCCCGGAGGATAAAATTTTGGACCGAGGATGGCGGCCAGACTGCCGAAAATGTAGAAGTCGTACCATTCGATCATGGTGCCGACCGACGAGGCCATGATCACACGCCAGATGCTGTACTCTGCTCTACCAGCTCCCACGACAGCGGCGTTTGCCATACTTCCTCCATTTACATGCGGTAACTTGTCCTGGGCTCAAGTTCGGATTTCTTGAGTCTCAGGCAGTACACGGCGTCGGAAAGAAAACCCAGCCCCGGACTGTACCACCAGCCTACAAAAGCGGACAACCCCAGGGGACAATTTCCTATCGCAGCGACACCCACGGTCAGGGCTGTCCCTTCTGTAAAACTGCGCTTACGGTCAATTCTGATCCAGACAGCACCGTGAGTTCCCGCTTCCACTCGGCAAACCCTGGCACAGACAAGACCACGACGTGCGTCCCGGTGCTAACGCTGATTTCGGATGGCGTGTTTCCCACATACTTGCCGTCAACGGTGATGTCCGCACCGGAGGGTGTCGAACTGAAATTGCATCTTACCTTTTCCGTAGGAACTCCCTGCACGGAGCCAGTTGGCGGGACTGGAGCTGGGGCCGGTGAATTCTGCGGCGGTGCCGCAGCGTGCAGGGCGGGTTGAGTTGCAACTGCGGCCACAGTCGCCGGCGGACCGGCCTTTCCGTCCTTATCTACCAGCGTGTACAACTGCTTTCGCGCCTTGCCCTTGTCATCGATGTAGTAGACCTCAAGGCCGTGCTTTTCTCTTCTGGCGTCGAAACTTTCGCCCTTGGGCAGCGGTCTACACCGGGAAAACTTTGAGTCGATGGTGCAGGCGATATGGAACGGAGGTTCGTTGCCTTCTTGCACCAACAAAGTATTCGTCACTGTCGCCGTCTTGCTGTTATTGCAATACGCGTCAAAATTGACTTGGTCGCAATTCTTGGGAACGTCGTTGCCGCCCAGGCTCACCGATCGAGTTTCAGAACCCAGAACCTTGATCCGCATCGCGTTGTTCTGCGAAGTGGCGTTCGCGAACATGGCCACCAGCAGTAGACCTGCCTGCAGGACTGCCATTCGACGCATACTCATGGAACTAACTCCTCCAAACACTGCAGATGCAACCGTTGCATCCCCGGTTTTCCGGGACTCTGGAAGCTCGGTCCCGCCGAGTCGGTACATTGTGACCCCTTGGCGCTCGCCGCACAATAGGTTCCTTTGCTAGAAGAGGCTTAGGAGGACAGACTCAAGTACGGGCCATCGCCCGAATGGAGCCCGTCCCCTTTGCCTCAGTATCCAGTGCCGCCAAAAATCGGCACCAGCCATTTCGATCATTCGGGTCAGGTTCTAGAACGTAAAAATTGGCCCGAATTCGGTACGGTGATCCTGCCATTCGTTGGACGGTTGCCCGGCAATGTTGTAAAGCGTAAGGCCATCCTCAAGCCGAGTGGCATAGACCGACTGCTCGATGCCAAACGTGACGTACGGGTTGAGTTTGTAGTACATGGTTGCCGCGAACATCTTGCCCATCGAAAGCGGCAGTGGAGACAAGGTGTTGGCGTTGGCCGTGAAGCCGGGATTATTCAGATCACGGTTATTCACCTGATCCTTGCCCATGTTGAAATAAAGCTGCCAGCCGGCGTTGTGACCTTTGGGATTGGCGTTGAACCAGCGGGAAAGCGGAAGGCCCAGGTTGACAAACCCACCAAACGACCGGACGGGCTTCTGTGGAGCAACCACGACCTGTCCAGCCGCGTTCGTGCCGAGTACCGCGCCGCCGGCGGCAGCCAGCGGACCGCCGTCGAGAGTGGAGAAGCCGGCGTTGTAGCCAGTGAAGGTGGAGTTCGCCCCTCCTACGATGTTGGTCAGTCCGGCTGTATCGGTGGCGAAGGAGTTGACTTGACCGCCGAAAAAGAAGCGCAGGTCGCCACCCTGATAGGCGCTCGCCACCAAGGTAAACCACCGGGTGGGCAATTGCACCGCGATTTGCTCGCCATACTCGCTGCTGGAAGCGCTAAATCCGTTGGGGAAGGCAGCGACATAGTTCGCTGGAGTAAGGCCTGCGCCACAAGTTAGCACATTCGTGCAGTACGACGTGTTGGGAACGAGCGACGTGCGCCGCGAGTCAAATCCGCTCACCAGAATTTGCGCCGGGGCTACGCCCGGGGCATTGTCCAGCTGGAACTGGAACGCCACTCTACCTTCCAACTCGGGACGTCCGGAGTCGGCACCCTCGCGCTCGCCTTCCCCCAGCTGGCCCGCCAAGCCCACGGATCCGAGCTTCAGGATTTGACCTGAGCTCGGCATCATGAGCGCAAATGTAGGAGAGAACTTGAGGTTGTGCCATGGGCTGAGCTTCTGCACCAGGCCGAACTGGAATTGTGGTGAGCGCTCCCAGACAGCGCCGTAGAACGCTTCGAGGAATGTGGTTTCCAGAATATTGGGCAGCGCGCTGGAGCCGAACAGCGTCCAGTCCTGTCCGCCCTCAAAATAAATATCCGTGTTATCGCTGGCGGCGTAATCCAAACGCGCCCAAGCCAGGCGCAATTGGAACGCGTTGCTGCGAATCGACGAAACGTCGCGGTTATCAACTTCGCTGAAGTTGCCTTCGTAGTCGCCCTCGACTCGGCCGGTCAGCACGATTTTGCTCGAGATGTCTGGCCATTCGATGTTCGCCCCGAGACGTGTGGAACGTGCCTTTAAATGGAATTCAGGGTCTTTGGTGGGGCCAGTATCAAAAGTCTGCGGGGTGGTCAGGAACAAGCCCACAAATGGGAAGTCGTCGCCATTCGGAGAGCTTGTGTCATGGGCGGCGGTTGCCTTGATGAAGCCGTACGGCGTCATCTTTACCGGACCCATCTTAAATGCGGCATTCAGGCCTTCTTTCTTGGGCGGATCGACGGGCAACACCCGTAACGGGGCGATAGCCGGTACCACCGACGGTGATGGCGGGGGCTGCGTTCCCTGAATTGCGGGCGTCGGATGGCCAGCTTGCGGCGAGGACTCGGCGTCGGGACTCGCGATGGATGCCGAAACAGTTTCGCGAATCGCAACCGGGGCCGCCACCGGGACGGAAGGTTGCGCCGCGGAGTTTGTAGCTGCAGACAAATCCCCTGCGCTCAATACACCCTTGCGGTTAAGCGCGTCTATCAGGAGCTGAAACTCGACTTCGGGAGCTGCGTTCTGAATAGCGTTGGCCTCGGCGGGCGCGAGCACACCTTTCATCACCAGCACGCCCAGCAATGCCGTAACATTTGCGTTTCCAGGGATCGGAGTTAGGCTCGAGGACGGGTTCGGTTTTGCGGCGGCAGCCGGTTCAGCTGCGTTGGCGGTATTGGCGGTGTTGGGAGGGGAGCTGTTTTTCGCGTCCGCGGCGTCATTCGTTCCGGCGAAGACAAAATCCGGTGCGACCGATACGACTGCCAGGAGTAAACTGCAAAGCCATCGCTTCAGGTTCATAAAGGTATTTCGTTCTCCTTAACTGGGAGCCTTTCGTTGAAATGGGCAAGCGAAACCACTTCTTGCCGGAGGCTGGGTTGCTTCTTGTCGGACCTGGAAAAGTGATCTGGGCTCAGGTAACTTCGGGACCCAACTTCTAGAAACTTTGCTCGGTCAGCCCTAAGGGCAGGAACGCTACCACAAGAATTTCCAGCTGTAAATAACAGTTTACGATTCCTTGGAGCGGACAGCCCGACACACATTGTTTCAGGTTCAACACGGTGATCAGTCGGCGGAACACATTATGCCGTGATCTGCATTACTTCCGGCGACCCACGCGCAGAGTAAAATCCATTTCAGCCTATTAGCAGGGTTAGCAGTCGCCGCACTCTCGGGAGGTCTACATGAGCGCTATAACCGCTCCAAAGCTAGAAAACATTTCAAACCTTTTGGCCACGGATAAGGAATATCCGGCGCCGAAGATTGTAGCCAGCAATACCATCCAAAAGGATTGGCTGGGAGAATGCGCACGCGCGCAGAGAGATCCTGAGAGTTTCTGGGGAGACTACGCGGCACGCTTTGTGTGGTCACGAAAATGGGATCGCGTATTGGAGTGGGATGGGGTTCACCATCGCTGGTTCACCGGCGGCAAGACCAACATTACGATTAATGCGCTGGACCGGCATGCAAGTTCGGATCGGTGCAATCGTGCCGCATTCATCTGGCTGGGCGAAGATGGCAGCGAGCGGATTGTCACTTATGGACAGCTCCACCGGTTGGTTTGCCGCTTCGCCAATGGATTGAAATCGCTGGGGGTGGTGAAGGGCGACCGCGTGGTCATTTATATGCCTTTAACGATTGAAGGCGCGGTTGCCATGTTGGCGTGCGCCCGGCTGGGCGCGATTCACTCCGTTGTCTACGCGGGCCTGGGTCACACCGCGCTGCGGGATCGCATTACCGACGCAGAGGCCAAGGTGGTGATTGTAGGCGACGTGGGTTTCCGGCGCGGAAAGACTGTGGCCCTCAAGTCTATCGTCGATGAGGCAGTGGACAAGTTGGAGTGCGTGGAAAAAGTGGTGGTGTATTCGAGATGCAAGGCCGAACTTAGTGCTCCGCGCGAAATCGACTTTAACGATCTGCTGAAGTTTTCTGCTGACTGTCCGGCGGAAGAGATGCAAGCGGAAGATCCGCTGTTCCTGCTTTACACGTCGGGTTCGACGGGCAAGCCGAAGGGCGTGGTGCATGTCCACGGCGGTTACATGGTGGGAACGACCTACCATTTAGAGAGCTACTACGATGTGGGTGCGCGCGATATTTTCTGGTGCACTTCTGATATTGGCTGGGTGGTGGGACATTCCTACATTGTGTATGCGCCACTTTGCGCGGGCGTGACCACGCTGTTCCGCGAAGGAGCAATCGACTATCCGAATCCGGGCGTGGCGTGGGAGATAGTCGAACGCTACGGGGTGACGAAGATGTTTACCGCCCCCACGGCGTTACGAATGTTTATGCGCTTTGGCGAGAGCTATCCGGCGGCGCACGACCTGACCAGCTTGCGAGTAATAGCCTGCGCGGGCGAGCCTTTGAATCCTGAAGCGTGGCGCTGGGCGCAGACTCATCTGGGTGGAGATGGCAAGTGGGGTTACGTCATTGATAACTGGTGGCAAACGGAGTTAGGCGGGCCCACGATTGGGACGCCGCCGTCGATGGCGATGCGTCCAGGAAAAGTGGGGGTGGCGATGCCAGGAGCCGAGGCCGATGTGCTAGATGAAAACGGCAAGCCGGCGTCCGCTGGAGTGGGAGGACGGCTGGTGCTGAAGCGGCCGTTTCCACATATGCTCCGCACGGTGTGGCGCGACCCGGCGCGCTATGAAAGGGATTGGCAGGTTATTCCTGGTTGCTATGTGACGGGCGATGTAGCCGTGAAGGATAAAGATGGATATATTGCCGTGCTCGGCCGCTACGATGACGTGCTCAACGTGGCCGGACACCGCATTGGCACGGCGGAAGTGGAGAGCGCGCTGGTATCGCATCCGGCGGTGGCGGAGGCTGCGGCCATTGGAGTGCCCGATGCGTTGAAGGGCGAGACGATCAAGGCATTCGTGCAAGTGCGTAACGATCATGTGGCGTCTGATGCGCTGGCGGCTGCGTTGATTGAACACGTGCGCAGGGAACTGGGACCGATCGCGACTCCATCGTCGTTGGAGTTTGTGACGTCTTTGCCGAAGACGAGATCGGGGAAAATTCTGCGACGGTTTCTGAAGGCGAAAGAGGCGGGTGTGGATGCGGGGGATGTGTCTACGATGGAGGGTTAGCAGGCGGTACGATTCGGTGGGTTGCTTGCGGCATTTGCAGGCGCGTGGTCCTGGCGCGTCTCAGCCTAGGTTGTAGCTTTTCTTTCGCCCCTTCGGGGCTTGTTCCCGCCACGGCTTCTTACCCACGGCTTTCGCCCCTTCGACAGGCTCAGGGCAAGCTGTGGGCTGCATTCTCTCGCCGCTCCGCGGCTGGAGTCGAGATGTGCGCTTAATACCTGTCGTTGGTATCGATGTTGAAGCCGAGGATGGCATTTACTTCCACGGGCTGAGTGCCGCGCATGGCAGGACGAAATTTCCAAGAGGGCAGCGCAGTCAGGATTTTCGCAGTCATTGTAGGCGGGCCGGGTTCGAGAAGCTGGACATTTCTGATATTACCGGAACGATCGAGCGTACATTTGACAACGACGCGGGCGTGGGGAAGGCCCGCAGGCAAGTTGGTGCGAAGACCTTGCGGGCCGATTAGGGCCCCGGCCTGGGGATGCGCGGCGGGATCGGCTTCGGCGAATTGCATCACTACGGTTCCGAGGGCTGTGTCGACGTAGACGGTGTAATTGTCCCCGGGAAGTTTCCCATAGAAATCAAACGCGCCTCCCGAGCGGGAGGTCGCGACAATGGTGATGGCTGGACCCTGCTGTGTTTTCACAGAGGAGCGCCCGGGAAGATTGGGATCGCCGCCGTTGCCGTCGGATCCGAAGCTGGGCAGAGTGACGATGGTGCTGCCGCCGCGAACGTCGACGCCGGGCACGGCCGGAGTGCCCGTGGGAGCGTTGCCTGCGCCGCCGGGACCGGGGGTGGGAGATATTCCGGCGCGAGAGTTGGGGTCGGAGCCGCGACCGGCGCCAGTTTTTCCCGCGCCTGAGTTTTCTCCCGTTAAGCCACTGCCGGGACCCTCACCGTGACCAATGCCAGCGCCTCCGCCTGAGCCGCCGACGCCCGGCTTTTCTCCACCGGAAGGCGACATCGCGAGCGAACTCTTGCCACCCGTGCCGGGCACGCCTACGCTCGAGCCGGGTTGTGCCGACAGGACAATTCCGGAGTTATCAGCATGTTCGCCTGTGCCCTTGGGAGGAGCAAGCACCGAGCCGGCGTCGCCGGGTGCGCCGAGTCCAGAGCCTGTTCTGCCGGTGCCTGAACCGATGGAGGGAGGTGGCGGAACGATATTGTTGTTGACGAGGCCGGTTCCTGAACCGACTGAGCCTGCGACGCGATTTCCCGGCGCGCCGCCGGAAGCCGATGCGACCACAGTTGGAGGCGGTGGAACGACATTGGAGCCGGGCGAAGCGAAGCGCGCGGCGGAGCCGCCGGTATTCGATCCATTTACGGATGGAGGTGGAGGGACAATATTCGCGGGCGAAGCGCGCGGCGACATTCGTGAAGTCCCACCGGTGGTTGCTGCAGAAGCCGAGGGCGGAGGCGGCACGACATCAGTGGCAAGCGCGTTCCCCTGGCCTCCAGACGCGTTGCGGCTTGCCGAAGAGACAGTGGGTGGAGGCGGGACGACATCCTGCGTGCCGAACAGTTTTCCTATGATGCTGCTCACGAGCGAGACATTGCCCGGTTGAGTTGGCGGCGGAGGAACGACTGTTGGCGAAGATGCAGCGCCGCCACTTTCGAGCCGCCGCAGGTCGCGGGCGGAGTCCGCCGAGGGTGGAGGCGCGACGACCGAAGGGGAAGGTAGATTCAGTTTCGCATTGCGTGTGGTGTCGCGCTCAGGCGCGCTCACAGGAGGAGGTACGACCGGAACGTCGTTCATCTGCACGCGCGTGGGCGCCACGGCGCGGTCGATACTTGCAGGCGCGGGAGGAATCACGCTGGCGTTGAGGGCCGGTGTAGAACGCGCCTGGTCCCGAGAGATCCTCGGGGAGGCGGGGGCGATGACGGTCGAGGCCAGAGAAGGTGCGATGAGCGTGTGTTCGGAGCGAACGCTGGGTGCGGGAGGAACAACGGACGAATTCAGAGACGGAGCGGTTCGAGACTTGTCTGCTGAGATACTCGGCGCTGGTGGAACGACGGAATCGAGGGTTACAGCGCTACGGTGGTGGTCGCGAGCCACGTCCACTGGCGCGGGCGCGATCACGTTGGCAGGAAGACTGGGAGCCCTGGGAAAAGAATGCAAGCCTTCCGCCGAGGGTGGTGCAGGGTTCGACTTAAAGGCGAGCAAATTGGCGACCGCGCCAGTGGAAGATGGAAGGTTAAGGTTGGGAGCGTCAACCACCTTCGCCGCAAGCGAACTGCCGCGAGACACGCGAATGATCTGGGTGTTGTGATGCGCTTCCTCGCCTCCCGCACGGCCGCTAGCTCCAGTCTGCGAGCCGCCGAGGTCTTCGGTGCGCGGCAGTTCGTCGCCGGAATAGTAGATTACTTCATAGGGGCGTACCTTAGGTGCGGCGTAAGGACGAAGATGGTCGATCTGGCGGGGAAGAATGGCGACGACGAATAGCAAGAACAATTCCAGCAATACCGAAGCGAGCATTGAGCGGTAGGGGAAAAGGCCATGCGGAGCCTCACCGGCCAGGCGGGGTCCGGAGCGAGCCAACGCCGGACCGATAGACGTGAAGAATTCATCCCAGCGCGAAGACCACTCGACCAGCAGCTTGGGGGCTTCATCAATCTGGATGATCGGGACTTCTCCGAGTTGGAGAGTTCTGGTCAATTTATGAGGATGCTTGTACATCGGTGTTGCCGCTCCAGGCAATAGCAAGATCCGTTGCTGCGCTCGGGATGACAGTGCTTATGAGCAACTGGCCTAGGCGATCTCCTTCATTTTGATTTCAATTCTGTCGCCCAACGCGGTTTCAGTTTTGGCCACGGTGTGGCTCGGTAGCTCCAGAACTGAGACTGCCTGCATGCGGATTGCGGAGAAGCGCCAGGGCTGGAGGTTGTGCTCGACGTGCACCACCGTCCCCGCGCGGTCTAGATAGACTACGTCAATGGGGAATCGCATGGCAAGAGTATGAACGCCGCGGCAGGGACGAATCCAGAGACCGCCGCCGTTACGGAAGTCATCCTCGGAAGCTCCCAGCAGGCCACGCAAACGCGACCAGTGAGTGTGCGCTACTGCGAGGCTGGTGGCGAGGAAAAGCTGGCGGGTCCGGTTGAAGGCCTGCGCTTGTGGGATTAATCCTGGCATGAGGTCGGTTGCTCCCTTGAGGGCTCCTCAGGGGCTAAAGCCCACGTTTTTTTACAGCCTCAGGCGGCACGGCTAAGGCCGTGTCCTGAAACAATTTTGGCCCCCTTGATACGAATCTCGGGTCCATGAATTTTGCGTCTGTGAATCTTGTGTCCACAAATCTCGAAGGTAAGGACGCCAAGGGGTTGCTGTCCTTATTTGCTGACGAGTGAGTGATAGGCCAGAATCAGTGCTGGGCCAATGGTGACGAAGAGGAACGGTACAAGAATAAACAAGACGAGCGGGGGAACCATCTTGATGGTGGTTTTAGCGGCCTGCTCTTCGGCGCGCTGACGGCGGGCGGTGCGCAGCGAGTCGGAGTGAACGCGCAAGGCCTGGGCGATGCTGGTGCCAAAGCGATCGGTCTGAATGAGAGTGCCGACGAGGGCGCGAATATCATCGACACCAGTGCGGTCGACGAGATTGCGCAGGGCCTCGGCCCGCGGCTTTCCGGCGCGCATCTCAAGATTGACCAGATGGAACTCGTCGCTGAGGTCGGGATGTGCATGGTGCAGGTCCTGGCCCACGCGCATTAGCGCCTGGTCGAGGGCCAAACCGGCTTCCACGCAGATCACAGTAAGGTCGAGAGCGTCCGGGAGTGCGATGCGAATACGCTGCTGGCGGTCTTTGATCATGCGCTTGAGAAAGAAGCGTGGAAGAAAGAAAGCGAAGGCAGGAACGCAGACCAATAAGGCCAGGCTATTGACGCCGGAGAAAAGAATAACGCCGGCGAATCCCAGGGCCGCCAGCGCAAGCCGCGCGCCGAAGTAGTAGCTGACGTGGCGCGAATCACGGAGTCCAGCCTGGATGAGCCAGCCGCGTGTGCGGGAGACGTCTGAGGGGGAAAGCGGGATGGCTTTGCTGAGGGGGTCGAGCGCCTGCTCGATACGCTCTCTCACCTTAACGGCAGACTTTTCAGTAGCCTGAACCGAGTGTCCGCCCAAAGCGCGCAAACGGGCTCCCAGCATGGAACTGGGCGTGACGGCTGCCGCACCGAAGGCAAACACCACCAGTGCGACGGTCACGAATACGACGATGGTCAGAATCAGCACAGGCATTTCTTATACCTGGATCCTAATGATCTTCCGAATCACGAAGTAGCCAATCGTCTGCAAGACCACACTGACGACTACCAGAAAATGTCCAAGGGGATCATAGAAAAGAGGCCGAACAAAGTCCGGACTGAACAATTCAAGAACCGCAACTACCACAGGAGGCATGGCCATGAGCAGGATCATGGTGAGGCGGCCTTGCGCAGTGTGGACCCGCACTTGCCGCTGAATCTTGAAGCGCTCGCGAATCACGTAGGACAAATTGTCAAGAATTTCGGCCAGATTGCCGCCGGTTTCGCGCTGCAGCATGACGGCAGTGACGAAAAACTTGACGTCCACCAGGGGCACTCGATCGGTGAGATTCATGAGGGCGTCGCGCACCGGCATGCCGAACTTTTGTTCTTCAAAGAGTTTGCGGAACTCGCTGGCTAAAGGCTCAGAGATTTCGTTGGAAATCATTTCAAGAGCCGTGGTAAAGGCGTGTCCAGCACGAACCGCACGGGCGAGAGTGTCGATGGCCTCAGGGAAGAGCTCTTCAATTTTTTCAAAACGCTTCTGGCGACGGTAGGATACGAACGAATAGGGAAGAAACGCGCCAATGAGGAGAGCGGCCCAGGCGACGGCAGGATTGCCGGCCCAGAGCAAAGTTGCGACTCCGACGACCGCGCCGCAGAGCAGGCATAGAGCCAAAAAGTTGCCCGCACGAAATTTCATTCCTGCCTGCAGCAGGGCGTCCTGAATCGCAGAAACCCGCGAGGAACGGCGCAGCAGACTGTCGAGGGCGGGAATTCTGCTGAGTTGCTCGTCGCGGAGCAGGGCAAATTCTTCATCGGGCTCGCGTTCTGGAGCCTTCTGCACTGTAGCTAAGCGATCTCTAATGAGGCGTGCCTGAGCGCTTCGCTGGTCAATCAGGGACCCGGCTGCGAAGACTGCAAGTGCAACCAGGAAGAACACGAAAAGAGCAATCAAGAGTTCGGACATAATCAATGGTTCGTTAACATCAACGGTTCGTCAACAAATGGTGGTTAACAAAGCGAGCAAGCGTCCTCAAACTTCTGTCTTCGAATCAAATAATGCCGGCCGCAATCGAGCGCCCCCGGTCGCCAGGCGGTCGGCAAACGAAGGACGAATTCCCGTGGCACGGAAAGTTCCGCGTACCTTGCCATTTTCATCCGTGGCGCGCCGTTCGAAGACAAAAATATCCTGCATGCAGATGACCCCGCTCTCCAGGCCGGTGACCTCAGAAAC
This sequence comes from uncultured Acidobacteriota bacterium, assembly GCA_963720155.1. GTDB lineage: Bacteria > Acidobacteriota > Terriglobia > Terriglobales > Acidobacteriaceae > Sulfotelmatobacter. The sequence continues at coordinate 130,132 of CAVREP010000027.1, forward strand.
CGAGGTCACTTTGCGAGTGCCGTCAGACAAGCGGGCAACTTGCACAACGGCGTGAATCGCGGAGGCAATCTGGTGGCGCACGGCGCGCTCGGGGATATTGAGATTCGCCATGGAAACCATATTCTCCACGCGGGCCAGAGCGTCCCGCACCGAGTTCGCGTGGACCGTAGTGAGCGAGCCTTCGTGGCCGGTATTCATGGCCTGCAACATATCGAAGGCTTCTTCGCCGCGGACTTCGCCGACGATGATGCGGTCGGGCCGCATACGCAAACTGTTGATGACCAACTGACGCTGGCGCACCGCGCCTTTGCCTTCGATGTTGGGGGCGCGGGTTTCGAGGCGAACCACGTGCTCCTGTTTAAGCTGCAGTTCCGCGGCATCTTCGATGGTGACGATGCGCTCCACGTTAGGGATGTAGCCGGAAAGGACGTTGAGCAATGTAGTTTTGCCGGCGCCGGTTCCGCCTGAGATCAGCAGGTTCAAGCGCCCTTTCACCATGGTGGAAAGAACTTCCAGCATGGCCTCGGTTAGCGAATGGTTCTCGATCATGTTGCGGGCGGTGACTGGGTCGCGTCCGAAACGGCGGATGGAAAGGCAAGCTCCATCGAGCGCCAGCGGAGGAATAATGGCGTTCACGCGGGAGCCATCGGCCAGGCGAGCGTCGACCATGGGGGAAGATTCGTCGACGCGGCGCCCCACGCGGGAAACAATGCGCTCGATGATCTGCATGAGGTGCTGATTGTCTTTGAAGGACAATCCCGTTTTCTCCAGCTTGCCAGCGCGCTCAATGTAGACCTTATCGAAGCGGTTGACCAGAATGTCGGAGATGCTCTGATCCTTGAGCAGCGGTTCGAGAGGACCAAGGCCGAAAATCTCATCGAGGATTTCGCGGGACAGGCGCTCGCGCTCGGCAAAGCTGAGAGGAACCACCTCACTGTTGACCGAGTTGCGGATAAGGAGGAGAACTTCCTCACGTGCCGTATCGCCGGTGGTGCGGCCCAGTTTTTCCAAATCAAGGCGATCGAGAATTTTCCGGTGCAGGTCCGCTTTTACCTGCTGGTACTCACTGCGCTCGAAGGTCTGCAGATTGGGCATAAAATCTTAAACAGTCTTAAACAGCGACCAGGTGGCACGTTTTACATCGACGTCATTACGAGTCAATTCCTGCGCCAGCCCCGAAAAACAACGGGCAATCTCGGTATGACTTTGTTCCATGACCGGCGCACCTCGATCGATGGCCGATGAGATCGCGAAATATTGATTGGGAACACGCCAGAGCAATTTTACGCCGGCAGCGTTTTCGGCATCGACTTCGCTGAATCCGGGAACTTTGCGGAAGCGGTTGAGCACCAGGCGCAGGCGCTCACGGTTGCCGGTTTCTCCCAAATATTGTTGCACGCGAGCCGCGCTCCACAAAGAAGCGACGTCGGTGCAGGCAACCAGCAGTACGCATTCCGATAAATTTGCGACCAGGCGACTGGCAGGATCGAGGCGCGATGAGTTGTCGACGACCACGTAGCGGAAGTGGGTTACGAGCATGTCGAAGAGCCTGACAAACTCCGCTGTGGACGGTTCTACAGACGCAGGGGCGTTGGTTCCGGCGAGCAATTGCAGCCCACCGCTGTGCCGGGTCATAAAGCTTTCCAGCAGGGAACTGTCCATGCGGTGGAGATTGCGAGTGGCGTCAGAAATATTGAACAGGGGTTTGAGATTTAAATGCAGCGCGGTGTGCCCGAGAGGCGCAAGGTCTACCAGCGCTGTATTGCCATGAGCCGACTGCAGTGCCAGAGCCAGGTTCACCGCCACGGTAGTCGCTCCACTGCCGCCCTTGGCATTGACAACAGAAAACACCTTGCCGCGGGGACCCTCCTTCTGAACCCGGCGCTGCGCCGTCGTGAGGCGAACAAAAGCTTCGAGGAGGTCGGTGGTGGTAGTGGGGCGTTCGATAAACTCGCGAGCGCCGTTGCGCATCGCGCTCACGATGACCTGGGGCTGGTTCAGGCTTCCGATGGCGAACACAGCGCAGTCGGGAAGTTCCTGATGGAGTAGTTCAATGGCGCGCATAGCTGTGGCGGCATTGTCATTGGGAATATCGATCAGCAGGACATCGGGATTGGCCGCTTGCACTCGCCGGGAGACCGGATCAGTGGCGGCGATCGGAAAAGTGGCGCAGCTGTGTACGGTGCGCGCTACGCTGGTGCCATCCACCAACACCTGAAGCACGGTGCGTTGCTCATTGTCCGTGGCCACGATAACCACTGAAAGCTCTGGCATACCCGACGGCTACTCCCACTGTCCTAATTTAATCCACCTGCTTCATATTTGGGTGCCCTTGTCTTCCCGCGCACGTTACCGAAGGATCGGCGTGAATGAGTTATTTTCCCGAAGGCTTCTTCCCATCGAACTTGTCATTGTTGATAAAAGGTTGCGGATTTTTGGGACTGGGCGGTGCTTCGTTGTTGGGGGAGACGCGATGCACGGTGCACAGGACCATCAGTTCCGAATTGCTCTTCTGAGCGCTTTTGCTCTTAAAGAAATTTCCCAGGATTGGGATGTCGCCCAGGCCAGGAATTTTGTTCCAAATATCGGTGACGCGATTGTCGATCAAGCCGGCAATCACGAAGCTTTGGCCATCCCGCAACTCAAATTCGGTCTCCGCCTTGCGTGTGCTCAAGGCGGGAACGGTGAAACCGGAAATCGTCAGCGCATCGGCGAAATCGAGGGTGCTGACCTCTGGAGATACCGTGAGGTGGATATTGCCGTTGGGCATGATCACGGGAGTGAAATCCAGCTTCACGCCAAACTCCTTGAAGGAGATGGTGACGGCAGTGAAGCCCGCGCCGGGCTGCACGATGGGGAAAGGGAACTGCCCGCCGGCGAGGAAACTGGCTTTCTTGCCATTGACCGCGATGAGGTTGGGCTCGGCCAGAATCTGCAGCAGGTTCTTGGTTTGCAGCGCCTCGATCACGGCGCCAAAGTGAATGTCAGGACGGAACAGAAACAGATTCAAAACGTTGCTGATGGTTTGCGTGGTCTGAGTCGGAGGGTTTTGTCCTGGAATTTGACCGATTGATTGCGGGCCAAAGCCGCCGTACTGGCCTGTGGTGACGGACCCAATCGTATTCGTGGCACCGGTGGAAAAGAAGTTTGACCCAAGTTGAGTGAGAGCGGAGCGGTCGACCTCGGCAAACTTCACTTCCAGCAGCACTTCCTGAGCGCCCACGGGACCGAAGGTAAGAACGTTGACCACATTCTTGGAATAGGCGGACGCAAGTTCTCCGGCGCGCTTGGCCACATCCTCGGTTGTAACGTGGCCGGAGAGAACAATAGCGGCCCGGGAAGGCGTAACCGAGATTTGCTCATCGGGGAAGACGCGATGTTCTTCTTCGGAGCAGGCGCTAACGTCGACATCGACGCGTAGATCGAAGCTGCGGGATCGCTCTAGTTCGTCCCAGATGAGCAAGGAAACTTCTCCGGGGGCTCGTCCGTGCACCAGAATCTGAGTGGGAGTAATCACGGTGGCATAGGCCACGCTGGGGTCGCTCACGGAAATACGCTTAAGCCGCTCGGTGGTGTTAATAAGGAGAGATTTGTCGACCATGACGCGCAAGGGAGCCGAACCCTGCGACTGTGGGGGGAGAGTGGTCTGCGAGGCTGCCGCTGGAGGTTGCTCCTGAGTGGGAGGTTGCTGTAATACGTCCGTCGCCAAGCCCATCGCCAGGCGCGGCAAGGCCACCGCCGGCAGAAGAAACGACAGCGCGGCAGCAACAAAAAGTGGCGTGCAAAGCTTCATCGTGTGATTCCTCTCCGCTTGAGGAAAAAATGCTATACAGCCAGCAAACGCGCAGCCCGAAACTGCTATTCAACTATTTAGGATCTTCACCGCTTTGTTCTGGGAATTTCACTACATCCGGTTTCTTGTCACCTTGATAGACCTCAACACTGAGGACCGAAGGACTGGGTGGTGGTGGCTGCTCAGCCTTGTGCTGCCTTACTGGACGAATCGTCACTCGAGGAGGAGCCGGTGTTCCGCCCTTGTACAGTCCCCTGGCATTGGCTGCGTCCACCGGGTCCTGATGGGTGTCCAGAGGATTGCGCAGCACTAACTGAATCTTGCCTTCGGCTTGGGCGAGAGTCAGACGTTCGGCGTCCTCAGGCGAGGTGAGAAAAGTGATCACCGGAGTGTTCAGCGCTTCTCCGGCGGCATTGCGTTCCAGAGTGTGGCCGGAGGCTATCACCGCTACGTTCTGTAAAACCGTAGTGGTTTGAGATTCTGTAGCTCCGTTGGGAGTTCCGGTGAGGAGCACGTCGACGCGGGTTCCGGGACCGACGAAACCAGCCACGGACACTACCTCATTCACCCGCACCGATACGGCACGCATCCCCGGTGGAATCAGAGAAGGCAGGCCAGCACCGGCATTTTCAGGAGCCAATTTGCTGGGCAGAATGAATTCTCCCTTGGCAACGGGAAGGATCACACCTCGGCCCAATACTTGAGAGCGCCTAGTGGGAGTTCCAGCAGGTAGAGAGGACGCGGGATACTTTACCAGGCGTACGTCGTGCTCGTCGAGTCTAGCTCCAACCTGAATGTCGTTGGCGGCCACGACCACGTCCGTGCCAGCTTCAGTGTTCGCAGAGCTGCGTCCTAGCAGGTTCTTATATACGGAGAGGCTGACCAGGGCACCCAGGGCCAAAGCCAACGCTCCAATCATTAATAAACGAGTGCGGTTCATAGCGCTCCGTTAAGACGAGCAAGCAATTGTACCGGCTTCGGCAGACAAGAATTGCGTCGATTTGTGCTCCGCCGTGCAGATTCCTTATTGAATAGAACTAGCGACGTTGGAGAAAACATTGTTCGCGTTCGACCCGATCAGCCGAATTGTGCCTACAACGATCACGAGGATTACCGCCAGCATTACTGCATATTCCGCGATATCCTGTGCTTCTTCTTCACGCCACAATCTCACCAAATGGTCCATTAGTTTACCCCTCCTGAAAGCAAGCTAGCGTCTGAAACAGTCCTTCAAGCAGAAAAAGCCTACCGGCCAGGGATTCATGTCCCGTCTACTGATACAGAGCTGTGGAGAGTCACTGATTATCACTCATAATAACCTGCAAAAGGCTCGAAAAGGTGTACTTTCTTGCATACCGACGGTAACCAAATGAGGGTTCGGAGCTCGAAGACCCGGTTTCACCAAGAATGGGTTCGCTGGAGCCGTAACGCGACCGCGCCGGGACGAGGAGACGTGAGGATCACTGCCTGGGCATCTTCGTAGGAAACGGTCCAACCCGGGGTGCTTCGCAGACCCGTCGCGAGGGCGGAATCCGCCGGAACGAGCACGCGGTCGATATTCCAGCGCCGCAGTGTCTGTTCCCAGTGATCTCTAAATTGGTATGTATCCGCGAATTCACGAAGTAATTGTTCTCCGTAAAGGTCAGCCCGCCCGTCGATGAATACGCGAGTGGAAGGGTAGAGCTTCCAGATCAGGTAGCCGCCCCAGTCGTAATGATTGAAGATTGCGCCCGCCGCCGGATGTGCTTTAAGAAACGACACGGCACCGGCGGGGAAGTTCTGCATTTCGGCCTGAGGCTGGCGATGAACGACGTGAGCGATATGGACGCCGGCGAACAGTGCCATGGCCGCCGCGATTGTTCCGTTGAGCACAGTACGAGTCGCAACCATCGAGGGTCGTGGCAGCGCGCCACTCCTGGGCCGTGTTCTAGGCCATGTTACGAACTGGGTTCCAAACTGCTTCGAAATGAGCGGAACCGCGATCAAGACGAACAACGGCATTAGCCTGATCGAACAGAGGCCGGTATAGAGGCTTACCAGTAAAAGCAGCAAGTCGCGCGGCCGTACCTGCAGGCGGGACCAACCTAGAACAGCAAATGTACTTAAAATGAGCAGGAGTAACGGCCAATACTCGAGATGATGGAAGTTCGGCGACGCCCATTCGGCGATGTAGTTTTGCATGGCGGCTGAGCGAAGAGTTTCAATCGGATACCAGAACATCCGCAGGCCATTGGGATTCAAGGGCACCAATAACAGATCGAGCAAGAACATGAGCGCCATTTTTCGCAGCCGGGGAGTATTCTGTGTCCGTCCCAGCGCGCTTTCGATCCGTTCCGCCACGAGGAACGATCCTGATAGAGCCAAGCCGAGAGCGAAGCCGGCATGCAGATTCACCCAGAGAAGCGTGAGTGGAAACGTCCACCAGAGAAGTTTGGGCTTGCGCTCTGAGCGCTCCAAAATCAGGAGCCACAAACTGGTTAGTAGGACCGAGAGCACCTGTGGACGCACTCCCCACACTGGCATTGTGGCCCAGGCGGCACAGAGTGTCGCCAGGCCTGCCACGTAGACGTTGGGGCCGCAGCGCAGGTACAGCAAGAAAAAAGCCGCGCATAGCGCCGCAGCAAAAACAGCAATCAACCCGCCCCATCCAGTAGTACGTTCAAGTTCGTATAGAAGGACCTCGCTCAGCCATTCATGCGCGACCCAGGGCGCCCCGGCGCGGGTGTAAGAAAAAGGATCACTGCGAGGAACACTCTTGTGCGCGACAATAAACTGGCCCGTCTTGAGATGCCACCACAGGTCGGGATCGGTGACATTCCGCGCCGCCATTGCGAACAGGCCGAGGAACAGGACTACCAGGAAAACGTTCTTCGTGGTCAGCAACTCTTTCACAGAGAGCCCCTCACTGCAGTTGGCACTTCCGAGCTAGCCCGAGACCATCGATTTCGCAAGGTTGAACTCCCGGTGACCGCGATAGCGAGTCCGGCCAACAGAACGCCTCCCAGGATATCGACAACGTAATGCCACTCCAGGAAAAGGATTGAGACGATCAGCAGCAGATCATAAGCGCATAGGACAATCAACATCCGTTTCCAACGGCGCAAGAACCACATCACGATCAGCGGCTGAGCGATGTGCATGCAGGGAAAAGCAATGAAGTAGTCGGTGGAGATACGATGGATGGGGACGTGGTTCCAAAGGGCCAACGCGTGCCTGATCAGGAATTGTTGAATGCTGTAGGCCTGCAGGGTGCTTGGAAATCGCGAGAAGTGTCCCGGGCACAAATAATATGGACCGTGACTCGGCCACAAGAAAAAAAGTCCGAGCGCGAGATAGTACGCTATAAGGATCGTGCCCACAAACTGCAGGCCAGCGTTCTTCCCGTCGTAAAGCGCGATAAGAATTATGCCGGCGCCAATCTGAGGAAACATGCCGAAGTAAACGAACTCCAAGAAGTGAAAAAAAGAAAGCGGGAAGGTGCGAAGTGCCCAGTGCGACAGCTCGGAAATGGACCAACCGTGAAGAATCCATTTGTCCATCGCATTAAACGCGGGGTCGTAGGCGAAGTTGAAGCGGACCGAGACGATGATGCAGTTGTAGGCGAGCACCAGGAGGAAACCGGCAAACAGATAAATGGCGGGCGACAGAACGGCAGCGGCGTCCCGGCGCAGTTCGGGGACACTGCGTCTTTCGCGGAATTCGAGCAGGGCGATGGTATCGACTGTCAGAACCACCGCCTTCACCCAGCCGAAGGCCCAGGCGAGAATGCCGAAGTAGAGCAGCAAGAGCGCGATTCGAATGGGCTCGCGCCGGTAACGCTCGAGAAGAGGTGCGAGGACTGTTTGTCTGGGCAGCCCGATGAGGCACAGGGCGGCCGCAACGAAAATCGACTGCGCCGAGAGGACGAACCAGTACGCGATTCCGAGCGTTTTCCAATCGAAACTCAGTGGAAGGTGCAAAAACCGGAGGGCTGGAATGAGAGCCGCGCTGAGGAGCAAGCTGATCCAGTAATGCCAGTAACGCGGCTGCATTGGAATCTTTATTTCAACCTCGCGAAAAGCAATGCGGGCAGCGTAAGTAACCAGACAGAGGCGCTGCCACCGGGGACGGATTCAAGATTGATTTCAGGATGCTCGTCCCGCAAGAGCACGACGGCCAGCATCGGCAAGTAAATGAAGAAGACGGTCCAACGTCCAACCTGGGTAAAACTATGCGGAGGGTGATACAAGCGCCAGAGGCCTGTTCCCCAACTGAAGAAGACGGTCCACACGATCTCGCGGCGTGACTTGGGAATAAGCCAAAGAATAAAGCTGTCGAAAAACCAGCGCTGGGGCATGCACGCTGCCAACAACAGCAGAATCGCATCGCGGTCGCGATAACGCCACAAGGCGAGCAATAATAGCGGACCGGGCAAAACCAGAAGCGGGATGAAATGTTCGTAGTGGCGCGCCTGTGCCATCCAAATGACAGGCCAATTGGGCCGGATGGCCAGGCTCAAGGCTGCGACAATCAAGCAGGCCAAGATGCCGCGGCGGCTCGCATGAGTCAGGAAGACTGGCAGTCCGACCTGTGGTTTGGCCATGGTTACGGGCAGCAGAAGAGGAAAAAAAGCGCCGGCGGCAATGATTGCGGACCACTGCACCGTGAGCAGTCCGGCCCAATAGGGATAAGCAAAAAATATGAGCAGTCCGCGATAGCTATGCCGAGTCAGCCCAAAAGCCAGCGCCGCAGAACTGATTCCATAGAAGAGGCCAGCGGCCGCCTCCGGTTGCAAGCGTACGAAAGGCAGCGCGAAAAGCCCCGCCGTCAGCGGATATTGCTCGAACGGCGTGTCGTACGGGTTCTGGTGGGCAAGCAACTGCTTTGCAAGATGGAGAGCCCAGCGAAAGTCAGCGGCATCTTGATGAAGGTGTTTCATCAAGAACCAGCAGAGAGTGCCACTGGCCAAGCCTACTGCTGCCGAAATCACGAGGCGCAGCTTCATGCGCAGTTCTTCAGAGCATAAGTTGTAACATGGACCGCCGGGCCGTGGGGCATTCAGAGACGGGCAACTCGCCGACACAGCCCGTTTCCGTGATTCCACTTTGCGCAAGACTTATCAACTCGGGCTATTGATTGCGCTGCTGTGCGCGGGCAGCATGTGGTTCTACGTACAGCGCGTGCTCATTCCTTACGAAAGAGCCGATGCCGCAGCGCACCAGCGTCCCCGGGGAAATCTCTCCGACCTTTATCCGCGCTGGTTGGGTGCGCGGGAATTACTTCTGCACCGGCGCAACCCCTACTCCGATGACATCACGCTGGAAATCCAAAAGGGATACTACGGGCGCCCACTGGATGCGGCGAGGCCCAACGATCCCATCGACCAGCAGGCCTTTGCTTATCCACTTTATGTGGTCTTCCTTCTAGCGCCACTGATCGTTTTTCCGTTTCATGGCGTGCAGATATTTTGTTACTGGCTACTGGCTTCGCTGGCAGCGGGAAGTGTCTGGCTGTGGCTAAGGACCTTACGCTGGCGGTTGCCACCGCTGGCAATGGGCGCGCTGGTCGTCCTGATGCTGGGGAACTTTCCCGCAGTACAAGGAATCAAACTGCAGCAACTGAGCCTGGTGGTAGCGGCGCTGCTGGCCGGCTCGGCGGCCTGCGTGGCCAGTGGCTTCCTTTTTTGTGCTGGAGCTTTGCTGGCACTCGCAACCATCAAACCGCAACTGGCATGGGCTCTGGCGGTATGGATGCTCTTATGGGCGGGGAGCGATTGGCGAAAGAGACGGAGATTCGTCTTCGGTTTTGGATTGGTAATGGTGCTTTTGCTGGCGGGTGCAGAAGTACTCTTACCGGGTTGGTGGCGAATGTTTGCCGAGGCTCTTCAAAAGTATCATCGCTACACACAGAACCAATCGGTTCTGGATCAACTGGTGCCGTGGGCATTCGCGGGAAACAGTTTGGCAGTGGTTGCGGTGGTGGTGTCTGGCATTCTTCTCTGGAGACTGCGTGGCGTGCCCGCTAATTCTGGGGAGTTTGGCCGGGCGATAGCTCTAGTGATGGCTTTGACGGTACTGGTGGCGCCCATGTACGCGCCCTATAACCAGTTGCTGCTGCTGCCCGCGATTTTGGTGCTGGTACGAGACCGCAGATTATGGTCGCGGGGACTTCGTTTGGGCTGTGTCGCAGGAGCTTTGGCTTTGGCCTGGCAATGGATCGCGAGTCTAAGTTTGACCGCGATTTATTTGTTGGCGTCACCGGCTTGGGCACTCGATGGATGGAAGTGGCCCTTTTTCGCGACGTTTGCTTTGCCAGTGCTAGTTTTCGCGCTGATCTTTGCGGATGTGCAAAGTAGTATGAGGAGCCTCGCTGGATCGACCGTTGCTCCGATTAGAAACCGTTGGTCCCATTAGAAACAGGAAAAGGATCGGAAGTGCGATGAGCGCGTACGTCCCGGTTTTCAATGTCCACAATTGCAGAGGTGGCAGAAATAAGGTCGCGAGTAAACCTAGAGTCGCCCAGGCTCTCGGACCGGGCAGCCGGTTGCGCGCAAGCGTGTGATGCAGCAGCACTGAAATCGGCAAGAGTAGAAGCGCCAGGTCGTGCGGGTTGAGATGATAACTCACCAGGAGAGAGAAAATTACAGTGTTGGCAAACGCCAGATCGAATTCCTCGTGAGTCGCGCTGGTCAGTCTTTGATCGGATGCGAGCCATGTATGTTTCCAGACGGCCAGCGTCTTGGTAAGTGTGGCTAGGGAAAGAATGGATATGGCAGCAGCGGTCCTTGCCGAGTGATCGCCATGAAAAACCATATACGTCAATCCGCGAAAGTTGGCCATGGCCACCGGAAAAACCCCCGCAAATTTCTCCGCCGGCAGATGCAAAATGAATTTTGGATAGACCCCGAAAACCGGCCATCCGGAGATCGCGGCCGATAGTCCCACGAAAGCCAGCGCAACCAGGCTGAAGCCTTTCGCCAGCGCTTTTCTCATGCCGCTTTGAGTCAGGACGAGCACAAGTATTACTGGCAGCACGATCTGAAACTTAAACAGTCCAAGACCAAGCCAACAGCCGGCGGTAAAAGGGCGGCCTCGCCGCAGGTCGGTAAAGGCCAAAATCACGAGCAAGAGCAGAAGCAGGGAGTCCTGGCCCTGCAAAAGACAAAGTAACACCGGAATAAAAGTGAGCGAGGCCGCGAGCAATATCCGCCAGTCCCAAGGCTGTAGCGCGTGCTTCGACAGACGGACCATGCCCGCGCCGAGAACCGCCACATTCAGAAAAGACCACAGCCGATAGGCTCGTCGCAGCGGAAGCCAGGCTGCGACGAGATACAGTACTGCTTCAAAAGGTGGATGATTATAGAGCGTTCCGACTCTTCCGGCATAATGAGCCTGATACTCGCGCTGGAGGACGGCATCATAGAGTTGATGTCCGTGACCATCGAGCAACATACGGGCGGCGCAATAAAAGTCAGGGAAATCAGTGCCTTGCAGTGAATTGGCAAGGCGCGCGCCGACGATTGCGGCAACGCAGGCCACGAGGATAAGAAGAATAGGGGTCTTCATCCGAGAGCTAGGTGAGTGGTGGCGAATTGTACCCGAGCGGGGCACGCCGCCGCAGTCTATCGGAGGCGGGACGCAAAGCGCCATAGTTCGACGAATACTCTTCCCGTGGGAGCCTGATTCCTGTCATTATTCTTATCGACGCGACTGCAAAGGCAGGAATAGAACGACTCGCGCCGCATGCCATGGTCTTGAACTCACTAGGTAGTTCGCAAAGCTCCAGTTCGGGCGTCTTTCCCGCCCTGGTGCTCGTGCAAGGCAACGAGCAAAAAAATATCGTGCTCAACCGGAATCCTTTCAGTGTCGGCCGCAAGGTCGATAAGGATCTGGTAATCGCCGATCCGCGCGTCTCGCGCGATCACGCGCTCATTGTGCTTGAGGCCGAAGGTTTTTTCGTGGTCGATCAAGGCAGCAAGCACGGCACATTCGTCAACGGAGAACGCATACAGCGGCAAAAGCTAGAGCGAAATGACCGGGTGGAATTCGGCGCGCGCGATTCAACCTATGCCATCTTCAATCCCGCACACAGCACCTCGAATACGGCGCGCGACTTCCTGAGCCAGATTTCCGGGATTCAGATTTCGCAGGAGTCGAGTGATCTCAGGACGTTAACGTTATTTCTTGAAGCGGCGCGCAAGCTGAACACTGCCGGAGTGCTCGACGAAATTCTGATGACCATGCTGGAAGTCACTCTGCGTCTGACCCGTGCGGAACGGGGCTACGTTTTTCTGAAAGACGACGAAGGCAAACTGCGACTTGCCGCCGGGCGCAACAACAAAAACGAGCCCCTGCTCGATGACAGGACGATTTCTCACTCCGCGCTGGAACAGTCGCTCAGTTCGAATTCGGAGTTTCTGCTCACCGATACCGGTAGCTCGCCGGACCTTGCCGGACGGCAAAGCATTGTGGCCTACGATCTGCGCACGGTCATCTGCATTCCGTTGCGTAAGCGGCAAGTGCAGGCCAGCCGCGGGCCGCAGACCCCGGCGCCCAACACGGCGGCTGACGTGACCGGGGTTCTTTACGTCGATTCGCGCTTTGCCTCGCGAGAATTCTCCGGCGTTGGTCACGACGTTTTACGGGCCATCGCGACAGAAGCCGCGTCGATGATCGAAAATGCCCGGCTGGTGCAGGCTGAAGAAGAAGCGCGCCGCTACCAGCAGGAACTTACCATTGCAGCCAGCATCCAGCAGCGGCTCATGCGGGTGAAGATTCCCGAGGTGCCTTTCGCGAAGATGAACGGCAGAAACCTGCAATGTAAAGAAATCGGAGGAGACTTCTACGACGCGGTGAGTACCAAGGACGGCCTTGCGGTGGTGCTGGCCGACGTTAGCGGCAAGGGAGTTTCGGCCGCGCTAATGGCTTCGACCCTGCAGGGAATGATCTATTCCCATTTGATCTCGGGCATGTCACTGCTCGACGTGGTGACTGCCGTGAACAGATTCTTCACCGAAAAGATGGGCGGCGAAAAGTACGCCACGGTCCTACTCGCGCGGCTGCGCCGGGATGGCGACCTGGAGTACGTGAACTGCGGCCATGTGCAGCCGCTTTTGGTTTGCGGTAAAGAGGTAATAAGGCCGGCGCACGGCAACGTGCCGGTGGGCTTGCTGCCTGACGCGACATATGAAAGCGCCCGCTGCCAACTCAATTCCGGCGACCGTTTTATCCTGGTCACCGACGGCGTGACCGAAGCTGAAAATGCCATGGGCGATTTTTTTGAAGACTTCCGTTTGGAAGCGGCCGCAGCCAAGACGCCCACATTCGAAGGCATCTTCACTGCGGTTTCAGAGTTCTGCGCCGGAAATCCCTTGAACGACGACTGCACGGTGGTGGAAATCGTTTACACAAACCCCAGCATGGAGGCGTAAGGCGGAGGGCTAAGTTCGTTTCAAGGCGGCGGCTTCTATTCCACGACTACGCTGAAGTCCGTACCCTCCCAGCGATTCTCCTGCGGCCAATAGAATGTGAATACTACTTTGCCGCCCACCGGCAGCGCGGCGGTTGGCAAGTCGAGGATGTAAGTGCCCAGGCCGGTGTCCCTGGGGTTCGTGTCCTGAAAGGTCTTCCAGCCATCAACACTCCAGTGCACGAGTGCGGGAGAGAGCAGCACGAGGCGTAGCGTCTTATTGCGCGGCACTGAACGGGCCTTGTTGTTAAACCTCCAGCCAAAGAATTGACGCGTGGGTTTCTCGACCAGATAGCGTTGCACGGTTTGCGGAGGCTGATCGAAAATCTTGCCGTCACGCAGCGAACGGCGCAACTTCACATATTCGGAATGTGCCCAGACTAGCGGGCAGGCGGAGCCGGAGGGTTTGCCGTGGAATAATTCGAGCACGGGGATATCGTCGGCATCCCAGACTTGCTCGGGGAGAAGACGGCTGTGGCCGGCGGGGCAGGCCTCCATCATAGAGAGCAATGCTTCAGCTACCTTGGGACGGCCGGCAGCGAGTTCGTAGTGAGCGCGTTCTCCCGCAAGCAGGGGCCAGGGACGGCCGATACCGGTTCCGTCGAACGCCGAGCCATCCTTGTGCTCGCCGTACCCATCGCCGTTGTAGCGATACCAGCAGGGGCCCTGCGGTAGCTGAACCTTCAGCAGCGCATCGATGACACGAATCGTATTGAGAATTCGCGGATCGTCTGGCGCGCGCAATCCAAATCGAACCAAGGCCAGCGAGTCAGGACTGATGATGTGAAAGGCTCGCTCCATATCATCCCCCGGAGGGCGATTCTTGATTGGAACGAAGCCTTGCGTCGGCGACGCTGCGCCATCGCTGTCTGGCGGAGCGATGCGCACGTAATATCCTTCGACACCAATTTGCTGGGCGAGGTCGCCACCGACGGCATATACCCAGCGTTCGATGTTGTCATTCCATGCATCGGCAGCGTCGCGGAGGGTAGTGCTGGCGTCGCGATGGCCGGTGAGTTCGGCAATCTCGGCCGCGGCCAGCAGCGCGGAGATTTCCGCCGCCAGCGTAAACGGAGAATAGCCCCCATCTTCTTCCCAGCGATCCTGCTGCGTGACCGGGCCATTGCGCAAAATAAAACTCGCTGCTTTTTGCACCATGGGCCACCAGCGTTCGAGCTTGCCGAGACCATGCGCGCCGGCGCGGCGCAGCAGGTCCAGCAGCAGGATGGGGAAAGCTGTTTCATCCATCTGGGAGCCGCTCCAGTAAGGGCGTCCGTCGAGCCAGAGATTCTGCGCCCAGTTACCCGTGGCTTCCTGCGTGGCTTCAAGATAACGAAGAACTCGCACCGAGTCGATCACAGCGCCTGCGGCGAGCAACGCTCCTGCCGTCTCTACCAGATCGCGGGGCCATACCAGGTGATAGCCGCCAAGGTCTTCGTCGCCTTTGTTGAAGCCCCAGGGAATGGAGAGGCTGGCAATAATGCCGCCCAGAAAGTCTTTGGATTCGTGGGAGCGCAAAACCGTCATCGAAGAGCGGTACAGGTCGTAGTCCCGGAGCGGTTCGTCGAGTTTGAGCAACGTCTTCTGCCAGTTGTTCCAATGCATGAAATAGTGCTGACGAAGTTCGTTGTAGTCTTCGAGCAGAGTGGAACGGACCTGTTGCCCAGCTTCAGTCCAGATGCCGCCGAAACCAAGGGCCAGCACGAACTCCCCGTTGCAGGCCACGAGGTCGATCTCTCCGGTGCACGCGATATTGCCGTTTTCCGCACGCTGATATTCCCACTCCATCTGGAAGTGGGCGGCCAGGTCTTGCCAGCCATCGGAGGCGCCGACGAATCCGACAGACATCTTCAGCCAGGGCGCGGAACCGCCCATCGCGAGAGCCGTGCCCTGGTGCTCGGCAAGGAACATAGGCACGCCCTTGTAATCACCCACCCAACCGGTGTTTCCGTATCCGGCGTTAGCGAGGTGCGGGGATAGCAAAGCGTAGAGTCGATAATCTGAAAGTTTCCCCTGCAGCGCTTCAAAGCGAACTTTTTGCAGCACGACGTTTCGGTAAGGATCGGTGAAAACCTCTTTATGAATGCGGTAGCGTCTGCCGTTTTCGGTGTTGGTCAGCTCATAAGCAGGAACACCGGGCTCGAACGGCCTGTTCTCAAAGGTGCAGTGCCGTTTCTCCTCGGAAAAAAAAGATCGACCATCCGTGATCAGGAACCCGAGATCGCGGGTGCAAGCCTGATCGACGCGGGGAAAATAGACCTCATTTAGAATGCCATGGCTCAGGGTAAACCAGACTTTGCTGTGCTGGTTTAATGCTGTGCCGACGCCGGTTTTGGCGCTTGAAGTCCATCGTGGAGGAATGCCCGGGCCGCCGGGAGCAAGGCGTGCAGGTGAATCGCTCATGAAGTTTTCGTCCTAAGAGTCGCAATCAGATTGAGAATTGTTCCGTGGACGGGTGCGTTTCGGCCGCGGCAGGATTCCGGGAATGGGCTGGCCGCAAAGCTAATTACTTGCATCTTACAGCAGAGCGCAAGAAGCAATCTTGCGCCTCGACCGAAAGGGACGATAATACTGAGATTCGGACTGACGCGCATGCCACCTGTTGACCAATTTCGCAAGGCCGTTGTCCTCGGTATGGTAGCAGTCTTGTGGCTGGGAGTGGGATCAGCAGCTTCGGCTGCTACTGCTGCGCCGCTCGATGCCATCCCGGGCACGGCTCTGGACCGAGGATTTCTGGGGCTTTACAACATGGATTTCACGGGCGCGCAAAAAGATTTCTCTTCCTGGGAGGTTCAGCATCCTGACGATCCAGTGGGGCCGGTCAGCCAGGCCGCCGGCTATCTTTTCTCGGAGTTCAACCGATTAGGCGTGCTTGAGGCTCAGTTCTTTGAGAACGACGCAGCGTTTAATGCGCGCTCGAAGCTCAGCCCTGATCCACTGGTGCACAGCCAGTTTCAGGCTGCGCTGGATCAAGCTCAATCGTTGGCACACGCCCGTTTAAATAAAGATGGAAAGGACCGCGATGCGTTGTTTGCCCTGACTCTTGCCTCGGGGCTGCGGGCAGACTACGAGGCGCTGATTGAAAAGCGAAACCTGGCTTCTCTGCACTATACCAAAGAGGCTTCAGTGTGGGCGCACCAGCTTCTCGCCATTTGCAACGACTGCGCCGATGTGCTGGTGGCTACGGGATTCAGCAAGTACATCATCGGCAGCATGGCGGCACCGGTTCGCTGGCTGCTAAGAATGGGTGGCCTACCGGGCGACAAGCAAGCCGGTATTGCCGACCTGCAAACTACGGCGGAACATGGACGTTATCTGGCGCCTTTTGCTCGCATCCTTTTGGCCATCGCTTACGTTCGCGATAAAGACAAATCGCGAGCGCTCCAAGTGCTGGCCTCGCTCCGCACTCAGTTTCCCGGCAATACTCTGTTTCCGCGGGAGATTACTCGTCTGCAAACCGCGCAGTGAGAATCCCGCCCGGCGCGTTCATCAGAAATTCACTCCGTTGTAACCGTCCTGTAATATAGCGCCGATAGAAAGCTACTAGAAACGGAACATCCCATATCGGAGGAATCATCGAGTGATGCGCAGACTCGCTTTGCTGTTGTTGTGCGCTATTGCAGCCCTGCCAGCAGTATCGCAGATCACAATAAACGGAGCTGGCGCCACGTTCCCATATCCCATGTACTCGAAATGGTTCAGCGAATACCATAAGCTGCACGCCGACGTTCAAATCAATTATCAGTCGATTGGAAGCGGTGGCGGCATTCGCCAGATGACGGAAGGCACGGTGGATTTCGGCGCCAGCGACATGCCGATGACCGATGCGCAGCTTGCGGAAGCGCAAAGCAAACTGAAAACCAAGGTTCTAAACTTGCCCAGCGTGCTGGGCGCCGTGGTGCCCGCTTACAACATTTCCGGAGTGAGCGGGGAGGTGAAATTCACCCCGGATGCTCTGGCAGGAATTTTCCTGGGCAAAATCACAAAGTGGAATGACAAAGCCATCACCAGCGCGAATCCCGGCGTCAATTTTCCTGACAAAGACATTATCGTGGTTCACCGCTCCGATGGCAGCGGGACTACCTTCATCTGGACCGATTATCTCTCGAAGGTGAGCTCCGATTGGAAGAGCCAGGTGGGCAGCGGCACCTCCGTGAAATGGCCGATTGGACTGGGAGGAAGGGGCAACGAGGGGGTAGCTGGTGAGATTCGACAGTTGCAGGGATCGATTGGCTACGTCGAATTGATCTATGCCGTCCAGAACAATATCCCGTTCGGCAGCGTTAAGAATGCCGCGGGAGTCTTTTTGAAGGCGTCGCTGGATGGAGTGACGGCGGCAGCCGCGTCGGCGCCGAAAATGCCAGCGGATTTTCGCGTCTCGATTACCAACGCGCCGGGCAAAGACGCATACCCTATTTCCAGCTTTACCTGGCTGCTGATTCCTCAGCAGTCGAAGGATCCCGCGAAAGGCAAGATGCTGATCGAGTTTCTAAGTTGGATGCTCACCGACGGCCAGAAGATGACGGCCGCGCTGTCCTACGCTCCATTGCCCGAGGGCGTCGTGCAGAAAGAGAAAGAAGCGATCAAACAAGTCAAGTAGCCGCTGAAAAATGTGATCCCCAACTCAGCGCATCGAAACCGTTATTTCTGATGCGCCGATTCTTCCCCTCTCTAGCATTACGTTGCGACTTTTTCACTTTGATTCGCCCATTCTGCGGACGCAGGGACGGATGTTTTATACTAACTGTGCTCATGGTCGGGAGCATGTTAGCCGCTTCGTTTCTATCTACGGAGCGGCCTCAAGGTCTTCTGGCTTTCAGTGACCGTAACGAAAGAATAAGAACCCTCGTAGATGGCTCGTCTTTCGCTGGAAAATCCCCAGTATTATCTCAACCGCGACACTTCCTGGATCGCGTTCAACCGTCGTGTGCTCGAAGAAGCTGAGGATCAAGGTAATCCGCTGCTTGAGCGTCTGAAGTTTCTGGCCATCTCGGCCAACAATCTGGACGAATTTTTCGAGATTCGCGTGGCTGCGATGGTGCAGCAGATTGAGGACGGCTATAACGAGGCAGGCCCGGATGGTTTGATGCTGGATGAAAAGCGCGACATTCTCGCCAGTCTTACACACGAGTTCGTAGACGAACAGTACGACTGCTGGAACACGCTACGCCCGGCAATGGCGGAGCAGGGCATCCGCGTGCTGAGCTTGCACGAGCTGGACGCCTCGGCACGGCGCTTCGTCGACGAATATTGTGAGAAAGAATTAGATCCTCTCCTCACCCCGGTCACGGTGGATCCCACCCATCCATTTCCCCGCGTGATCAACAAGGCGTTGTGCCTAGGGCTGCTGTTGCGCCGCCGGCGACGCTCCGCGCTTACTTACACGGGCGTGGTATCTGTGCCCCGGGCGTTGCCGCGTCTGGTTCGCCTGCCGTCGGAAAAGACGACGGACTTCATTTTTCTGGCTGACCTGGTCGCGCACCACGCCCAGAACATGTATCACGGCTACGATATTGTTTCGTCTGCACCGTTTCGTGTGACTCGGAATAGTAATCTCTATCTGCAGGAAGAAGAAGCGCGTAATCTTCTCGAATCCGTACGCGCGGAATTGCATAATCGTCGCAAGGGCGATGCGGTTCGTCTAGAGATTGAGGCAGATGCCGATCCTGAGATCATCGAACGCCTGCGAAACGTCTTCGCGCTAGACTCGTGGCAAGTTTTTCCGGTTAACGGCCCGGTAAATCTTTCGCGGCTGTTTAACGTCTATGAGCAGACGCAGCGCCCGGACCTGAAATATCGCTCCTTTGCCCCGCGCGAGTTACGGCTGACGGCCAAGTCGCAAAATTTGTTCGAAGAGCTGAGGCGCCATGACATTCTGCTGCATCATCCCTTCGACTCTTATGACGCAGTGGTGTCGTTCATCGAGTCCGCAGCGGAAGACGACAACGTGCTTTCGATCAAGCAGACTCTCTACCGGACCAACGAGCACTCTTTGATCGTCCCCTCGCTCATCGATGCGGCCTCGCGGAAGGAAGTGACCGCAGTGGTCGAATTGAAGGCGCGCTTCGATGAAGCCCATAACATTCGTTGGGCGCGCGATCTGGAAGATGCCGGCGTGCAGGTTTTTCATGGACTGGTCGGTTTGAAGACGCATTGCAAACTTTCACTCCTGGTGCGCCGCGATCCCGATGGCGTGCCCCGCAGCTATGCGCACATCGGAACCGGAAATTACAACGCCAGCACGGCGCGAATTTACACCGACCTTAGCTTGTTCACCGCCAATCCGGAAATCACGCGCGCGGTGCACGATGTTTTCAGCTTCCTGACCGCGTACGCCGAGAATCCCAGCTACGATCCGCTGCTGGTGGCGCCGCTCGACCTGGCGGAGAAATTGATTGCGCTGATCGATCGCGAGGCCGATAACGCACGACAAGGCCGCGAAGGACGAATCATCGCCAAGATGAACGCTCTGCTCGACAAGAACGTAATTCAGGCGTTGTATCGCGCGTCGCAAGCCGGGGTAGAGATTGATCTGATCGTGCGCGGCATTTGCGCCTTACGGCCGGGCGTGCGTGGCTTGAGCGATCGCATCAAAGTGCGCAGCATTGTAGGGCGCTTCCTAGAGCACAGCCGCATCTATGATTTCGGCAACGGCGGCGAGGAAGAAATCTACATCGGAAGTGCCGACTGGATGCCGCGCAATCTCTACGAGCGCGTTGAAGTGCTGGTGCCTTTGCGCGATGAATTCCTGCGCGAGCGCGTTCGCCGCGAGATTCTCGATCCTTATCTTGCCGATAATCGCAAGGCTCGCATCTTGCTGCGGGACGGCACCTACATTCGAGCATGGCAGCCCTTGCACGGCAAACGCAATCGCAAGCCGCCGATTGGCGCCGCCGCGTTCAGCGCGCAAGATTTCCTGATCAGCGTTGCGGAAGGCAAACAAGCCGCTGGTTTCGCTCTGCCGGAGATCCCCGCCAGAAAAGGCAAAGCTCCCGCCGGAAGGGAGCGATAATACTCAATGATTATTTATTTTCTGCGTCACGCCAGCGCCGGTGAACATTTCGTCAATCCCAAGAAAGACGAAAAGCGCGCGCTCGACAAAGAAGGCATTGAGCAGTGCGGCTATGTGGGCCGGGCGCTGGCCGCCATCGAGGCGCAAGTCGATGTCATTATTTCAAGTCCGCTGAAGCGCGCCACACAAACCGCTTCGCTGGTCGGCAACGAGATGGGTTACGAAGGCAAGCTGCAAATCGAGGCTGCCCTACGTCCCGAAGCCAGCTTCGCCGACTTCCGCAAGATGCTCGAAAAATACTCCAGCCAGGAATCGATTATGGTGGTCGGGCATAATCCCAACCTAAGCCAGTTCCTTGGCACGATGATCAGCGAATCCGGTTGCGAGGCCTCGGTGGAACTGAAAAAGGGAGCGGTAGCCAGAGTCGACATGCGTCGCAGCTCCGGGACTCTGCAATGGTGCCTCACGCCGAAAGCATTGCGCACTCTCTATACCGCTGCCGTAGAAAGTTCACGCCCGAATACTTCACGGAAGTAAGCTGCGTCTTTCTCGATTGCCCAAAGTTCCAGGTCCACTCCCATGCGGCGGCGGGGTACGAGCGTCAAGTGCACCTCAGCGGCACGGTGGCTCACGCGCACCTTTTCGACAGCGCGACTGCGACCCAGGTTCAGGGCACGCGCCAGCCGCAGCAGCAGAATCGCCTTCTGCACCCCGGCGCGGTCCGCGGGATCAATGACTTTCATCGGTGCTTCTTCGACCGCGGGTCTCGATTTTCCGAGGTAGCGTGCGATCGCCGCGATAATTCGGCGCTGCTGTGGCGTGTAGCCAAGTATCTCCGAGTTCGAGATTATGTAATAAGTGTGCCGGTGATGGCCATTGCGATTGACGTAGTCGCCTACCTCATAAAGCATCGCAGCAGCGGAGAGCCATTCGCGGAACTCCGGCGGCAGGCCATGAACTGAGCGCAGCGCTGAAAAAAGAAACATCGCCGAGTTCCGGACATCGAGGGCGTGCTTCATGTCCACGCGGTAATGAGCGACTGCTTTTGTGATCGATTCCCAGCGTTCCGATTCGATTTGTTTTCCGGAGCGTGTACTGCGGTCGTATTCGGCCGCCATTTGTGCCAGCAGCCCATCGCGGAGGCCCAGCGGAGAGTAGCGAAAAGCCTTGAGATGACAGCGCTCCAGAAGTTCATGGTAGACCACCGCTCCGGCGATGATAATTTCTGCCCGTCGTAGTCCGATGCCTTGAATCTGGCGTCGCTCCACTACCGGCAGCCGCGCCAGCCGCTTGGCAATTCGCGTCATCTCGGCATGGGACACTACCGTCCGCTGCCGGCTCCCGCTTTTCCGGAGATGGCTGGCCGCGGCCGCCAATGCAGCTGCGGTCCCAGACGTCGCGATTACATTCTTAACCCTTGCCGCCACGATGCGAGCCGCGACCCGGTTCACTTCACGGGCTACAAATCCTTGTAGACGTTTCAGCTCCCCCTTGCGCGGCGGATCGTGCCGCAGGAACTCATCCGTCAGACGGACCGCGCCCAACGGCAGACTCACGGTATCGCGGATCTGTCCGCGTGCGGAGACCGTCAGCTCACAGCTTCCGCCTCCCAGATCCATCATGAGCACCGGCGAGCTATCTCCGCGCAGATTCGAGACTAGTCCCAAATGGATCAGGCGCGCTTCTTCCAGTCCTGAAATAATCTCGACAGTCCAGCCTGTCGCGGAACGCACCCACTCCAGAAATGCTTGCGAATTACGAGCGTCTCGCAATGCGCTGGTGGCGACGACGCGGACGGGATCAGTGACTACCTGTTGCGTGGCGCGATGAAAGCGGCGCAACACCTTGACCGTTTCGGCCATCGATTCAGGAATAAGAAACCCAGAACGAAATACGCCTTCGCCGAGGCGTGTAACTTCGCGATCCTCATGAACGGGACGCAGCCGGCCGCGGAGAAGGCGTGCGATCTTCAGGCGGACAGAGTTGGAACCGATATCAACCGCGGCAAACGTAGGCATGAGGCAAGGCCAACAGTTTACATGCCAAATGCCAACCGCTCATCAAGTGCTCGAAGGCCGCGACGGACAGATAGCATCTGGGAACTTTGTGAGAGACGGTCAGAAGACGGCGATTAAGCTGCCGAGGTCGCCGGGTGGATCGCTGTTTCTGGTGATCGGGCAGGAGCTTGCGCCTTGTTCTCGTGCGTTGAAATCGGGGTGTCACGCACTTGCGAGAGCACCGCCACGGCGTGGCGAAACTTTGCTCCAGTTACATTGTGGAGTTCCGCGACCAAGGGCGAATCGCGCACCTCGCCGAGGTGCTCACCGGCGGTCTGGGTGAGAGTAAGCCAGTCATGCCAATCGCCCAGTGCATCTTGCACGCGTTTGACCCCGGTGATGAACCGCTGCGCTTCGGGAGAGTCCGCCAATTCGGCCGCATAACGGGCTCGTTTGCTCAGGATGCGGTAGTGGTGCAGGAGGGCCTCGTTGACTGGCGCATCGGAGCGGTTAATCTCCGCCAGCATCCCTCTTGCAACTGTCAACGGATCCCGGCTGGCTTTCGGATTGAAATCCTCCGCGGCACGTTTCAGGCGCTTGCGAATTTCGCGCACTGTCTTTTTGTCGACGGCCTTCCGCAATTTCTTTTCCTGGCGCCCACGCAGTTCGATCAAATGGTTCACCAATTGGGTTTTGCGGCGCGGTTGTCGCGGAATTTTCAGGCTGCGCAACGCGGCTAACTGAACATCCAGATCGCGCACCTTCCCGGCACGTTTGCGAATTCTACTTAGCAGCTTCAGCAGCTTTTTCTGACCACGGTCCGGCTTCGGAGAAAGCTCGCCCAGCAAGATTTGAAGACGGCGCGTACCGGTGCGGACACCATGTACGTTATCCGGCTTTGGTTTCGAAGAGAGCTTTTCTAAGTCCCGTTCAAGCTTCTGGAACACTTGGCGGCTGCGCTTGGGAGCGATGGACATAAAGAGAATCGAAATCGGGAGATGAAAATACAGGCTTGCGGGCGAAAAGGCAATCCAAAAGCTCGATCATTTTAACATCCTGTTAATAGAATTCTGGTAGCGTGAAGGCGCATGACCAATCCAGCCTTAAAGCGGCCTGACATGTCTTTTCCGCAACCTGCTGAAACAGATAAGGTTACCGCAGTCATGCCGATAAAAGTTGCGACCGCGCCTGTGCTTAGAGGGACGAGCGGCGAAACGGCCGACCGGGTCTTCGGATTCGCCATGCTGCTGTGCGGCCTGGCTGTATTGGCCACGTTGGGGCTGATTGTCTACGAACTTGTGCTGCGGTCTGGACCCTCCTGGCATGCTTTTGGGTTTAAGTTCTTCGCCGGCCGCGAATGGGATCCGGTGAACGAACACTTCGGCGCGCTGCCGTTCGTCTACGGAACCTTGGTCTCTTCATTTCTCGCGCTGCTCATCGCGGTACCGCTCTCAATTGGAGTCGCGGTCTTTACCACCGAGATGTGTCCAGTGGCATTGCGGGGTCCGCTTTCATTTTTTGTGGAGCTACTGGCCGCAATTCCTAGCGTGGTCTATGGACTCTGGGCTATCTTTGTGCTGGTGCCGATCCTCAGCAGCTATGTTCAGCCTTTTCTTTCCAGAACTCTAGGCTGGACCGGATTCTTCGAGGGCCCTCCCTACGGCATCAGTATGCTGGCCGCGGGAATCATCCTGGCGATCATGATCATCCCGATTATTTCTTCGATCACGCGCGAGGTGCTGATGGTCGTGCCCCGGCACCAGCGCGAGGCCGCACTGGCCCTGGGCGCCACGCGCTGGGAAATGATTCGCGTCGGGGTGTTGCGCAATGCGCGCGCGGGAATTATGGGCGGAATTATCCTTGGCTTGGGCCGCGCCCTGGGGGAAACCATGGCCGTGACCATGGTGATCGGAAACCGGCCGGAGATTGCGAAATCTTTGTTTGCGCCCGGGTATACCATGGCAAGCGTGCTGGCCAATGAGTTCAGCGAAGCCACGGGCGATGTATACCTGTCGGCACTGGTTGAGATTGGACTGGCTTTATTCTTGGTGACGATCCTAGTGAACGCCTTAGCCAGATTGCTGGTCTGGACCGTAACCCGCGGCCAGCCTTCGAGAGCAAATGCCTGAAACTGATAAGTCCCCGAGCCACAACGTAGCACCCATCGCTTTGCGGCGACGCATCACTGACCATGTCATGACCGGCGTGGCCGTGCTTACCGTTGTTCTGGTGTTAGTGCCGCTGTTCGCAATATTCGCCTATCTCGTCTACCGTGGCCTCGGATCCATCAACTGGGCATTTCTGACGCAGACGCCGAAACCGGTTGGCGAAGCGGGCGGGGGAATGGCGAATGCTATCGTCGGCTCCGCTTTCATTCTGGCATTGGCTAGCATTCTGGGAGTTCCCATAGGAGTGGGCGCTGGCATCTATCTCGCCGAGTTCGGACGCAACCGCTTTGGCGATGCCATCCGTTTCACCGCCGACGTGCTGAACGGGGTACCCTCGATCGTAATCGGCATTGTGGCTTACGCGATAGTCGTACTTTCGCAGCGGCACTTCTCTGCCTTGGCGGGCGGAGTAGCGCTGGCGATCATGATGATTCCCACCATAACGCGGACCACCGAAGAAATGCTTTTACTGGTTCCGCAAGCCTTGCGCGAGGCGGCTTACGGCTTGGGCATCCCGCGCTGGCGAACCACACTTTCCATCACTCTGCGCACAGCGACATCCGGCGTAATTACTGGAATCATGCTGGCCTTTGCCCGCGTTGCAGGTGAAACCGCGCCATTGCTCTTTACCGCATTCGGAAATCAATTCTGGAACCTGCGCGTGAACCAACCCACCGCCGCGCTGCCGCTGCAGATTTTCAACTACGCTATTTCTCCCTACGATGAATGGCACCGCCAAGCCTGGGCGGGCGCGCTCGTACTTATCGTGCTCATCGTCAGCGCTGTGGCCGCCGTACGCTTTGCCGTACGCCGGGGAACTTTTGGAGCGGCATAGCCTATGGGCGTCGGAATCCAGGTCGAAAAACTGAATGCCTGGTACGGCAAGACTCAGGCGTTATACGACATTCGTTTGACGGTGGCGGCTAACCACGCGACGGCCCTGATTGGCCCCTCGGGGTGCGGCAAGTCGACGTTCATCCGCTGCCTGAATCGCATGCACGAAACTATTCCGGAAGCCAGAGTTACGGGCAGCGTCCGCATTGGCGACATTGACGCCTACAACGGCACTTCTCCCACCCAGCTTCGTCGCCGCGTTGGTATGGTTTTTCAGAAGGCGAATCCGTTTCCAACGATGTCGATTTATGACAACGTCGCCTCCGGATTGAAGCTGAACGGTTTTGGTGACCGCCGCAAACTTGACGAGATCGTGCATCAGTCGCTCGACTCCGCGGCTCTGTGGGACGAAGTAAAAGATCACATCCACAAAAAGTCGGGCGCCAGCCTCTCTGGCGGGCAGCAGCAGCGCCTCTGCATCGCCCGCGCGTTGGCCGTTGAACCCGAGGTTCTACTGATGGACGAGCCTTGTTCGGCGCTCGATCCCATCTCTACCGGCAAGATCGAAGAGTTGATCTTTCAACTCAAAGAGCGGTATACCATCGTGATTGTCACTCACAACATGCAACAGGCGGCACGCGTGGCTGAGTTTACCGGGTTCTTTCTACTGGGCAAGATGATTGAGTTCGACAAGACGGAAAAAATCTTCACCAAGCCCTCGGACAAAAAGACAGAAGACTACATCACAGGCAGATTTGGATAAGGAAGGTTGGGATAATGCGCACGCGCTTTCAGCAGGGCCTCGACGATCTGCGGCAAAAGTTGCTCCGCATGGGTGGACTGGCGGAACAGGCGGTGGACCGCGCCCGTCAGGCATACATCGATCGCGATCTTAACCGTTGCCAGATGGTTCTCGAGGGCGAGACACTGATCAATAACTCGGAGCGGGAAATCGATGAGGCTGCCTTCGATCTACTAGCCATGCAGCAGCCAATGGCCGTCGATCTGCGCTTCATTCTGGCGGTCACCAAGATTAATTCCGACTTGGAACGCGTCGGCGATCAGGCCGTGAACATCGCTGAGCGGGTCATGGACATGATCGACCTTCCCACGGTTGACCTGCCGGTCGATATCGCGCGCATGGGCGCCGCCGTCAGCGCCATGGTCCGCCGCGCCCTCGAATCGTTCATTGAAGGTAAGGTTGCGCTCGCCCAGGCCGTGCTCGAAATGGACAACGTGGTCGATCGCATGAAAGACGACGCTTTCATCCAGCTGGTGAAGACCATGAACCAACGTCCGGAAGTGGTGCGCCAGGCCCTCGACGCTCTGTTAATTGCTCGCAATCTCGAACGGGTCGCCGACCATGCGACCAACATCGCCGAGGATGTTATCTTCTGGGTGCAAGGCTCCGACGTTCGCCACAATGTGGGTAACGAAGAGCATGCGGAAGCCACCCGCCACGAAGGGCCGACGCGTGCTTCGGGAGTGTAAGAACCGCTGGCGCAAGCGAGATTCATATCTGGGCATGCCTTCAGCATTGTCGTTACGATCCCTTTGACCGCACTTTCCCGCTTAGATTACGCTCATCTCGCTTCAACTTCATGCTGTCGCAGATCCAAGACTGCGGAGGCCCCGTGATCCGATTCTCTTTCATGGTTTTCGTGACCACATTTCTCGTTTTTCAGCACGCGCTTCCCGCACAGGAACGCACGCCCGAGTCCTCATCAATCTCGCTGCCAACCAGCAAGACGTTGACGACTCCTTCGCCTGGCCGTATTGGCAGCACCAACAGTTTTCCCGCTACCATCGCCATCAGCCCGGACGGCCGCTTTGCCGCCTTACTCAACGACGGCTACGGCACGCAGGAAACTCTAGCCACGCAGTCGATTGCGATACTCGATTTGAAAACAAATCACCTCGGGGACTTCCCTGACCGGCGCTTTAGCGAGCACGCGCACCAGAGCTATTTTCTCGGCTTGGTTTTCGGCTCCGATGGAAAGCATCTGTACGCTTCAGTTGGCTCGATCACCGACCCAACGGGACAGAAACCGGAAGATACTGGAAACGGCATCGCGGTTTACAGCTTCACAGACGGCAAGGTCGCACCCGAGCGATTTATCGCCATCGAAGAACAGCCGCTCGCCACGGGGAAAACAGTCGCAATCGAGTTGCAGCCAACGACGCCAGGGGTCGCCATTCCTTATCCCGCGGGACTGGCGTTGATTTCTACGCACGATAATCATCAGGACCGCCTTCTCGTAGCCAACGATCTCTCCGACAACGTAGTACTGCTCGATATCGCGAGCGGCAAAATTCTCCAGCGCTTCGACCTGAGCATGAATGCCCTTGTGCCATCGTCATTCCCCTACACGGTTGTGGCGACGCGCGATGGACACCGCGCCTGGTGCAGCCTATGGAATGCGTCGCGCATCGCGGAACTGGATTTAACCAGCGGTCAGGTCGTCCGCTGGATCCGGTTGAAGGAGCCCGACGATCCGGTCGCACCGGGCTCGCATCCTACAGCGATGCTCTTGAGCCCCGATGAGAAGTTTCTCTACGTAGCATTGTCGAATGCGGACGCCGTAGCCGTTATTTCAACCGAGAGTTCGGAAACCATCACGCTGCTGAACAGCACTGTTCGCAACCAACAATATGCCGGAACGTATCCTAGCGCTCTGGCTCAATCTAAAGATGGCAAACGCTTATTCGCGGCCGCTGCCTCCGCCAATGCCGTAGCAGTTTTCGATACATCGAACCTGATCACGAACAACGTGAACGCTGCAACCGCCAACACTCCGGCGGACAATAATGCCACCGCCCAGGCCGCCCTCGGCTTCATTCCGACAGACTGGTATCCCAGCGCCCTCGCTGTTCAAAGTGACGATCTACTCATCGCTACCGCGAAAGGCCAGGGCACGCGCCCAAACAAAGACATGGGAAAGACCGCGTGGGAGATCAAACATCATGACCATCCCTATATCGCGACCCTGTTACGCGGCTCGATTGCGCGCCTGAATATTGCCCCCACTCTGGGTAAGCTCGAAGAACTCACCCGTACCGTCGAGCAAGAGAACCTGCTGCACAATGATCTGGTTCAGAACAATTCGGGGACGAACCAGTTCGCCGCCGGCAAGAACCCCATCAAGCACGTCATTTATGTCATCAAGGAGAACCGTACTTACGATCAGATCCTCGGCGATCTGAAGTCCGGCGATGGCGACTCCTCGCTGACCATGTATGGCGCCGACATCACTCCCAACGAGCACAAACTCGCTCTGCAATTCGGCATCCTCGACAACTTCTACGACAGTGGAGAAGTTTCCGGCGACGGCCATCTCTGGTCAACGGCCGCCATTACCAGCGACTACAACGAGAAAACCTGGCAGATCAACTACCGGGGCAAGGAGCGAACCTACGATTTTCAAGGCGCAGTCGCCGGCGAATATCCGCTTGATCATAAGCAGCCCGATATCGACGACCCTTCCACCGGCTTCCTCTGGGATAATCTCGCACATCACGGCATGAGCTATCGCGATTACGGCGAATACGTAAGTGCCGAGTGGTGCAACAAAATCCGCAAAGCCGCATCTCCGCAGCAGGGAACTCCTTCCGCGCTGCAGCTATCGTGCCCTCGTACCGAAGTTCATAAGGGTGAGAAGTTGGCGCCTAACGTGGGAGACCCGCACGCTGGCCCAAGCCCGTGGCCATGGCCGGTTCCGCTTTTTAAGCAGGTTAGGCCCACCAAGGCGGTTTTGCGCGATCACTTCGATCCGCTGTATCCCGATTTCAATACGGACTATCCCGACCAGCTCCGCGCCGACGAATTCCTGAACGAGTTCGCCGCATTCGTACGTGCCCGGGAACACAGCGAGAGCAGTGATTTCCAACTTCCGGCCTTTGTGTTGCTCTACCTTCCCGACGATCACACGGGCGGCACGCGTCCCGATCACCCCCGCCCACAAGCCTCGGTCGCCGACAACGATCTGGCGCTGGGCCGCGTTGTCGAGGCCGTCTCCCACAGCACATACTGGGATGACACCGCGATATTCGTTCTCGAAGACGACGCGCAGAACGGTGCCGACCACGTTGACGCCCACCGCTCCATCGCCTTCGTCGTCAGTAAATATTCGCCTGGAACTGCCGCCGAACCCTACGTCGATCACCGCTTCTATACGACTGTAAACATGATCCACACCATGGAGACGGTGCTCGGCCTGCCTCCCATGAATCAGAACGACGCCTACGCCCCGGTCATGGGCCCGCTTTTCTCCGGCCCAGGTAACCGACCGGCGTTCGAGGCCGACTACCGCAACCTCAAGAATGGCCGGATTTACGAGATCAACAAGCACGATGCCGGAGGCGCACACCAATCGGCCAAGATGGATTTTTCCCGTCCCGACGCAGCCGGCGCCGCGCGGCTCAACAAAGTTCTCTGGCGCGACCAGAAAGGCGACATCCCCGAGCCCGCACCCAAGCACACGGTTTTTCCGCCCGGAGCAGATTAGCGATACTCACAAAAACAGCGTGGGAGAGTAGAGCTTCCAACCAGCTGATCCGAGCCAGCCGCGTCCACCGATGGAATTAAGCAGCCCTTCATTCCCGGAAGAAGCGAGATCAGCAGATGTGAAAAAGTCTGTGCAAAGAGTTTGTCAAGCGTTTGTCAAATCTGCAAATAAAGAAAGCAAATGCTTGACAGTTTTCATTCATTGATGACAGACTTGTGCGCGCCCGTCAGTTCAGGCTTCTGGCGGGCAAGCCAGCACGTTTCTCGCGCTCAGTACAAAATAGGCAGCCTCTCAACAGGACCTCCAAGTACTAAATTCAGTTCCCACCAAGGAGAGATTTATGTTTACGCGCCACGATCCCTTCAACCGGTACCGTCTTGCCTTTCTGCTTTTCCTTGCCCTTAGCATGTTGTTGCCAGCTGCTTATGGCGCTCAATCGAACCGGATCGTAACCTCAGTGAACGAATCGGATCTGGTTCAGCTCAATGGCAGCACTCACTCGCTTGCCAGCCCAAAATTTGATCAGGGATTGGTAGCCGATAGCTTGAGAATGGAACACATGTTTGTGGTACTGCGGCGGAGTCCGGAACAGGAGCAGTCGCTACAACGTTTGTCGGCTCAGTTCCAGAATCCACATTCGGCGAATTACCACAAATGGCTCACCGCCGATCAGTTGGGAAAGTACGGGCCGTCACAGCAGGAGATCGATGCGGTGGTCGGCTGGTTGAGCTCGCATGGCTTGCAGGTAAACCTCGTTCATAAGAGCGGAATGACGATCGATGTATCCGGCACCGCTGGGCAAGTTGGCGAAGCTTTCCATACGGAAATCCACCGCTACAACGTGAATGGCGCGCAGCATATCGCGAATGCCACGGACCCAAAAATTCCTGCCGCGCTCGCGCCCGTGGTTGTAGGTATCGCATCACTGCATGACTTCATGCCTAAATCGCAGATGAGGAAACCCATACCGGCTTTCTCGTTTCCCTGTACTGGGTGCCCCGACGGGTTTGACAACACCGAGCAATTTGACGAAGCCCCGCCGGACTTCGCGACAATCTATAACGTTACACCGCTTTACACGGCGAATAAGCCGATCACTGGAAAAGGACAAACAGTGGTCGTCCTGGAAATCAGCAATATACTAGCGGCGGATGTAGCAACGTTCCGTAAGGCTTTTGGCCTATCCTCGTTTTCGGGCACTTTCACGCAGATTCATCCCGGTCCGGGCTGCGCTAACCCGGGCAGAAATGGTGAAGAAGGAGAAGCGGCGCTCGACGCGGAGTGGGCGGGTGCGATCGCTCCCAATGCCAACGTCGAACTGGCCTCATGTAACAGCACTGCTACTAATTTCGGGGCCTTCATTGCCGCGCAGAATTTACTTGATAGCAACAGTCCTCCGCCCATTATGAGTCTCAGTTTTGGAGGATGCGAAGCTGATCAAGGCCCAAGCGGCAATGCGTTCATCAACAGCCTCTGGCAACAAGCGGCATTCGAAGGAGTTTCCGTCTTCGTTGCCTCCGGTGACGCGGCTGCGGCTGGCTGCGACGACTTCGATACTGCCACTTTCGCAGTCGGCGGCATCGCGGTGAATGGTCTTGCTTCTACTCCCTATAATTTTGCCACCGGCGGTACTGATTTTGCCGATACCTTCGATAACGCGAATAGCACCTACTGGAGTACCACGAACAGCGCTACCGGAAAATCCGCCAAGTCATACGTTCCCGAGATGACTTGGGACGACTCCTGCGCCAGTAGCGTGCTGTTCACTTTTTTTGGATTCCCTGATGGTGTTACTCTCTGTGACACCGGAAGCTTCCTCAATATCGTTGGCGGTAGCGGAGGCCCCAGCTTCGTTTACAGCAAGCCTTTCTGGCAAGCCGGAGTCTTTGGAGTTCCATCGGATGGCAAGCGCGATTTGCCAGATGCTTCTTTGTTTGCCTCGAACGGCTTCTGGAATCACGCCGTCATTTTCTGCATGTCAGACGCGGCACAGGGAGGGTCTCCTTGCAACTATTCAAAGCCCTTGGACGTATTCAACAACAGCGCTGGGGGCACTTCCTTTCCCGCACCTCAATTTGCAAGTATCCAGGCGCTCATTAACCAGAAGGCTGGTGGCCCTCAAGGTAATCCGGCCCTGATTTATTACGATCTGGCGGCGTTGGATTACGGAACTGGAACCAGTCCCAACAACTCCACCTTGGCGAAGTGCAATGCCAACGATGGGAACAAGGTAGGGAGTTCGTGCATTTTCCACGATGTAACCTTGGGGAGCATCGACGTTCCCTGCTACGGAACGAATAATTGTTTCCTCCCTGACCCAGACGGATATGGAGTTCTTTCCGTGTCTGACAGTTCGCTGCAGGTAGCATATCCGGCAAAGAAAGGATGGGACTTCGCAACCGGATTGGGCAGCCCAAACGTCACGAATCTGGTGAACAATTGGCCGTAAAAAGTGGTAGACCTGATTTAGTTGCGGGTGAATTCCACCTAACGCTGCATTGATGATCGATGCGCCCGCGCAGTTACCTAACCTGCTGCGCGGGCGTGAACTCAGAACACCACATCAGGACTCCGAAAAGTCGGTGGACCGCTTTTAGTTCTTGCCGATGGATGTGGCATGAGCGCAGGTATGCCCAAGCAATGTAAGTCACGACGCGACGGTATGGTTGCAAAAAGTGCCACACACTCACGTGCGCGCTGAGAAACTCCGTTGCTGGTAAATGCTACTCAACTTGGCCACCGTGAACCCTCGGCTTTACACTAGATAAGTGAAGATCGCGCTCGGCCAGATCAACCCTACCGTCGGAGATTTCTCCGGCAACGCCGCCAAGATCACCGAATTCTCCCGCCGTGCGCAATCGCAGGGAGCGGGGCAGATTCTATTTCCAGAGCTGTCAGTGTGTGGCTATCCGCCGCGCGATCTAGTCGAGCGCCCCTCCTTCGTTGCTCATAATCGTGAAACTGTCGAGCAGATCGCCGCCGCTACGCGCGGCATTTCCGTCATCTGCGGTCTGGTCACTCCGGCCGAGTCCGAAACCGGAAAGTCCGTCATGAACTCCGCTGCGCTTTTGCAGGACGGCAAAGTCGCCTTCGTGCAGTCGAAGATGCTGTTGCCCACCTACGACGTCTTCGACGAAATGCGCAACTTCGCACCCGCCAAAAGCCAGAATCTGTTTCCGTTCTGCGGTAATCAAGTCGCGCTCACGATCTGCGAAGATGCCTGGAACGATAAGCTGTTCTGGCCCAAGCGCCTGTATACATTTGATCCCGTCGACGCGCTCATCCGCGCCGGCGGAAATTTCGTGCTGAATATTTCCGCGTCACCCTTCTGGATCGGCAAGCGCGAACTGCGCCGCGACATGCTGGCCTCGATCGCCCGCCGGCACAAAGTTCCGGTGGCCATGGTTAATCAGGTCGGAGGTAACGACAGCCTGATCTTTGACGGCTCCAGCATCGTTCTCAATGCGGAAGGCAAGATCATCGCGCAGGGACGATCGTTTGAAGAAGATCTGATTTATTTCGATTCCAAAACTCTTACCGGCGACCTTCACGCACAGATCGAAGGCGAAGAGGCCAGCGTGTACGCCGCGCTGGTATTGGGTACGCGCGACTACATGCGCAAATGCGGATTTCAGAAAGCCATCATCGGCCTGAGCGGTGGGATTGATTCCGCACTCACCGCCGTTATCGCGGCCGATGCGGTTGGTGCAGAAAATGTAATCGGCGTGGGCATGCCGGGTCCGTACTCTTCGCCGGGATCAATTGAAGACGCCCGCGCGCTGGCCAACAATCTCGGCATGCGCTTCGAATTGCTGTCGATCAACTCCGTCTTCGAAGCTTACCGGCAAACCTTGCAGAACGTTTTTGCCGGCCAGAAAGAAGATGTTACCGAGGAAAATATTCAATCGCGCGCACGCGGAACGCTGCTGATGGCTCTCTCCAACAAGTTCGGCGCGATCGTACTCTCGACTGGCAACAAAAGCGAACTGGGTGTGGGCTACTGTACACTTTATGGAGACATGGTGGGAGGACTTGCAGTAATCTCGGATGTTCCGAAAACCCTGGTGTACCGGCTAAGTCATTACGCGAATTCGTGCCGCCCGGTTATTCCGCGGGCCACTCTGGAGAAGCCGCCATCGGCTGAGTTACGCCCCGACCAGAAAGATAGCGACTCGCTGCCGCCCTACGAAATTCTGGATGCCGTGCTCGAAGACTACGTGGAAGACGCGCACTCCGCCGAGCGCATTGCCGCCGATCGCGGCTTCGACATTGAGGTGGTGAAACGGGTGGTCCGAATGGTGGATCGCGCCGAGTACAAGCGCCAGCAGGCTGCGCCAGGCATTAAAATTTCTCCCAAGGCGTTCGGCTACGGCCGCCGTTTTCCCATCGCCGCCAAGAGCGAGGTTTCAACAAGATTAGTCGGAAATCCCTAGCGTCACCCGCTTCACAACTGAATTGAAAGGAATTTATGCACCGCTCGCTTAATTTATTATTCATTCTCCTGCTCACGTGCGGTATGGCCTCGGCTCAATCCTCGGCCACGGCGAAGCGCACTGATAAACCGGCCTCGACGATGGCCACCAATCTCCCTTCCGAAGCCACCGTGGACTCCTTCATGCAACAGACCTTCGGATACGAATCCGACGTCAGTTGGAAGATATCGAGCATCAAGCCAGCGGCAGTGCCGGGCCTGGCAGAGGTCGATGTGGTTCTTGCCAGTCCGCAGGGCCAGCAGGCCAGCCGGTTCTACGTCACCGCGGATGGTGAACATGCCGTGGTGGGCGAAATCATTCCGTTTGGCGCCAAGCCCTTTGAAGCGGTGAAAAAGACGCTGGAGAAGAGCATCACCGGCCCGTCGCGCGGACCGAAAGACGCGCCGGTCACGGTTGTGGAATTCGGCGATCTGCAGTGTCCAGCCTGCAAGGCCGCCCAACCCGCCATCGAAGCACTCATCGCGTCCGAACCCAACGCGCGTTTCGTCTTCCAAAATTTCCCCCTCGATATGCATAACTGGGCGGCGAAAGGCGCGGCTTACGCCGACTGCGTGGCGCAAACGTCGAACGATGCATTCTGGAAGTTCATTGCCAAGACCTACGAGGCCCAAGCGGATATCACCGCCGAAAACGCGGACGAAAAGCTCCCCGGTCTGGCTGACGCCTCGGGGGTAAAAGGCGCGGACGTGGCGGCTTGCGCCAGCTCTCCTGCAGCCAAGGCGCATGTGGACGCTTCACTGGCCTTAGGCAAGGCTGTGAACGTGACAGGTACGCCGACCCTTTTTATCAACGGTCGCAGCGTCGGAAATATCAGCCAGGTTCCCGCCGCCAGTCTAAAGAGTCTGGTGGATTTCGCCGCCAAGGAAGGGAAGTAATCGGGCTAGTCTCTACTTCTCGCTCAGCCAGATCTCATCCGTGGCGTGCTCTCGATTGGCGACGACATGCGGTGTGAGCATAATGAGCAATTCGTCGTCCTCTTTCATGCGAGTATTGTCCGTCAGCGCGAAATTAATGCCGGGAATGTCTGCCACGGCTGGAATTCCGGCCATCGACCGCTGATCATTAGTGGTGATCTCTCCAGCCACCACAGCCTGTTCGCCGTCGCGGAGGCGAATGCTCCCTTTATATTCCTGGTTCGAAATCACGGGCACACCGTTCGAACTCTGCCCGGTCAAGGAGCGCACTTGCAGTTCGAGACTCATGCTCACTTCGCCATTGCTGTGGATTACGGGTTTTGCCTTGAGGCTTAATCCCAGATCTTCATAACTAATCGACGGAAAAGGCGGAACATAGCTCTGATTTCCTATCACGGCTGAAATCTGTGGCGAGTTAAAGATGGGTGCGTAGGAAGCATTGAGAATGGGATAGCGCTGGCCCAGGTGGAAAGTGGCTTCGCTCCCTTGCGACGAGCGCAAAGTAACATGGCTCAGGCTGCGTGCCCACGACTCATTGAGAGACAGCGCCGCGGTAAGGTGATCGAGGCTGACTCCAGAAAACGTGAGGCCGCCACCAAAGGTGGCGAGTGGTTGGCTGAAAATGGAGTTCTGCTGACCCTGCAGTTGCGCCAACAGTCCGGACAGTGCCGAACTTCCTGCCTGATTGATGCCGCCGGAAGCAATCAGCTGGTTAATCAGCGACTGGATGTTTTGTCCGCCCAATGCCGCCAGCGCCGCCACCGGGATGTTGAACATGTTGAAAGTATCGGGAATGTGCATGCCGATTTCGCGCGTGAAGTTGTGGCTGATTTGGTAGACCTCAATA
Source organism: uncultured Acidobacteriota bacterium (assembly GCA_963720155.1). GTDB lineage: Bacteria > Acidobacteriota > Terriglobia > Terriglobales > Acidobacteriaceae > Sulfotelmatobacter. The sequence continues at coordinate 166,142 of CAVREP010000027.1, forward strand.
TCCAGCGCTACCTCCGGGCGTTCGCCGGCAAGCTGGCGGAGCAATTGCGTGCACGCTCGCAATGTCGCTTGTGGCGCGCGTACTTCCAGGGTTCCTCCCTGTCCTGTGCTGACCTTTTGCACCTCGCAGATGGTGCGCAGCGCGGTAATTATCTCGGTTGTTTGTTGCGGCGTGGTGGCCCCGGGAACGGCAAAAGTCGCCAGCGACATGCGGTCGAATTGCTTGTGATTTTCAGGAATATTCGCTGCAATTAATACCTGGTGAGAGTCCAGCGCCGTCCACATCGTCTTGCTGACCTTGCCGGCCAGGCCGAGCGCGGTGAAGAAATCAACGTTGTCTACAGAGAAGCGCACCGTCTTGGCCGCGACCGAATCATCAAATTCAGCACTGATGCCGTAGGCCGAGGCCAGCACTGTGAACAAGCCGCGAACGTCGCCGCTGTAGTGGAAAGTAGCCAGGTCGCCTTTGGGTTGTAGATGGATTTCATCGGAATTGGCAAGGGTCGCCGACAACCCGGCGAGTCGAGGGGAGGCAGGGTCGCGCACCGCTTCCGCCAGTCGTTCCTGGGTGTAGACATTGTCTGAATCGAGATTCAGCGCAGCCCGAAACTCTGCCGCCGCCTGCTCTCGCTGCGCGTTGGCCATGAGCGCGTCGCCGCGCTCCGTGTGCTGAAACACCAACTGCGACTTCGTCATCTCCCATGCGGATAAGAACGACGAGTCCTGCGGAGCCAGCCGCGAGGCTTCGTCAAACCGCCCCAGCGCCTCTTCCAGATGCCCGTGTTCCCTCAATTTCATGCCGTGCGCATAGGCGCTGCGCGCTTGTTGGAGATCGTTTTTGGAGGGAATGCAGTTAACGCCTCCCGGCACGCCATTTCCACAAGAGATCGTTGGAAGGTTGGCGGCCGAATCGGCAGCTCGCGAATCCTCGGCCAATGACGGAACGTTGGCGAGTATCGCCAGAAGACAAAATGCAAGGATGGACAACGCGCACCGCATTCGCTCGATTTTACCCCGCTGCGGCTACCTGTGGAGGGTTAATTAGTGCAGGTACCTTCGGTTCAACTTGACAGCGCTGGAAGCCGGTAAGAAGCTTAGCGCTAAGTTTCTCACGACTCTGCCTGTTGACTGCAACCAAGCCTCTAATGCGCGAGACGCTGTGAGGTAGCAAAAGATGGACAATATATGACTCGCCCGCTGCGAATACTTCCAATCCTGTTGGTGCTGATCTCGCTCGATGCGTTTGCGAATAACATTAACTTCACAAACCTGAATGCGAATTTCAGTATGACCCCTAACTTCGGGGACGGCGATAATGTGGCAGGCAGCATATTTGGCCCGGGAATCAACTTGAGTTTTGCAGCAGGAAGTAATTGGTTCTTCGAAACTGGATTTGCACCCGGCGCGGTAGGGTTGGGCGGGGGAACAGCGATCTTTGTAGACATTGCGAGCGGAACGATCGGTTCGCGGTTTTACGGGGATGATGAGATCTCGGTCGGGTCGGCTGACTTCATCATCGGTTCGTTCACATTCCCCCCGAACAGAAAGAACTTCACCATCATCGTCCCGGCGTCGATTGGGTTGCTCCATGGGGCGAACATTGAGGGCAACACATTTACATTGGCAACCGATCCGGGAAGGCTGACACTGTCTTTCGATTCGTCGGGGGGACTCTACTACCCCGATTCCGGATCTTTCACCACCATTCCTGAATCAGGCACCTTTGGACTGACGGCGATCGGCGTTGGTACTGCCGCCTGCTTCAATTACAAGCGCAAGTGTGGTCGAGCGACTTCTTGAGTCCGCGGTCCTTACCCGCCGAGAGCGTAGACCCTTTGTTGGGACGGGAAATCCGCGGTTTTTCTTGCAGTAATGCCAAGTCAACTCAGCATGAGTCGCTCGATATCCCGGGCCTTGCCAGTCTTCTCATCACAGTCGATCACCACGGCGCAGAGACGGACATCGCCCGTGGCCGGCTCGAAGCGCACCGGCATGCCGTTCAGGAACTTGTTGACCACTAATTCTTTTTTCACCCCGATCACGCCATCATAGGGCCCAGTCATGCCGACATCGGTTACATACGCCGTTCCGTGGGGCAGAATGCGCTCATCCGCTGTAGGAACGTGCGTGTGGGTGCCGACAACTGCCGTCACCCGGCCATCGAGATACCAGCCAAGCGAAATTTTCTCCGAAGTCGCCTCGGCGTGGAAGTCCACGAAAATTATTTTAGCCTCAATTTTTTTCAGAAGCTGGTCGGCGGTGCGAAAAGGATCGTCGTTTGAAGCCATGAACACGCGTCCCTGCAGGTTCATCACAGCGTACGGAACTTTTCCTTTATGACCCTGATACATGCCCCAGCCGGGCATATCCGCGGGATAATTTGCCGGACGTAGAACACGGCGCGCCGGCCCGTGGCCGTTTCCTTCAACCATCTGGAAGTAATCCAGGATTTCGCGCTTGTCCCACACGTGATTGCCGGTGGTAATGACGTCGATGTTCAGCTCGAAGAGTTCTTCGGCCAGGGCAGGCGTGATGCCGAATCCCGCGGCCGAATTCTCACCGTTGGCAATGACCAGGTCGATTGCCTGATCGCGGACAATGCCGGGCAAGCGATCCTTGACGATGGTGCGTCCGGGGCGTCCAAAAATGTCGCCGATGAAGAGAATTCGCATGCGATCGTGCCAAAGTTCGATGGTAACACGCGGAGTTTGTGGCTGATTCTCGTGCGTAGAGACTATGGAGCTAATTCCGCCGTACGCAGGAAGTCGTAGTTCCCCGCTGGATCGAGCCGCAGATTGCGCACGCGCTTGTTGTGGACGAGAACGTTGTCTAAATACCAAAGATTGATGTAAGGAAGTTCCTCGGCCACGATGCACTGGATCTTGTCGTAAATCGGCTTGCGCCTGGAGGGATCAACTTCGCGGCGGGCCTGATCGATCAGCGCATCGACTCGCGGATTCGAGTAATGGCCACGGTTTGTCCCATTCGGCGGGAACCGCGACGAATGGAATACATAGAAGATATCCGGGTCTTCGTTGCCCCCCACCCAGCGCAATCCGTAGAGTTGAAATGCGCCGTGAGTTACGTCGGCGAAAAACGTGGCTGACTCGAAGCTGCGAATATCGAGCGCGATTCCTACCTCGCGCAGCTGCTGCTGCATGACAGCGACCATCAAGCGTGTGCTCTCAGTTGTGGAGGTCTTCATCGTGATGTGGAAACGCACTCCGTTCGCCAGCGGATAGCCAGCCGAATCAAGCAGCGCGCGAGCCTTCTCGGGATCGTGGTTGTAGGCCGGGACGTTTCCGTTGTAGGCCCAGCTTTGCGGCGGCAGAACACTGCGCGCCGGTTGCGCCTGGCCGCGCCACAGATACTCGATCATTGGTCTGCGGTCCAGAGCATAGGCGATGGCTTGGCGCACGCGGACATCTTTCAGAATAGGATCGCGAAGATTAAATCCCAGGTACTGTACTTCGGTGCCGGGTGCATGTTCGACTGCGAGAGAACGCTCGCGCGCGAGGGTGAGTACGATGTCAGGCGTAAGCGAGTTGATGGTTATGTCGCCGCTGCCCTTCCGCAATTCAAGGGCCTCAGTGGTCGCGTCGGGCACGACGGCGAAGCGCACGCGGGCCAGCTTCGGTTTCTCGCCCCAGTAATTGTCGTTGCGCTCGATGATTACTTCCTTGTCGGTCTCGGCGCTGACGAACTTAAAGGGGCCTGAGCCGGTTGGATGCCCTGTCACTTCATTCCCGCTGCCGTAAGGCACAATGCCGATCGCGCCGTCGGAGATGTTCCACAACAGGGCGGCGTCTGGTTCTTTCATATGAAAAATCACGGTGTCGTCATCAGGAGCGTCCAGGCGATCCACAAAGCGATATGCCGCTGTCTTGGTGCTGCGAATCTTTCCCGTAAGCAGGGAATCGAAGGTCCACTTCACATCGCGAGAGGTTAGCGAACGTCCGTCATGAAACTTCACGCCGTGATGGAGATGAAAAACGTAGGTGAGGGGATCGGGAATCTCCCAGCGTTCGGCGAGTCCCGGCGCAACATTCAGATTGTCACCGCGGGTGAGCAGGTCGTCGAAAATTAGATTGTCGATCCGCTCCGACTGCGCATCGACTCCCATCCGGGGGTCAAGATTCGTGGGGCTAAATTCGATCACCATTACCAGCGTATTGGGATCGGCGTTGCGGGAGCAGGAGAGCAAAGCACTGACCAAGATTAATGCCGCGAGAAGTGCAAGAACTGGTCGGACCATCAGCGGCAGTCCTTGCACATCTGGTGGACGCTGTTAACGGTTTTCCAATTGCGGGTGGTGGTCATGACCGCCAAGATGCGGTCTACAGGACTCTTCATCAGAACACTTTTGGAAGCTCCGTTCGGAAGGTAGAAGTAAATCTCTCTGTCAACACAGCGACACTGGTCCGGCACCGCGGTCAGGTCGGCCAATTTTTTCACGGCGGCCGTCGCCGGGGCCTCGGACAGGAACATAACGTGGAGTTTTTCCGGGTCGATTCCGCACTCCTTCAAGAACGGGTTGTTTGCGATCGTTTTGCCCATCTCGTCGGCGGTCCTTGAAATGACCGAGACCGAAAAGCCAAACTCTTTGACGATTCTTTCCTCGATTTTCCTGGACAAAGCGGCTGAAGAACTCTTCGCGGCCTTGAAAACCACGTTGCCGCTCTGTATGTAAGTCTTCACCTGCTCGAACCCCAAGGCCTCGAACGATTGGCGAAGCCGTTCCATCTTGATTCGCTTGTGGCCGCCAACGTTAATTCCGCGAAGCATCGAGATGTAGATAGGCATAAGTCCAGTAGCTTCCACTTGTAACTTTATGGAAATGAAATCTTACCAAGCACCGCCGCGCGTTTCGCACCCGTCGCGGAAGGAACATTGGAGGGCCGCCGATGCCAGGTTTCATGCGCCAAAATGGCGAACGCGACCGCTTCTTTCGCCTCCGACGGCAGGCCAAATTCGTCGGAGAATCGCAGGCATACTTCGAGGGGTGACATCTCGTTCTTTAACATGGACACAAGTGTAGAGTTTTTGGCTCCGCCGCCGGAAAGAATCATTTCCCGAAATCCCTGTCCTTGCGCAACGCCTGAGTTCACGCCCGTATAGCTTCGCACGGCGTCTGCGATCGACTTCGCGGTTAGCGCGGTGGCGGTTGCCACGATGTCCTGCCCTCGGCACCGTCCGCAACTTCGCAGAAACTCGCGGACAAACTCTCGCCCAAATTCCTCGCGCCCCGCGGTCTTGGGAGGCTTCTTGCGGAAAAAGTCCCGCTGAAGTGTTTCACGGATGACCTTATCCAACACCTTCCCCGAGGCGGCGATTCTGCCCGCGCGATCGAACGCTTTGCCAAATAATTTCTCGGTGACGGTGTCGATCACCATGTTACCCGGCCCGGTATCGAATGCGACCACCTCGCTCGCAGCTGCATTTGCGTGGATTGCCGTGAGATTCGCGATGCCGCCGATGTTTTGCACGATTCTGCCCACGCGCGCATCGTGGAACAACATGTAGTCGAAGAAGGGAACCAGCGGCGCACCCTTACCCCCGGCCGCCATGTCTGCTGGACGAAAATCCGAGATCACCGGGACCCCTATTCTCGCCGCGATGATCGCTGCCTCGCCAGTTTGCCAAGTGGCCGTCACCTTGCGGCCGAGAAAGCGTTGTAACTCTCCTTGATGATAAAGCGTTTGCCCGTGGCAGCCGACGAGATTTGCTTTCACGCGAAACCGGCGTTGAGTGGCCAGCACTGCGTCCGAATACAATTCCCCCAACAGAAAATTCAAACGAGCCAAATCCGCGACGGTCGCTCGCGCGGCATTCATTGCGGCCAGCACAGCCGCTCGAACCTTTCGTGGATAAGAGTATTCGGCATGCGCGAGCAATTCGAAAGCTGCAGCAGATTTTCCGCGTGAGTCTTGCGAAACGGCTAGGCGCACCAACGCGACATTGATCCCATCAGCGGACGTCCCGCTCATCACCCCGGCCACGATCATTTCTTTTTTCATGATGCGCCCGGGCGTCGCTCATTTTCTCCGCGATTATTTCCCGTGCGTGCCAGAGCTTCCACCCGGAGTTGCTCCTCAAATTCCCACAGCCTCCGCGAAAGGCTCGCGACTGTGGCGGCAGACGGCTCTTTCGTCCGGGGTAGGATCTTTTCTGCCTTTTCCTTGAACGCCATCACGCGCCGTACTGATTCGGTGGCGCGCCTGGCAAAGTTTGGATCGCGCTCCGCGGTGGTGAGTAATTGTTCATATGCTTCTACGATGTGGCTCTCGCGATGGCAGATCAGACACAAGTTTCCCCCCGCCCCGATGTGCTCTACCGCAGCCTGCCCGATGGGAGCCACCGACAATACTCCGCCCATCTCCAGATCGTCCGATACGATCAGATTGCGGAAGCCAATGCGCTGGCGCAGGATATCGGTAATCCAAAGCTTCGAGAGCGATGCGGGAGTCCGATCTTTTGTGACTCGCCGATAGGCGGCGTGCGAAATCATTACCATCGGCATCTGCGCACGGAGCCTGCGGAAGGGAAGTAGATCCTCGGTCCAAAGCCTTTTCATCGGCTTGTCGATTACCGGAAGCTCGTGATGGCTGTCGAGTTTGCCTTCACCCAGGCCGGGAAAGTGCTTGCCGCATCCCAGCACGCCCGCTGCGCGCAGTCCGGCGAGAAATTCACGCGCATAGGCGACCGTTTCACGCGGGTTCGCCGAAACGGACCGTGAACTCATCACGGTGCGCGAGGCCTCAAAGGCGAGATCGAGCACGGGAGCAAAGTTAACGTTAAATCCTAAAGAGCGACAGTTTTCGCCAATCACCTGTCCGTGTTTGCGGAAGAGCTTGCGATCGCCGGTGGCAAACACGTCCGCCGCCGAGGGCGCCGGACCGATCACCTCGCGCAACCGGTCTACAGTGCCGCCTTCGAGATCGATGCAAGTAAACAGCGGCGTTGAAACGCACCTCTGGCAGTCGCGCAGCAACCGCCAGGTTTGCTCGGCAGTCTTTATATTCCGCGCAAACAGAATCACGCCCGCAGGCTGCAGCCGAGCGAGCAGGGAACTGAGCTGCGGCGTCATCTTCGTGCCGTCGAAACCAATGATGAGGAGTTGTCCGACTTCCTGGATCTGGCGCGCCTTTCGTTGAGTATTCATCCGATACGATCTATTTGCCCTGTGTTCCTCGGTACGTGCTCTGTGGCTAGATTTCTTTCTTCAACTCTGCCAGCAGATTCAATGCCTCGAGCGGCGTTAGGCGGTTCAAGTCTACTTCGCGCAGTTTCTCCAGCACCGGCTGCGACAGCGGCGTGAAGATGGTCAACTGCGTCGGCGGAGGGCTGGCGCCAGGCGAGAGGTGGCCAGTCAACTCGTGTTCCGCCGATTCATGCTCGGCCAGCACCTCGCGCGCCCGCGTGATCACTTCGTTCGGCAAGCCTGCTAGCTTGGCGACTTCGATGCCATAGCTGCGGTCGGCCGCCCCAGGCTCAACCTTGCGCAAGAAGACGATTCCGGCTCCGGCTTCTTTTACCGAGACATGATAATTTTTCACTCCCGCGAGCTGCTCGGCCAATTCGGTCAGCTCGAAGTAGTGAGTGGCGAACAGAGTTTTAGCGCGCACGCGGGCGTGGATAAACTCGATTGCAGCCCAGGCAATCGCGAGGCCGTCGTAAGTGGAAGTGCCGCGGCCAACTTCATCGAGCAAGATGAGCGACCGAGCCGTCGCCGTATGCAGGATCGCTGCGGTCTCCGTCATCTCGACCATGAAGGTGGAGCGGCCGCGCGCCAGGTTGTCGCTGGCGCCAATGCGAGTGAAGACGCGGTCAATCACGCTGAGCCGCGCCGAACGCGCAGGAACGAACGAGCCCATCTGCGCCAGAATCACGATCAGCGCCGTCTGCCGCAAGTAAGTAGATTTGCCGCCCATGTTCGGCCCAGTCAACAGCAGAATGGTGTGCGTGGACGCATTCAGAAAGAGATCGTTGGGTACGAAACGCTCGCTGCCTCCAGCCATTTCCTGCTGCTCGATCACCGGATGCCTACCCTCGATAATCGCCAGCTCGCCACTGTCCCCATCATGCGAGTGGGTTTCCTGCGAAGCTTCTTTCTCCAAAGTCGTGTTCTTCAGTTCTATAAATTGCGGCCGGGAGTAATTCCGCAGCGCCCCGACATGGGCCAACGAAGCCAGCACATCCACTTCGGCTAAGGCCAGAGCCGTTTGCCGGATTCGTTTTGCCTCGGCAGCAATCGCCGTGCGCAACTCCACGAACAGACGCCGCTCAATCTCGACAATCTTTTCCTGCGCGTCGAGAATCTTGGCTTCATATTCTTTCAACTCGGGCGTGGTGAAGCGCTCCGCGCCCACGAGAGTTTGTTTGCGTTCATAGTCTTGAGGGACGAGGTGCAGGTTCGCTTTCGAAACCTCAATGTAGTAGCCGAAAACGGTGTTGAACTTTACCTTGAGCGATGCAATACCCGTCCGCCCGCGTTCCCTCTGCTCGATCTGCGCAAGGACTTGCTTGCTGTTCCGCGAGAGTTCGCGCAATTCGTCCAGGTCGCGCTCCACGCTCGCCGCAATCACGCCTCCATCGGCAAAGCTTAGCGGCGGCTCGGGGACAATTGTCTTCTCAATGCGCTCACGCAGATCGCCTAGCTCATCGAGTGACGTATGCAGGGTATTCATTCGTTCTGCTCTTAACCGCGCCACCGCGAGCTTGATTGCCGGAATCTTTCTTAGCGACGCCGCGAGTGCCAGCACATCCCGTGGATTCGCCGTTTCGAGGGTCACGCGGCTCAAAAGCCGCTCCAGGTCGAACACTCCATCGAGAGCACGGCGCAGCTCCTCCCGCGCGATGGTATCCTTCACGCCCGCTTCCACCGCATCCAGGCGCGCATTGATTTCCGCCAGATCGAGCGACGGCCGCAGCAGCCAAGCTCGCAACAGCCGTTTGCCCATGGGAGTGACCGCGGCGTCAATGCAGCGAAACAGCGTAACCCCAGCATCCGCTCCGGCAAACAATGGTTCAATCAATTCGAGGTTGCGGACGGTAACCGCATCCAGCACCAGGCAGTTCTGGCGTTCGTACCATCCAATGCGATCGACGTGGTCGAGGGATCCACGCTGCGTCGAGCGCACGTAGTAGAGAATCGCTCCCGCCGCGGCTGCCGCAGCCATGCGCCCCGCCAATCCAAACCCCTCGAGTGATAACACTCCGAAATGATTTTCCAGCAACGGAATGGCATGATCCGGGGCAAAAATCCAGTCGTCGAGCGGAGTCTCAGTACACATTGTCCCAGTTGCTCGAGGTTGAGGAGCTTGACTTCGGCTGGTTTTCGCATCGAACAGAGGAGCCGTCGATCCGTACAACAGTTCTTTCGGACGCAATTGCTCCAGTTCTTCCTGCACCCGGCGCAAAGCGCCCTTTCCCGAAAATTCTGTCGCGCGAAATTCCCCAGTGGAAAGATCAAGAGCCGCGAATCCTACACACTCTCCAACCTGCGCCGATGCGGCCAGAAAATTATTCTCTTCCGATCCCAGCGACGAATCCGCTGCCGTTCCAGGCGTAACTACTCGCGTTACTTCACGTCGTACCAGTTTCGCGCCAATCTGTTTCTTGGCCAGGTGCGCGTCCTCCATTTGCTCGCAGATCGCCACCTTGAAGCCCTTGCGGATAAGCTTGCCAATATAGCCTTCCGCGGCATGGTGGGGCACGCCGCACATGGGAACTGCGATGCCTTTTTCTTTGTTGCGCGAGGTTAGAGTGATCTGCAGCTCTTTGGATGCGACGATGGCGTCATCGAAAAACAATTCGTAAAAATCCCCGAGTCGGAAAAACAGGAGCGCGGTGGGATGTTCTTTCTTGACAGCGGCATATTGCCGCATCAGCGGAGTGGAGGGCTCGGTCATTGCTCAGTCGGACGGGGGCTTGGCGCGGATTATAACAAAGCTGCATCCTCTCCTTTTGTGACCACGCTCACCGGTGTCGTGGAAATGGCAGTTGACGCGGCTTCTCCCACAGTGTTTACCTAATACATGGAACTCCGCAAAGATCCCATTACTCGCTCCTGGGTTATGACCGGGGACGAGCCGAGCGGGCCGCGTCCTGAAACGGTCTGTCGCTTTTGTCCAGATTCGCCCGAAGCCACGCAGGTCATCTCAGCTGTGCCGAGCACGCTGGGATGGTCGTCGCGATCGGTGGTTCATCCCACGCCGCTCTACCACATTGAAGGGGAGCCGGCCCGCCGCGGCGATGGGATTTACGACCGCATGAATTCCGTTGGCGCTCATGAAGTCTTGGTCGAAAATCCCAGGCACGACCGCCAACTGTGGCATGCCAGTGATGATGAGATCGGTCAATTCCTGCGTCTTGCCGCCGAGCGCATTCTGGATCTCAAGCGCGATCCGCGCATCAAGTACGTTAGTCTCTTCAAGGATTACGGCTCCAACGCCGGCCAGGAATTCAGCCACCCAACCTCGCAGCTTACGGCAACAACGTTTGTACCACGGCGCGTCCTTTACGAATTGCGGGCTGGGCGCGAGTATTACGTGAGCAAAGAGCGCTGCGTCTTCTGCGACATTCTTACCCAGGAGGAGCGGCAAGCTTCGCGCGTGATTGAGGCCCGCGGCGACTATGTAGCCTTGGGACCTTACGCCCCGCGCGTTCCCTACGAGATTTGGATTCTCTCCCGCAACCACGAAGCCTCCTTCGAGCGCACGGGGTTGTCAAAGCCGGGCCTGCGAACGAATCTCGCTGCACTGCTGCGCCGCACTCTGCAGCGTGTTCGCGTGCTCACCGAAGGATTTCATCTGGTGCTGCACACTTCGCCCAACAGCTTGCATCCTTCCAAGACCCTCGGATTTTGGAAGACGATTGACGACGACTACCATTGGCATATTGAAATCATGCCCGTCCTGGCAACCAAGGCGCGTTCTTACACCTTCAAGGAGGTTTACTATTCGCCAGTTAGTTCCGAGACTGCAGTAAAGCAATTGCGCGAGGCAAAGATTGATGGATGAGAACGACACGGCGCAAGGATCTCTGAAGCTTGGCCTAATCTCGCATCCTAAAATTTTTGCTATCCTCCGTCTTCCGTGTGGTTAACTGGTTTGGCTTGACCACACTGGCACGGAGGCTGCCTTTGAAAAGGCTCTTATGCTTGCTTCTGCTTCTCGCGACTGCGTGGGCGCAGAAGTCGTCTCTCTCACTAGCATCTTCCTCCGCAGCTGAAAAACAGAAAGTCCTGTGGCAGAAACTGGGGGCTACTATTCATGATGTCGATCAACACCTCGATGGAGTGATGGGCGTAGCTGTGGAAGATCTCACCACGGGCGATCAATTCTTTCTCCACGAAAACGAAGTCTTCGCCCAGGCCAGCTCGATAAAAATCGCGGTCCTCGCCAATCTCTATTTGCAGGCTCGGCAAGGCAACCTGAAGCTGACCGATCTTTATACCGTGCAGTCTTCCGATCTTGTCCCTGACAGTGACATCATGGGCGGCCTCACGCCCGGCGTTACTCGCATCACGCTGCGCGATCTGGCCACGATGATGGTCGCGGTCAGCGATAACTCCGCTACAAATGTGCTGATCGACCGCGTTGGCATGGATAACGTCAACGCTATGCTCGATTCTCTCGGGCTCAAGCACACTCGTCTGCGCCGCAAGATGATGGATCTGGATGCCGCCACGCAGGGCCGCGAGAATATTTCCACTCCGCGCGAGATGATGATGCTACTCGACGCCCTCTACCACGGAAAGCTGCTTAATAAGGAGTCGACCGCCGATTTCTTCAAAGTCCTGAGCACGAACAAGGATTCCTGGATTCCACGCGACTTGCCCGCTGATTTGAAGATTGCCAACAAACCGGGATCACTCGAAGCCGTCCGTAATGACTCCGGCATTGTCTTCGTCGCGGCACGTCCCTATGTGATTTGTGTGATGACCGCGTTCCTTACTAACGAACGCGATGGCGAACAAGCCATCAGTAAGATTTCGCTCGCCGCCTGGCGCATGTTCGACCGCCTTAGCCGCGCCTCGGAATACGGCCGAGTGGTTTCACCGGGCAATGGCAGCCGGTAATAGTCCAACTCGCAGTCGCAGCCTAGCAGGCAAATCTACCCGCTTTCAGGATTCAATTCCTTCCCGCAATGACACTCAATTTCAACTTGTGCCCAGAAGAATGATCAGCTCAAGACTGCTCGGCGCACAACGACAAACGAGCGACGACCGTTCATAATATCGGCATGACCGTCCGCCGCCTGAAAACCTATGCTGGTGCTCAGGGATACGTCTACCAGTATTACTTTGTCGGCCAGCGCGCCGCCCTGGCCTCCGATCCTGAGACGCCGGCCACGGAATTTGTTTTCGACGTCACCTCCGACCGAAAGTTGACATACGCTATAAGTGTCTTCCTCCCCCAAAGGGCGCTGGCCGCGTGGGTGGAAGCGCATAAACGGTCGCTTACCGAGGCGGAACAGTACGCCGCGGCTAAACTCCGCCTGTTCCGCGCGTTCGACGAATTGGAAGACCTGCAAGCTCACGGTCGCCGGTTGGTGATCGACCCCCGCTTACTTGACGAGTCGCTGGCGGGTTTAGGAGTGGAATAGGGCAATCCGCCATTGCATCGTCCGGCGAACACTCTTGCAGGTCTCCCATTTGTGAGCCAGATCACAAACCCGCGTGACCCCCCGCGTTTCCCCCCAACCATTCCTTGTGGAGAATATAATGCGTAGAACGGGATAGGGTTCCTGAGGTTGCGGCAAAGTTTGACCAGGACAGCTGGACGAACCAACCAGCGAGCTGGACCAGCTTGCGTTAAACTCAGCGGACTCTGATACTTACCTAGCCTATGGCATTGCTTTGGTTACGCTTCGCGCTGGCTTGCTACTTCGTCGGGCTGATCTACGCCTTTTTTGCGCTCCGCCGCACCAGCGATCTTTTCAGCCGCATCGCCCTGCACGCCGCCAGCCTGGGCATGGTCTTTCACTTCGTTTCACTGGTCGAATTGTTTCTTTCCGGTCAGGTGGTCTGGGCCTCGGTACACAATGGCGAGTCGCTGCTTGCGTTCTTTTCGATGACCTTTTTCATGATCATCTATGCCATTTACAAAACCACTTCGCCGGGCGTGGTTGTGTTCCCGATTGTATTTTTTCTCACCTTCGTCGCCGCTGTAGACGAGCAACCAGTCCTGCTGACTGCCTTCGTTCAGCACAAGGGATGGCTGATCGCTCACATCATCCTCATCTTCACCGGATACGCCGCACTTGTGCTTAGCTTCGGCGCCAGCTTGCTTTACTTGTTGCAGGAACGTCGCCTGAAGGCAAAAAAGCCCAGCAGCCTGATTTCTTTTCTGCCCGCCCTCGAAGTGATTGACCAGATCGGCTACCGGTCGCTGCTGCTCGGTTTTCCCTTTATGACCCTCGGCCTGATTACCGGCTCTATCGTGGCGATGTCGGCATACGGGCGCGTGGACTTCACCGACCCCAAAATTTTGTTGTCGATCTTGATGTGGGCCGTGTACATGATCATGGTGTTCACGCGTTGGAACTCGGGATGGCGTGGCCGCCGCGCCGCAGTCCTCGCGACCTTTGCCTTCGTAGCTGCTATCGTAGCCTGGGCCGCGAACTACTTCTCTGCGATTCACAGGTTTGCCGCCTCATGAGATACCAGCTCATTGGAGTGAATCACAAGAGCGCGCCGCTGGAAGTGCGCGAGCGCCTCGCGATCCCCGAGTCGCGCCTACCCGATTGTTGCCGCGATCTCACCGCGCATCCTGGGATCGAAGAGGGCATGATCATTTCCACCTGCAATCGCGTGGAGATGATCACTCACACGAGCAACGGATCGGTCGACCTGCGCGGCTTCTTGCACGATTACTTTCATCTCAAAGCAGAAGAACTCGATGCGCATTTGTATGAGTTCCGCGAAAAAGATGCCGTGCGCCATGTTTTCCGCGTGGCCTCGAGCCTGGATTCGATGGTAGTCGGCGAGGCTCAGATTCTCGGCCAGGTGAAGGAGGCCTACGCCACTGCGCGCGCGGTGGGCTCTGTTCGCGGCCAACTCGATCAACTGTTTACCCGTGCCTTTGCCGTCGCCAAGCGGGTGCGCAGCGAAACTGCCGTGGGTTCGTCTTCGGTTTCAATCGCCTCGGTTGCGGTGGAACTGGCGAAAAAGATTTTCGGCACCCTGCACGGCAAGAATGTTTTTATCGTTGGTGCTGGGAAGATGAGCGAACTCGCCGCTCGGCACCTTATGGCGCATGGGTGCGCGTCAATCTTCGTCGCAAATCGCACTTACGACCGTGCCATCACTCTGGCCCAGAGATTCAGCGGCCAGACCATCAAGTTCGACGACCTGTACGATAATTGCGACCGCGCCGACATCGTCATCACCTCAACTGGCGCGCCGCATGCCATTTTCCGCCGCGAGCACGGGGAACAGTTTCTCGCCCGCCGCAAGAACCGGCCCATGTTCTTCATCGATATTGCCGTGCCCCGAGACGTTTCACCCGAAATGGCCCAGCTCGACGGCATCTTCGCCTATGATATCGACGACCTGCAGCAGGCGGTCTCCAGCCACGTAGCTGACCGCCGCAAGGAAGCTGAACTCGCCGAAGCCATCATCACCAGCGAAGTCGAGCGCTTCGAAGCTCGCCTGCATACGCTCGATGTGGTGCCAACGATCGTCAGCTTGCAGGATCATCTCGAAACCATCCGCCAGGCCGAAATCGACCGCGTGCGCAGCCGCATGGGCCCGCTAACTCCCGAACAGGAAATGGCCGTTGAAGCTCTAACGCGCGGCATCATCAACAAAGTCATGCATACGCCGATCACCACGCTGAAAACCGCCGCCCGCGAAACCGAAGCAACGACAGTGATCGAGGTAGTACGCAGGTTGTTCAATCTTGATAACCAAGACAAAGGCCCTGCCTCGCCAGGGAATAGCTCGGACAAGCGAGTGGAGTCCCGGGACTGATGGCCACTCTGCGCATCGGCTCCCGCGGTTCGCAACTCGCCCTCTGGCAGGCCAACCACATCTCCGCACTACTGCGCGAGCGGGGGCACGACGTCAAAATCGAAATCATCCACACCACCGGCGATAAAATCACCGACGTTGCGCTGGCAATGGTGGGAACCAAAGGTATGTTCACGAAAGAGATTGAGGAAGCGCTCGCCGCCGGGCGCGTCGATCTTGCTGTGCATTCCTTGAAAGACTTGCCCACCGAACTTCCGCCAGGATTTGAAATTGCCGCCGTCACTCAACGCCAAGATCCACGCGATGCCTTCTGTTCGCGGCTTTCTTCAAAGATCAACGATCTTCCAAGAAACGCGCGCGTGGGCACGTCCAGCTTGCGCCGCCAGGCGCAACTCAAAGCGATCCGGACAGATCTGCAAATTCATCCTCTGCGCGGCAACGTTGACACGCGCCTACGCAAACTCGAACAAGGCGAATATGATGCAATTATCCTCGCCTCCGCGGGCCTGAAGCGCTTAGGCAAGACGGAACTGATCAAGCAAATCTTCCCCGCCGAGATCATGTGCCCCGCCGCTGGGCAGGGAGCGCTGGGCATCGAAATCCGCGAAGGCGACTCGGCCACTCGCCAGCACCTCGAATTCCTGAACGATGCCGCCGCCCGCGCGGCCACGACCTGCGAGCGGGCTCTGCTCAATCGCTTGGGCGGAGGCTGCCAGGTCCCGATCGGCGCTTTCGCGGAAGTGCGCAATGGCAAGCTGCATCTCGACGCCATCGTTGCCGATCCCGACGGCGCGAGACTCCTGCGTGAATCGCGCGATGGCAATTCTAACGATCCCGAACAACTAGGCTACGCCGTCGGCGAAACGTTACTCAGCTGCGGAGGTGATGAAATCCTCAAAGCCGTCTACGGCCGCAGCCTAGCCGTCCTCCCCCAACCATGAGAGCAGACGAAGAGCGCGAATGAAAAGCGGCTGCGTTCTTTTGCAACTTCTCGGCGGCAAAAGCTCGCGTGCTCTGCGCCGCTGGATCAATCTCTGGCCACCGTTTCTGGGTGCGGGCATACGCGTCATCCGCATCGCGCCCGACATGAAAGCCGTGGACGTCGAGATGAAGCTGCGTTTCTGGAACGCGAACTACGTCGGCACGCACTTCGGCGGATCGCTATTTGCCATGACCGACCCGTTCTATATGCTCATGCTGATGGCGAACCTGGGCCGTGATTACATCGTCTGGGATAAAGCCGCGACCATCCGCTACAGAAAGCCGGGGCAGGGAGCGGTGCGCGCGGAGTTTCGTTTGCCCGATAGCCAGATCGACGACATCCGCGAGAAACTGAAAACGCTGGCGAAGTACGAACCGGTGTTTTCGGTGGAAGTGAAAGACGAGGCCGGAGTGATGATTGCGGAAGTCGAGAAAGTTCTTCACGTGCGAAAGAACACGTGACAGCTTCTGATGGTACCGCATAGCGCGACTTATAAATCGTCGCTCAGTAGATCAGGAGAGACGCAACATGTACATCCCGGAATTTAATCGCGTTCGCGACCACGCGGTGATAGTTTCTTTCGTTAAGGCGAATCCGTTTGCCATTCTCGTTTCGACGTCGGACACTGGTCCGTTCGCAACTCATATCCCTATCCTGGTGCGGGAAACGGATGATCAGATGGTTCTGCATGGACATATGGCCAGAGTGAATCCGCACTGGGAACTCTTGCAGGATAGTCACGAGTCACTAACGATCTTTCATGGACCCCACGCCTATATTTCACCCCGCTTGTACGAGAGCCGCGATAGCGTGCCCACATGGAACTACGCTACCGTGCATGTGTACGGCCATGCCCGCGTGCTGTCGGAGCCTGAACACCTGCTGGAAGAGGTTCGCGAGCTGATCACTGCATTTGATCCCGAATACTTAGCTCAATGGAGCAGTCTCAGCGACAAGTTTCGCAATGGAATGTTAAAGCAAATCGTCGGTTTTGAGATTGTGGTTACTCGAATCGAGGCCAAATTCAAGATCAGCCAAAATCGAACCAAGGGAGATCAGGCCAATGTGATCGCGTCTTTAGCACAAAGCACAGATTCGGCCGCTTCTGAAATTGCTAAATTGATGCAGAAGCAAGCTTTGGGGGTCTAATTGCAAAGGAAGAACCTTCGGCGCCCGCAAGTCGCAAGAGGATTACATACGCCTCTGTCCGGCATTGGTGTGCTGGTTGGCCGTGCGCGGCATCAGGCCAGCGTGCTTTCGGCAGAATTGCGTAGGCTGGGCGCGACCGTGCTCGAAATTCCATTCATCGAAGTCCGCAAGCCACGAACTTTCAAACCCCTCGATTCAGCCTTGACGACACTTGGTAGTTACGACTGGCTCATTCTTACCAGCGTGAACGGAGTCGAGGCCATGTGGGAGCGACTGGATAAACTAAAACTTGATTACGCGGGGCTTTGGGAAGGGCACGACTCTAGTCGTGCCGCCATACGTAAGAAAAAAAAAGCCGCTTCAGCCGCTGAGGGAAGGCACCTGCACATCGCCGCCATCGGACCGGCGACCAAGAAGGCGATCGAGCAGCGTCACGGCAAAGTGGATGTAGTTCCCCAGGAGTACGTGGCCGAGTCCGTGGTCCGGAGCTTGCGCAATCGAGTGAAAGGGAAGCGTGTTTTGCTGGTGCGTGCCAAAGTTGCCCGTGATGTGATTCCGCGCGAACTTCGCCAGGCCGGCGCGCATGTCGATGTGGTGGAAGCATACGAAACCATCGTGCCGAAGTCCTCCCGCACACGCCTACGGATTGCGCTGGCGAATCCGCAGCAACGTCCGCATGTGGTCACCTTTACCAGTTCGTCGTCCGTCAGAAACTTCGTGGAATTGCTAAATTCACGCGGAAAGCGCACCGCGCGGCTGGATGGACTTCTAATGGCCTCCATTGGTCCCGTAACTTCTTCAACCTTGCGTGAGCTTGGCTTGCATGCGGATATCGTAGCGAAGGAATTCACAATCCCCGGACTCGTCGAAGCGATCCGGTGGGCAATGACCAAGTCCGCGAGGTCTGCTACTCGGACCTCGAAGCACCGGGGCTGATTCACGTGACTGTCTTTATCTGCTAAATTGCCGGAATGAAACCGAAGACGATTTACCTCGCGCTCTGTTTCGTCGGCACATTGCTGCCGTACTGGCAATTTGTTCCGTGGTTGCTGCATCACGGGATGAATCTTCCTCTGTTCCTCCGTGAACTGTTCGTGAACCGGATCAGTACGTTCTTTGGCATGGATGTCTTAGTTTCCGCCGTGGTTCTGATTGTGTTCTCGCGAGTCGGGAGCGCCCGGCTAAAGATTCCGCGGCGGTGGCTTCCAGTGCTCGCCGTACTTACGGTGGGTGTGTCGCTCGGCTTGCCGATGTTTCTCTATATGCGGGAGCTGAGGCTGGCAGAGCTCAAATCATTCAGCGACAACGGAGCCCGAGCCTGATTCTGGCGTGGCCTTATTCCGTCAGAGAACAACTGCAATCGGCCGGTGGAACGTGCGCCTGGAGAAAGTCGGCAACGCGCCTGTAGGCGTCGATCTGATTTTCTACGCGGGCAAAGCCGTGGCCTTCGTTTTCGTAGATCCTATACTCGACCGTACCGCCGCGCTTTTTGATGGCATCGACCACCTGCTGCGTTTCCGACTTCGGGCACCTCGGATCGTGCCCTCCCGCGAGCAGCAGCAACGGCGCTTTAATCTGATCGATGAAGTTGATGGGTGACCGATCTTCGTACCGCGCCTTATTTTTCACCACATCGCCCATGGTCGCAAGATCCGATTGTTGCAAAACGGGATCTTCATTCTCGATTTCGGTAAACCAGTTCACGAAAGGTACAATAGGTACGCCCGCCGCCCACACCTCAGGCGCTTTCGTCACCGACATCATGCTCAGATATCCGCCATAGCTTCCGCCCATCACGGCGATCTTCTTTGGATCGAGATGTCCGGTCTGCTTGATCCAATCGACGCCGGCCAGCACGTCCTGCAGATCGCCGCCGCCCATGTCGAACAGATTCGCCTGCTGAAATTCTTTTCCGAATCCAGTCGAGCCGCGGTAGTTGGGCGCGAGCACCATGTATCCCTGATTGGCGGCATATTGCACGAAGCGGTTGAACGAATTCATGGTTTGCGAAGTCGGGCCACCGTGAATGTAAACGATGGCGGCATTCTGTCCGTTGCGCGCCATGTTGAAAGGCATGTAGAGGAATGCGGAGATGGTCCACTTGCCGTCGCGGCTGGGATAGTGCACAAGATAAGGCTCGACCATGTCTTCCGAGCGAACACCAGCGACCAGCGAATGCGTGACTTGATGCGACTTTCCGGTCGCTAGCGTATACACCCAGAGATCGCCCGGCGCAGTGGGACCGTTGTGGTAATAGAGCAGCCTCGATCCGTCTTTGGTGAACGCGGAATGCCCGCCCGCAGGCTCGTTTACGCCTTTCGGGACCGGTAGAACGGTCGACTTGCCCGTCGCGAGATCGTGCAGGTAAATATCTTCGTTGCCATCCACGTTAGCACTGAAGATGACGTGTTTGCCGTCGGGTGAGAATTCGCCGCCGCGGATTTCCCATTTGTCTTTAGTGAGCCATGAAATTTTCTTAGTCGAAACCTCCAGCAGACCAACATTGTCGTAGCCATTGGCAGCATTCGACGTAAAAAGCACTCGTTTGCCGTCCGGCGAAACATCATTTGCCGCGTAACGCTGTTCGCCTTCATGTGGCGTCAGCAAAGTACTGTTCCCCGTCGCTACTTCCGCGATGAATATGTTCGAGTCAGTGCCTTTGGCCTGCTCTTGCGAATACAAGATGTACTTGCCGTCTTTTGACCAGATGGGATTGTAGTTTCCCTTATCCTGCTGCGTACCGGTAGTAAGGTGCTTCACTTCGCGCATCACCGTGTCGTAAATATCGATCTCATGGGCGGCGGACGTTTTCGGCTTTACCAAGTACGCAAGATAGCGTCCGTCTGGCGACCATGTCGGATCTGTTTCGGCGATCTCGCGGGTGCTGGTGAGGTTCACGACTTTGCCGGTCTTAGGCGAGACCAGAAAAATATCCCACTGCTCGTCGCCGTCGTAATCAGATTGATAAGCAATCCATTTGCCGTCCGGCGACCAGGTAGGCGAGGTCTGGCGTTGATCGCTGACCGTAAGCTGTATCGGCCATCCGCCTTCGGCGGGGACAAGCCACAGGTTGTTGCGCCCGCTCATGTTCGAGATAAAGGCGATGGTCTTGCCATCGGCTGACCACGTGGGGCGGCCGACTTGCCGCGTCATATAAAGCTTTTCGATCGTCAAGCCGCGCGGTTCGACCTGCGCGTTGGGCTTGGATGCGATCTGCTTGGGATCGGTAACGGCCTGCGGCGCAGAAAGAGTCTGGGCGGCGGATTCAAAGGCAATAGTGCTCATTAATATGACGATAGCAAAGAGTGCAAAGGTGCGCATTGAGACCGAGCCTCGATCTGAGTATAGGAAAGCGATTAAGCCTACACCGTTGGTGCGTCTACCGCACGCGAGTCATGCTAATGAATGATACCGAGATGGCGCGACAGACGCTCCGTGGTGAACAGCTCGACGTGTAGTCGACGAGCGTTACTGGCAGAGCAGCCACCGCAAGAAGCAAAATGTCGGAAGCGAGGCGCTTGTCGGCGGCGAGCTTCATTGCGGCCTTTGCGCCAGCGCTCGAAGTCCTGAAGAACTGCCTTCTCGGTTACACGTTTCTTTTTTAGCCGCCTGGCCATTTCAGCCGTAAGCATGGCAAACAGTTCGCGCTTAAAGTCTACGGGCAAGGTTGCATCCCGCCACGGCAGGAAGACCCCGGCCACCTTGCCTCTGCGCGTCACCAGGATTGGATCGTCAGAACGGAACAGGGTCGTGGCGCGATCGCGAAATTCACGCACGCTGCTAATCCTCATGTGGTCACCCCAGTGGCCATTATGGCAGAACCCTTAAGAACCGCTTCGGCGGATGGAAGCCAAACCGAACTTATGCCTTCGCGTTCTTGTGTATCTCCACCGTGCTCCAGGTCTTATCGGCTGCATGACAAACGTTTTCCAGCAGGCAATCGACGCATTTAGGTTTGCGGGCGATGCAGAGCCGGCGTCCGTGCCAGATGAGCTGGTGAGCGAAGAGGATCCATTTCTCGCGTGGGATAATGCGCATCAAGTCTTGCTCGATCTTCTTTGGGTCATCGTTCGTGGTGAGTTCGAGACGGCGCGAGACCCGGTGGACGTGAGTGTCGACTACGATGCCTTCCGCGATCTTGAACCAGGAACCCAGCACTACGTTCGCGGTTTTGCGGGCGACACCGGGCAGCGTGAGTAGATCTTGCATGTTCAGCGGAACCTGGCCACCAAAGTCGGCGACAATCTTCTTGGCCGCGCCCACGACTGATTTCGATTTATTGCGGAAGAAGCCGGTGGAGCGGACGTCGGGCTCGAGCTGCTCGGGCGTGAGCGCGGCGAAAGCTTCAACGGTCGGATATTTGCGGAAGAGTTCCGGCGTGACGCGGTTGACATTTACGTCGGTCGATTGAGCAGAAAGAATGGTCGCGACCAGAAGCTCCCACGCGCTCGTGTGAGTGAGCGCACACGTGACCTCGGGATAAAGCTGGTCGAGTCTCTTCACTATCTCGGCTATTCGTTCGGGTGCGAGCGGATTGTATGCCCTTGTCTTTTTTCCCTTAGAAACCGACAACACCTTGGCACTGCTTGGACGGCCGGGAGCTTGCCCTGAGCTCGCTGCAGGGGCGGCCGTGCCCTTACGAGCTTTCTTGCCTGCACGAGCATCTTTACGGCTGAGCGACTGGTTCGGCGCTGACCTTGCGGGCGAGAGCCCGGCCCGAGGTCTTCCAACGGGCTCGCGCGCCACCCGGTCTTGACGGCCGGTGCGCGCGGGCTGGCGGGGCGTGCGGCCTCGGGGCATGAGGGCAACATCTTAGCAGAGACCTCGGTAACCACGCGCCCAATTGACTCGCAACATGCGCCCCGGTACTCTGGAATCAACCTCACAACATTCAGGAAAATTTATTGTGGCCGTAAATTCAATTCAACTCGGGCAAGTGTGGCGCAACAATGCCGATGGCCAGGATTATCTGGTCACCAAGGTGTACAGTGAGGTGTTCACGCAATATGCCATGCTGCGGCCAGCCGGCATTACCGCTCCGGATGCCCCAACTGTACGCATCAAGGTAGCGAAAAGCCCGCAAGGCGCATCGCTGCCCGGCTATACCTTCACCCAGGACGGCTCATTCTAGGGCAAAGTTTCTATTTCTGATTTCCGATACACTGACAATTCTCACTTCCCGGTTCTCAGTCTGGGAGCGAACGGTTTTTTGCTGAGAACTGAGAACTGCTTTCCTCGCAATGACTGAAAAACTTCTCGCCATCATCTTCGTATTTATTAATTCGGTAATCAGCACCACCGGCTATGCCGGAGTGTTGCTGCTGATGGCGATTGAGTCAGCGTGCATTCCGCTCCCTTCGGAATTGATTATGCCGTTTGCCGGCTATCTGGTTTTCCAGGGCAAGTTCAAGTTGCTTTGGGTGGCGACGGCGGGGGCGCTCGGTTGTAACCTGGGGTCGCTCGTGGCCTATGAGATTGGATGTTATGGCGGGCGTCCGCTGGTCGAGCGTTACGGCTGCTGGATTCTCATGGGGCGCCGGGAACTCGACTGGGCTGATCGCTTCTTCGCGCGTTGGGGATACCTTGCCGTATTCTTCGGTCGCATGCTGCCAGTGATCCGCACTTTCATCGCGCTGCCCGCAGGAGTGGCGCGCATGCCCCGCGGACGTTTTCATCTGTACACGTTTCTGGGATCGTGGCCCTGGTGCCTTGCCCTGGCCTATCTCGGGATGAAGCTCGGTGAGAATTGGCGCGAGTTAGGGAAGTATTTTCACAAGTTCGACGCAGTGATTGGCGTGATCCTAGTGGCAGGGGTGGCTTGGTTTGTGTGGAGTCACTGGCAGAACCGAATTAGCGGGCAGACCTCGGCGGCTAGCCGTCAGTAACACAGATGCCTTCACTCGTCTCAGATTTGATTTGCCAGCTATGTACTAGCTGCTATTTCACGAGGAGGGCTCCGTGATTCGAATGTTCCGTGTTTTCGCTTTGCTCCTGTTCTTCGCCATCACATTGCCAATCGCTTCCCGCGCGCAGTCCGCCCCAGCAACTGCCGACAAGCCCTTTGTCGTTGAGTACTATTACAAAGCCAAGTGGGGACACGCCGACGAGTTTCTGAAGCTGTTCAAGAAGAATCACTTTCCGGTTCTGAAAAGAGAAATGGACCTCGGCCGGATCATGAAGGTCTGGATGGATCAGCCACGCTATCACACGACGGAAGACGGCCGCTGGGACTATCGCGTGACCATCATCTTCAAGAATGCGACCGTGGCCAACGAGCCATTCGATGAGGCGGCCCTGCAGAAGCAGATGTATCCCAATCAGGAAACCTTCCAGCGCGAAGAACAGCGGCGCTTCGAGATTTTGGACGGGCACTGGGATTTGCCGGTGAAGACAGTGGACCTAGACAAATAGCGCGGAATACCGAGTAGCGAGCACCGAGTTGGAGCGGAGACTGGCAATTACCAGGCTAGTTTTACTCTGACTGGGTCGATGCTGCCTACTCGGTACTAGCCGCAATTTCTCACGCGAAGTCAAAAAAGAGGGGCAAGAGGGGCAAAAGTTAGAAGCGGCTGCTGCTGGGCGTGTAATCGCCACAGAAGTGAGGAATTGAGCTGACGCAACTCTTTTTTTTGAGTAGTACCCGGCCAACTGTTCCTATTTAAGAAACACCTCTCCCTGGTCTGGGAAATTAGGCTGTGAATTTTTGGAATTTTCTTGCAGATCGTTGGCTCAACAGCGTAATGCGACCCAAGCAGCAGCGAAAATGTTTTTCCAGGGATACGCATTGGAGAAGCTTACCGAGATGCGACGCACACTGAGTCGCACCTCGGCAGCGATCTTCAGCAAGCGCAAGCGAATCGTGTGTACCTGAGCCTGTGCCCATTCCGTGCCACCCAGCGCCAGGCGACGCAGCGCATGGATCAAGACGTAGGCCAGCGAGGAGAAGTACAGACGTAGCTGGTTGGCGCGCAGCGATTCCGTGCTCATGCGATCCGCAAACAGGCTGAGCTGTTCTTTTATGCGATTTTCCATCTCGCCGCGCGCACAATAGGTCTGCTCGTAAAGCGTAGCGGCTTCCCACGACTCCGCGGGTAATGAGGTCACCACGAAGCGCGGGTTCTCGCCTTTCTCCAGATACTCGGCTTTGGCCACTACCCGCCGCGAGCGGCTCCAGCTGTTGCGCGTACGATAGGGAAACTCGGCAAATACGCGCGCCGCCTGGCCGGTTTTCTGGTGTTCCTGTTTCGCTTTCTGCAGCTGTGGCGCAATCTTGCGCTGCAGCCGCGAGTTGCGGGCCAAGCCCAACACGTAGTCGACTTGGTTCTGCTCGCACCAAGCCATCAGCTCTTCGCGGCAGAAACCCGAATCCGCGCGCAGAATAATGCGCACCTTGGGCCAGCGCCGGCGAATCTGTTGGACGATGCACTCCACCTCCTCCCGGCAGCCGGCGCTGGCATCCTGGTTCGAGGCGCGCTGTCGCGCACATAGCAAGTGATCACCACAGAAGATATACAGCGGCAAATAGCAGTACTCGTTGTAGTAGCCGTGGAAGAAGCGATCTTCCTGCTGGCCATAGAGCGGCGTGTCGGTCACGTCCAGATCGAGCACAATCTGACGCGGAGCCTTCGCGTACGATTCTAAAAAGATGTCGACCAGCAAGGCATCCAAAGCTTCGCTCGAGTAGGTGATCTTGTGATAGCGATCCTCGAGCGGTGAGTCCCCCGGGGTTAGCTCCAGTCGATTCAAGGTGCTCTTGCCCGCCAGCGGTTCTTCCAGCTTGCGCTTGCCGGCCATCAAGGCCAGCAGGGGATCGTGACGCAACTCTTCATGATCATTTAAATCTTCGTAACCCAGAGCCAATCCGTAAATGCGTTGCGCCAGCAATTCCCCGAGCTCATGTTCAATGAATACGGGATTGCGGTAATCGGAAAAGCACTTCCGTACCCGAGATAGCAAGCCGATCTTACGGTCGGTCTCGCGCAACAGCAGCGCTCCACCCTCCGTGCTGAGCTGCCGCTCGCTAAAACGGGCGCTCACCTGTCGCAAAAAATGTGGTGCAAATGTGAACTCATTCTGGTTACACTCTGTCATTAGAAAAGGCCGCCTTTCCCGGGACGTTAACTACGCTCGACAACGCAGTTATGCCCGAAAACCGGCCTTTTTTCTATTCCTAATTTTTCACAGTGACTCTTTCTCGTTCACCCGCGTGAGAAATTGCGGCTAGGCTCTCAGTCGATCTTCAGGAAATTTGCGACCATCTTCTCGTACCACTTCCAGGGAAGTATGCGCTTGAGGGCGGCTGTATTTTGGCGTCGCGCCCGACCAGGTAGCGCAGCTTCGGGTTGGGATTTTGTGCGATCGATGCGATTAGCCGCGCTACTTCAATCGGATCACGTTTAGGGAGAGCCCGGACGCGATCGCGCATCCGCAAGCTGCGCTGAATGTTTGGAGAAGTTGGTTGCGTTGCTTTCTCGCCCATGACTGCACCGCGCGTCCAGATATCGGTTTGGAAGGCTCCGGGCTCGACGAGCACCACTTTGATGCCGAGTGCATTCATCTCGAGGCGCAGCGATTCGCTCCACCCTTCGAGAGCATGTTTCGATGCGGCGTAGCTGCTGACCGTGACCGAGCCGTTCAGTCCACCGATAGAAGAGACCATGACGATGCAGCCGGCGTGCGGGCGGCGCATAGAGGGCAATACGGCCTTGGTCCTGGCCACTGCGCCGAAGAAGTTGGTCTCGAACTGCCGCCGAAGTTCTTCGAGCTTAATGTCCTCCGCGAAACCGGCGACGACGAACCCCGCGTTATTGATAAGGACGTCGAGGCGTCCATAGTCGCGTACAACGGCGTCAACGAAAGGAGGGAGCGCGTCGAAATTCGTGACATCGATCTCGCGGATGTCGAGCCGGTCGGATACACCCGCGCCGGCCGCGGCCTGGTCGAGGCCCTGGCGGCGGGAAATGTCTCGCATAGTCGCGACCACCCGGAATCCGGCTTTGGCCAGTTCGACGGACGTCAGCAAGCCGAAACCGCTGGAAGAGCCAGTGATGAGTGCAATCTTGTCGGCCATATGAGTTTGTCCGCTAGGTTGTAATCCAGTTGTCGAACCTGGCGCGAATAGATTTGGTTCAAGGTCGCGTTAACGGATGCCACAGTTCCCGATGCCGCAGTCGAAGAGCGGCAAATCCTTTATGACAGTCATTGAAATTTGGAATTAGACAAGTTCCTACGCCACCCATACTGTTAAGCATGGACCCTTTTATATCAGTTGAGGAATCACACGTTGATCTGCTGCACGAGATTGGAAATCGCCTGGCGACAGCTGTTGGTTTCCACGAAGTTCTGATTCGTGTCGTCGAGTTTGCCTCTGCGCTGGTGAAGTGCGACTCCTGCTTAATTTATGTTTTGGAAGGCGAGGAGCTTGTGCTGCGTGCCTCGAAGAACCCGCATCCGGAAGTTGTCGACCGCTTGAAATTGCGAGTGGGACAGGGCATCACAGGATGGGTCGCCGAACACCAGGAACCTGTGGCAGTTGCCGAAGGGGCGGCGATGGACCCGCGCTTTCAGTTCTTCCACGAACTGCCTGAGGATAGTTACGAGGCTTTCTTGTCGGTGCCATTGATGTGCCGCGCACGCGTCGTTGGGGTCATCAACCTGCAACATCGCCAGCATCATGTTTACCGCCGGCGTGAAATCCGGTTGATTTCGACGATCGGTTTTCTGGTGGGCGCGGAGATTGAGATGGCGCGATTGGAGGATGCGAACCTCAATCTTTCCGAACAATTGCAAACCCGCAAGATCGTGGAGCGCGCCAAAGGAATTCTCCAGCGCGACCTGGGATTGAGCGAGGAGCAAGCTTACCTTACTTTGCAGCGCCAGAGCCGGCAGAAGCGCAAGGCGATGAAGGAAATTGCCGAAGCGATTGTGCTAAGTGACGAAGTGAAAGGGAGTCCGCTCGCGCCAAAACCCTCCTGAGGAATATTTGCTGGAGCTCGGCGAGGCTCGCCATACTCCGGGTTGGGCAATGCTCGCTCGGAAACCAATCAATCGCATTGCTAAGGGAAGGCCGAGAGCAGGGGTTATCTGCCCTCGGTTTTTGCTGCGGCAGAGCTAGCGGGCAGCGGATACAGCCGAGGTTCCCATCGCTTGCGCCACCTCGCGAGCTTCAGCCGGCACCGCGAAGTGCAGCGTTAATCCGAACTTGGGAAGTTGCATCGCGCTGACAAAACTTCCCCTGGATCGCGAGACCACAACCAGTTGGCTGAGATCGGCAGGTTGGGATTCCTCAGCCTCGTTCACCAGCAGCATAAAGCTGGTTCCGTTGCCACTCACGTTGCGCAACATCAGCATTTCCGAAGTACCGCTCGATCCAATGGTGAATCGGTATTTTCCCGCTGGCACGATGGCGTTCTGCCAATGAACTTCGTGGGTCAGCGTGAAAGTTCCAGCCGCATCCTGGGCAGAAGCCAGGCTGGGCGCGAAGTTGAGAGCACTTAGGGTTAAGACAGCTGCGTAAGTGAGTCTGCGAATCGATTTCATTTCATCTCCTGTTCTTTGTGCGAATGTCTGAAGAGCACACCCTCGGCTTAAATGCCAAGTGGTCTGGTTCAGATTGAGTGGGAGAACGACGAGGTCAGGAGAATTGCATTGCCGACATCAGGGCCGGTATGCAAACAGCTTCGCGGAATCGGCTACAGGGCTGATCTGCAAAATTTATTTCCAAGGCTCCGCTCGGTGCAGCCTTATTCCGTCGATGGAATGCGGACGCTTGGCCGTGCGCTGGCGAGAAATTCGCTGTAGCCGCTGCGATAGCCGGCCGTGAAACTGGATCGGTCGAGGTCGGTGGACCAGCGGCCGATGGCGGGACGTAATGCCTGCCCGCCTTTCGCCGCGAGCTTGCCCAGGTAAACACCATCCCGGAAGGCCCCGTCGGATGCCAAGCGCACCTCCGAAAGTGCACCTGTCTTCAGGGAACGACCGCGGATGGTCAGCATCGCCATCGTGCCCAGGAAAATAACAATTGACAATGCCAAGCTAGGGAGTGTCCTCATGTCTTCCTCCTTCTCGTTTAGGTTGTGCATTTTTTTATTCATCATTCTCAAGAGTAGACACCCGGCACAATGCCGAGTGGTCTGGTTCAGATTGAGTGGAGGACAACAAGGTCAGAGAATTGCAACACCGACAGCAGGGACGGCTTGCAAACATCAGCTTCGCGGGACTGGCTGCAGAGCGGGTAGCGAAGTGACTTCACTATGCAAGAAGTTGGGAATAGAGTCCAACGCAAAGAATTCATTCCAGTCATCTGCTGAAAGCATGTCTGTAGCTTCCCGCTTGATGGCGCGGCTACGCCGTTGAAGTGACTTTCCAGCGTATTTGACTGCTCTCATTTGCAAAACCGCAGCCAGATACGAGAACATACAAGGTTTGTACATCCCTATAGATTCTTACTGAGGAAGCGGCCAAATATGGCGACACGGAATAAGTCTGCAAAAACCGCGGTGAAAGCATCCCGCGTTGAAGTGAAGTCGCAACGCAATGTGCACACCAGCTCACAACAGAGCGGAGCCATCCAGCCAGCGAAAGGGAAGCTAGGCGTGATGATCCCGGGCATGGGCGCGGTTGCCACAACATTTGTGGCCGGCGTGGAGGCAATTCGCAAAGGACTGGCGAAGCCCATCGGATCTCTGACGCAGATGGGGACTGTGCGTCTGGGCAAGCGTACCGACGGGCGCTCGCCGAAGATCAAAGAATTTGTTCCACTGGCCGGGCTCGACGACCTCGTATTCACCGGCTGGGACATCTTCGAAGACAACATGTATGAAGCGGCATCGAACGCGGGCGTGCTCGATCAGAGACTGCTCGACCAGTTGAAGCCGTTTCTTTCGACGGTCACGCCGCGCGCGGCTGTGTTCGATCACAACTACGTAAAGAAGATCGACGGTCCGAACGTGAAGAAGGGTAAGACAAAGATGGATCTTGCCGAGCAATTGCGTAACGATATCCGTGACTTCAAGAAGACTAGCGGAGCCAGCCGGTTGATCATGATGTGGTGCGGTTCTACCGAGTCGTACATCGAGCCGACGCCAGCGCACCAGTCGGTAAAGTCGTTTGAGAAGGCGCTGCGTGAGAATGACGAAATGATTGCGCCCTCGATGATTTATGCCTACGCATCATTAATGGAAGGGGTCCCCTTCGCCAATGGAGCTCCCAACCTCACGGTAGACCTGCCGATGATGCTCGAACTCTCGCGGCAGAACGAAGCTCCGATCTCTGGCAAGGATTTCAAGACCGGTCAAACTTTGATGAAGACTGTGCTTGCGCCCGCGTTCAAGGCGCGGCTGCTTGGCCTGAGTGGATGGTATTCGACCAACATTTTGGGCAACCGGGACGGTGAGGTACTCGATGATCCGGGATCGTTCAAGACGAAAGAAGAGTCGAAGTTGGGAGTGCTCCAGCACATTCTGCAGCCAGCACTTTATCCCGAATTGTATGGGAATATGTATCACAAGGTTCGCATCAATTATTACCCGCCGCGTGGTGATAATAAAGAGGGTTGGGATAATATCGATATCTTCGGCTGGCTGGGCTATCCGATGCAGATCAAGGTCGATTTCCTGTGCCGCGACTCGATTCTGGCAGCCCCCATTGTGCTTGATCTGGTGCTGCTCATGGATCTTGCAAAGCGCTGTTCGCAGCTGCGCGGATTGGGAATCCAGGAATGGTTAAGCTTTTACTTTAAGTCTCCCATGACGGTGCCGGGGCTGTATCCCGAGCACGATTTGTTCATTCAATTGATGAAGCTGAAGAATACGCTGCGGCATTTGAAGGGCGAGGAACTGATCACGCATTTGGGCCTGGAGTATTACGATTAGCTGGCTTGTGTGGCGCGGCGCCCTCGCCCGCGTGGAATCGCCCCAGGCGTCCCATTGGACGCGAGCGAAAAGTTCGTCGTCGATCAAGCAAGTTTCTTCTCCCGTTTGTACTCGTCAAACTTCTCCAGAAACCGGTCGATATCCTTCTTCTGCAGATAGTACGGTGTCGACAATCGGAGCTTGCTCGGGTCGCCGCCGCGGATTCTGATCTTGTGCGTCTTCCACATCCAATTCTCCAAATCCATGCGTTGGATAAGAGGGACGTTTACGGTGACGATCGCACAGCGCAGCGCAGGATCGGGCGAGGTCCAGGAGTCAGCGCCGCGTTTCTTCATTTCATCGAGCGTGTAGTCGGCGAGCTTGCGATGGCGGCGCTCGATGCGGTCGATGCCGATGTCGTTAGCAAGCTTGATCGAAGCGCGCAAACCCCAAAGCGCGGGCACGTTGGAACTGCCGATGCGCTGAAATCGCTCCGCGCGAAGCTTGGGATCTTCCCAGCCTTCGGTGACGATGGTGTTCCACAAGCGATCGATGACTTCGTCGCGCACATAAAGGAAGCCGGAGCCTTTGGGCGCTTGCAGCCATTTGTGCGGGCTCGAAGAATACATGTCGCAGCCGAGATCATGAATGTTGAGGCGCATCATGCCTGCAACGTGGGCGCCGTCTACAGCCGAGAGAATTCCCTTCGAGCGGGCAAGCATGCTGATTTCTTTCGCGGGTAGCACCACGCCGGAAAATGTAGTGATATGGCTGAAGAAGATAACGCGGGTGCGTGGGGTGACGGCGTCATTGAACAAATTTAGAACCTGATTAGCGTCTTTTACCGGCCTTGGCAGCGCGACTCTCTTCACCACGATGCCATACCGCTTGGCCTTGAGATTCCATGGGTGCTCGCCGCCGGGATGTTCCTGATCGGTCATAAGCACTTCATCGCCCGCTTTCATGTCGATGCCGTTCGCAATGTAACTGTTAGCTTCCGTGGCATTACGAAGCAGCGCGATCTCATCGCGATGGCAGCCGACGAAATCGGCCAGTGGATCGCGAAACTCATTCCATGAGGCGTACCCCCAAATTGGGTAGTCTTCGGGATCCTGCTGATCCATTTTTTCGGTGGTGTTGTAACCCTCGAAGATGGCGCGAAGGACGGGCGCGGGACTTGAGCCGACAGTGCCATTATTAAGATAAATTTCGTCAACGGGAATAAGAAATTGCTTGCGCAGTTCTACCCAGTAGGCGTCTTCGTTTTTGTCGAAGAGGCCGGAGTCCGGAAGGCTGCTAGGAGCTTTGTCGAGTTGGGCTAAGAGATTGCCTGGGATCGCTAGGGTGGCAGCGAGCCCAGTGGTGGCGGTGAGGAAGCTGCGGCGGTTGACCAAGGTCCCTCCTGGTGATGGAAGGCGTATGTTACGACTGGCAACAGAAATTCTCAAGGACAATGACCGTTTTGCGCTTCAGCGGCCGGGTGAGATGATCCCCAAAAGGCATGCATTCCGGATAACCCGCACGGGAAATGGTGCGTCTAAATGGCGTATAGTGCGTCTAAAAAAGTTGGGGCTGGGTGTGTCCGGATCGGGCGTATAATCGGCGTAAGAGTATGTAAGGCCGTAAAAGGGGTTTTTATGAAATCGCGATGGTTGGCAATCGCTGTGGCATTAGCGGCGTTCAGCGCAGGGCCCTGGACGTTGGCACAAACACCGAATCCGGGTCAGAGCAATCCTGCTCCTAGTCAACCCGGTCAAACCCAGCCTCAAACTCAAACGCAAACTCCCACCCAAGATCCAGATAACGGCCAACCGAAGGCCAGCGATGTGCAGAATGCGCCGAAGCAGGCGCCGGCTGCGCTGCCGACCCAGGACGATAGCCAGATTAAGCACAATGGTACCAAGACCGACGTGGACGCGGTGGGAAACCGGAATGTGGGCTGCGGTCGTGGCGTCGGCAACTGGTACACAGTAGAAGGCCAAGTGGCTCGGGGGCGCGTCTACGCGCAACAGATCGAGTCGCAGATCAAGCTGGTGAACGATCCCGTGGTCACGGAGTACGTCAACCGGATCGGCCAGAACCTGGTACGCAACTCTGACGCGCAGGTGCCGTTCACGATCAAGGTGATCGACTCGGACGTGGTGAATGCCATGGCGCTGCCTGGCGGATTCTTTTATGTCAACTCCGGCTTGGTTCTGGCCGCCGACGAAGAAGCGGAAATGGCTGGCGTAATGGCGCACGAAATTGCGCACGTGGCTGCTTGCCACTACGGCCGTGAGATGACCCGCGCGAACCTGTTGCAGATGGCCTCGATCCCGTTCATCTTTATGGGCGGCGCTATCGGCTATGCCGGCTATGAAGCGGCCGGACTGGCCATACCGATGACATTCCTGAAGTTCTCCCGCGGCTTTGAGGCGGAAGCAGACTACCTCGGAGTGGAGTACATGTACCGCGCCGGTTACGATCCCTCGGCGTTTGTTTCCTTCTTTGAAAAGATTCAGGCCATGGAGAAGAAGAAGCCAGGAACGCTTTCCAAGGCTTTTGACACCCATCCACAGACTCCGGACCGTATCGAGAAGACACAGGAAGAGATTCGCAAGATATTGCCCTCGAAACCGCAGTATGTTGTGACTACCTCGGAATTCGATGAGGTCAAATCTCGGCTGGCGTCGATCGAGAACCGGCACAAGGTGTTGGATCAAAAAGATGCCAACAAACCCAGCTTGCGGCGGACTTCCACCAGCAGCACCGACTCCAACACAGGCGACAACAAGAGCGACGATGATCGTCCAACCCTGAAGCGTCGTGACGATTCGTCTAACTAGTAATGGAACAAAGAAGCTCTCGAAACCGGTGGCCACGGCCGCCGGTTTTGCTTTTGCTGATAGCGGACGTAATCCAAGTCACAGCAGAATAGTTGTCGAAGCAAGTAAGCTACGCTAGCCTTATAGCGTGAGCGGCAAGGAGCAACTTTTCTAATGCCAGAAAACAGCCTCACCATCACAGACAATCGCACAGGCCAGAATTATACGGTCCCCATTGAGAATGGCGTTATCAGGGCGACGAACCTTCGTCAGATCAAAACCAATGCCGAAGATTTCGGGCTGATGACCTACGATCCGGCCTTCATGAATACGGCGTCGTGCCGCAGCAGCATCACATTCATCGACGGCGACCGCGGCATTCTGCGCTATCGCGGGTATCCCATCGAAGTGCTGGCCGAGCGCTGCACTTTCCTGGAGGTTGCTTATTTGCTGCTGTTTGGAGAATTACCGACCGCTCCCGAGCTCAAAAGTTGGGTTCACGACATCACGCATCACACCATGCTGCACGAGACGACCAAGAAATTCATGGAAGGTTTCCGCTACGACTCGCACCCGATGGTCATGTTCGTGAGCACGGTGGCCGCTCTGTCGAGCGTGTATCCGGAAGCCCGGCAAGTTCACGATGCCGAGAATCGGCTGCTGCAGATCAAACGCCTGATCGGCAAAGTTCCGTCCATCGCGGGTATGTCGTACCGATATAACGTGGGATTTCCGTACGTGTATCCGGACAATGATTTGAGCTACACCGAGAATTTGATGAATATGTTGTGGAAGATGGTCGAGCCCAAATACGTGGCGAATCCGGTTCTAGCCCGAGCTCTCGACATCTTGTTTATCTTGCATGCCGATCACGAGCAAAATTGCGGCACCAATGCCATGCGTTCAGTGGCCAGCGCCCATACCGATCCCTACCTCTGCACGGCATCAGCGGCATCCGCCCTCGCCGGCCCGTTACACGGCGGGGCCAACGAAGAAGTTCTCAAGATGCTCGACGAGATTGGCAGCAAGGACAACGTGCCGGCCTATATCAAACGGGTGAAGGAAGGGCACGGTAAGCTGATGGGATTCGGCCATCGCGTGTACAAGAACTACGATCCCCGGGCGAAGATTATAAAATGGACCGCGGAGCAGGTTTTTCAGGTCACCGGACGCAATGCGAAACTGGACATCGCACTGGAGCTCGAACGCATTGCCCTGGAAGACGAGTATTTCGTGAAGCGGAAGCTTTATCCCAACGTCGACTTCTATTCCGGGATCATGTATCAGGCGATGGGTTTTCCCCCGGAGATGTTCACCGTGCTGTTCGCAATTCCGCGTACGGCAGGATGGCTCGCGCAGTGGCAGGAGTTGATCACGGATCCGGAACAGAAAATCACACGGCCACGGCAGATCTATACCGGGTACGAGGAAAGAGAGTTTGTACCGATGGCGAAGAGAACCTCGGCAACGGTTCCGGCGCGCTAGTTTCGCGCTTCCAGAAACCGCCGGAAGAAATTAACCCTGCCTCCGGGACCGTCCAGTCCATCAAGGAACGCTCCGTTCTAGACCGCTTGTTTTGTGGCCAGCGCCACGTACTCGCGCCTGTCGGCTGACGAGGTGATCACTCTCATCTCCTGCCAATCGTACGGAAATTCTTTTCCGCAATCGAGGCAAGCCACATACGTCCCTGTCAAAGCACCGGCCTGAGGACGGCGCGCCGCCCCTCGGATGGTGACTGGGAAACTGTAACGGGAGTGTCTACAGCCAAAAACCAAATCTATCAGTTTTGCAACCATGGAGCACCTCCACACCCGGGTCTTCGCCTAGGTTGTTCTGAGTACGGAACCCCTCCGTAATCATCTCGACACTACACTCCATACCTTAGATTCAAGCAAAAGAAGAATGGTTTCTGTAACTTCTGGCGAGGGACGGCGGTCCAAAATGGGTCGTCCTCCAAGTGATTGTGTAAGAGTTACTTAAGGGGAAACTAAGCAAGAAGTTGCACAGCCGCTCTGCGGACCGATCGAAACGATCTCAGTGGCAAGCGGGTCCGACGCTAGGCCGGTTCCAGATTCAGAGCCTTACGGATCGTCCCACGCTCTTTCTGAATCTTCTCTTGCAGAAGAGTGATGCTATAAATGAGTTGCTCTGGTCGCGGCGGGCAACCGGGAACATAAATGTCCACCGGAATTACCTGGTTTACGCTCTGCACGAGCGCATAGTTATTGAAGACGCCACCCGAGGTGGCACACGCCCCCATTGAGATAACCCACTTCGGCTCCGGCATCTGTTCCCACAAGAGGCGGATTACAGGCGCCATCTTGTTCGAAACGCGACCGGCGATAATCATAAGATCGCTTTGCCGCGGCGACGGCCGAAACACTTCCGCCCCAAAGCGCGCAATATCAAAGCGTGACGCTCCCATCGACATCATTTCGATGGCGCAACAAGCCAGCCCGAACGTCATCGGCCAGATGGAGCCCTTGCGCATCCAGTTCACGGCCGAATCCAGCGTGGTCAGCACTACTCCCTCAGGCGTGGGGTTGCCGAAGGTCAAGTCTTTGACAACTTTCTTACCGTTCTCGAAATCAACGTAAGGTCCGAAATTCAGCTGGCGCGACATATGACTATTCTAAATCACAGAAGACGCCGAGGCACACAGGACGCCAAGTCAGAAGTACGAACTCACGGGTTCACCACAATCTTCCCAAACATCTGGCTCTTCTCTAAGTACTCGTGCGCGGCTCGTATTTCACTGAGCAGAAACACGCGGTCCACCACCGGCTTCAGTCGTCCTGCAAACACATGCCGCAGCACTTCATGCAACTCCCCCATCGTCCCCATGTAAGAACCTAGCAACGTCAACTGCCGAGCAAACAGATGCCGCAGATCGATCCCGACATTTGGGCCGGTGGTCGCTCCGCAAGTCACCAGCGTCCCGCCACCTTTGAGAGACTTCACACTTTCATCCCACGTCGCTGCGCCCACGTGCTCTACCACAATGTCGACGCCTTCCTTATTCGTGATCTTGCGCACTTCCTCGGAAATCTTCTGCTGATAGTGATTGATGCCGTAATCGGCGCCCAGTTCGCGGCCTTTCGCGAGCTTTGCTTCGTCGCCCGCGGTCGTGATCACGCGACAATGAAACAGCTTGGCAATTTGAATCGCCGCAATGCCCACGCCGGAACTAGCCCCGAGCACCAGCACCGTCTGCCCCGGACGA
Organism: uncultured Acidobacteriota bacterium; assembly: GCA_963720155.1. Taxonomy (GTDB): domain Bacteria; phylum Acidobacteriota; class Terriglobia; order Terriglobales; family Acidobacteriaceae; genus Sulfotelmatobacter. Next base: position 202,127 of record CAVREP010000027.1, read on the forward strand.
ATGCCGGCTCGTCCTACCAGCATGTGCCACGCCGTCACAAACACCAGCGGCACGCTCGCCGCGTGGTCGAAATCGAGGGAGTCGGGAATCGGAATCACATTCGCCGCCGGCGCTGCAATCAACTCGCAATTTCCTCCGTCCACACCATTGCCCAACACCGTAAATTCCCGGCACTGGTTTTGCAGCCCCGCAACACACTTTTCGCAATGTCCGCAATAGTGCATCGGCGCCTGCAGCACTCGCTGCCCTGCCTTGAATCCGCCAACGTACTCCCCTACCTCGACAATCTCCCCCGCGACATCACTACCGAGAATATGCGGAAGCTTTACCCGGGGCAGCCCTTTGCGTACCCAGACATCCAGATGATTCAGGGAGCAAGCTCGCACGCGCATGAGCACCTGATCCTTGCGCGGCTGCGGATCGGGGACATCTTCATAAGTCAAAACTTCCGGCCCACCAAATTGATGAATGCGGACTGCTTTCATAAGAGCGTTCTCCGTACGGGCTCTCTCTACACAAGCATACTTGCCCGGATTGGGATTTCCCAATCTGGTATCCCGGTGAAATTTATTGAGCTAGGCCCCTCTCAGTTGCGGACTATCCGAGTAGGATTCTCTTGGGCGAGCTGCAGTCTAGAGGGTGTTGCCAGTGGGTACTGGACACGGGTTGCCAAGCCGGTGAGTGGCTTTCATCAGCCACTGCAGTTCGACTCTGCCGCCCTCTGTGTTCCACTCACCGAAAAAGTAAGCTTGACAATCGCTTCTTGCCAGTTCACGATTAAAATGCTTGGCAAGCCGTGTCGTATTTAAATGGTCTAATGCAACAAGCCCCGGAGTGATGACCCGGGGCTTTTGCTTTGTCCGCGTTTGACTCCCTCCTGTTGACCGACTGATAATCAAGATTGCAAGCTGTTTCCAGCTCATGGACATCTACGAACAAATCGTCCAGCTTCGCCGCGAGGGACGCCGCGGCGCCATCGCCACGATCGTGAACGCGCGCGGTTCTATTCCATCTTTCAAGACCGCGAAGATGCTGGTTCGCGACGATGGCTCGATCGTCGGCACGATCGGCGGCGGATGCGTCGAGGCCGACGTATGGCAGGCAGCCCGTGAGGTCATGGAATCCGAAAAGCCGCGCACCCTTACCTTCGACCTGAATCAGGATCCAAAGTACGACACAGGCCTGGTCTGCGGAGGCACTCTCGAAGTTTTCGTCGAGCCCGTGCTGCCTCCAGCAATACTCTATATTTTCGGTGCAGGTCATGTGGCTATAAATCTGTGCCAGGTTGCGGCCAATGCGGGTTTCGACCCCGTCGTCGCCGACGATCGCACCTCCTACGCCACCAAGGAACGTTTTCCCGCCGCCCGCGAAATTCATGCGCTTGATTTCGACGAAGCTACCCGCACTCTTGATCCCAATGAGGCTTCCTATATCGTGATCGTCACCCGCGGTCATCGGGACGACATGCGCATCCTTCGTTGGGCAGTGCAAACTCGCGCCCGCTATATCGGCATGATTGGCTCCAAGCGTAAGGTGATAGAGATTTCCAAGACTTTGCAGCAGGAAGGCCTCGCTCCAGATCTGTTTGACCGCGTACACGCGCCTATCGGACTCGACATCGGCGCTATTACTCCCGAGGAGATTGCCGTTGCAATTACGGCAGAGTTGATCGCAATTCGAAGGCATGCCGACGCTCGTCTACCCCATATGAGCTGGTTCCGGTCGCAGACCCCGCGGCCCGCCGCGAAGGATGCACCGGACGCGGCGCTCGAGGAACACGAATGATGCTGATTGTTGATTATTTGTGAGATCTCGTCTTTTTAGGGGCTGTCATCCCGAGCAAAGCGAGGGACCTTGGTTCCTGCGTGCTTTTTCAATGTTTGCCGGCAAACACCAAGGTCCCTCGCCTCGCGAGGGATGACGTGTAGCACTGATTGGGGTGAGCCGGGTGCTATCGGTTCGCCAGCTTGTGCCATGCAGTAATCAGGAATCAAAATTCAACAATTTACCGCCGTTCCCTGCTATCTTCGCAGCATGACCCGCGCTGCAAGCTTCGCCGGCATAATCCTCGCCGCCGGAGATTCCTCGCGCATGGGCAGGGACAAGGCGCTACTGCCGTGGCCCCCGCTATTGGCCGGGCAGGCGCTCTCGAGCGATACATTCCTCTCGGCGGCCATTCATTCGCTTGCCTCGGCCTGTGAGTTTGTCGTGGTTGTGGTCGGAAAGAACGAAGCCTCGCTCGCACCGATCGTTTATGCGCAAGGGGCCTCTTTGGTGGTCAATCCAGATCCGAGTCGCGGCCAGTTTAGTTCACTTCAGGTCGGGTTGCACGACGTGCTCAACCACGGCCGGGACGCTGCGATGGTCACCCTGGTCGACCGTCCTCCAGTCAGTCCAACAACCCTCCACACTCTGCGCGAAGCCTTCGAAAATGCTGATCAAAATATCTGGGCAGTCGTGCCTGAGTTTTCCAGGAAACATGGGCACCCCTATCTGGTGGGGCGGGAGATGATTGAAGCGTTTCTCCGCGTTCCAGCCACATCGATTGCCCGTGACATCGAACATCAGCACCAGCAGCACATCCAGTACATCCCCGTCGACGATCCGCTGGCCGTGCTGAATGTGAACACTCCGGAGGATTACTCGGGGCTGCTCGCGCGCTCGTCCTGACCGCCCTTATGCGCCGTTGCGCGCCTGCCCGCAGTCACGTTATCGTCGATAGATAGATGCAAAAGAGGATAGATAAACGCAAAAGAGGGATGGATGAACGCCGCCGAGGCAGAAGCATTTCTTCCGGTGACCAATGAATTCCTTGACTCGGTCCTTCGACTCGAGTTGCGGGTCGCGGCATTTGACTGCGACGGCACCCTTTGGGCCGGCGACGCCGGGGAACGCTTTTTCGATTGGGAGCTGAGAGAGGGCAATATCGTTTCTGACGAGCTCGGCGGGTCTTTGCGGGAGCGTTACGCCGCCTATCGCCGCGGCGAAGTCGACGAAACCACGATGTGCGGTGAGATGGTCACGATGCACGAAGGCATTTCGGATTCGAAGATGATGGATGCCGCCACTCGCTTCTTCGACCACTTCTTCGACGCGCAAATCTTTCCGGAAATGCGCGAACTGGTGCGCCGCCTGCAGCAAAATGGCTGCGAGATTTGGGCTGTGTCGTCGACCAACGAGTGGGTAATCCGCGCGGCGATGAAGCATTTCGGCGTATCTGAAAACCGCGCTCTCGCGGCTAAAGTAGAGCTCGACGGGGATATTGCCACGAATCGCTTGATACGCGTGCCATCTGGCGCAGGCAAACCGCAGGCTCTGCGCGAAGTTGTGAAGAAGGGAATCAACGCCGCGTTCGGCAACTCCCGCTGGGATGCAGAAATGCTGGCAATGGCAAAACATGCCTTTGCCGTGAATCCGTATCCGGACCTTGAGACCGTCGCCCGCGAACGGGGCTGGCGGATTTATTTTCCCGAGGGTACCCGTTCGCGGGGTTGAACTTGCCGCCGCGCACCTGCCGTTTACAATTGGTGTAAATGTATTCTGTGCAACTGCTCGATCATTTTCAGAACCCGCGCAATGCGGGGGACCTAGCCGATGCGGACGCGATGGCAGAAATTGAGAATCCCGCCTGCGGCGATGTGTTGCGATTGACGTTCAAAGTGAATACGGGCCGAATTGTTCAGGTGCGGTTCAAAGCTAAGGGATGCGTGGCAGCCATCGCCTGTGCTTCGGCCTTAACCGAACTCGTTGCAGGGCAAACGCTGCAAGCTGCTCGTAGTTTGCGGCGCCGGGACGTCGTCAACGCCGTTGGCGGTTTGCCTCAAGCCTCAACCCACGCCGCCCAGTTGGCATTGGACACCCTTTCGGCAGGACTGAGTTCTATCAAATCATAGTTAAAAATCATAGTTCAACACCCCTGCTCCCACTCTCCTGCGTGGCCTGGATGCCCTGGCGTTTGCCATTCATCCCGAACTTTTTGCTTGCATGGAAGGAATCCGCCAGATTACCTGCGTGACATCTTCCACAGCCTCGAAACTGCCGCTCTGAGTTAAGATTCTGCCATGCCCGTCACCAGCAGGATCGAAGAGGTCCGCAATGAAATCACCGAACTCGCTCAAGAGGCGCGCACAGCCGAGGTCCTGATGCAGGGCGTCTGCACGCTTTTGCACGAGCGTATGCTCAAGTACAACTGGGTTGGCTTCTACATGCTGGAACCCGGGGCGCGCCCACCCACGCTGGTCCTTCAAGCCTTCGTGGGCGCTATGACTCCGCATACCCGCATTCCGTTGAACCAGGGCATTTGCGGAGCTGCCGCTTCGAGCGGAAAGACCATTGTCGTAGACGATGTGCGCAAGGATCCCCGTTATCTCGCATGCTCGTTGGAGACCAGGTCCGAGATCGTCGTGCCCATTTTTGTGAAGCAGCACGTCGTCGGGGAACTCGACATCGATAGCCATTTTGCGGCCGCGTTCGGCCTTGATGATCAGAAGCTCGTTCAATACTGTGCGGAGGTCGTGGGGAACAAGCTGGAGACCAGCCAATGAGGGTGGACAAGAGCAAGGTTCGAGTGCCCGGAATCAAACGCCCGTATGCAGTTTCCGGATTATGAAACGCGTCGTGGCAGCCATAATCGAAAAGAATGGCAAGTTGCTCGTCTGTCAGCGCACACGACATCAGACCATGCCCCTCAAGTGGGAGTTTCCCGGCGGAAAAATTGAAGAAGGCGAACAGCCGCGCGATGCTCTGCGCCGGGAACTGGAAGAAGAATTAGGAATTCACGCCCAGGTTGGCGACGAGATCGCTCGCCTGCAACATATCTATCCCAACGGAACCACGGTCGAGCTGCGTTTCTTCATCGTTCGCCAATACAACGGCGAAATGGAGAATCGTATATTTCGCGATCTCCAGTGGTCGGCCCCCAAAGATCTTGCCTCGTACGATTTTCTCGACGCGGACGCGTCGTTGGTGAAGGACTTGGCGGCGGGAAGACTTATCTGATTTCCGTGTGCGCTAGCCGCTTTTCAGCGTCCAGAACCATGCAATCGTCAACCCGATCATTACAACCGTTGTCAGCCAGGCTATCGCATTAAACAAGCGGGTGTTCACGTACTCGCCCATCAGTTCTTTTTTATTGATGAGTAGCAACATGAAAATCAGCACGAACGGCAGAACGACTCCGTTCACCACCTGCGACAGTACGGCGATCCTTACCAGCGGCAGGCCCGGAATTAGCAGCACGGCGCCGCCTGCGATAATCAGTAGTGTGTAGAGCCAGTAAAAAAAGGGAGCTTCGCCAAATTTCTTATCTACACCAGACTCGAACCCCAACCCCTCACACACGGTATACGCGGTGGAAAGCGGCAGAATAGAGGCCGCGAACAGCGATGCGTTGAACAGCCCCACGGCAAACAGAATGTAAGCGTATTGCCCGGCCAGCGGCTTAAGTGCCTGAGCTGCGTCCGCGGCATATTTGATGTCGCGATACCCGTGGACGTAGAGAGTGGCTGCGCAGGCTACGATGATGAACCACGCCACTACATCCGTAAAGATGCACCCCGTGATCACGTCCCATCGCGAAGCCCTCAGCCCGCGACGGGTTACGCCCTTTTCCACGATCGAAGACTGAAGATAAAACTGCATCCAGGGCGCGATCGTTGTTCCCACCACACCGATCACCATGAACAGATAGGCCTGCTGACGAAAGGCACCCAGCGCGGGTGGCTTGACGGTCGCGATGACCGCGTCCTTCCATAATGGGTGGGCCAGCGCTCCAGCGAAGATGTACGTGATATAGAAGAATGACGCCGCCAGAAACACTTTCTCCACGCTCTTGTATTGGCCTTTCACCACGATCAACCATACGATCACCGCGCATACCGGCACCGTCACGTAGCGTGAGAGCCCAAATAATTCCAGGCTGGTGGCGATGCCAATAAATTCGGTCACCACATTGCCGAAGTTGGTAATCAGAATCCCCAGCATCATCAAAAACGTGATGCGCAATCCGAACTCTTCGCGGATCAGGTCGCTCAACCCCTTGCCGGTTACCGCGCCCATCCGGGCGCTCATCTCCTGCACCACGATCAGCGCCAGCGTGATCGGGATCATGGTCCATAACAGGAGAAACCCGTACTGCGCCCCGGCCTGCGAATAGGTCAAGATGCCGCCAGCGTCGTTGTCGACGTTCGCGGTGATGATTCCCGGTCCCACTACTGCCAAGAACAGCAGTGTCCGGCCCTTCCAGCGTTTCACAAGCTTCATGAGAGCATTTCGACGGCATATGTATTACAACAACCGAGACAGGCGGGCACTCGCCAATTCGCGTGTCTACTCTAGCTCAAGGCCGCATTAGAATACATGGATAGCCCTTGCCGGGGATAGATGAAAATAAAAATTCTCGCGAAAAAAATAGAAACTGCTTAGTCCGTCGAGCCGGCCGTTGTTTTCTCGCACATATTCGATGTTCGGACGAGCGCTCTGCGGCCCCGGCAGTTTAAGATGTTTCCAGACCGAATTTACGGATGACAAAAAACTCCGCGCGCACTATCTACTTCCTAATTGCCCTCATCGTCGTCCTGCTTGACCGCTGGACGAAGCACATCGTGGCGCAGCGCATCGCGCTTTATTCGCACATCCAGATCATCCCCGGCTTTTTTCGCCTCACCCATACTGAGAATACAGGCGCTGCCTTCAGCCTGTTTGCTGACTCGCCCGCACCCTGGAAGACGGGCCTGCTGATCGCATTCTCCGTGATCGCTCTTCTGGTGGTCTCAGTGTTGCTCTGGAAAAACAACCATGCACACATGGTCACCGGCATTGGCCTATCGCTGATTTTGGGAGGAGCTTTAGGAAATCTTTGGGATCGCCTCGCCCGCGGACGCGTCGTCGACTTTTTGCTGGTTTATGTGAAGCGGTATCAGTGGCCAGTCTTCAATCTGGCGGACAGCGCCATTGTGGTCGGCGCGGGGTTGCTGGTTTTGGAAATCCTGTTCCACAAATCGGGCGGCCACGAAGATGCTCACCCAAACTGAATCCGTAGTTTCCAGATACGGCCCGGACGCGTCGAACAGCTAGGCAATTGCCTAGGAATCCCTCGCCTCTTCAATGGGCCGGGCGGCCACTACGGTTGTTTTTGCATGTCGAAGACCGTTGTGGTGTTGCCTTCCGTGTCCTTGAGAACAACGTGAATCGACTTTCCGCCGGGCACAACCGACATACGCTTAATCGCAATTACTTCCCCATTGCGCTTGGAGGTTAGTTCGACTGTGTCTGGGCTGAGTAGCCTCGCGGAGACCATCGTGCGACCGGGGTCATCCTCGACGGGATAGTCCTTACCGTCGAACTTTGCATCGAACTTTTCGCCGAGGGGAGTCTCTGCACTAAATCCGTCCGTTGTGCACTTGTATTTGATTGTCGAACCGTTCCTGAATCGATTGGTTTTGTAGGCGCGCCAAGAGCCGGAAATGGCGTGAGCGCCAGCAGGCCCTTTTTCGATTCGTCTATTGCGAGTCTCAATCGTAACGGTCTCCTTCAGTCGTGTCTTTCACTAGTTGGGTCAGAATACTTCCGCCGGGAGAAACCGCATCGATTTCAGTGAACATCGTTTTCCCAGCTTTCTTTGCGATGAGTTCAACTGTATGTGCATCTACGATTTGAAGGTTCACTGTGTCCCAGTAGGCAGTCTTCGCAACCCTGTGGTCGTACCCGTCGGCCTTGATTTCCCTGTTCGCCATGCAACCGGAGCAGCCGAACACGCCGTCGGCAAGTAAATACACTGCTGCATCCTGCGGAAGGTGCGCCGTAAAAACCCAAGTGCCATCGAAAGGGCTTTGGCTAAATGACGCTGCAGATGACAAGAGCCACAGAACTATGAGCCTTCTCATAAGAGGGGCCCCACGGGTTGCGACGAACCACATCTTATTACCACTCACGGCTTACCACTCACGGCGTCCCGTAAAGCTGCTTATACACGCTCGCGTTGCGCAGAATCGCCTGCACGTACTCCCGCGTTTCGGTGAAGGGAATCGATTCCACGAACTCTTGCGGATCGCGATATTTTCCCTGACCAAGCCACTCCTCAACCCGGTCCGAGCCCGCGTTATAAGCGGCCAAGGCATATTCGAACGATCCACCGAACTTGTCGACCATACCGCGAAAATACTTGGTGCCCAATTGCAGGTTCACTGCGGGCGTGTACAGCTGGCTGGCACTATACCGTTTCAGCTTTACCTGCCGGGCTACCACCTTGCCGGTCTTCGGCAGCAACTGCATCAGCCCAACCGCATTGGCGCGCGAAACCGCATTGGGATTGAATTCCGATTCCTGCCGGATGAGCGACGCCACCAGATACGGGTCCAGACCGTTGGCCGCCGCATTCCGTTTCAGGTCGCTCCAATAAGCCTTCGGGAAAAGCGCCTCCCAATAGGTGCGCGGCAAATCCGGAATGTCGAGAGCAAAATAGTTCGGCGTTGAGTGTTTCATGACCTCGATCGCCCGGTCGTAGTGGCCAGTCTCCACATACAGTCGCGCAGTTTCGGCTGGGCCCCAACTCCCGCCATCGACCGCAGTGGCTGCCTGCAGCTCGCGTATGGCAAAATCGACCAGGCCGCCGTTCCCCAGCAGTTCTGCTTTCTGCACGTGCAATTCGTCTGACGGTGGTTCTGTCTCCGTTACCTTCACATCGCTGTCAAGGGGTGGGACGCGATCGAGCAATGCGTAGTCTGCGGCCGCGTCACCCGCCGCAGGCAAATGCTTCATCCTTTGCCGTGCCAACTCCGCATAATAGAAATTGCGATAGCGATCTGAGAGCTTTTGATAGAAAGCCCGCGCCATAGCGAACTGGTTATCTTCCTCTGCTAACCGAGCGCGCCAGTACAGCGCCGCTGGTGTTTCGCCGCCCGAGGGATACAGCGTGATCTGTTCTTCGAATGCTTTTTTGGCCTCCTCGTTTCGTCCCTGCCGCAAGGTGAGCCAGGCTGCCTTCCAGTGCACGAACGAGGCGCGCGCCCCATTCGGAAATCGCTGCTCCACTTCCCGGAAGGCATCCAGCGCCTGATCGTATTCATGATGTACTAGGTGCAGATTGGCTGCGGATATGAGAGTCTGCTCAAGCCACGGACTTGTGGGGGCTGACTGTCGCAGTTCATCGACGGTGCGGTAGAACGCGTCATTGTCATTGGCGGCCCAGGCAACCTGGCCCAACAGATACAGCCGCTGGGCATTGGTTTCGCCACTGAGGTTGCCAAGTTCAGCCAGGACTTGCTTGGCATCACGGTTTCGACCACTGCGGTGAAGCGCATCTGCCAGGGCGAGTTGCATCGCGGGCCGATCATTGGGACTGGCCTCGCTCGCCAGACTGCGATATTCCTCTGCCGCATCCGCATAACGCCGCCGGCTCACCAATGCTTCGGCCCGGGTCTTGCGCTGAGCGACGGTTGGCTCCGGCACCAAGGGCAGCTTTTTCAGTTCGGCATAGGCTCCATCGGCTTCCGCGCATGCCGGCATGGTGTAGTAAATGTTTGCCAGCGTTTCAGCCGCCTTGGCGGTTTGGCCTGACGCAGCGTAGGCCCGGCCCAATGCAAGCTCCAAGTCGGAACGTACGGGAACCCGAATCTGCTCCAGCAGAGTTACTGCTTCCGCGGATTGCCCTTCCAGCAGCAGCGCGTCGGCGTAGCTGACGGCAGCGTCTCGTACCAGCAGCGAATCTGCATGTGACTTGGCAAAGTCTGCCAGATTTGCAATAGCTTCTGCGGTCCGTCCGGTCTGCAGGTATGAGGTCCCGAGATAGTATGCGACGTAGTCGCCCAAGTCTCCGGCGTGCACCTTAGACCGGTTCAGCGGATCAATCGCCTTCGCATAGTCTTGATCGAGCACGTGAGCATAACCAATCACCAGCCACGCCAGCGCGCCCGCGTCCTGTTTCGCATGAGCTCGCGCGTAGCCTTCCACCCCAGCATAGGCCGGCAGTGAGCGATCCTGCAGAAGTTGTTGCGCCATGGGACGCAGACTGGTCGAGGCTACAAAGGCCTGCCGCATTCGACGGACCCGCGGAGAAATCGGGTGCGGTTTGCGACTATTGGCATAGTGGCGCCGGGCGGTGCTGGCTGCGGGCTTCTTGGCCGCCGTAGTCTTTTTGGCGGGAGCGTTGGCTTTGCTATCGTCCTTGCTTCCCGCGGTACCCTTGGCAGCCGGCTTCGGAGGAGGCGTCTCTGTTTGGCTTTGAAGAAAGTTGAACGCGGGTCGCGGCTCTGCGTCGGCCGCAGGAAGCATGAAGCCCAGGAAGAATCCAAGAGCTGCAGCTGCGAGCCCCCACCAGCACTTCGAACCTGATCTCACTGTTTTTGCTTTTTGCAAAGACACGCTACGACGAAACCTGCCGCGAACCTAGCGGTGGAAATTCGAACCCATAATGGAAACATCATCTTCGGCGAGACTGCGCAACAGCTCGTGGTAAAAATAATCTCCACTTGCCGCTACGGTGCTGCCATACCGCTTGTTGAACGTGCCGCGGCTCTTATCGATGTCTTCTTTCAGGCGGTCGTACAAATCCTTGTTGCGGCGCCCTTCCGCCACTTTTGCCTGGTTGTAAAGCTTAATTTCATCCACCAGCAGCCGCGCAAATCGTTGCGCCTTGCGGTGGACGTCGGCGTCTTCCGGTGACATTCCTGCCCAAGGATCGGCAGCCACGGCCGGAGCCGCCGCCGCGCTGGCCGCATGCCCTGACGCTACTTCCACTACCTCGGCTGCAGGTTCGTGCTCGGCCACGACACTGGCGGGCACATGCTTCGGCGCATGCGCTGCGAAGGGATCTGAAAACGAAGAAACCGTTTGCACCGGCGGGGGCACACTTTCAACTCTGCTCGTCACCGCCATATCTTCCTTTGCGGCAACCTGCTTGCGGAGCGAAGTTACCTCCAGCCACGAACTGGTGGCCATTACCAGCAATTCCAGCGCCGCCGGGTCGAACTTTCCGCCATCCCCTCCGTCGGCGTAAACGAGGGCCGCCACTTTATCCTTCAGCAGCAGCGGCAACACTAATACCTGCTCGTTCGCGGGACTGCCGAACTGCTCCGCGAAGTGCCTGCCCATCTCCGCGATGTTGCCCGGAGTCGCAATTCTATTTTGATACGTGTGCGCCACCGGTCCGGCAGTCAGATCGAGCGAAAAATCTTTGACTGCTTCTTCCTCGCCAAAACCGCGCGATTGCCATCCCGTCGCGGCCCCCGCTTTCACCACAAAAAGCGCGATGCGTGTGCCGTATTCCCTGGCTGCGTCCAGCAGTGACCGAAGGATTTCTTTCTGAGTGGAACCCGCATGGATACTGGAGACGGCGTGAACAAGCGTACCGGCATCTTCACGCGCCGAAGCCGGAGTTTCGTTCCCTTTTGCCGGTAACGCCTCGAGCACTTGCTCGACGATCTTGGTTTGTAGCTGCGGGATCTGTGCCTGAAAAGATGCAGCAACGGCATGTTCGACGATCTGTCGAATCTCGCTCTGCTGCGTTGCGTTCTGTTTCTCGTCGTGTTCCGGCATGCTTAAGAAACCGTCATCCTTCGAATCACGTCCACTCTGCTGGATCCGTCTGCAGCAGCAAGCTCTAAATGCTGATTATACGGCACTTGTGGGTCTGTCCCAGAGTACGTGAGGACGTGTTCGACCGCGTACCCAATTCACTCATGACTCTATCGCAAATCTCACGGCACTCGAAGATCAAAGCAGTTGGGCAAACGCTCGGGTTACCAAGTAGAATAACAGTTTGCTTTTGCACCTACGATTTCGTTACCAGCAAAATACTGCATCGCCGAGAGAATGGGAGCCATCCAAAACAAACTAGAGGGGCCTGTTACTGACGAACTGACCCTGGTACAGGCGGCCAAACGGGGAGACGACTCAGCGTTTGAAGAGTTGGTCCGCCGCTACGACCGCAACGTTTTCCGGATCGCGCAGCACATCACGCAAAACCGCGAAGATGCGGAAGATGTGGTGCAGGAAGCGTTCCTGAAGGCGTACAGCAACCTGGCGAAGTTTCAGGAGCAGTCAAAATTTTACACCTGGCTGGTACGCATCGCCGTCAACGAAGCGTTGATGAAGTTGCGGCGCAAAAAGCCCGAGCGGACAGTATCGCTCGATGAAGATATCAAGACGGAAGATGATTCTCTTCCGCGCGAGATTGCGGATTGGAGCCCGAACCCCGAGCAGCAGTACAACCAGGCGGAGTTGCGGGAGATTCTAAGTAAGACGATCCAGGGCCTACCCCCAGGCTTCCGGACCGTGTTTGTGCTAAGAGACGTAGAAGGGCTTTCGACCGAGGAGACCGCGGCGGCGCTGGATTTGAGCGTCCCCGCGGTGAAGTCGCGGCTGTTGCGGGCTCGCCTGCAGCTTCGCGAACGCTTGGGACGGTTCTTCCAGAAACGTGAGAGTGGAGATGGCGACCAGTGAAATGCTCTGAATTCTTGACCGAGCTGACCAATTATTTGGACGGCGTCCTCGACGAACCTACCAAAGTTGAGTTGGAGAATCATCTTTCCTGGTGCCACAACTGCTACGTGGTTTGTGACACTACCAAAAAGACAATCGAGATCTATCGTGATTCACAGCTTTACGAATTGCCCGAGGACCTCCGAACGCGCCTTCGTTCAGCGATTATGACCAAGTGCCAGCAGCACAGGAAGCGCGGTCCCGAGAGCGTTTAGACTTGGCGCTCGTAAATTGTTGGCAACCTGCCATCGCTTCATTCCATCGCATATAATAGCTTTCGGGCCCTGGGGTGTCGCATGCTGCGTCATTGGAGTACGACCCTTTTAATCCTCTCGGTTTTACTCACCCCATTCCTCGCCGAAGGTCAGGCGAGCGCTCCTGGCCCGGCAGGGAATTCGGCGCCCACCTCGGTATCCGAATCCAAACCCTCAAACGATCAGCCTCGAGCCGCAGAGCCAATCCCTTCCAACGCGGCGCCTATCTGCAAACAAACTCGCTTTCAAATCATCCGCGATTTTGAAACCCAACTCGTCTATTCCCGGACCGCATTTCCCATGGGTACCAAAGGTCTTCAGCTGAAAGATGGCGTGATCACACCGAGCGGCGAACAATTGCAGCAGGCGCTCACGCTTTGGGGCCCGGCCGTAAAGCCCGGCGATCCCGCGCATATCTCGTTCGTGCAAATCAAGAATGACCACATCCATTTCGAGATCAATGGCGGCCCGGTTCATCGCAAGAAATGGTACCAGCGCGTTGAGGTTGCCGGATCCAACGGACCTGTCACCACCGGCCCAGACAATCCCCAAACCAATCCTCACGGATCGTTCGTGGACCTTTACTTCGCGAAGTATGTGCCCGAAATGACTCCGCAACAGTTGCGACAATTGCTGTATCCCGTGCTCGACTTTAATGCGCGGAATAAAGAGCAAGCTTATCTCGACACCGTCCCGCCGAAGGTCAAGGAGGCGATCCAGGCGCATCACGTGCTGGTAGGAATGAATCAGGAAATGGTATTGCACGCCAAGGGCAAACCACCAAAGAAGGTCCGCGAGCGCGATGGTGAGACCGAATACGAAGAGTGGATTTACGGCGAGCCTCCGGCCGATGTCGATTTCGTCCGCATGGTGGCCGGTGAAGTTGTGCGAGTCGAAACCATGAGGGTGAACGGCGAAAAAATTCTGCGCACGGAGCGAGAAGTAATGTTGCCACAGCCGGATCGAGAAGCGAAAAAAGAGCAAGAGGAGCGTCCGGCAAATGCTCCAAGTCTGAGGCGCCCCGGCGAAGACTCAGAAGAAGTCCCGCGGCCGGCCAACGGAGCCTCGCCGTTGCCCCCGCCTCCACCGCCCGACTTGCCTCAGCCGCCCAACGGGCAAGGGCAGATTGTGTCTATGTTTGAATTTCCCCAAGGCCGATAAACTCGAAGAACTCATTTCACGCGTTTCAACCAGCCCCTCGGGTAGAAAGTCAGCAAGAACTTTTCCCGGCTCCGATCCACCACGAAGTTATCGTGAGTCTTCAAGAAATCTTCTACAGCCTCCATGGGGCCAGGTCCCCATCCCGGGTTCACCGGATGGCCGTTGACGTTCGTATCCTGCACCACAAGATAGCTGCCGGGTGTAACTAATTTTGAGTAAATCTCCATCTCCCGCAAGACATGGTCGTGGGTATGCAGAGAGTCGAGGGTAACCAGCACTTTCTTGCCAGAAACTTCCTGCGCAATGTGATCGGTCACCTTGGGATCCACCGAACTGCCGAGAATCATTTCCACACGTTGTTTCCATATCGGCAGCTTGGAGGCCTCCTCGACATGTGGTTCCACATCCACGGTGATCACCTTGCCCTCTGGATTTACAAAGGAAAGCACTACCGCATAGAACAAACTCGTCCCGCCATTGGCCGTTCCCGTTTCAATCACATAATCTGGCCGAACCTCGGCAATAATCTCCTGCATGCTCCAGTTATCGGTCGGCGCCTGTTGCGATGGCACACCCAGCCATCTCGTCTTCAGCCAAACCAGCGAGTTGTAGTAAATCTGTAGAAATTTCTGATCCACGTTTCTTTCTGACTCGCGGCGGTAATACGAGGCAAGCAGAAACTCTCCACTAGCGAGAGCCAGCGACAGAATCGCCACAATTCTCAAGAAAGTGGTCGAGGAAGATCGTGGGCCGGCTTGTTTGTCCGCGTCACCGTTCATTCGGAGATTCTCCAACAGCCCTCGTGGCTTGCTGCCCTTATTGGTAGCAAGACAACTCTCGCGAGGATGCTGCGGCATTATAGTCCACACCACGCGTGGACAAGGCGAGGAACCCGTCCACGCTTTATAAAAGGAGATCGTGAGCAAACGTTCACTGACTGGCGTCCCTGTCGCGGGCCCTATCTCGCGGCTGTTGCTGTTCCCAGATCGGCAAACGAGAAAGCCATCGACACGTTCGCAAACTCCCGCCCGTCGACTTCCACGTAGGGATACACGAAATAATTCAGCGGCCCACCCTCCTGCGGAGGACTCAACCGCAAGTCCCGGCCCATGCTGAACTGCAGCCGATTCACGTCATGCGATCCAAAGAAATAGTCGCGTTTCTCCGGGTGCTTCCACGCCTCGGAGATATCGACGGGAACCCAGCCTCTTCCTTCTATGTAGAAATCGGACCAGCAGTGATATCCGGCGATCTCAGCCGAGCGTTTGTCAATCGGCAATGGAAATCCGATTTCGAAGCGGGCCGGAATGCCTTGAGAACGAGCCATTGCAATGAACAGGGAATGAAAATCCGTGCAATTGCCTTTTTTGGCGTCGCAAGCGTAGAGAACATCTCCGTGACCCCAGCCTGTTCCCGTTTTGTCATAACGCATGGTAGTGAAAACGTAGTCGTAGATGGCACGGGCTTTGTCGAGCGCTTGGCTCTTGCCTTGAGTGACGTTGGCGGCCAGGTCGGCGGGCAGTCCAGTGACGGGAACCAGGGCATCGGGCTGCAGCTCTTGCTGCCTTTCTTTTGAAGAAAGGGATACGGCAACAACGTGCGGCGCACCCGGTCCAAGAGCCGCCCGCTCATGGCGGATCACATCATATTCCACATCAAAGTGCAACTCGGGCCCTGGTGCGTTCGCCTCGGCATAATAAATCTGGTTGCCGTATTTTGACTCAGTGGTTTTTTTCAGCGGCAGATCGCCCCGGGCCGAGATGATCTTCACCTCCTGATAGGCGTCGGACTGCGCCGCGGGAATCCAGATGCGCACCTTTTTTCCCGCAGCCAGATTCCTCACCGTGAACGCGTAGTGAAATGTGAAGTGACGGGAATCTTGGGCGAGAGCGGACAGAGCGGATAAAGTAAAGGCGAGAAACAGAAACGAGAATACACAAACCTTGCGCAGCATAGGCGGCTACCCTTCATGTTCTCAACTGAGAATTGAGAACCGGAAACTGAAAAGTGTTCTCGGAAACGACACACGGGCGTATTAGAGGGAACGCCGTCAAGTGAAGCCGCGCTTGAGGATGCGCATAACAGATGAAGACGCCGGAACCGATTCGGGGATGCAATATTGTAGCAGGACGGCATTCGCCGGGAGAGGGAACATTATGTCAAGAAAAGACGCTGTGGTGTTGGCGAGTCGCGCGCTGGCCGTGCTCTTCATTGTTGGGCCTTGGGGAGGCGTCCTATTCGCCAGAGCGCCTGCATTCTTTCCTCCACTACATCGATCAAGAGCCTGGAACGGCGACCTTCCTCGAGTATCGGTGGCACTACGATCTCATCACGCTAGGGTTTCTTGTTATTAGGGTCGTCGGTTTCTCTCTCATGGCGAAGTGGCTGTACAAAGGCGGCCCGGAAGTCGAAGAGCTATTGTCGCCCCCTGCGGCTCAGGAAAAGACGGTCCTGAACTGATTTGCGAGGCTGCGAACGTTACTGCGAGCCTTGCCGTCCAAATCGATATGTGAACGTCAGACTGGCGTAGGAAGGAATCCGCACTCCCACTACTTCCTCGATCTGGTTCGGATTGGGATTAATCGCCGGATAAGAGAAGTATTCCGTTGTCTGACCGCTGTAACCGCTGGCAATCAAGAAGTTTACCCCGACATCGAGGCGGCCATTCAGGAACGGCCGCATCACTGCTCCGCGAAACTCTTTTACCGGAGTTCCCGTGCATTCTGCGTTCAGGTTGGTGGGATTGCAGCCAGTGCCGAGCGGCTTGGTGCCTACATATTCGAACTCACCGCGCGCTTGCAGGTGAAACGGGAGCTTCTGAATCGCTCCCAGCAGATCGACAATCGTTCGTGGCGCTTCGGGAGTCGGATCTCCGGTCTCGAGGTCGCGCGCGTCCGCCTTGGAGAGAGTCGCAAGCAGCGATCCGAAGGAAAAGTTTTGCCGTACCGCGACCGTCGTAAATCGAAGCCGGCTTGGTCCTTCGTCTACCTGCAGACCTGTATCAGGATCGATTTTTCCCAGCTCTGCGCTGCTGGTGACGTGACCAAGCGTGAGCTTCACATCGGTATGCTGGATCGTCTTGCTCGCGACCATCTGATAGGAATGTGCCGTTGCCACCAGAGTTCCGGGCGTGGACGCGATTCCGGGCCCCAAGCCCAAACCAATGCGAGGGTCTTCCGTAAAAAATGCCTCGCCGAAACTGAGAGAAATGTGCGGAACATACCAGGACTCTTGAGGCAGAAAGGAAACCGTCGCTTTCGGCGAGTTCACTCCCACCCATTTCTGAAATGAATTCTGGATGTGGAGTAAATCGTCGTTATTGAAATCAATTTCATCGCGCCGCCAGCCCAGATAGTAGCGAAAGTGGCGGACCAGATTTCCTTCCGCCGCAATGTATGGCGTTACCGATCCAATGGTGACGTTGTTGCCGTCAACGGGAATAAAAGGCCCGTAATAGCCGGGAGCGCTCGGATTGAAATAACCGTAGTGGTCGAGATCATCGCGGCGCGGCGCCTCGCGCTCGTAGTCCAGTCCGGCGAGTAGCGAAAAAGATTCGGAATTTTTGTTCACATAGTCAGCGCTTCCGCCGGCAACCGTACGGAACTCGTTCTGGCAGATCAATCCCAATCCGAAATCCGAAAATAGCGAAAGGTTGTAAGTACGAAAAAAACTCGACAGCTGGAGTTGCTGACCTCGCGCCAACTGCCAGACATCGTTCAGTGCGACAAGTGCAGTATGAGTCTGTTCTTTCTGCCGCGGATCAATGGTATCGCCGTAATTGTGAAAGCCGGCATCGTAGGCGTTGAACGGAAAAATCGGCGTCAGTCCCGGCACGTACGAAAAGCCGTAGTAGCCGATGCCAAACAATGTTAGCCGGTGCGCCCCCAACCGAAACAGGCGCTCCCCATTGAACTTGTATTGCTGCCGGTGTTCCAGGCGGTCGAGGAATCCATTTCCATACGAGCCTGAGAAGGCCAGCCAGGAGTCTGGCGTAGGGCTCAATCCCGCAACAAGGTCGATGTCGCGGTAGTCGCCCGTGACTGCTATGAAAGGATCAAGGCGAGAGCGGAGTCCATAGGTCGCGGCCAGATTGAGGGAATGGTTGCCTTCGCGAACATTGTACGCTCCGCCATCGATCTGAACGCTCTGCAGCGCTTCCGGAATGAATATATTTGGATCGGCGTAACCGTTGCCGTGCGCGTTCGCGGAAAGATTGTTTGGCACAAGGTAGCTGCCCACCGCAATGTATTGAGCGATGGGCTCGCCGTGATCTCCAGCCACGCCGGGAGCAAAGTACTGCGGCGCTTTGATGCCGCTCGATGCGGTTTCTATGGGATATCCGGGAATCGATACCGGCGCACCCGGCCGACCGGGATTGGCATCCAGCAAGTCCTGCCGAACAAAGACGACTTCGGCAGGATCGGGAGAAAGCACGTCAGACTCAATCACATCCGCTGTTACCGTAATGTTCTCCAGGTGAGAAGAAATTTGCTGCATCCTTATCTCTATCGCGGGATTGACGCCCGAACCAACCGTGACCGAACGCGTCACAGGCTGAAATCCTGAAGCTTCCACCCTGAGATCGAATTTTCCCGAGGATTCGATTTTCAGTTCGAAGCGGCCGTCCGGTCCGGACGTCGCCTGCGCGAGCACTCGATGATTGGCCAACAGTTGCACAGAAGCGTTCGGCAACGCGTTCCCCAGAGGATCAGTTACCCCACCCCTCAAAGGAATCACCTGGGCGAGGAGAGGGAGAGGAAATAAAACCGGCACCAGCAGCGCGAACAACACCCATGCGATTGGCCGTCTCCTCCAAGCCGTATTACGTTTCATAGATTCGTGTTACTGGGTGTGCGCTACTCATACTTGCGAGGTTCGATCAACGGCGAGAACTCGTCGGCTTGGCCGTCCCACGCTAGAATACCTTCTGTGGCTGTCGCTATCCAATGCCGCGATCTGCGCAAGACTTACGACGGCAAGGTTGAGGCCGTCCGGGGGTTGAACCTCCAGATTGAAACCGGCGAGTGCTTCGGTCTGCTCGGGCCGAACGGAGCAGGTAAGACGACCACCATTGAAATCCTCGAAGGCTTGCTGGAGCCAACTTCGGGTGAGGTCTCGATTCTCGGCCACTCCTGGCGCGAGAACGCGCGCGAGATGCGGGAGTGGCTGGGCATTTCCCTGCAAGAGACCCGGCTCTCCGAGAAACTCACAGTGCGCGAGACTGTCAATCTGTTTGCCAGCTTCTATCGCGAACCGCGTTCCACCGAGGAAGTGCTCGAGCAATTGCAGCTAACGGAGAAAGCCGACGCCTGGGTAGGAAAGCTCTCAGGCGGCCAGAGGCAGCGCCTGGCGGTGGCGACGGCTCTGGTGTGCAATCCAAAAATCCTTTTCCTGGACGAGCCGACCACTGGGCTCGATCCACAGAGCCGCCGCCAGTTGTGGGATATCATTCGTGCATTTCAGCGCGATGGCGGCACCGTGCTGCTGACCACGCACTACATGGATGAAGCCGAGCGGCTGTGCGACAAGTTAGCTATCGTAGACCACGGGCAAATCATCGCTGAAGGTTCACCCCCAAGCTTGATTGAGCGTTTGGGTGGGCATCACGTTGTGGAGTTTGCCCTAAGCTCGAAGACGAACGGCAGCTCCGACGGCGCGGCGCTGAAAGTCTGGCGCGCATTGCCGAGCGTGGAATCCGTGCGCGAGGATGACGGCATGATTGCCCTCAGCGTGAAGGAGCCACATCTCACAATTCCAGCACTCCTCGATGCCGTCGGCAAGCAGGGAAGCGAGTTGCAGCACCTGACCACGCGGCAAGCCAGCTTGGAGGATGTTTTTGTGCGCCTGACTGGCCGCCATTTGCGCGAAGAGTAACATAGGCGAATCGTGAATAAGTCGATGCGCCCGTGACGGTTAACAGATGGCGGTTAGAGATGACTACTGCAGAACAAACCCGCGTCGTAGAAACGATAGCTCCCGGGAAACGTCCGCCAAGGCGCAATGGCCGCTGGTCCGGATATCTTCATCTGCTTATGGCCCGCATGTTGGAGCTGAAGCGCGAACCTGAGGTCGTGTTCTGGGTATTCGTGTTTCCGCTGTTACTTGCGACGGGACTGGGAATCGCCTTTCGCAACAAGCCGGCCGACGCCTCCTCCGTCGCGATTGTCGCGGGACCGGGCGCGCGAGAAGTAGAGTCGCTGCTGCAGCGTTCTCCGCAACATGCGTCGTTCAAAGTTGATGTGCAGAATGTTCAAACCGCGCGCAAGGGATTCCGCCTGGGCAAATATGATCTTGTCATCGCACCGGACGGCGCCGGAGGGCTTCAGTATCGCTACGACCCGGCGCGCCGGGAGAGCGTGCTCGCGCGAACAGAAGTGAACGACGCGCTGCAAACCGCCGCTGGCCGCAAAGATGTTGTGCCCACCAGCGTGGTCACCTCTTCCGAGCCAGGCTCTCGCTATATCGATTTTCTGATTCCCGGCTTGCTGGGAATGAATCTCATGAACTCCGGCATGTGGGGCATCGGATTCGCGCTCGTCGATATGAGGCAGCGCAAATTGCTCAAGCGCTTCGTCGGCACCCCCATGCGTCGAGGAGATTTCTTGCTCGCCCTCATGTCAAGCCGGCTCGTACTGATGATCATTGAGATCGCATTGTTACTCACACTCGGTGTCCTCGTCTTCCACATGAGGGTGTTGGGATCGATATTCGCAATTCTGTTGCTCGGCTCTGTGGGGGCGATGTGCTTTGGCGGAGTAGGATTGCTTACGGCGAGTCGGGCGCAGAAAATCGAAAGCGTGAGCGGGCTCATGAACCTCGTAATGATGCCCATGTGGATTTTTTCCGGCGTGTTCTTTTCCTACGAGCGATTTCCGGCCGTAATCCAACCGCTGATTAAAGCTCTGCCTCTGACCGCTCTGAACGATGCCCTACGAGCAAGCATTCTGGAAGGTACGCCGCTAATCCATCAGTGGTCGCGGCTATTAGTGATGGCTGGGTGGGGAGGAATTTCGTTCCTGCTGGCGTTGAAGTGGTTCCGCTGGACTTAGCTGGGATCTCAATCAGCTTTTTCCCAACTCAACGTCCGAGCTTGGGCCTCGCCCGCAAATCTTGGGAGAAGTTACGAACGAGGCCGGCCGCGGTATTTGAAAACAGCTTTATTTAAAACTTACTTCGCCAGCTTGGCGGCTGCCTTTCGGACTTTCGCCCAGCGTAGCTTTTGCGCTTCGGCAATACGTCTGCGGGCATCTTTACTCAAGGTACGGCCTGTCTTCTTGAGCTTTTTCCCGCCGGCGTGACCGAGGGCATCGAGTGCTTTCCCCACCTGTCCCATCTCTTTTTCAAGACGGGAGTATTCCTTCCGCAGGGAAGCAACCACTTTGTTCATCATGTTTAATACCCCCTCAGTAGGTAAGGCTAACACGAGAAACCTTGATTACATTTCTTACAAGTGACTTAATTTCGCGTGGCTGTAGTGCGAAAATGGACACTGACCTGCCACGAGAGCGCGTTGAAATACGGTAACCCGCCCACTTAGTTCTTACCCTGCTCCGATAGTAGATAAGAACCGCGGAGCTTGACGTGCTTTCGTAGCTTGTTCGAAGGCGAATGCCAACCGGATAAGCGTCGGTTCGCTCCAGGCACGCCCGAAAAAGGAGATTCCCACCGGCAGACCAGAAATAAAACCGGCGGTCACATTAATATTGGGATAGCCCGCAACAGCGGCGGCATTCGAGCTCCCGCCCGCCACATGGTCACCATTCACCAGATCGGTGAGCCATGCTGGACTCCCAGTCGGCGCGACTATGGCGTCGAGTTGATACTTACTCATAGTGGCGTCGATGCCCTCAGTACGAGCGAGTTGCCGGTTTTTGTCGAGCGCGTCGATATACGCTTTTTCCGTGAGTGATCCTTTCGTTTCCGCTTTCAGAAATAAGTCCTGACCGAAGTAAGGCATTTCCTTTTGTCGATTGCGGTCGTTGAACTCGATTATGTCTCTCAGTGTGTGGACCGGAGCATTGGGACCAAGCCCTGCAAGGTAGGCATTCAGATCTGCCTTAAGTTCGTACATGAAAACTAATAGCTCGCTCTCGTCGAACTTACCCAGAGTTGCAATATCGGCGGGATCGATAACTATGGCCCCCTGTTTTTTCATCGCGTCGAGAGCGGATTCCATAAGTGTATCGACAGCATCGTTGAAGCCGAAATATTTCCGGGCCACGCCTACGCGGGCGCCTTTGAGGCCGTTGGCATCGCAGAACTGAGTGTAGTCGGTATAAGACTTGCCCGTGCTCGCAGCCGTCGCCGGATCTGCCGGATCCACCCCTGTCAGCGCGCCCAGCAGAATTGCGGCGTCGCGCACCGTGCGGCACATAGACCCAGCCCCATCCTGCGTGTGCGAGATTGGAATGATTCCGCTGCGGCTCACCAGGCCCACGGTGGGCTTAATGCCCGCAAGTCCATTCGATGACGATGGGCAAACGATGGAACCATCAGTTTCGGTGCCGATTCCCACTGCGCACAAGTTCGCGGATATGCCCGCTCCAGTGCCGGAACTGGAGCCGCACGGATTGCGATCGAGCACGTAAGGATTTCTCGTCAGGCCGCCGCGGCCGCTCCATCCGCTGGTGGAATGGCTCGAGCGTATATTCGCCCACTCGCTAAGATTCGTTTTGCCCAGGATAACCGCGCCCGCGCTGCGCAGCTTTTGCGCCACGTAGGAGTCCTGCGGCGGCCTTGACCCTAGCAGCGCTAGCGAACCCGCAGTCGTCATCATCTTGTCTGCAGTACCTATGTTGTCTTTGATCAGCACCGGGACACCGTGCATCGGACCACGCGCACCCTTCGTCTTGCGCTCCTGATCGAGAGCCTCGGCAATGGAGTCCGCGTCGGGATTCAGTTCAATGACGCTGTTGATCGACGGGCCATGCTTGTCAATCTCGCTGATGCGCGCCGAATACTTTTCCACTAATGAGCGGGCTGTAAATTTGCCGGATTTCATTCCATCTTGCAACTCGGAGACAGTAATCTCGTCGAGATCGAAAGCTTTGATATCGGCCGGGAAAACAGTGGGGCCTGCCTCCCGCGCAGCGCTCAGCGCGGGATACAGCGGGGTCAAAGTCGCAGCAGTCCCACCAATAAATGCGGTTCTAAGAAACGACCGGCGATTGCCGGCGAGGGTTGTATCTTTTCTTGCCATGATAGGGAATATCCTTTTGTCGAATCGTTAGATGACAACCGAACATACTACTGCATGTGCTTCCGAACTCTGCGGCATCTTGACCCGAAAAGCCGAAGCCGGCCCGGAAGACACCTGGCGGGCATCAGTCCTGACTATGCTCGTTCGTTATTTGTTTTGAACTTGACCGCTTTTGAGCGCGCCGTCGAAGGCGGTTTTTTCGCGTCGGCAAAGAGATTTTGTACGTCATCGTATGGGTTGTAGGTTTCGTCCGGATACCAGGTACCGGCAAAAAGATCCCCTTGCCGCGCCACCGTACGACGCTGCACATGGACACTGTCGATGAAGTTGTGCTTGATGTGAGGAGCGCCCCAGTCTCCACGCGAGATTAGCCCAGAGCTCTGGAGTTGCCCCAGAAAAGAAAAATCACCTTTCCACGAAGGCTCTCCGCCTGCCACACGCACGATGTCACAGGCCAGTCCGTAATGATGCACGCCCGCCGTCTTTAGCCCGGTGGCCCCGTTGTTGAAGAGTTCCTGTTGGCGCTCCTGGCTGCGCTAGGTTTCATAGATCATCACTTCAATTCCCATCTGTTGCGCCGACGTCACCACACGTTCCACCAGTTGCCGAGTCATTGGTTCCAGCAGGGAAGCATCGACGACGCGGACGATCGATCCAAAACGTGCAGCCCGCGAGATCACATCCGTGTAAAAGCTCCCGATGGAGCTCCTTGTTTTTGGCGCCTCGTGAACCAATTGCGGTTGGGCATACCTGCGGCGGCAGGTGGCTCAAGCTAATCACGAAATATTTTGTTGTCAACGAAAGTTTCTGAAAATCATTTGAAAAACTGTAGCTCGTTTCGAAATGGAACTCGATGAATTGATTGGAGAGAGTGTATAAATCTGAACAGATCCTGGAATGGGGATCCAATAAGATCCTAGCAAAGTTGTAGCTTGGCTGCTCTTGAGAGGCAGCAACCAGCTTTGACGCGCCGGTGAACCCCAACGCGTTCGTTCCTACGAACTTCCGGCGCGTCATCATTCAGGGTAATTCGGCGAACACGAATTTCCTATTCACGAATCATGGTCGTGCTTGTCTGCCTGAAAGCGTTTCTCTTCGAAAAGAGCCAGAAGAGGATGAGGAGGATAAGGATGAGGACGACGACGACCAGGACGACGTCAACGGCAACTCCGATGGATATTCTGAGTAACCGACCGGCAATGGCGAAGTCTCTCATAGTCTGGGCTTCCTAAGCCAAGACGCACAGTTTTCGCCCTACCATGGACGCTTTCGCAAAAAAGTTGAATAATCTCTCGATTCTGTGTACAATTACGACCAGCTAAGTTTGACTCACAAGCAATTGAAGGTCGGTATCGCCAACCAGCGTCACCCCCTCACTAGCAGCGAATCTTCTCAGCACATTCCAAGAAACAAGAATAGGACTATCAATGGCAGAACAAGGAACAGTGAAGTGGTTTAACGACGCCAAGGGCTATGGCTTTATCAGCCGTCAGAATGGCGAGGACGTTTTCGTGCATTTCTCCGCAATTCAGGCTGGCGGCTTCCGCAGCCTGCAAGAGGGCCAAACCGTGCAGTTCGACGTGACCAAAGGCCCCAAGGGCTGGCAAGCGGAGAACGTCCAGGCTGTCTAAGCGACCGTTTTCTGAGTGAAAAGATGCCCGGCCTCCGTGAGGAGGCCGGGCATTATTGTGTGTGCCAAGCATGTTCAACAGCTAGGAGGTGAGAGCCCTCTACGCAGTCTGATGGAGACGAAGGGTTAGTGAAGCGCAAGGGTGAAATAACACCCGCCGCGAGGCGGGGCCTGAAAGAAGCGTGGAGCAAAGACGCGAGCCGATGAACCAGAACCGGATACGAGGCCTAGGGTGGCGGGCGAGCGGGCACATGACTGCAAAGCCCATTATCCATCAAGCTCACTGGTGGTAAATCCGGCGGTTGTGCGTCGAAAGCGGTTGAACTTACCTTGGGAGATCTGCGGCATGTCACGGAATCGTGACGGAGGGGGAAGCGATTCACCCGGACCGTGGCGCAGAAGTCAGCAGAGGGCAAAGTAGGTCATGCAGTCGGTGAAGCTATGGAGGCACTCCCATGCCGAAAGGCGGAGCCAACAAGATAGGCCGAGCCGGGAACGATGATCCGAAGGCCCGAACGGTACCCCGCAAGGGGAATAAAGGAAAGGGCAAGTAAGCGGCGCGACTCATGAGCGGACGGCGGCAGAAAAACCGGCCCGAACAAGAGGTGCTGGCCTTTCCGGCGGAAAGTAGGAGTGATGCTCCGAGGGCCGCCGAGCAAGGGACCGAAACGCATATGGCGAAGCGCAAGTCGGAAAGCCTGGCCGGAACCGAACGACTGATGGAAGAAGTCTGCGAGCGGGAAAACTGCAAGCAGGCATTACAACGAGTCAAGGCGAATAAAGGGAGTCCGGGAGTAGAGGGGAGGACCGTCGACGAGCTCTCGGAGTACCTGAAGCAACACGGGTTGAAGATCGGGGAACAGCTACGAAGCGGAACTTATCAACCGCAGCCGGTAAGACGGGTGGAAATCCCGAAGCCGGAGGGCAGGGGAATGCGCAAGTTAGGCATTCCTTGCGTGCTGGATCGTTTTGTTCAGCAGGTGGTGCTGCAGGTTCTGCAGAAGCGCTGGGACCCGACGTTCTCCGAACATAGCCACGGTTTCCGACCGGGGCGCAGTGCGAAGCAGGCGGTGCACAAGGCGCAGCAGTATATCGCCGAAGGATACCGCTGGGGGGTGGACCTCGACTTGGAAAAATTTTTCGATCGAGTAAACCACGACCGTCTGTTCGCGGCGGTGGCCGAGCGCGTGGCCGACAAGCGAATGCTCAAGTTGATGCGAGCGTTTCTGAAGGCCGGAGTGATGGAGGACGGGTTGGTAAGTGTGGTGGATGAGGGAACGCCTCAAGGCGGTCCGCTTTCACCACTACTATCCAACTTGGTGCTGGACGAACTGGACCGGGAGTTAGAGCGGCGCGGTCACTGCTTCGTCCGCTATGCCGACGACTGTAACATCTACGTCAGCAGCGAACGAGCAGGACAGCGAGTGATGGAGAGCGTTACGCGCTTTATGTGCGCCGGGATAAACCGGCATGAAGCAGAGGATGAAAGAGCCTTACGAGTAAAGACTAGCGATCTGCTCGGCCCCGAGTCTTGCGCTGATACCGCGAGGGACCCAGTGAGGCGTAGACAGGGGCTAGGCGAGGTGGGTATCCAGCTCCGAAAAGTTACAATCCGGACGCCGCCGTCTTATAAAGGCGCGGTAGGCAACATGAGCAGGAGCGCTAGCGCGAGCACCTGTTCGGTCCGGCGTAGTCGAAGACCCCAGACACGCCTAGAAGCTTCATGCACGAGAACCGGGAGACCTCGGAGACACCTGCGGCCAAACCAGGCAGCAGGGCGGCGGGCGAAGGCTATAGCCGCACGGCCCGCATGTACGTCCCCGAGGAGTCACACGACGGTATAGTACCGATGAATCATTCGAACAAAGACAGAAGACCGTTGGCGGAGAGTGAGGAGGGAAGCCCGTCGATCAAGGAGAACGCAGGTCAACCTCACACGTACCCGACTCAGAGCGGGAAGGGCGTGTCCCAGGGATTGGCAGGCGTGCGGAAAGCAGCACGGGAAAATAAGGAGATGAAGTTCACCGCTCTGCTCCACCATCTGACCGTCGATCTGCTGCGGGAAAGCTTTTACTCACTAAAGAGGAAAGCCGCGCCCGGAGTGGACGGGGTCACCTGGCCGGAGTATGAGACCGGACTTGAAGATCGGTTGACTGATCTCCATGGCCGGGTTCATCGCGGAGCATATCGAGCGTTGCCATCGCGAAGAGTGTACATAGAGAAAGAAGACGGACGAAAACGTCCGCTAGGAGTTGCGGCCCTGGAAGACAAGCTCGTCCAGTACGCCGTGGCCACCATCCTCAATCAGATCTATGAAGAGGACTTTCTCGGCTTCTCGTATGGTTTTCGCCCGGGGCGCGGCCAGCATGACGCGCTGGATGCGCTGTCGTACGCGCTCCTGAAGAAGAAGGTGAACTACATTTTGGACGCTGATGTCCGAAGCTTTTTCGACAATCTCGACAAAGGCTGGATGATCAGGTTCATAGAGCATCGCGTCGCCGATCCCCGCATACTGCGGTTGATCCAGAAATGGCTGAAGGCCGGGGTAATGGAGGAAGGCAAATGGTCGGAACCGAAGACAGGTAGTCCGCAGGGGTCGGTGATTTCACCACTCCTCGCAAACATCTACCTGCACTACGTTTTCGATCTCTGGGTGAACGTCTGGCGCAAGAAGTGGGCGCAAGGCGAAGTGGTGGTCATCAGATACGCGGATGACACCATTGTGGGATTCCAGTACCAGGCGGATGCAGATCGTTTTCTGGAGAACTTACGGGAGCGATTGGCTATGTTCGGACTGGAGCTACACCCGGATAAGACGCGCCGGATCGAATTCGGGCGGTATGCCGAAGAGAACCGGAAACGAAGAGGAGAAGGGAAACCCGAGACGTTCGACTTTCTAGGATTCACGCACATTAGCGGGAAGAATAGTTTGGGGCGATTCATGGTACGGCGCACGACGATTCGCAAACGCATGCGGGCCAAGCTACGGCAAATAAAACCGGAGCTCCGCAAGCGCATGCACGATCCCGTGCCCCAAACCGGCCAATGGCTCCGGTCGGTCGTGCAGGGGTACTTCAACTACTACGCGGTACCGGGAAACAACGCTAGCCTATCCCTGTTCCGGCATCGGGTGCTGGTCTGCTGGTGGCATAGTATTCGCCGCCGGACCCAGAAACACCGAATCAACTGGACGCGGATGCTCACCCTGGCGAAGCGCTGGCTTCCCCAACCGGCTGTGCTCCATCCCTTCCCCGATGCTCGCTTTGCCGCCACTCATCCGAGATAAGAACCGGATGCGCTAACGAGCGCCCGTCCGGATCTGTGCGGGGGGTACCAGGCCACTGGTATCCCTACCGCGATCACGCACCAACTCAAACTGAAGGTAAATCAGACGAAGAGCGCCGTGGCCCGACCTGGGCAAAGGAAGTTTCTCGGCTTCAGCTTCACCGGTGAACGAGAACCGCGGCGGCGCATTGCCCCCAAGGCGATCGCTCGCTTGAAGGAGAGGATTCGGGAACAGACAGGTCGAACCCGTGGCATCAGTCTGACGCAGATGGTCACCCAGATCGCGACCTACCTGCGGGGATGGCTCGGATACTTCGACGATTGTCAAACGCCCTCGGGGTTGCACACCCTTGAATCGTGGCTACGCCGTCGACTTCGGTCGGTGGTGTGGAAGCCATGGAAACGGGGACGAACGCGATTTCGCGAACTTCGCAAACGGGGTGTGGGCAAAGACCTGGCGGCGCAAACCGCCGGGAGTCCCCACGGCCCGTGGCGCATCGCCAACTCGCCCGCCCTGGCCATCGCTTTGCCGAATGCTTACTTTGCCCAGTTCGGACTCCCGCCTATGGTCGTGCGCTCGGCTTAATCCGCCGAACCGCCGGATGCGGACCCGCATGTCCGGTGGTGTGGCAGGGGAGGCGGGGCGACCCGTCCCCCTATGCCGATTTATCAGCTTTTATCGCCGCGGCAGCTCAAGACAAGTTACGTTTTGACATTCCGAACCGGCGCTCTTTGCCGGAGAGGAATCTGCGGTGGGCCGGAACAGCAGATTCCTCACGCGATAAAATCACCCTTCGGAATGACAAATTTGTTGTTTTCAAATTGCAGGAGTCTGCCCGCGCGCCTGTTGCACCATCTCCACCAGAACTTTTCGAGCGTCTGCAGGAGTGCTCACCTCTCGCAGGAAAGCAATGCGCACGCCTTTCATGGTTTTCAAGCGCACGTGAAACCCGAGGCGATCGACCGCCGTCATTGCCGCCTCTTGCGCCTTGATGCCGGCAAACCATTGGGCTATCAGGATGAGCGCGTCTTTGTGGTCGGTATTCACGTGTTCGATAATGCCGGCCGCCGAATCGGCTAGCGGATCAGGTTGCGCCTGCTCGTAGTCCAACGCCTGCACCCAGCCCATCACCCCGAAGCCGCCCACGTAGTAAGCGTCAATCACATCCATTCGGTAAAACGAAAAATCTTCGAAGTCGACCCAGTTCTTACTGTTGGCGTAACGCTCCAAATACAGCCCGCGTGCTTCTGCGACCTGTGACTTAGGTATCGTTACAGCATTTCCCACGAGCGTCACTCTCGACGCGCCTAGCGGATCGCCGCTGGCGTCAGGCTGGGTTACCAGCAGGCTGGCGCGCGGATCCGCCTGCAGGTTCTGGGTGTGCATGGCCATTGAGCTGATAAGGAAAATGGGACGCCCGCGGCCATCGAGCCCATAGGGCATCACTGATCCGAAGGGAAATCCCGACTGCTTGCGCGAGAGCGTCGAAAGGCTGCCAATGCGCCCCAGGTAGACCAACGTGCGCGCTCTCTCAGAAAATGATGGCTCAGGAACTGGCGCCCGATCGAGTGCGGCGCTGGTGAATGCATGTTTTCTTGTGGATTCAGCTGATGTCGATGATGAGGATGACATTTTGTTCTCTTCAGTCAGTCTAACAGTCTAGGCTTTTTCGCAGACAGGGCTGCGAAAAAGTGGCCCTTCGGGCAGCAGAAGACGGTCCATGCGCCGACACAAGGCCAATGCGGTGCACGAGGTTTTGGAAATGCGGATCGGAGCGCAGAGGGTCGAAGGCCGGCCGCAGGAGGATCGAGGGATTAAAATGGTCCTCATAAGCTTTTTCCAGCCACTTCATTGCCTGATCTTTGTCGCCCAAACCGACATACATCAAAGCAATCTCGGAAGCATTGCCAGCGGATCGAGTCTTAAGATCATTCAGTATTTTTACCGCCTCGCTTCTTTTGTTTGATACGGCGTAAGCGTAGGCCAGATTGGCTTTGCAGGGGACGCTCCCTCCGGACAACTCGATGGCTTTGTGAAATTCTGCGATCGCTTCGTTGTAACTATGCTTTTGCACGAACGCCTGGGCTAGTTCATAGTGGCCAATGGCGAAATTAGCATCCATGACTACAGTCTTGCGGCCTTGTTCTATCGCTTCATCATTCAAGTGGGCCACCAGAAGAATCTCCGCTATGTCGGCGCTAATGATCAGCGAGAGCGGATCCAAGTTTTCCGCTTTCCTCATCTCAGCGACGGCTTCGCTATTTCGCCCCATCTCGCTCAAATGCCAGGCATACCAATGGTGAGCGGTTGCATAGCCAGGGTTCAGTTCAATGCCTCGCCTGAATTCCCTCTCGGCAGACTCCCAATCCCAGTCGAAGACGTCCAAGGAAAATGCCAATGAAGTGTGAGCTTCGCTGAGGGTGTTGTCTAGCTCCAGAGCTTTAATCGCCGCCGCCTTGGCTTTGGGGTACGCTTCGTTCGGGGCTAGAACCCCGTACTCCCAATCTCCCAACAAAGCGTAGGTGTCAGCTAAGCCAGAATAAGCTTGAGCGTATTTCGGGTCCTCTTCGACTGCCTGCTTGAAATAAGCCAGAGCGGCCTTCAAACCATCTGCCGTCCGCTTATTCCAGAAGTAACGCCCTTTGAGATAGGACTCGTATGCTTCTGGATTAACAACCTTCACGTTTTTCAGCGCAGCTTGTTCCTGCGGAGTCAAATTAATCCGAATTTGGTCTGCAATGGCCCCAGCCACTCTGTTCTGGAGGGACAACGTATCACGTAATTCACCCGCATAGCTCTGCGACCATAAGTGCTTGTCCGCAGACGCCTCAATCAACTGCGCCGTGATACGGACTTGGTCGCCGGAGCGGAGCACGGTTCCTTCTACCACGGCATCCACGTTCAGCTCACGAGCGATCTGCGGCAGGGGCTTGCGCGCTCCTTTATATGCCATTACGGAGGTGCGAGAGATTACCCGTAAAGCGCTGATCTGCGCCAGGTAGTGATCAACTCGTCCTTCATGCCGTCGGCAAAGTAATTTTGCGAAGCGTCACCAGAAAGATCCTCCAGCGGTAGCACCGCCAGGGATCGAATGCCTGTTGGCGCAGGGCCATGCGAACGAAATAGCCAGAGGGCGAGAATGGGCAAACTCAAGACGAGAGCGAAGGCGACGATGACCCGAAGCGCCGACCACAGCCGGCGTTCGGGTACAACCGCCGACCCGGCGACTTGGGGCTTATGCGCGGGCTCTGTTGCCGGCATATCCCCAGCCACAGATTCCGGCTTTTTTGAGCGGACGTCCACGTCGACAACCGAGACGTCCGCAATAAAGCGATAGCCACGTTTTGGAAGAGTCTCAATGAATCGCGGATTCTCAGCCGAGTCCCCCAAGGCACTCCGCAGCTTCCCGACGGCTATATTGAGAGCCTGATCGAAATCGCCGAAACTTTCCCTCGGCCAGACCCGGCTGCGCAATTCCTCCCTCGTGACGACTTCCCTCGGACGCTCCAGCAAAATCTCCAGCAGCTTCATCGGCTGCTGCTGGACTCTGATTTTCAAACCCTCACGACGCGGCAGTTATTGAGAATCGTGATTGCCTCCGCGTCCCGACGCCCGTGCAGAACATGTTTGAGCATGTACACATCAGCGCCGGCAGGAACAGACTGGATCAGATCTGCCACCAGCAGCTTGCACCGCGAGGAAACCTTTTCGCCCGCGAAGCGCGCCTTCGCTGCCTCCACGCTGGCCTTGAGATCAACGAGCATACCTCGAAGATGGGGATGGAGTGCCAGTACTGCAAGAATCAGTGCGCCCCCGCCCCCGCCAAGGTCTGCGACCACGTTCGCGCGCGCAAAATCCCACGCCCTCGCGATGGGAGCGTAATCTTCTGCGGGAGCCGTGCCCATGACGGCACGAAAGATCGAGTCAGCTTCAGGATCCTGTGACCAGCGAGAAGATACATTCGGATCACGCACCTGTGAGGCAGGCTTGCCCGTTCGGATGCAATCGGTAAGCAGGGACCAGTTGTCGGCCAGCAGATCCGCCCAGAAGACGACGGCTGGCCATGCCGACTGGGCCACGTCCCTCCGCAGCGGTCTTCCGAACGGGGTCAGCCGAAAATGTTTCGGCGTCGTTTCCTCTGTAATGCCTATGGTGGCCAGGGCACGCAGCAGGCGATACAGAGCCTCGACGTCCGCTTGACAGGTTTCGGCCAGGTTATCAACGCTGCGTACTTCATCTCCGAGTGCATCGGCAACCCCAAGGCGCGCAGCGGCGCAGAGCGTACAGCTGCGCGAATAGGACATTGCCATCTGCACGAGCTCTGCATTCGGAGTCACGTTACCAATGTCGCTATTAGATTCAGCCATGAAATTCTTCGAAACGATGAAACTTTATCTCGGTCCGGAGTAAACCTCGTTGAGGTCCTTGTTCCGGCGCGCTGGCAGCAGCGCACCCACGAGCACCGCCGGAATGATCGTCAGGAGAAATGTCAGGTGATACCACGCGGGAAATTTGCTCCAATTGGCGATGTGCCAAGGCGCGAACATTGCCAGCACCACGCTGCCGACGATCAACGGCGCCCAGCGGCTCGATGGGGATATCCAACGGGTTACGGCACCAGCCACCAGCGAGGTCACGATCGCCATCAAGAGGCGTGCCCACTTCATGCCCAGCGTGAACTGGAGCGTGTGCTCGGCAGCCGTGTAGTTCGGCAGGCTCAGGCGAAGCACACGGTTGATCACCGTGACGACGACAAACCACGTGAGCAGTCCTGCGAGGCACGCGAGAATGGAACGCTTCATCACACACATCCCTCCTTTAAGATAAGCATAATAGTACAATTGGACTAATGAAAGCCGAACTATATATTTTGGGCATTTTGCACCGCGGCGACTTTCACCCCTACGAGATCAAGCGGCGTCTGACCCAGGCTATGATCGAATGCTTTACGGATGTAGATATCGGCACGCTCTACTACGCCGTGCGCCAGCTTGCCGAATGTGGCCTGTTAACCGCGGTCGCCCACCAGCGCGTGGCTCGGGGCGGCATGCGTACGGTGTACCGCATCACTCTGCGCGGACGCGACCGCTTTCGTGAACTACTGCACGCGCAATTTGCCGCCGAAGGCGACCTTCGAGAGACTCTTTACGGCCCCATGCTCTTCTTGCATCTCGCCGACCTCAACCTGGTCGCCGAGGCTCTGCGCACCCAAATCGACAGGCAGAATGCGCGGCTGGCGGAGATCCGGAAATTGCATCGGCAATGGGTAACGATGCTGCCCACCGGTAGCCGCCACCTGATGCAGCACATGGCGGAGCAGTGCCGCCTCGATCTACGCTGGCTCCGCGCGGTACTTGCCGATGTGGAGGCCGGACGCATTCGTGATACCCCTGACCCAGCTCGCCTCGCAGCCAAGACCTAATTGTGTTACGACACAGCCAGTTCTTGAGTAGTCGGCAAGCCAAACATTGTGGTCCCCGAATGCCAGACCGATACGTTCAAGGCCAACATATCGTTCGATAAGCTTCTACGCTTTTTCGGGGACTGCGCCCCGAAAAAGTGGCCCTTCGGGCAGCAGAAGTCAGAAGCCAGCCGTGCCACCGGTTGACCGGATTGAATAATCTGTGACTTTTGGCGACGCCAGCGCTATCGTGCAAGCGAGCGCGACCGCAGCTAAAACCCTGTTTCCATTCGTGCGTATGCCGCAAAAGTCAGCATGGTTCCAGGAAGGCGATTGTACATTGGCGAGGCTTTGCGAAGTTCTCCCCTAGATCAGAATCCACAAACGGCCAGCCTGGGCGGGCGTGCTCAGAAGGGTTGGGGTAAAGAGATGACAGGAAAACACGAGGTAGAGAGCTCGGAAGGCAGCCGCAGACAGCTCCAGGGATTGCCGGTCATTCGACGGAACGTGGCCGGGATCGATCTGGGGAGCGAGCGCCACTGGGTATGCGCTCCGACCGTGGATGGGAGCGGTCGAGAAATCACCAGCTACGGGGCGACGACGCCGGAATTGATTCGCTTGGCGGAATGGCTCAAGCAACGTCAGGTAGAGTCGGTCGCGATGGAGAGCACAGGAGTTTATTGGATTGCTCCGCACGAGGTGTTGGAGGCGCAAGGTTTGCAGGTGCTGCTGGTGGATACACGACAGCTGGCGCGGGTTCCGGGGCGGGACAAAAAGACGGACCCGACGGATTGCGAGTGGATTCAGCGGCTGCACAGTTGCGGATTGCTTCGCAGTTCGTTCCGACCGGAGGAAGCGGTCTGCATGCTGCGGACGCTGGTGCGGGATAAGGCCAACCTGGTGGCGGAGTGTGGGGACTGGCTGCGGAGGATGCAGAAGAGCCTGGACCAGATGAACGTGCGCGTGCACCGTGCAGTTTCCGACATCGATGGGGTCACCGGGATGGCGATTCTGCGCGCCATCGTCGGAGGAGAGCGGGATGCCTTGAAGCTGGCGAAGCTGCGCGACCCACGCTGCAGCAAAACCGAGCAAGAGATTGCCGAACAATTGAGCGGGCATTGGCGAGAGGATCACTTGTTTAGCCTGCAGCAGGCGCTGAAGATGTACGACGCGGTGCAGGAGCGAATCGCCGCCTATGAGAAGGAGATCCTGCGGAAACTCGGGGACATGGAACGGGAAGAGCAGCGGGGACAAACGGCGCCGCCTCTACAGAATGCCAACAAGACAAAGGCGATCAAAAAACGTGGGCAGGAGCCGAAGCGGCAGGCGTTATACCGAATGAGCGGCGTCGATATCACACACATCGATGCTATCGGAGTGGAAACGGTCGAAGTGGTGCTCAGCGAATACGGCCCAGATCTGAGCCGCTTCCCCACGGAGAAGCAGTTTGTCTCCCACGTCACCTTGGCGCCGCATGTGCCCACCAGCGGGGGCAAGCCGCTGCGGAAAAGAAAGCGAAACAGCGCGAGCACCCGGGTCGCAGCTGCTTTGCGCATGGCCGCGCTTTCCCTGCGCCACAGCCAGACCGCCCTGGGAGCGTACTATCGCAAGATGGCCCAACGGCTGGGCGGAGACATTGCGGTGTTCGCCACCGCGCGGAAGTTGGCCACTCTGATTTACCGGCTGCTGCGATGGGGCCAGCCGTATGTAGACGAAGGCGCAGAGGCCTACGAAACCCGCTATCGCCAACAGCGCATCGGACGCTTGGCCGCCACAGCCAAAGCACTCGGCTATCAGCTGGCTCCCATGCTTGAGAGCGCGTAACAAAGGAGGAAAAGTCACAGGCCAGAAGCGCGGAGTTAGAAGCAAGGCGAAATGTCGTTGCCCCGGCAGAGGGAATGTCGGTAGTCTTCCGACCTATGGCCGATGGACTCAGCGACCTCTATCAAGACCTTCTCACCGGCAGCTACGATTGTGTCGATCGGATCGTTCTGAATGCTTACTTCCGTATGGGACATTCTCCAGGGGGATTTCATGTCTGGTGACAAGCCTTGACTGGGTCCGACGACACCCTGGACAACACTCACTTGATGCGGATGGCAGGTCGCTTCAGTCGCCGCCTTCGCGGCTATGCCAAGCGCACGATATTCCTGTCATCGATTGCCCCGTAGGGGAACGTAAACACGACATCGCAGAGGAATATCTGGCCAAGACCAAGATCACCCAGGGGTTGTTTCTCATCCTGGGAGGTCGCGCCCAAGCCCCGGTATGGGACGTCACCCGCGCCCATCATCTCGAACGCAAACAGCCCATGCCCTACGTGAACCACTACTCCTTTCATATCCTCGATCCCGAATGGGGCCATATCACCATCAAGATCAGTGGACATCCTCCCTTCCCCGCCCAAGTAATGCTGAACGGTCATGAGTATGTGGCCTGCTAGGCGCGCAAGGCGGCGATCGGCTCTACCAAGGAAGGAAACTGTTTTACTCATATCTCCGACGCCGCAGGCTTGGCGAAGATCGCAGACACCTTGTCCCAACCAGGGGCTATAGGGCGGCTGAACCAAGTCTGCGAGCGTTGGATTTATAGCACCTGCTTATGCTTCGCACTGGACCGAGAGGAACAGGAGCAGAGCAAGTTTCAATGTCAATACTCCAACTATCAAATCGAGTACCGCCGGAATCTGGTTTTCGAAGTCGGCGGACACATGGAGCAAGTGTTTCAGGCACTGATTGACCGCAGCCGTGCGCCGCTTGACCTCAAGACCAGCAAGACCATCCTGGGATACCAGCGTCGTCCCACATATGGCAAACGGAAAAAGCGGTCGGCCGCGGAGCGCGCCTTTTGGCGTTGCGTTGGTGATGTGTTCTCCCACTGCCTGGCTTTACGCTGCCACTGCGGCGAGCGGTTGGAGGTGGCCGAGCTGAGTCAAGAGTGCGTATTGATCCTAGTAGCCGCCCGATACCATCTGCCCTTGTTTGTCAAAGTGGCAGATTTCGCAGAACGCCAAAAACATTTTACGTCCGGTTGGGGTCAGCCATGCCGGCCTCCTGTGAGGAACGTTTCCGTTCATCGGTTGCACAAGAGACCCACGCCCAAAGGGCGCGGCGGAGAGATGTGTAAAGGACCTTCCAGTCTACTCCCAAACTGGGGATTGCAACATTCGTGTACTCGTCGGCCTCGTCGGCACCAAACGCTTCTCTTTGGCTCCCAATATCTCGTTGATCCATCGAATTAGGCGGAACATTTTCTCAAGGTCCTGCTCGATTCGACGCCCGCCTTGCCACTCTTCTTGTTGGTCTTCGCAGATGCCCCCTTCACGCGCGGTCGATCGATGGTGTTCTGCCAATCGGCAACCGGGCTACGATGAGTGTGCCTTTGTCGTGGCTGCCAGAACTGATTTCCAAGGCGCCGCCGAGTTGCCGGATTCTTTCTCGCATGCCTCTTATGCCAACTCCGACCATGCCAGTTGACGCCATCGCAGACCGCTTCTCCAGCGGTATGCCCTTGCCTTTGTCTTCGACTTCCACGCGGACCTCGCTGCCGAGGCGCGAAATATGAATTCTAGCCACAGGGCTTCCGGAATGGCGGTGAATGTTGGTGACAGACTCCTGCACTATACGGAAAATGGCCGTTTCCAATTCCTGGGAGAGTCGCCCGAAATCATCGGGGATTTCCAGATCCACTCTGATCTTGCTGCGATCTGCAAAACCGTCCAGGTAGATGCGAAGAGCCGACGAGAGTCCTACTTCATCCAGCAGTGGCGGATGGAGCAGATGAGAAATGGTACGCACTTCCGTATTCAGTTCGTCTATAAGGCCGAGACTCTCCTTGACCACCTTGACCGAATCAGGACCGACTGTGTTGGCTTCGTTTGCCAAGGGAGTCAGGTTCATACTCAAGGCAACAAGGATCTGGCCGGCGCTGTCGTGGAGCTCGCGAGCAATGCGCCTTCTTTCCTCATCTTGCATCTTCAGGAGCCGGCTGGAAAGATCACGCAGGCTTTCTTCTGCTCGCTTGCGTTCGGTAATGTCGCGAATGGCGCTCGTGACCAGCACGCCCTCTTCGGTTAACAGCGGGCTGAGGCTGATGGCCACCGGAAACTCGTGACCATCCTTGTGCAAACCATACAATTCCATACCTGCCCCCATCGGCCGCACTCGGGGTTCGGCGAGGAAGCCAGTTCGATGTTCAGGATGCAGACTACGAAAACGCTCCGGCACCAGCATCTCAATTTCTTTCTCCAATAATTCTTCCCGCTGGTAACCAAACAATTTTTCGGCCTGGGCATTGACCAGGACAATCTTGCCCTCTTGATTCACGACCACCATGGCGTCGGGCGCTGCATCTAAGAGCCCTCGGTAGCGCCGTTCGCTTGCGTCTAGTTGCAATCTCTGAGCGGAGAAACGCCGATCCACGGCCGACGTCAGCACGGCAACGCAGAGAACGAGCAAAGTGACGGCGGTGACGCCTGTGATGCCCAGTGTCGAGGTGCTCACGGCGTGAGTCGTGTCCGGCACTACTGTAGAGAGCGTAAACCGGGCCGCAGCCATTCCCGTGTAATGCATCACAGGGATGGCCGCGCCCATCACTATGGCGCTGGCAGTCTTCCACCAAGCGAAGGCTTTCGTATCTTCCCGGAAACGAAACGTGAGCCACAGCGCGACCAACGAAATTGCGATCGCGAGCACAACTGACAAGATCAGGAGCCGCAGATCGTAGGAACACGTTGCGGGCAACCGCATCGCCGCCATACCGGTGTAGTGCATCGTGGCGATGCCGCTGCCCATAATTGCACTTCCAGCCAGTGCCCGAGGCCAACCCATTTTCTTTCGACTTACGACGAATAGGGCCACAGCAGCAGCGAAAACCGCGGCCATGAGCGACAGCAACACCGTCGGCCAGTCGTAGAGCACCAGCACCGGTAAGCTAAAAGCCAGCATTCCGATGTAGTGCATGGACCAGATACCCACGCCCATGGCAGTCGCCCCGCCCGCAAGCCAGGTAAGACGAACTCTGCCGCGTGCGGCGGTTGTGCGGCCCGCGAGGTCAAGAGCGGTGTAGGAAGCAAGCACCGCAATCAAGACCGAGAGCGCAACAAGGCGGTAGTCATAGTGACCGATCATCGCTTTAGCCGTCACCGATCATCTCTGCACCGGCTCTTTCTGAATCCGTCGCTCCTTGGCGAGAGTGCATCTTCAAGTGAGATCATGTCACAAGAAACCCGCCAACCAAAGAAGAGGTTACCGCAACTATATCCGTTGTAGGAGACTGTCATGAAGAAGAGGATATTGGTCTGCGCGATGAGCGCATTGTTGCTTGCAATCACCAGTTGGGCAGACGACAAAGAAAAGGACGAGGATCGTCTGAAGAATGCCGGCACGGTGCTGACAGAGATTCTGAATATTCCAGACGACATTCCTCAAGACCTCCTCGATAAAGCTGACTGTGTGGTTGTTTTTCCATCAGTCCTCAAGGCCGCGTTTGTGGTCGGTGGTAGTTATGGCCGCGGTGCGATGACGTGCCGCAAGGGCGAAAATTTCAACGGTCCCTGGGGCGCGCCCTCAATGATGGCCCTTGAGGGTGGCAGCGTAGGCTTTCAGATCGGCGGGCAAGCGACTGACTTCGTCCTTCTGGTGATGAATGACCGCGGTGCAAATGGAATCTTGAGCAGCAAAGTCAAGCTCGGAGGAGATGCGTCGGTAGCAGCAGGACCAGTCGGTCGTGACGCGTCGGCAGAAACCGATGTCTCGATGCGGGCTGAAATATTGAGCTATTCCCGCGCGCGCGGCCTATTTGCAGGCATTCTGAGGGATCGACCATCCGACCGGACAACGACGCGAACAAGAGAATCTACGGAGAGAAAATCTCAGCCAAAGATATTGTAATTGCTCACGAGACGCATGTTCCTCCCGCAGCGGAGGGCCTGATCTCGACGCTTAACGCGAAGACGCCGAAGCACAGGTCGTAGCAGTTGTTTCAATTCAGGACCTGCAGTAAGCGTCCGACGGCGGCCGTCTGGACAGGTGTGTAAAAGGAAGGCATGCTCTCGATGTGGACACAAGCGATAGTGTCCACTTGGAGAGATGATGGACACATACACGCAAGCAGCCAAGGGTAAGCGGCAGTATCGAGGATTGGCGGAGAAGCTACGGATAGTCGAAGAGACGTTAGCGGAAGGGGCGTCGGTGGCGCGGGTAGCGCGAGCGCACGGAGTCAACGCCAACCTGGTTTTTAACTGGCGCAGGTTGTATCAAGCGGGGCGACTGGGTAGAAGCGGCGAGGCCAAGCTGTTGCCGGTTAGAGTAACTCCGGAGAGTTCTACGGGGTTGAGAACTCCACTTTGTGCGCCAGGTGCAATGCCATCATCCTCGGTGGGCACGATTCACATCCGACTCAATCATGCGCAAGTGAGCATAGAAGGTAGCGCCGACCCAGTGCTGTTGCGTGTCTTGTTGGAGTGTCTGCAACGATGATCACGCCTCCAGCCAACACGCAGATTTGGATTGCCGCCGGAGTGACCGATATGCGGTGCGGTTTCGACGGGCTGAGTGCGCTGGTGCAAACGAAGTTGGAACAGAGTCCGTTCTCGGGCCAGGTGTTTGTGTTTCGTGGCCGGCGGGGGGATTTGATCAAGTTGCTGTGGTTCGATGGAGATGGGCTTTGTCTATTCTCGAAGCGGCTGGAGAGAGGAAGGTTTATCTGGCCGCAAGCCAGCGGCGGCACGGTTTCGTTGAGCCGTGCACAGCTATCGATGCTGCTGGAGGGCATCGACTGGCGACGACCGGAGCGCACCTGGACACCGCAGATGTCAGTGTAGATGCGCTGTGGATAACATCGATAATTTAGTAGTCGACAGAAGCAGAGATCATGGCATACTCGCGCCATGGTTGTGGCGCACGCGATCCTTCCTGATCTAAGTACTCTGGATGCCGATTCGTTACGCGCGCTGTTGATGGAAACGCACGAACGCTATTGCACGACCGCACAGCGGCTGCAGTCGCGGGAGAGCGAGATGGAGCATCTGAAGCTGTTGCTGGCCAAGCTGCAGCGGATGTACTTTGGACGCAAGTCGGAGAAGCTGCAGCGGCAGATCGAACAGTTGGAACTGCGACTGGAGGATCTGGAGCAAGCGCAAGAGGTAGAGAGCGAGGCGGTGAAGGACGGTCAACCGGCGCAACCCGGGGATGCTGCTACTGGGGAGAAGAAAGCGGCGCGGCGACGGCCACTGCCCAGTCACTTGCCGCGAGTGACGCGCACCCACCAGCCGAAGGAACAAACGTGTCCGGGATGCGGCGGAAAGCTGCGTCCGCTGGGCGAAGATGTTTCGGAGATGCTGGAGTATGTGCCAGCCCACTTTCAAGTCATCCGGCATGTACGGCCGAAGCTGAGCTGCGGGAACTGTGAACAGATCGTGCAAGCGCCGGCGCCGAGCCGGCCGATTGCGCAAGGGCTGGCCGGACCGGGCCTGCTGGCGCATGTGTTGGTCTCAAAATATTGTGATCATCTTCCCCTGAATCGCCAGACTCAGATCTATAGCCGTAGCGGAGTCGAGTTGGAACGTTCGACGCTGGCGGATTGGGTCGGGGGAAGTAGCCGACTACTCGATCCTCTGGTCGAAGTTCTGCGTCGCTATGTACTGACCGCAATCAAGCTTCATGCTGACGACACGCCGGTACCGGTGCTGGCGCCGGGCAATGGCCGGACGAAGACGGGACGATTGTGGACGTACGTGCGGGATGATCGCCCGTCGGGTGATACTGCAGCAGCAGCGGTTTGGTTCGCCTACTCACCGGATCGTAAGGGCGAACATCCTGAGCGGCACCTGCACGGGTTTCGTGGCTGGCTCCAAGCGGACGCCTTCGCCGGATTTAATCGGCTCTATAAAGAAGATGGCGGCATTCAGGAAGTCGCTTGTTGGGCGCATGTTCGGCGCAAGTTTTATGACTTGCAAGAAGCGCATCCGTCGCCCATCGCGAGCGAGGCGCTGGAACGAATCGCAGCTCTGTATGCCATTGAGAAAGAGATCCGCGGCCGGCCACCGGATGAGCGGCACCCGGTTCGCGCAACCCGCGCGCGGCCTTTACTCCAATCGTTACACGAATGGTTCGAAGCCTCGCTGGCCAAGCTGTCCCGCAAGTCGGATACGACGGCAGCCATTCGCTACGCGCTCGGTCTGTGGCCGGCACTGACACGGTATTGCGATGACGGGCGATTGGAGATCGATAATAATGCCGCGGAACGGGCTTTGCGTGCGGTCGCGATAGGTCGAAAGAACTACATGTTCGCCGGCTCCGACGCAGGCGGAGAACGCGCCGCCAACCTCTACAGTTTGATCGGCTCGGCGAAACTCAATGGCCTCGATCCCGAAGCCTACTTGCGCGAGGTCCTTACGCGCATCGCCGAGCACCCCATTACTCGCATCGAGGAGTTGCTGCCTTGGAACATCGCCGCAAG
This sequence comes from uncultured Acidobacteriota bacterium, assembly GCA_963720155.1. Taxonomy (GTDB): domain Bacteria; phylum Acidobacteriota; class Terriglobia; order Terriglobales; family Acidobacteriaceae; genus Sulfotelmatobacter. Next base: position 243,995 of record CAVREP010000027.1, read on the forward strand.
CGTATCTCCCGCACTCGCACCCGCAGCCTAGAAAAAAAGGTTGTCAAGAAGAACTCCGCAGTGATTCCGCGGACTCTCCCCCATATCGCCGAACTGATTACCTACGGCGAAATCACCGTGGGAGTGCAGCATTCCGTTGGCTGCGTCGCAACCGCCACCGATGGACACAATTGCCTGGCCATGCTGGTTCGCGGCCAGCGCGAGACTCTGGTCCAACTTCTTACTCGACTGGACCAAGCCATCGACAAAGCCCTCACCGATGACGTCTATATCGACGAAGTCAACTCTTAGCGGCGACGGTCAACTCCGGACGCTTACGACCTGCATCGCGCTCTCATGTCTTATGCCGCGCGTCGTCCTCGCCCGCCATTTAAACCATCGAGAGGGGCAAATAGAAAACGCAGATCGAGCAAATGCTCGACAATCTGTAGCAGGTTCGCGGGCGACTCGCTCTTAGACACAAACCCATCTACCCAGCTCAGAGCACTCTCTGGCAGCCCATCGTCTGCGGACAGCAGAGCGATTGGAACATCGGATTGGCCGGCTTTCATGTGCTCTGCGACGACATCTCCATTCATTCCAGGCATGTGATAATCGAGTAGCACCAAATCGACGGGATTCGAGGCAAACAGTTGCAAAGCGTCTGCGCCGCTGGTGGCGACCAGGACCTTGAACCCAGCTTCCTCCAACAACATCTTGCGACCTTCAAGGCCATTAAATTCGTCATCGACACAAAGAATTAGAGGTCTTCTCGGCATGGCACTCCTCCGATTTTTCGCCGGACAAGCACATGAAGAACTTGCCTTGGCGTCGTTTTCCGGAGCAGCGCCTCCATGTTGCGAGCACGATCTGTACCAAACTCGCACAGCACAGCAGAGCAGGGCCTTAGAGTCTGGAAAGAACGTGGGAGTGTAAACACTACCTAGTAACGACGGGCACCGAACAGTAAGAACATCGCATTTGCGAGTGACAGCAGCGTCTTCCAGGGCCGGTAATTCGGGATGCCGACATTCTGTATCAACACTTGCGGGTCATTGCGCATCTGAAAGTCAGCATCTAACGCGTACTCGTGCTTACGAACGTGAGTGGGGATTCGTATGTCTATCAGGTCGGTGCTAGTCGTTGATGACAACCCACTCATTCGCCGGATGCTTTGCGAACTCTTCACCCGCGAGGGAGACTTTGACGTATGCGGAGAGGCTGAGAATGGGAGGGAGGCAATCGAAAAGGCTCAACTGCTCCGCCCTAACTTAATTGTGACGGACCTTTCAATGCCGGTCATGAATGGATTGGAAGAAACCCGTGTGCTAAAGAAGCTCATGCCCGCTGTACCTGTGATTATTTTCACTGCTCACAGCGATCTTTTTGTTGAGAAAGAAGTTCGCGCGGCTGGGGTATCCGCCCTTGTCTCCAAATCTGAAGCTGTTTCTGCCCTAATCACAAAGGCTCGGGGCTTGCTCGACCAGATCGCCGCCTGATCACTTCGTCTCCCAGTCCGGAAACTGCAACTTGTCCCGTTTCAAAACGCGTAGAGTTCTGAGCGCTTCCGCAATAGCCTGCTCTTCAGCTTTATGATCTGTGCTCTCGGAGGTCTGCGACAACTCCTGGAGACGGTTGAAAATCGCCGCTTCTACCGCGTGCACGCGCTCCAGCAGTTTCTTAGGATCAGGTTCGTGGAGTGAGGTCTCATACTCGCGCTGCCATGCTGGATAACGGAGGTTGGAAGGCGAAGAATCTTGTTGTGTCATCGCATACGTTATTGCTGGATGAGTTATCATCCTGCCGCCACTTCTTGAGCACCCTGCAGAGAGAACTCCTAACTGGAAGAAGTGGGAGGGTTCTAGTTGCTAAACTTTCCTCAGTCTAGCAGTTTTTTCAAGGGTTTTTTGCTGCTGCGGGGACTAACTAAGCCAACCGCAGGTTTTCGAGCGACGCGTAGTTTCCACCGCCAATGTCGGGGACGATCACCAACTCCAATACTTTCACGCTTGCGAGGTCAACCTGATAGTCCTCAATTTCGCGTGCCGTTTGCGGGGGACTGAAGTTCCACTGCCGCACGATTTCGCGAAAGTCTTGATCGGGTTCTGAGCGCCAACGAAGAACGAATTCCTGCGTGCGACTGGTCTCGGCCTCATTGAACACCAGATTGATTCGCCTGAGCCGTTGCGGCTGATCGAAGACAAGACGGATGGTCTGCGATCCAGGGCCCGAAGCACGCCACCCTTGGCGACCTCGCGACGAAAGCGCGGCTTCGATAGGATGGCGTTCGTCTTCGGACGTGAGTTCGAGGGTAGCGGCTGTTTCCAGGTTCAGCCAGGCTTGGTCGGAGACGAACGGCGACTCGGAAATAGTTAGGCCCTTAGAGGCGAAGCCGGGAAAAATAATTGTCGTCGTTCATGCAGCAATTCCTAGTTCGTGGAAAACCCACGCATGCTGGCGCGAATGGTTTGGTAGTGAATGTCGAGTGGGGTGGGGTTCTGCGCTCGTCGGGATCGATGATGCTGCTGGGCAGCGGCAAGCAGGGGTTTAATGGCTTTGTCGCGGAGAACGACGAGTGCTGCCATGGCCTCTGGTCCCTTGGGGAATGGCTTCGTATCTTGCGGTCTTGCCGAGGCGGCAGACGATTTGTTTCCCGCGGAGCTTTTTCAGATCGTAGGCAGCACGACGTGGCCCGTACTGGGATTCGTCCTGTTGACTTAGCCTGCACACTTGTTCGGCCAATTGGGAAGCGGTGAACCCGCCTGGTGAGGGGGAGAGCGCCAGCACGGCTTGGGCAACCCAACGCATGCGCGCCTTGTTGAAGTCGATCCCCCCCCACCTTGGTCTTGCCGACCTGCGTCGGAGCCGGAAGTTGCTCTAGAGTTTCCTCCGCGATGAAGCATTGGTCGATGCACGACAGTGCATTCATAAAGCGCTGCAAGATGCTTTTCAAACGGGAAACGATCTCTGCAAACATCTCCAGAGATCGCCCACAGTGCAGTTCCTGGGTGTTGTGAGCCATCGCCTCCATGCGAAGCACGCGTTCGCCTTTGGTATAAATCAGAGTCAGCTTGCCACAGCGCAGCTTGAAGATCGTCAGATCATACGTAGGTCTCTCGACCGCCACTTCCCATTCGGCCGACCGCTTTTTCCGTTTGCCATATGTGGGACGACGCTGGTATCCCAGGATGGTCTTGCTGGTCTTGAGGTCAAGCGGCGCACGGCTGCGGTCAATCAGTGCCTGAAACACTTGCTCCATGTGTCCGCCGACTTCGAAAACCAGATTCCGGCGGTACTCGATTTGATAGTTGGAGTATTGACATTGAAACTTGCTCTGCTCCTGTTCCTCTCGGTCCAGTGCGAAGCATAAGCAGGTGCTATAAATCCAACGCTCGCAGACTTGGTTCAGCCGCCCTATAGCCCCTGGTTGGGACAAGGTGTCTGCGATCTTCGCCAAGCCTGCGGCGTCGGAGATATGAGTAAAACAGTTTCCTTCCTTGGTAAAGCCGATCGCCGCCTTGCGCGCCTGGCAGGCCACATACTCATGACCGTTCAGCATTACTTGGGCGGGGAATGGAGGATGTCCACTGATCTTGATGGTGATATGGCCCCATTCGGGATCGAGGATATGAAAGGAGTAGTGGTTGACCTAGGGCATGGGCTGTTTGCGTTCGAGATGATGGGCGCGGGTGACCTCCCATACCGGGGCTTGGGCGCGCGACCTCCCAGGATGAGAAACAACCCCTGGGTGATCTTGGTCTTGGCCAGATATTCCTCTGCGATGTCGTGTTTACGTTCCCCTACGGGGCAATCGATGACAGGAATATCGTGCGCTTTGGCATAGCCGCGAAGACGGCGACTGAAGCGACCTGCCATCCGCATCAAGTAAGTGTTGTCCAGGGTGTCGTCGGACCCAGTCAAGGCTTGCCACCAGACATGAAATCCCCCTGAGAAGGCATTTCAGTGATTGCACGCCGACGACGCTCCTTCACTGCCTTCTCTGCCACCAGCCTAGGCACATCGCCCTCCTCCTGAAGTTCGGCAACATCTGGGTCGTCAGAGACCTTGGGTTTCTTGGAATCCCATTTCCGCATACGTTCAGTGACGAGAGCTTCGTTCAACGCCTTCAGTGCAGCGTCGCGCTTCTCCGTGGGCATTTCACCGCTAGTGGGCAAGTCGTCAACCACCTTCCCTGACACCTTGCTGTAAACGGGGTACACGCGCTCGCAGAGCATCTCGTAGGTGCCTTCTCCGAAACCTTCGAGTTCGACGGGCACTGGTTCTTCCATGTTGTCGGCTTCTGTTTTCAGTTGAAAATGCACCATGAAGTTTTTCACCGTGAACAGGTCGGCAACATCGGCATTGCCGACTTCATCGAGAAGCTCCATGGCTTCGTCTCGTGAAGCTGCGCTCACAGCGGAAAAATCTCCATCATGCCAACGACAGATGAACAAGGGCATAAACCACTCCCGCTGGAATTATAGGGCAACGCAACGTCTGGTCTATTATTTTCAAATGCGAAACATCGCTCGTCATTGACCCAGATCTAGCCAAGGAAGCGAAGAGCATCGTGGCTCACGCCTTCCGCAACGGCCCAATTGAAGACATACATGCTGGAATCGACTGTCCAACGTGCGCGGGTAAAGAGAAATACTCCCACATCGCCGAGGCGGAAATGAAAAACATTATGAAGAACGCGGTGGACAAGGTGTTCACCCTGTTGTGGCTCCGAGACAATGAGCCAGAGAAATACCATGTCATGGTGGAATGTGGCGCACTCTTCACGGGCAGGTGGGACGAACCGAAGTTCGATTTCACGTTTTGAGTTCGCAGAGGCGATGAACCTTCGCACCGCTTAAACAGGTCACGCTGGGCGGTGTCCGCATCCGCTCCACCAGCACCGGAGGGTGGCTCGGCCTGTCGCACTGGCAATAGAAGTTTTACGATATACTCTGCTAGCAGAGCGGGAGTAGCTCAATGGTAGAGTAGCGGCTTCCCAAGCCGTTGGTTGCGGGTTCGATCCCCGTCTCCCGCTCCAGTTTTTCTCTGCTCATCTCGACGTACCACCAGGACAGCTTTCAGAGGAAGGCGCACGCGAAATTTCATACTGTCCATACTGTCCATAAAAGTATGAAAACCTGCTCAAGAGAGGCGTGCCGTGCAAATCGTACGGGGATGCGAGGACCGTAAGACATTGAAATGATTGCTATTATTTGCAACCGGCTGAATTTCAAAGAGTTGTGAATCTCAGCGAAGTAGAACGCCAGCTTCGGTCGCCTAGGATCTCTTCGCCAGAGTGACAATGTTCAAGCCTTGCACGTCTTGACGCACGACAGAGAGGCCCACTTCTCGTATTAGCTCTGTCGCAGTTCCTGGCACAAACACATGATGGTGTATAGCCCTAAATTCAAAGTTTTTAAGGCATCTGTCCCGGAACTGTTCAGCCGTACCACCGCCCGGATCACATGCCAAGTCATGAAGCAATAGAACTTCATCCAAATGCGTAAGGTCAGTCTCGGGTGTTCCAAGCTGAAAGTCCTCTCTCATGTGCGCGATGGTGGTTACGGGTCGCCGCCAGTCAAAAGTACGGTCCCGGTGGGGAAGTATCAGTAACATCATTCCATCCCGTCGAAGAACACGTTTCCACTCCTGAAGTGCCTTGATTGGATTGGCGATGTGCTCCAAGCAATGCGATGCAAGGACGCAATCGTAGCTCCCGGTTTCGACCCGCAGCGATGTCGCATCGCACACAAGCGACTGAGCGTACCTGATGGCTTCGCTGTTCCAGATAGTATGGCCAGCGAAGTTACAGTTGTGTATCACACTCAAGCAGGAATAGACAGGAAAGGCTCCTCCAAATCCCAGAAGGTCGCTTGGGCCGCCTATTTCCAGGGCCCGCATACCACGCAAATAGTCCCGATAGGCCCTAGTTATCGGCCAGTGCCGAGTGCGAAGCCGACGCACCAGGAGTCTTCCCCGTCGACCGATGATTCCCTTCAATCTGTCCTTAATTTCCATGAACACCCTCGAACTTCAGCCCGGCTTCAATCGTCACGTTGCTGTGTGTCCTTCGTGCCCATCTGGATGGCGGCGTACGAGCAGTGACCTTTCACGCTGACTTGTTCAATAAATAAATGGCGGAGGCACCCAAACGTCAGGAAGGAGATCGTGCGTGCTTTCCGGGTTAAGGGTGCCAGCTCGCCAACAGAATCCACCACGTACCCACAAGATTCAAACAGAGTCTTATAGGTTCGAGGAGTGAACCAACGCAGGTGGGTTCTGTCCATAACTCCCATGTCAGTTAGGGTCCAATCTCAGCGAATCAGCATGCGAATTACTTTGTGATTGGAGATGTTGCGAGAACTGGCGAACACCCTTGCATCACGCTTCATCAGGGAACGAAGCTTTCTCAGAGCCGACCACGGGTCTACCAAATGTTCGAGTACCTCGCTTAAGATCAAGGCGTCAAAGAATTCCGGCGGCCACGGCAGTTCCATCTCCTCAATGTTTCCTACCAGCACCTCAGTGATTCGATCTTTCGCTTTGGCAGCGGCGCTCTCGCACAGTTCGACGCCACAGCATGTTCCACACTTTCCCTCCAATAGCGCTAGAGAACCAGTCCCCCCTTCTCCACATCCGACCTCAAGAATCCTTGCCTGGCGGTTGTTGGGCCGCGCAGCAACGTAGTCAGAGCGCGCTCCCGCGAAGTAGACGGGGTTTTTCGCCGAGTAGGCCTGAGGCCCCCCGTGGAGAATCGTTCCCTGACTTTCCGCTATCTTTGTTGTTTCTGTCATCTCGGATTCGAAGAGCGGATCAAACAGCAAGGCAGGCCGAACGTCACCAGCCACACGGCAACTTCCGCGCCCAATTGAATACGTACCCCGTCGTGCCGATCATGAAAGTGTTCTTTCAGCCAGCCCCCCAGGTAACCGCGTTCGTTCCAATTATATAGGTCAAGCGCTCGGTTCACCGCGAAAGCAATCCACCTCCGGCCGTCAAGATTGCCGTACGTTTCCTTGGTCTCAACCTTCACTGACGAGCGGTTTTTTTCGAACTCTAACAAGCCCTATCAGATGATTCCGTTCATCTCGGGTTACACCTGCAGTCCACAAAAATAACACAGTGCCGAGAGCCAGGGTCAGCCAAGTTTGCAGGGTGAAGGACGGAGTCGCAAATGACCACCAGAGTGGCAGCAGAAGAACCGATGGCAATGCCACGATACTGGGACGCAGGATCCCTTTCAGGAACAAACGAGAACGGGAGATTTTGATGGTTTGGTACGTATAGTGCATGCTCAACGCGAAAAGAGTTTCTGTTTGATCGTGACACCGGCCAGTGGCTCTGACTTTTGACCTTGCAGGTTCTTGGCAAGTTCATAAAGGACTAGCAGAATTGTGAGAGACGAGGAGTTCAGCGTCAGCGATGGCTGAGTTTTCAAACTAGGGCTGCTTGGGAACGGCGGCTGAGCTTGGAAGATAGCGCAGGGTGCTTGGAAGATCTTGATAGTCCCCCAATGGGTTTTTTTAAATGATTTCACAAGTCGGTTTTAGCCTGTGGTTTTCTCAGTAAGATATCCCCTTGTACTGTTGACTTATGCTCGAACCCCGAATAACACTGGGCAAAACTCAATCGACACTCCCAGTATTTGTTCAGTGTATGACTAAAAACCAACAATAAAAGGGATTGTACCATTCCCATTCTTTATTGGATTTGGACAGCCGCGCGGGGAGGGCCCGTCAAACCTGAACCATGATGCAGAAAATGTATCTTTGCTGTTCCATGAAACCAAGAGTACGAATGTAATCACCTAAACGCAAAGAGAACCGTAGTACTTTGCTTCCAGATTGGTTGCTGTGGGCTGGTAGTGAGCGGATCGCCCGGATCGGTACCCGGCTTTTCCAGAAAAGTCCGCTCGCCTGCCAGCGAGCGATTTGCATTTTGAGAGCCGATTTTCCGCGATTATACTCCGCGCATGGACAAGCGAATCATCTACCTGCTATCGGCGCTTGTGATTATCGCGGCCATTGGCGTTGGCCTTTATGCAAATGAGTTATCGCGGCAAGCCTCGGCGCGGCGTGCGGCTAGGTGCGGCTATTAGAGCGGCGCGAGAGGCTGAGTTAAATGGCAGCATCCAAGAGATGAGTGTCGGGCCTATTGCAACGTTCTGCCACGCTGGATGTCACGGGTTCAATCCCCGTCTCCCGCTCCATCTTTCTTTTCAATCATTGATCCGAAACCATTGACCCAAGCAGCCTTAACCGGCGCGCCCAATCCTGTTCGAAATATTGGACTCCCTCTGGAAGTGTGTTTGCGCTGTGACACACCCCAAGAGCTCAAGTAGTAGAATCCCATCGCGGACGGTCAGGCCGGAGGTTTTGACATGAGAATGTTATTCGGTGCTCTATTGCTTTCGGGCGGTCTTCTTCTGGCGCAAGGCAGCACTCCCAGCAGCAACTCCAGCCAGCATAAGTCAAAAGACCTCAAGGATCAGGTAACCGTGCAGGGTTGCGTCGGCCGATTTAATGGTGATTACATATTAACCAAGCAGGACCCGGGCATGACTTACGAACTTCAAGCCACCGGCAAGACCAAGCTTCGCCACTACCTGGGGCAACGCGTGGAAGTAATCGGAACTGAGTCACCGACGCTGAGCACAAGCTCCGACGCGTTAACTAAGACGGGTTCTGCAGCTTCAGTCACTTTGACGATTACCTCGATCAAGACCGTCGACAAGGAATGTACGTCCCGCTAGGCAGGCATTAACCTCGTCCGTGGGGACTGCATGAAGAAGAACACCACCTATTCGCCAGAACGTTCCATCTTCTTCAGATAATCCGAGAGTTGCCGCACGACTGCGACGAACGTCTTCGTAGCGACGGAGAGTGTGCGATCGCGGCGATGAGCGATCCCCAGTTCGCGCCACAACTGCGCGCCTTCCAATTCGATCAACTTTACCCGGCCCGCCGTCACTTCATCGCGCGCAAAAGACGCGCTGATCAGCGAAATACCAAGGTCCGCTGCAACGAAGCTTTTGATCATTCCTATGCTGGGCAACTCCATTCTGACCTTGAGCTCGGTGTTGTATTCACGGAAGAGCTTATCCAGCAATCTGCGCGTGTGACCGGTTTTCGGGAGCAGAAGGGGATGTTTCACAACATCGCCGATAACCGCCGACTTTAGCTTGGCTAAGGGATTCCTGGGGCTCACCATCAGCATCAACCGGTCGCGGAAAATTGCCTGCACCTTCAGGCTCGGAGATTGCACCGGCAAGCTGAGTATGCCTACATCGAGAGTTCCATTCTCCAGCTTCTCGACAATCTTGTAGGTGAAGTTGCGGTAGATGCTGATTTGCACATCGGGATAGCGGCGGCAATATTCGCCGAAAACTTCGGGTAGAACATAAAGGCAAGTGGCTTCATTGGCCCCGACCATCAGCGTGCCCCGCGGAGTATGTCCGTGATCAGCCACCGCGACAAGCGACTCGTCGCGCAACTTTTTCATACGCAACGCATACTCGTGGAAGACCTGACCGGCGGGAGTAAGCTTGACGGTTTTGCCTGAACGATCCAGCAGGCGGTCGCCATACTCCTGTTCCAGTTGGCGGATCTGTGCACTGACTGCCGATTGCGAGCGGAATACTTTTTCTCCGGCACGCGAGAAACTGCCTTGCCGGGCGACTTCGAGGAATGTGATGAGCTGATCGAAATCCATGCAGTTAGTCGGAGATTATAGCGGACTTCACTCCTGAGCAGCGATAGGGAAGGCGTCTCACGTGAAATTGCTTACTCATTGCACGACTGGTCTTTCGGAGGAGAGAAGTCGGTCGCGTCCGTAACTCCGCGCTTCCTCGGCTGCGAGGCGCGCAAGAATCGGTGCCCAAGTCTCATCGACCGAACACGGAGGCGCCACGGGCTCAACCCGCAGTAAGGGGAGAACGGAGCAGGAAAGTAGGTCGGCCGCGCGGGGACTGCCCGTGAGTTGTACGTGCCGGTGAAAAATGCGGCGCAGCCATAGCTCTTCCTGTGGCTCAAGAGCGGAGAACCGCACGGAGTCGCGGTTCATCAAATCTTGACTCGCCCGCTCATCGGCGTCGTTGCACAAGAGGTAGGCGAGCCCGCCAGTCATCCCCGCTCCCAGATTGCGTCCTGCCGGACCGAGAATTACCACCACGCCCGCCGTCATGTATTCGCACCCGTGGCGTCCCACGCCTTCGACTACCGCAAGCGCGCCGCTGTTGCGGACGGCGAACCGTTCTCCCGCGCGCCCGGCCACAAACAGTTCGCCGGACGTGGCGCCGTACAGCACGGTGTTTCCAACCAGAACGTCGCCGCGTTGCGAGGCCTCGCCGTGCGCCGAAATAGCAATGCTGCCGCCGCACAGGCCTTTGCCTACATAATCGTTCGCTTCGCCGATCAGCCGGAAGTTCGCGCAGGAGATGAGAAACGCGCCAAAGCTCTGTCCGGCGGTGCCCACGAAGTCGCAGTCGACGCGGTTCATTTCCACGGTCGAAGCTCCGAAGCGGCGCAACACTTCACCACTAAAGTGCGCGCCCACGGCGCGGTCCCCGTTGGTAATGGCAAAACGATAAGGACGAGATGAGAGCGATTCCAGATCATCGACCACGCGATTCAGGTCAACGTGAAGCGCGCTGCTGTCCTCATGAGGACAGGGAAACTGCGCGGGCGCGTCAATAATAGGCTGCAGCAGAGACTTTACGCTGATTTCGGACTCCGCTGAACGCGGCTGCAATCTGTCGACCGCGCCCAGAATTTCGTCAATGGATCCCGCACCCATTCCCGCGAGCAATTGGCGAACATCGGCTGCCAGCGCGCGGAAAAACATTTCCACCATCTCCGGGTTCCCGGTAAACCTGGCCCGCAGGGTTTCATCCTGAGTCGCGATGCCAACTGGACAAGTATTGAGGTGACACTGGCGCGCCATCACGCAGCCAATGGCCAGCAAGGCCGCGGTGCCGAAGCCAAACTCCTCAGCCCCCAGCAGAGCCGCAACCACAACGTCGCGCGCGAACTTTAACCCACCATCCACACGCAGTCTCACGCGTGCACGCAGGCCGGCTCGCACCAGCGCACTATGCGCGTCGCGCAAACCAATTTCCCACGGTAGCCCCGTGTTCTTAATTGAGGTGAGTGGAGATGCGCCGGTACCGCCATCGTGGCCGCTGATCGTGATGACGTCGGCCCCAGCTTTCGCCACGCCGGTTGCGATTACGCCGACTCCCGAACTCGAAACCAGCTTCACCCCGATGCGTGCATTCGGATTGACGGCGCGAAGGTCATAGATCAACTGCGCCAGGTCTTCAATGCTGTAGATGTCGTGGTGCGGCGGCGGCGAGATCAACGACGTTCCCGGGATGGCGTGCCGCAAACGCGCGATGTAAGGCGTAACCTTCACCGAAGGCAATTGGCCGCCCTCGCCGGGCTTCGAGCCTTGCGCCATCTTGATCTCGATTTCATCGGCATGCACCAGGTATTCCGCAGTTACTCCAAACCGCGCTGATGCCACCTGCTTCACCCGGTTGTTCGCCTCCGGCCGGTCGGAATAGATACTTGGATCTTCGCCGCCCTCGCCCGTATTACTGCGTCCACCCAACCGGTTCATGGCGATGGCCAGCGTCTGGTGAGCTTCGGGTGAAATTGCACCCAGCGACATAGCCTGCGTGCTGAAGCGGCTGAGCAGCGAAACCTCGCTCTCAACCTCGTCCAAAGACAAAGGTTCGCTGGGACGGAACTCCAGCAAGTCGCGCACCGCAATGTTTTTTCTTTCCCCCGACAGCACAGCCAGAGCCGCCTGGTTCGCCGGCGTTGGAGACTTTATGAAGCGATGCATTCGCCTTACCAACTCAGGCGAAGACGCGTGTTGCTCCCCATTGTGGCGAAAGCGATACAAGCCGGCATCGCGGAACTCCGCGGCAGAAGCTCCGAAACCCGTGGCCTGGCACGTAATGCAATCCCGCAACAGTTCGTCGAGCGTTGTGCCGCCGAGCGTCCGTCCGGCATCTTCGAAGAACTCGTCGCACACTGCCGAATCAATGCCAATGGTTTCGAACATCTGGCTGTTCCGGTAGCTGCTCATGGTAGAGATACCCATGCGCGCCAGCACTTTGCGTAGACCTTTCTCAATCGCAGCACGGTATCGCGCGGGACCTTCGAAATCAGCACGGGCCGCCAGGCTCATGGCTAGATACGGATACACCGCGCTCGCCCCCGCCGCTGCCAACAGCGCAACGTGATGCGTATCGAGAACCTGGCCGGTTTCAACGATCAGCGGCACACTCCAAGTGCCAGCACAGGTCATTGCTTGCCACGCAGCTGAAACCGCCAGCAACGCCGGCACAGCGGCCCGCTTGTCGCCAACCGCACGATCGCTCAACAGGATTGCCCTGCCACTGGCCGCTGCCATCGCAGTCTTTTCACGGACTCTTTTCAAAACCTCGCGGGCACCCTCAACCCCTCCCCCCGCCTCAAAACTGAAGTCGATCCGGTGGACGGTTGGCAGCATTTCTGCAAGCGCGTCCATTTGCCCGGCATCGAGCAATGGAGAACCCAGCTTGGTATTTTTGCCCAGATACACGTCGAGCGACATCACGTGGCTCTCGCGCAGCGGGTCGATCGGCGGATTGGTCACCTGAGCAAACCGTTGCTTGCAGTAATCCCAAAGCGGACGCGGCAACCCCGACAGAAAAGCCGGCGGAGCGTCGTCTCCCATGCTCCACAGCGGTTCCTGGCCATGCTCCACCAGAGGCCCAAAGAGCATGCGGAATTGATCTTCAGTCCAACCGAACGCCGCCATGAATCGGTTTGTTTCACCATTGGCAGGCACGGCTTCATTTCTCGCCGGAATCACCGTCGTGGCGGTCCTGCTCTTCAAAACAGGCAGCAGCCGCGCAACTTCATTCGGACGGAATAAGGTTCCACTCGCTGGATCGGCAATCAGCATCTCACCCGGTCCCAAACGCTGCCGTTCTATCACTTCCGGGTCAGAGAGGTCTGCAATGCCGACTTCCGAGCCGACAATCAGCAACCCATCCGCGGTCAGGGTGTACCGCAGTGGTCGCAGGCCGTTTCGGTCGAGCTTCGCGCCCACGACCTGGCCGTCAGTAAAGATCAGGGCAGCCGGGCCGTCCCAGGGTTCCTGCTCAGGAGTACTATTGGCGAGGAACTGTCGTAGCCCGGCGTCCAAGCTCTCGTCGCACTGCCATGCTGGCGGCACCAGGCGCAGCGCCGATTCCGCGATGCTCGAGCCGCTCCGTACCAGAGCTTCCAGCGCGTTATCAAGACTCGCGGAGTCGCTCATCCCGCGCTGCAGCAGATTTGCGTTGTCCGGTAGTCCAAGATCGTGACGCAAGCTACCCGCGCGTGCCTGAAACCAGCGCCGGTTGCTGCTAATGGTATTGATCTCGCCGTTGTGAGCCACAAAGCGAAAAGGCTGCGCCAGTGACCAACTCGGTTGCGTGTTGGTGGAGTATCGCTGATGGAAAATTACGAACGTGCTGCGAAACTCCAGGTCATTCAGATCGGAATAGAAAGGAGCCAGTTGTTCAGGAGTAAGCAATCCCTTGTAAACGATGGTCCTCGCCGAGAGCGAACAGAAGTAGCCGCAATCGGACATCGATTCGAGTTCCTGCCGAAGGCGGAAGAGTTGCAACTCAAAGTCGAACGATTCCAATTTCGCTGCCGTTCTAGCGGGAGCAATGAAGCATTGCCGTACAACCGGCAGAGAATCGCGCGAGCGCGGTCCCAGGATCGAAGGATCTGTAGGAACCGCTCGCCAGCCGACAAATTTGAGATCAAATTTCGCAACCGAGGCCTGGATCGCATCTACCGCAAGTGACTGTTGCCCCGGCTGAAGAAACACCATGCCGACGCCAAACTCTTCGGGCAATTCCATTCCGCGAGCGCGAGCCGCCCTCCGGAAAAAACTTTTCGGAAGCCCGACCAGCAGTCCGGCGCCATCGCCGCTCCGCCCATCCGCGTCCACGCCGCCGCGATGCGCCAGTCGCACCAGCGCACCAAGACCGCGCTCCACCACGGCATGAGACGCAGTTCCGGCCAGCTGCGCAATAAAGCCCACGCCGCATGCGTCATGATCGGCCGCGAATGTAAGGCGACTCTCCGCCATGTGACTGGTGTAATTGGAAATGTCGGCGAAGTACAATCGTCATTTTTAATGCGCCGGATGGATTTTTCCACTATTACGCAAGTGGTTGTCATTCCGAACAAGCATTCTTTGCGCAGTGAGGAATCTGGGCGAGCCGCGCGAAGCCTCGCGTCTTTTGCGACGCACGAATCGCGTTTGGCTCGCGTCATTGTCAAAGTGCGCCATCCAATTTTCAAAGGTCTTTTCCGCCTTTGGCGTGCTGTATCGTGAAGCGTCAACATTTCTGAAGTAGAATGGCGAATTGCGCCGTTGCGCTTGCATGGTCAATCTCTCCCACATTGAAGCTGCGCTCGGCCGCATTCGAAAATCCATTCACGTTTCCCCGTGCACGCGCTCCGAAACCTTTTCCGAACTCACCGGAAACTCTATCTATCTCAAGCTGGAAAACCGGCAGAGAACAGGCGCCTATAAAGAACGCGGCGCGCTTAATAAGCTTCTAAGTCTTAGTGGCGAGGAACGCTCTCAGGGCGTAATTGCAGCCTCGGCCGGTAACCATGCGCAGGCCGTCGCCTATCACGCGTCCAGCCTGGGCATCCGGGCAAGAATCGTCATGCCGCTCGCAACCCCGTTGATCAAAGTTTCCGCAACCCGCGGCTATGGCGGCGAGGTTGTGCTTCACGGGGCGAATTACGACGAAGCCTACGACGAAGCCATGCGCCTCAGCGCGCAGGACCATCTCACCTTTGTTCATGCCTTCAACGATGACGTAGTGATTGCCGGGCAGGGAACTCTCGGCCTCGAATTGCTCGAGCAGCATCCCGACCTTGAGGCTGTCATTGTTCCCATCGGCGGCGGCGGTCTGATCGGCGGCATCGCCTGCGCCTTGAAAGAAACCAATCCTCGCATCCAGGTCATTGGAGTTCAACCCGCGCGCCTGCCTTCGGTAAAGGTCGCGCTTTCAGAAGGAAAACCTGTAACCTTGCCCGCGGGGGTGACTATCGCCGACGGAATCGCGGTGCGCCGCGCCGGGGAGCGGACACTTCCCTTGATCCAGAAATACGTAGATGACATCGTCACCGTGGAAGAGGAAGAGATCGCCAATGCCGTCCTCCTGCTTTTGGAAAGAGAGAAAATTCTCGCTGAAGGAGCCGGCGCCGCGGCCCTGGCCGCTCTGGTCAATCGCCGAATTCCCACAATCTTCGGCTCGACGAGATTTAACTCGACCCGCTTTAACTCGAAGATTTCGGACTCAACCAGCGCCCAAAAGGACAGAAAGAAAATCGTCGTCATCGTCAGCGGCGGCAATATTGACGTCACTTTGCTGGCTCGCATCATCGAGCGTGGCTTGGTCAAAGATGGTCGACTCGTTCGTCTGCGCGTACACCTTCCTGATTATCCCGGAGCCCTGCACCGCCTCACTGGCATTCTCGCCCAACATCGCGCCAACATCGTCGAGACCTCCTACGACCGCGCCTACCACAACGTAAATCTCGGAGACACCGCTATCGACATCACCATGGAAACTCGCGGTCCCGACCACATCGCAGAGCTAATCTCAGCCTTGGCCGCCAACGGCTACACCCATGAGAAAATCCTGTGAGGAATAAATGAGCCGAGGCCAGATCTGGCCGCGGAGCCGCGCCAGATTACAGCCCACGGCGTAAGCCGTGGATAGAAGGCGGAGTGAAAGAGAAGCTACGACGCACACTCGGAAGGAACGGCACTGGTTCCCGCGAACACTCTTCGCCCTGCGAATCAGCACTCACGCTGTCCAGCTTCAGTCGCTGCACTAACCTAACTCCTCCGCACAGCATCGCGATATCGCCTCGAGATTTCCTCCAGAAACCCTTCGTCCGAAGACCGATCGTCCTTGGCAATATGCAAACGTTCTCCCATCCTATCCGCGATGGCTCGCGCCGACTGCAGTCGCTGCAGGGTCGGGATATCCAACCGCCGCGATAGAAAAGTCTCAACTAACTGAAATTCCTGATCGGTCAGCGCCGCCACTTCATGAGTCACCGACGGCACCGCCGCCGATTTTTCCTGTCCATACCAGTAGAAGACTCCTTGCTCTTCAACCTCATGCACCACCACCGTTCCCGCCACCATATCGCCCAGACGGCGATTCTGTTTATCGATGGCGCAAGCCACGGCTCCGACAAAATAGAATCCGAGAGAATCGATAGCCCTCATGAAATTTCGGCCAACGCCCTCGAACACTGTGATGGGCCGCCCGCTCGCGCTGATCACTCTGATTTTCGCCTTGCGCTTGCCCGGAGTCTGGCCGTTCCACAGAATCTCGAAGATGGCAAAATAACCCCAATAAAGGCAGAAGAGAAGAAATAGCGCGATCGCCATCTCCCAATTGTGAGCCAGCACCCACGAGCGTCCGAGATCGCGAGCCGTGAATGCCACGATCAGGCCGACCACAAGCGCGGCGATGATCTGGATCAACGTGTCAACGCACAGCGCATAACCGCGGCTGCCCACACCCGCCAACGGAAACTCCAGTGAGATCTGTTCCGGCGTTTCGATGGTAAGCTTTTCCGTTGGATCCGAAGTGGAGTTCAAACCGGGGTGCAAATTGGGGTCCAAAAAATGATCTCCGTTTCCTGGCTCAACAAGCGCCAACCTTGCTGGTCGCGGCTAGACTCGCTGCTGGCGCAAGTAAAGCAGCAAGGACTGCACGCACTCAGCCGCAGCGAATTGCGCGAATTGGGATTGCTCTATCGCCAAACGGCCACCGACCTTTCCGCCGTCCGCGGTGACCCCAGCAGTGTGCAGCAATCCCGCTACCTGAATCAACTGTTAGGCCGCGCTCACAATGCAATTTACTCGGGACAGAAAAAATCGGTGGGCGGCATCTGGCAATTCTATCGTCGGGATTATCCCTGCATCTTCCGTCTGTTTTTGCCCTACACCGCGGTGGCAACCGCCATCTTCTGGGTGGGCGCACTGGCCGGAATGTTCTTCGTCCTATCCGACCCGGATTACATGCGCGAGTTTCTTCCGCCCCAGTTAGTGCAGAGCATTGAACGCCACGAAATGTGGACGCACTCGATCGTTTCCATCAAACCCCAGGCCTCCAGCGCCATCATGACAAACAACCTCTCTGTGTCGTTCATGACTTTTGCCGCGGGCATCACCGCGGGAATCGGAACCCTGTACCTGCTCTTCTTCAATGGAATCATGATCGGCGTGATCGGCGCGGCCTGTGCCACCTACGGCATGAACATTCCGCTGTGGAGCTTCGTTTCGCCGCACGGAGTTCTGGAGCTTCCCGCCATCTTCATCGCCGGAGGCGCCGGCCTGCGCCTCGCCCGTGCCCTACTTTTTCCCGGATACTTGTCGCGCCGCGATTCCCTGGCAGTCGGCGGCACGGAAGCCGTTCGTCTCCTGGTCGGCGTAATCCCCATGCTCATCGTGGCCGGCACTATCGAGGCCTTCTTTTCTCCATCGTCAACCCCCGCATCCATGAAATTCCTGGCAGCAGCCGCGCTCTTCACGCTTCTAATCGTCTACCTGTGGAGTGGCTCGCGCACCAAATCAATTTCAACATAGGGAGTCTTGAAAGGGCACCCCTTTAGCCGTGCCGCCAACTAGATTTAGCCGGGGAGCGGCGACAGAATGCAGCCCACAGCGAAAGCCGTGGGTAGAAAGAGTAGCAAAAAACAAGCCCCGAAGGGGGCGAAAGAGAAGCTAGGACATAGGCTCCGCCGGACGGCACTGGTTCTACTCACACTCTTTAGCCCCTGGGGGACATTAACTCTCACACATCTTGTTCAGAATCTCCCGAACATGCAACGCCGCGCAATCAAAATAGGGAAAATCAATATTGCTTTCATCAAACAGCAGCGCGAGATCCGTCCCCGCCAGAATGATAGCGTCCACTCCATCGCGCCGCACCAGCGTGTGCGCCAGCGCCGTGAGCTCTCTGTGCTGCTCTTCCGAGCCCTTACCCGTTCGAGCCAGTTCCATATAAGTCTTGTGAATGTAGTCCATTTCATGTGGCTGGGGCTGGATGACTTCAACTTCACTCAGTTCGCCAAAAAGCCCCGACTCCATGACGAAGTGGGTGCCAAACACGATCACGCGCTTAGTTCCTCGCAGTCCAAGCTCCCGCTTCAGCGGATCGAAGATATTGAATATAGGCAAGGGAGAAGTCGCGATGAGCTCCCGCACGCAGAAGTGTGGAGTCACTGCCGGAATCGCTGCCACTTCGGCTCCCGCAGCCTTCAACCGGCGGATATAACCGTTCAGATATTCGGCCAATCCATTGCGATCATTTGCTTGCACATATTCAAAGACTTTGGGCGTCTCCGCATGGGCAATAACGATATCCAGCGCGCGGCCCTGTGCATCATGCCCCGCGGCCAGCTTTTCGTAGTAATGAATGGTGGCGCCGACTCCAAGCCCACCCACAAGACCTAAGCAGCGGCTAGTTTTCATTGCATCTCGGCCAGTCGAAGCGGCGGTGTCTGGCCCAAAAGATCCTCTACACCAGATTCCTTTCCTTGACTGTCAAATACTGGTTCAGCACCGAGGCTGATATTCGCGACGGCTCAACCTCGATGCACAGCGCGCCGCGCTCGCGTAAGCGTCCCAGAAGCAGTTCACGCCGGTAAACCATTTCCTGGGCCGCGACCACCTCGTACATCGCTGCGGCCGAGGCCGGACTTTGCCGGGCGAGCCGCTTCAGTTCGGGCTGCGCAATCGCCACGAATAAAAGCAGGTGGCGCGAAAGCATTTGCCCCGCCGCTTCGATTACTTCGGGAGTCATTGCCGTCTCCGCGAGATCAGAAATCCAAATGATCATCCCCCGTTGTTTTTGCAAGGTAAGCAGGCTCGCAGCCGCGCGAACGTGGTCAGCTTCCGGCACCTCATCGCGGACCAACGCAAGTTGTTCCACAACGTGCCGCATCTGAGCAGCGCCACGCCCGGGCAGCACCCGCTGATTTACCGCTCGTCCATACGCCAGCAAGCCCACCCGGTCTCCCGAATAGAGCGCGAGTTGTGCAACGCAGAGCGCCGCGTCCACCGCGCGGTCGAGCTTGCTGTAACCATCGGTGCGCGCGCGCATCAAGCGGCCGCAATCCAGTACGATCCAAACTGCCTGACTACGTTCCACGCGAAAGGTTTTGGAAACGAGTTTCCCGCGGCGCGCCGTCGCCGTCCAACACACATTGCGTAGTTCATCGCCTTCCTGGTGTTCGCGCAGACTCTCGAAATCCGATCCTATCCCGCGCATCCGCATCATTCTCATTTGCAACTCGATCTGGCGGCTGCGCGCCAGATACACGGAATGCTTGCGCGCATGTTCGAAATTAGGATAGACGCGTACCGTCTGTTGGAGATCAGCAACCGCCCAACGCTCCGCCATCAGAAATCCAGACCGGCAACGCAGAAAAACTTTTCCCGTCCGCAGGTCACCCCGAGTGCCCGGCGTGTATTCGTAATTTCCCGTGCCAGTCGCGTGCGCTGGCACATTCAGAGTGATCGTCTTATTCGAGTACCAGTTTGATGGCGGCAGTTCATCAACCGTCCTGATCCAAACCTCCACCGAAGATTGATTCGTAATCGCGAGATTCACCGCCGTGGCTACGCCAATCGAAAGCGGACTGCGCCATTCGCGGCGAACCGTGAGTTGTCTAGGGCGCGGCAGCCGCTGCCAGTCCCCCACGAAGGCTACCAGCAGCAGCACATCCCACAGCAGCATCGCCCAGAGAAACGTAGGATTCCACAACGCCGGAATAATCCATGCCAGGCCGACGCCCGCCAGCAGCAACAACCTTGGCCCAGCGCCGCCGCCGAACCGGCCATGAGCCTGCGCTGGCGCTTCCACCGGTGGCGGCTCGAGAGGGCGCGGAATACTCACTTCGGAACCTCAACTGCCGCCAGCACGTCGGTCAGCACGCGATCCGTGTCCAGCCCTTCCAATTCCGCCTCCGGACGCAACACAATGCGGTGGCGAAGCGCCGGAAGGACCGCAGCTTTCACGTCATCGGGAATCACGTAATCGCGATCAGCAAGTGCCGCCAGAGCTTTAGCCACCAGCATCAAAGAGATCCCGGCTCGCGGGCTCGCCCCCAGAGATACCGAAGGCCAACTCCGCGTCCGGCGTGCGATTTCAGAGATGTAGCCAAGCAATGACCGCTCCACCTTGAGTTCTCTCAGTTCGCTGCGCGCCTGCTGCAGCACTTCCGGTTCCACGGGAGCAATTTCTGTCTGGTCGGTTAACGCCAGCACCTGATTATTATGTCTCCCAAGAATTTCAAGCTCTTCCTGCGCCGATGGATATCCAATCTTGATCTTAAGCAGAAAACGATCCAGTTGAGCCTCAGGCAGCGGGTAAGTCCCTTCGAACTCCACCGGATTCTGCGTGGCGAGCACCGTGAACAGCGGCGAAAGGGTGTGGCGTGTGCCGTCGATTGTGACCTGCCTTTCCTCCATTGATTCCAGCAGCGACGCTTGCGTCCGCGGCGGCATGCGATTCACTTCGTCGACTAACAGAAGATCAGTAAACATCGGCCCCTGGTGCAAAGAAAAAGTTCCATTCTGCAAGTTAAGAATATTGCTACCCAGCAGATCGGCGGGCATCAGATCCGAAGTACACTGCACGCGCTGAAAAGTCACATTCAATGCCCGGGCCAGAACCTTCACGCTGAGGGTCTTGCCCAATCCCGGGACGCCTTCGATCAGAGCGTGGCCGCCGCAAAGCAGCGCAGTGAGCGTTCCATCGATGAGTTCACTTTGGCCGACGATCACTTTTGCCAATTCCGTGCGGCCGTGAGTAACCAGTTTCGAGATTGCCTGCATGCAGCTTTTTATTCCTTCGCTTTCGCTTGCGTCTTGTCCTTCGCCGCTCCGGGCGGCTCCAGCACTTGCGTGGCCTCGTTCAGCGCCCGCACGTGTTCGAGCGCCCGCTTTTCTGACAACTCTGTGTCCCCCGTTGCCTCGTCGCTTCCGCCTACCAGGGCAGCCGCGTCCGGCGCAACCTTGAGCCCGCGTTGCGCCATGGTGGCAAGGATATGGTTTGCGCTTGCGTTTCCCCGAATTCCCAGCCTTCGCGCTGCGATCTGCTGGAAGCGGCTGAAAGCTATCTCTACCGCGACCTGTGTGCCGTTCGCACGATGAAAGACGCTGCCCAGGGTCTCAACAAACTCCAGTGGCGACAGGCGCGATTCCCGAACCAGCGGCAGCACCGGCCCGCTGCGCCGCGAGAATGTCAGAATCACCAGCAGCCCGAGAAATCCCACCTGAGCCAATGCCCACAGCTGCGCAGGGTTTCCGGCGCGCGCCGAGGCCATCGCGTGCTCTTCGTGATAGTACTCATCCCAAAGAACGCGCCGGCTCTCCCCGATCGAATTCAGCAGCAAATCCAGATTTTTTCGATCCCGGATGCCCGCATTGGTCAGTGGCAGCGCGCTCGCCCACCAGATCACTCGCCCTCGGTCCACACCATAGGAAACAACTACGGGCTTGTCCTTGCTGTCGTCTTTAGAGTGAACGACGAAGTGAACCACTGCCGAATCCTTGGCCGAATCCCAAACGAGATCGCCATCCTGCGAGATCGGACCTCCCCGTGTAAGCAGCGTAGGCGCAACCGCCTTGCATTCCGTGTAGCCGACTCGCAACTCTCCAGCTTTCACCGCGGCTTGAGGAACAAACGCACCCGGACGCACACCCGCAATAAGAACGGTTCCTCCCCGCAACAGGAACCGCACGATCCCGCTCATCTCCTCTGCACGCGGATATGAATCTGGCCCCGCCAGCACCAGCAGCACACCGTTCGCGTCTGTCGGGAGTTGTGCCGGAGCCTGTTTCCATCGCTCTACCGGATAACCGCTTTTTTGCAGGAGAAGATAGGCGGCCTTCGCTCCGCGACGCTGCACGTTGTAGCTCGATGGCGACCCTTCGCCACGATTGCTTTGATTTGAGCTGAGCCAGGCCACCAGCGTCATAACCAGCAGCAGCCCCACTCCGAACACGATAAATCCGCGCTGCTCGCCTGCGGTTACCGGCATCCCAGCCTTTCCAGATGCGCGGCGAATTGCGCAAAGTCCTCCTCAGTCGTGGCACGGCTTCCATACCAACTCGCCTCGAACTTCTGTGTCATCACCGCAAAAGAATCTTTCGACAAGTTGGAAGCCGGAATCGCGTTCAAGTATTCCCGCGGAGTACGCGTCTTATCCGGCGCCCATACGCCCTCTGCCTCCAGCCGAGAAACCGCCGCCCAAAATCCCAAATGAATCGCATCCCGCCACTCGCCATTGGCCGCCCGCACTCGAGCCTCAGCAAGCCACTCCCGCCAATTTCTGGATGAAGCCAGGAAGGGAAGAATCTCGCGCCCGCCTGATACCAAGTTTTGCCGCGACACTCGATACAGCCAGATGGCTGCAATTGCGCTCGCGAGCGCAATCATGCCCCACACAAACCACTGACCTGCATCCTCGATGTCGGGAATTTTCGGATTTATTTTTCGGAGCAGGTTCGCGATCCATGCCTGAACCCGCTGCCTGAAAAGTTCCAACGCTGTCGGTCCCCGAACCCGGTCGAATTCACGCGCGCTCAGGATTTCGTCAAGACGTTTTCGCGTCGCATCATCCGCGCGGCTCGGTTGTTCATAGAACTCTGCCTCGGTACGCATAGACTTCAGACGCGCGGTCATGCTCGCAACAATATTCGGTTTGTCCCGTGCCGTTGCCGTCAGGAATCGATTCAACGCATCGCGAAGAAATCTCATGTCGACGGCCATGTCTCCGCGAGTGGTGTGGACCGGCAGCGCATCAGTAAGGGAATCGCGAAACGCCAGCGCTGTCTCCGGCGAAGTGGCGAGCTTTGCCACTTGGTCTTCGTAACTTTGCAATTGCTCGACGTATTGTGTTGTGCTGAGAGCGGATCCGTCGGCAGCCTGCCCCAACGCCGTCAACACAAACATGCCAATCACGCAGTAAAACGGTCGACACAACCTCATACGTGTGCCGGAGTTTGTGCCGTTGTTGCGGCCGACAAAGCGGGAGCATCCAGGCTCGACATCATCAGTTGCAGGTCGAAGGCTTCCTTGCGAACGCGTTCGTCATAATAAAGCAGCGAGATGCCAATCGTTGCCAGCGGCCCGGTCAGCGAGCCGGCGATAAATGTCGCCACATAAATCAGAATCAACGCCACAATTCGGTTGTGCAGCATAGCTCCGCTCGCCCCGGCAATCGCGCCCAGCCCCAGCGCCACAATATAGGAGAGCACTCCGAAGACAAAATATATGGTCAGGATGCGGCTGCGACTGCCCTTGGAAAGAATGGTGCTACGTTTCAGCGAGGCCGTTACCCCGAGATCCTCGACCACACATGCCTGGACCGAGAGTGAATATCGAATGTAAATTGCAATGGCAGCGATGCCTCCGATAACGGCCGCGCCAATTCCCACGATAACTCCGAGTACAGTTCCAGCCGTCCCCGCCTTGGCCCCTCCAACCACAGCCATGGTTCCGATCAGTACGGCAACCAGGATAATCACGCCTGCCGCCGCGCCCGAGATCAACGCCACCAACACGAAAACGCCCAGCACACGTCCAATTCGTCCGCTCAACTCGCGATAGGCGCCAGCGATCGTTATCCCGCGGCCTAGATGCACCGCTGCGACCGCCTTCACGGTCGCTGCGTGCGAGATCGCCATCCCGGCCGCCATCACAACTACTCCGGCGAGCATGCCGAACCCCAACGACATTCCCGCAGCAGCCACGCCGCGCGGGCCCACCGGGACCACGGCCGAACCCACGGTAAGCAGTTGAAAAAGCAGGTAAGCCGCGGGGCCTGCGGTGGCGATGCCGACGAACAGCAGAAAGTTCCTGCGGTAAAGCGACAAGGTGTAGTCCAGCAGTTGGCCTGTGGACATGGGGCGAAGAGGTTCTGTCATGGTAAGCTCCCCATTTCAAGTGGGCACTATAGCACGGTTTTGCGCGCAGACAATTGCAGAATGCTGCGACGAGCGATGCTTCTATCGGTTCGTAATCACTCTTCTCATTAGCCAAAATCAGTTGCTCGTACACATAAGAAGCGTATCCTCTCTAAGGCGGACTAATGTCTATACGGAGGTAGGAATATGAGTTCTGGCACTCTAACTTCACCCGGAATCAAAGCTCCCGGCGACTACATTGAAGATGTAATGATCAGCGTCAAGGCAAAAAACCCCGCCGAGCCTGAATTCCATCAGGCGGTGCGGGAGGTGTTCGATTCTCTGCGCTTAGTCTTGGCAAAGCATCCCGAGTATCAATCCAATCGCATCCTCGACCGGATCGTAGAGCCTGAACGCGTTCTCATGTTCCGCGTCCCCTGGGCCGACGATCAGGGAACCGTTCAGGTAAACCGCGGCTTCCGCATCGAGATGAACAGCGCCATAGGTCCTTACAAGGGCGGCCTGCGCTTCCATCCCTCGGTGAATCTTGGCATTTTGAAGTTCCTGGCGTTCGAGCAAGTGTTCAAGAATTCCCTCACCACGCTACCCATCGGTGGCGGCAAGGGCGGTTCGGACTTCGATCCCAAAGGCAAGAGCGACAACGAAGTGATGCGCTTCTGCCAAAGCTTCATGACGGAACTGCAGCGCCACATTGGCCCGAACACCGACGTTCCCGCAGGCGATATCGGCGTGGGCGGACGCGAAATTGGTTATCTGTTCGGCCAGTACAGGCGGCTGCGCAACGAATTCACCGGCGTGCTCACCGGCAAGGGCGTGAACTGGGGCGGATCGTTGATTCGTCCGGAAGCCACCGGCTACGGCTGCGTATATTTCGCCGAGGAAATGCTGAAGAGCCGCAATGACTCGCTCCAAGGCAAACTCTGCTTGGTTTCCGGCAGCGGCAACGTCTCCCAGTACACCATCGAGAAGCTGCTCGATTTCGGAGCCAAGCCGCTCACCGTCTCCGATTCCAACGGCGTGATCTACGATCCCGACGGCATCGATCGCGAGAAGCTGGCCTATGTGCTCGAACTGAAGAACGTGAAGCGCGGCCGTATCCGCGATTACTCCGATCGCTACAAGAAAGCGATCTTCATGCCCACGGACATGAAACTGGAACATCACCCGCTGTGGAACATCAAAGCGGATTGCGCCTTCCCCAGCGCTACTCAGAATGAAATCACCGCGAAAGATGCGGCGAACCTTCTGAAGAATGGCATCAAGCTGGTGGCCGAAGGCGCCAACATGCCCAGCACGCTCGAGGCGACCAAGATGTTCCTGGATGCCAAGATTCTCTACGGTCCGGGGAAAGCGGCAAATGCCGGCGGCGTGGCCACGTCGGGCCTCGAAATGGCGCAGAACAGTATGCGCATTTCCTGGACACGCGAGGAAGTGGATGACAAGCTGCATAAAATCATGATCGCCATCCACCGCAACTGCTACGAAACGGCCGAGAAATACGGTACCCCCGGGAACCTGGTAAACGGCGCCAACATCGCCGGCTTTCTGAAAGTAGCCGACGCAATGCTCGACCAGGGGCTGGTGTAAGAATCAAGTTGTTGAGATGAACTGGGTGCCCCACCCTTGTCCCTGCGCTTTTTGCAGGGACAAGGATGGGGGTTTTGACTTTCGAAGGCAACGCAAAGAGCGTCCCTCCATGTCCCTCCGCCCCATCGCCGAGCCCCTCCTCGATGCCGAAGCCCGCCTCGAAGGCTTCGACAACCTGATGCCCTTCAAGGTCCAGAACATTCTTCTCGTCTCCAGCCTCTACGACTCTTTCATCCTCCGCGAAGACGGACGCCTCAATGAACTCTTAATCGACGAATCGCTCGAACTAAACTTGCAACAGATTCCCGGCATCACCCATGTTTCAAGCTGCGCCGAGGCTCTCGAACTCGCGCGTTCGCAGCCGCGCTTCAATCTCATTGTCACCAACCTGGCCGTCGGAGACATGAGCGCCGCCCAGTTGGCCCACGAGGTGAAGCATGCCGGCCTCGATGTCCCCGTGGTCGTCCTGGCCTACGACTATCGCGAAGTAAAGAATTTCATCAGCCGAAATCCTCTCACCGACATCGAACGAATTTTCCTCTGGCAGGGCAATGCGCGAATTCTCATTGCCATCGTCAAGTACATCGAAGACAAGCGCAACGTGTTGCACGACACGGGCGCCATGGGCGTGCCCGTTCTGCTGGTCGTCGAAGACAACATCCGTTACTACTCATCCTTCTTGCCTGTGATTTATACCGAGCTGATCAAGCAATCGCGGCGGGTCATTCAGGAAGGCATCAACGTTGCTCACAAGCTCGTGCGGATGCAGGCTCGCCCGAAAATTCTGCTGAGTTCGAATTTCGAAGACGCTGCCCAGTTGGTGCAAGAGTACCGGGATTACTTGTTCGGTTTAGTCTCCGACGTGGAGTTTCCCTGGGAGGGCAAGTTAAGTCCCGAGGCTGGCTTTGAGCTAGCCCGCGTCATGAGAGCGCTGGTGCCGGATGTCCCAGTCGTCCTCCAGACCAGTCGCACGGAGTTCCGCCCGCGCGCCCTCGCCGCAGGCTATTCGTTTCTCCGCAAGCGTTCGCCAACACTGTTGAAAGATCTGCGCCGCATTCTGACCGAGCATTTCGGATTCGGCGATTTCGTTTTTCGCCTGCCGGATCTGAAAGAAGTAGCTCGCGCCAAGGATTTGAATCAGCTCGAAGAGCAGTTACAGACCGTCCCGCCGGAAAGCCTCACCTATCACGCCCAGAGCAACCACTTTTCCCATTGGCTCATGGCGCGAACCGAATTTGCCCTCGCCGCCAAGTTGCGGCCCCGCAAGGTTTCTGACTTCACCGGCCCGGAACACCTACGTAGTGACTTGATCGACTCAATCAACGACTACCGGCGCGAACAAAGTGAACTGCTGATTGGCGACTTCAACGCCGATACGTTCAAGCCGTCGGAGTCGCATTTCCTGCGCATCGGCGCCGGCTCACTCGGAGGTAAAGCTCGCGGCCTCGCTTTTGTTCGTCATCTCCTCGGCAAGAATCGCATCACGAAGCGTTTTCCCGGTATCCGCATCGCGGTTCCGCCCGCTCTGGTCCTGGCCACCGACGCATTCGATCAATTCATGGTCGACAACAATCTGCTCGATTTCGCTTTGCAATGCGAAGACGATGCCGAAATCCTGCAAGAATTTCTTGCCGCCTCCCTGTCCGAGAAGCTGCAGCGAGACTTGACCATGTTCCTCGCCGAAGTCGAGTATCCGCTCGCCGTGCGCTCTTCCAGTCTGCTCGAGGATTCTCAATACCAGCCCTTCACCGGCGTTTATGAAACCTTCATGCTGGGCAATCAGTCGCCGGAGCCAGCCGTGCGCGTCGCCGAGTTGATCGATGCCATCAAGCGCGTCTACGCCTCCACCTTCAGCCGCCACGCCAAGGCCTACGTGCGAGCCACTCCCTACCGCCTTGAGGAAGAAAAGATGGCGGTCATCGTCCAGCAACTCGTCGGCACCGCTCACGGCCAGCGCTTTTATCCCGATTTCTCTGGCGTGGTTCGTTCGCACAATTTCTATCCCGTGCCGCCGATGACCTTCGCCGATGGAATTGCCGCCGTGGCTTTAGGGCTTGGCCGAGCCGTGGTCGATGGCGGAAAGTGCCTGAGCTTCTGCCCCCGCTATCCCCAGAATCTGTTGCAATTTTCTTCGGTAGACGACATCCTCGCGAACTCCCAAACCGAGTTCTGGGCGCTCGCGCTAAACGGCGCTCCCCAGGGCCGTCCCGGCCGCCTCCACGAGATGCGCTTCGGCCTCGATGCCGCCGAGGCAGATGGCACGCTGCCGGCCGTCGGTTCCACGTACTCGGTCGACAACCAGGCGGTGTACGACGGTGTGAGTCGCCCCGGAGTTCGCATCGTCAGTTTCGCCCCCATGCTCAAGCACGGAATGTTTCCTCTCGCCGCGATTCTCGAAATGCTGGTGAAAGCCGGTGAGGATGCCTTGGGTATTCCCGTGGAAATCGAGTTTGCAGTTCGCCTGCCGCGGCGCGAGGCCGAAGCCGCGGAGTTTGGATTCCTGCAGGTCCGCCCGCTCACACTTTCACGCGACCATCAGGACTTTTCCCTCGCCAACGTCGATCCCCAACAATTACTGTGCCAAAGCAGCAAGGTGCTGGGCAATGGCCGCATCGAGAATCTCTATGATGTCGTGGTTGTTGATTCGCAGCGCTTCGAGCGCAGCCGCAGCCAGGAAGTCGCGAAGGCGGTCGCTCATTTCAATAGCTGGCTCAACTCCGAGAATCGTCCCTATCTGCTAATTGGAGTGGGCCGCTGGGGATCGAACGACCCCTGGCTTGGAATTCCTGTTGAGTGGGACGAGATCTCCGGCGCACGCGTTATCGTCGAGGCTGGCTTCCGCGATTTTCGTGTCATGCCTTCGCAAGGCAGTCATTTCTTCCAGAACCTTACCGCCTTCCAGATCGGTTACTTCACCGTAAATCCGGACGCCGGAGAAGGTTCCGTGGATTGGGAGTGGCTGAGCGAACAACCTTCTGTTGACGAAGACGGATGCGTCCGCCATCTCCGCTTCAATGCGCCAATGCGCGTCATCATGAATAGCCGAACCAGTCAGGGAATAATCTTCAAGCCGGACATTGTTCAATAGGTGTGCTCGATGGGTGTCCCGCCGCACCACACCGCTTCAGGGCTTCGCACTGGCGGGCTGCGGCAATTCCGCCTGCTTATGCGATAACTTGCGATGGATATCGGGCCAGAATTCTTTCACCACGATCGTAATCGAGTCGTATCCGAATTGCGTTGCCCACACGCTGAGGGCATTCGAAACCGTCTTATCGGAACTGGGATGGTAGCTGTACGTGGAAATAAACGCCGACATTCCTCCACCAACAATTTCCGAGTAATTGAATTGCGAATGCCCCGAATCGGTTCGCGTAACAATGTTGCGAGTGACCGCGTACGCGGCGCGGTGCACGAAGCCGCCGTGTCCTAACTGGAAAAACCGCGGATCCTGATGCAGCAGCGATGGCAGAACCGCGCCCGTCATGAAGTTTTCGATGGTCCCGTCGGCAAAGGCCGCTCCGTAGCGCTTACCGTATCCCTCCCAGCCCTGGCCGTAACCGGGTTCGCTGTTCTCGGCTTGGCTGAGCGCCGCCAGAAAACCGTACCAGGGATATATCACAGGATCGAATGAACCCCGGGCCACGACTTTGAATTTCTGTTTGGCGGTCAGCGGTGGCACCTTGAGCCCATGTTCCAGACTCAAGAAATTCGGCAGAGTATAAAAAAGCCGGTCGTTCGAGGTCCCCGCATTCTTGTCTGGGACGCTCGTACCCTGGGTCTTCTGGTCCTTGTCTTTATCTTTGTCCGCATCTGACGGAGACTGCGGCGTGGATGATGGCGTCGAACTCGATGATGGCGGACCCTGTTGCCCCGCCGCCGGGAAACAAAGAACACCTGCCATCACAGAGGTGACGAATAATTGGCTCACCAGCCTTCTTGACAAGCTACTCCTCCTGTACCGCCAATAACTCGTTGCGGTAGACGCACCAACTCCCAACTTCCTCAAGATAACCAACTTAACAGAACTGTGACAGCAAAACCGATGGTCGCCACCTTGGGGGCACCTGTCTAGTATCGATTCGGCCTACGGCTGCCGATGCAGCACGTGCGTGGCGATGTCCGGCCAGAATTCGCGAAACACGTTCGTTAGTGCATCCCGCCCAATCGCGTATGCGTATTTCGTGGCGAGCGCCCCGGCAGTCCGGGTTCCGCTTGGGTAGTACGCAAGCGAAATCCCTTGCGCGATGCCCCTGCCCAGCAGTTCGGAAATATTAAAGCTGTTGTGCCCGTGGTAGTCCGGCGTTACCGCGATGCGAGACGCAGCATAGAAGCCGCGCTTCCAGATCGTGCCCTTGCCTATGGCGTAGTAGCGTTCGTCCTGATGAAATACCGTTGGCAGCGCGAAGATAACCCAGTAATTGCCGTCCGTTTTGTCGGCAAACCCTCGCCAGTAATATCTGCCGTATCCCGGAAGTCCTTGCCCCAGCTGTGGGTGAGCATCAGTCCATTCAGCCAGGGCCGAGGTGATGCCCACAAAGATAAAGGACGAATAGTCGAAGCTGTTCTCGGTCGCGATTTTGAAGGCCTGTTTCGGCGTCGGAGGCGGCGGGATCGCACCGGCACTCACCGCCCGGAAATTCGGCATGATCCCCAGGATTCGCTTCGGCTGCTGCGCAGGCGTAGCGCCTTGGTTCGCAGGCGCTGCACTCTGGCCTGTACTGTTCGCATCGGACTGCTTGCCCTTGCTGTCAGCAGCCGCAGTTCCGGATTGTTCCGGCGGCGATGTCTGCTGCAGACTCTTGGCAGCGAGCGACGAAGTCTCAGTCGATCCCGATAATGGCTCTGGCACCGAAGATGGACTGGATTCTTGCGCCCATAGACTCGACGCCAAAAGCACAAAAACGAGTAAAAAAAAACGCAAGCGCATTTCCCCATGCTCGGTGAGATGCCAACGCTGGGTGAGATGCCAAAACCTGAGTCAACATTTCGGGTCTTTTATTTTTTGTTTTGGGGCGGCTAAACATCATCATTCTAACAGTGACGCTCCAAGCGTCCTCGACCTCTGCCGCGGCTTTACATTGATTTACAAATGCTCGCCCAAAAAGAAAAAAGCGGCCGCGATCACGGCTTTCCGCTAAACCTCTCCCGCTAAAAGTGGAAACCGATCTGAGCTGTGAGCGTGCGCGGTGTTACATAGTGCGTGCCGCTAAACGTGGAAAGGAAGTTGTACAGAGCGTATTTGTTCGTAATATTAATCGCGGTCAATTGAAGACTCACTTTGTATTTATCGCCGCGGAACAGGTTGTCATGCCCTATGGCAATGTCGAAAAGACTTCGGCCTGCGATCCGCGGTGGATTCTTGTCGTCGTCTTCTGTTCCGGGCCTCGGTATCTGTAGAAGCGTCGACCCGTATTGTGACGCAGGGCAAAGGTTGGGACCCAGGCTGGAACTTAGCGAAGTACCCAGTGGATT
Organism: uncultured Acidobacteriota bacterium; assembly: GCA_963720155.1. Lineage (GTDB taxonomy): Bacteria > Acidobacteriota > Terriglobia > Terriglobales > Acidobacteriaceae > Sulfotelmatobacter. Next base: position 275,066 of record CAVREP010000027.1, read on the forward strand.
TCCTGGGGTCGGTGGCGCTGCACGGACCGTGCCGCAAAACAGTCCCGATTCAAACTGTTGATCTGCGGTTAGCCCTGACGTGTCCACTACGGTGTCGGAGCCCGCTGGTCCGTTGGCACAGTTGCCTCCGGCGCACGGCGCTGGGCCGGCCACCAGGCCGCTGTCGTATCGCCAATTGAAGCCGAACCAGGGACCAAACTTCCACGGCTGGTACTGAATGTGCGCCGTCATGTTGAATTTCTCGTCGTGATCGATCCGGAACGGAGTCGAGGTGCTTGAAGTTACCGCTACTGCAGGGACCGCGCCGGCTCCTCCGATTTGAGGCGTGAAGAAACGCGCTGCAACGCTGGAGAAGACCGCCAGCGCCGAGAATCCATGGACGTTGGGCACGCTCACGCGCCCAGCATATCCTGGGATCTTCGACCGGTCCCACTCAATAGGAAACGTGATCGGAGTATTGCCCAGAACGCTGAAGTCATAGGCGTTGTGGGTGTACTTCCAGATGTACTCGCCCGAGAAAACAACATAGCGCCCGAAAGCCTGCTGAATCCCGGCGTGGAATTCATTCCGCCATCCCGGACTGAAAGGCGTTACGCCTGGCACCGTGCACGCAAGCAGCGGATTCAAAACTTCGTTGCCGCAACCGATGCTGGAGAGCACCAGGTTTTCATTGAACGGAGTTTCCAGAACCCGCGCATACGACACTCGAAGAACCGTGTTCGTCCTCTTGATGTTATAGGCGACGCCAAGACGAGGCTCGGCTTCTCTATGCGTGGTTAAGCCGTTATAGAAGTCGCCGCGCAACCCAAGATTCAACGACCAATTCCCCTTGGTGATGTTATCTCGCACGTACGAAGCAAGTTCCTTCACGTCGGTGTGGCCGTTGAAAGTGAACAAACTACCGCCTCTTGTCAGATCGAAAGGCGGCAGAACAGCGCAAGGATCGGGGGGAGGGTTTCCGTTCGGACAGCCGAAGGTGACCGGAAGCAGTGTGGGATCGACGATGCCCAGAGAGTCTTGCTCATCGAGAAACGTCTGCTGATAGACCGCTCCGACCTTCAGGTTGTGAATCCCTTTGACGTAAGAAAGATCCGATCGCAAGCCGGCATTCGTCAGCTTCCGATTCTGTCCCACTGTTTCTCGCTGCAGATTTGTCGGCCCAAGATCGGCGAAAGGATTGTTGCTCGGGTAGTAGTTGAACTGGTCGCGGCGAACGAACGCACCCAGAGTGAAGACCGCGTTGGAACTCAGCAGGCGGGTCCAGGAGGGTGCAATGTTGAAGGTTTTGATTTGTGAGCGTTGGTCCGTCGGTCCGACGACGTTGCCATTGGGGTCGAGGCCGCCGTTGCAGACCACGACACAATTCCAGGGTGTCGCGTACTGTGAGTCGAACGTATTCGGCGTCTGAAACCAGGAGCGTGTGTAGCCAAAGTTCAAGTGGATCGAATCGGCGCTGGTGATCTGGTAATCCACGCGGTCGAACAGATTCTCTTCGTTGCCTTTGTCGTGCAGAACCGTAAATTCCGGCGGATCAAGAAAGCGGCCGCTGTTCAATCCGCTCCCAGAGATGAAATTTCCCCAGTTCTTGCCGCCATAGCCAAGATCAAAGGTGACATTGGAGGTCCCAAATGATCCGTAGGAAGTTGTGACACTGCCGTGCGGCGTCGTTTCTCCCTGTCCCGATCTTGTGGTCACGTTAATGACAATGCTGGTCTTATCACCATATTCGGCGGGGGGCGCTCCCGAGATTACTTCCATTGACTGGATTGATTCCAGTGGAATTTGGTTTGAGAACACCTTGCTTTGCTGATCAGTAATCGGCTGCCCGTCAACCGAAAACGAATTCTCTGCGTGATCGCCTAAGCCATGGAACAGCCCATTCGAGTCGGCTGAAATACCTGGGGTGGCGAGCGTTACCAGCGAACTTACCGACGAGGACTGGCTTTCTAAAGGCAGCTTGTCAAATAAATTCCTGTCCACGTCCGTGTGAAAGGTGGGATCATTCTCGATCAGGTCTCCGCCTTCTGCCTCCACCGTTACCTGTGTGGTCGATCCAGAAACCTTCAGAGCAATGGCAACGTTCACTGGAACCGAGGAACGAGGCTCTAGGTCTTGCACGTGCGACGAGAAGCCTTCCCCGGTCACGGTCAGATGGTAGGGATTGAAGGGAATATTGGTGAAGGCAAATTTTCCGGCGTTATCCGTTGTGGTCGAACGATCAAATCCGCTCACTGGATTGCGGATTTCGACCGTAGCATTAGGAACGACTGCGCCCGTGGGGTCAGTTACACTGCCGTTGATCGAACCCGAGTTTCCAACCGACTGCGAATAGGCGATGCTGCTTAGAAAAACGATCGCGCAAATGGCAACGAAGCGCCACTTATAAGACGTAGCCATTGATCCTCCTGGGATGGGCTAAAGTAGGGATCGGCCCGGCATTCTCGCCGGAGTTACATAGCCTCAGAAATCCCTACGCGTCAGGAGGACCGCGAATGCCCAACTCAAAAACGTTAAGGCGGACCTTCGCGATAACTTCTTTTTCTTGCAGCCGGCCAACTGCGGCAAAAATCGGCCTGGCTTGATGCGAACTGGCTGTGGGAGCAGTGCTGTGAGCGACAACGCAGATCGAGCAGGACGCCGACTCCGTGTTATTCGGATGGTTGTGGGTCGACTCCACCACTGCCGTCCACAACATCAACGACAGGCAGAGCCACGCCAACCATCGAAAAGAGTAACGCATTCGTTCCTGCTTTAAACTAAACCAACTTAGCTTATAACGTCGTCTGCCCACAAGGCAATGCCGTTCAAAAGTACTCCAAAGGTTCCAAGTGTTATGTCTCCTGATGTAAGCTGTGCCAAAGCCATCAAACTTCACAAGCGAGGGGGAAGCATGACAGAACCAAGCTACGAAGAACTCAAAGCGCGTCTATCCCAGTTGGAAAAAGAAGTCGAGACCAAGAAGCGCAGCGGCGACCTGATCTTCAAGGTCGGCGAAAAAGGCGGTGTCAGCGTTTACGGACTGGGCCGTTTCCCTGTCACCCTCTATTACGAGCAATGGAACCGCCTGCTCGGCGCCACCGAAGACCTGAAGAAGTTCATGGAAGAAAACAAATCACGGCTCAAGCTCAAGGAAACGGCTTGACCCTGCGTATCTCACGGTTAGCGCATGTGAGCGAAACTTGTAAGACGTCATGCAGCATCACCGAAAAAGAGATTCCGGTGAGGCTATCGCTTGAGCGATGCCATAAAGCTCTCGGATTCCTCGTGCCCTTAGGCGCTGCCCGGTTACCTTTGTGGCTGCCACTTCCTGCACAAATTCGCATGCGCGCAACCCTTCCGCTATAATAAAAAAACTGTGCCAAAATATTCTATCGTCGTCCCCCTGCACAACGAGCAGGAGAACGTCACTGATCTTTATGACCGCCTGAAAGCGGTGATGGAGGCTGCCGACGAGACCTTCGAAATTGTTCTGGTGGATGACGGCTCCAGCGACCATACCTTCGCCATGCTGCGCGAGATTGCGGGTGTGGACCGCCGCGTTACCGTTGTCAAACTCCGCCGCAACTTTGGCCAAACCGCGGGACTGGCCGCTGGTTTCGACCACGCACGCGGGGAATACATCATCGCGATGGATGGCGATCTGCAACACGATCCCTCCGACATCCCGCTATTTTTGGAAAAGATTGCCGCCGGTTACGATATCGTCAGCGGCTGGCGCAAGGTTCGCGTCGACAATTTCTGGATGCGCCGCATCCCCTCCCGCATGGCCAACTGGCTCATGGCTAAACTGAGCGGCGTCGATATTCACGACTTCGGCACCACCTTCAAAGCCTATCGCCGCGAGATCCTCGAGCAAGTGCCACTCTACGGCGAGTTGCACCGCTTCATTCCGGCTTTGGCGTCATGGTACGGCGCATCAATTTGTGAAGTGCCCATCCGCAATGTGAACCGCGAGCGCGGTGCTTCCCACTACGGTATCTCCCGCACTTTCCGGGTTTTCTTCGATCTCATCACCATCCGTTTCTTGCTTCGTTACCTTTCCCGTCCCCTGCACTTCTTCGGAACCTTCGGCTTTTTCAGCATGTTCGCTGGCAGTGCACTGGTGGGTTGGCTTGCGGCGGAAAAATTCTTGCGCCATGTTCATGTAATGGCTTTGCACGGTCCACTGATGATGCTCGCTCTGGGCCTTCTGCTCGGCGGATTAAACCTGCTCGCCATCGGCCTGCTGGGAGAGATGCAGGTCCGCCACTACCACGAGCCCCGCCATCGCGCTCCCTACTCCGTCGACCGCGTCCTCCGCGCCCAGAGCGAAGAGCACAGCGTCTCGGAATAGTCTCCGATCCCAACTGCGCGGTGGACTAAACTCCGGAAACTGTTCTCCTTGGTTCGGGAAGAGTACGGCTTTCAGCCGTGCCGCTCAGAGCCAGAAGAGATGCGGGCTTCAGCCCCTGAGGAATCCCGTCCAGTGACGGGTTCGTATCAGGGTATGCCTTCAGGCATACCGTCAACGCGGTTAAACAGACGCGCCTTCAGGCGCTGCAATTCGCCATTTGATCTTTTTCCCTAAACTGCGGAAACTGTCCTCAACAGAGACCGATGAACAAGGATCAATGGACCTCCGGCGCCGACTACGACCAGTGGATGGGCCGCTGGAGCCGCCTGCTGGCCAAAGAGTTCCTGAACTGGCTGAACCTGCCCACAGGTTTGCGGTGGATCGACGTCTGTTGCGGCAGTGGCGTCCTCACCGAATCCATCGTTGAGCGCAACGCACCTGCAGCCGTCGTCGGAATAGATGTTTCGCCTGAGCCGATAAACTTCGCTCGCCAGCATCGCGCGCGCCCCAACGTCACCTTCGAAATCGCGGACGCAATGGCCCTCCCTTTCGCCGACTCTAGCTTCGACGTCGCCGTGTGCGGCCTCGGCTTAAATTACATTCCCAACCCCGTCTACGGACTGCAGGAACTCCATCGCGTCATCCGACCCGGCGGCATCGTCGCAGTTTACGTTTGGGATTACGCCCATGGTGCAAAATTCTTGCGAGAGTTCTGGGATGCAGCAATCGACATCGACAGTGAAGCGATGGCCTTTGACCAAGCCCGCCGTTTCCTAATATGCACACCAGACGGATTACAAAGCCTCTTCGCGCAAACCAAGCTGCAAGACATCGCCACCCACGCCCTCGACATAGTTACCCGCTTCACCAGCTTTGACGATTACTGGCAACCCCTCCTCTCCGGCCAGGGTTCGGCGCCAAACTACCTCGCCATCCGCGACAAGAAAATTCAATCCGCAATCTGCGAGCGCCTAAGAGCTACACTGCCGGTAAACTCGGAAGGAGGGATCGAACTGCCCGCCCGCGCTTGGGCGATTCGCGCTCGCCGACCCGAAAGATTAAAGATAAAGACTCGTATCAGGGCGCGCCTTCAGGCGTGCTATAAACGCCGCCTCTTCGACCACGCCTTGAGGCGCTGAGGCAGCGTCACGTTCCTCGATGTCCGCCGGCTATTCCAACCGAGTTGCGGGCTCTCCTTCCCGTACTCCTAAGCTCCAACGACACCAGCGTATAATGTGCCGTTTGGCTCGTTAGGAGCGCCCGTCATCATGGCTCAAACCATACAGCACGAATTACAACTCGCCCGCCGCATGTCCCGGCTGGGGACCGAAACCGCCTTCGAGGTCCTGAACAAGGCGCGCGCACTCGAGCGCCAGGGCAAAAGCATTATTCACCTCGAGATCGGCGAGCCGGATTTCGATACTCCCGCCAAGGTAGTCGAAGCCGCCGTCGACGCGCTGCATCAAGGCTGGACTCACTACGGCCCCTCCGCCGGTTTACCCGAACTTCGCCAGACCATCGCCGACTACGTGAGTCGCACTCGTGGCGTTAAAGTCGCGCCCGAAGAAGTGGTCGTCGTCCCCGGAGGCAAGCCGATTATTTTCTTCACCATACTGGCCTTGATTGATGAAGGCGATGAAGTCATTTATCCCAACCCCGGCTTCCCAATCTACGAGTCGATGATCCACTACGTTGGGGGCAAGGCCATTCCCATCCACCTGCGTGAAGACCGCGATTTCTCTCTCGAGGTTAACGAGCTGGCAGCCCTAATTACCGACCGCACCAAACTGATCATTCTGAATTCGCCCCATAACCCCACCGGCGGTGTCATGCAGCGCCGGGATACCGAACAGGTAGCCAAGCTCCTCGGTGACCGTAACATCCTGGTTTTGTCCGACGAGATCTACAGCCGGCTCCTTTTCGAAGGCGAGCATTTCTCCATCATGTCTGTGCCCGGCATGCAGGAGCGCACCATCCTTCTCGATGGCTTCTCAAAAACCTACGCCATGACCGGCTGGCGCATGGGCTACGGCGTAATGCGCGCCGATTTGGCCACGCACATCACGCGACTGATGACCAACTCCAATTCCTGCACTGCCAGCTTCACCCAAATGGCAGGCATCGAAGCCCTCCGCGGCGATCAGAGTTCAGTGGATCACATGTGCGCCGAGTTCAAGCGGCGTCGCGATGTCTTCGTCGCTGGCCTGAATAAGATTAAAGGTTTCTCCTGCCGCATGCCCCACGGCGCTTTCTATGTCTTTCCCAACGTTACCAAGACCGGATGGAAGTCCAAGCCGCTCGCCGATGCCTTGCTTGAGCAGGCAGGTGTGGCCGCACTCTCCGGCACCGCCTTCGGTGAGTTCGGAGAAGGCTACCTGCGCTTCAGCGTCGCCAATTCGCTCGAGAACCTGCAGCATGCCCTCGATCGCATCGACCAATGGACGAAGAAGAATCTCTAACCAGCAGCGCACTACCGGCCGGTTGGGTTCGGTGGCCTTCTCTGATCTAAGTCGACGCTGCCGTTGCGCGGTGCACCGGGACTGTAAATCGTGAACAACGTCTTCACAAATTCACCTTCCCCGCAAATCACGAAGGATGAGAACTTCTTGTGCCATCCTGCTGGGGACTCGTGAAGATCCGGTGCTGAAGGACGAGTTCGGAGCCATCTCGCCAATTCTTACGCCATCCCAGGCAGAAATCTGCGATCGCGGATCTGTTCGATTAGATGTTGTTTGATTGCGTAGGGGTATTTGTGATAATCCGTCTGTACTTTAATCGGCATTCGTATCGGGGAACAGGGCCTCTAGAATTTTTTCGGCGGCTTGTTCTTCTTCCCTCGATCCGGGGCGGGTGTGGTCTCTCTCGTCGAAAAGTTCTTTCCGGGTCTTCTTCGAACTCGCTGTTGGAGGCATCGACTTTTCTGCGCGTGCTTGTTTAGAAATACTGTACCTTGCACTATGATACAGCGGTGAAGATGGGATTCTCAAATACTCTTTAATCGGTGGCCGCTTATTCTTGGGGGTTACGTTCGTAATTCGTCGCAGCTCTTAGTCGCGGAGCGGCGCCAGAATACAGCCCACAGCGCAAACTGTGGGTAAAGGGCGAATTGAAAACGAGCCCAAAAGGGGCGAAAGACGAGCTACGACACACACTCCATGCGGGACAGCGATGCTGTGCCGTTCGTTTGAGTGAGTGTATTTATGCCAGCGAAGAAAATCTCGGCGCGTTCAGCAAAGCCGCCCTCCAGCCGTCCCCACATGCCCGGTTACGGACTTCCAACCGGCAACAAAGGCCTCTTCCCATGGAGTTGGGCCGAACAGCGCCTTAAGAACTCGCACAACTATTGGATCACCACGGTAAAGCCCAACCGTGAACCGCACACGATGGTCGTCTGGGGCCTGTGGCAGGCTGGCCGCTTCTTGTTCAGTACTGGCAGCAAGTCGCGTAAAGCGCGCAACCTGGCGCAAAATCAGAGCTGCGTTTTATGTACTGAGCACGCGAACGAAGCCGTCATCGTTGAAGGCACCGCCGAAATTGCCGATGTCTCCGCCCGCCGCAAGTTCCTTCCTGCGTATGAGCGAAAGTACAAGTTCGATATGAAGGGAATGGCGCAGGACATCCTCACCCTGAAGGAACCCGTCTTCGCTGTGCGTCCACGCGTCGTATTCGGTCTGTGGGAGAAGCACTTTGTCGGCAAGTCAACCCGTTGGGTATTTTGATTCCGCTTCCACACGCGGTCCGGAAAAACTAACCTCCATTCGCCGAGACCGGAAAGCCGGCGCCCGTGGACCAATCCCCTGCCTTGCGCTTATTATCTTTACGAATGTTGGAGGCGTGATGCGTTCATTCAGACAAACAGTTCTCGCGCTCGTTGCTTGCGGATGCTTTGTAGCTCCTGTTGTCGCGCAGGCAAAGTTCACCACTGACCTCATTCCCCGTGCCGTTCTATTCGGTAATCCTGAGCGCGCCGATCCCCAGATTTCGCCCGACGGTACCCAGCTCGGCTATCTCGCCCCCGTCGATGGCGTGCTTAACGTATGGATCCGCACTCTGGGAAAGTCTGACGACCGGGCCGTAACCGCCGACACCCACCGCGGCATTCGAAATTTTCTCTGGCAGTACGACAACCAGCACATTCTCTACGTTCAAGACGTTGGCGGGGACGAGAACTGGCGTCTCTATCAGACCGATATCGTTTCCAAGCAGACCAAGGACCTAACTCCATTCGAGAAGGTTCGCGTCGATATCGTCGCCTACGAATGGAGATCGCCCGACACCATTCTGGTGCAGATGAACCAGCGTGATCCCAAGCTTTTTGATGTACACCGCATCGACCTGAAAACCGGGAAAGTTGAACTCGATACGGAAAACCCGGGCGACGTTCAAAGTTGGCAGGCCGACAATGCGTTGCGCATCCGTGCCGCCCAAGCTCAAACCGAAGATGGTGGAACCATTGTCCGCGTCCGCGATGACAGCAAATCCCCCTGGCGCGATCTCATAAAATGGGGTCCGGACGAAACTTTCGGCGGGATCAACGGATTTTCACCCGACAACAACTCCCTCCTGGTTACCACCAGTCTCGACGTGAATGCCGCTCGCTTGCTCGAGATTGATATCGCCACCGGCAAACGCAAAGTCATCACCGAAGATCCCCAGTTCGACGTCCGCGACACCATTACGAATCCTAAGACCAATGCTCTGGAAGCCGTCAGCTACATCAAGCAGCGTACCGAATATGTGTTCATCGATCCTAAGGTGAAAGCCGATTTCGCGGCTCTACAAAAGGTCCGCAAAGGTGAGATCGCGGGAATCTCTCAGACCCTAGACGACAACAAATGGATTGTCGGCTTCGTCAGCGACGACGCACCCGAGTATTGGTATCTCTACGACCGCTCCAACCAGCGCGCGACCCTTCTTTTCAGCAACCGCCCGCAATTGGAGAAATACAAGCTCTCTGCCATGAAGCCCATCGAATTCACCGCCCGCGATGGCATGAAACTTTACGGTTATCTCACCACGCCTGAGGGCATGGAGCCCAAAAATTTGCCGATGGTCGAGTTTGTGCACGGCGGCCCTTGGGGACGCGACGAGTGGGGGTACAACCGTTACGCTCAGTGGCTGGCCAATCGCGGATACGCAGTGCTGCAAGTTAATTTCCGTGGATCGACGGGCTACGGCAAGCAGTATGTAAATGCAGGCGACCGGCAGTGGGCCGGCACTATGCACACCGATCTGCTCGACGGCAAAGACTGGGTCACTAAACAAGGCATCGCCAATCCCGCCAAGGTCTGCATCATGGGCGGCAGCTACGGTGGCTATGCCACTCTTGCCGGAGTATCATTCTCCCCCGATGCCTTTACCTGCGGAGTAGACATCGTTGGTCCATCCAATCTCAACACTCTGCTCAAAACCATTCCACCCTACTGGTCCACCATATTGGCCACTTTCCACAAACGTATGGGTGACTCCGAAGCGGTACTCAAAGACCAATCCCCACTCTTTAAGGCGGATCAGATCAAAGCGCCGCTGCTCATCGGCCAGGGTGCCAATGATCCGCGCGTAAACAAAGCGGAGAGCGATCAGATCGTGGCCGCCATGCGCAAAAACGAGAAGCCGGTCCAGTATTACGTCTTCCCCGATGAAGGACACGGCTTCGCGCGACCCGCCAACAACATGGCCTTCAACGCTGTCTCTGAAGAATTCCTGGCGAAATATCTAGGCGGAAGATTCGAGCCCGCGTCGCCGGACGAAAGTAAATTGCTGGCCAGCATCAAACAGTAATCATTTGCCCCACGCGCCCTGACTGGCCAGACGTTTATAAATAAGTTCTGTTATTGCCGAAAACTCATGCCAAAGAAATTTCGCGTTTTTGCCACTTGTGATATCGGAGAAGCCATTGATCTATTGTGCAACCGGGGATACGAAGTCGAGGTCTATCCCCAGCCCCAGGCCCCGCCGAAGACCCTGATCATCGAGAAAGTGAAGTCCGGCATCGACGCACTGATCACCACCCTCCGCGATCCCATCGATGCCGAGGTTTTCGAAGCCGGAAAGAATACGTTGAAAGTCGTGGCCCAGATCGCCGTCGGCTTCGACAACATCAACCGCGCGGATGCTAATCGCTACAAAATTCCTTTCACCCATACCGCGGACGTGCTCACCGAGGCCACGGCCGAGTTCGCCTTTTTCATGCTCGGCATGTTAGCCCGTAAGATGTGGCCGGCCGAGCATCTCACCCGCGACAACCAGTGGGGATACTGGCATCCCTACCTGCCATTTCTGGGCGATGAGGTCACGGGCAAGACCATCGCCATCATCGGAACCGGACGCATCGGCCTCGCCATGATCAAAAAATGCGCTGGCTTCGACATGAACATGTTGTGCTACGACCCAGCCTACGAGAATCATGACTACATCAAGGCCATTCAGGAAACAATGGATCTGCGCCACGCCCGCGGTATCTCCAAAGAAAAAAACTGCATCAAATACGTGACCTTTGAGGAAGCCCTGCGCCATGCCGATTTTGTCAGCGTCCACGTACCTCTATTGCGTCCCGGCGAAAGCTCCACCCCGACCTACCATCTCTTCAACGAACAGACTTTGAAACTGATGAAGCCCACCGCCTTTCTGATAAATGATTCGCGCGGCCCAGTAGTTGATGAGTCAGCATTAGTCAAAGCCCTGCGCGAAAACTGGATTGCCGGCGCCGCTCTCGATGTCTACGAAAAAGAACCGCTACCCGTCGATTCCCCGCTTCGAGATCCCGCCATCGCAGACCGCTGCCGCCTCATGCCGCACTTCGCCAGCGCCGCACGCATCACCCGCCTTTCCACCGACCCCAACAAAGGGATGGCCGGCCGCTGCGTGCAGGGGCTGGTCGATGTCCTCGAAGCCAACTACGCCGGCGATGTCACAAAGATGCCCTACGTCGTAAACAAAGAGGCGTTTGCAAAATAAACGAAGAAAGACCCTTCGTGATACTTCGTGTCCTTCGTGGTTAATGAATTAAGCGTGCAACCGCCCATTGCTCGCCCGTTCCACTAGAATGTAAATTCGTTCAAGGATAAGAATGAAAAAGCAACGTGCCGTCTTTCTTCCTCTAGTCCTGCTGCTTCTGGCTCCTCCGATGATCGCTGAAAATTCCGGCCCGGAGAATCAACTCAAGCTGATTCCCGCGCCAAAAGAAGTAAAAGTGCACCAGGGAAGCTTCCAGGTAAAACGCACCACCCGGATCCTCGTCGAGTTCGGCCACCAAGCCGAAGACCGCATCGCCGCCGAAACCCTCGCCGAGGAGATTCACGATCAGTCCGGATTTAAATTAAATATCACCGGCGCCAAGGCAGACTCCAAAAAGGAATCCAGAGAAGAAGGTAACAACATCGTCCTCGCCCGCTTGCAGGATCGCAACGTTCGCAACTTCCTCGCCTCCAAAGGTCTGAAGGCCGATTCCATCGGCGACCAGGGCTACCTCCTGTTCTCCGATCAATCTCATTTAATCGTCGCGGCCAACACTGGCCAGGGCCTGTTCTATGGAGTGCAGACCTTGCGCCAGTTGCTTCGCCCTCAAGGTCGTACTCTCATCTGTCCCGCGGTTTCAATTCGTGACTGGCCCAGCATGGAGTGGCGCGGCGTGCAAGACGACATCAGCCGCGGCCCCATCCCCACCGAAGATTTCATGAAGCGCCAGATTCGCACTCTGGCCGCGTACAAAATAAATCTTTTCGCACTCTACATGGAACACGTCTTCGACTTTGCCAGCCAGCCTCTCGTCGCCCCCAAGGAAGCCGCGCTCACTCCCCGCGAAATCAATGCTCTCGTCGACTATGCCAAAAATCTCTATGTCACGATTCTCCCCGAGCAGCAAACCTTCGGACATCTTCACCACATGTTGAAGTACGAAATTTATTCTGACGTCGCCGAGCGCCCGCACGGCCACGTTCTCACCCCCACCAAAGAGCACTCGTATGACATCATCAAGGCCATGTACGCGGATCTCGTGCCGCTTTTTCCCGGACCTTTTCTCCATGTGGGAGGCGACGAAACCTTTGAACTCGGCCACGGACAAACCGCTGCGCGCGCCACCGAAGTCGGCCTGGGCCGCGTTTATCTCGAGCACATGCAGAAAGTCAGCGCCATTCTTCAGCCCTATCACAAGCAACTCATGTTCTGGGGTGACATCGCGGTGAAATATCCGCAACTGCTTGGCATCCTGCCTAAAGACATGATTGCCGTTCCATGGGACTATGACGCCAAGCCGACTTTCGAAAACATTATCAAACCGTATCGCGACGCCGGATTGCGAGTCGTCGTCGCACCCGGCGCCAACAACTGGAATCAAGTGTGGCCCAATCTAGACGTGGGCTTTACCAACATCCGCAATTTTGTGCGCGACGGTCAAACTCTCGGCGCCATGGGCATGCTCAACACCACCTGGAATGACGACGGCGAATCGCTCTACGCCATGGCCTGGCCCGCACTAATTTTCGGTGCCGCTGCTGCATGGCAAGCCGGCGAGTCCAAGATTGACCAGTTCAAAGACACCTACGATTGGGCCTTCTACCGCAACCCCGCCGATTCAACTTTCCGCGACGCACTCGAAAATCTCGATCACGGACACCAGGCTCTTGCCAAAATCAACGTCGACACCGAGACCGACGATTTATTCTGGATCGATCCCTTCACCGTCGACGGAGCTAAAATGATGCAGAAGCTGTTGCCCGCTGCTTCCGAAATGCGCTTGGGAGCCGAGCACGCGCTGGCCTCGCTATACCGTAATCCCATCAAAGCCCGCGCCAATCAGGACACTCTGGCGGATATGACGCTGGCTGCCTGGCGCTGGGACGCTCTCGGCATGAAGGTCGAGTTCACCCAGGAGATCAACAACTTTTACTGGGATGCATTTCAGAATCAAACCGATCCTGACCGCGTGGGCAATGATCTCGAAGAAATCACGTCCATCAATGCGCGCCTCGAAGATCTGCGCGACGCTACCACTCGCCTGAGCGACCTGTACCGCCAAGCCTGGCTGCGCGAATACAGCCCCTACTGGCTCGACAATGTGTTGGTTCGCTATGACATACTCGCTCGTGAGTTTCAGAAAAAAATCGTCGCCGTGCGCCAGGCCCGCCGCCAGTACGACGCCACCAAAACGCTAACGCCGCCGCAGGATTTGGGATTCTACTTGCAACCGTAGGACTGGCGCCTTGCCATTACGCGCAGGTTGGGATGAGCGCGAACACAGCCGCAGAGGAAAAGACACTTCGTGAAAAGGTTCATACTGACCGGCGCGCCTGGCGCGGGCAAGACGGCGATAATTGTCAACTCGAACTGGACGGCTTCAGCGTCGTCGAAGAATCGGCCACCGACATCATCGCTCTCGAGCCAGCCCGCGGAATCGCTGAACCGTGGACGCATCCGTCCTTCCTCGATTCAGTGGCTGACCTGCAAAGGCAGCGCCAGATTCGAGCGTCGCGCCAGCCTGACGAAATACAATTGCACGATCGCTCTGCCATCTGCACCGCCGCACTTGCGGCCTACCTTGGATATCCTGTCTCCGTAACGCTCCCCCGCGAACTGGAGCGCATCAAGACGGAGGCGATCTATCAAAACCGTGTCTTCTTCGTACACAATCTTGGCTTCATCAAGCCGACTGAGGCAGGGCACATAAGTTTCAAGGAAAGCCTCCGTTTTGAACGAATCCACGAAGAAACCTATCGCGGCTTCGGTTTTGAACTCGTTCCCGTCTTGCCAGGAAGCGTTCCAGAACGAGTAGCCACGATCAAACGAGCAGCTTTAGAAACCTAGTCACGGCGACGAGCAACGTCTATCCACATGTTCATCGCATCCTTGATACATTGAGTCTGATTCGAATAATTGCGTTCTCGAAGGTCAATTGCCGACTCGAATGTTTTCCAACCGCACCAACTGGAAGCTCACGCGCAATCGCCTCACCCAGGCGCTCGAAGAAATACAATCGACCGGAGCTCGCGTGCTCGATCTCACACTCTCCAATCCAACCCGCGCCGGTCTCCGCTACAACGATGCACAAATTCTGCAATCGCTAGCCTCGCCCCAATCCATGGCTTACGATCCCCAGCCCAAAGGCTTGCCCAGCGCCCGCTCAGCTGTCGCCAGCTACTATCAAACTCAACACGGAATTCACCTCGATCCCGAACACCTGACTCTCACCACCAGCACCAGCGAAGGTTATTCCTTCGTCTTCCGGCTGCTCTGCAATCCCGGCGACGAGCTTCTGGTTCCGAAGCCGAGCTATCCCTTGTTCGAATTTCTCGCGGACCTGCAGGACGTCAAACTCATCCCTTATCCCCTGATCTATGACCACGGCTGGCAAATGGATTTCCCCTCGCTGCAGCAGGCGGTCACCCCGCGCACGCGAGGCGTTGTCGTAGTTCATCCCAACAATCCCACCGGTTCATTCGTACATTCCCATGAGCGCGATTCTCTCAGCCAGTTTTGCCGCGAGCACGAATTAGCCCTGATCGCGGACGAAGTGTTTCTCGACTACGCCCACGACCGTTCCGCGCAGCCGACCTTTGCAGCCAATCAAGACGTACTCACCTTCACCTTGAGTGGAGTCTCAAAAATCTCCGCACTACCGCAGATGAAAATCGCGTGGATCGCCACTAGCGGCCCCGCACCCGGAGTTGACGCAGCCCAATCGCGCCTGGAGATAATCGCCGACACTTATCTCTCCATGAATGCACCTATCCAGTGGGCGACCCCGGTGTTGCTCAACCAGCGAAAACACATTCAGCAGCAGTTGCTCGATCGTGTCCTCGCCAATCTTGCCCAACTCGACCGTCAACTTGTCGCGCAAAAGTCTTGTCAGCGTTTAAGCGTGGAAGGCGGATGGGACGCGGTTCTTCGCGTCCCCGTAACTCAAACCGACGAAGAGTTAGCCATCGATCTGCTACGCCGACAATCCGTGCTGGTCCACCCCGGCCACTTCTACGATTTCCCCAGCGACGGCTATCTCGTGCTAAGCCTGATCACCGCGGAAGCCGACTTCGCCGAAGCGATCAAAAGGCTGCTAAAAACCATTGCCGTCTGATTCCCGAATTCCGGCAGACTCCGTACGCGCCCGGAGGGCCCCCTACTCTCATCTCTTCACCAGAAACGGATTGCTCGCCCGCTCTTCTCCAATCGTAGTCAGAGGCCCGTGGCCAGGCACCACAACAGTCTCATCTGGCAAAGACAGCACCGTCCCGTGCAGCGATTGCATAATCTTCTGCATTGACCCGCCCGGCAAGTCAGTGCGCCCAATCGACCCGGCAAACAGCGTGTCGCCCGCAACCAGAGTCTTTTCCGCGCGAAAATAAAGGCAGATGCTTCCTTCCGTATGTCCCGGCGTATGCAAAATATTGGCCGCGTGAGCGCCCGCCTTCACTACATCGCCAGTACTCAAACTCTGGTCGATTTCCACTTCTCCCGGCGCCGCCACGCCGATCCACGCCGCCTGTACGTCGAGCATTTTCAGGAGCGCATAGTCGTTTTGGTTGAGCAGGATGGGCGCTCCGGTGGCCGCGCGCAGCTTCATCGCCCCTCCCACATGATCGATGTGTGCGTGCGTGATCACGATCTGCTTGACCTGCAGGTTATGCTTGCGGATAAGGCCGAGCACGTCCTCAATGTCGTCGCCGGGGTCAATAACCATTGCTTCGCGAGTACTCTCGTCACCGATGATCGAGCAGTTACAATGCAGCGGTCCCACAGGGAAAATTTCGTGGATCATGTTTCCATTGTACCGATTGCTAATGAAGTTAAATTCAAGCCCGTAGTTTGTAGGATCTAACTTAGTGATTCTTCCTGTCCTTCGTGGTTTATCGCACTTGTCTTAGAACGTCGCTGGCGAGACAATACGCCAGCGTCCGGGGGGAGGTTGTGTGGCAGCCAAATACCGCCAGCACGGATATCAAGACCGCGATCGCGACGACAAACGCCGCGAGTCCGGAGATAAACCGGCCTCAGCGCCAGCCAAGCGGGACAACACCTTCGGACCCAGGCCCGTGAACATGCCCGGCACGCGCGCCGTTTCCCGCTGCGCCCAGTGCGGCACTGTGCTGCAGTCGATTCCGCCTACCGGTCTTTGTCCCAAGTGCGGCTTCGAACTTCATTCCTGCAAGCAGTGTATGTATTTCGATCCTGGAAGCCGATTCGAATGCATGCAACCCGTGCCCGAGCGTGTGCCCAAGAAAGATGCGCGCAACAATTGCACGTTCTACGAAATCCGGGTTACGCGAGAAAAGGAAACTTCCACGCCCGCTACTCTACGTCCCAACGATGCGCGCCAGGCATTTGAGAATCTCTTCAAGAAGTAAATTCGGTTGTAGTCTTTACGATACGAGCCACAAACACTCGTACTGATTTTCACTGGCTGAGTTTGATGGCAAGCTGACGCTCCGGCTGCGTCATCTGGCTCCATAACTTCTGCAGATCATCCTGCAGCGCTTGATTCTCCGGCTGCTTGTGCAGCGCCAGCGCAAACCAGCGATAAGACGTGGGTAAGTCGCGTGGAGCGCACGTTCCCGTCGAATACAGCGCGCCCAGCGAAATCATCGCCTTGGCATCAGATTGTCCGGCGGCCGACTTCAGCATCCGCAAACCGCGATCGCAGTCTTGCGTCACACCCCGCCCGTAGACGTAGCGCTGCGCCTCGGCCACAGAATCGACAGGCTTCGCCGCAGATGGTTTGGCCGCGGGCCTCGTTGCGGCCGCCTTGGGTGCCGCCGCTTTCGGCGCCGCAGGCTCCTCCTCATCAGTCGCATCCTTATCGGTATCAGAACCAGCAGTCTCCGACGCCGCGTCCGCCGGTGCGCTGGAATCCCCCGCCTTCGGCTGCGAACCGGTCGTCTGCGGAACCACTGAATTACTTGGCGCGGAATTATCTTGCGAAGACGCAGCTGCCGTTGAAGAAGATGCAGCCGGCGATGAAGACGTCGTTGAAGAAGATGTCGCGGGCGCTGAAGTCTGCGAAGGATTCGCCGCACCACTTTCCACCGGAGTCGCGCCCGTCCCGTTCGCCGTCGGAGTCGCCGTCGTTCCCGCTGCCGGAGCCGCTGCTGTCCCTCCGTTCGCCGGAGCCGCTCTGTCCGGAGTTGCCGCCGCAGGAACCGCAGCCGCCCCCGCCGCCCCGCCATTATCATTCTGCCCTGCGTCCGCAGGCTGCGTCGCTGCTGGCTTCTTGTCGCCCACCTTCAGCCAGTCGAACCCTCCCTGCTTCCAGTGCAGATATCCAAATCCCCCCGCGAAGGCCAGCGCCACCAAAACCAAAAAGAGCTTCCCCCAGCCGCGCCTCGGTTCGTCGTCATCGTCGAGAAGATAATCCACGTTGCCTGAAGAACGAAGGTGGTCGCGCCCTCGATCACCATAACCATCAGCACAGTGTCCACCACGCCCAGCTGAAGGCCGGTTCAATCCCAGAAACGATGGACCACTGATGATCGGCTCCCGATCCGGCCCATCCCCCAGGCCATCGTCCGGGGCAACCTGAAACGACGGAAACGGCGCCGGCCCCCGTTCCGCGGACGCACCCCTCGGCTCCACCCGAGATGCTGGAGGCGCCGGCCTCGCCGGCTGCACTGCCACCGGAGCCACCGGCACGGACTGCGTCGGGACAGTTGTGCTGGGCCTCGGCGCGGAAATGTTTCCCGACGCTACACTCGGCGCCGGCCTCACCCCCGCAGCGGGAGCCTGCGTCTTCGCCGCCAGCAGCGCTCCGCACATCCCACAAAAGCGGTTGCCTTCGGCATTGTCATTCCCGCATCGTCCGCAACGCACACATCCTCCTTGATCCCAACCTCTAGCTTAACGCTATTACCGCTCGTTCCGCGAGTCCGATTCGGCTCCTACCCTCATTCCAACTGAGATACCTGTCGGTGATACACGGAGACGCTCACCGCGAGCTTTCACCCGTGGATAAAGCCAGGGGATAAATAAAGAAGAAAGCCCTGCCGTGATATACGAATGCTCGTGCGCACTGGGCGATTCGGCCGCTCAGTTGCCGGGCATGCCCGCCGGGTCCGTTAGCGCAATCAGTTTGCCCACCGGATACTCTTCTTGGGTAAGAGGAATCTCGGGTTCGGAATTCACAATGGTCAACACCTCCCCGCTATGCACTCCTTGCAGCAGCAAGCGATCATTCTCGACGCCCACGACTCGATATTTTTCATCGAAGACTGACATTCCGAGTTTTCCCTTTGCTTGTTCGATGCCACACCCCCTCATCTCGATGCTCAGGTGTTCACCTTGTAGGCTCGAAATATCCCAAATCAGGTCCGGTTCGTCTCGAAAACTTCACCCTATTCCCATTCTATCCGCACAAGTGATTCCTTCGACGAAGATCTGACGTAGACTAAAGTTCTGAACTCAAGACCTTCGCCACTTTCGCCCCACTGCGAACCAGTTCGGCCGAGCCCACTACCGCTTCCACTTGCGCCCCCAACAGCACGAATAACGAAACTAAACACCTGTGCTTCCGAATGTTCTGATTCATTGTCTTACTCCTTACTCAGGAAAATTAACTGGAAGGTTCAAACTGGAAGGATCAAACTGGAGGGAGCTCCTAAGACCGTAAGACAAGGAAGAGAATCCCGGGCGGGTCGACTTCTAACTGCCTGACTCGGGGAGCAGCGATCCAAGGCTGCTTGAGCCGTATAGTTGAGATTGTTGTTGCAAATTGTCTTCAAAATACCAAACACAGAAAAACGTTGACCGTAAAGGGTTTTGTATTTGTTGCGAGGAGTTAATTACAAGAAATTGAAGTTGTCACAAATTCTCGTACCGATTTCAGTATGTCTAATCTCGCGGCGCCTCCGCTGAATGACATTCCGCTAATACTTAAGTCGCAAGCGTAGACTCGCTCATAGTCGGTGCACCGCGAGAACTACAGCCCCGACGTACTCGTGCGAACGGCCGCCATCGGCCTGTGTCGAGCGGGCGCCATCGCCCGCTACCTTTGATTTTGAAGTCACGACACCTCTGTCGCCACCCGTTGTGATCGATCATTGACAAGCAATACTCGCCGGAGTACTTTTGGAAAATCGGGGTTAAAGGCGTGAAGCGACTTCGTTGGATCTTGATTCTCGTCCTGTTAGGCGCAGCGGTCTGCGTATCCGTCACCCCCCGAGCGGACTTGCCTGAAACCAGTTTCAATGAAGCGGATGCGCCGGTAAATCTAGCTCCTCCCGTACGCCCTCGCATCCAGATTATCTCTCCTGCGGTCGATCCAATCGTTGTCCTGCCAACGTTGCCGCTCTACTGCGCAACTTGCGTGCTTAACAGTGCGGTGCTCGAACCGGTGCCCGTGCCAGGTCGGCGCCACCGAAATTCTCTCCAAAATCTCCTCTGCACATTCCTGATCTGAAACCGCTCTGTCCTCTCACTGAGTAACTCGCCGCCGCTCGCCTGATGCACGCTCATTCAACATCTGGTTAGCGAAGGCTTACATCCCCATACGACCGGGCATTCTTGGACACGATTCCCCTTGTACGAGGCCATTGTGACTCATGTCGTTGCCCGCGAGAGAAGAGAGAGGAGTGGTAATCATGATCTTCCTTACGTCTCAAAAACCTAAGCATTCCGTCTTCTGGCAAGCAGTTCTTTTATCCGTTTTGGTCTCAGGGCTCTTGATTGCCGCAGATCAGCTGTCGATTCGCTTCGGGCTTCATGGCTGGCAGCGAGTAGTGGACGACCTGCTGGGCGGACTGATTGCGGGCTTAATTTTCAATCTGTACGAGAAGCGCAGGCTGCGCCGATTTAACGAGCACCTTCACGTAATCGACCTCATGAATCAACATATTCGGAATGCCATGCAACCTCTTATGTTCGTGACATTCGAACCCGGAGCGAGAGCACAGATGGAGCTGGTCGAGGAGTGTATGCGTCACATCGACTGGGCCCTCCGCGAAGTACTTCCAGGTAATTCTGAGCAGGAACTTGTTGTGCACGACGGCGGATTAGCTGGAAGTCGCCTCCGGATCACATCTCCGGCGTCAACTTCGCCCGAAGCCAGAAATTCCCAACCCCAACCCAGAAGTCTGAAGCCCAATACTTTCCTTGGCCAATGGCTCGACACCTGGAGGAGTCGGAATCTAGGAGCCAGGCAATGAACTCGTTGAACCAATTTCTCGAATCGAGTCAACCCCTTCACGCGGGAGAAAAGAACACCGCGCCGCTTCCGTGCGATCTCAACCAGAGAGGCAACGATGAGTAAAACAAATACGATGTTTCTTCATTCCTCCGTCGAACCCCCGTGCGCTGACCGGGCGAACTTATATCTCCGGGATAAGCGGCTACCCCACTTGCTGGTCGTGTTGCGACAGCTCGACGAATTCGTGCTCGCACTGGGAGCATTGCCGGAACACGAACTCAGTGAAGTCATCTCTGCCGCCCTGCGAGTGTGTGGCTTTGTGGAACCCATGGAGGCGCACCAGGTGATTGCCGCTGTCTTGGATGCGCTCGAAGTAAACAATTCATTCCGGGAGAAGTTGCCCTTTTCAGCATATGGTGGCCGTCCCTCATGAGAGACGTTCCTTCCGTACCACGAAATCATGAGCTCAACATTACGAATTTTAAGAGAAGAGGAGAAATTCTAATGGCTAACATTTTAACGGCTAAGCTGCGGTCCACGATTTTCTTGACGATGGGGTTTTCCGTTCTGTTGCTCGGAACCGTTGCGGCGCAGCAGCGTGATGGCGACTCAGGTCGGTATCTCATTCTCAACGCGCAATATGGAACCGAACACCACCACGTGGATGTTACCCACCGCTTGCGGGAATTGGCGCGTCATGACCTGCAGTTTCGCGTGGACTACAACACCATGAACGCAGACCCTGCTCCAGGCCGGCCGAAAGTTCTACGCGTCTACGCCCAGGGACCGAATGGGCACGAACGAGCGTTTGACTTCCCCGACGGCAGCATGTTCAACGGAGCGCAGTTCCGCGGTTGGGGACGCGGCGACTGGGGCGACGAACATTGGAATGGCGGCTGGAATGGCAGAAACGGAAGTAACGATTATGACGCCGACCGCCGGAACGACAGAGACGATCATGATTCCGGCGAATTTCTCATTCTGAGTGCGCAATATGGCACCGAGCGCCGCCATGTCGATGTCACCCACCGCCTCAAGGAACTGGCTCGGCAAGACCGCCGCTTTCGCCTGGACAACGGCATCTTCGGCGTCGATCCTGATCGCGGCAGACGGAAAACCCTGCGCATTTATGCGCGTGGTCCCAACGGACGCGAAAGCATGTTCGAGTACCCCGAATACGGCTGGATTGACGGATCTCAGTTCCGCGCCTGGGGTTCAGGCGAATGGGCCAACGAGAATGACCACTGGAGCGGTAAATGGAACGGCGAAGACCGCGACAGGTAATAATTTTATGGAAAGGCCGCGGCTTCACCGCGTCGCACGCCTTTGGGTGGAGCAGCGCTTCCAGCGCTGCGATCAGAAACAAGATTGAATGATGGCTTCAGGCCCAAGGTGCTTAGCTTTTTGCACTGTCATCCTGAGCGCAGCATGACGCCCAGGAAGTGGACGTCATGCGCAGTCGAAGAACCCCATGCCAGCCGAAGCCACGACAGCCGTCGCCAGGGATTTCCGCCACGGCTCCGCGTTTGCAATGTCTGGATCTCAGCCTCAGGCTGGAGCAGCGCTTCCAGCGCTGCGATCAGAAACAAGATTGAATGATGGCTTCAGGCCCAAGGTGCTTAGCTTTTTGCCCTGTCATCCTGAGCGCAGCATGACGCCCAGGAAGTGGACGTCATGCGCAGTCGAAGAACCCCATGCCAGCCGAAGCCACGACAGTCGCCGCCAGGGATTTCCGCCACGGCTCCGCGTTTGCAATGTCTGAATCTCAGCCTCAGGCTGGCGCAGCGCTTCAGCGCTGCGATCAGAAGTAGAATGAATGAGGGCTTCAGCCCCCAAGGTACTTAGCTTTCTGCACTGTCATCCTGAGCGCAGCATGACGCCCACGAAGTGGACGTCATGTGCAGTCGAGAACTTTCCTCGCAGCCCTTCTTAGGGGCAAAAAAAATCCAAAAGATGACCTTGACACGGCAAGCTCAGCAGAACAGAATTTCTGAACCCGTAGAGACTCGGCTTGCCGCGGCTGTGATTGGCAAGTGAAACCGCCAGTGGCGCGGGTCGAGTGACGCAGGAGTTGTCCTTTGCCGGAGAAGAAGATTCGCTTCGACGATTTCCAGCTGGATTACGGTCGTTTTCAGCTGTGCCGCCATAGCATTCCAGTTCGGCTGGAGGGACTACCGCTGCAATTGCTCATGTTTCTGGTCGATAACAGGGGGCAACTGGTCACGCGCGAGCAGATCTCCAGCGAGTTGTGGAGCAGCAAAGATGTGTTCGTCGACGTCGAACAGGGCATCAATACCGCCATCCGCAAGATCCGCCGCGCCCTCGCCGACGATGCCGACGAACCGCAGTACCTTCAGACCGTGGTCGGCCGCGGCTATCGCTTCCTCGCCCCCACCGCCGAAGAAGATGCCACGGCTCCGGTGCCAGCCGAAGCACTTGTCATTTCTCCTGAAGACCTGGGACGCGCCATCATGACCGCCGCCGGCTTGGATCCAGAAAATCCCCGAGGAAGTCCGAAGTCTCCCGCCGAACCCCGAACCAAGTCTGAGTGTTAATCGCGGCATGTCGCCACGCGGCAAGCTCCATCTTCGCTCGCGCCGGGACCTGTCCCAACCCCCGCTGATGATCCTTCAGATCGCTTCATACAGCTTCAGACCCTCTCCATGGACACTTCCCGCGAGCAGATGCAAAATCTCAACCATGATTTCTACCAAGATTTCTTCCTCTTGCCATTACCCTCGGGTCGAAATCAATCCATCAGTGAGGTGGCTCAAATGAACGGATCAAAAGGTGTCAGCCCATGCAAAGTACTGGCATACGTTGCAGTGCTGTTGGGCGCGATGACTACGACATTGCTGCTCCCGGCCTATGGCCAACAGGAAGTCGCTCCCGACTGGTATGACCCGTACGCCGTACCAAACGCCATCGCGAATACGGCGGCCGTTCACCCCGCTCAGGCGCCTGTGGCCTTTCATCAGCATCAACCGGTGGTCACTTCTGTGTCGTCAGCTCCAAGCGTCGAGAAGTCTCGCCGAAAGCGACCCGCGGCCGCACCAATGATTCCGGCCGTCGGAGTGCTCACGGACCCGAGGCCGAGAGAAAAAGGTGGATCAATGGCTCGTTGACGGTTGCCCTGAAATAGATCGGCCTGAACTCGATCGCAAGGTACTCAGCTTTTCACTCTGTCATCCTGAGCGAAGCATGACGCCCACGAAGTGGGCGTCATGCGTAGTCGAAGGACCCCATGCCATCCGAAGCCACCATAGCCGCCAGGGATTTCCGCCCCGGCTCCGCATTTGAATGTTTGAACCTCAGCCTTAAGCTGGCCCAGCGCTTCCAGCGCTGCGATCAGAAACGGAATGAATGCGGGCTTCAGCCCCGAGGCACTCAGCCTTTTACTCTGTCATCCTGAGCGAAGCATGACGCCGACGAAGTGGACGTCATGCGCAGCCGAAGGACCCATGCCAGCCGAAGCCACGATAGCCGTCGCAAGGGATTTCCGTCCCGGCTCCGCGTTTGAATGTTTGAACCTGAGCCTTAGACTGGCGCAGCGCTTCCAGCGCTGCGATCAAGCAGAACGAATGCGGGCTTCAGTCCCCAAGGCACTCAGCCTTTTACTCTGTTATCCTGAGCGAAGCATGACGCCGACGAAGTGGACGTCATGCGCAGCCGAAGGACCCATGCCAGCCGAAGCCACGATAGCCGTCGCCAGGGATTGCCGCTCCAGTTCCGCGTTTGCAATGCTTGAATCTCAGCCTTTGGGCAAACCCCCAGAAGAGTCCCCGTTTCGTTTCAACAACTTACCCCCACCTAATCCCCGAATCAACCGCTAAACCCCGTTTTTCACCTGTTCGTTGACTTAATGGTGCGCATCTCCTTCCCCTCCAACTAAGATCGCTCCAGACCAAATACTCAGGGAGAAGTGTAGGAACCAAGCTAATTGCTCAGGGATAATTACAGCTTTTAGTAGTATCTCAGGTTCCACCGAGGCGCAGGTTTATAGAGCCAGGTTCAAAGCGGTTGCATCCAAGGCTTGAGCCCAGCCTCAAACAAAGCAGCAGAATCAAAACGCACCGGAATTGCCGAGGCGGATTTCCGGTAGGGCAAGGTATTTCGGCCTTGCCCCAGAACGAGCTAAAAGCTAAGAGCCAATAGCTAAAAGCTAGGAGCCAGAAGCTAACATGCGCAAGCCGATCAAGTACGTAGAAAAAGCAGTCACCGTCGCCGCTAAAAGCGCGTGGGTGGTCTTCGATCGTCTCAACCGGATCAAGCCCAACCCCTCGCCCATTCCCAAGTGGTCGGACAAGCCTCTTCTCAAGTCCTACGAAAAATCCAAGCCACCCCTCGGCTGGCCCCGGTCCACCGATTCGCTCTGCCCGAAGTGTGTCCCGGAAATCCGCCAGCAGATTCTCGACGGCAAACTGCCGCACGAAGTTCTGATGAACGAAAAGATTGGCGAGATCAAGGCCACTATCGTTGAGCGCGACGGCAAAATTCTGATGGTAAAAGATTGCCCCGTGCACGGCCACTTCGAAGACGTTATGTCAATCGACACCGATTTTTCCAAGCATCTCGAAGACGTTTTCCCCGGCCGCGACATCACCGCGCACAACGACGAGAAGTTGCATCATCACGGCTCTTCAACCGTGAAGTATGGACGCGGTTCCGTGCTCACCATTGATCTGACCAATCGTTGCAACATGATGTGCGATCCCTGCTTCATGGACGCCAACCAGGTCGGCTTCGTCCACGAACTGCAGTGGGAAGAAATCAAGACCATGCTCGACAACGCCATCACCATCAAGCCGCGACGCCAGATGAGCGTGCAGTTCTCCGGTGGCGAACCCACGTTGTCGCCATATTTCCTCGACGCCGTTCGCTACGCGCGCAAAGTGGGATATAACTCCGTGCAGGCGGCGACGAACGGAATCGAATTCGCAAAAAGCTTTGAGTTCTGCCAACAGGCCGTCGAAGCCGGCATGCGCTACGCCTATTTGCAATTTGATGGAATCGGCAACGCCGCCAATGCTCACCGCATGGTCGGCAACCTATTCGACGTGAAATTAAAGGCCATCGAAAATCTTCACAAAGCCGGAGTCGAAATCGTCCCCGTAGTAACCATCGTCAACGGCATCAACAACCAACAAGTAGGACGCATCATCAAGTTCGCCCTCGACAATCCAAAAACAATCAGCTTTTTATCTTTCCAACCGGTAAGCTTCACCGGCCGCGACGAAGCCGTCACCGACGACCGCCGCCAGGCCCAGCGCTACACCCTGAGCCACTTAGCCCACGACGTAAAAAATCAAACCGGCCTGGGCGAGCCCAGCCGCGACTGGTTCCCCATCAGTTTCATGGGAACTTTTTCAGACTGGGCCGACCTAATGCACGCCAACGACGTCAAAAACGACTGGGGCCAACTCTCCTGCGGTTGCCATCCGAATTGCGGGACGGGGATGGCTGTGATGATCGACAAGGAAACTAAGGAGGCTGTGCCAGTTACGGCGTTCTTGGCGGGGGATCAGCTGGCGAAGGATATTGCCAAGGTGAATGATGCGGCGCGAGGGAAGTTTCTTACCGTTGTGGGAATGGCGTTGTGTTTGATGAAGAATTACGATCCGTATGAGGCGCCGACGCATTTCAAGTTGATGGATTTGCTGCGCAAATTCGATAAGAACTTTAACGCGACGGGAAAAAATTACGGCAAGGTGGGTCCGGACCGGACGGTCGACGATGTGATGAAGCGGCGGCAGGACCGGTGGAACTTCCTGTTTATCGCCGGCATGTGGTTCCAGGATCTGTTCAACTACGACTTCCGCCGGACGGAGCAGTGCATTATTCCTTACGCGACGCAGGAAGGCGAGATTTCGTTCTGCGCTTACAACACGGGCGTGGGATGGCGGAACATCATCGAGAAGATGCACATGACGGCCACGCTCACCAAGTGGTACGAAGAGCATGGACGGCACGAAATTTTTGCGGGCGGAAAAAAAGTGAAGATGGACGATGAGACGCACTCACTGCTTCTGCGCGAAAATATTGTGACCACGGAACTGCAGCACGATCTGGATAATCTGGGCATCGCGAAGAACGCACGGGAAGAGAAGAAACGGGCAAGGGATGCAAAAGCGGCTTCGGCTTCCCGGCTTCCGGTTTCCGGTGACGAGAATGTCGTTCCGGCGGCGGCTGCGCATCGCGGTCCGGCGAAGAATGATGAGGCTTACAACGCGCGCATGGCTTCGCTGTATCGCGAAGTGGTCCTGAAAGAAAAGCCCGCCGTGGCCGAGAACGGATTTATTCCACTGGGCGCGCTGGGCAAGGCGAACGGCAATGGGACCGGAGCGAAGGCTGCGAAGCCGGAAGTTGGTGAGCCGGTGGCGGGAGACTAGTTAGCTTTTAGCTCTTAGCCATTAGCTTTTAGCTTGAAACAACGGGCCGCCTGCGGGCGGCCTGATTTGTGTGTGCCAAGCATGTTCAACAGCTAGCGCATGTTTGACATTATGGCCCGTAACTCCAAGAAGATAAGGAGGCGGGTTTTGAGGTTGGTCACTACATGAGCGATTCTTGTCCCTTCTCCGGGGTGGGCGGGTCCAGTTGGGTGATGCCCAGGATGCGAAGCACTTGCTGGGCATTTTGATTACCGCGAGTCACGCATAGTTTGCGGCGAGATCCTAAATCGAGTTCGACGCAGCGGATCGTTTCCAGAGCTTGCCAGGCAAATGGACTGGACAGAGGGCTACCGGCAGCGCGCAGTTGTCTCGAT
>CAVREP010000028.1:0-145312 GCA_963720155.1 uncultured Acidobacteriota bacterium
GGATTTCTTCGAAGAGCTTCTCTCCCGGACGCAGACCCGTAAATGAAATCTGCACATCCTTGTCAGGTTCGAGCCCCGAGAGGCGTATCATCCTACGGGCCAAGTCGACGATCTTGACCGGATCGCCCATGTTTAGAACGAAGATTTCTCCACCCTTACCCATTGTCGAAGCCTGCAGCACCAGGCCGACCGCTTCCGCAATAGTCATGAAGTAGCGCTTTGCTTCAGGATGCGTCACTGTGACCGGACCGCCGTTTGCAATCTGGGCTTCGAAGATCGGTGACACGCTTCCGTTACTGCCTAGCACATTGCCGAATCGCACGGCGACAAACCGTGTCCGGTTTTGCTGCAGTGCCAGCATAATCAGCTCGGCAGCCCGTTTCGTCACTCCCATCACGTTCGTGGGGTTCACTGCTTTGTCGGAGGAGATTAACACGAAATTCTCAGCATGGAATTGCCTGGCCACCAGCGCGACGTTGTAGGTTCCAAAAATATTGTTAGTAACGGCCTGGAAGCAGTGTTTCTCCATCATAGGCACATGCTTATAGGCAGCAGCGTGAAAGACCGACGAGGGTTGGTGCAGCGAAAAGACTTCACGCAGTAAGGCTACGTCAAGTATGTCGCCCACGATGGGAACACAATCTAGGTTCGGGAACTTGACGGAAAGTTCCATGCCGATGCGGAACAAATCGTTCTCTGACCGTTCGAACAGCACCAGACGACGTGGCTCAAACTTCGCAATCTGCCGAGCTAGTTCAGATCCGATGGACCCGCCCGCGCCAGTAACCAGCAACACCTTGTCGTCGACCTCGGCCTGAATCTTCAACAGATCGAGTTCCACCGGATTCCGACCGAGTAAGTCCTCCACCCGCACTTTTCTGAATTGCTTAATCGACGCCGTACCATTGAGCTGCTCGCTAACGGGTGGCAAGATTTTGAAGCTGACCTTCGACTGCCGGCATTTGTCGATGATCTGCTCGATCTGGTATCCCTTCGCAGAAGGAATGGCGATCAATACACATTCTGCTTCGTATTTCTTGACCAGATGACCCAAGGTATCGGTATTGCCGAGAACCTTAACTCCGCTAATTTTGATACCCAATTTGCCGGGATTGTCGTCCACAAACCCGAGCGGATAGTAGCCCAGTGTTGGGTCGACTCTTAGCTCGCGGGCGATGGCGCTGCCCGCTCGGCCGGCCCCGACAATCAAAGTTTTCTTCTCGCCCCCATCTCTTTTCGCTCGTTCGGTGTAGGCACGTACACCAAACCGCGCGCCGCCTATCAGCATGATGCTCAGCAGCATATCGATGGGAACCACGGAGCGAGGGTATCCGCTCAGGTCCACAACGAAGACGAAAATGCTAAAGAGGAGCGTGGAGGAGAGAAGTGTCGCTGCAGTGATATCGAGCAGGTCGCTCATTCCCACATAGCGCCACCAGCCACTCAACAATCCAAAATAATAAAAAATAACCAGTTTCACTACGATGACCCAGGGCAGCGTTTGCCAGAAAAGAGAATGGGCTGAGGCATCAAAGCTACTGTCCAGCCGAAGCACAAAACTCGAGTAGTAGCTGACACAGATCAGCATTATCTGAGACAACACAATAAGGGGCATCCGGTAGCGCAAGAAGGCGTCCGGCGAGTATTCCTTGATCAGTTCTTTTTGTGGGTTTGTAGTCGTCATGGTGAAGAGCTTCTCTCCCGGACGCAGACCAGTAAATGAAATCTGCACATCCTTGTCAGGTTCGAGCCCCGAGAGGCGTATCATTCTACGGGCCAAGTCGACGATCTTGACCGGATCGCCCATGTTTAGAACGAAGATTTCTCCACCCTTACCCATTGTCGAAGCCTGCAGCACCAGGCCGACCGCTTCCGCAATAGTCATGAAGTAGCGCTTTGCTTCAGGATGCGTCACTGTGACCGGACCGCCGTTTGCAATCTGAGCTTCGAAGATCGGTGACACGCTTCCGTTACTGCCTAGCACATTGCCGAATCGCACGGCGAGGAACCGGGTCCGGTTTTGCTGCAGTGCCAGCATAATCAACTCGGCAGCCCGTTTCGTCACTCCCATCACGTTCGTGGGGTTCACCGCTTTGTCGGAGGAGATTAACACGAAATTCTCAGCATGGAATTGCCTCGCCACCAGCGCGACGTTGTAGGTTCCAAAGATATTGTTAGTAACTGCCTGGAAGCAGTTTTTCTCCATCATAGGCACATGCTTATAGGCAGCAGCGTGAAAGACCGACGTGGGTTGGTGCAGCGAAAAGACTTCACGCAGTAAAGCTACGTCAAGGATGTCGCCCACGATGGGAACATAATCTAGGTTCGGGAACTTGACGGAAAGCTCCATGCCGATGCGAAACAAATCGTTCTCTGACCGTTCGAACAGCACCAGCCGGCGTGGCTCAAACTTCGCAATCTGCCGGGCTAATTCAGATCCGATGGACCCTCCCGCGCCAGTAATCAGCAACACCTTGTCGTGGACCTCGGCCTGAATTTTCAACAGATCGAGTTCCACCGGATTCCGACCGAGTAAGTCCTCCACCCGCACTTTTCTGAATTGCTTAATCGAAGCCGTACCATTGAGCTGCTCGCTAACGGGTGGCAAAATTTTGAAGCTGACCTTCGACTGCCGGCATTTGTCGATGATCTGCTCGATCTGGTATCCCTTGGCAGAAGGTATGGCGATCAATACACATTCTGCTTCGTATTTCTTGACCAGATGACTCAGGGTATCGGTATTGCCGAGAACCTTAACTCCGCTAATCTTGATTCCCAATTTGCCGGGATTGTCGTCCACAAACCCGAGCGGATAGTAGCCCAGTGTTGGGTCGACTCTCAGCTCGCGGGCGATTGCGCTGCCCGCTCGGCCGGCCCCGACAATCAGAGTTTTCTTCTGGCCCCCATCTCTCTTCGCTCGTTCGGTGTAGGCACGTACACCAAACCGCGCGCCGCCTACCAGCATGATGCTCAGCAGCATATCGATGGGAACCACGGAGCGAGGGTATCCGCTCAGGTCCACAACGAAGACGAAAATGCTAAAGAGGAGCGTGGAGGAGAGAAGTGTCGCTGCAGTGATGTCGAGCAGGTCGCTCATCCCGACATAGCGCCACCAGCCACTCAACAATCCAAAATAATAAAAAATCACCAGTTTCACTACGATGACCCAGGGCAGCGTTTGCCAGAAAAGAGAGTGGGCTGAGGCATCAAAGCTACTGTCCAGCCGAAGCACAAAGCTCGAGTAGTAGCTGACACAGATCAGCATTATCTGAGACAGCACGATAAGCGGCATCCGGTACCGCAAAAAGGCGTCCGGCGAGTATTCCTTGATCAGTTCTTTCTGTGGGTTTGTAGTCGTCATGGTCGACATGGTGGCCTGCCTATCACTTGCACTTAGCGACCTCTGTTTCGCGGGTTCTGCGTAATACTCGTAACCATACTGGTGGAACTTGTCTTGTGCGAAATTGAAATCCGCCTTTAGCACAAATGCCGAGAATGTGTGCAGAACGTACTTCATTCGACAAATGCCCTGTCTCGATAGTGGTTGCGCCTTATATGCCCACAATGATCACGCCGTCCACTTGCGTGGGAATCACGCATAGATTCGGCCTGTTGGGGGAACATCCGATAAAGGCGTAGAACAGTAGCTCGGCGGGGGGAGGGGATGGGAGGAGCGACCGACTGCGTACAATCCAACAATTAATTCCGGGATCCAAAAATCCTTACAGCAAGATCATTTCGAAGCTGATTGATAATAGTCGTAACCGTACTGGTAGTAGCTACCGTGAGCCGAAGTGATATCTGCTGCATTGAGAACAAACTCCAACACCGGAGCGCCATGCACTTCTTCCAGCAGCTCTAGGCTGCGACGCAGGACGTGGTGCGTTGTGATTCCGGAGCGGCCCACAAATACCAGACCATCGACCACGGTTGCAAGCGCGCGCCCATCCGCAAAAGGCAGAAGTGGAGCCGAGTCGATGACCACAAAGCGGAACTGCGAGCGCAGCTCCCGGAGGACTTCGCTCATCTTTTCGGAACAAATCAACTGACCCGCGTTCGGGTTGCCGGGATGAGCCGGAACCACGGTCAGGTTAGATACCGTGGGCACCGCAACACAGGCTTGCTCGAGCGAGCAAGCGCTGCCTAACACATCACTCAATCCGAAATCAGTTGTGATTCCCAACTCGGACGCAACCCGGCCCTGGCGAAGGTCCGCATCCACGATGCAGGTAGTACCGTGTTGTGCCATGGCGATTGCTAGATTCACCGCAACCGTTGTCTTACCCTCACCCGGCAATGAAGAGACAACCATAGCAACCTGCGGCGGGTTTTCGGTGCGCGAGATCACGACCGACGTGTAAAGAGAACGCAGCGCTTCGGCCCCGGGTGAATGCGGCTGCTCCAACAATAAGCGCACCCATGGACCAAAGTTCTCTCCCTTCCCATTCGCTGGGACTGCGGCAGATTCCCGGTTGCCGCCACTAGTTATCAGCTTCTGGCCTGGCAAGAAGAACTCTGGCACGATGGAGACGCTCGCGGCTCCGATTGAGTGTCGCATGTCTTCTATCGTGAAAATACGCGCATCGATCTGGTCTCTGAGAAAAGCCAGCGCAACGCCTGCCAGCAGCGCAGCCATCATGCCCACAAAAAGGTTCAGAAGACGATTGGGACGAGTCGGCGAATCGAGCACCCGGGCTTCATCCACAATCCTCAGATTGTTAGACTTAGACGCAGCCGAAATACCCGCTTCCTTAACCCGAGCATAGAGGCTGTTATAAAGTTCGGAGTTGGCTTGCGCCTCCTTCTTCAAGGCGCTATAACGGGCCATCTGATTCATCTGGTTTGTTGCGCCCATAATCTCCGAGTTCATGAGCTGTTCTCGCGCATGGGCCGCATCGTAGCTGTTGCGCATCGAATCTACGATCTCCAGTTTCTTGGCGCTCAACTGCTTCTCTAGCTCATCCACCTGATTCTGAAGTTTCTTTACATTCGGGTGATTCCTCCCATATACGACAGTAGCTTGCGCCAACTGGGAGCGAGCTTCTGCCAGTTTTTCGCTCCATTGTTGGACGACGGGGTTAGTCACGTACCGGTCCGACTCCTGCGCACATTCTTATGGCAGTACGCCATGTGCGAACATCCGAGAACTAAGGTGCAGACAGCCGCTTGGGACGATTGGAACCATTAGCTCGCGTGGCGTTGCAAGCGACCGTAGTCCGCGCTAGCACCAGATCGGGATTTTGATCTAGATGGAGTTGGCGAATCACAGCTACTGCAAGTTTGTCGCTTTTCAGATTCTGCGCCTGGGTCTCGACGTACGAAGTGTCGCTACCAACGCCGTTGCCACCCTCGAGAGAGAACGTCTCTCCGGGAGGATCTACTTCAATACGGGCCGAGGGTTCGTAGACTGCCCTCATGCGGAACGTCACGACGGTGACCGTTAGCATCACCAGCCCGGCAAAGAGAGCTGATAAACGCCAATGCTTGCGTAAGACATCGAGAGCGAGGGCCCATTCGGGTACCTTGACCCGATTAGAAGCGCCCCGTATCACCCCTCGAGCCGGCTGAATGGAATCGGAGGAACGCAGGGGTCGCACGGGTGCCAACGTCTTTTTTGTAACAGGACGCGTCGCAGGGTCGGTATGATTCAGTGCCTCGTAGAATCGGCTCAATGCTATCTCCGTTTGCTCATTATCACTTTAGACAATCCCTGGTCGCAGCTCCGCCCCGTCAGTTAGCTGTGAAAAACATTCCATATACCAGATAGCAAAGGACTTGTTAGGCAACTAACCGATATTTCGCTTAACGGCCGTGGCTAAGGCAAACTACGGCGAAATCGTTCTGAATCGAACTGGCAACTTGGTGGCTGAACCGGTAGATGGTATTCCACAGAAAACTGTCGCCAACCGAGGTGTCGGTGACTTCATGTTTCATGCGAAGACGTATCCCCACCCCGTTCACGCTGCCATCGTATACTGGGTGGACTCGTGCGGCAAGGAAAGGAAATTCTCTATACCTCGGCTCTAAGTACTCAGAGAACTATCGGTCTCCAGTGTGACGAGGCCAATCGACCTGCATTACCAACTCCAATCGATCCTAAAGTTGATAGAGCCAGAGGTCCTCTATTTCATTTCGTCTTGTTGTCTCGCGCGCTTAGGAGTAATCGAATGGCTGCCGCATTGACAAGGTCCGTAACTGCCGATATAGTCCCTGCCGATATAGTCCCCGAGTGAAGTCGTTCCATTCACTTAAGGTCCAGGTTTTTCAACGAATTTTTGTCGGAGCTGTATGGCCTCGAATACCGGTCCAGAACGTCGAAATGGCGCTGTCCGTCTCATGGTGGCCGACCAAAATCTCATGAACTGCCAGCTCCTCGTTGGAGCATTGCGCCGTAGCCGAAGCATCGAAGTCGTGGCTCGAGCCACCTCCTCGAAACAGGTTCTTGCGGAAGCAAAAGCCACTCAGCCTAGCGTGGCGTTGATCGGCGCCAACCTTCAAGACGGTTCGCTGACTGGCTTTGAGGTTGTGCGCAAGTTGCGCATTTTGCATCCAGAGATTCGTGCCGTTCTTCTGCTGGACTCGGCGGACCAGACTTGGGTCATCGATGCTTTTCGTGCGGGAGCCAAAGGAATCTTTTGTCGAGATGACTCGCTCGGGACGCTCTCTCGGTGCATTCAAACCGTTCACGCGGGCCAGACCTGGGCGAGTAGTAAGCAGATCGAAGCCGTTCTCGAGGCCTTTGCACGGATAGCGCCGCCAGTCCTGCCTGACAAAGCCAAGATTCCTCTTTCGCGGCGCGAACGTGAGGTGGCGCAACTGGTCGCTGAGGGCTTTTCCAATCGCGACATTTCCGCGCAACTCGGGCTGAGTAAACACACGATTAAGAATTACTTGTTCCACCTCTACGAAAAACTGGGCATGTCGTCTCGCGTGGAACTCGTGCTGTACTTCCGTTCAGTCGACCGGCCGTCTCCCCTGATGAACCGGAAAGCCTCGAAAGGCCCCTAATTCTAGGTTGACTCAACCTTAATCCTCTCTATTCATCGATCTGACTTCGGTGGGCAAAGTTGCAACCACCGATTCCGACCGCGTCCGAGGAAGTGGCACTTCTGTGCCATGTCGGTACCACCTTCGTGCCATACACGAAGGTAATAACAGTCATATAAAGTCTGCACCACTGGAGTTCAGACAATGGCTCCGCAGGATTTTAGTTTGACTCCCTCCATATCCTGTTGCTGACTTCCTTGATTAGGAAATTCGACATGATTATGCCTACTGCATCACAGGCGCCAAGCGTGGTATCTATCCTTATCGCGGACCAGAGCCGTATGGGTGGGCAGTTGTTGGCCGGTTCACTGGCGGGCAAGAATAGGTTCAAGATTATAGGGACCGCGGCGGACGTGGAACAAGCTCTACAAATCCTCAGCTTCGAGCACGCCGATGTTGTGGTGACTGCACTGAATCTAAAGAATGGTCCTCTGAGTGGTTTTTCCCTGCTGCGAGAACTGCGGATTTCCCATCCGAGCACGCGCAGCGTTGTCCTCCTGGATTCACTCGAGGATGATCTGGTGTTGAATGCATTTCTCAGCGGGGCGCGGGGAATCTTTTGTCGTTCCGGTTCCGTCAAGATGCTGCGCAAATGTCTGCTCTCTGTTCATCAAGGGCAGGTCTGGGCCGATACGAACCAAATGCAGGTGATTCTTGAGGCTCTCGAATCGAAGGCGCCGCTGCGTGCCGCGAACAGCAGCCCCGAACGGAATAATCAGCTTCGCAAACGCGAAAAGGAAGTTCTGGCCTGCGTTGCCAATGGACTTACGAACCGCGAGATTGCCGAGCAGCTGCGTCTCAGCGAACACACCGTCAAGAATTATTTATTCCGCCTTTGCGACAAAGTGGGGCGGTCTGGCCGTGTCGAGCTGATGCTATACGCTCTCGCCCACGACCAATTGGCCGACACCCGGCTTGCGCAGGGCCGTTGGGATGAAATCGCGCTCCACGCCTGAGGTAAGGGGTCTACAGCGGTTTTGCGTTAGACTCCTCATCTACTCCATCACTCGTTTCTGGTATCACGGCGCACTGGCTTGTTCGGGGCGGGCAGTGCTGGCAAGTGAACGTCCGAATGGGCCGCCTTCAGCGCTGAATTGTATTCCTCGCGACAAACTCCCCGGAAGAGCTTACTACTTCATGGGTTCAACTTCGCTTGCGTCAATGTCAACGGCGATCGAACGCATGATCAAATCCACCGATACCACAACACGCAGCTGTCCTTTCTTGCGCACCAAGATCCCGTTCAGACCTTCCAACGGACCACTGTTGATGCGTACCCGCGAACCTACCGTCAAGTAGGGATGAGGGTGCGCTTGCAGGCCCTTGGTCAGAGCGTCGCGGATTGTTTCAATCTCGGCTTGAGGCAAGGCCACGGGCATGCCGTTTGAACTCACCAGCCCTACTACGCCCGGCACCTGGAGCACCTGCAGTCGCTCCTGAAGCGCGATGTGCACGAACAAGTAGCCGGGAAAAAGTGGCAGGCGAACCCTAAAACGGCCATTTCTCCAGTTTCTAATGGTTTCAAAGAGTGGCAGGAAGTGATCCACTGACTTGTGACCCAGTTGTTGAGCC
Organism: uncultured Acidobacteriota bacterium; assembly: GCA_963720155.1. Lineage (GTDB taxonomy): Bacteria > Acidobacteriota > Terriglobia > Terriglobales > Acidobacteriaceae > Sulfotelmatobacter. Next base: position 8,620 of record CAVREP010000028.1, read on the forward strand.
ACGGTTTTTTCGTGGCGGGACCGAGTGTAGACCGCGTACCAGTGAGGTTGGAAATAATTTGCTTCCGTGGTTTCGGTCATTCTGCTCGATACGAGGCCTGGGTGTCAGTTACGGCTTCCGTAATTATATGCCTGCATGCGCGTCCGGAGACCTAACAACAGTTCGGCTCAATTTCCTAGGTGGACCGTCGTGTCCAAGCCTCCAGCTGGAACTTCTTTTTCGCGTTTCTTACTCCGCTCGCTCAATGAGTCTGACTTTTTTCGACGCCCCAAGCCTTCGCGTAAAGGTAGAATTGTCCGACCTTTTAGTCTGTCGCCTTCGGCACTGTCGGCAAGAATCGTGAATGTTACTAGAAAACACGATCTCCAACCTGGTTTTGCACTATACTTTTCTACTACTCTTTAAGAAGCAATGCGACTTTCCGTCGTCATGCCGGTGTACAACGAACGCGCCACGCTGCGGCAAGTGGTTGACAGAGTGCTTGCCGTTCCGCTGGACATCGAATTGATTTGCGTCGACGATGGGTCCACCGATGGTTCCCGCGAAATTCTTGCACAACTGCAGACCGAGCGTCCTCAGATTCGAACTCTGTTTCAACCTAAAAACTTGGGCAAAGGTGCGGCCTTGCACCGTGGCATCAGGGAAGCTAACGGGGACTTTGTCATCATCCAGGACGCCGATCTAGAGTATGACCCGGCAGAGTATACGATACTGCTAGAGCCGTTGATTGATGGCCGCGCCGACGTTGTTTACGGTTCGCGCTTTATTTCCGACCGCCCTCATCGCGTGCTTTACTTCTGGCATTCGGTGGGCAATTGGATTCTTACATTGCTTTCCAATGCCCTTACCAACGTCAACCTCAGCGATATGGAGACTTGTTACAAAGCTTTCCGGCGAGAGGTCATCCAATCCATTCCTCTGGAAGAAAAGCGTTTTGGATTCGAGCCCGAAATCACAGTCAAGATAGCCAAGCGAAAATTAGCCATCTACGAAGTCGGCATCAGCTACCGGGGTCGTACGTATGAAGAGGGCAAGAAGATCCAATGGAAGGATGGAGTACGCGCACTTTGGTGCCTGGTGAAATATTGCATAACGGAACCAGCAATGGCGCCCAAGCCAGCGACAGCAATACCGCTTGACTCCACTGTTCTGACGACGGACACGACAGCCGGTTACTCGCCATCGAAGGCGAATCACGAAAACAATCCCAACTAGCGTGTCGGTAACACGCGATTAAGGAAGTTTACAATGTCTCGGATCGCACAAAGCCTCGATGGACCGCACTTCGTAATCGTCGAGGGCCTCTAAACAGAATTCCTTTCACTGTTGATGATCGGACCGATGGTTGCGACGTCGGGCGTGCTGTTCAAGTTCTCGGCATGGCTCTCCTAGCCTCCGGAGTGGATTTCGTTCTTCTCTTCTCCTCGTGAATTGCGGAAACTTCTCACAAAGCAATCGACCGCGGCTTCGTGGAAGTCCGCCGTCGCAGTCGTCTAATGCTATCATTGTGAACGCAGAATTTGTGGATCGCATCCACGACTCCATCTTATAGGGATTCAACCTGGAATGGAGAAGCTACAGATTGATTTCACCTGCAACCCAATTTGATTGAAAGACGGCCGGATCGTGTGGCATAATTTGCCTCGCTTTCAAGAACCGTTCCGGCAAGCTTGAGGCGCAACACCCGCTGAGGCGAATGACCTGAATTCCATGCGAGGTGGGTTGTGAAGTTAAGATGCTACCTTTTTTCGCTGCTGAGGATTCACCGTCCTGACTGTAAACATTGTAGTGCTCGTGTGACGTCGGGGCAGGACATCAGAAAGCGATTGGAAGAATTGAACACGCGCACGCCGCAACATTCTCTCAACGATACGAACCATGAAGAGATAGCGCAGGTCTTCGATCCCAAGCCCAGTGAAGGCGTAGCAAGTCCGTCCATTTTGTCGACGCAGCAGAAGAAGGTTTCTTAACCGCTCCGAGGCCTGTACGCAGGCGCCAGTGCGAGCCCGTTGTCGCCAATGGTTTGGAGTGTAGAAGTTTGAGTCTGCGTCGACCCAGTCGAATCGCGAAGCTGCCCGGGAAAAGCCTTCGCCAGTCCCTTCGTTGCTTGTCCACTGAAGCGACCATCGGCACACTCTTGAGAGCAATCATGACGCCAGCGAGTTGTTGTGCGCTGCGCAAACTCGTCGCCAATATCGAGGAACGATAAGCCCTCATATCAACCTCATAGCAACGAGCAATATGTCCTGACAAAGCGATTGAGAAGGCAGCGCTTGTCTTACACGTCATGCACAGGCGAGATGGGTGTATCATGATCGCCAAGTTTGAAATCAAGGCCCTGTTTGAAGTCAAGAAGGAGGATTCGGAGGCGTGAGATGAGCTATTTGCCGCGTCCAACTTCCTCTGAACTCGATTTACGTGGTCGTCTACCCTTGGCTTCCCAAACCTCAGCTAGCTCGGACCTGAACCACCGGTCCAATTCTGCAGCACTTTTGACGGACTTGCGCAACGCTCTGGCGAGCGAGATACATCCTCTAGACACGATTCTCGGAGCAGTTGCTGACACGGCGAGAATTCTGACCGGCGCTGACGGAGCCGGAATCGCGTTGCGAACCAATGGCGTTGTTGTGTGCCGGGCACGAAGCGGTGACATCGCCCCTGAATTGGGAACTTTGGTGAATGTGGACTCAGGAATCTCCGGCGAATGCTTCCGTACATCCAGAAGCCTTCTCTGTGACGATACGCAAACCGACAATCGCGTGGAACCAGAGGTTTGCCGCGTTCTCGGAATACGTTCGCTTGCCGCCGTGCCTTTGCGCGGCGCTATCGGAACCTTCGGGATTGTGGAAGTTTTCTCCAGTCACGCTAACGCCTTTACCAACGAGCAAATCAGTTTTCTGGAAAGTTTAGGCGAGATTACTGAAGCCGCCTACCGGCAAGAATCCCGAGCCAACATTTCGACCCCGGCCCAAGCGAGCCCACTATTCGACCGGTCTGAAGCCTGGGGTGCTGCGACGGCTTCCGAAAAAAGGCTTTCGCCTGCGAGATGGGATGAGTCAGTTTGGAAAACCAAACGCCGCTATTGGATTTCGGGCGGGGCTATCGCCCTGCTGCTACTGGCTTCCGCCGCCGTCTGGCGGACTCGGCGTGCAACGGTCGGGGAGTTCACGCCTAGCCACCCAATAGCACAAGCACATGCAACAGAGCAGGGAACGTCGAACGTTACCGCGCCAACTCTGTATCCCTCAAGACCTTCGCCCAAAACTGCAAAGAGAGAGCCCGATGTGTCCCGGACTAAAGACGTTGTGCGGAATGCGGCCAACATCGAAGGCGTGGAAAATCCACCTCCGGTGCGTTCGCTCGATACGTCAACGAAAAATATCATTCTCCCGGCGTCATCCGGAGAATCGACGCTTCGCTCGTCGACGTCCGCTCCCGCCGCGGAGCCGCCAACCGTCGTTGCGGTCACACCCGAGAGCAGCGATAAGTTAGCGAACTTAGTTTCTGCGCCGGCCCCTTTGCCACGGCTTGAAGTCAGGATTTCCGAAGGCGTTACGCAGGGTCGTCTCATCCGCCAGATTCCGCCGAGGTATCCGCCGAATGCGCTTAGTTTGGCGCTCGAAGGATCGGTGACCTTGGACGCCTCGGTCGCCGAGGATGGTACTGTCCGCGAGGTTAAGGTGCTTCACGGAGAACCGATATTCGATGCAGCTGCAGTGGCAGCTGTGCACCAATGGCGCTACACACCTTTCTTGCTCAACGGTCAGCCTACTGCGGTACATAGAGTGATTACGATTCTCTTCAAGTTTCGGTGATTCGGTGAGGCAACGTCGAGCCGATACCAGCCCGGACCGCAATCCGTCCGCATGACCTTCGGCCTTCTCTGTATTCGGGTTGCTTCTGTTCTTCCGAAACTATACCGCGGCTTCAGCCGGCTGATCGAGCGTTATCTCTTCATCCCGCTCGACGGGTACGTGCGTTTTTGCGACCAGCATGTAAATGGACGGAACTACAAACAGCGTGAAAGCGGTACCGATGATCATTCCGCTAACCAGCATGATGCCGATGCTGTTTCGCGCTCCGGCGCCCGGACCCTTAGCAAGAACCAGGGGGAAATGGCCGCAAACTGTGGCGGCCGTTGTCATGAGAATGGGGCGGAGCCGCGTGCTGGCGGCGCCAATAATCGCCTCGAGTTTGGTGAGACCGGTCTCCTGCAAATGGTTCCCGAACTCGACGATCAGAATTCCGTTCTTGGCGATGAGGCCGACAAGGGTAATCAAGCCAACCTCACTATAGATATTCAGAGTTGTGAAATTCAGAAACGAAAATACCAGGGCCCCGGAGATCGCTAATGGTACGGAACCGGCCAGAACGATAAAGGGATCACGGAAGCTCTCAAATTGCGCGGCAAGCACGAGATAAATCAAGATTGCCGAAAGCAAGAACGTGCCCAGGAACTTACTCCCCTCCACGCGGAGCTGCCGGGACTCACCCGCGTAGTCGACGGTAAATCCCTGGGGCAGGACCTGTTTAGCCTGGTCCTCCAGAAAAGTCAGAGCCTTATCGAGCGGAACATTCGGCGGGATGACCCCTTGAATCCGCACCGCATTCAGTTGCTGAAATTTGTTCAGCGATCTCGGCTCGGTCGTGGTCTTTAGAGTGGCGAACGTCGAGAGGGGCACGAGCTTGTCCGCGGAGCCCTTCACGTAAATCTGTGAGAGCTGATCGGGCGTCAACCGCTCGACTCGCTTCACCTGCGGAATAACTTTGTAGCTGCGTCCCTGAATGCTGAAACGGTTGACATAGTTCCCACCCAGCATGGTGGAAAGATCCGCTCCGGCCTGGCTTAAATCCACGCCCTGTGAACGAAGTTTGTCGCGATCGAAAACAACTTCTGTTTGTGGCTGGTCAAACTTCACGTCCGTATCGGCAAAGATGAACATGCCACTGGCCATGGCTTTCTGCACGATCTGCTCGGCGAGTTGACTGACTTGCTCTGGCTCAGCCGCCGACACAATCGCAAAGTCGACCGGGAAGTTGCCGCCCCCAGGAAGCGGTGGCGGTGTCAGGGGAATCACACGCACGCCCGCGATCTTGGACAGAGGGCCACTCGATTCCACAAGCAGTTCTTGCGCGGTCTTCTTTCGTTGACTCCAGGGCTTGGTGACCATGCCTCCAAATCCACCACTCGGATTGGTGATCTGGAAGATGCTCGCACTTTCTGGAAACGAGTGGTACACATCATAGACCTGCTGGGTGAACAGGTTGGTCTGATCAAGAGTAGAGTTGGCGGAGGATTGAATGACCCCGAATACCACTCCTTGATCCTCTGCCGGCGCCAGCTCTCTCTGGGAGAACATGTAAAAAGGAATCATGAGCACGGCGACTATTACCCACACAGTAAGCACGACGGGACGATACTTTAATGTCCCCGTGAGCAATCGGACATACAGATCTCTGACATTTTCAAAGCCACGGTTGACGATGCCCGAAAATCCACGCTCGGTGTCACCAGCGCGCAGCAGCTTCGAACCCATCATCGGCGACAGGGTCAGTGCCACAACTCCGGATACAATCACGGCACCCGCCAGCGTGAATGCAAACTCGCGGAACAGCGCGCCCGTTAACCCCCCTTGAATTCCGATGGGTGCGTACACAGCCGCCAGCGTGATCGTCATTGCGATGATCGGTCCAACCAGCTCGCGCGCCGCGTCCTTCGCAGCTTGAAACGGAGACTTGCCCAAGTGCAGGTGTCGCTCGACGTTCTCCACCATGACAATCGCGTCGTCAACCACCAGTCCAACCGAAAGCACAATGGCAAGCAGAGTCAGAAGGTTGATGGTGAAGCCGGCCAGGAGCATCAGAAAGACCGCGCCAATCAGCGAGATCGGAATGGCGATTACGGGAATCAGGACGGAACGGAATGAGCCCAGGAAAAGAAAAATGACAACGATCACGATGAGTAAGGTTTCGGCGAGCGTATGCAGCACTTCATTGATTGCGTCTTGAATATATGCCGTCGAATCGTATGGGACACCTAACTTCATGCCCGTGGGCAGTTGTTGCTGGATCGCAGGCAGTTCTTTGCGCACATTGCGGATCACTTCCAGAGAATTCGCCGTAGGAAGCACCCAGATGCCCATGAAGGTCGCGGTTTCTCCATTGAAGCGCACATCCTGGTCGTAGTTCTCTGCGCCGAGCTGCACGTCCGCGATCTCACCCAATCGGACAACTACGCCATTCTGTTGCTTCACGACCATCTGCTTAAACTCATCGGGAGTGCGCAGGTCGGTGTTCGCAATCAGGTTCACGGAAACCATGGAACCCTTGGTGGCTCCGAGCGCCGAAAGATAGTTGTTCTTCGACAGCGCATCATGCACGTCGGAAGGCGAAACACCCCGAGCCGCCATTTCTTGGGGTTTTAACCATAAGCGCATGGCGAACGTTCGATCTCCCAGGATGTCGGCACGCTGCACACCGCTGATCGCGCTTAACTTGGGTTGAACCACACGAGTCAGATAGTCGGTAATCTGGTTCTGATCGAGATCGGCGGAAGAGAACCCAAGATACACCGCCGCGAACTGAGTATCAGCGGTCTCCAGATCGATAACCGGAATTTGAGCATCCGGAGGAAGATCGTTGCGAACCTGCGCCACTTTCGCCTGGATCTGAGTCAGCGCAGCTGTTGTGTCAAAGTTGATTTTCAGGTGCACCAGGATCGTGCTAAGCCCCTGCGCGCTCGTCGACTCCATGTAGTCGATTCCATCGGCGCTGGCGATAACCCGCTCAATCGGCGTGGTGACGAACCCGCGAACCAGATCGGCGCTCGCGCCTACATACACCGTCGTTACCTGCACGACGGCGATATCACTGCGGGGATACTGCCGCACACTCAGAGAGCGAATAGCCTGCAGACCGGCGATTAGGATCACAAGGTTTAAAACAATCGCCAGCACGGGACGCTTAACAAATAGATCTGTAAATTTCATACAATGCTCCTCCGATGCCTGCAGCTGAGTTTAGCTGTCTTCGTTTAACTATCCTCGGGCTTCGGATTTGAACTGTTCTCCGGTTTGACCGTATTGTTCACCTGGACTGCGGCGCCGTTGCGAAGGCGGAAAACACCTGCGCTCACAATTTCGTCGCCTGGGTTGATGCCAGAAGTGATTGCGACCTGATCTCCGCGAGAGCCTTCAACCTTGACCACCTGCTGGCGGACCCCGCGATATGTATTCCCCTTCGCATCCTTCATCTGAACTACAACAAACACGGAGTCGCCATAGGGCGCATAGTTGATTGCAGAAGCCGGCAGCGGCACAACTTGGCGCGCCTCCCCAATCGGCAGTTCAACTTGTACGAACATCCCCGGACGTAACTTGTTTCCTTTATTTGAAAGCGTGGCCTGTACCTGGATGTTTCGCGTCTGTTCATTTACGACAGAATCGAGCGCCGTAATTTTTCCAGTGAAAGCCATCCCCGGTAAATCGCCATTGGTCACGCGCAGGACTCGCCCGGGCGCCATTTTAGCCGTGTTCTGCTGCGGCACTCCGAAGTTCACATAAATAGGATCCAGCGATTGCAGTGAAACCACTGCCTGGCCCGCTGCCAGATACTGCCCCAAACTGACTTGCCGAATTCCCAATGCCCCACTGAACGGAGCGTGAATCGTCTTGCGAGCGATCGCTGCCCGTATGTCACCAACTTGGGCCTCTGTCGCCTTCTGCTGAGCGCTGGCATTGTCGTATTCTGAACGAGAAATGACTCCTGCTTTTACTAGTTGCTGCGCACGATCGTAGTTGACACGAGCCAGATCGCGTTGTGCCTCCACATTGGCGAGCTGCGCCCGTTCCTGACGAGTATCGAGTTCGATCAAAATGTCTCCCTCATGTACCCGCTGGCCTGATTCAAAATGAATTTTGTCGATCGTGCCGGGCAAATCGGCGCTCACGGTCACACCCTCGATTGCAGCCGTGGTGCCGATTACGGTTAGCGTCGAGGGCCAGGTCTGGCGTTGAGCGACCACTGTCGTAACCGCCGTGGGCGTGGGCTGGAAGGATGCACCCTGGGCGATTGCAACCTCGACCTGCCGGAACTTCACGAATCCAAGTCCGCCTAAAATAGCGGCCAGCGCCAGTAATGTAAAGATTAGCCGTTTCGCCATATATTCTCCAACAAAAACGATGGGTAATTGTGTGCCCAACGAGATCGGACACAAGGACAGTTGTTCCGAATAGATTTCGGTAGGTGCGAAAAGGATTCAGAGTTGACGTCGCTCGGCCTTCGAATCCCAGGATACAAGCCATCCCCCCCTTATAGTACAAGATTTGTTGGGCAGATTTAAGCGACCGGGAAGGCTTTCCGCTCCTCGATACGTTGCAATCAGGCGCGGGTCTAAACAACATCACTAGCCTGTATTGTGCAGTCCGGCAGCGATTCCGTTGATGGTAGCGCTCAGGGCGTAGTTGAGGGCGTCTGTATTCTCACCAGCCCGTTTGCGACGCAGAAGGTCGATCTGCACCAGGCTCATCGGGTCAACGTAGGGATTGCGCAAGCGAATCGAACGGAATAGAACGGTGTTTGCCTCGAGCAAGTCTTTTTGACCTGTAATGGAAAGCAAAGCTTCTCGTGTGCGCAGAAATTCCTCCTCCAGCAAAGCGAAGACCCGGTCGCGTACATTGCTGTCTTCGACCAGGTTCGCGTAGAGCCTTGCAATGCTGAGGTCGGCTTTCGCCATGGCCAGTTCCACGTTGCGCACCAGTTCGAAAAACAGTGGGACCTGCTGCATCATCTCGCGGAGACGCCCCGCATTTCCGGGTGCCTCCGCAATGAACTGCTCGATTGCATAACCCACGCCAAACCAAGCGGGAAGAGCGTGCCGGCTCTGCATCCACCCGAACACCCAGGGGATGGCGCGAAGATCTTCCAGACCCCGGCTCTGGCTCCGCCTGGCTGGGCGAGACCCAATCTGCATATTATCCAGTTCGTTGACCGGCGTGGCCTGTTCAAAGTAAAGCAACACATCTGGATTCTCGGCGATGTTTTTTCGGTAGTAGGCGAAGGCCTTTTGCGACATGCTTTCCATCACGTCATCCCACGGAGAGGTTTCTTGCGCTCGCGGAGCATCCGCTCGGGTGAGCGCTTCCAATGACGCAGCAATCATCAACTCCAGGTTCCATTCCGCGAGAACGGGATCGGAATACTTCCAGTTCAGCACTTCGCCCTGCTCTGTAATTCGTATCTGGCCGGAAAAATCTCCAACCGGCTGCGCAAGAATTGCGGCGTGCGTTGGTCCACCTCCGCGGCCTACTGTTCCGCCGCGTCCGTGGAACAATCGCAGTTTGACGCCACATTCGCGCGCCACCTGATGCAAGGCATGGTGAGCTTTGTGTAATTCCCACGTGCTGGTAAGCATTCCACCGTCTTTGTTGGAATCCGAATATCCCAACATAGCTTCCTGGCACCGTCCCCAGGAGTCGAGCAAAGGGGAGTACTCCGCCGAGTTCCATACCCGGCGCATGACATCCCCAGAGGCACGAAGGGCCTCGATCGACTCGAACAACGGCACCGGCATTAGGCCAGGGTCGTCCCCCTTCCCGCTCACCCGGAGTCCACAAACAGTTGCCAAGCGGACCACATTAAAAATGTCGTGCTCTGATTGCGTATTGCTGACGATGAAAGTGCGGACCGAATCCGGAGGATAATGTTGCTTCAACTGCGCCAGGGTCTGAAAGACATTCATGGTTTCTCGCGAATCCTCCGAAAACCTGCAGGATGCTTCCGGTCCAAGATTTCCTCCAGGGTTTCCCGTCGCTGCTACAGCCAACTTAGCCAAAGCTTCGGCAAGAACCCAGGAATGCTGGCGAATATCGAGCGAGTGAAGACTGAAACCAAAGGTTTGGACGGCCCGCAGCAACGGATCAATCACGAGCTCAGCCAGCCGGCCGCCCTTATTTTCACCCAGGCTATCTCTAAGGAGAGCGATATCCGATGCAAATTCAGTGCAATCTTTGTATGCAGGGAAGATGGAGGGGACTTTTTTCGAGGCCCGCAGCCGTATCTCGACCACCTCTAAAAATAGGCGATACACCTCCGCTTCAGAAATCCTGCGCGCGCGTGCGGACGACAAGAGTGCATCGTACTGTTTCAGTCCTTGGCGTAATAACGTCGACGTGCCTACCTGCCGTGCGGATGAACTCAGAAGCTCCATCGCCTTCGATGTCTGACGCAAATAGTAGTCGATGATTACGTTGCGGGCCATTTGCAGAGCGTCGCGGGTGCACTCCGCGGTCACAAATGGATTGCCATCACGATCGCCACCAACCCACGAACCAAAGGAAAGGACGCGGGGCAATTCTCGCTCTCGAAGCTCAAGACCATAGACATCTCGGAAGGAGTCAACCATCTCGGTATAGATCTTGGGCAAAGTGTCAAACAGAGTCATCGGGTACGGATCGAGGCCCATGCGAATCTCGTCCGTCACCCTGGGCTTGGTGAGTCTCACTTCGTCGGTCTGCCAGAGAGCGGTGATCTCAGCGGCGATTTGCCTCTCCAACTCCTCGGCATCCGAACTAGAAAAGGGCAGACGATCGAGATCCTCGAGAAAGCGGGCGATGTTGCGCCGCTTGCTGAGCACCGTCCGACGTGCAACTTCCGTCGGATGTGCGGTGAAAACTGGTGTGACCTCAATCCTGCGTAGCGCCTCGAGCGCCTGTTGCGCATTCATTCCAGCTGCTTTCAATCGCAGCAGGGTTCCGCGAAAGGACCCGGGCAAAGATACGCGGTCCCCGTGCAGTTGCGCAGCCCGCCGGCGACGCTTGCGGTGATTAGTCTCCGCCAGATTTGTCAGCTCGAAATAAATCGAGAATGCCTTTGTGAGCTTGTAGGCGTCTTCGACGGGAAGGTGGGCAATGACCGTGCGCGCCTGAGCCATCAGGTCATCATCATTTCCGTTTTTTTTCGGGCTGTTCGTGGCCTTTCGATGCTGGATCAGAAGGCGCCGAAGATGTTCGACTACGTCCAGCAGTGGAGCGCCAGACTGCTCCACAAGTACGCGCCCCAGCAGGACTCCAAGCGAACGAACGTCGCGCCGGAGAGGACGTTCTTTGGCCAAATCCGAGGTCTCGGCGGTTAGCTCGCAAAGACGCCCCTGTTGGTCCCTCGTCGCCCACAAACGCGTCTCATCCATAACTCATCATAAAGGACTGGAAAAACGAAGCTAAGAATCCTATCGCTGCCGCGAAATTCTCGCAGTTTATAACTTCTGCACTTCGTCCGTCGTGACCTGGAAGCTGGTCAACTTCGCTCTTCCAAATGAAGTTGTCATCGCGCAGTCGGTTGCGTCGCGTCCGGTTGCCATCAACACACGTCCAATGCGCCGAACGTTGTGTCTGGCATCGAACGTCCACCAGCGATCGCCCAGGTAAACTTCAAACCAGGCACTGAAGTCCATGGGGCTCGGAGCCACGATCACTCCGATGTCACCCAGGTATCCAGTGGCATAGCGGGCGGGAATGTTGAGAGCTCGGCAGAGAGTAATCGCAAGGTGTTGAAAGTCTCGACACACCCCGACTCGCTCCGTATACACGCCCAGCGCCGTGCGAATCGGACTGGAAAACTCGTATCCGAAAGTGACCTTGCTGTGCACCCAATCGCATACCGCCTGAACCCGTTTCCATCCTCTTGGAGCGTTCCAGAATAGTTCCGCCGCAGTGGCGGACAGCAGATCAACCTCGCAATACCGGCTGTTCATCAGGTAGGGCAGTACATTCAAGGGCAGTTGGCCGACGGGAATCTCTGCTGCGTCGGGGTGCTCGAGGTCGGGCTTTCCCGAGTCTTCAATCAGCGTGGAATTCTGCAATCGAATCTTGCCGGGCGGAGCCACCAAGCGGCAGCTATGATTGCCGAAGCTGTCCTCATAGTTTTCGACTCTGACAAGTGGATCGGTATGCAGTTCGTCGGGCTCTCGCAGGTCTTTTTTTCGCGATCGGCGCCCGGATCGGTTCGCAGAAGGAAACTTGCACTCTTATTTGTCCCGGGCGGTCTTACACGAGTGGCCTTGCGAAAAGGCTCGCTGGTCGTGAATTCATCTCAAGGTGGGGGCTCAAAAGATACCTGGGTCTTGCAGAACTGACTTAAGAGTAACCAACCCGCGGTGCGCCTGTCAAAACGGTAAGGAACTGAGGTTCGTGCGTGGCGCGATAAAATGAGCGGGCCATGTACGCCGGCAAGTAGGCCGAAAACGTCAATGGTGCATCCTTCGGGAGCCCGTTTAAGAGGATGGTCCCAGACTCTGTGCTCAATTCAGTGATGACGGCGGCCCTTCGCAGGGTACGTTGATCTCGTTCAGGAGAGTACTCCTTGTGCACAGTTTGGGCCGGCTCGCATGGACAAAATGCAACCAGAGAGAGTGCCATGTCGAGAAAACGAAAGAGCAACCAGAAGACCGGAGCGCCAATGTTGCTTTGCCTAAACCCGAATGCTGCCGGGGTGGATATTGGGGCGGCGGGAGAGCAGCACATTCGCACTGCGATCGGTCGAGACTATGCCGACGTTCCGCCCACCATGGGCGTGATGAAGGGAAAGGCCGCCACTCAACTTCAGGTCAGAGTTCGAGTGACGCCGTCGAAAGCCGTGCTTCCTCCCGACGAGGAATTTGCCGCGGACGAGGAATGGTCGCAATTTCTGGATGAGACTGAGCAATCGCAGTTGGTCGACGCTCAGCAGCAGCAGTAGTTGGCTCTTCGAGACCGAGAGACTCTGTCACTCCGCAGCCCGGCTCGCTGTGCGAAATGCCTTCTGGATAAGCGTGTAACGCGCCGCACCAATCATGCCGGAGTCGTCATTCGCCACGATCTTGACCGGAATGTCCTTCAGAATTGTTTCCATGCGTCCTTTGTCTAGGAAGGATTCGAGGAAGAGCGGCTCCTTCATCTTGGGCACGATCTTTGCCGCAATGCTGCCCCCGATGAAAATCCCGCCAGTGGACATGAAATTCAACGCGCAGTTTCCGGTCTCCGCACCAAACACGCTGACGAAAATCGCCAAGGTCTGATCGCAGATCGCAGCCTTGCCCTCCAAAGCGAGTTTCGAGATCAGCGCTGGAAGATCGGGTGCGGCGCTCAACTGCGTTCGCAACCATTCTGGCTCCTCAGCCTTTTGCGAGTCCCGCAGAAAATCGTAGATATTCTTGATCCCGGGCCCGGAGAGAATTCGCTCACAGCTGATGCGGCCGTACTTTTTCTGCAGGTAGGTTAGCAATTCCATCTGCAGATCGTTCCTGGGCGCGAAGTCGCAGTGCCCTCCTTCGCAAGCAAAAGGATGATGCCGGAAGCCATCCCAATAAAGCCCCGCCATCCCCAGTCCAGTTTTGGCCGAGATAACGGCCCGGTTGCCTTCAGCCTCTTCCGCACCCTCGCTCAATGTGATGAAGTCTTTGGATTCCAGGCCATCGATTCCATAAGCGTAAGCTTCCAGATCGTTGAGCAGTCCAACCGAATTCAGTCTGAGTTGCTGGGCCACTTCCCGCGCATCAATAACCCAGGGCAGGTTGGAAATCTTGCTTCGTCCCGCTCGTACTGGCCCGGCTACGCCGAGGCATGCGCTGTGAACCGGAATGCCTTCGGTTTTTACGAAGTCAGCAAGAATTCCGGATAACCCGTCGTGCCGTTGGCTCGGGTATGTCTTTTCCACCACACGTTGCAGCCGGTTGCCTTCGGTTTCGAAAGCCGCCAGCCGGGTGCGCGTCGCGCCGATCTCACCTGCGAGAATCATTGTTCAGCAAGAATCATGGTTCAATTCTCCTCCACTGGCGGCCGTCAAGTTGCAGCAGTTGATCGGCCTCCGCTGGCCCCCAGCTGCCGGATGCGTAATTCGGAAACTTGCGCGGAGGCAGCGCTCTCCACACGTCCAACACTGGATCCACCACGGTCCATCCAGCTTCAACCATATCGGCGCGCTGAAACAGGGTTGCGTCTCCGATCATGCAGTCATACAGCAAAACCTCGTAGCCGGTATAGGCATCTGCGCCGAAATATCTGGAGTATTCAAAACTCATGTCGACCGACCCAACCCGAAGCAGCGGCCCCGGAATCTTCGCCCCAAAGCTCAGCGAAATTCCTTCCACGGGCTGGATCTGGATGACCAGCGTGTTGGTATGCAGCTTGTGAAATGGAGCTTTGCGAAACAGCTCGAAGGGCGTGCGTTTGAACTGGATCGCGATCTCCGTGTGTCGCTGCGCCAGACGCTTGCCCGTCCGAAAGTAGAATGGCACTCCCGCCCAGCGCCAATTGTCGATGTTAAGCTTCAGGGCCACGAACGTCTCAGTGCGCGATTCCGGAGAGACTCCCGGTTCCGCCCGATATGCAGATACTTTTTCCGCACCCAGCAGTCCCGGGCCATATTGGCCGCGTACACTGCGCTGCAAAACGTCGTCCGAGTTCAACGGTTGAATCGAATGCAAAAGTTTAGCCTGCTCATTCCTTACTGCGTCCGCCTGAAAAGATACCGGCGATTCCATCGCGGTTAAGCTGAGCAACTGCATCACATGGTTGGGGACCATGTCACGCAAGGTCCCCGCGGTGTCGAAGTACCCGCCTCGCCGCTCCACTCCTACGGTTTCGGCATTCGTGATTTGCACATGGTCAATGTACCGCCGGTTCCAGATAGGCTCGAAAATGGCGTTGTCGAACCGGAAGACCATGATGTTCTGCACCGTCTCTTTGCCCAGATAGTGATCGATGCGATAGATCTGATTTTCCTGTAGCACATTCTTGATGTCGCGGTTCAGCGCCTGCGCAGAGTCCAGATCATGTCCAAAAGGCTTTTCGATTACCACCCGGCGCCAGCGTCCATTTTCCTGCTGCGAAAGCGCGGCTGCTCCCAGTTGCTGTACAATCTGCGAAAAAAACTTGGGTGCGGTCGCCAGATAAAAAAGGTAGTTACCTTCCGTATGTTGCTCCTCGTCGATCGCGGCGAGCCGTTCCTTGAGTTTCGTAAACGTATTCGGATCCGCAAAGTCCCCGCGCTCGTAGAACAGCCGCTTCCGGAACCACTCCAGGGCGTTTGCTGAGTCGGGTTCAACGGGCAGGAAACTGGTAACCTGGCTGCGAAAATCTTCCAGGCTCAAGTCGTCGACTGAAACGCCTATCACCGCGAAATTGTCAGACAGCAGCTTCGCCTTCCCCAGATTGAAGAGCGCAGGCGCGAGCTTGCGCTTGGTCAAATCTCCAGCCGCGCCAAACAGCACGAACACGCAAGGACCAGCCGCCCTCTCGGCGTTCTCGAGGCCATTCTCCGGATTGGTCTCAGTAGTTGCGCCCATCTCCATCTCTGCAATTGTGAACTGGTCGCCCATGGTAAATGACCAATGCTCAGCTTTCTAGGGGGGTACGGCAGAAGAGCGACCGCGATATGCGCAAGTCGATATCCTGACCATTCAAGAGATCTCGATCCTGCATGCTACTCCGAAGCCCGAGCATGTTTTGTCACGAAGCTTCCTCGGGCGTGGACCGCATCGTCATCATGGCCAGCGGACATTCAGTGCGTAGACTTCATGGGTGCCTATGTCGCGGGCAAAAATTGCGGAGCCATCAGGTGCGACATCGATTTGAGTACTCTGCTCGAGCGAATCCACTACCCGCCGAAGGTCTTTTAGGCTGGTGATGGTTTCAATCTGGCGGTCTGCGAAGCGGAAGCGCTGCGCTTTAGGTTCCGCACCACCGGTCGTAAAGTAGAAATACTTGCCATCCGGCGAAACCGCCCAACTACTCACAAGGATGCCAGCAACAAGATCATTCCATTTTTGTGTTTTGAAATCAAAAGTCAGGAACTCCGGCCGGGAGGGATCGAAGCGAGCGGCGACAAACGTGTTCTGGGTAATCCACAACCCTCCGCCTATGCCATGGGAGGAAGGAACGACAGATGTCTTCCCCCTGCGAAAGTCGAAAACCTGCAAATACATGCGGGTATTTTCTCCGACTGGTGCTTCGCTGTAGGAAGTAAACAGCAAAAGGTTTCCGTCGGGGGACCAGTTCGAAGAGTCCGAATGCTTCGCGATTAGCTGCGCCGGGCCGCCGTCAATCTTCATCACGTATAGATCCCAATCGGATGTACGAAAAGAAACATTCTTTCCGTCCGGGGAAATACAAGGGAAAACCACTTCCATCGGAGGGTAAGTCAATTGCATGCGTTCGGAGCCGTCGCTGCGGCTCCGCCAGAGAGTATGGTCCGGATACGAGGTGTAGGTGACCCATTTTCCATCGCGGGAGAAGGTTGGGTCTATCGCCGAAATGCCGGAGAGAAATGGCAGAAATTGATGCGACTTCAGATCATAGTGAACCAGTTCGCTACGTCGTTTTGTACCAATCGCGAAGATCTGCTTTCCATCGCGGCTCGGGATTGCGCCCGAGTAGGATAGTGGCCCCGCAGTGAGTCGAATTGGTTGCTTCGAGCGATGGAAAAAACCGGTTTGCATGGGAAGCGTCCAAAGGTCTGACCGTTCCCCATAGTTGACGGTCCCATACACCAGATATTTTCCATCGGAAGTCCATATGGCGCAACATGGATGCGGATTCTGGCCGACGTTAAGCACCGCGGGGAGAGTTGCACCGTTGGCGTCACCTGCGAACAGAGAAGAGCTGGACCAACCCCGCGTATATAACGTGAAAGCAATTCGCTTTCCGTCGGGTGAAACGCTGGGCTCCTCGACGATGACGATACCGGGCATCGAAGCTAGCTTGCGTGGGTTCGAGCCATCTTTGTCGGTTGCGAATAACTCTCTTCCTTTAGCGACAAATAGGCGGCCGTCCGGGAAAAAGTTCGCGTCCTGCGCGTCGATACTCAAGCGGCGCGGCTCTCCCGCCGGAAGCGGAATCGACCATAAAGGATAGGCTGAATCATTCATGCCGCCGACTAAAGCGAGTAACGCGGAACCCTCAGAAGTGAGGCCCGCGATGTGGAGATCGGCAAGTCTGGTATCAACCAGCGCAGTTGGTCCGCCGGTGATGGAGACCTGCGCGACCTTCCAACTCCCGGTCTGCCCTTCGGCGAAATAGATCCGCGATCCATCACTCACTAATTTGCCGTCCTTTGGTTGGCCATCGTCAGTGAGTTGCGTAACGGATTCCACCACAGGAACGGCGGACGGGATCATCCGCAGAGCGATAGCAACAAAAATTGCGGCAAGCAGGAACGCGGCTCCTGCTCCTATCGCCCACGCCCCACGCGAGCGCGACACTGGCTCGCTGACAGCCGCCGAAAAGTTGCTGGATTCAGACAAGGCCTCCAAGGCAAAACCCAAGTCCGATGCCGATTGGAAGCGCCGCTCAGGATCTTTTTCCAGGCAGCGATGCACCACCCGCAGCAGACCCGGAGGAGTGCCAGTCACCATCTGCGAAATGCTTGGCGGTTCTTCGTTGAGGATGGCAGTCATCGTCTCGGCTGACGTCGGCTTGCGAAATGCCCGCTTGCCGGCCAGCATCTCGTACAAGATCGCACCGAAAGCGAAAATATCGGCACGATGGTCGGCCGTGGTTCCACGCACCTGCTCGGGTGACATGTAGCCGACGGTGCCTAGAATCTGTCCGGCCTGCGTTTGCTCCTTTAGAGTTACGGTGTCGCCATCTGAACTCGCAGCATTGGATTGCGTCAGCTTGGCTAAACCGAAATCCAGAATCTTCACCCGTCCATCTTTGGTGACGAAGATGTTCTCCGGCTTCAGATCGCGATGAACGATTCCCCTTTCGTGCGCGGCGGCTAATCCACAGGCGATCTGAACACCGTAATCAATCGCTTTCCGTACAGGGAGTGGGCCACGCGCAAGTTGCTGCCCCAGCGTGGTGCCTTCGAGCAACTCCGATACCAGATAAGGTGCGCTTTCGAAGGTACCAAACCGGTATATGGCAAGAATGTTGGGATGGTTCAGGGCCGCGGCCGCTTGCGCCTCCTGCTCAAAACGTCGAAGCCGGTCGGGATCCTGAGAAAAAAAGGATGGCAAGACTTTGATCGCTACATCACGCTTCAAGACCGAATCGCGGGCGCGGTATACTTCGCCCATTCCTCCCGCACCTATGGGGCCGAGAACTTCATAGTCATCCAGTTTCGTACCAGCAGTCAACGTCATGGATGACGCGGATTATACCTCGCACCGCCAGATTCGATCAGACTTCCCTTACTCGCCGACCCGGCGGTAAAGCGACGATTCCATGGTGCAGGTCAGTTGCTGGTCTCATAGGGGTGATATCGGAGTGGTCCCGTATCAGTGTCCTGGATCAGAGTTTCTGTTTCCGGCGGCGGTTCGAGGCGAGCTCTGCGAAATGTCGAGCTGACAACGTTAAATGTCTTAACGTAAGGAGTCCCCTCCAAGAGTTTTCCCAGAAACTTCAACACTTCTGGATAACCTTCGGAGTTGTAAGCCTCGGCATTCCGTTCTTGATCCCAAAAGCTGATGGTCGTGACTTCGCTGCCGTCGACGGCGGCCAGGATAATCAAATCCAGGAAACCTTCTTGCTTTCGTAACCAGTGAAGGATTTCACGGTCCATGAGATTCGTAAATTGGGTAAGCGAGTTCGGTTTCAGGCGTGCAGCAACCTTGCGGACAAACATGGTCAACTTCTCCTTCGATTCATGATAATCGCCTTGAAAAGGTGTTGGTAACGATGTCAAAACTTTTCCGCGAGATGGGAGAACCGTCCCCCAACGATTCTCCCGTCTCGGGTTTTTACCCCTAGGCGACCGCTGCAGGCAATTTGCAGCAGTTGTGAGAAAAACACAACAAAACTGTTGCCGAATCACAGCTAACCAGCTAACACGCTCGGGGCAAAGCAGTTACTCCAATTTCTGACCTACCATCCATGCTAGAATTTCTCGATTCGTGCAGCGGGTGGGGGCGCTCGTATGCAACCGCGCGGACCGGCAGGCCGGATTGTTCGTTTTGGATCCTTCGAGGCTGATCTCAAAGAAGGCAAGCTGACCAAGGCGGGGATCCGGATTCGTTTGCAAGAGCAGCCCTTCCAGATTCTTGTGCTGCTGCTCGAGCATCCCGGTCAACTCGTTACCAGGGAGGAAATCCGGCAGAAACTCTGGTCGCGGGATACATTCGTGGAGTTTGACGACGCGTTGAACACGGCGGTGCGGAAGCTGCGTGCGGCCTTGAATGATTCCGCCGACAATCCCAGGTTCTTGGAAACCGTTCCCCGCCGAGGCTATCGTTTTGTTGCGCCAGTGGCTTGGCCACCTGAGCCGGAGGTTCCGGTCCCGGTCAAGCCGCGCCCCAATCAACACAGGTATCTTTGGATCGGCGCAGCTCTGATCGTGGCACTTGCAGTCGTTGGAGGATTCCGGTACTTGCGCCGTCCTGGTTTTAAAATTACTTCCAGGGACACCATCGTTCTTGCGGATTTTTCCAACACCACCGGCGACGCCGTATTCGACGACACGTTGAAGATGGCGCTCAACGTTTCTCTGCGGCAATCGCCTTTCTTGAATGTGCTCCCCGACAGCGAAGTGGCGCAGACCTTGCAACAGATGAGCCGTCCCGCCAGCACTAAACTCACGCTGGATCTAGTCCGTGAGCTATGCCAGCGCGCGGGCAGCAAGGCCTATCTTGCGGGATCGATTGGCCGCCTAGGCAGCGAATATGTGCTTGGATTGAAGGCGGTGAATTGTCAGAGTGGGGACACAATTGCGCAGGAACTGGTGACGGCTGCGTCCAAGGAAAAGGTGCTGGATGTGGTGGGCGAAGCCGCGTCCAAGTTGCGCGGCGGACTGGGCGAATCGCTGGCTACGCTGCAGAAGTTCGATGTTCCGCTCGAACAGGCTACCACGCCATCGCTGGAGGCTCTGAAAGCGCTTACCCTTGGCCGAAAGGCATCTGACGAGAAAGGTCCTGCCGCAGCCCTGCCTTACGATCATCAGGCCATTGAGCTTGATCCGAATTTTGCCATGGCCTATCGGGCGCTGGGCATCGACTACACCAATCTCACCGAACTGGGGCGAGCCAGCGAGTACTTCGGCAAGGCATTCGAGTTGCGGGAGCATGCCAGCGAGCGGGAAAAATTGGAAATTACAGCGAACTACTATTCGAATGTAACTGGGGAACTGGACAAAGCGGCCCAGGCCTTTCAGGAGGAGATCGAGAGCTACCCGCGGGAATATCGAGCTTATGGCAATTTGGGCTATGTGTACGGGGGACAGGGGCAGTATGAGAAAGCCGTGGAAGCCACCAGGCAGGGCCTGCGCCTTGCCCCGAATCGCATAACGGTGTACGAGAACCTCGCCAATTACACACTTGCCTTGCAGCGCTTCGACGAAACGCGGCAGATCATTCACCAGGCGCAGGCGCGGAAGCTTGAGGATTACATCGTCCATGATGCTCTTTACGGTCTGGCTTTTCTCGGAGCAGACTCTGCGGCGATGGCGGACCAGCAACGCTGGTTTGCGGGGCAGCACGAGTACGAGAATGTCGGATTCGCACTCGCATCCGACACCGAGGCGTATGGCGGACATCTGGGCAAGGCCCGGGAGTTGACCAGGCGGGCGGTGGACTCCGCGATACGAACCGACAGCAAAGAAAATGGGGCGATCTATCTAGGGATCGCTGCTATCCGGGAAGCGGCTTACGGCAATCCCGCGGAAGCGCGACGGTCAGCGCGAGAGGCTTTGAAGCTGGCTCCGACAACTCAGGGGGCAGAAAGTGAAGCAGCACTCGCATTTGCCACGGCGGGCGATATGGTGCGAGCCGAATCCTTGGCCCAAGAGTTAGGGAAACGTTTCCCTCTGGACACGCAGATGCAATCGCTTTGGTTGCCCGCGATTCGAGCGCAAGTGGCGCTGCATAAAAAGAACCCGGCCTCCGCCCTGAATGCGTTGCCATCTGCTTCCGCCATTGAGCTTGGGGAAATTCAGTTCGTCATCAATATTTCCTGCCTCTACCATGTTTATGTCCGTGGAGAGACATACTTAGCCGCCGGACAGGGCACTGCGGCCGCCGCCGAGTTTCAGAAGATTCTCGATCACAGGGGGATCGTCTGGAATTGCTGGACGGGGGCGTTGGCGCATCTAGGTGTGGCTCGTGCCAATGCCTTGCAGGCTACAACTTCGCAGGGAGCGGATGCTGAAGCCTTCCGTCTCCGCGCGCTCGCCGCCTACAAAGATTTCCTTACTCTCTGGAAAGACGCCGACCCTGACATCCCCGTCTTGAAAGAAGCCAGAGCGGAGTACGCAAAGCTGCAGTAAGTTTTTCGCGGACGAGAGGAAACTCTTGAGCAAGGTCAGCCAAAATCCAAAAGAGCTGCCGAGCCTGTGGCGACCTTTACGGGAACGCACTTTTCGTAATCTTCTGCTCGCCGACATCGCTTCCGATGTCGGTACCTTCATGCAGAGCGTGGGCGCCGCATGGATGATGGTGTCGCTGAATGCCGGACCTCTATATGTTGCCCTCACTCAGACCGCTAGTGCCCTGCCATTCTTCATCCTCGCTTTGCCGGCTGGGGCTATCGGCGACATCGTCGATCGCCGCAAATTAATTTTGTTCACGGAAACATGGATGGCTGCCGTCGCAATTCTGCTCGCCACCCTGACCTTAGAAGGACGGCTCTCTCCAGTACTACTCCTGGTGCTGACATTTGCCCTTTCGGCTGGCGACGCCATCGAAAGCCCAACCTGGCGAGCTGTTTTGCCCGAACTGGTTTCCAAGGAGGACCTCGCCGCTGCCGCTGTCCTCAACGGTATCGAATTTAATTTCGCTCGTGCCATTGGGCCGGCTCTCGCGGGTTTTGTGATCGCCGTTGCAAACGTTGGCACCGCCTTTCTGGTCAACGCGGCATCGTTTTTGGGGGTCATCTTGGTCATTGCCCAGTGGAAGAGGCCTCGGCATAAACGCACGACGCCACCGGAAACCCTGAACGGTGCGATGGTCGCAGCGCTCCGATACGTCCGTTACTCCCCAGCCATTCGCGCTTTGATCTTTCGCTCTGGGATCCTCATGTTTTTTGCCAGTGGATTGCTGGCATTGCTGCCTTCCGTGGCTCACCAGGTTAGCCACAGTCCT
This sequence comes from uncultured Acidobacteriota bacterium, assembly GCA_963720155.1. Lineage (GTDB taxonomy): Bacteria > Acidobacteriota > Terriglobia > Terriglobales > Acidobacteriaceae > Sulfotelmatobacter. The sequence goes on from CAVREP010000028.1 coordinate 30,665, forward strand.
CTGGGTTACGGACTTTTGCTGGGATGCTTCGGCTTGGGTGCGGTGCTGGGTGCCGTCGTGATGCAGCGGGTTCGCGCCCGTTGGTCGGCAGAAGCGGTCGTTTCGGGTGCTGTTTTGATATTCGGACTGACGACAATGGCTACGGGTAGCTTCCGCGCTTTGCCGATGCTAGGGGCAGTCATGCTCGTCGGAGGCGCGGCATGGATCGTTTTCATCTCGCTCTTCAATGTTCTTATTCTGAATCACACACCAGACTGGGTCCGCGCTCGCGTTCTGGCTGTATCCATGCTGGTTTTTCAGGGAGCCATGGCTGCTGGAAGCGCCGCGTGGGGCGCCCTGGCAGCCAAGACTGGCATACCAACTGCCCTGATGTGGGCCGGGCTGGGAACGATAGTCAGTACTGTAACAGGGCTATTTTTGAAGCTGCCGGACACAACCGTCGATCTGACGCCGTGGATCCATTGGCGACTGCCCACCATCCTGAATCACGATTCCGCACCCGAGGACGCCGGTCCAATCGTGGTAACCATTGAGTACTACGTGGATGCGGAAAATGCACCCGCGTTTATCAAGGCGATCAACAGATACGGGCGGATTCGACGGCGCGACGGTGCATACCGGTGGGGAATCTTTCGAGATCTCGAAAATCCAGAACGCTACCAGGAAACCTTTCTCGTAGATTCCTGGGCGGAGCATCTGCGTCAGCACGAGCGCTCGACGCGCGCGGATCGCCTGGTAACGGAGCGCGTGCAAAAATATGTCCGTGGAGAGCCGATTGTGCGCCATCTCGTGTACGCGACAGAAGACTCTTTAGCGCAAGCCGGCGTCGAAAATCGCCGGAAAGCCGGCTGATCCGGGTGGCGGTCTGTTCCTGACATGCTGACCACATCCTTTTACGGTTTCTTCCGCCAGACATACGCCCCAGGACAAAGCCCCCAGGACAAAGCCCATCGATAGCCGAAGTCGGAATGACGGAGAACGCACTTCAGCGAACGCCGGCTGACGCCCTTCAGTCTCTTTGGGCCAAACTCGAAAGCCGATTCCCATCCGCAAACGCGGTCGCTCGTACCCGCCGCACCGCCCGCAAGAAAGCCTGGTTTTGCTCTGGCGTGCCAACGGTCACGCGAATGCAATTCGGCGCTCCCCAATGCCGCAGCGGCCGTACCGCCACTCCTTCTTCCCGCAAGCGGCTGGCGAAAGCCGCTGCATCTTCTCCCAAATCGCAATACAAAAAATTCGCCGCCGTTGGTGCCACGCGATATCCCAGCCCCGTCAGCTCCTGCGCCAGAAATCGAGACTGCACTGTATTGTTCTCGACTACGCGTTGAACGTGGTTATGGTCATCGATAGCCGCCATCGCCGCCGCCTGCGCTACCGACGACACCGAAAACGTGTTACGCATGCGGGCGCAATATCCCAACAATTCCGCGGGCCCCAAACCGTAGCCCACACGCAGCCCCGCTAGTCCATGCGCCTTTGAGAAAGTTCGCAGCACCACCACACTCGCGCCCCGGCGGACATACTCCAGCGAGTTCGAATAGTTCATTTGCCGCAACCCCACGAAATGCACAGCGAATAGGAAATAAGCCTCGTCCAGAACCACAACGACGTGCCCCGGAACCTTCGCCAGAAAGCTCTCCACCACCGCCGCTTCCACTACTGTTCCCGTAGGGTTGTTTGGGTTTGCTAGAAACACAATGCGGGTGTTCGAATCGATCGCAGCGAGAATCGCATCCAGATCGAAGTGGTCTTCGCGCATGGGAGCTTCAACCAGATGTCCTCCCGCCGCCTGTACCGCCATCGAATACACAATGAACGACCGCTCGCTGGTCACCGCATTCAGTCCCGGCGCGAGCAGCGTCTGGCATAGCAAACTCAGCATCGCCGTTGAACCCGCGGTCACCAACACCTGCTCCGGCGGTAATCCATGATGCTCCGCCAGTTTCAGTCGCAGCTGGCTGCAATCGTCCTCGGGATAGCGATTCATGCCCGCGAGCGCTCCTCGCACGGCATCAATCGCGCGCGGTGAAGGCCCAAAAGGATTTTCGTTCGAATCAAGTTTGATGAGCGCCGGGCGATCAAGATCCGCAAGCGATGCGCCGGCAGCATCGCCGGTGCCCAGGTCGCGGGCCGGCTGGGAAAGAAGGTCGAAGAAGCGGCTCATGCTTGCAGGATCATGCCACGGAAGGCTTGCTTCTCGCTATCGGTTTGTTGCAGGCGGTCTGCAGCCGGTCGACTTCCTGCACGGTCAGGGCGCGGAATTGACCCGGAGGAACGTCGAGCGTAAGCGGTCCATAGCGGACACGCTTGATCTTCTCCACATGATGCCCGACCTTCTCAAACATTCGCCGGATCTCGCGATTGCGGCCTTCGATCAAAGTAACTTCGTACCAGGGATTCGTCGCCTCCTTAATTAACCGGATGCCTGCGGGCGCGGTTCGCACCCGCCGCCCGTCTTCGGTCGCGATCGAGACTCCCGCGCGCAACTTCTCCAATGCGTCGTTGCTCGGTGTCCCCGCAACCTTCACAACGTAAGTCTTCGGCACCTGCGACGCCACTTTCATCAGCTTATTCGCCAGTGTCCCATCATTGGTCAAAAGCAACAGGCCCTCGCTGGCATAGTCCAGCCGTCCGATGGGATAGACACGCTTCTTCACTCCGCGGATCAATTGCATCACAGTCGGCCTGTTTTCCGGATCGCTCACGGTAGTCACGTAGCCCTTGGGCTTGTTCAGCAGCAGATAAACGTGACGTTGTGGGCCCTGCAACAGTTTTCCATCCACGCGGATGTGATCGGTGTCAGGGTCGGCCTTGCTCCCCAATTCCGTCACCACGGTTCCGTTCACTTTGACGTGACCGGCGCTGATCAGTTCTTCAGCTTTGCGCCGGGAAGCGATTCCAGCCGCGGCAATAATTTTTTGCAGGCGTTCAGCAGGCATGTTTCAGAGTTTCGTATCGAGTATGTTTAAGAGCTTCGTATCAGGGCATGCCTTCAGGCATGCCAAGAATGCACATTGTATTAAGTGCGGCTTTAGGCGCTGCCTCCGACTCTGGCGGCTATTCCTTCTGCGCAGCGGACTCAGCAATCTCTTCCGACCGCGAAGAATCGTTCTCTTGCGTCTGCTCCCCCTTCTCCGCTGTAACTAACTCTCCTTGGAACGATTCCGCCACCAGCTTTTCAAATTCCTCCATGCTGGGCAGTTCACTCACGTCCTTCAAGCCAAAGCGCATGAGGAATTCTTTGGTGGTCTTGTAAAGAATCGGCCGCCCAATCACCTGCTTGCGGCCCGCGGTAGTGATCAGCTTGCGATCGAGCAGCGTCGCAATCACGCCGCCAGAGTCCACCCCGCGAATCTCATTGATCTCAGGAACCGTAGCCGGCTGCTTGTAAGCAATCACCGCCAAAGTTTCCAAAGCTGGCAGCGACAGCCGGATCGGCGGCTTCAGGCTCTTGGCAAAGCTTCGCACCATTTCATGCTGCTCCGGCTTTGTGGACATACGATAACCGCCGGCCACCTGGCGAATCTCTATGCCTCGATCGGAACCGCCGTAATCGGAAACCAGTTCTTCAAGCGTCCCCCGTACTCGCGTCTTCACCTCAGCCTCGTCGACCGCGCCTTCGGCAGTTACAGATGCCTTCACGAGCTGGACCAGCTGCTCGGCCGTGATCGGCGTCTGCGCCGCATAAATAATGGCTTCGAGTTTAGCTTTTAAACTCATAGATTCATATCAACTCGCAACTGTTTCTCTATCTCCAATCATCCCGCACCGCAGCCTGTTCCGTCATGACCGCATCGAAGCCCGTATGCTTGCGCACGGCGATCTCGCCGAACAGTTTATCCTGCCGAACCTGAATCGCCTGCAGCCGCACCATTTCAAGCAGTGCCAAAAACATGCAGACCAGCGCCTGCCGCGATTCCACCCGCATCAGCAACTGCTTCAGCCGGATGGGACGTGATTCGAGAGAAAGCCGCCGCCGCAAGTAATCAATCATCTGGCCGACCGTCACAGTCTCCTCATTCACGTCGATGATGGGCCGCGTGCGCACTCGCTCCAGAATTTGCTGGAACGTTTTCACCAGGTCGATCACGTCGGCAGCCATCTCCGGCTCCGTGCCTTCCGCGTCCATGAATTCTTTCAGCGCTGGGTTGGTCAGTACCGCGTCTTCAATCTGCTGCTTCTGTAAAAGCATCTGCGCCGCCGACTTGAACTTTTCGTGCTCCAGCAGCCGGTTCACCAGCTCCGTTCGTGGATCTTCCAACTCCTCCGCCTTGGCTGACGGATCCCGCGGCAGCAGCATTTTCGACTTGATGTGAATCAGCACCGCGGCCATATAAATAAAGTCTGCCGCAACATTCACATCCAACTCGCGAATCTTCTCCACGTATGCCAGATATTGTTCGGTAATGCGGGCGATGGGAATGTCATAGATGTCGATGTCCTGCTTGCGAATCAGATCGAGCAGCAAATCAAGCGGACCTTCGTATACATCGGTCACCGAAACCGCAAAAGGAGAATCGCTCTCCTCTTTCGCCGGCTTGTCATCCAGTTTTTCATTCGCTTTCGCGGCCTTTGGAGGATCGGCGACTACAAACGGAAGAGCCTCCGCGACGTTCTCCGCGGCAGTAACAATTCTGTCTTCCATGCTACTTCCCATTATTCGCCTCCGGGGGCTCATACTCGAGCGACATTCCCATCGCCTCGCGTACATCGTCCATGGTGTCGGCCGCCGCCTTGCGCGCCCGATCCGAACCTGCCTCAAGAATATCCCAAGCCAGCCGCGGATTCTCCTCGAATTTCTTGCGCCGCTCCTGCATGGGGTTCAGCAACTGCACCAGCGCATCCGCCGCCCAACTCTTGCACTCGATGCAGCCAATGGCCGCCGACCGGCAGCCGGCATTCACCTTCGCCATCGTTTCCTTACTGCTGAAAAGTTTGTGCAGATCGCCCACCGGACACACATCCGGATTTCCCGGATCCGAGCGCCGTACCCGCGCCGGGTCAGTCACCATCGTCTTCAGTTTTTGCCGCACCACCGGCTCCGGGTCGGTGAGCAAAATCGTATTGCCATACGACTTCGACATCTTGCGCCCATCGGTCCCCGGCAGCTTGGGCGCAGGCGTGAGCAGCGATTGCGGCTCGGGAAAAACATCTCCGCCCTGTCCGTAAAATCCGTTGAAGCGCCGCGCAATCTCCCGCGTGAGTTCCACGTGCGCCACTTGGTCTTCTCCCACCGGAACCACATCCGCCTTGTAAATCAGAATATCTGCCGACTGCAGCACGGGATAGCCCAGAAATCCATACGTCCCCAAATCCTTATCCTTGATGTTCTCCCGCTGCTCCTTATAGGTCGGAACCCGTTCCAGCCAACCCAGCGGCGTGATCATCGAAAAGAGCAAATGCAGCTCGGCATGCGCCGGAACATGCGACTGAATAAAGATCACAGACTTCTCCGGATCAAGCCCCGCCGCCAGCCAATCGAGCGCCACTTCCAGAGAATTCTCTTTCACGCGCGAAGTGTCCGCATAATCGGTCGTAAGCGCGTGCCAGTCCGCCACTTCGAAAAAGCACTGATACTCATCCTGCATGCGCACCCAGTTATCAAGCGCGCCCACATAATTGCCGAGATGCAGTTTGCCCGTCGGGCGCATGCCGCTGAGCACGCGTTTACGAATATTTTTCGAGGTTGCCATCAATTTTTCAACGAGTCGTGACAAAAAAGAGGCACAACGGAAACACGGCGCCGAAATTCACAGCCTGCAGCATCATGCGAGGGTAAAGTCGATACTACCATGCACGCCACAGATTTCGGATTCTGAAGTTCTTCGTTTTGAAAAAGTGCGGATTTCTGATTTGAAGCTATTGCTTTGAAAGGACGCGGCTCTCGAATTCTGCAGTCTCTGCTTTGAAAGGGCGCGGTTTTCAGCTGCGCCGTCAAGCTCAACAAAATCAATTGTGGCTTTAACCGCCAAGGTCCTGCCTATTCGAGATCCCCCACCCTCGATGCTTTATAATTCGCGCTCCACCTCGAGATTCATGTCGGCGCATGCACTTCAGGCCACTCAGGAATTCGAGATTCGTATCAGGGCATTCCTTCAGGCGTGCCGTGAAGCTCAGTTCGCGAGCCGCCTTTAGGCGCTGCTCTTCGAACCCGATAGAGAAATCAGCTTTAATAGAAAAGGAAACCGGATGAAGCTTCACAGAACAAAGGTCCTACTCGTAATCACATTCCTGTTGGGCGCGGCATGCTTCTCACTGGCGCAATCAACTCCTGCTTTCGATCTCGTCATCACCAACGGTCACATCATCGACGGCACCGGCTCCCCTTGGTATTCCGGAGATGTCGGCATCCGCAATGGAAAAGTCACCGCCATCGGCAACCTGGCCGCCGCGACGCGAAAGCGCACCATCGATGCCGCCGGCAAAGTGGTCGCGCCCGGCTTTATCGACATGCTCGGCCAGTCCGAACTCTCGATTCTCGTCGAGCCCAGTCTGCCTTCGAAAATCTATCAGGGCATTACGACGGAGATTACCGGCGAAGGCGGTTCCGTCGCGCCGCTCAATGATGCCATCCTTCAATCCGATCGTCTCGGCTATGAGCACTATCACATCACTCCCGACTGGCGAACTTTCCACCAATATTTCGCGCACCTGGAAAAACAAGGCATTGGCATCAACATTGCCAGCTACGTCGGCGCCACGCAGGTCCGCCGCTTGGTGCTCGGGGATGACAACAAACAACCCACACCCGAGCAACTCGATCAGATGAAAACGATTGTGCGCGATGCCATGAAAGACGGCGCGGTCGGCGTTTCCACCGCCCTCCAATACGCTCCCGCTCCCTTCGCAACAACGGATGAATTGATCGCTCTCGCTACCGAAGGCGGCAAATTCGGCGGCATCTATTCCACCCACATGCGCAACGAAGGCGACTCCGTGCTCGAAGCCATCGACGAAGCGCTGCGCATTGGCCGCGAGGCCCACGTCCCCGTGGAAATCTGGCACATCAAAGTAGCGGGGAAAAATAACTGGGGACGCATGCCGGAAGTCGTCGCCAAGATCAACGCCGCGCGTGCGAGCGGCGCCGATGTCACCGCCGACACTTATGCCTACACCGCCTGGTTCAACGATTTCTCCGCTTTTGTTCCGCCATGGGCCCACGATGGCGGTGCCGCGAAACTCATCGAACGTCTCAAAGATCCCGCCACGCGCCAGCGCATCCGCAAAGATATGCTCACTCCTTCTAAAGATTGGGACAACGAATGGCAGGAAATTCCCGGCCCTGACGCCATCATGATCGGCGTGGTGCAGAATCCAAAAATGCTTCCTCTGCAAGGCAAGCGACTCTCCGAGATTGCGAAACTATGGAACAAAGATCCCATGGATGCTCTCTTCGATTTCCTCATCGAAGATCCTTTCGCTGGCGTCGCCGTCTTCGGCATGTCGCAACCCGATGTAACACTCGCGCTCCAGCAGCCCTGGGTCGCCATCGACAATGACTCTTCCGGAACATCGCCGGAAGGCCTGCTGGGCCAGGAACATCCTCACCCTCGCGCCTATGGCACATTCCCCCGCATCTTGCGCAAATATGTTCGCGAAGAAAAAGTCTTGACGCTCGAAGACGCCATCCGCAAATTCTCCGCGCTGCCGGCCCAGCGCCTGCGCCTGACCGATCGCGGCGTCCTAAAGGCCGGCATGTGGGCGGACGTCGTAATCTTCGATCCCTCGACCGTGCGCGATCTGGCGACATTCGATAATCCGAATCAGCTTTCCCAAGGAATCGATTACGTGCTCGTAAACGGCGTGCCCGTGATCGACCAAGGCAAGATGACGAAAGCGCTGCCCGGAAAAGTTCTGCGCGGCGCGGGCTACGTGCCCTAGCGCGCGAAATTGCGCTAGAAATGTGTAGGAACCAGGAAACGAAAAAAGCGCTCGGGAAGGGCACGACCTCAAACCGCGCCCGCAGACGCGAAAGGAAAGGGCACGACTTTCAGTTGTGCCATCAAACGCGAAAAATAAAGTGGGCTTCAACCCCTCAGAGGTCGCCGCTAGGGTTTCAGTTGCGCCTGCGTTTGCGGAGCCAGTGTTATGTGGGGCTCCGCCAGAGTGCCCGTGATGTTATAAATCAGCGATCCCGCGTGCGCCTGTTTGAGTTCCGTGCCCTGAGTTAGTTTAAGGTCAAGCGCCCGCGCCATGGATGCGGTGCCGCTAATCTCATACGCGCCCGAGGCGGCAATAATGTTTCCCTTGATCTCGATCTTCCCGTTGAGCAGGTTCGCATCGCCCTGCCAGTGCTCAACCCGTAACGGTGGCTCATCTTCAGCCAGTGCTATGTGTGAAAAAACTCCGTTATGCAAATCGAAGTGTGATCCTCCCTCGGCCGATTGCCAGAACGCCGCTGAATCCGCGCCTGATGCCCTGAGTTGATAAGCTCCACTGACGGTTCCTGAAATCCATGGATCGTGCATCGCATCGGCAATTTGCTCCAATGAGATCGCAGTAACAGTTCCGGTCCCCGTGTAAAAGGGAGAGCCTGCCGAAAAATCGATCTGCCAATCGCCACGCTGCTTTCCTCCCAGCAGATCGGAGCGACAATCCGAAATCCTGAGTTTCCCGCGTTCAATGTCGAGCGTAGCGGAGAGCCGATTCGCAACCAGATCGCGAATCAACAAACGCCGTGCAGTAACTTTTCCCGAGGCCCTCAAGTTCTGTAAGAACGATGGCGGCGTCGGTTCGGCCGGAGACAACACTTGGTACCACCGGCGCTGGCGCGGCGGCGAACTCAACCACTCGTGCAGACCGCTCAGTCCCACTTCTTCAGTAGTAAAATTAAAGCGGACCAGGCACGCTCCCGGCGTTCCACAATCGCGCGGCAAACTGACAAAACCCGTCCAGTGCGCATCAGCGGCCCGCGCGCTTACTTTCTCCATGCGCGCTTCCTCCGGTGAAAGTTGCAGCTCAGCCGAGGAAATCTCAATCGGCCCAGTGATTCCCCGAACGATGGCGCGCGCATTGTGCAGTTGCACCTTTCCGGTTACTTCTGGCGCAGAAAAGCCGGAAGCAGTTCCGGACACATTTTTCGTCCATGCTCCGGCGATCAGCAACTCCAGCTGGGCCACACCTTCAACATTGGCTCTTATCGCCGGCAATCCAACTAGACTGGCAAGTCGCAGGATGTGCGCCACTTCTGCCTCTCCGCGAATCGCCATCCCATAACCCGATCGCCCTACCCACCCTCGCGCCTGTGCTGGCAACGGTCGTCCCAGGGCAACAGGGAACGGCCCGTACTCGACATGCAGTTCGTTCTCACTCGACAAACCTTCGCCATCCATCTGACGAACACGTTGCGCCTTTGATATCCCAGGGCCACCGCCCTGTCCTGTGCTCAGCGCAAACGGTACGCTTCCAGGAGAGAGATCCACTTTGCTGCTTGCCGACTGCAGCCGAAGACCGCTGATTTCCCCACGGCCTTGAATCTCAGCTCGCGGCCATGCCACATCCTCTCTTTCTTTGACTACGAAATTGCCCCGCATACTTCCCGTCGCTACAAGATCGGCGGGAAGGTTTTTCTTGGCTCGTCGCGCGAGTTGTGCCACGGCGGCAATCGGAACACTTTCAAAGTTCAACGCAAGATTTACTCTGTGTACTCCGGGCAGCCCCGCATCTCCATGCAGCGTGACCACGCCATTTCCCACCGGCGCGCTGCAGAAGATTTCATGAGTAACGTTTTCGACCGAGCTGTACCTGCCTTCGCAACGAGCTTTCAGCTGCATTCCACCGACGCTCGAAATGTCGTAACGGTGGAAATCATCGATCGACGTTTCGGCGCTAACTTGCATCGCCGCCGGAGTTCCGTTCAAAGTTGCGTCAAAGCGAACTTCTCCCCGCCAGCCCTTATCGTTTCCCGACACTAGCTTGCTAAGTTGTCCTAGTTGCACGCGGTCCCATTCCACGCTGAACTGCAAAGGCGTTTCTCGCAGGCTTCCGGCCCGCTGCCATGTTCCGTTCATGCGCAGCACTCCGGCATCGCTCAGACTCATATCTGTGCGCATCGGTTCCGCTTGCAGCCGCACTCCCCATGTATTTTCTGATTCCTGCCACACGGCAAAATCCGCATTCAGAAGCGCGTACGATTTTTTTTCTGCCCCAGCCTTGAAATTAATGCGGCCCGAACTGGCCTCTATGTAAGGAAACCCCGGTCGCGGTTCTGACTTCGACTTCGCCGTCGGAGCCAGTGGCGTGCGCGCCGTGCGTTCGAGCAATGCTTCCCAGCTCCAGCGTCCATCTGCTCTGCGAACCAGATTCAAGCTGGGCTCGGTTAACTCCAGTCGTGCCACGTCCAGTCGTCCGCGCACCAGCGAGCTCAGCCGCACTACCGCCGTAACCTCCTGCGCGCGCAGCATGGGCTCCTCGCCGAACGCGGGATCTTCATAGATGACCAGATTTTGCAGGTCAAAGCCGGGTGGCAGGAGTCGAAGGTGGACCGAGCCAATCTCCACCGGTCGCGCGACCGCGCGGCTGATGGAGTTCGCTATGCGCGCCTTCAACCGCGACACACCTGGACGCAGCACGAACAGTGCCAGCAGCATCACTGCTGCCGCGATCACCACACGCCGCTTGGAAGAGAAGAGCTTCACCGCACTACTTTCAGCGTTCGCCTCCAGCGCGTCTCGTCAAAGAAGTGCAAAACCACATGCGCCAGGAAGCCGATGCGATCTCCGAAATCGGTCTTGCGGTATTGGTCGCTCGGTGTTTCAAATGACCAGTAGATGAACATAGGACGCCCGATGATGTTCTCCTTCGGAATGAATCCCCAATACCGGCTGTCCAGGCTTACGCCCCGGTGATCGCCCATGGCGAAGTAATGATCGGGTGGCACCACAAGATCTTCCCCCTGGATATGTGAAGGCAATTCCGTTTCCCAGATCGGAGAGATATTCGGATCCGTCGGCGGCACGGAAGGAAAATTGTTGCGGTAGGAGTCCGAGGGATCGTCCCTATCATGCAGGACATAAGGTTCGTTCAGCTTCTCCCCATTGCGATAGACGTCGCCATTGCGCAGGTGAATACGATCGCCGGATACGCCGACGATCCGTTTCACGACGTAAGTCCCAGCGTAAGTTGGGTCGGGATGTAGAAACACCACAATGTCGCCATGTCGTACTTCACGATAAGGAAGCAACGGCCCCACCCACGGAGTCTTGGGCGCGAACTGGACCCGGTTGACAAATACATGATCGCCAATCAGTAGCGTCTCCTCCATCGAGCTCGACGGAATCTCGAACGCCTGCACAACAAAAGTGATGATGAACAATCCCGTCACCAGTACCGCCGCCAGCGAGGCCAGGAATTCCACGGTTGTCTCGCGCGGTTTTTCTTCGACTTCGCTCTTCTCTTTGCTATCTTTCTTGTTGCTGTCTTTATTGGCCACTGTTTTCAATCCGTCCAGTCTCGTGAACCCATCCCGTCTCGTGATCCATCCCGTCTCGTGATCCATCCAGACTCGTGAATCTATCCAGTCTTTTGAATCCGTCCTGTCTCGTGGAAGAGCGGCGCTTCAGCGCCGCGTAAAGCTTCCAGGATCAGTTCGGGCTTTAGCCCGTGGTCGCATTTCTATGCCGCCTCAATTAACCAGCCGCAGCGTGCGGTTCCAGCGCGTGATCTGATACAAGTGCGTCATCGCGTAGGCAAAATGGTAAAGTCTATCGCCTATCGACGAGGGCGTTACCACTTCGCCTTCAGGGTCTCGTACCGACCAGTAAATCAACAGAGGTCGCCCGATAATATTAGCCCCAGGCACAAATCCCCAATACCGGCTGTCATAACTATCGTCCCGATTATCTCCCATCACAAAATAGTGTCCCGCGGGAACAATAAGCTGTCCGTCCTCAACCAGTTTGCGCAACAGCAGCCACCACTCCGGAGTCTCACCCGGCGCCACATCAAGCCGCGGAAAATTATCCCGGAACAAGTCATTCGACGGTCGGCTGAAATGCGCATAGGGCTCTTTCACGGCCACGCCATTCACAAATACCTGCTTGTTCACCAGCCGCAAACGGTCGCCAGGCACGCCAATGACCCGCTTCACGAAGTGCTGTGCCGGGGTTACCGGATAATGAAACACCACAATGTCGCCCCGCCGCACCCGCCGGTAAGGCATAACATAGTCTCCCACGCTGCCTGACCCGTAGCAGAGTTTGTTCACCAGCAGGTAATCGCCCACCAGCAGCGTATTCTCCATCGAAGGTGAGGGGATCTGGAAGGCCTGCACCACGAACGTGATGACAAATACCGCGATCACAACGGTTCCCATCAGTGACTGCAACGAACCAACCACATCCGAGCCCAGTGTTCCCTTGGTCCTTTGATGTTCTGGAAATTGATGATCTGGAAAATTCATTCACTCTGCTTAATGAACCCAGGCTACTTCTCTGCGGACCGCGACCCCCGCGCCAACTTCGCTCCTGCCGATTGTGGCCGCGAAGCCAGATAGGCCAGCAACTGCCGCGCCGCGTCCTGCTCCGCCATCTTCTTCGTGGAACCTTGCGCCCGTCCTACGAATTCTTTTCCGCCTTCGCCATTCTTGGTGTGCAGACGAACTTCCACCGTAAAGGTCTTGCTGTGTTCCGGCCCTGCTTCCTGCACCAGCACGTACGAGGGCTGTGCCATTCCCAGTCCTTGCAAAGTTTCCTGCAGCGCAGATTTGAAATCGGTCATGGGCAACGCACCGCCCTCCCGCTCCATGTTCTCCAATTCCGGTACCAGGATCTCCCGCAGGATGAATTCGCGCGCCGCTGCCATTCCCCCATCCAGATACATCGCCGCCAGCACCGCTTCCAGTGCATCCACCAGCAGCGCTCTCTTGCTTCTTCCTCCGCTTTTTTCCTCGCCCCGTCCCAGCCGCAGATAGTGGCCCAGTTCCAATCGTTGTGCCACTCGGATCAAATGCCGCTCGCTCACCACATGAGCGCGCAATTTGGAAAGCTCTCCTTCGCGAAACTGCGGAAAGCGCTGGAACAATTCTTCGCTCGTGACCAGCGACAGTATCGCGTCCCCAAGAAACTCCAGCTGTTCGTTATCGTTGACCTTGTACTTATTCTCCCCCGCTTGTTGCGACTCCTGCTCGCGCGCCTGCGAGCTGTGGGTGAGGGCTTGCTCAATCACCGCCCGGCGGCGGAAGTGGTAGCCCAACGCCGTTTCCAGCGCGGTAATTTCCCGTTCCTTCATGATTGCACTAGCGGGCAGTCATCCAATTCAATTGTCATCCTGAGCAAGCGCCCTTGGCGCAGCGAAGGCCTGTCCCGAGCGTGCCGAAGGAATCGGGGGGAGCCGCGCGCAGATGCCTGCCCTGAGCCTGCCGAAGGGTCGCGTTCTTTGCGACGCAACATCGCGCGTTTGGCTCGCTTCCTTATCAATTCTTCGGCGCGGTTCCCCCGGTTAATTGCGTCAGACGATCCTTTTCTTTACGTGCGGCGTCTCCGGCATTCGTCCCTTCCTTCGTCAGTTCCACAGCCTGATTGGCGTATTTCAGGGCCTCGGGATATTTGTTCTGCATGTCCAACGCTACCGACAGTCGGAATACCGCAATCGGATCGACCTGCTGGGGAAAAGCGTCTATCGATTTCCTTAAGTTTCCTTCCGCCTCCGCCCACGCTTTCTTGTTGAAATCGATCGTACCCAGAATTGCGTAAGCCTCCGAGCGTAGAAATCCTTTGAAAGCATCCAGCTTGTCCTGTGGCACTCCCGCGGTAGGAAGGTCGGTGTCCACGGTCACCAGCGCGCGCTGCGCATCTTTCGTGGCCTCTGCCAGCCGTTGATCCCTATCCAGATCCGTATCCCGCGTGCGTTCGGCCAGTACCTGCGCTACACCCAGCAACGCCTCCGGATCGTCCGGATCGTAGGTCCGAATTTTCTGCGCCGTCTCCATCATCTTATCGGCGCTGTTGGACTGTTGGTATCCGTGCATTACCGATTTATAAAGCAGGATCCTCAGTTCGCTGTCCGGAAACTTCGCCGCGAAATCGGCCGCCGCCTTTTCCTGCGCCGCAGGATCAGTGATCGCGGCCGCTGTTTTATAAGCATCAAATTCTGGCTGTGTCTTCGCCTGCGGTGGACGTTTGCCCACCGCCGGCGCCGCCTGCCCCGTCGATTGTCCCGCCGGCGCGGTCTGTCCCGCTGGCTTGTCGTAGCCCTGCGCAGACGCCCACACCGTCATCCCCAGCATTGCGATAATCATCGCCGCTCGCTTCATGCTTTCTCCTTGGCTTGTGCTTCCTCGACTCCAAGCTTCATATCTGCAACCCTTTGGTTGCATCCATACCGCACTTCGATTGTAACCGCGACGCTGTGCACGATTGGGGCTGCGGTTTGGCGGGGGGTTCATAGGCTTGTTCCAGCCCATGTTCGGCTGCCGCTTTGATCTCCGGTAATCCTCCGCCCGCATTCAACGCGGCCCGGTACTCCTCCAACGCCGCCTCGCGGTCTTCCTTCATGTCGAGTATTCTTCCCAGATACACGTGCGACCATCCTACAACCGTAGGATCCTTCGACGCGGCTATCGCCTTCTGAAAATTATCCTGCGCTCCATCTCTGTTCTTGTTGGCCACCGCCACTTCCGCCAGGATGAACAACGCCCGACCCTGATCACCGATCTTTTTGTCCAACGCCGTCTGCGCCAGTTCCTGCGCTCCTTTCGGATCGCCCGCGGCCAGCCGCTTCTCCGCCGTCACCAACATCCGCCGCTCCTCTGGACGCGACAACCGCACTAGTTCCGGCGCTGCCGCGCTGGCAAACTGAACCTCCGAAGCCGCTTTCTCTTCTTTCTTTAAGTCCACATTCTCGAGGATGCCGCTGTACTCTCCTCGAATTCCCACCGGATCTTTTTCAAATGCAACCACGGCGCCATAAAAGTACCGCGTCAGAATGTATCCTTGCTTCACCGCGTCGTCCACTGCCTGGGCCCGCATCGCCTCTTCTGTCTTGCTTCCGGTCGTGCGGATCTCGATCGCCCGTACCAGGCATTCCGTCACCAGCAATGAGATGTCAGTCTTAAAACTCTCTTCCAGCGGAGCGCGCTTCACCGACTGCAGCAGCGGCTGCAACCTTTTGATGGAGCTGTAATGCTTCTCCGCCAGCGGATCCATCTCGTAGTGTAAAAACGTATGCCGAATCTGGTCCATCTTCAGCGCCGATTGCGCCGGTGCTCCTGACGGTGTATTTGGAGCCGGAAACACAACCACGTAATACGCCGAACCGTAGTTCCGCGCGTCCGTCTCATTCGGCGATCCCATAAAGTCCAGATAGATCGTGAAGGTCCGTCCCAGGTATTGCGAAGAAGGCTGCTTCAGGTAAACCTCGGTGTCCAACACCATCTTGGCCAGCGGTTCGTGATATCGCCTCATCGCCGCTGCATAATCGTTGCGGTGGCGTTCCCAGATCGAGTGCAATCCCGCTTTCTCGTAGAAGTGTTCCAGCAAGGCTCCGAAACCCGAAATTGCCGCCGCGTCCGGGGGCAAATCCTCTTCTTTCGAACGCGGCATGAAGTGTGGAGCACCATCCAGATACAGCGCTAGCGAAATATATTGTGACAGGTTGCGATTCGCATCCTTCGACGTCACATGTTTCTG
Source organism: uncultured Acidobacteriota bacterium (assembly GCA_963720155.1). GTDB lineage: Bacteria > Acidobacteriota > Terriglobia > Terriglobales > Acidobacteriaceae > Sulfotelmatobacter. The sequence continues at coordinate 46,291 of CAVREP010000028.1, forward strand.
GTAGAAGTCGCACACCGCAGACTGTGCCGCCTGCGCCTCCTCCGATTCCCTCATATTTCTCTGCACCTCAGCCCGCACATTGCTCCGCGTTGCGTCCGAGATGGTCAAGTCCTGGTCATACCCACAGGCATTCAACGCCGTCAGTATAGAAAAGATAATCTCGCTGCTATCCAGCGTGATCGGAGTCTGGTTCTCCTGAGCCTGACTTGGATGAGTCTGATTCGGATGAGCCTGATTCGGATGGGCCTGATTCTTGTGACCCTGATTCTGTTGAGGCTGACTCGGAGCGGGCTGCTTCTGAGAGGACTCGCCCTGTGCAGGCTGGCTCTGCTGACCCTGGCCCTGTGCAGGCTCGCTCGGTGCAGCCTGGCTCTGTTGACCCTGATTCTGTGGGTCTTGGTTCTGCGGAGGCTGGCCCTGCGGAGACCCATCCTGCCCCGCGCAAAAAGCTGCCACCAGCCCCAACACAGCCGCCAACAACATCCTTCGCAATCGCAAACTCAGGAATCCCTCCCTAGGATTAGCGTCGTGCAGAAAAAACCACCCTCAAGTGTAAGGACTTACCCCCGGAGGGTCAAACCGGATTTGGGGTGAGAACAGGACGGGACGGAATATGCACCTCTTGGGGAACGACCCGTCGAGGGAGTTGAAGCGACGCTGATCTTCGCGCCCGTACCAAAGCTCGCAGCTTGCCATGCTCAGAGTCAGGGCGACAACTGCGCCGCAGCTATCTTACAATTCTGCTAGATGCAGAATGATCAAGAACTTGGGGCCGTCTGCTCGGTTGCACACCGGGCCTTCCCATTACCGTCGCCCTTAGAAAAACAGTGGCGCGCGATTTTCATGAGAGTAGTTCCCGGTCACTTGACCTGACGGCTCGTCCCGACAGCCACTAAGACAAAGCTGCGATCTCTATCAATTGGTGTTCAGCAGCAGCACGGCGTCGCCGACGCCGGCTGCGGTAGCGGCATGGCTGTCCGATACGCCCGCTGCGTTATTCAGCGTAAGCGTTGTTGTCGAACTGGCCATGCAGGTAAACGTTCCGTTGTTTGCGCTCTTATCGAAACCTGCGACGACGAACTGGAAACCTGCATAGGCGTTGGAACCTCCTCCTGTAATCATGCCCGTGTATACCGTAGTTCCACCCGAGGCATTTGCAGCAGTGCTCAAGGTCAATCCCGGAGTGGAAGGCGCGATGAAGGACGAACTTCCTGCTGAGGCTACAATCGTACCCGTGGCTGCGACGGCATTCGCGGTAAACCATTGGTAATTGTATGTCCCTGCCGTTAGCGTAACCGTGACGGGGACCGAATAAGGAACCGCCGTCGAAAACTTTGGAGGAGCCACGGTTACAGTGAGCGACGTCGCGCTGGTAACGGAAGCAGCAATGTAGAAAGGACTGCCGTTGATAAGGATTTCAGTTCCGGCCGCCCATCCGATTGAGAATTGACTGCCAGCCACCCAGGTAACTGTCGTCGTTCCGGTGGTCGTCACCGTTCCAGGTCCTGGCGAGTAGACCAGGTACTGCAGCCCCGGAGAGACGAGACAATAAGTGGTCGAGCACAGTGCACTTTGTGGAGTCATCTTAGCCAAATCAATCTGGCGGGCGTAGGTGGCGGTCTGACTCAACGCGGTGCGGAGCCTATCGTAATATGGGTCGGGCGTCGTGGCCTGGTTGTTGGTAATGGTGCCGCAGATGGTTGAGGGTTCGCCGACGCTGTCGGCGGGACAGTTGCGCACCGGCCAGACGACTAGGTAGGGATCCATGAAAGCGGTACTCGCTCCGCGGGTGAAGTTTTCCCAGACCCACTTTCGCATAGCGCCGGGATCGCTCCTGGTCGCCGCCTGAATTCCATCTTCCCAGGTCCACGAATGATCGGTGTCATCGATAACCACCTTATTGCCAGTTGAGGTTTCGGTGACGGGCCAACCGTAGCCGGAGGAGCAGGGCTCGACGTAATCCGCCTTACTGCTGAAATAGGTGGAATCGTTGCCGCCGGTGTACTGACAGCTAAAACCGACCGGATGCTGATAGGGCTTGGCGGCCTCGTAAGTGTGAATCAGATCGATCATCTGCTCTTGCCACATGGTAGAGTAGGAGCCCGCCTCGTTCGCGATTTCGTAAAGAACATTAGGAAGATCGTTCACGGTATCGATCACCTTGGTCACGTACGCATCCTGAATCTGACTGATCGCCGGGATCGACGAGGTTTGGGAGTTGTACCCGCAGCAACCAGTCGTGTAGCCATCGTTGATTTCATTGATATTGTTTGCTCCCGTGAACCAATAACCGTCATTGGCAACGCGATCAAACTCCAGGCCGAAGCCATCGAAAAGCATAATGGACACGTAGACCCCGTCTTGGCCGGCTTCGATGACCCGCTGGCGCAGTCGATCGAAGAAGGCTTGATTGAATTGCGTAAGGTCGAATTTTGGCTGACCATCGGTCGCATAACCCGGGCCGGCTCGCAAGAACGGAAGCGGGAGGTGGCATTCGGTGTTGGGTGCGCCCGGTTCGGAGGCGGATGTGGGAAGCTCCCAGGTCCAAAGTCGGATCCAGTTGAAACGGTGACTCTGCACGTAGTTGAGGTATCCAGTCCAGTTGAATTGCGGCGGAGGGCAGCTGCCCGGTACGCCCCAACCGTCCTTATTGTTGGGCCAGGTGTGCGCTCCGGTCAGATAAACGGCATTGCCCGACCCCTCTGCGAAGTAACGGGGGTTAGAAGTGGACACCTTCAATGGGCCGGTGGCCGGAAGTTGGACAGGCGTGAACGTCACCATCTGCATGACCCAGGGACCGCTTGAAACCAAAGGTGCTGTGGCGCCATACGTACTAGCAGTGGAGACAATTTCGTCCTCCACCAGATCGCTGTCGGGCGAAGTAATAATCCGTCTCGTGAATCCTGAGCCGGCTCCCGAATTGCCCGTGTAGACCGTATCAGCGGCAACGACGAGCTCGTTGGCCGCGTTCGTAGGCGCGGAGCCACTGCTCGCGGTCGAACTATTGCCCGTGGCGGAAGCAACCGCATCTAGTGGATTTTGCATGTCCGCTCCGGAATATTCCAAAACTCTCAGGTCCACGGCAGCCGCCGCCTGGTTGAACGTGGCGGTAACGGTGTTACTTCCTGAAGCTATGTTCTTCGAGTAATAAATCGATTGGCTGAGATTGGTCCCGAGAATGGGGCCCACTGCAAGCGTGTACATATTTCCGCGACTGTCGGTGACGGATTGAACGGACGAGGTGGTGTCGTTCCATCCGACCGCCACGACATTCAGATTGCCAGCGGTTTGGGCGGAAGGATAAGTCACAGAAACCGAGCTCATGGGTGTTTGCGGCGTCGCCGCAGCAACCTGCACGAACTTAATGGTGGTAGGAGTCGCGTTGTAAACAAAGCCATTGGTGAGCGCCCCGCTCAGGCCGTTGGAGTTCGTAACCACCACGTTGACTCCGCCCGCGGCTTGGACGGGCGTGGTCGCTGTGATCGAAGTGCTGCTGACGAACGTGACTTTGGTCGCAGCCGTTCCGCCGAAGGTGACCGTCGCGCCAGAAACAAAGTTTGTTCCAGTGATTGTGACGAACGTCCCGCCGCTAATGGACCCGAAACTCGGAGAGACGAACGTTAGCGTGGGATTCGCCGTATACTTGTACCCGGAGTTGAGGGATCCACTCTGGCCGTTCGGATTGGTGACCAAAACAGTCACCGCACCCGCCGTGGCCGGCCGTGTCGTCGCCGTGATGATAGTGCTGTTGACGAAAGTGACGTTGCTGGCGTCCGTTCCGCCGAACGTGGCGGCTGCACCTGAAACGAAGTTTGTGCCGGTAATGGTGACTGAGGTTCCGCCATTGTCAGAGCCGGACGAAGGCGAAACCGATAACACTGTGGGCAGATTGGTCGTACTAACTCCGGCTTCGAATGTTGCCATCTGCATGACCCAGTTTCCAGACGTGCTCAGCGGGGCGCTGGCGCTGTAGCTGCCCGTGGTGGATACAGCACTGTCCTCGGCAATATCCCCCGAAGCAGTAATGATTCTCGATGTGAAAGCGGAGCCCGCACCAGCAGTTCCCGTAAAAACCGTGTTGGCGCCAAAAATGAGCTCGTTTGCCGCGGTGGTCGTCGCTGATCCACTGTTCGCGCTGGAGCTGTTTCCGGATGCGCCGGCCGTAACGTCCAGAGGGCTGCTTGTGCTCAGCCCGCTGTATTCCAGGATGCGGATGTCTGGAACCGTCGGCGTCTGATTGAACTTCACCACTACGGTATTTGCCGCAGCAGCAGCGCCAGCGATGTTCTTCGCATAGTAGATCGATTGGCTAAGGCCGCTTCCCCTCGTAGGTCCGACCGCCAGGCTGTAAATGTTTCCCTTTGTGTCCGTCACTGAGCTGACGCTCGAAACCGAGTCATTCCAACCCACCGCCACTACATTCAAGTTTCCAGTCGTTTGCGCACTGCCGTATGCAACCGATACGGTTGTGGGCTGAACAACGACGTCGTTCACTTGGACAAAACGGATAGGGCTCGCGGATGCCGCCTTGAGTGTTGCCATCTGCATGACCCAGTTTCCAGACGTGCTCAGCGGGGCGCTGGCGCTGTAGCTGCCCGTGGTGGATACAGAACTGTCCTCGGCAATATCCCCCGAAGCAGTAATGATTCTCGATGTGAAAGTGGAGCCCGGACGGACAGTTGGGGCAGAGACAACGTTGGCGCCAAAAATGAGTTCGTTTGCCGCGGTGGTCGTCGCTGATCCACTGTTCGCGCTGGAGCTGTTTCCGGATGCGCCGGCCGTAACGTCCAGAGGGCTGCTTGTGCTCAGCCCGCTGTATTCCAGGATGCGGATGTCTGGAACCGTCGGCGTCTGATTGAACTTCACCACTACGGTATTTGCCCCAGCTGCAGCGCCGGCGATGTTCTTCGCATAGTAGATCGATTGGCTAAGGCCGCTTCCCCTCGTAGGTCCGACCGCCAGGCTGTAAATGTTTCCCTTTGTGTCCGTCACTGAGCTGACGCTCGAAACCGAGTCATTCCAACCCACCGCCACTACATTCAAGTTTCCAGCCGTTTGCGCACTGCCGTAGACGACCGATACGGATGTGGGATGTACGATCGCATCATTGACCTGCGCGAAACCAATGCTGCCATCACCGGTGGATGTCCCCACCTGGTCGAAACTGGCAATCGCAGGAACACCCTTATTATTAGCGGGGGAAGGCCCGTAGTAAGTCGGTGGCGCAATGTTCCCGCTCGGCGGCCCGGAACTTGGAGAGACTGACGACATGGCGGGATTCGCGTAGCCGCCGGTCAGGCCGAAGGCGTATACGTTGCCGTCGTCGGAGCCGACGTAAACCGCCCCATTCGAGACTGCGGGCGAGGACTTCACCGCACCACCGGTTGTGTAGCTCCACAGCAGTGCGCCGGTAGTGGCGTTCAGTGCGTACACTTTGTTGTCGTCCGAACCGACGTAGACCACCCCATTCGCGACTGCGGGCGAGGACGTCACAGCGCCGCCGGTGGTATAGCTCCAAAGCACAGCGCCGGTGTTTGCGTTCAGCGCGTAAAGGTTGTTGTCGTCCGAGCCGATATAGACCGCCCCATAGGCGACTGCAGGTGAGGACGTTACAGTGCCACCAGTGTTGTAGCTCCACAGCAAAGCATAGGTTATGGTATCCACCGCGTTTACTTGGCTGCCTCCGGCGGCATAAACCACCCCATTCGCGACTGCGGGCGACGAATACCCACTTCCAGGCCAAGGGCCGCCGCAAATTATGTCGCTACCGTCGCTGGCGTTGAGCGCATAAAGCCTGACGTTGGTGGTGCCGAAATAGACCACTCCATTCGCAAACGCCATCGAGGACGCCGCGGCATAGCCATAGTGAAGTTTCCATACCTGACTTCCGTCGCTGGCATTCACCGCGTAATCGTCGTCGAAGCCGCCGAGATAAATCACCCCATTGGCGAGGGTGGGTGAGGATGAAGAAGAGGCGCCGTAGTTCCAAAGCGCAGCGCCGGTGCTCTCGTTCAGTGCGTACAAGCCTTCGACGTAAACCACCCCATCCGCCACTGCAGGTGAGGAAGGATTGGGCCCTTCAACACCCAAGGGGAAGCTCCAAAGAACGGCGCCGGTGCTGGCTTTCAGCGCGTAAGTGGAGCCATCGTTTGAGGCGACGTAAACTACCCCATGCGCAACTGCGGGCGAGGACTGCACAGCACCGCCGGTGGTGTAGCTCCACAGCAAATCGAGGCTGCCAACTGTGCCGATATTAAGCACGTTCTCGTAGGGGTTGTCGCGTATACCGTCTGGGCTGAAGCCGAACTGGCTCCAATTGGTGTTGACCAGGAACAGCGCTTGTGCCCTAAGCTGCCCCGAACGCTGCACGGCGCTGACCCTATGTTTACCCGGCAACGCTGAGGCAGGCGCCTCAATGGCGACATTGGAAAATGATCCTGAGCCGTTGGCAATTGCCTTTGCGACGTCTTTGATGTCGAAATAAATGTCAATCTCGGCATAGGGCATGAAGCCACCACCGGAGACGAGCAGTTTGCTCGTGGGTGGCCCGCTAGTGGGCGAGAGTGAGACCGCGGGTCGGCCAAAGCAGACTCCTGCGGCCAGCAGCACTATGATGGATAACAGACACACTTGCCTGGAGGCCCCGACTGCAACCATCTCTATCCTGCTCATATTGAGCTCCTACTTCTTGCGTCGGATAGTGCAGAGAGAATCTCTGCACGCTGAATCGGCCCGCGAGTCTTTGACACGTCGCGTCGAGGAGCAGAGGTGGGGAAGCCACTTTGCAGAACGGGGGGGAATTTTTCCTTGGGAAGCGGCGCAATTTGGACGCTAGTACGAGACCGCTGTTTCGTCAATGGCACTTTAGTGGTGCATTGGATCGTAAGCCCTGACGTGCCTGCGGGACTCCTAAATTTTTCACGCCTCTATTTCTTCTCGGCCATTTTGCGGGAAATTTCTTCCATCAGTTTGGGGCGAAGGCCGGCCAGCACGCTGTCTACGATGCTGGCAACATCTGCGGGACTGTTGGTTTGTTCGGCGACTGCGGCCGGCTGCAAAATCTGTTCGGCGCCCGCCGCGACTGCCATGGCATTGGTATCCGGCGAGGCTGACTCAGGAACTTCGAATTCACCGGACTGGCCCTGGCCTACTTCGTTACCCCCGTCAAACCGGATTTGGGATAGGAAGTAGGAGGTTTCAAAGTTGCACTCCATAGTCCTCAGCACTGTGTACGTCGCCCGGTCGCAACTTCGCACCAAGACAGTCTCCTTCCTCGTTGAACAGCAGCAGCGGGTGATAGCAGCAGGGGTGAAGCTTTTATTCGGTCCGTACACCGCGGGCGATCGAGCGATCGCGGTCGTGGAGTTTCCCGGTGGATATATTGCCGAGATTCACGGGCGGAAAGCTGACGCCCTCGGAGTCCAGAAATAGCATTATCTTAGAGCCTTTCTCCATTCAATTTGCTTCCCCTATTTGCAATTTAGAGTGCTGAAAACCAGTCGTCCAGTGGTCGGTTTTCGAGTTGAAGAAATCCCCGGCAACTTAATATTAATTGACAATTCTGTGACATCTCCTCTTTTGGTGCTTGATACGTTTCTGTACGGCGACGGAGACGCTCGGCTTGACCCCAGGCGTAACTGACGTGGCGTTTTTGAGGTCAAATAAGGAATAAAAGGAATAAATGGAGAAAGCGAGGAGAATCATGCGAACAGTTTCACGATTGTGCTTAGCTATCGGGATTTTACTGGCCGCCGCTTTCGTACTATTCGGCCGTCTCGGAACGGTGCGAACTGCGTTCGCGGGGAGCTTCTTGAGGCCGTTTTTGCCGCTGCAGGTCTCCACAATCCCTTCTAACGGGGACACGACCCCTTATGGTCTCGCTTTTGTTCCACCCGGTTTTCCCTCTCACAGCGCCATTTCGACCGGCGAGCTTCTGGTTTCCAATTTCAACAGCAGTACGGCTGCCGGACAGGGTACTACGATCATCACCGTCAACCCAAACACTGGCCAGACCGGCCTGTTTTTCCAAGGCACCTCCCCAATCGGATTTACGCTTGCCCTGACTATTGCAAAAGCGGGACTCGTCTTCGCCGGATCCCTGCCGACCTCGAGTGGTACGCCCGAGCCGGGGCCGCTCGATGTGTTTGACCGTAACGGTAATCTGCTGACGCAATTGGGCAGCAGCGATTCGGTCGACGGACCGTGGGGAATGGCACTGCACGATCGCGGCAGTACGGCTCAGCTATTCGTCTCGAATATCTTCGATACCAAGGACAACTTTGCGGGCTCCATTACGCGCCTGGACGTCTCATTGTCGCCATCAGGTATTACCGTGCTGGACGCGATCACGATCGCGAGCGGCTACACTTCTGCGCCGGATGTGGCGGGCACAGTCGTCGGGCCGGCGGGCCTCGCCTATGATAGCTCTAACGATATTCTGTATGTGGCCGCGGAGGGGGACGACGCGATCTATAAGTTGAAAGGCGCGGGACATGCAACCAGCGATCTCGGCAAAGGGCAGGTGATCTATGACGATCACACAGTGTTGCATGGACCCCTTGGTCTGATCTTTGCACCCAACGGCGACTTGATTACGGCGAACGCCGATCCGACCCATTTCCCGCCCAGCGCCACGGATCCGAGCGAAATTATCGAAATCACGCCCGACGGTACCTTCGTGCGGAAGTTCTCCATTGACCCGAATCCGGGCAGCGCCTTTGCTGTGGAGATCAACAACAAAGATCGTTTCTTAGACCAGTTCAACAACAAAGATCGTTTCTCAGACCAGTTCAACAACAAAGATCGTTTCTTAGACCAGTTCGTCTACGTCGATGATTTCGTTTCCGACTGCACGATTTGGTCCTTACCGACCTCCAAACTTCCGTAAAGCGGATTCAAGGTAACATTCGCTACGGAATGATGAACCACTCCCATTACAGTCATAGTGGAGTTAACGTCTAAGCTGTTCCTTGCATTTGTCGCCTCCCATTTCTTATTCCAATAGCAACTATTCGCATTAACCCACATTTCCTTTTTGAACTCTGAGTAAGTGGTTGTATGATCGCGCCAACGCCAGTATTCATGCGGCTTTGAGAGTAAAGCGAACTCTGCGGAGGCTCGATCCAGTGGGTGAGAGACAAAATCAGCCATTTCAGCTCTCGTTTAACCCGTCTTTGCAGGTTGATTTCCAAGGTTCTCGCGTCACCTCCGACAGTGGTTTGCTTTTGGTGCACGAGTTGGATGAGCGTTTGGGATTGAGTGCGCTCATCGCCGAAAACATCATGGACGGTCGGCGGGGAAAGAACACGCGCAGTTGCCGCTCCCGGATCTGCTGCGACAGTCCATCTACAGTCGCTTGGCAGGATACGAGGATCTGAACGATGCGGAGTGGATGTCATCGCGATCGGATTCATCCGAGATGATCTGGAGCTCGAAGAGCGATTTTGCACACGAGTATTAACGCGATCGATAGTCGGTTGTAGGAAGAATTAAAAAAGGATAGTGTTATTATTAATTATAAATTTATATAAAATTATTAATTTAAAATAAAATATATTAATTTTTTAAAAAAAAGATAAAGTACGGAAATAGAATTTGGGGGGGTGCGAGACGTCATTGATTTGTTCGAGATCTCATGCTGAGCGCAAGCGATAAGAATATGACGTTTGAGGATGAAAATAATGTTTTAAAATAAGTTTATTTTTTGGGCTAATTGCATTGCGGATTGGCCATGGAGTCAGCGGGGTGTGGATTGCGCAACAGAAATCGAGCTACGGATCATACGTGCACTGGAGAACAGGATGCAAGTGCATAATTTGTAATAATATATTTTTTATAATTTGTAAAATTGAATAAAATTAATAATTATTTTTTTAATAAATGAATATGTTTATAATAATAAATTTTTAAAAAAAATATAAATATGAAAAATATTAAATATATAAAACGTCATCGCCTCTGCGCTACGCTATTTCGCCACATCCACACGCCCAGGACGATGCGGAGCGGATTCTCCTTTGTGTCGTGGAACGTTGACTTTTGGCGGAACGGCGGCGGCAACGTCGTGCTGGTCAGCAGTACTACGATCACCGCTACGACTCCGGCACACGTGGCCGGAGCTGTGAATGTAGTAGTGACCAACAGCAAGGGCCAGAGTGGGACACTGACCAACGGCTACACATACACCTCAAGCGGAACCATCATGTTCGTCAGGTAGCCTCAGGTCCCCATACGATCCAGGCTTCCAATACCTCTGTTGCAGTTGCTTACGTAAACACGCAGACCGCAGGCAACCTGAATATCGTGGTGGCGGGATGGGGTGACACGACTTCCTCGATCAGTTCGGTCACCGACAGCAAAGGCAACACCTACACCCGAGCGGTCGGGCCGACCACCAACACCGGATTGCAAGAGTCCGTTTACTACGCAAGAACATCTTCGGGGCATGAACTCAGTGACGGTCAAGTTAACTGGCAACGTTATGTGCCCCAGAGGACGGATTAACGAACGATGGGGTTGTGTCAGCCGCGGCAACAGGCAACGGGACTACTGCGAGCAGCGGTTCTGCCACTACAACTTCAGCCAACGAGCTGATCTTTGGCGCGGGCAATTCCGCTCACCACTACACGGCAGCCGGTTCCGGATTCACGAAGAGGGTGATCAACATCTACGGCAACATTGCAGAAGACAAGGTTGTTAGCAGCAGTGGCAGTAACACGGCAACGGCTACTAATAGCGCCGGCTTTTGGGTGATGCAGATGGCTACGTTCAAGGCAAAGCCTTGACGCCCCAGAGCGTCACCTACATGCAAGCGGCTTGAAAGCATTCACGGTGAATGGAGGATCATGATCATGCCAAACCGAATCGCACCCCGCCTCCGCGTCGCTTCAAGCGGATATCTTCCGCCTCGTAGATCACTCCCATGGCGCCGGCACCCAGCTTTCCGATAACACCACAGCCCTCTCCGGGTTGGTTTTGACCCCGCTCCCGCGCCCGCGCGCTGACGAATCGCTGTGAATCCTAGCGTCGTTCACACTTGAATCGCTTCACTCCCCAATTCTCTCGAATCCCAACTTGTATGTCGGCGCATGCGTCCCAGGCAGAGGACAGGGTAGAGACGAAAGATCGAACAATAAGTCTTTCAATATAGCTTCGGAACCTGGGAGGAACGTCGAAAGCAGCTTAGTATTTGCAAAACTTTGCTTCGTCCTCTAAAGTTCACATCGTGATGTAGTTTCTCTTAGTAGTAGCTTTCGCTTGCTACCGTCACTTGGTCCCAGACTGGTTTTTGATCGATACATTTTATGAGGCTATTGCCGGAAGCAAATCACAGTCAATCGACGCAGCGGGGGATTGTGGCAGCCATCACCAAAGTGCGCGCGGGGTTTGTTTGCATTTTCTCCCACGCCCCGGGTCGTCTTGCTGATGAGCTGATCGACGTTTCCGTAGACAATTTGCTTATTTTCTAGGGGTTATCTTGATTATTCGAAGATTCGTGGAACATTTGAGTAGAGGTATAGTATTACGCCGACGCCTCCCTTCGAATTTTGGGCGACTTCCAATCTATGTCACGCCCGAGGCCGGCCTGCGTTACTGGTCTGCCATGTCGCGAATCGATCCTGTGCTCTATGCAGTAGCGGAAGAGATAGTGAAGCCAGGCTCTGTAATTTGGGACGTGGGTGCCAATGTCGGACTTTTTAGCTTCTGCGCTGCCGCTTTGTCGGGACAATCTGGATTTGTGTTGGCCATTGAGCCCGATTTTTGGCTTGCGCATTTAATCAATCGTTCTTCTCACCGATTGAAGGCGACCAAATACGCATGTGCGCAAGTGGAAGTTCTGTGCGCATCAATTTCCGATTCAAGTCGTATCTCCACGCTAGCCATAGCGGAAAGAGCCAGAGCATCGAACTACTTGATTGAGACCACGGGGTCAACTGAGGCGAAGGCCATGCGATGTCTTCAGCCGACGGTCTCGCTAACCTTAGATTCTCTTCTGGAGTATTTTCCTCCTCCCTCCGTCTTGAAAGTCGACGCGGAAACTCACGAGGTTAGCGTCCTGAAAGGAGCTGAACGGCTACTGACTGAGGTTAGACCAACCATCTGGTGCGAGGTTTCAGCCCAGAACTCCGATGAGATTACCAAGACGTTACATGCAGCGAAATTCAAGCTCTATGGAATGCAAAACCACCCTCACCAGCTTATAGAGCGGGCTTGGTTCCACACGCTGGCGGTTCCGAGCTCTTCCGACGAGCTGAAGATGTGCCAAGCATAGTTGGCGAAAACCGCCACTCCGAGCAAGAACAGAAGAATCGATCTGGACGCGAGTGGGGGCTGGCCGACCTTTGCCTTCGTCGTCGTCGGTCATCATCTCAAACGAGGCTGCCCCACCGTTCGCGATTTTCGAAGGGTGGACGCTCGTGTCCATGGTATCAACCGACTTTCTGTAACCAAAGTCCGGCTTCCTGCGGCTCGTTAGGCTGCACAATGTCAGAATGGAAACCGTATCGACAGAATAGGAATGTGATTAATGGAATGGAACGATGCAACGCAAATCAGGCCAAGCTGCGATCGCTTTAATCAAAGCTACTAAGTGATGATTCTAAGCGTGTGAAATTAAGCCGTGGCAAATCCCTGATGAAAATACGTTCCACCCTTGAGTAGGGTTTCCACAGCCGCCAGAAGAGATCGAATATCCGCTTTCTGAACCAGACCTTTGATCCCAGCTTTCTTGGCTTCTTCTTCCAATTGCCTCGAAGGATCAATGGTTACCATCAGAACCGGCGATTCGGGGTGCTGCATGGAGAGACTGCGGCCGGCTTCCAATCCGCTCATTCCGGGCATCACGAAATCCATCACCGTGACACTAGGCTTGTGCTCTCCCCACTTTTCGATCGCATGGCGACCGTTTTCCGCCTCGCCTACGACACTCCAGTCGCGCTGCTTTTCGAGCACAGATCGAAGGTGCGCTCGCATCATCGCGTTATCTTCGACTAGAAAAATGCGTACCAATGCCGACCCCTCGATAAAAACCCACGCGGTGGGAGCTGGCCCCCGGCTATGAAACATTAAGGTTATCAATACTCAGCTAAGGAATACGCTATGCCTTCGACTGAAGCAGGACCATACAGCTGGCACCGTATGAATGGTATGAATCGACGCCAGATTGGCGTCCCAAAGGGTTGAGATTGTATGAATTATGAATATTATATGAATGCGGAGTGCCCGTCGCTCGCACGCGCTGCTGGGATGTTTGAAGCTCAGAAGCCGGCAACTCCTACCCCCGCACGCTGATCCTCGAAAACGACAGTACCGCCCGCGACGAGATCGGACGTCCCATCGACATCGCCGGTCGGAACGTCGTGAAGATCAACATCCTTTTTACCTGCGGCAGAAGCGCTTGCGACTCTCCGGAATCAGAAAGAATCTTGTAGTCCTGCACGCGCCCGTTCCTGTCCACGTAGGCTTCAATCACCAGCGAATCCGTGTTCATCGAGCTCAGCGTCGTGCCGAAAACACTCTGCTGCAATTCCGGACCGGTGTTCAATACCAGCGGCACATCCTGGGTATTCGCCTGCACTTCTCCTGGCGTCGCCAGGATCGCCGTCACTAAACCAAAGATCAGCAGAGCGCAAACCAGGCCAGCCGTCGCCGGCACCATGAACGCATTCACAATATTTTCCATCCGCAGGCGCAAGCCCTCATATCGCGGTCTCCGAGTCTCAGCCGCCTCTCGCGAAATCGCCAGACGCAGCTTCAGTCCAAGGTCTGTCGGCTCCTTCACTCGGCCCATGCTCGTCAACAATTGTTGCGTCTGCCGCAACAACCTGTACTCCCGCATGCACTTCACACATCCGCCCAGATGCTCCTGCAAAGCCTGCATCTCGGTTCCTGTGACCGCTCCATCGAGATACGCAGACAACAATCCCCTCGCTTCCGTGCACTTCAACTTTACGAACTTCATGGCCACATACTTCATGGCATCACCTCGACCCTTCTACACCCTCCAGCAACCCTGCCTTTCAAAAACCCCGACCGCAAACTTTCTTCTTCTTCCGGTGCGTTCAATCCCAACTCTCCCCCAAACTCGCGCACATATGGCGCCAGTCTCTGCTTCAACGCTTGCCGCCCACGCGTTAACCTGGATTTCACCGTCCCCAGCGAGATCTGCAACACCTCGGCGATCTCTTCATAGGACATGTCTTCCAGGTCGCGCAAAATCAGTGTCGTCCGGTAAGGTTCCGCCAGCCGCCGCAACTCCTCATCAACTCGCTGCCGAACTTCCGCGAGCGCCACATTGTCGAACGGGGAATCGTGCTGATCCGTGAGCGCATTCTGCATCGCTTCATCTCTACTGCCGAGGCCATCCGATTCCACCGGCTCGATCGATGTCTCCTGCGCCTTATGCCGAAACCACCACCGCTTCCGGTTCGCGGCCTCATGCAATGCGATCCGGTAGATCCAGGTCTTCAAACTAGACTCCCCGTGGAAGTGCTTCATCCCGCGGAACACTTTCAGGAACACATCCTGCGTCGTATCCGCGGCGTCGGCCGGATCGCTCACCATCCGATAAACTAACCCATACACCGGACGCTGAAATTCCCCAATCAGCCACGCGTATGCCTCTTCCGAGCCAGCCTTCAGTTCCGCGACAATTGCCGCTTCTTCGGCCCGTGCCCCGATCGCGCTTGCCAGTTCTCCCAAGGTGGTCACTCCCTACTTGTTCCTTGCCTGTACTCCGATGATTATAGGTTTTTCCACCTCATCGTGAACCGAAAAATCGTCTCCCACGGGTTACCCGCCAGCACATTGCCTACCAGCATAGACTCCGCCCCGCCACCCCAAGTTCCCAACTCCACCACTCAAAGCGTGCTTTTCGGACAGATTTTGAATACCTTTGGTAACCAGCTAGCATCTTACCGTCGAGCTTAGCGGGTCACGTTGGGGTGCTGTATGGCTGGAGCAAAGTCGCACCTTCTCTTCTTCTCTGCGCTAGCTGCTCTCTCCACGATTCTTTTTCTTCTTACCGGCTGCGGAGCCGGCGCCAATTCGTCCCCGCCGTCTTTCCTGCTCATCGTCACCGCTCCAGCCGCAGGTACAGGAACCGTCACCAGCAGCCCCAGCGGGATCAATTGTCCCCCTTCCTGCGCCGCGAATTTCTCTCGCAACACCCAAGTCAGGCTCACCGCAATTCCCGGAACCAATCATACTTTTGCGGGCTGGGGTGGCGCTTGTTCCGGCACCAGCACCTGCATCCTGACGATGATTGCCACGGATTCGGTGACTGCGACTTTCGCCGCCATCCCCGCCGGTGGAGACGCTCCTCCCTCCAAACATGTGATCGCCTACATCTTCACGCCTGATGCGATGACATTGACTACCTCGGAATTCGCGCTCCTCGCCAACGGACAGCTGCAAGCGACAAAGAACACCGTTCAGCCTTGGCTCATGGCAGGCACGGCTCACGGTCTGGTGATGGATCTGCCCAAGCCTGATTCGGATTGGGCCACGGGAAACTTGCAGTCCTACGCCGTCAAAAGCGACGGATCGCTGCAGCCTCAGGGAAGCCCCGTATCAATTCCCATACAGAAGTACGCATCCTCTCTAGCCAGCGACAATACCTATGTCTATGCCGTATCGGACGAGGGCATATTCGGTTTCGAGGATACAAGCGGCGGCTTGATTCCGCTTCCTCCAATTCAGGAGACTGTGCCGCGTCCCTGTACTTCGGCCCAGGAGAATGCAGGTGACTGTTCTTACAGCGGCTCGCTGAGGCTTGGTAACACCAGCGCGTTTTTCACCGAGATCGCGACTTGGCAGTTCGGCACTCCCTCCCTCCAGCTAAGCAGCTTCGTTCGGTCACATGGTCAGTTGACCGCCGAACAGCTCCTCTCGCAGTCGCCCCCCTCGGTACAGGCAATTGTCCCCAACTTCGCGTACGCGCTTACTAACGGTCCCTCGGCGACTTTTATCAGTCTCTGCACCATTACCGAAAACTTCACATGCACGCAGAATGTCCTCTCCAACGGCGAATCTGTGTCAGACGGCTTCGCGCAGCTCCTGGTTAGTGCCAACGGTTTGTTCCTCTTCGCCGTGGTATTTGACGGAGCGGAAGCACCTCGCGTGCGCGTTTTCCAGATAAATCCCTCGACCGGCACTCTCGCCGAGGTCCCCGACTCTCCGTTCCTCACCGGCCAATACTATTTTCAGTTCGCCGCTCTCGATCCCTCCGGCCATTTCCTGCTCGTTCTAAGTGCGTCCTGCGATGGTTCCGGCCCTTGCACCACCCCCGGCAAACTGGCTGCGATGCGCATCAACTCCACGACCGGCGCGTTGACGGTCACCAGTGATGTGGACGATGGACAATATCCCTACAACATCTTCGCCGTAGCAATTTCTCAGTAGCGGTTCACGAAAGCTCCGTTGATCACAGGTTCTCCCGCCTCTGAGTGAGCACCAACGTGGCCAAACACCCTCAGAGTTCCCATCCCTTAATGGATTTCCGGAAATGAAAACCTTTAGGCGACAATGCTGCATCTCACACCCTCCGAACCCGTTTTTGGTGAGGTGTGGTGTGGCTGTACCCAAATCCGCTCTTTTCCTTCTCACGTTGTCTTTTCTCTATCTTCTTTTTCTTACGGGTTGCGGAGTGAGTGCCGTTCCCTCCCCGCAGCCGCCGGCAGCTCCGCAAGCCGCATCGTTCGAGGTAACCATCACCGCTCCTCCCGCAGGCGCGGGAACCGTCACCAGTAGTCCGCCGGGAATTAGCTGCCCCGCAACCTGCACTGCCAGCTTTCCGCAAAACACGCAAGTCAAGCTCACCGCAACGCCGGGCAGCAACTATTTCTTTGAAGGATGGAGCGGAGGTTGTTCAGGCGCCAGCCCTTGCAGTCTCACCGTCACCGCGGCCACGACAGTGGCTGCCGCCTTCACCCCCGGCGATGCATTGACCGTGACCATGGCGGGCACGGGCAGCGGAACCGTAACCAGCACTCCTACCGGAATCAATTGTCCGTCTACGTGCTACGCCACCTTTCCCCAAAACACTGAAGTGACTCTCACCCAGACTCCGTCCGCCAACAACTCATTTACATCGTGGACTGGCGCCTGCACCGGCAGCGCAACCTGCACCCTCACTTTGAGCGCAGCTGATTCGGTGACCGCAAACTTCACCGCCGCCAGCACCGGAACCGGCAGTAGCTCAGTCGCATTCGTCTATGTTTCGAGCAACGCAGGCGGGAACAACAATCGGATTAACGCTTTCTCCGCAGCTTCCGACGGAACGCTTGCTCCAGTCCCAGGTTCGCCGTTCTCGGCAAACGGGCAGGCCATGGCAGCGAACGCAAAGTATCTTTTCGGCACCGACGGCGTTGACATCTATTCATTCTCCATCGCGTCCGACGGAGCGCTCACTCAAGTCTCTTCGATTAACGCTCAACAGTTCAACGGAGAGGGCCAGTGCGGAGGCGGTCCTTATGCCTTGTTCCTCGATCATAGCGGCGCAACTTTGTACGATGTCGATGGAAATGGTTGCTCCAACACCGCTTATCAATCCTTTAGTGTTGAGGGATCAACCGGCGCACTGAATTATCTCGGGATCACCAGCGACCAGAGCCCAACCCTCGAATTCCTGTTGAGCTTCATCGGAAACAACTCCTACGCATACAGCTCGAGTTGCTATCACTTATATCCGCTCATATTCGGCTTTAAACGGAACAGCGATCAGACCCTGACGCGACTGAACATCACTCCGCCATTTCCTGCTCCCCCGGCACGAGACGCTTTCTGTCCGACCTTGGCGGCCGCGGATCCTGCCAATCACTTGGCCATCCCGCTCACCCCGATGAACATTTATTCCATGCAACCCGATGGCCCGGCGGAGCTTGCCGTTTACACTGCCGACAGCTCCGGAAATCTGACGACTAACAGCACGGTTGCGAATATGCCTCAGATCGCCACCAACGGCATTACCGCCCTCGCGATGTCGCCCTCGGGCAACTTCCTTGCCGTGGCCGGCACGGGCTTACAAGTGTTCCATTTCAACAAAGCAAATCCGATTACCCCATTCACCGGACTGCTCACCAGCGATCAGATCGATCAGATACTCTGGGACAATAGCAATTACCTCTACGCCATCAGCATATCTGCCAATAAATTGTTCGTATTTATCGTCACTGCGAACAATGCGGCCCAGGCTCCCGGCTCGCCATACACAATAACCAGTCCGCAGAATATTGCTGTTGTGCCCCAGATGTAGAACGTTTCCGAGAAGGCTTAGCCGAGAACTTCGCGACGCGGAGTAAACAGCGGATCGCTCATTACGATCGCCCATCACGCCGTCGTCTTCCGCGCCTGCTCGACCGGCAATTTTTCAAGAATCTCCCGCACCGCGGTCAATAATTTGCCCGATCCCTTCTCCAGTTCGAGAGCAGACTTTTCCAGGAACCCAGCGGCTCCATCGTTCCGCAGCCGCGCGGCATTCTTCTGCGACATGCCCGTCATCACTACCACCGGAATCGCCCTGGTCAAAGCATCTTTTTTCAGCGCGATCAGCACGTCCGGACCGCTCATCTTCGGCAATAACATATCCAGCAGTATTAGATCCGGCAATTTCTCTCGCGCCAGGCTCAATGCTCCGTCGCCGTCACCCGCGCTGCTCACTTCATAGCCCGCACGCGCCAGCGCCCGTTCCGTCGCCAGTCTCAGAAACTTACTGTCTTCCACCAGCAAAATCTTCGTCATCGCCGTTCGTGCCCTCCTCACCTAAGCGGATACTACTCCAATCACAATCTCAGCCGAGCCAGGCGGGATTTCTCACATCCCTCTTTACCTATCCTTAATCCTTATCGGCACGCACGGCCGTTCGCATCAGGACGCCGACCGGGTGCCCCATTTCTCGCATTCTTTGCCAGAAGTGGGGATTTCGACGACGCCACCACCACACTGTCATCCTGAGCGAAGCATGCGGATTCGCTCTATGAATCCGCATGCGCCGTCGAAGGACCCCTGCACTCTAGTTCACGCCCCAGCCGTCTCAGGGAGTTCTCCCCGTGCTCCCCGTGCTGCCCGTCCCGCGAGGAAGTGATCTCGGGATGGGCACGAGTTCACTCACATTGTTTTACGACATCATGCAAACGTCGCATGAGAAACATTGACGACCCGATGGGCATCTAGGCAAAGCAAACGGGGCGGCTTACGCCGCCCCGCATGGCTAAATGCCAACTGCTGATTGCCGCCCTAAGTTCCCTCGCTCCACCCCGCCAAATACTCTTCCTGCTCCGGCGTGAGCCGATCGATCTTAACCCCCATCGCCTCCAGCTTCAGCTTGGCGACGCGCTTGTCGAGCTCGTCGGGAACGCGGTAAACCTTTTTCTCCAGCGTCTTGAAATTCTTGACCATGTACTCGACCGAAAGCGCCTGATCGGCAAAACTCATATCCATCACCGACGCGGGATGACCTTCCGCCGCTGCCAGGTTGATCAGCCGTCCCTCGCCCAGCAGATTAATCTTGCGTCCGTCTTTCAACGAGTATTCGTCGACATAATTGCGCGTCGTCCGCTTCGACGACGACATTTTTTCCAGCGCGG
Organism: uncultured Acidobacteriota bacterium; assembly: GCA_963720155.1. Classification (GTDB taxonomy): domain Bacteria; phylum Acidobacteriota; class Terriglobia; order Terriglobales; family Acidobacteriaceae; genus Sulfotelmatobacter. Next base: position 65,874 of record CAVREP010000028.1, read on the forward strand.
AAATATCGATCTCCACGTTGAAGTGCCCGGAGTTCGAAATGATCGCGCCATCTTTCATCAAATCGAAGTGTTCCTTGGTGAGCACGCTTTTGTTACCGGTGACCGTGCAGAATACGTCTCCGATTCTGGCGGCTTCTTGCATCGACAGAACGCGGAAGCCGTCCATCACGGCTTCGAGCGCCTTGGTGGGATCGACTTCGGTGATAATCACTTCCGCGCCAGCGCCGCGCGCCCGGCTCGCCAGTCCGCGGCCGCACCAGCCATAACCCGCTACCACGAACTTCGAACCCGCCAGCAAAAAGTTAGTGGCGCGGATGATTCCGTCAATGGTCGACTGTCCCGTGCCGTAGCGATTATCGAACAGATGCTTGGTGTCGGCGTCATTCACCGCCACGATGGGGAACTTCAACACCCCTTCCTTCGCCATCGCCCGCAGCCGGATCACGCCCGTGGTGGTCTCTTCGGTTCCGCCGATCACGCCCTCGAGAACATCGGTCCGCTTGGTGTGCAGAATCGTCACCAGGTCGGCGCCATCGTCCATGGTGATGTGCGGCTTGTGATCGATTGCCGCCATAATGTGCTGGTAGTAGGTGTCATTATCTTCGCCTTTAATAGCGTAAACGGCAATGCCTTGGTCGCGCACCAGGCTGGCCGACACATCGTCTTGCGTCGAGAGTGGATTGGAGGCGCATAGGACGACATCCGCTCCGCCGTCGCGCAGGCAAATTGCCAGGTTCGCCGTCTCCGCCGTCACGTGCAGGCAGGCCGAAATTCGGATACCCTTCATCGGCTGGTTCTTGATGAACTCTTTGCGGATAATCTGGAGCACCTTCATCGACTGGTTCGCCCACTCGATCCGCTTCTTGCCCAGTTCGGCCAGTTCCAGGCTCCTGATATCGCTATTAATCGCGGCTGTTGACATACGCCTCCTGTGGCGCTTTCATGCTGGAAAATTTTGTTTGTTTACGAAGAGTAGTTGGAATTTGAGTGCCCTATCAGAATACACGATTCATACCTGAGATCAGCATATCCAAAATACTCTTTGGGGAATGAGACTTTCCGGCCATCGCCAAAATCACTTGTCATCCCGAGCGCAGCGAGGGACCTTGGTTTTTGCCGATAGTGGCAGCAGGCGGGAAACCCAAGATTCCTCGCCTCGCTCGGGATGACAACCGTGCGGGACAACCACGGCCGGGATGCACCACCGGGTCGCAATAGTCTCGCGGTTTACTTCCGCGCGCCCACGGGCTCGCGCACTCCGGCGTCGCTAGCCAGCTTCGCGGCCTTGTCCGTTAACTCCCAGGTAAAGTCCGGATCGTTGCGTCCGAAATGTCCGTAGGCCGCAGTCTTCTTATAAATCGGCCGCCGCAAATCCAGAGATTCAATGATCCCCCGGGGAGTCAGCTTGAAATGAGAGCGAATCAGGTCCGGAATGATCGCGGGGTCCACCTTTTCAGTCCCAAAAGTGTCCACCCGCACGCTCACCGGATCGGCCACGCCGATCGCGTAGGCCAGCTGCACTTCGCAGCGATCCGCCAGCTTCGCCGCCACAATATTTTTCGCAATGTGCCGCGCCATATAAGCCGCCGAGCGGTCTACCTTGGTCGGATCCTTGCCGCTGAATGCTCCGCCACCGTGACGCCCCATGCCGCCGTATGTGTCGACAATAATCTTGCGCCCGGTGAGTCCGGTGTCGCCCATGGGTCCGCCAATCACGAAACGACCAGTGGGATTGATGTGGTAGTGAGTGTCTTCGTCGAGCAGGTGCGCCGGAATCACCGCCTGAATCACGTGCTTCAGAATCCCCGCGCGCAACTCATCGTTGGTCACGGTCTCGGCATGCTGCGTGGAAATCACAACCGCATCCACGCGCAGCACTTTTCCCTTCGCATCATATTCAACTGTCACTTGGGATTTTCCATCAGGACGAAGGAAGGGAACCGTTCCGTTCTTGCGGACCTGCGAGAGTCGCATAGTCAACTTGTGCGCCAACGAGATGGGAGTCGGCATCAACTCCTCATTCTCATTACAAGCATACCCAAACATCATGCCCTGGTCGCCGGCGCCGCCGGTGTCGACGCCCATGGCGATGTCACCGGACTGTTTGTTGATGCTGGAAATTACGGCGCAGGTGTTGCAATCGAAGCCGTGGAGGGCGTTGTCGTATCCGATGGACTGGACGGTGCCGCGGACGACCTGCTGAAAATCGACGTAGGCTTTGGTGGTGATTTCTCCGGCGATGACGACGAGGCCGGTGGCGGTGAGGGTTTCGCAGGCGACGCGACTAGTGGAATCTTCGGCGAGGCAGGCGTCCAGGATAGCGTCGGAAATCTGGTCGGCGATTTTATCGGGATGGCCTTCGGTAACGGATTCAGAGGTAAATAAAGTGCGGTTTTTTGCTGCCAAGATTTTCTCCTTCAGAAACTACCCTGGACATGATCTCTTAAATTTCTATCGCTGGCGACGATGGGGGCACTGCACGGGATCGCGAGGATCCGACGAACAGCGTCTGAACATCTTACTATTCAGAATTGCTCGAACACAATAACCATCGAAGAAGAGATCCTCGAAAAGGCTAACAGAGGGTTCACGGGAGGGCAACGATTTTTCCCGTAAATGCTTCAGGATGAATTCAATAGCGGAATTGCAGGGGCGGACGGAGGGATTCATAGGTTGGGCGGACCGCGGCTTTTCAGGGGAGCCAGTCAGAGAACGCGAGCAGGAAAACGCCCATCGTGGCCACTCGCGCGCCACCTTGCCGACTTCCATGTTTCACCATGGAGATTGTAATGCTTTTTCTTTGTCCGAAAAGCCGAAAACGCTCCGCCGATATTGCGGCAAGCGTCTCCCGAGGAAAACAGCACGCGACTTCGCAGGCATAAAGACAGATACGGGAATCTTCGCTACGGACGCTCCGGGTTCATTGGGTATTGAGTCAAACGATGAGAGCACTCGACGATGCAAATACGACCGCCGGTCTGGCGATGCACGTGTCCGTCTTTTTCCCCGCCACGGTCGGCGCCGGCTGTAAGTAAGGCCACTAAGAAGTGAAGAGAGGTTTCACAAGGAACCGTTGGAGGCTATTCAAAGCGGCTTCCCGCGGGCCGTCGAAACGCGCCCATGAAATCGTCCAATTCCTGGAGGGAGAACGGCTTCTTCAGGACCGGCGATGCAGTGATAAAGGCGAACTTTTGTTTGGGGTTCTTCTGGCGCAGTGCATCAATAAATTTGGCACCACCGGCGCTAGAACTGCGCAGGAATTTCAAAGCGATGAGAACAACGTCATGGGGCCCCTTGCCGCAGTAGATGCGGAACGCTTCGTTGCAGTTTAGCGCCAGTCCAACTTCGTAACCGAGCTTGTTGAGCATAATGCCGGTTGCTTTCAAGACCGCATCTTCTGCTTCGACTACCAGAACCTTCATTGGATCCCCCCTTGGTCGCGCTGTGCAACCACATAATCATCGTCTTTCATCCTCGAATCTTAGACAGAAAAACAGGACAATGAAAGAGATCACTCTGGTGCTGGGAGCCAGCCCCGACCGTGGCGGGGAAAAAGACGGACGCGTGCAACGTTCCGGTCAAACAGGACGCGATAGCGCTCTCGACACAGACGTGCTTTCTTGCAGGCAAGTCTCTTCGGTATTCAGTCCGTCGCCAGCCATGTCAAAGCTTCCTCGCGGCTCTTAAAAGTGGGGAACTCACGACGCGAGAAGATCTTCATTTTTTCAGAAAACTCAGCCGGAAAATTCTCCGCTGCGTATTCCCTCGCCATGCGGCATCTGCATACCAAACCGGGCTAAACGCCTTTTGAACTTTAGAGTTGCCGAATGCTCTACCTGGATACTAGAATGGCCGCCATCAATCGAACCTGCAAATCTGCTTCGCAAGCAAACAGGAGGGGACATGAAAGCAAGAACGATCGTACTAACCTTGGCCCTGTGCTTTATAGGCATCGGAGTGTGCTTCGCCCAGAACCCTCTTATGGGCACGTGGAAACTGAATGAGGCTAAGTCGAAGCTCGCGCCTGCAGCGCCGAAGAACAACACCGTCATCTACGAACCCGCGGGTGATAGCGTCAAAGTCACGATAGATGGAACTGACGGCGCGGGCAATCCGACGCATAGCGAGTGGACGGGCAAGTTCGACGGCAAAGATTATCCCGTCACCGACGATCCCAATTCAGACTCGCGCTCCATCGAAAGGAGGAGCAAACACAAATTCGGTTTCACGGCGAAAAAGGGCGGGAAGGTTACGACTACCGGTACGATTATCCTATCCGTCGACGGCAAGAGCCGGACGGTGATCTCGAGCGGAACCGATGCCCAAGGCAAGAAGTTCAAAAGTACGGCCGTGTACGACAAGCAGTGAACTATCGAGAAGCGGGACAAAACGAATTCATTGCCACTACAAGCAGTTTGCGTCCCGGTCGCGACGGCTGTCAGGGCATAGAGTATTCGCTCAGTCTGATCCCCAACAGCTTGGTCTTCCCTCCGGTCGAACGCTGCCCTGGTACCGGCCCCAGCCAGGCCGCAAACTCTCGTCCCTTGTGAAAGGCCGCTCCGTTCCCGATGGCCGAGACTACGGCCGTGGCTACCAAGGGGCCCACTCCCGGGATCTGCTGCAGCCGAGCGCAGGCCTCGTCGCTGCTGGCGATCAGCTCCAGGTCTTCACTCCAGCTCTCGATCGGCCACTGCAAATGTTTCCACTCCGGCCAAAGAAAATCCAACAGGCGGCGCAGGCGGGTCGTCAGCTTCTCATCCGCATTTTCCAGAATCTCCGGCATCTGCCGCCGCAGACTGGCCGGCCCTTTCCGGAAGCTGATGCCGCGCTCCAACAGGAACGCCCGGATCTGGTTGATCACCCTGGTTCGTCGCGACACCAACCGTTCGCGCACCCGATGAGAGCCTGCACGTCGAGCTGGTCTTCGCTCTTGATGGGCACGAAACGCATGTTTTCGCGCTCTACCGCTTGGGCGATGGCCTCCGCATCCCGGTAGTCGTTCTTGTTCGACTTCACGAACGGCCGCACAAACTGCGCCGGTATCAGCCCCACCTCGTGCCCTTGCTCCCGCCGGGTTCGGCCCAGAAAGTGCGACCCCACGCAGGCCTCCATCCCAATCAACGACGCCGGCAGATTGGCCGTGTACAACAACAGTTGTTGGCGAGAAAACTTCTTTCGCACTACCACTTGGCCACGGCTGCCCAGTGCGACGAGGTGGAAGGTAGTCTTGCCGAGATCGATCCCGATCGACTGGATTTGCATGGCGATGATCCTCCGTCTGGCTTTTTGCCAACCACTATCATCCCTCTGGTTGGCTTACTAGACGGCGGACCATATCATTATCGCCATAGCACCATTGATGGGTTGCTGAGCGGACTCGCGTTGACCCCAACCTTGGTCTCCAAACGCAATTGTTCGTATCCACTATCATTTGGTCTTGTCCCATTCTTGTCCATCGGCCTTGCGCAGCATCCTCGGCCAGCTTTGTCCTCGATGCCGATCTGCAAGAATTTTCCGTTCTTCCATTTACTGGGGCTTCCCCAAAATGCATGATTGCTGTCCGACGTGCGGTCTCCACTTCAATCGCGAGCCGGGATATTTTCTCGGTGCCATGTACATCAGTTACGGCTTGGGTCTCGCCTTCATCTTTGTTCTTGGCACCGCCCTCTGGGCCCTGACCGGTTGGCGTTTGGACAAGATTGCAATCTGGGCGGTCTTGTTGTTCCTCCCCTTCGCCCCCATGCTGACGTTTCTTTCGCGTGTGCTTTGGATTTATCTCGATCAGAAGATCGATCCAGAGCCCTTCTAGGAGAAGCTCCAGTCGATGAACGCAGAGCATTCTTGCGCTCTCAGACTCTCTCACCCAGACTTCGAGATTACCCTCGGCGCAAGTAAACCCTCGGCGGCGCGGGCTTTCGCGAGGCTGCGCTGCAGCGTGGGCGTGTACCGGTCTGTGATGGACGAATACAAATGAAGAATGAATCAGTTACGGCAACGGGATGCGATAGAGGTTGCGGCGGATGTTCCGGCGAGTGTAAGCGTAGACGGATGGGCTGACGGCCGAATCGATGGCCTGGGAGATTACGGCCGTTTTCGCGTTCGTCAAGTCCTCCAGTCGTGCGATTCCGGACGGCGGCAGCTTAGGAAGTCCCGTGTCATGCGCCACGGGTAGCGCATAACTGCCCTCATGCAGGTATGGAAAGTAGATGTACGAGAGGGTCCCAGTGGTGTTCCAAGTGAGGTGGCAGAAGCCCAGGCAGAGCGGAACAGCCTTGCCGCCGTCTACCGCAAACGCAGTGACCGCGGCGCTGGACTCTTCACCAGGGCTTGGCGAGGCGGCAACCACCCAACGGCCGTCCGGCGATACCGCTATGATATCGAAAACCCGCTGAGCGAATATTTTGCGGCGGCTGGTTCCATCGGCTTTCATGCGATAGAGAAAATTCGATCCACCCTCGATCGCTCGAAAAACCAGATCGCCATCGGGCAGAAAATACGGAGAATCTTCGATCTCGGAGGAGGAGATGCGCGTCGGGGAGGAGCGATGGTTCGTTGGCGCAACCCACAGGCTGGAATGGCCGCTCTGGTCGTTCATTGTGAACGCGACTTCCTTTCCATCCCGGGAAACTGAATACCCTTCCATGGAATAACCCGGCAGGACCCTCTCCGCTCTTTCGCCGGTCAGATCCTTGACCCATAGCTCGTAGCCCGGTGTTGGGCCGTTGGCCATCAAGTAATAGAGGCTATTCCCATCCCCAGAAAAAGAAGGTGCCTCCGCATTTCCCTCCGAGGAAATCTGGTGGTCGCCTTCCTTGTCGTGGAGCCAAACCGTGCTATCTTGCGATCCCACGGACGTAATGAGCGATTTGCCGTCGGCGGCCACCTCAATGCTTTCTTGCGAAGTTGGGCCGGAAGTTACCGGCTCAGGCTCTCCGTTCGGAAAACGCTGCCGCCAGATATGGAATTTATCACCCTCCCTGGCAGTGAGGTACACCCATTTGCCGTCAGGGGACCAAGCACCTGAAGTACAGGCACGGTTGGGGGGACCGACGACTCGCACGTCGCCCCTGCCCTCGAAAGGAGCAACTCGGCAAGGCACAAACTCGCCACGACTGTCCATCTCAACCACCAGCACCCATCGCCGGTCAGGTGAAAGATAGGAATGATGGGCCATGCTGCGGTCGCCGGGAGGCGCGTAAACCTCACGCTTCTGCCCTCGGCCTTCGTCGGTGGTCACAACCACCATGTGCAATCCTTCTTTGATCTCGGAAAAGAGCAGCCGCCTCCCACCTTCGATCCACGTCAAAGACGACGCGTTGGGCAGCAGCATATGGGGCTCGCCACCGAGAACTGGCACTTCCCACGTGTTAAAAGGTATGGCCGTGCCGTATGCAATGCGTGAACCATCCGGAGAGAAAACCGGGCTTAACTTCCGCAGAGAGTCGTGCGTGAGCTGAACGGGCTGGCCGTCGGGCAGGAACTTGACGTAAATTTGTCCGAGGCCGAAGAATGATTCACTTCCGCGGATGAACGCGAGCATCCGCCCGTCCGGGGAGAGCGCAGGATAAACTGCGGAGTCGGTGAAGAAGGTGAGCTGCTCCCAATCCTTGCTGGCCGGAGGGCTGCTCCGGGAAGAGCGAAATAGAAAAAATCCTCCTGTCACAGCTCCGAGCACAAGCAGTGCAGCGGCTGCGTAGTAGTAGCCTTTTCGCCTCGGCTGTTTTGGTGTGGCCGGTGATATTACAGGTTGTGACTCTCGTCTTGCCTGTTCCTCTTGTCCTGAAGACGATACATGCAAGCGGCCCGAGCTGCTGTCGCGCTTCAACCTCTGTAATTCCGCCTCTAGGTCGGAGGCGTGCTGGTAGCGCAGATTGCGGTCTTTCTCCATCGCTCGATTGATAATCTCTTCCAGCTTGGCGGGCACATCCGGATTCAAGCGCACGGGTCCGACGGGCTCTCGATTCAGGATGGCGTCGAAGATGACGCCGGAAGTATCTCCGCGAAATGGCAGAGTGCCTGTGGCCATCTCATACAGCACCACGCCGAACGAGAACAGGTCTGTCCGGGCATCCAGATCTTTGCCTCGCACTTGTTCCGGCGACATATAGACGACCGTCCCTACGGCAGTGCCAGGGCTGGTCAGCAGTTCTTCCGCTGTTACAGTTGGCACCGCGGAAAGACCGGCACTTCCGGCGACAAAGGCGAGCTTCGCCAAGCCGAAATCGAGAATCTTGGCGTGTCCGCTCTTGGTGACGAAAATGTTCGCCGGCTTGATGTCGCGGTGAAGGACGCCCTTGACGTGCGCCGCATTCAGCGCATCGGCGATTTCGATGGCCAGGGATAGAATCAGTTCGGTTTCCAGCGGACGCCCCGCAATGCGGTGCTTCAACGTCACGCCGTCCAGAAACTCCATGGCAATGAACGCTTCGCCGTGCTGCTCATCGATCTCGTAGATGGTGCAGATGTTGGGGTGATTCAGCGCAGAGGCAGTCTTGGCTTCGCGCTGAAAGCGGCTGAGGGCTTGCGGGTCTTTGGCTACCGCATCGGGCAGAAACTTGAGGGCGACAAATCGTCCGAGCTTCACATCCTCGGCCTTGTAGACCACGCCCATGCCGCCACCGCCCAGCTTCTCGATGATGCGGTAGTGCGAGATGGTTTGGCCGATCACTGGGCTGGAATCCTACGTCTGTGAAAAGAGCAAGTCAATGAAAGCCTTGGGTTTCTTAGTGCCTCGGAAGGATTGTTGGCGTAATAGTGCACCGTGAAAGGCGCTGGACTTCAGCGGGTGCAAGTCCCGCCCGGGAACTGGTTCGCTCCACCCGGTAGCAATCGAAGCGGCAGCGGAGAAACAAGGAAGCGATCACGACTTCGGCATCTGTCAGCCCTATTGGTGATGGATTTTGTTTACCCCGGAGGCTTGCAATGAATTCATACCGAGTCCTCTACCCAGGATCACTCGTCCTCCTAATGGTGATCACTGGCTGCGGTACCGGCAACAACAGTTTTGATCCCAACAATGTGACGGTGACCGTTTCGCCGCCAGCTGTCACCATACCGGCTAATGGCCAAGTGATATTGCAAGCTACGGTTAGAGGTCTCTGCTCCGCATGCACTGTCAACATTCAGTTGTGGAGTATCAGTGAAAACCCGAGCGGCGCGGACTGCGCCACATATGTAGGTATCACTCCTCCGGGACCCTGCCCAGCCGGCACCATTCAGATACCGAGCGGCAGCGCTCTGACGGTGACTTACTTCGCTCCCAGCACGCCGGGTACGTTCCACGTTAACACTGAGGGGGAGGATTTCGTTAATTTCACTGGCCCGCCGATTGCCGCCAAAGTTGGAACGTTGGTCGTCACTCTTAGCCCCTGAGTTCGATCATAAGTAGCGAAGGAGAGTTCTCGGACAGATTAGGCAGATAATCTATTGCAGCTTCGCGTATCCAACCGTTGTGCTCATTCCCTCGCCCGTAGCGCTGGCGCCAGTCGTAGAACTTGCTGGCCCCAATGCCCAACCACGGCGGGAATTGCCCGACGTTGATCTCGGTCTTCTCCGACCAACATCGGACAAAATCCACCACTTGATCCCGCACATCATGCGGCACCCAGCTCTTGGTCAGAGTTCCCCAAGACTTTTTTTTAGCGCGATGTGCTCGGCCATCAGTTCGGCCAGGACTTCGTCCTTGGTCTGGACTTTCTTCTCCAAGAACTCGATCCGCTTCTGCTTCTCCTCGATCTGACGGGCCGGACGCTCCTTCGCCTGGAAGGCGGAAGCTCCGTTCTCAAAAAACTCCTTCTGCCAGCGGTAGAACACGGTGGGTTGCAGCCCCTTTTCCTCACACAGAACGGAAACTGGGACCTGGTCTAAGAGGTGTCGCCTCAGGATGGCTACTTTTTCTTCTGCGGTGTAGTGATTGCGCTCTTTTTTCATACGTTCTCTCCGTTATCTTAACGGATGAACGCTTTCTCCATTTCCAACTGAGGCAACACATGAAAGCAATTAGGCTGCGATTCGCCGATGGGTCACGGGCTGCCAGCAGCAAGAAAATGCCGAGTGTGACATAAACGCTAAGCATCATCGCCAACGCAGGGTCTTGCCGCACGAACATCGTCAAGGGATAAACTAAACCGGAAAAGATCAAGCCCACCACGACCAATACAACCTTCAGCGCCCGTTCTCGACGCATAGTGTCCTCCTGCTAAATCTCGTAACGTGGAAAGGCATGTGCAGCTTTATAAGCAGTACCCATTGAGACAAGCCCTCAATTCTTTGTGTTCCTCAAGTAGGATTCCAGACATGATTGGCGAAATGTGGCGTACTCATTTACCAACCCAGCGCAAGGCTTCTTGTCGGTCAGCGAAGGCCCGCATCTCGACTATTTTGCCGCCACGCACTGTATAGACGTCCGCCAGCCTCACATCTTGCCATTCATTGCTACCCTTGGCTCGAACTCTAGCGTGAACAAATACGACGATCCGCTGGCCCGCAGCGATGAAGCGCTCCGGCTCACTGCTTACTTCGGCCCATGCAGCCCGTGACTGCGTCAAGTACTGCTTCACTCCATCGCGCCCGTGGTATACGCCCCCGCCAGGAAACTCAACAGGTTCGATCCACTCGATGTGGGCGTCAAGCTTTTCGACTGCTGCATCGATATTGCCTCGATTGAATGCCGAGTATGCGTCTCGAAGAGTGGTAATTGCGAGTGTCGCCTCTGGGGTGTTTCCCACATCGGCCTCCTTCCGCGAACACGCGCATCCACTTAGGCACATCACTCCAATAGTGACAAAGACCAGTAGTCGGCTTGCTCTGCCACCGCTCGTGACGAGATCAGTCCCGCTTTTTTCATCGATTCTGCCCAGAGGGTGCTGCATCATGCCATGGTATTCCGATCATAACTGGCGAAACATCGCCATTCGCACTCATTGCCTGGATGGGCCAATTCTCAATGCATTATGAGAGAGCGGCCCTGTTGAGAGGAGTATACCGCGGGGATGTAGGGCAAGAATCAGAGGAGAAGATAGGCAAATCGGTTAAAGAATGACATTTTACCTTGAGGGAAAGAGACCCGTTGATGCGAATGACCTTTCCCTCAAGGAGGCAACTGAATGAGTCGCGACATAACGTATATCGGCATGGACGTGCCCAAGGAAGCCATGGTGATCGCCGTTCTGAATGGCAGTGGCCAGCGGGGGATGGAGTCCATCGTGGAAACCAAAGCCAGCAGCATTCTGCAGTTTATCCACGGACTGCGGGGCGAGTTGCCTGCCACCTGGCAAGAAGGGAGCTGGGCGGCCTGGCGGTACGATCGGTTGCAACCCCAGGGGGCGCCAGTGCTGGTCTGCGATCCGCGCCGGAATGCGTTATTAAAGGAAGGTAGCAAAGAGCGACAAGGTAGATGGGCGCAAGCGGGCTGACTTGTTACGCACGGGGACGCTGCGAGCGGTCTATCACGGAGAACATGGCCTGCCGACGCTGCGCGAACTGGCGCGCCGTTATCAGACCATCAGCAAAGATCTGAACCGGGTGAGGAATCGACTCCAGGCTCTGTATCGAGGCTGGGGCATTCCCTGTGCCGGGACCCAGGTCTATGCCCCGCGCTCTCGGCAGGAATGGTGAGACAAGATCGAGCCCGCAGGCGTATGCCGGCGGGCCGAGTTGCTCGATCCACAGTTGGATGGATTGCAGGCCTGGCGGCAAACCCTGCGACCCGAGTTACGGGCAGAGAGCCGAAACCACAAAGCCGCGAAACTGCTGCGCCAGATTCCCTGCATCGGTCCGATTCGAGCCGCCCGCTTGATCGCACTGATGCAGACCCCGCCTCGCTTCCGTAGCAAATGGCAACTCTGGACCTATAGTACAGGGCGTCTACGCAGCGACTGCGGTTAGTTGGGCTGTCACAGGCGTGAGCTGCGCAACTGTGGAGCGTAACGCACTGAGGATAGCCACGATGATCCTGCGACCGCTGGAGGTTAGCTGGTAACGGTGTGTGCCCACGTTCACCATGCGGCTGACCTGCGGCATGGGTGAGGCTGAGAGTTCCATCCAAGTGCTGATGCACCATGACCTGGCAGCCCGCCAGGGTGGCTCGCCAGCGCACTGCTTCGATTTGTAGGCTCAGATTCTGAAAGCTGACCGTGTTGTCACGGTTCACTGCCCGCTCGAACTGGAGCGAGAACACCAGATCGAGATCGCGTCCCCGACAGGCCAAAAAAGCATTCCCCCGCTGCGCCGCCGCGACTTGGAAACGCCGGTTGAACTCGGCGATATAGTGTTCACGTAGAAATACATTGGCGGCTTCTTAGACTGGCGATTTTATGCAGCCTTAATTCCTGCGGCAATCGTCCCTGCCAGGTGCCGAAGCTGCGCTCGCTGCGCCCTCGCGCTTGCGGCGAGTAGGCCGGGATCATCCGGATCCCCACCTCGCGCAGCGCCCGTCCCACCTGCGTCAACCGAGGCGGATCCACTTTGCCGCCCACCTTTGGCGTGAGCCAGAAATGGCTGCCGCGATCGCTGTATCAGGCGCAGAACACGCCCTTCCGCTCGATCACTTCGCGCAATCCCGCCATCACCGTCACCGTGGATTCCTCCTCCACCAGTTGCGCGTAATAGATCTCGCTGCTGGCCTCGTCCAAAATCACGATCAAGTCGTACCAGCGTTCGTCCTGAAACCACGGGTGGCGGCTGCCGTCGATGTGCAACAGCATCCCCGGCAACGGCCGCCGCGGGCGCTGTTTGCGATGCACCCCACGCTGGCGTCCCCGCGCCACCCGCCCGGCGCCCTGCAGCACGCCTTTCACCCAGCTAGAGCTGAGCCCGATCTGGGGCTCGCTGGCCCGCTTTTCATGAAAATGCTGCAGATTAAAATCGAAATACTTCTCCCGATAGAGCTCCCACACGCGCTCCAACACGGGCCCTGGGCACCCGCTTCGGCGAAGGCTTGCCTCGCCTCCGGTCGAACAGCCCGCGAAAGCCGCTCTCCTCGTAACGTTCCCGCCACCGCCGCATGTGCCGGTCGCTGATGCCAATGATCTCCGCTGCCTGAAACCACGTAATCTTCTTCGCCATGGCCTGCAATATCACTTCCTGTACTTTCATCGCCCGCTCCATCGCGGCCCTCAAGTAAGATTCCATGCTTCGCATGGTCTCCTATTCTCGCCGCCCGCAAAGCGGACATATCATGTGCTATCTCAACCGGACATATCTAACGACAAACTCTCGCGCAGTCACTTGTGCAGTTTGCTTTTCAAGCATATACTCCCGACCCTGCGAGAACATAAGTCCGGGAAAAAGGGAAGTGGGCAAAAGGAAAGTGAGGTCAAACACCCATGAACTGGAAAAGCAAACTAATCCTTGGCGTGCTCACCGCTCTGGCGATGATGTTCCTTACGTATGCGCTGCCCAGAGGCGGTGCGTTGCGCGATGCAGCATTGGTGCAGTTTCCGGTCACAGTTGGAGTGTGGTCAATCTTCGTTCTGCTCTTCGTGAAGCTGAAATAGGTGTGCTCCGCGACACGACGGTGTGCTGTCCTGACGACGGCTGTCGCAAAATCGCGATGTCACTCATGGACCCGCTTTCTTGCAGGCATCATTCTCCCGCGATGCGCTCTGAGAGGTTTTTGCTGGCGGTTCTATTGCCACCGGCACGAAATGAGTAGCACGGAGCCGCTGGGGAAAGGAGCGTGAGGGACCCGGGCTGGTGTCGATAGTGAGCTCTACTACTGCAGCTTCGCGTACTCGGCCTTGGCTTCCCTCAGGACGGGGAGGTCGGGGTCGGCCTCTCACAGGGTTAGGAAATCTTGGTAGGCGGCGAGTGATCGGACGCGGGCGGCACTGCATCCGCGCCCTGTGCAGTTCTCGCCTCCAATGCGTTCCGCGAGCCACTCCCAGATGCGCCAACGCTCCAGTCCAGCAGTTCCAGACGATGCCGTTATGGTCAATTATCTTCTGAAACTCGGCGGCGGCAGCGGCGCCCTGTGCGTGCTGCCAGGTACACTCCCCCGCGAACATAAGTCGGATAGAGGCAGGACATATGAAGGCTTCGCCGTGCTGGTCGTCAATTTCGTAGATGGTGCAGATGTTGGGATGGTTGTTCAGGGCAGAGGCGGCTTGCGCTTCCCGTTGGAAGCGGGCGAGCGCTTGTGGATCCTTGGCAATCGGAAGTGCCTGGTTGGGGAGTGGATTCTGCGCCACCAATCCTCGCGGAGGTGGGCGCTCAGGCCAGTACGTTCCCAGCAGCAGCGGAGTTAACGTCGTGGCTGGGAACCTGTCCCGGCAAGGACGAAAGCGGGGAGCAGAAACCATAGCAGTCGCTCCGCGAAAGGCAATAAATACCTGCGCCGGGTGCTGAACCAGGCAGCCCCCGCTGCTGGGGCGAAGAAAGGCAGTCATTTTCAAATCGTGTTCCGGCGTCTGCTGCCCCGCCTGGGCTATCAGTCCGCCATCTGGGCCGTTGCTCATCGGCTCGGTCGTCTAGTTTGGAAGATCCTGCATGAAGGAGTGCGATTTATCGAGCCAGGCGCCGAAGTCGGTCCCCGAGAAAACAAGAAACGTGCCCAGATGCTGGCGCGAGCACTCCGCAAGCTCGGCTACGAGGTAACCATCACCCCCCTAAACCAACTTGTGCCCAAGCCTGTTGTCTAAGTCCCAGGAGAGGATTTTCGACGGAGTGCTAAGGCTGTTAGCACCAGTGACCTCCAAATTGCCGGTGATTCAGACATTCCGCAGCGCCCAGCGTTCCCGGGCTGGTGTCCATTGGCTTTGAGTTTGGATTGTGTTGCGTGTTAGATCGACTTCCTTCAGCATCTTTGCGCTAGACCTTGCTCGAGAGTATGCTGTCCGTGCCTCCTGAGTCGGATCACTTGAGTCAAGAAATCAAACCTTGAGATGAGCCATGAAAACTCCGACGAGCCTGATAGCTTTGGCGTTGGCACTTTCTCTGCTGCCCCGAGTTACAGCGGGTGTGATGGGTACAGCTGCGCAGACACAAGCAGCCCCGGTAAAAGCTAGCAGCATTAAGTCTTACGAAATCGACGTTTCCGGAAAAAAACAATGGGTGGACACGAACATAGATGTGCGTGGAGGCGCAAAACTGCACTTTACGGCTGCCGGAGAGATCACCTATCCGCCTGATCAATCCTATAGCGGAAGATCTCGAACCTTGGGAACGTTTGGACCGGATGGACTTCCGCGAGGATTTGCCGACCTGATTCACCAATACGCAGTTCGAGATGCGGGGCATGGCGCGTTAATTGGCCGCATCGGTTCTGACAGTTATGCGCAGGCGTTTCTGGTCGGTGCCAACAAGGAATACTCGGCACCGGTAGCGGGCAGGCTATTCCTGGGTATCAATCAGAGCGCGAGCGAAGCTTCAACCGCGCAAGGCAGCTTCCACGCGAAAATCGAAGTGCTGGACGAGGGTTTGAGCGATGTCACAAATGCCGGAGGGCCGGTTGAAACTCGAGTGCCGGGTGTCACTCCTGACTTGCTCAGCAAAATCCCGCGCCGCATTTCCGATCCCGCCGGGAAACCCGGCGACATGGTAAACGTCCTGATTGTCGGAACGCAGGAGCAGATGCTTCAAGTATTCACTACCGCCCAGTGGGTGAAGGTCGACGCAAAAGTAGAAAATACAGCGCTGAATGCGGTAATGGACTCGCTGGAGAAGAAAGACTATCTGACGATGCCGATGAGTACATTGTTTCTTTTTGGCCGAGCGCAAGACTACGGATTCGCCCACGCCGAGCCAGTGAGAGTTGCTATGTCGCGCAATCACCTGCGAGTCTGGAAATCGCCTTACGTGGTGGACGGGCGGCCGTTGTGGTGCGTTGCGGCCACGCACGATATCGGATTCGAGCGCGATCAGCGCAACAACGGCTTGACACACAAGATCGATCCGGCCATCGACGGTGAACGCGAGTATGTGAATGGAACACTTTCAGCAACTGGGCTGGTCGTCCAGCGGGATCATGTTACCCCAGCCGATCCGCTCACCACGGCCAAGACTGCGACCGGAGGCGAGTTTCATTCCGACGGACGCATTCTCGTCCTCGTACTGACGAACACGACGAGCCACTAGGAAGATTCCCCGCGTCTGGCCCCCATCGATCAGGTTGAACCGGATTTCGTCCACACCGCACAAGAGAGGCGGCTTATTCAAAATGAAACGCTCCAGCAGGACTAGTGAAGCCGTTTTTTCGGTCTTTGTGTGCTGTCCTCTTGCGCTGTCAGAATGACGAAAGATGTCAAAATAAGGCCCAGCAAACCGATGCAATGTGTGCGTTTCATGGACTACATCATAACCGCCAGCGCAAATTTGGCTGGATGATTGGCGTAAAAGCGCCACATTACTCATTGACCGGATAGGCCAATTCTCATCAATGATCCCCGGATTCCGCGACGAGCCGCAGAGCATCGCCCTTCAAACATATGGTTTTCCAATCGTCTAAGAAAGTGGCATTCATCTTTTTGTAAAACTGGATCGCAGTTTCGTTCCAGTCGAGAACGTGTAGCATAACTCCAAAATAGCTTTCTTGTCGCGCAATAGCTGCGACTCGTGACGCTACAGCCAGCTGCGACAGCAAATCATGCAGCAGACCGAGTGTTCCAAGCGCACGGCGCAACTGGCCATCAGCGCAGCTTGTAAGCAAGGAAACATCGTACACAACGACGACCAGTATCGCTTGGCGCAATAGCATTCTGGACTTTGCGGTTGGGTCGCGCCACCGCAAACCCTGCCCTGCGGGGAGCAGGGCCCGAGGGTGGGGCGACGGATCTGCGCCCAGATCACTCGTACTCAGTCCGAGCCTCACGCGGTTCTAGCAAGCTGCGTGGGGCTCTTCTCTCGCCTCACAAAAACTGGGACAGATTCCTGACCTCTGGCCTCGGAGTTACAGGTTGAGAAGATCAAAGGAAAGGAATGTGAGGCGTTACACTTGGCACAATGAGGCGTCCCAAATCTTTTCACATCGAGTCTGATTTGATCTGAAAGCTCGGCTTTTTTCTGATCGCGTCGGTCGCCGATCCCGTCCGCTGTTGAGGCGCTCCGAGGCTGGATTCGTACCGGAAAAACTTGGGACAAACTTGGGACAAGAATCCACTGAAACTGGGGTCTTTTCGCCTAGCTGCGGTGGGTAAGGACAGCAGAATCAACGGGATTTAGCATTGACCTGTCAGGCTCATAACCCAAAGGTCGGTGGTTCAAATCCACCCCCCGCAACCAAAGAACTCATAGATAACAAACAACATAAAAGGGAGCCTGAAAATCGGCTCCCTTTGTTTTTTGCTCAAATGTGCTCGAACTGTGCACGTTCGATTACTGAATCCGTGCTGGCATAGTCACAACTTTCATTTCTTCAGCCGTGACCTTGAGATAATCCTGCGTACGTCGCAGCGCTTGCCGCTGATCGGTTTCGGAAACGATGTTGTAACGGCTCAACATGGAATGGGTTTTATGTCCGCTCAGAGTCATCGCCACTTTTTCTGAGACACCAGCGCGAATCATGTTGCGCTGAAGAACGACGAATTCGGTCTTGGTGGCCGCCAAGCGCTGCGCCTTCAGCAGCAGATAGTTCAGGTCGCGATAACCGCGGCCGCAGGGCCGCGTGCATGAGATTGTGGTCCGCGAACAGAGGCTAGGTGCAATCGCTCGTGAGTACGCGCGAGAGCCTCAAGGCACGTTGGTCATTTCACCTGACAATGAGTCCCGACGCGAATTGAACACTCTGATCCGCCGTCAAATGCAGACCCGCAGCGACGTGAATCCAGAGGAGCACAAGCTCCGAGTGCTCGACTCGCGCCATGAGATGACCGGCGCAGATCGGCAGTGGGCCGCACAATATGAAGAGAGGGACTTGGTGCGCTATACCCTGTTCAGACAATTTGAAGCAGATCGCCGATGTTTTACTTTCGCCAATTCGTTTCCGTCGTTGCGCTCGCGGCGGTATTGTCTACCTCGCTGCTCGCGCAGACACCCCAATCACCATCGTCCACTCAACCGTCATCGCAGCAACAACAGAAGTCCCGACCGAAATGTACCGACAATGGCTCCTACGTCAACAGCAAGGGAGAAACAGTGAAGCGCCCCGAGAACTGCTCGGCCGCGCCTCAAGGCGCCACGGCTCAGTGCCGCGATGGAAGCTACAGTTTCAGCCAAAGCCGCCGCGGAACGTGTTCCCATCATGGCGGCGTAGCTAAATGGCTGTAGTCGCTCTTGTGTTACAACTCGGCCTTCCCTCAATTGGAGGCGGAAAGAGTTCCTGAAACGCGCAGTCCCGAACGCATCGGGAAAGCCGAGAGAGAGAGAAAATGAAACGCTACACGGTTCAGTGTTTGCAACTGTGTGTGTTGGAGGGACTGGTCAGGACGAGGTTGCGGCTGCTTTGGCTTTTCTGAGAGCCAGCACTTCTTTCTCCGCTTGCAGCCAATCATCCAGTGCGCATCCATCCCCCTTGCCACGTCCTTCATAAAATACATAAGCACGCTGGCGGATTTGCTCTTCGATCTCTGGCTCTTCGAACTTGGATCTACTTCGGACATGGGCTTTGCGGGGCATTCGGAGAAATACCTCTTTTCAAGATTCTGCTCCCGGTGTCCGCAGTTTCACAACTTGTCACTGCATACGCGGACTCGGCGCTGGCGATTCCACCGTGAGAATTGCTCGACCGCCGGTCAAATGAGTGCAATGGCGTGCGGCTGGCCTAGAAATGGGAGCCGAGCGTAGTCTTGGGGAACAGTGATGTGGATCATCGGCACACGTAGTAGTCTCCGTAGGCCCTCATCTGTTCGATGGCGCTGACATTCGAGCGCTGGGGCAACCGATGGCTGAAATACGGCTTGGCTGCGGGATGGTTCGCCTATTTTCTGAAGATGGAATCCGGTCAGGTCTTGCTACCGCAGGGAATAAAACAGCTTGCCGCCGTGGTCGAATCATTACCTGACCGGGATTGGCAGCACCACGATCTTGGCGGCTTGTTCACTGAAGCGCTGTCGCTCTGCTGGAAAAATCGCCAGCAGACATCGAAAAAGATGGTGGCCTTCGGGATGCATTTTTGTGCCTTCTGACCGCACTCTGTGCAAGACAGATTCCTGAAGCGTTACACCTCCGCAGCAAAGCTTCAGAGGTTCTTGTCACCACCT
The DNA here is from genome assembly GCA_963720155.1 of uncultured Acidobacteriota bacterium. GTDB lineage: Bacteria > Acidobacteriota > Terriglobia > Terriglobales > Acidobacteriaceae > Sulfotelmatobacter. Next base: position 85,007 of record CAVREP010000028.1, read on the forward strand.
AGAGTGACAAAAGACCTCAAAGGCGAGATTCAACTTAGGCCGATTTCAGGCCATGACCTCCCGTACGCGCACGGCATCGTTCATCAAGAAGTCCTCAAGCAGACTGGAAGCACTGATTGGGTTTCCCGGGCCATGCACAAGGCACCCCTGACGATGGTTTGCGGGGATATTCTTGCTCACCGACGGGCCCGCAATGCCTGATCCCACGGGTTTATGCGGAGTAACCCCGCCTTCCCCCCTGCGCTTCGACCGAGTCCTTAAGTGCGTAGCATAATCAGGGTGTCGGCAACATCTCGGCGTCCGGTTGTCGCGGCCCTGTTCCAGATCAGCCCTCAATCTCCATTCTGCCCGATCGCATGAATCTAAGCGACCTTCATCATGAGTCGCTTCGTCCGGTTCCTGGCCAAACGGGGCGTCGGAAAACCTGCGTTGCCGATCCTCCCACGGCTTGCGGCACTAAAGTTGATCCCGATGTTGTTCCAATACGATACGCACCAATTGACTGCGCGTCCGCACACCGGTCTTCGAGAAGAGTTGCTGAAGCGTGGCTTTGACCGAGCTCTCCGACACTCCTATTCGCGCCGCAATCTCTTTATTCGCAAGACCCTCGAATACGCAGGAGAGAACCTGCTGTTCCCGCTCGGTGAATGTCTTCGTTCGATTTTCCTGTGGAGTTGCGACCTCAGTTCTGAGAGCGGTCTGCAGTTGCTGCTGGTCCAACCACACCTTGCCAGCCATCACGTCACGGATTCCTTGTGCAAGCAACGCGGCAGAGTCACGTTTCAGGAAAACCCCGGAAATCCCAGAGCGGATCAATTCGGTTGCCGCTCCTTGATCCACGCCTGCGGTCACGACCAGGATCTTTCCCTTGAATCCTTGCGTCGCTGCCAGTCGTACGAACTCTGTGCCATCGTGCTCGCCGAGATCGAAGTCGAGGAGTACCACGTCAATGGGTTTCTGTTTCAAGACTTGCAGAGCTTCTTTAATCGTCCCGCAGTGCCCAGCAACGTGGAATCCGGGCTCTGCAGCGAGGAGTCGACCTACACTTTCCCGGAACAGGGCATGATCGTCCAATAACAAGATGTGGACTGTCTTTTCAGCGGTTTCAGGCACTTACCGCCTCCTCCGCCGCGCCCCGCAAAGGCAACACCACAGCGAAGCAGCAACCTTCGGAACTGGGCTCGTAGCCAAGTTCGCCTCCAAAGCTGCGCATGATCGCGCGCGAAACGTACAGTCCGAGACCAGTGGACTCGGCACTACTTAGGAACGGCCGGAAGAGATTTTCTGGTGCAGCGATGCCCGTTCCCGTGTCCGCGAATCGAATTACGACTGTCCCTCCATCCCGTCGTGCAGAGATTCGAAGCTGCTTCGTTCCCGTAGCGGTCATGGCTCGGTGGCTGTTCTTAGCCAGGTTCAAGAAAACCTGAATCAGTCCGTACCGGTCGGCCCAGACCAAAGGCAGTGACTCCTCAATATGCCACTGCATATCGATCTTTGATTCATGATAGGCGGTTTCGATCAGTATCCGGAATTCGTCCAGCACAGATGTTAGTTCAACCACCTCACCATTCTGAGTGGTGGAACCCAGCTCCAATGCCGATACTCTTTCCAGGCTCTGGATCAAGCTGCCCAGGGCTTTGAAGTCCTCGTTCGATTCAAGCTCCTTCACTTGGGAAAGGTTCTTGTGTACCACAAGAACCGCACCACACAGGTTCCGAATTTCGTGGGCCACGGCGCTCATCAGAATTCTCGTGTTCTTCAACAGATAGTTTAGGCTGAGATCCTCGCGATTACGCAGGTCTTCAGAAAGATCGACAACAATGGCCGCCAGACGGGGGCCGGATATTGTGCTGTAGGTGGAAAACCAAACACCGGCTAGAAAAACTTCTCCGTCATTCCTTTGGCCAGTGCATTGCAGGGCGGTTCGAAATGAGCGCGAAGACTGAGTTTTGATCACGGTCTGCAGAGACGGGAGATATGAGCTGATCGCCTGACCTTGCAGGGGCGCCCCACCTGGCGCTAGCAGGTGCTGAGCTGCCTCGTTCGCCAGCAGAACACTGCCGCTAGAATCGATGGTGACGATCGCAGCTGGGCTGCTTTCGACCAGGGAACGCAATTGCTCCTCGGCGTCCTCGCGTAGCTCGATCTGCCCTTCGAGGGCTTCGACGTGCGTCATCGCAATTCGGCGATTGCGGATCAGCTCCGAAATAAACAGCCCAGTACCGACAAATCCTGCTGAGCTAAACAGCAAGCGGATCACAGCTTCATTTTCAGGCAAATTGCTGAACGCTTCCTGCAGAATTGCACAAACCAGTGCAACTCCTAAAATTTGAGTCCTTGAGAGGAATCCGCCAAGAATCATGATGGGAAAGAGATAAAGGAATCCCAAGGAGATGTAGGGCTTCGTCGCCCAGTCGACCACCGCGATTGCGGATATCAAGAGACCAGCAACAACGATCAGTTTGGTCCGGTTGGCCGGTGCGTAGATGGACAGTGGGTCTTTCATGACTGCTCTAATGCTGAGCTATTCTCACCCTCCCGAGGACTGCCTTTTCAGGAGCTGGCCAAAAGATAGGTTATCTCGGTCTGAAAGATAGGGTCGCGACCCTAAAGATAGGATTCCTTTCGCGCCCATGAGCTTACAGAATAGTCAGTGCTGCAACTATCAAAGCATCCGTAGAAACCGGAGAGGTTAGCAGTAATGGCGGCCTCCTCCGGGGCCAACCCTGCAAGTTTGACGGTCGAACGAAAGCGATGAAATATCCGGTTCACATCAGCAAGAGAGTTGCCGTGGTGTCGGTCATGGCTGCGGCGATTATTCTCGCATCCACTCTTCTGGAATCTGGCCACAGTCGTGGTCAGGCAGCAAACAAGAATACGCCTCAAAACGCAACTGCAAATTCCGAAAGATCTCCGTCCGAAGCGACCGTGGACCTGTCACCGAGCCAACTGAACTCAATCAAAATCGAGCCGGTGGGAAGTTATCAGTTTCCGGTTGAGAAAGAGACGGTTGGCACTATCAGTTTCGCCGACGACCTTTCGGTTCAAGTCTTCCCGCCTTATCAAGGAACCATTATCAAGGCTTTCGTGGAACTTGGTGTCCAAGTTCACAGGGGACAGCCACTCTATACAATCAAGAGCCCCGACCTCATCCAGGCGGAGTCGGCGCTGATTGGTGCGGCGGCGACTTTCGAACTAACCAACAAAGAGCTGGCACGCGTCAAGGGCCTTCCAGGCATCTCCGAGCGGGAGCTGGAACAGGCGATCTCAGATCAACAGACTGCCGACGGCGCTCTCAAAGCTGCACGGGACGCAGTCCGTGTCTTTGGCAAGACCGACGTCGAGATTGATCAAATGATCGGCTCGCACAAGATCGACCCGGCACTGGTCGTCCTTAGCCCCATATCCGGCCAGGTCACATCGTTCAACGGGCCGCCGGGGCTGTTGGTGCAGCCGGGGAACGGGACGGCACCCTACACCGTCGCGAATGTCTCGGTCAAATGGATGCTGGCGAATGTCGTCGAAAGTGACATCCCGCTTTTTCATTTGGGCCAGCCCGTTCAAGTCAAGGTGATGGCCTATGTCGATCGCGTGTTCAAGGGCAGGGTTTCGAAGATCTACGCGGCGGTTGATCCGAATACTCATCGAGTAACGATCCGTTCTGAGATCGCCGACCCCAAGGATGAGCTCCGTCCGGGAATGCTCGCGAATTTCGTCATTCGTGTGGATGGTCCCGTAGAAGCCGCTGCTATACCGGCCAATGGTGTGGTCCGCGAACCTGATGGCTCGATGGTGGCCTGGGTAACCACCGACCGCCACCATTTTGTGCAAAGACTCATCAAGACCGGACTTCGAAGGGACGACCGGGTGCAGATTCTCAAAGGTCTGCAGCGGGGAGAACTGGTGGTTAGCGATGGGGCGGTGTTTCTTAGCAACATGCTGGAGGCACCACCATCCGACTAGATCGGACACCCATTTTCCATTAAAGACGACAAGTCATGTTTAAGTCTCTCATCGCATTCTGCCTGAGCCGCCGCGCGATCGTCGTGCTGGGACTACTGCTGTTTGCCGCTGCCGGGCTCGTTGCTTTCGAGAAGCTCAACATCGAGGCGTATCCCAATCCTACGCCCGTAATCCTGGAGATTACGGCGCAAGCACCGGGTCTCTCCGCCGAGGAGATGGAACGTTATTACACCCGTCCAATGGAAATTGGACTCTACTCCACGCCCGGAATCGATGTCATCCGCTCGACTTCGTTCTATGGTTTGTCCTTTGTCCGCGTGGTCTTCAAGTATGGCGTTGAGTATCACTTTGCCTACAGCCAGGCATCGGTCGCAATGCAACAGAACGTTAGCCTGCCCGGTGGTCTGGTGCCCACAATCCAAGCCAATAGCTCGACTGGAGAAATCTATCGCTATCAAGTTGTCGGTCCTCCACATTTCGGAATCACGAACCTCCGCACGGTTCAGGATTGGATCGTAGCCCGTCGGCTGCTGACGATTCCAGGTATCGCAGCCGTCAACAGTTGGGGCGGCCCGACTAAGGAATTCCAGGTCGAGGTGGATCCCCACAAGCTCGAAGCCTACAACGTCAGTGTGCCCCAGGTCCTGACCGCGCTGGGCAACGCAAATCTCAATGTGGGCGGACGCGAGATCCGCATTGGACAGCAATCCATCAACATCCGCGGCGTCGGTCTGATCGACGATGGCGGCAACGACGACGTGACCCAGGGATACAAGGTTGACGACATCGAAAATGTGGTTCTAACGCAAGAAAACGGCGTCCCGGTGTTGGTGAAGGATGTTGGAAACGTGTCGGTAGGCTACAGACCCAGGCTCGGCATCTTAGGCCGCGACCGGCAGGGCGACGTAGTGGGAGCGATCGTCGTCATGAGGCGGACGGAGAAAACCGCCGACGTGATTCCAAAGGTCAAAGCGGAAATAGACAGGTTGAATCACGACGGGAGCTTGCCGCCGGGAGTCAGGGTTGTTCCTTTTTACGATCGCTCCTCGCTGATCGCCGTTACCACGCACACTGTTCTTCACAACCTGATTTTCGGATGCTTGCTGGTTTTCCTGATCCAATGGATTTTCCTCGGTAATCTCCGTAGCGCGATCATTGTTGGCGTCAACATCCCGTTTGCGCTGTTCTTCGCCATCATTCTCCTCGTAATCTTCGGCGAAAGCGCAAATTTGCTCTCTCTTGGCGCGGTCGATTTCGGCATCATCGTGGATTCAGCTGTGATCCTCGTTGAAAACGTCTTCCGAAATTTCCAAGCGCAGCCAGAAGAAAGACAGAGTCTGCTCGAACGTCTGAAAGGGGGATCTTGGGGGCCGGATCCGACCAGCCTTCCACTCCATGCAACGCCCGCCCACGGATGGACGGATCGTTTGCGGCTGATTCTGATCAGCGCGATGCAGGTGGACAAGGCGGTTCTATTCTCGGCGCTCATCACTGTAGCTGGCTTCGTGCCACTGTTCACCATGCAGGGAGTCGAGGGACAGATATTCGGCCCAATGGCGCGCACTTATGGTTACGCACTCGCCGGCGCGCTAATTGCAACGTTCACAATCACTCCCGTGCTTGCGTCCATGTTGCTACCTGAGCACGCGAAGGAAGTGGAAACAATAGTCGTCCGCCTTTTGCACCGTGTTTACAATCCTGCGCTGCGATTCGCGCTGGCTCGCCGTCCCCTGACCGTGGGCATCGGCGTCGCCTTTCTCGCTGTGTCGGCATTTCTTGGATGGCGGCTGGGCAGCGAATTTCTCCCCCACCTGGAAGAAGGTAATTTCTGGATTCGCGCCTCCATGCCAATGACACTCTCGCTGCAGGACGGCGAGGCGGCGGCGAGAAAAATGCGCGAGATTCTCGTGCGCCATCCAGAAGTTATCACTGTGGTTTCCCAGCATGGACGGCCCGACGACGGCAGCGACGCCTCACCGTTTTCCAACGTGGAGCTGTTTGCGCCGCTCAAACCGTTCGACGAATGGCCGAGAGGCTTAACCAAGGAGAAACTAACCGATCAGATTCAAAACGAGTTTAACAATGAGTTGCCGGGAGTCATCTTCAACTTTTCCCAATACATCCAGGACAATATCGAGGAGGGCATTTCGGGCGTCAAGGGCTCCAACTCGGTCAAGATCGTCGGCCCCAATCTCGAAGTATTGACGAAACTTGCCGAGCAGGTCCGGGATCAAATGAGCCAGGTCCGCGGCGTTGCCGACCTCGGCATCTTCCCAGTATTAGGGCAACCAAATCTCAACATCAAAGTAGACCGGGCCAAAGCCGCGCGATATGGCCTTAACTCCGGCGATATTAACTCTGTCATTCAAGCGGCAATGGGCGGAGCGGTAGCGACCTCGGTCTTGGAGGGCGACCGGCAGTTTGATCTGGTCGTCCGCTACACGCCCGATTACCGCGACAGCATCGAAAAAATCCGCAACATCAAAGTGGCGTATCAAACCGGCAGCGGCGCTAACGCGTACATACCCGTGAGCGAGCTAGCGGCGATCACATTAGATACGGGAGCTGCCTGGATCTACCACGAGAGCGTACAACGCTTTATCCCAGTCAAGTTCAGCGTGCGTAACCGGGACCTTGGCAGCACTGTCGCTGAGGCGCAGGACCGTATTTCCAAAAACGTCCACCTGCCGAGCGGCTATCGAATGATCTGGGCTGGCGAGTTTGGAGACCTTCAGGAAGCTAAGAAACGCTTAGAAATTATCGTGCCAGTGAGTCTCGTGCTGATCCTGGGGCTGCTCTACGCCCAATTCAATTCGGTACGCGACAGCCTTCTGACGCTGGCAGGGATCCCCTTCGCGGTTGCTGGCGGTGTGTTGGCGCTCTACGTCTCTGGTCTTAATTTCAGCGTTTCCGCCGCTATCGGCTTCGTCTCGCTCTTTGGGGTATCCGTCATGGACGGCATTCTGATGATCACCTATTACAACCAAGAACGGCAGCTTCGTGGTGGAACGCCAGGCGAGGCGATGTTCCGCGCCGCGTCCACCCGCATGCGCCCACTTCTGATGACCGCCCTTTCGGCGTGCATCGGCCTGTTCCCAGCGGCGATCTCCACTGGCATCGGAAGCCAGGTTCAGCGCCCGCTCGCCACCGTAATTGTCGGCGGCATGTTGGTCGGCCCCGTCATGCTGCTCCTCGTGGTGCCCGCGCTAAGAATGGTCTTTCTGGGCAGCGAGAACGGCTCGACACAAGAGGTTGAATCACAATGAACACGACGTGTCTCATCCTCATATTGATTAGCTCCGCTGTGTTGATGCGCGGGACAGCGTACGCGGCACAGACGAACGTCGAGCGCGGCCATACCAACTTAACTAGGGTAGATCGCCCGAGAAAATTTCCGAATAATCGGGAGCGGTCCACGTCCGGAAACGCCGTGAATCTTCATCGCCCAGCTTTTTACAAACCTGCTGGTGCTGCAAAGGGCGGATTCATTCAGAACGAAACAGTCAAGGGTACCGTGCCGGTTCGGTCGCCAAGTGTGGTCCGACCCACCGCGGCAACGCTCAGCAATGTGCGCCACCACGGCCCTAACCCCGCGACCGTCGGTGGATTGGGGAATTCAGCGACCAGCAATAACGGGTCGATTAATGGAACCCGAATGCGCCGCAGGCCCTGAGGAATCGATGCATATGACGCTCTTTCGCAAAACGCGCCTGGCCCGATTGATCGCGATTTCTGCCTTATTGCTCACCTCAGGTTGCGTGGTTGGACCTAGATTCAAGAGGCCCGCCCCTCCGACGAATGGCGGTTACACACCGTCTCCCCCTTCGACCACCAGCAGCACCCCTAACGTCGATGGCGGAGAGGCGCAACATTTTGTTGAAGGACGAGGCATTTCCGGACAGTGGTGGACACTGTTTCACTCGAAGCCGCTCAATGATCTCATTGAGCGCTCGCTCAAAATCAACCCCGACCTCAAGGCCTCCCAGGCGGCATTGTTAGTTGCAAGACAGAATGTCCTAGCTCAACGGGGCGCTTACTATCCGAGTGTTTCGGCAGGTTTTTCGACGAGCCACTCGAAGACATCGAATGAGGTTTCGCCTTTCACCGCTTCCGGTGCGCTTTATTACAGTCTTTACACGCCACAGGTCGGCGTTTCGTTCGTGCCAGACGTCTTCGGTCTGAACCGGAGGACTGTGGAGTCCTTGAAGGCGCAAGAACAACAGGCGCGTTTCGCCCTGGCCGCGACCCATATCACTTTGAGTTCAAACGTTGCCGCTGCAGCCATTCAAGAGGCGTCATTGCGGGCACAGATCGACGCGACTCATGAACTCATCACCATCAATACGAAGATTCTGGAGATTTTGCGTAGCCAGTATGCGAAGGGATATGTTAGCCAGCTCGATGTAGCGGCGCAGGAATCGCAACTCGCGCAAGTCACCGCCACGTTGCCGCCGCTCCTCAAGCAATTGGCTCAACAACGTGACCTCCTGGCCGCGCTCTCGGGCGGGTTTCCTAATCAGGATCTGCCGGAGAAGTTTGAGCTTTCGACCATACAACTGCCGTCGGAACTGCCAGTGAGTCTTCCTTCACAACTCGTAGAGCAACGCCCGGATGTGCGCCAAGCCGAGGAGAACCTGCATTTCGCGAGCGCCCTAATTGGGGTTGCACATGCGAACCGGCTCCCGAGCTTTGCCCTGACAGCAGATATCGGGAGCATGACGCTGATCTTCAGCCACATGTTCGCGGCGGGCACAGGTTTTTGGGACCTAGGCGCAAGCGCCACGCAGACCGTCTTTCAAGGCGGCACCCTCGTTCACCGGGAGCGCGCCGCGAGAGCCGCCTACACTCAGGCTGCCGAACAGTATCGCAGCACGGTCTTAACCGCCTTTCAAAATGTCGCTGACACGCTCAACGCGCTCCAGCAAGATGCCGATGGCTTGAAAGCCGCGTCTGCCGCCAAGGATGCCGCGAAAATCACTCTCGATCTGACCAGGAAACAGCTTGAATCCGGCTACGCCAACTATCTGGCTCTCCTAAGCGCGGAACAAGCCTATCAGCAAGCCGTGATTAACCTTGCACAGACCCAAGCCAATCGTTATGCCGACACCGCTGCATTGTTTCAGGCTCTTGGCGGCGGATGGTGGAACCGTGCAGATATTCCTAAGAGCTAACGATGAAGTCCGTACTGGTTGCAACCTTTAGCAGTGGCACTCTAATGGCAACGTACCTTTTAGTGAGTACCGTCGCCGTGGCGCTCGGAACTTTTGTTGCGGCCTCGCCCCATCGGGCGGCTAAGATTTGGGGTCGCAACGACTCGCCACCTTGACTCCTGAACGCAGAGCTTCGTTCGTACGCTGGTACCGTGTCTTCGGGATCCTTCTTTTTCTAACAGGCGTGCTCGTCGCGGTTGATGGCATCGTGTTTCGAAGTGATTGCCAATCAGCTCGGCAAAAAACTTGACGAGGATAACCCAGTCCTGAACGCTCAGCTCCCAGATGGAATCGAGGCAAGAGAATACGGATGCGTCCGCGAATTGGCCGAAAGATAGCCTAAGAGACCCAAAAGATATTCCCGGAGTCTGAAAGATAGGGTTCCCGGTCTCCCGCACCACGGTTTACACAAAAGGAGTGTCCGGAGATCAAACTTCACGTCGTTGCTACCGCAGCATTTTCATTTCCATCTGATCGCTTCTTCGATCAAGGAGAGCGGCTCTTTGAGCTTGTTCTACTTGTGTTGTGGGTTGCGTTCGTAGCATTCCTTGCGTTCGCGGCAATGCGTTTCGTCCGCGAAAACGCTAAAAAGAGCGCCACGAGCAGAAGGAAACGGCGTGAACGTCCAGCATCCCCAGCGCGCGGTTGGAGATAGATGGCAGCGTTGTGTACCTGGCGTGCTCGGAAGGTTCACTCCCAATACAAAAGCTTCACCGCCGAACTTTGCACTCTGTGTCGGCTCTTGCGCAAATGAGCGACTGGTTATCATTGCGGTTCCGCGACGCGCGGCTAGGTGCAATCAGCTTGCTCCTTATTGTATTCGGTGTGATGCTCATGCCCTTAGCCGCATCATTCGATGGGGTGGAAACAGCCCTCAGAAGGGTGCTTTCTATCGTGTTTTTTCTGTTTCCCCTTGCGATTCTCAGTGCTGTGTACTCGCTGTTCTTTGAAAAATCAAAGTTATACGGAGGTCTGAGTGTCTTGCTCGCAACCATTGTTCTCTTGGTCCAACCGCTTGCTTGGCACTGGCTAACCCTGTATTTACCGATAGGCTGTGCTTTCACAATCTTCTGCGCCGTTGTGCGTGTCTTAAAACGGCACCCAAACTCCTGATGCAGGCCGAAATTCTTTGCCAGTTTGACGGAGACCGGCAAGGTGACCATCCGGCACGGACTTCGAGACGAGTTGGCCGGAAGACCGGTTGTAGGAAGTTGGAAGCTGCATTAACGTTCGCCGCCAATCGTGGGCGGATGACGCTAGTGTTTTATCGGAAGCGCGCACGCGAGAACGAGTGCGTGTGACGACAATGCTCTGCGCGCTTTTGATAAAACCGTTAGAAGGAAGCCGCTTGTGTTTGCGGCGGACGCGGTCTATGGGAATTCAATCGATTTGGAGCTGGAAGTCATTGCAAAGAAGGGAGTTGCGCGAAAAGCTTGGTTATTGATGCTGGTCAATGTACTGCTCCCGGCGTTCACCCCGGGGATGGTACGCCGCGGCTGTTCTTCTTTCAAGCGCAGATACGCTTGCACCTATACACGCGGCAGCGTCCGCCGCGCAAGCGGCTTCGTTCTAACGGGCAGCTGGGAAGTTGGCAACTCTTTGCATTCTTTCGTACTCCTGAGGTGGCAGACTCGGCTGCCGACGAGAAGTTCTGCGGATCGCTCACGGTGCGCTCCTTACGGAGGCCTTCTGCTCGCGTGCCAAGGCCGAGCTGCGCTCATTTTGCACATCATGTCAGCAAACGACGGTAGACGGTGCGGGAGAATTCCGTAGACTGCGGAGTCGTTCAAGAATTCTGGCGCTGCATGGGCGCCAACCGCCGGATTCCGCGTCGACATCTGATTTTTCGCGATCGACTCTCCGCTACCTGGTCCGTCCAGCAGTTCAATCGCTGGATTGCAGATCCTCATGCATTGCGTCTACACGCTTTCCTTGTAAGCGTGGCCTCGGCTGGCTGATACTGCTCGCTCGGTTCACGTTGCACAAAACTGTGAGCCTCCCAACCAAGCGCCGGGGGATTGTTGCCGGAGAGACTTTAAAATGAAGTTCTCTCTGTACGTTTACACGGCCGACAGCTCTGGTGAACTGACGACGACCAGCACAATGGCGAACATGCCCAAGACTGCGGTCACGGAGTTGTTGGATATGTCGATGGCTCCGTCAGGCAGGCTTTTAGCGGTTTCTGGAACGACGGGATTGCAAGTATTTCACTTCAATGGGAGCAGTCCGATTACAGTTGTTTAATTTTTTATTGTTCTATTCTGTGAGTCTATTATTCTGTGGGTTTATTTGTTATTGCTTGCGGCTGTTCGGTTTTTGTAACAAGTACAAAGAGCACCTTGTTTTGCTTTTGGACTGTGCTAAGTTGGGGAGTATCCTAACGGCCAGCACTGGTCGCAGGATTGCAGAGGGCTGCGCGCCTTCTTCGGGTGGAGTTCTGCAAGCGAACTCCCGTGGTAAACACTGTCTCCTCGTCTTCCTCTGTTGATCTTTGATCTTAACCTGGCGCTCGGTCTTGCCCGACAGAAAGGAGAACTATGTCTACTCCGAAGAAACGATTTTCACTTGCCGGTAGTGAGCGCGCACCGATGGAGGGAGCGCGAGAGATAGGTCCAGCCAACCCTGAAGAAATGCTAGACGTGACGATACGTTTGCGACCCCGCGGGGGGAAGAAGCCGATTGCCAACGCCAGTGAATTCACGAAACCAATTGAGGAACGCACGGTCTTGAGCCGCAAAGAATTCGAGCAGCGGCATGGGGCAGATCCCGAAGACATTGCCCGGGTAGAGGCTTTTGCCCGAGAACATAAACTGACGGTGAAGGAAGAGAGCGCGGCGCGGCGGACGGTTATTCTCTCCGGCCCGGTGGCGGCAATGAATGAGGCGTTTGGCGTGGAGCTGAAGGAATACGAGCATCCGAATGGGAAGTATCGAGGGCGCACCGGAGCGGTGCAGTTGCCAGTGGAATTGCAGCACGTGGTGGAGGGAGTGTTTGGATTAGATAATCGTCCGCAGGCCAAGCCGCATTTTCGTAAGCGGCAGGGACGCGGCGGGGTCCGTGCCGCTGCGGCGAGTTTGTCCTACACGCCGGTGCAAATGGCCGCATTTTATGACTATCCTACGGGCGTAGACGGATCCGGAGAATGTATTGCGCTCATCGAATTAGGTGGCGGGTACAAGCCCGCGGATCTGAGCGCCTATTGGAGTCAGCTCAAGTTGACGAAGACGCCCAGCGTGTCGCCGGTTTCGGTGGGCAATGGCAGCAATAAGCCGACAGGGGATCCGAATGGACCGGACGGGGAAGTGATGCTGGATATTGAAGTGGCGGGGGCGATCGCGCCGGGGGCGAAGATTGTCGTCTATTTTGCAGAGAACACGGACGCGGGTTTTCTGAACGCGATCACGACCGCGGCGCACGACAGCACGAACAATCCGTCAATAATGTCGATCAGCTGGGGTGGTCCTGAACCTTCGTGGACGCAGCAGGCGATGACGTCGATGGATGAGGCGTTTCAGTCGGCTGCGGCAATGGGTGTGACGGTTTGTGTGGCTGCGGGAGATGACGGATCGACGGATGGTGTGAGTGACGGGCAGAATCACGTCGACTTCCCGGCGTCGAGTCCGAATGCGCTGGCATGTGGAGGGACGCGCCTGGTGGGGTCGGGCAACACGATCAGCAGTGAGACTGTTTGGAACGAACTGGCAAATAATGAAGGCGCAACTGGAGGCGGGTTCAGCGCCGTGTTTCCGCCTCCCAGTTGGCAAAAGGGGCCAGGCGTGCCGGCCACGGCAGGTGGGCGAGGGGTTCCGGATGTGGCGGGGGATGCTGATCCGACAACCGGGTACGTTACTCGTGTCGATGGACAAGCGGATGTGATTGGAGGGACGAGCGCGGTCGCTCCACTGTGGGCGGGGCTGGTGGCGCTTATCAATGAGGGAGTGGGAAAGCCAGTGGGTTTTATCAACCCATTGCTTTATCAGGGAGCGGGCGCGGGCGGAGACTTTCATGACATCACCTCGGGAAATAACGGTGCCTACTCGGCTGGTCCGGGATGGGATCCTTGCACCGGGCTGGGATCCCCGATCGGGGCTAAAGTGGCCGCTGTTCTTTCGCCGGGAGCGGAGACGGTGAAGACGAAGACGGTGAAGACGGGTACATAAGTAAGGAGATTGAAAGAGAAAGCTCCTGCGGGATTGGATTTTAATCCCGCAGGAGCTTTGCTGTGTTTAGCGAGTTAGAAGGTGAAAATTGGGCCGAACTCCTGACGCCAATCGTGGGCCTGATTTACCAGCATCCCCGCGAATGGTTTGCCGCCGTCGGGGAACTGGGCACCGGTTGCGACGTGGGTGACGATGTAGCTGGTTTCGTTCACGAATGAGACCCAGGAGTTCATTTTGTAGGTGAGCGAGACAGTGTCAAGGTCGGTACGGGCCAGGCCATTGCCGTGACGAGCGTCGGCAGCGTTGGCGCGATCGGTACCGTATTGAATATGGAATACCCATCCCGCGTTGTGGCCTTCAGGATTGGCATGGAAGATTCGGGAGAGCGGGAAATTGAGCTCAGCGAATCCACCGTAGCCACCGCTGGGTTGAAGGTAGGCGGATTGGACCGGATTACCATTGCAAGTAACGGTGTCGGCGACGGCGGTCTTAGCGCCGCCTGCGCAGCCGAAGGTGATAGCGCGTCCACTTTCGGAAACGCCGTTGCCTACTTCGAACAAGTTGTTCAGGTTGGAATAGACGTCGTTGAGCTGGCCACCGAAGAAGAATCGCAGGTCGTCGCCTTTATAGAACTTGCCGACGAAGGTGACCCAAGGCGTGGGTAACTGAAGTTCAGTTGTCCAGACGTTTTGTGGGTTGCTGACTTGAGTTCCGCGGGGAAACAACTGCTCCAACGTGCAAATTCCCGAGGCCTGGGTGCAATTTGAAGCTCCCAGTATGTTGGTGCTTGTGGTGAATCCGAGATTTGGAGTGGTGGCGCTGGTGAAGAGCGACACTGTACAGGGCAGAACGGTACAAGTCACACTGGTTGGGGCCTGTGCCGCGTGAGGGATGATTTCGTTCATCTCTGCATGGTGGCCGCTGAAAATGATTTGAGCAGGGACAACGCCTCTCCAGTTGTGGGAGAGCGGGAACTGGAAAACGAGTCTGGATTCGACTCCTGGCTGGTTGGATTCAGAACCGGCGCGATCTCCAAAACGCAAGCGCTGGTCAGTGGTTAAGGCGGAAGAAGCCGCCACCGGCAGAACAATAGCGAACTCCGGCTGGATCTTCAAATCTCCAGAGTGAAATTGAATGCCGGTGCGGAATTGTGGAACTCGCTCATAGAGCGTGCCCATGGCCACACCCAAGCCGGTGGTCTCAAAGAGACTGGGGAGGGAGGAAGAAATCAGACTCCAATCCTGGCCGAATTCGACAAACCAAGGCAGACCACCGAGTTTGTGATCGAGCCGCATGTAAGCCATGCGGAGGTCAAACTGGCTGGAACGGACGCTGCTGATGTTGCGATTGCTGACGTCGGTGTAGTCGCCCTCGAAATCGGCTTCGACTTTGGCGGTGATGGTAAAGTCCGAATTTTTCGGAACCCATTCGAACTGGCTGCCGATGCGAGTGCTTCGGGCCTTGAGGTGGAATTGAGCGTCGGAAGTGGGGCCGGTATCGCCGCCAATCAGAAGCGGGAGCGGCCAGTCCTGGCTGCCGAACGTGGGACCGCCGCTTGAGGCAGTATCTTCGATGGCGCTGGCTTTGAAGAAACCGTAGATCTTCATGTTGGCGCCGCTTCCGAGGTGGATATCGGGAATGAGGCCGCCTTGCTTGGGAATATCAATTGGGAGTACGCGTACTGGAGCGACCGCGGAGATTATCATTGGTCCGGTTGAAGTGGGAGGAGCCCCGGTGGGAACCCTGGGAGACTGACCGGCGTTCGAGGTCTGAAGTACGGCGTTTGAAAGGTGGGGGGCGGGCGCAGAGTTGTCGAGGGCTACAGGGGTGACCGTGGCCGTGTATTCCTGCTGACTGATCAGACCTTTCTCGACGAGCAACTGGGCGAGACGGGCATTGGCCTCTTCAGGAGAAGACGCCTGATTGATCATAGCCAGCTCGGCAGAAGAAAGAATTCCTTTGGACTGCAGGAGCAGGGCAAGTGCGTTGTTATTGGTTGTGTGATTCCCCGGCTGCTGGGCCATGGCCGAGAGGACGAGAAGCAGGGAAGCCAGCAAAACTAAACGCGAGACTGCGTTTGTCATTTGGAATAGCCTCCAAGAAAAAAATTTGAGATCGTCGGCTCGAGGATAGATGGGGAAGTATCTTTATCCAGTGCACAGCCGAATGCCGACCTAGATACTGTTAAAGCGAGATGAAAGTCAAGACATTTTCTTAGAAAGAGTTGGTTTGTCGGATGCGCGACCCCTTCTTGACAAGGGCGACCTGCCGAGCAGACCAATGGATGGTCGAATCCGGCACGGATAAATCAGGGTTGGCGCTCGGTAGTGGGAGTTTGCGCTGCAGATATCTTCATCCCCGAGCCGTCGAAGATGTAGGTCCTGACCTCACCATCACTGCCTTCGGAGGGAATTTCTTTGTCGTTTAAGAGGAAGCTGATGCCCCTGGCGTTACCCGCTTTTACTACGATGTCTCGGGTGGCACGAACGGAAGTGTGGGCGGGAGCGATCAGAGTTTCCTCGGCCACGGGCTTGCCATCCGCCACAATCGAGACCCAAGTTGTTTTCTCGGCACGGATGAGCAAGGTAAAGGTAGCGGGCGGTTTGGCCACAGGGACATGAAGGGCGGCTTTTGCAGCTGGCGGAGTGGCTGCGCCGCCTGACGTGGAAGAGTCCGTAGTGGCCGTAGGCTTGGATGACGGGGACGTGGCGGCGGGCAGGGATGACGTGTGGGCTGTAGTGGCAGGGTATGCCGCGGGCGATGTTTGCCGGGTCTTCGGCGAGCCATTCGCACTGGATGGCTGGTACGACGTAGCTATTGGCGGAGCCGCGACTGCGGGGGTGGTTTGACTGGAAGCGGCCGCGGACGGCGACGCGGCAGAGAGGTGACTCTGGCGGCGAAAATTCCAGAAAGCCAGCATAGCGGAGATAAGCAACAGAGCTGCAGCCAGCGTACCCCACGGGATGCGGGCGGATGGCTTGCCGGCGGAATCTGGCTGAATTTCGCCGGGCGCGCCGGAGGTGAAAATCGGCATCGACGAATAAACCGGCTGGCGAGGGACTTCGTTGTTGTCACGACGATCGTCGTTGCGCCGGTTCTGTTTGCGACGATCCGATTGGCGGACGCGATCGTTGCCACTGTCCTTGCCTGAAAGGGCCTGGTCCTGGGGAGGATTTTTCCGCAGAGCGGTACCGCGCCAAGCACTATCGCGCGGTGCATTGTTCGGGAAATCCGTCTTCCGAACGCGGTCGCTTTCATGGTTGTGGCGATTGGGCTGAGGAGGCTCAGGCGCAGCGACCTCGAAGGGCGGGGCGGCAGAGTTGCGGAAATCCGGAAGAATTTTGTGCGATTGAATCTGACTATCACGCAATGCGGAGAGATAGTCGCTGATAGCTTCCTCTTCGTTCAGTCCGACCTGACGGGCGTAGGCGCGGACGAAGCCCTTGTTGAAGACTCCACCGGGAAGTTGGTCGAAGTTTTCATCCTCGAGGGCGCGCAGCATGCGGGTGCTGATTTTGGTGGTGTTGGAAATAGCATCGAGCGCGATGTTACGCTGCTCACGCTGCTTGCGAAGTTTTTCCCCGAATGCACCCAAGGTCCGCTCCCGCGGAAGGAGATTAAGTTTCCCTCCGCATCGAGATTGGAATAATCATAGGCGAAGGCGAGCGCATACGCCACAACAGGTTCGAGGGCAGTGTACTCCGATGGTCAAGGACCTCGGGATCAAAGGAAAAAGCCTGGGAACGAGCCCGGAGTTGAGCGGTTGGCTTTTTTTCCTCGAGCACGACGGTGAATTGCGCTTTGCAGGTCTTGGCCGGGTCGTAGAATACGGAGGCTTCGCGGCTGCCTTTCGAAGCGCTGAAAAATAATCCTCGCTTGGTTTTGGCGGGTAATCCGGTAAAGCGAGCTTTGCCATCGGCATTGGTTCCAACTTGAAGATCCAACTTATAAGCGCTCAGGAACCCGTAGGCGACATGGACCTGGATGGTAGCGTCATAGATAGGTGCGCCCGTGTTATCGCTGACCGTGAAGTCGGCGGAGCACGGACCGATGGCTCCGTCAATGACGGGGACGGCTTTGGGGTCTGGTGGCGGGGTGGTTTGAGCTTGAAGGGCGGGTGCTGAAAGCAGTGCCAAGAGTAGCGCGGTGGATGGTGCAAGTGCGTATGGAGTGGTCCATGGCATAGTTATTAAGGATACGCTGCGGAGTCAATCGGGCTGGGTGACACGGCAGGTCGGCTGCAAATCACGAGGGGCACGAAGTGGCGACAAAGATTGGCTTTAAGGGTTCTGGTTACCAACGTTTATTGCCCCCGCGCCGGGGCGACCATATAATTTTTTGAACTGTCACTCCGTCCCGCAAGCAAGAATCAGGGAACCGAATCAGGTAACGAGATCGAGAATCAGGCATGCCCGAGGCCACCGGCACTCAATTAACGCGCCACAGCCAGGAGCTGACCATCTTCCACGATGTGGCGAAGGCGCTAACGTCGTCGTTGGACCTCGACTCCATTCTGCAGACCATCATGGAAAAGATGGCGGAGTATTTCCGTCCGGACACCTGGTCGCTGCTGATGGTGGACGAAGAGCACGATGAACTTTACTTTGCCATTGCTGTGGGCGAGGCCGCCGAAGCGCTGAAAAATGTTCGCCTGAAAGTGGGCGAAGGGATTGCGGGATGGGTGGCGAAGCACGGCGAACACGTGATATCGACGGATGTGGAACATGATCCGCGTTTTGCCAAGCGGGTGGACGAGAGCACGCGGTGGGAGACGCACTCGGTAATTTGTGTACCGTTGCGATCGAGGCTGCGGGTGCTGGGCGTCATTCAATTAGTGAATGTGGACATGGCTCAATTCAACGAGCCGGAGGTTTTTTTCCTGCAAGCGCTTTGCGACTATGCCGCCATCGCCATTGAGAATGCGAAATGGGTGGAGAAGATCCAGGAACTGACGATCACCGACGACTGCACCGGACTCTACAACGCTCGCCATCTATACAAGACGCTGGACACAGAGGTTTACCGCTCGTCGCGATTCGGCTACGAGTTCAGCGTGTTGTTCATCGATCTCGATCACTTTAAGTCAGTCAATGACACCCATGGGCACTTGATTGGGAGTAAGTTGCTGGCAGAAATTGGTTACCTGGTGAAAGCCCAACTGCGTTTGATTGACTTTGCGTTTCGCTACGGCGGGGACGAATTCGTCGTATTGTTACCCCAGACTGGGAAGGATCAAGCGCTGGTGGTGGCGAAGAGGTTGCGTGACGGGTTGCGCGCCAGCAAGTTCTGCCATGAGGAGGGCCTGAATTTAAACGTGCGAGCTTCGATTGGGCTGGCTACCTATCCGCACGATGCCCGGGATACGCACGACATCATCCGGCAGGCCGATGAGATGATGTATCTGGTGAAGAACACGACACGGGACAATATTGGGATTGCGCAGCGGGGAGTGATGAAGTAAAGAAGAACAGCTTCCGGGCCTTAGCTTTTAGCTTTTGCTGCGAGTGCAAGATGATTATAGGTACGGTCACCGTTACCCGGGCGATGGTGCTCGCAGCGTTCGCAGCGGTCTCATTCTTGATTGCGTTTGCGGGCTTATTCCTTAGCCTTGGCCTTGGCCTTCCAACGCCGGGCTTTTGGCGGTGGAGATTCCTGTTTCCCGGGGCCACTACTTCTCTTCCATCCTTGCAGCCTTCGCTCTGCAGGTCGCAATTGACTGGCTGTTTTGGTTTGCGCTGATGTGCCTAGTTTATTTTGTGGTAGCCAGGTTCAGCAGAAGGCGCAAAGGCTAAGGCTAGCGGCTTGGCAGGACCAACGGCCCAACGCCCCCTTCGCCTGAAGTGAATTGAGTGACTGATTTCTTGAGTCATTAATTTCTTACTTTTCAATAAGCACAATAATTGACATCCTTTGATGCTACAATCGGTGCGGAGTTTTTCTATGAGAACAACGGTTGCGCTGGATGACGATCTCGTACACATCGCCCAGGAGTTCACCGGGTTGGCGGAGAAAACCGCGTTGATTCGTGAAGCCCTCAAAGCCCTCATTGAGCGAGAAAGCGCTCGCAGATTGGCGTCCCTGGGAGGCACAATGCCAAAGTTGAAGAATATTCCACGCCGCAGGGTGCGGCCGAATTGATTCTCGCGGATACGTCGATTTGGATCGACCACCTCCGTTCGGGAAATCAAGAGATGCGCGAACATCTTGGCCGGGGGAATATTGTGATCCATCCCTTTATCATTGCGGAACTTGCCCTGGGATCGCTGCGAGAACGCACCAAGACGCTTGCACTGCTGGACCTTTTACCGCAGCTGCGAGTGGCGCAACTGAGCGAGGTGCGGCGAATGATTGAGGCTCATCGTTTGTACCGCCTTGGCATCGGTCTGACCGACGCACACCTGATAGCCTCTGTCTTTATTGATTCACGCACGCTTCTGTGGACGAGAGATAGGCGACTCCGTAAGGCCGCGGAGGCACTTCGCATCCACGCCCGCTTGGGTTGAGAAACAGGGAATCGCTGCGGCTGAGAGGCTCAGCTTTCTGCATCGAGCTTTAGCTCAAACCCTGAACCGCACCGGGCAGCATTTTCGCCTGGCTTACGTTTCCGCTTATACCGCATTTGTCCGTCGTGGCGTTTGTCCGTTCGTACCTCACTTCTTTATGTCCTGACTTTCGCCTTCTGGCTTCCATGGATTGGCATTGGCGGGGGCTTTGGGATCGACCTGGAAGTCCCAGACGTAGGCGTTCATGCCCTCGCTGCCTTTCAGTTCGACCACCGCGTATTCACCGGGCGGGAGATCCTGGGTGGGAGTTAGCTTGAGCCAGCCGCCGGTGATGCGGTTGCTGGTGGTCTTCACGAAGGTTTCATCCTGGGTGACTTTTCCGCTGACGGCGCGCTTTATGTCGCCGACGATGCGCTTACCGTCTTTTACCTTAGCCTGCACAATGCGGAAGCGATCCGAGGTAAGGGCTTGCTCGGGTGGTTGCGGTTGTTGGGAGCGGGGAGCGTCGAGGCTGGGCTGCGAGGGTTTGGCGGATGCGGTTTCGCCCGGAGGCGGTTCTAAATTGGATTCCTCTTCGAGGTTGATGTAGATGGAGGGGACGGCTACGTGAGCATGGATGGCGGCGTGTTCGCCCTCGAGTTCGACGGTCTGTTTGCCGCCAGCGACGGGATTGAGAGCTCCGCGAAAAATGTTGCCCTTGCTGTTGCGGTTGATATCAACCTCGGTCTGCTGCATCTCGACCAGTTGCGGCTGGCCCTGAAAGTTGTCCAGGAGAAAGATGCCGGAATCTTCCGGGAGTCGCAGTCCGGGAGCGACTTGCGGAAGGCGGGCGAGTTCGGTTTCGCGGTCGGTGGCGGTTTCTTTATCTTTGTCTTTGCCGAGCGCGGAGGCTTCGGGGATGGCGGACGTGGCTCGATCTTTCTCGTATTTTTCCGTGGCTGGCCAATCCACCAGCGAGGAGGGAAGCTCTTCCCATTCGTTGCGCTCGGCGCTCATGTAGCGTACGCGGTCGCCTTTGACTTCATACTGCGAGACGGACTGGTAAGAACCGTCTTTGAGGATGAGGCGGCGGGAGAGGTCCTGGGCGGGCAGAGACAGGACGGCGGCAAGAGCGATCAAGAGCAGCGGGGTTCGACGGAACATAGATTGATCTAATTATCATCCCAGCGGGGCAATCTAGGCCAACTGGTGGGATTCACGGTCCTTGCCAGAAGTGAGACACTCGTGAACCATCTTGTTCTACACGCGGGCCTTGCTTGTAGTATCCTGAACGTCGAAATTGCCACCGACTCTGCAATCCATGAAATTTAAAATTATCTCGTTTTATATCGTGCTATCCACGCTGCTGTGGGTTGCGAACGCTTTTGGCCAGACCAATCCGTCGCCGGTGGCGACATCGAGCCAAGCTCAATATTCGACGCAAGGAAGCATTGCGTCGGCGGCTTCGCCGCCGCAGGGAGCTGTTTCTTATGCGTCGGTGACGCAATTGAATGGATTGCTGGGGCAGTTGGAGCAGACGTCGAAGATGACGCAGGCTGATCTGGCGAAGCTGCGAATTGAACGCTGGAAGACGGACAGCTCAGCGAAGAAACAAGCGCTGGCAGATGTGGATTCTGTGCAGCGCAATTTGCAGAATGGGCTGCCGGAAATGATTGGGCAGTTGCACAATTCGCCGGAAGATTTGCCCGCGACCTTCAAGCTGTACCGGAATCTGGATGCGCTCTACGACGTACTGGGAGGAGTAGTGGAATCGGCAGGAGCTTTTGGGCCGAAAGACGATTTCCAGAGGCTATCCAATGATTTGAGCTCCTTTGAGAGCGCGCGAAAACAGATGGCGGAGCGACTGGAGAATCTGGCAGGATCGAAGGAGCAGGAAATTGAGCGTTTGCGCACGGAGTTGAAGACGGCGCAGGCGGCGATTCCGGCGACGCCTCCTAAGAAAGTCGTAGTGGACGACAACGAGCCAGCCAAGAAACCTGCCGTGAAGAAGAAGCCGGCGGCGAAGAAGCCGGCGAACGCAACTCCGGCGACCACGACGCCGGCACAGAGCCCGCCGGCACAACCTAAGCCGCAGTAGCCGCTTCTGAACCCAGCGTCTGGCCACCGGAGTCCAGCTTCGGGAAATCCCGGATGCGCTGCTAGCTAAGGCCGGAAGCCAGACGCCGAATCTGTTACCCTTCCTTCCACCTAAAGATTGCAACATTGCGTTTGAGAATCCGGCATGCACTCTCATAGCAATATTCCAGCGATTATTTTTGGCGTCGTGATTATCTGCGTGGTGCTGCTGGATGCGTTTGAGACGGTCGTGCTGCCGCGGCGCGTCACGCGACAATTCAGGCTGACGGCATGGTTTTATCGGCGCACATGGATTCCGTGGAAGGCGATAGCGGCCCGGATCCGAACGCCTGCGCGGCAGCAAAGTTTTCTGGGATATTTTGGGCCCCTGTCATTGTTCATGCTACTGGCGTTCTGGGCCGGGGGGTTGATTTTTGGTTTTGCTTTGCTGCAGTACGGCATCGGCGGGCACGAACAGCTGGGTAACGAACCCATCACATTTGGCAGGATCCTTTACCACAGCGGCGAGACCTTCTTTACATTGGGCTATGGCGATATTGTGCCGATTTCGGCAGGAGCGCGGCTCTTGTCGGTGCTCGAAGCCGGAATGGGATTCGCGTTTCTCGGTGTAGTGATTGGCTATCTGCCGGTAGTTTACGGATCGTTCTCGCGGCGCGAGGTTCAGATTTCGATGCTCGACGCGCGGGCGGGATCGCCTCCGACCGCGACCGAGTTGCTGGTGCGGCTGGCCGGGAGTTCGGAGAATCCGACGATCGAGCAAACGGTTCTCGATGAGGTTTTGCGCGATTGGGAGCGGTGGGCGGGGGAGTTGTTGGAGAGTCAGCTTTCTTATCCGGTATTAAGTTTTTTTCGTTCGCAGCACAGCAACCAGTCCTGGTTGGGAGCGCTGATGGCCATGCTGGATGTGACTTCGCTGGTAATAACGGGCATTGAAGGAATTCATCCCGGGCAGGCCAGGCTCACGTTCGCGATGGCGCGCCATGCGGCCGTGGATCTGACGCAGGTGGTGAATGCGCATTATGATCCGCAGGGACCGGATCGGTTGACGGATGCGGAGTTCGATGCGTTGCGGGAGAAGCTGGCGAGTGCGGGACTGAAATTGCGAAGTACGGAGGAAGCGCGGCAGAAGTTGAACAAATTGCGGTCGATGTACGAACCTTATCTGCACGCGACCGCGAAACAACTGATGGTGACGCTGCCTCCGTGGATGCATCCGGTGAAGACGCGGGACAACTGGCAGGCTGGGCCGTGGGACCGGATGATCCAGGCGAAGGGGCTTGCTGTACTGGGGCAGAAGGCAGTGCAGCCACGGGGGACTGAAGATCATTTCTAGAGGATTGAGTAATCGGGCAATCGGGTGATTGTGTAATTGTAAAAAGCTTGCATGACTGGTGGAAGGGTGACACGAGGCGGGCGATGTGTGCATCATCTGTTAGGATCGCGCTTTCCATGAAAAATATTGGCGAGAACGTAGTGCGCATTGAGGCGGAGGCTTTGCGCGCGCTGGCGGACCGCATTGCGGGGCCGATGGCCGCAGCGTTTCAGCGGGCCGTGGATTTGATGTTCTGCTGCGCGGGGCGCGTGGTGGTTACGGGGATGGGAAAGAGCGGGCTGATCGCACGCAAGATTGCGGCGACGCTAAGTTCGACGGGGACGCCAGCGTTGTATCTGCATCCGGTGGAGGCATTGCACGGCGATTTAGGGATGGTAGTGCGGGGTGACGTGGTGCTGGCGCTTTCGGCGTCGGGCGAGACGGAGGAGATTCTGGCGCTGCTGGCGACGATCAAACGGCTGCGAGTGCCGCTCATTGCAATGACGGGAAAGGAGATTGCCGGGACTGAGAAGCCAGGGTCTCGGTTGGCCCAGGTTAGGGCCGACGGTAGGAAAGGAAAGTCAAAAGCAGCGGGCAAGAGTGCCCGCTCCACACAAGCGTCTTCGACACACGCGTCCACTTTGGCGGCGGCGGCTGATGTGGCTCTGGATTGTTCGATTGCGGAGGAGGCTTGTTCTCTGGGGTTGGCGCCTACGGCTTCGACAACGACGATGCTGGCGCTGGGCGATGCGCTGGCGGTAACGCTCAGCGAGAAGCGAGGGTTCAAGGAAGAAGATTTTGCCAATCTGCATCCGGGAGGGAAGTTGGGGAAGCGGCTGGCGCGGGTGGGATCGCTGATGCATTCGGGGGAAGCTCTGCCGTGTGTGGGTCCGCAGACCAAGATGCCAGACGTGATTTATGAAATGTCGAGAAAGAAGCTTGGGGTTACAGCGGTGGTGGAAGGTGAGAAGTTGGTCGGCATCATCAGCGATGGAGATTTGCGGCGACTGCTGGAAAAACGTGGAAAGGATGTGCTTGATCTGACGGCGGGCGAGGCGATGACGAAGAATCCGCGGACGATTGGGGCTGGGGAGTTTGCCGCGACCGCGCTGGCGCTGATGGAGGAGAAGAAGATTACGTCTTTAATGGTCGTCGACGGCGACAGGCGGCTTGAGGGAATTGTGCACCTGCATGATTTGTGGAGCACTGAGTTAGTGTAGAGGGGGCATTTCGAGCAAGGCGAGAGTGTGCGGAAGCAGTGTTGTTGCTTCGAAGTCTGTGTCGTGGCTTCTCTTCCGTCCGCTGCACCTTCTACCCGCGGCTTTCGCCGTGGGCTGCATTCTAGCGCCGCTCCGAGGCTAAAATCCTAATAACGTCCAGGCTAATGAATGCCGCTTCTGAAGGGAGTGGAGAATTCGGGGGACGGCGGCACTGCGATGCGGCGCTACAATACCTCTATGTATCACTACGATCCTAATACGGCGATGGAAGAATTGACGGAAGATGCGACTTTGCCGAATCCGGTGCATGTGCGTGACATGATGCTGCGCAAGAAGCTTTCGGCGGATAAGTCGCTGAAGCTGAACCGGCTGTTCGTCGAGTATCAGAAGTTTTTCGGAGAGACGCAGAAGCTGGGGAAAGAGATTCTGCGGCAGCTGGCTTCCTAGCATACCGAGCTGCGAGTACCGAGCTGCGCTCGGCGGACAGGGTAGTGGGCTACTTTGCTTTTGCGCTTTAGCATGAATGGCAACCAGGTTGCCTACGAATTTGGTCTTTGACAATCGAAGGTGACTCCATGCGGGTAGGAGTAATCAACATTTTCGCCAAAGGCGTTCTCAATCGCGTCGATAGGCGGCCTATGACCATCGGGTGTGATTTGCACTCGATTGTCGAGCCGTGAGGCTAGATCGCCAACAAAAAACCATGGCAGTTCTAAAATCGCACGAGAGGCGGTCGCGGCAGATCACTCGTTAGAAGGTCCGATTAGGGAATGGTATAAGGTGGCGAAAAACGCGACGCGGGAAAATCTAGTGGAAGTTCGACGAGTGTACGGTCATGCCGATTTTGTCGATCCGTATACGGTATTCAACATAAAAGGAAATACTTATCGGTTGATTGTAAAGATTGAATATCGATACCAAAAGATCTTTGTAAAGCACTTGCTGACGCACGAAGACTACGACCAGGGGGAATGGAAAAAATGAACACCGTGGCAGCGGTCGGTTATGGTGATCTTCTTTCTGAGAGGCAACCAGAGGTTGTTCGCAGCGAAGAACAAAACCAGCGAGTATATTCAGTGGTTGGAAGAATTGACTAGCCAGAAAGCCATTAGTCCCGCTCAGGACAAGCTAATCGCATTGCGCACCATCTTGGTGGAAGAATACGAAGACAAACACTACCCTGTCCCGGAAGCGGGGCCATTGGATGTAATTCGGCATTTAATGGAGTCCAATAATCTTCGCCAAAAAGACTTGGCGGATGTATTTGGAACGGAAAGCATTGTGTCTGACGTTTTGAATGGGAAACGGGACTTAGCAAAAGAGCATATTCGTCGGCTCAGTGCACGATTCCACGTCTCTCCAGCAATCTTCTTCTAAAAGAACCTTAGCGAGTAGCGCTTGTCCCATCTTGCCTTCGCTGCTTTTTGGGCTACTTCTCGGCGCTTTTCTGGGGTCATCGTTTCCAAACGGCGCCTCCCGCCTATTTTCCCGCCCTTGCGTCCCATAGCGGCCATGACGCGGGAGACAGCCTCGGAGACTTTCGGCGCCGCGGCTTCGCGGATTTCGGTTCCGGTAGACCGGCGCACCATCTGCAAAGCAGCTTGGTTTATGTCCCTCGGGCGGGCGGATTTGCTTATACGCTTTGGCATCGGTCACAGTATGCCACAGGCGGGATGCCATCGGCTGACCGAATAATTCAAAGGAGCCCACTACCGGCGGCTGTACCGGCGGCTGTCCCCATAGGGGTTGTTCCACTGCAATCATTTACAATCGGAAATTCTATTCTCCCTAGGACTTTCAACTATGCATCGATGGTCAGAACTGTTTATTCCTACCCTGCGCGAGGCGCCGGCCGACGCGGAGGTTGCCAGCCACAAGTTTCTGGTGCGGGCGGGGTACATCCGGCAGCTGGCGGCGGGGATTTATTCGTATCTTTTTCTGGGAAACCGGTCGTTCAACAAGATCATCGGAATTGTTCGCGCGGAGATGGACAAAATCGGGCAGGAGTTTTTTTTGCCGGTGCTGCATCCGCGTGAGATTTGGGAGGCCAGCGGACGCTGGGATTTGATGGGCGATAATTTGTTTCGGCTGAAGGACCGCAAGGGCGCGGACCTGGCGCTGGGGATGACGGAAGAAGAAGTGATGACCGATATTGCGCGCAAGGAGCTGCGCAGCTACAAGCAGCTGCCGCAGATCTGGTACCAGATTGCGCCCAAGTTTCGCGATGAGCCGCGGCCGAAGTCGGGGCTGCTGCGAGTGCGGCAGTTCATGATGAAGGACGCTTATTCGTTCGACATCGATGCGGCGGGGCTGGATATTTCCTACAAGAAACATTACGAGACTTATTGCCGAATCTTTGACCGATGCGGATTGAAATACATGGTGGTGGAGGCGGATTCAGGAGCGATGGGCGGAAAGGAGTCGCACGAGTTCATGGTGCACACTCCAGCGGGCGAAGATCAGATTGTGAGCTGCGATGGGTGCAATTACGCGGCGAACATGGAAAAAGCTGCGTCGAAACTGGAAGCGGTGGAGGATTTGAAGGCGGAAGGCGATGGAACGCCAGTCGAGGTGCATACTCCGGGGCAGAAGACAATTGAGGATGTGGCGCGGTTTCTTGGAGTCTCGCCCAAGAACAAGATCAAGACGCTGGCTCTGATGGCGGATGAAAAAGATAAGAAGACGGGAAAAGTAAAGTCGCGGGCGATTGTGGTGCTGATGCGAGGGGATCATCAGCTCAACGAGGCGAAGCTCAATGCAACTGTAGCGGTGGCGACGCGGCCGATGGAGGAAGGTGAGATTAACACGCTGTTCAAGTCTCCGGCGGGATATCTGGGACCGATGGGAATTGAATGGGCGAAGGATTTGAAGAAAGATAAGGATCATCCGGTGTTGCTGGTTGATAGGGCGCTCGAAGGGCGGACGAATTTAATCGCCGGCGCCAATAAAGAGGACTATCACGTGAAGAACCTGACGCCGGGAAAGGAATTTCAGCCGACGGCGTATGCGGATCTGCGTGCGGTTACGGCGGGCGAAGCTTGTCCGAATTGCGGCAAGGGAGTGCGGATCGATACGGCGGTTGAGATTGGGCACATTTTTAAGCTCGGCTATCGCTATTCGGAGTCGATGGGCGCGAGGGTGCTCGACAAAAATGGCAAGGAAGTTACGCCGATCATGGGCAGTTACGGCATCGGGATTGAGCGGATTCTAACGGCGGCGGTGGAGCAGAGTAATGACGAAAATGGATTCTGGCTGCCGCCGTCGATCGCACCATTTGAGATTGTAGTCACTCCTACCAACATAAAGGATGAGAGTCTGCTGCGAGCAGCACTTGATATTGGGCTGCGCCTGGAAGCGGCTGGATTCGACGTGATCGTCGATGACCGGGACGAACGGCCGGGGGTGAAGTTCAAGGATGCCGACCTGGTCGGTATCCCCTTTAGAATCACCGTGGGAAAGAAGGTTACCGAAGGTACTGTGGAAGTGGTTCTACGCTCGACTCGGGAAGTGCGCGATGTTACGATCGCGGCGATCGTGGAATATTTTCAAGGAGTGCTGCGAGCCAAGGCCTGAAATTGTGCCGGCTCCGCGGCGCAGTTTTCAGACTATGGGAATCATTAAAGCAGCGCTGGGATTACTTGCGATTGGAGCGGTGGTGCTGGGACTTTTCCAGGTGGCTCCGCCGATGTTGGCCAATTACAGTTTTGCCGACGATCTGAAGACCATTGCCATGATGGACGGAGCGAATATGCAAAAGACGGACGACGACGTCCGCAACGATGTGCTGCGAAAGGCCAAAGAGCACGACCTGCCGGTCTCTGATAAGCAGGTAATCGTGCAGCGCATCAATACTCCGGGTATAGCTGCCGTTTACGTGGCGGCGGATTACTCCGTGACCATCAACCTGCCGGGCTATTCCTTCGACATGCACTTTAATCCGAACAGCGGAAATAAAGGCTTCTAGAGCACACGGATTGACGGACGATCCGGGACGGCCCTAATCCTCCGATGTGTCCAATCCCCAAAGTAGTATCTCTCCTAATTTCTTTCTAGAAATTTACAAGTCTGACCGGCCGACTGCGGCAGTGACATTCGTAACGTTGCCACGGAGTTACCTTCCTCCTAATATCGCCGACAGGTGAGAGTTCTCTTACGGACCTTAATCAGCGGCGTGACTACGGGTGCGGTTCCTGAAACTTAACCCCAATTTCCCGCAGCGTAAGCGATGCGTGAAGCTCAGGCGGAGGCAGTTCATGACGAAACGAGTTCGAGCGGTCCTAGTGTTGATCGTGGCGTTGGCAGCGATGGGGCTGGCCAATTGTGATCATTACAATTGCAGCAGTGGGCTCAACTTTGGTGCGTCCACTTGCACGGCTTCGGCGCCGGGGCTCGGTAGCAGCACTAGCGGCGGCAGTGCGACCGCAGCGTTTGTCTTTGCCGTGGACACGGGCACGAGTACCGCCGGCACCATTGATGGTTATACGCTGAATACGAGTGCGAACACGTTCGGGCCGACCCCCAGTTATACGGCGCCGGCGATTCCCGGGGGAGACTTGGGGGCGGGGATGGCGGTTGCGCAAAGCCAGTTCTTGTACGCCGGATTCGGTTCAACGGAAACGATTTATGGTTGGTCGATTGGTACCGCCGGAACATTGACCGCGATCAACGGCAGTCCGTACGCGGCGCCGTTTATGAGTACGGTGGGCTTCGGACCGGGCAGCGTGAGCATGATCACGAATCCGGCGGGCACGTTATTGTTCTTTGCCGACACGTTCCAGGATGAAATCGTCGTGTACCAGATCGGCACCGACGGAGCGTTGACGGCAGGCTCTACGGTTTCCGTCCCGCTGTCGCCCGTGAACATGACCACGGACGGATTAGGGAAGTATCTTTATGTGACGCAGGCGTCCAATGGTCACGTGGGGTCGGAGGTAGCGGCCTACGTCATTGGGAGCACAGGCTCGCTCACGGCGGTGCCGGGCAGTCCGTTCGTTGGTACGGGCTTCACGATGTGGCAGGTGCAGGGCGAACCCACAGGAAAGTTCCTGATCGGAACTACGGGGAGGAATCTGGCTGTGAACGGAGCGGATGACGATCATCTCTACGTTTTCAGCATTGCGCAGTCGGGAGCGAACGCGGGGGCAATCACGCCAGTAGGAACACCAGTGGTCACGCAGTTCTCGCCCTTCAGCATCGCGGTTCAGTCAAACGCAAGTGGAAATCTTGTGTACTCATTCAGCCTGAACGATACCGAGACCGGATTCAACGGGATCGAAGGTTACCAGTTGAGCTCCACTGGAACGCTTACAGCGGTTACGGGATCGCCTTTCGCTGAGTCGGCAAATGGTTCCTGGGGTCAGTTTGACCAGAGTGGCAGCTTTCTGTTTGCCTACGGTGCCATTCTCAATGAGAGTACTGACGTTGTTACCGCGCAGTTGGGGCCCCTGGCTGTTGGATCTGGCGGCGTTTTGACCGAGCCGATCTCGTCCTTGACTCTGGCGACTCCGGGCTTCTGGGTGGTGACGGATCCGAAGTAACGGACGCTTATTGACACCTTAGAGACTCGCATGAACTGCGGGTCTCTTTTTGTCTGCCTGTGCAGCGGTACAATTGAAAAAGTTATCCTTTATCCTAGAGATTCCGCATTTGCCAGGAGGCTAAAACCTTTTAGC
This sequence comes from uncultured Acidobacteriota bacterium, assembly GCA_963720155.1. GTDB lineage: Bacteria > Acidobacteriota > Terriglobia > Terriglobales > Acidobacteriaceae > Sulfotelmatobacter. The sequence continues at coordinate 115,123 of CAVREP010000028.1, forward strand.
GCATCTAATCGTCTGAGTCACTGGTAGTTTGTCAACGGATACCGAGCGTAAACTTTTGGCCATTAAGATCAAGTTCCCGAAGATCAGAGGAAGCGGCTTAGGATGGCGCGGACTGCCGCGCGATCCTGTGATCCGAGCCGCGATTATTGTGTTCTTTGTGGTGGCGGTTGGCCTGGGCGGATCCTTTTGCTACTTCTACATAAAATATGACCGCATTATTGAGCAACGCTTTCGGACGCCTGTTTTCAGCAATTCGGCCAAAATCTATGCGCTTCCACGGACGGTTCACGACGGTGATAAGGCGGAGGCCAAAGAAATCGCAGCCCTGCTGCGCCGGGCCGGATATTCCGACAAAGATGGGGAGTCGAACCTTGGCAGCTTTCGACTGATCAGAGAGGGGATCGAGATCACGCCCGGGCCGGAGAGCTACCACAGTCCAGAAGAGGCTCGCATCGTCATTCAGGATGGTCAAGTGGAAGGAATCACCAGCAAAGGGAACGAGCTTTCTGCATACGAGTTGGAGCCCCAACTGGTGACGGCGTTGTTCGACTCGGAACAGCGGTCCAAGCGGCAGGTGGTGAAATACAACGAGATCCCGAAAGTGATGGTGGACGCGGTGCTAGCGATCGAGGACCGGCGCTTTTTCGAGCACAGCGGAGTGAACTTTCTCCGCATGTTCGAAGCGGTCTGGATCGATCTGACGCGGCAACGGCACGAGCAGGGCGGTTCGACCATCACCATGCAGCTATCGCGCGGCTTCTTTCTGACGCCGGAAAAGACCGTGCGCCGCAAGCTGACGGAGATGCTGATTGCCGAGGAACTAGAGCAGAAGTTCAGCAAGCAGCAGATTCTTGAGTTTTATGGCAACTGGGTGAATCTAGGGCAGCGCGGATCGTTCGCCATTAGCGGGTTTGCCGAGGCGTCGCGAGCGTATTTCAACAAAGATTTGAAAGACATCACGCTGCCGGAGGCGGCACTGCTGGCGGGTATTATTCAGGGACCGAGCCGATTGTCTCCGTACCGCCATCCCGAGCGCGCGTTGGAGCGGCGTAATCTGGTGCTGGATTCGATGGTGGAAACGCATGCCATTACGCGGGAGCAGGCGGACAAGGCGAAAGCCGCGGCGCTGAAGCTGGCGCCGCCGAACGTGGAGGCCAGCGACGCGCCGTATTTCGTCGATATGGTGCGGGATACGTTGATCAACAAGTTCAGCGAGCATGATCTGAACGATCAGTCCTACCGCATTTACACCACGCTCGATCCGGAACTGCAGAAGGCGGCAGCGCAGGCGGTGGAGAGTGGCATCAAGCTCGTTGATCAGCAAGTTACCAAGCTGCGCACCAAGCGCGTGAAGGTAGGCAAGAAATTTGAAACCCACGTTGCGCCGGGGGCGCAAGCGCAGGTTGCGCTGGTTGCGCTTGACCCGCACACGGGCGCGGTGCTGGCGTTGGTGGGTGGACGCGATTATGGTTTCAGCCAGCTGAATCACGCATTGTCGAGGCGGCCAACCGGCTCGATTTTCAAACCGTTCGTTTATGCCGCGGCCATGAATACGGCGCTGGACGGATCACAAACGGTGATCACTCCAGCTTCAACAGTGACCGATGCGCCTTCCAGCTTCGCCTATGGAGACCAGATCTACGAGCCGCGCAACTATAAAGAGGAGTATCACGGCGATGTGACGCTACGCTATGCGCTTGCCATGTCACTGAACAACGCGACAGTGAAAGTGGCGGAAGAAGTGGGTTACGACAAAGTAGCGGAGCTGGCGAAATCGGCGGGAATCACTTCGGTAAAGGCGACGCCAGCCATGGCGCTCGGCTCCTACGATGCGCCTCCGCTCGACATGGCGGGAGCTTACACGTCATTTGCCAACAATGGGACGAGGCTTTCACCGATCCTGGTGAACTCGGTGCGTAACGCCAAAGGCGATGTGGTCGCGAACTTCAAAACCGACCAGCGGCAAGTGCTTGACCCGCGCATCGCTTACATCATGACGAACATGATGGAAAGCGTGATCAACAACGGGTTGGGGTATACGGCGGTTCGCTTGCGGGGTTTTAACGAGCCGGCGGCGGGGAAGACGGGCAGTTCGCACGATGGCTGGTTTGCGGGGTATACCTCGAACTTATTGTGCATCGTCTGGGTGGGCTATGACGATTACAGCGACTTGCGGCTGAGCGGGGCGCAAACCGCCGCTCCCATCTGGACTGAATTCATGAAGAGGGCGGTCGCGCTACCGGAATATTCAGACATGAAGGCATTTTCGCAGCCCACGGGCGTGGTGGACGTGCAACTCGATAAGGCCACGAATCGCCTGGCAACGCCAACTTGTCCGGACGATTACGTGGCCGCCTTCGTGGCCGGCACAGAGCCGCGCGAGACTTGTGATCAGCAAGGGGGAGTTGCGGGATTCTTTTCGAGATTTTTTGGCGGCGGAAGCAAGCCGTTGCCTCCCACTCTAGCTGCCGACGGGCAAAACGGCCAGGACCCCAAGAAACCGAAGGGGTTCTTCGGCAAAATCGCGGGTATTTTCAAGGACGACAAATCGTCGGCTCCGGTGTCTAAACCTGCTGACAGCGGTCAGACTCCGCCGCCGCATTGATGTATAGCCGGACTCAGGTTTTTTGGGGAAACGGGTCAAACTAAATTTTCGCCGCCCGGTGAAAAGTGTGGCAAAATGGCAGTAACAATGGTTGCCTGGGGGTGTTGTATGTCCTACCGGAAAGCCTGCCTGATTCTCCTCCTGATTTCTTTCACCACCTTAGCCCTTGGTCAAGTTTCTCATCCGGAGCCGGTGCAGATTGCGCCGCCGCTGGTGCGAGCTATCGAACCGCCGGCGCCGGACGCAAAAGCCGCCGATCTGGAAAAGCAAGGCGATCAACTGCGTACGCAAAAACTCTATCTGGACGCACTCGACTATTACAATGCCGCGCTGGGAAAGAAGCCGAACGATGCGCGTATCCTAAATAAGATTGGGATCACCGAGCTGATGATGCAGCGTTATAAGGAAGCGCGGAAATCTTTCGAGCACGCGGTGCGGTGTGATCGCGAATTCGCTGACGCCTATAACAACCTGGGCGTGGTTGAGTACGAGGCCAAGAAATACGGTTCTGCGGTGAAGGAGTACAAGAAGGCGATTGCCCACGATGACGGCTCAGCCTCGTTCTACAGCAACCTGGGCGCGGCCTATTTCTCGAAACGCGATTTTAACGAGGCGGTGGTTGCGTACCAGCATGCGATGGAGCTGGATCCCGGGGTATTTGAGCGGACTTCACGCGCTGGGGTGCAGGCGCAACTGCCGAGCCCAGAAGATCGCGCCCGCTATAACTACACGGTCGCGAAGCTCTATGCCAAGATGGGGTTGTCCGAGCAATCGCTCGAGTATTTGCGACGAGCGATGGAAGCGGGCTATAAGGACTTGAAGAACGTGTACAAAGATGCGGAGTTTGCGGAGCTGCGAAAGAATCCGCGCTTCACGGAACTGATGGCGTCGAAGACGATAGCGATCGCGGATTAATTCGACACCAGTCTTCGGTCTGTTCATTCTTCAGTGGGCCTCGCTGGAGTGACACAAGATGCAACAACAATTACAAAGATTTACAAAATTAGACGGAACTTCATAGGGTTCTGGAGTTTAATCATCGTAATTACTCCTGAAAACAACAGGGTGAGTAAGGAGAAACGGTAGCCCATCGGATGCTGACCCGAGCACGCCCCAAGCAAGCATCCGGTGGGTTTTTTCTTTGTAGCTTTTAGTTCTTGCTTCAGCTCGTAACTTCTAGCTTCTGGCCACGCGAGAATATCCTCCGAGTATGTTTCTTTCTGATGACTAAACTCTCTGCATAGGTATGCCCGCCAAATCAAACGTGTGCTCTTCGGTGGACTGCGCGTCCTGATCGACGGCCGATACTTTACTTCTATTACAACCATTTTCTTGGGCGAACGCTTGGCGAAAATTGCAGTCCGCGATAAAATAATAAAATGTCGTCTCTTCCTGTTTCTCTTGCCTGGGCCCATCCTCTTGTAGCGGAGTGGTTTGGGCAGAGGTTTGCCACCCCGACCGAGCCGCAGGCGCAGGGATGGCCGCACATTCTGGCGGGGCGGACCACTCTGATTTCTGCGCCCACCGGGTCGGGCAAAACTCTGGCTGCATTTCTGGCCTGCATTGACCGACTGGTGCGAAAGGCGCTAGCGGGCGATCTGGCGGACCGGACCGAAGTCCTCTACGTTTCTCCTCTGAAGGCGCTGGGCAATGATATCCAAAAGAATCTTGAAGTGCCGCTGGGGGAAATCCTCGCGATGGCGGGGGAACGTGGACTGCTCATGCCGGAGATTCGCACGGCGGTGCGCACGGGCGACACGTTGATGCACGAGCGGCGTGCCATGCTGAAGCGGCCGCCGCACATTCTCGTCACAACGCCGGAATCGCTCTACATTCTGTTGACCGCCGACAAGAGCCGGGCAATTCTGCGCGATGTGGAGACAGTGATTGTCGATGAAATCCACGCGGTGGCGGATGACAAGCGTGGGGCGCATTTGACGCTGTCGCTGGAACGGCTGGAGGCGCTGACTTACAAGCGGCCGGTGAGGATTGGGCTTTCGGCGACGCAGAAGCCGATTGAAGAGGTTGCACATTTTCTGACTGGAAGCGGAAGGCCGGATCCAGTCATAGTCAATATCGGGCACAAGCGGAAGCTCGATATGGCGGTGGAAGTTCCGTCGATGCCGTTGGGGCCGGTGGCTTCGAATGAAATGTGGGACGAGGTTTACAACCGGCTGGTGACGCTGGTCGAGCAGCACCGTTCAACCCTGGTATTTGTGAACACGCGGCGCATGGCGGAGCGCGTGGCACACCATTTGGGGGAGAGGATTGGGGAAGAGAATGTTGCAGCGCACCATGGCAGTTTGTCGCGCAAGCTGCGGCTGGCGGCAGAGAAGAAGCTGAAAGAAGGCAAGGTTCGGGTGCTGGTGGCGACGGCGTCACTCGAACTGGGAATTGATGTAGGAACGGTGGATCTGGTGGTGCAGATCAATTCGCCGCGAGCGATCGCGGTGACGCTGCAGCGCGTGGGGCGTTCTGGTCACTGGCGCGGCGCGGTTCCAAAGGGGCGATTGTTTGCGACGACGCGTGACGATTTGTTGGAATGTGCGGCGCTGGTACACGCTATCCGGCAGGGGGATCTGGACCGGCTGATGATTCCGGAATCGCCGCTGGATGTGCTGGCGCAGCAGATTGTGGCGGCGTGCTCGGCCGAGGAGTGGAGCGAGGAAGAGATGTTTGCGCTGGTAAGGCGCGCGTACCCTTATCGCAATTTAACGTGTGCGACGTTCGATGCGATTCTGGAAATGTTGGCCGAAGGAATTGCGGCGCGGCGTGGGCGTTATGGTGCGTATCTGCATCGGGATCGCGTGAATGGGAAGCTGCGGGCGCGGCGCGGGGCGCGGCTGGCTGCGATCACGAGCGGGGGAGCGATTCCGGATAATTCGCTTTACGCGGTGGTGGCGGAGCCGGATGGTCTGGTGGTGGGGACCGTGGATGAAGATTTTGCCGTGGAGAGCAATCGCGGCGACATCATGCTGCTGGGAAATACTTCGTGGATGATTCGCCGCATCGAAACGAACTCTGGCCGCGTGCTGGTGCAGGATGCACACGGAGCGCCTCCAAGTGTGCCGTTCTGGCGAGGCGAAGCTCCGGCGCGGACGGAAGAGCTTTCAGAGCACATTGGAACTTTGCGAGAAAAAATCAGCGAGATGTTGCCACAGACTTCGCCGGTAGGATTTTCGGTTACGCAACCGGAGGTGGCTGGGGCGGTGAGCTGGCTGAAAGAGGAATGCGGGCTGGACGATTCGGGAGCGGAGCAGGCGATTGAATACATCCTGCAGGGGCGGGCCGTGCTGGGCGCTGTGCCGACGCAGACAACCGTGATTGCGGAACGTTTTTTCGATGAAGGCGGCGGGATGCAGTTGGTGATCCACGCGCCGTTCGGAGGACGCATCAACAAGGCGTGGGGACTGGCGCTGCGCAAGCGCTTCTGCGTGGGATTCAATTTTGAGTTGCAGGCTGCGGCTACCGACAACGGTTTGAACATTGCTTTGGCCGAGCAGCACAGCTTCCCGCTGGCAGATGTCTTCAATTTTCTGCAGGCGGCGACAGTGCAGCCGATTCTGGAACAGGCGGCACTGGATTCTCCGATATTCGCCACGCGATGGCGCTGGGATGCGAACCGGGCGCTCGCGCTATTGCGCTTTCAGAATGGAAAGAAAGTTCCGCCGCAGATTCAACGCATGCGATCGGATGATTTGCTGGCTTCTGTTTTTCCCGACGCGGCCGCGTGTTTTGAGAACATCCCAGGCGATCGCCAGATTCCGGATCATCCGCTGGTCAGCGAAGTCATGAAAGATGTGCTCACCGAGGCGATGGATGTTGAGGGGCTGAAGGGCGTGCTGAGTGGGCTGGCGAATGGACAGATTCGTTGTATTGCGGTGGACACGCCGGTGCCGTCGCAGTTTTCGCACGAGATTCTGAATGCGAATCCGTACGCCTATCTAGATGACGCGCCGCTGGAGGAGCGGCGGGCGCGTGCGGTGCAGATGCGGCGGATGCTGCCGGAATCAGTGCTGGAAGAAGTAGGCGGGCTCGACCCGGCGGCGATTGCGCAAGTACGGGAAGAGGCTTGGCCCGATGTGCGAGATGCTGATGAGTTGCACGATGTGCTGCATACGCTGGTGGTGCTGCCGGCAGGTCGGGCTTCGCTTGACAGGACAGCCGAGGGCGGCTATCCCCACATGGTCAGTGCTGGGAACAACTGGCTGGGATACTTCGAGGGTCTGGTGAACGAGGGTCGCGCTGCGTCGGCGGTTTTCGATGGTCGGACTTATTGGGTGGCTGCGGAACGGGCTAAGACTTTTTCGGTTTTATTTCCTGAGGCGCGATTTGAGCCGGGGTTAGCGGAAGTGGAAGCAACGGTCCCCTCTCGCGACGATGCTTTGTTGACGCTGGTAACGGGATGGATATCGCATCTGGGGCCCACTACGGCGACTGATCTGGGAGAAAATTTAGGGATTTCGGCTGATGAGATTTTGAGTGCTCTGCTCCGCATGGAGGCTAGCGGGACCATCTTGCGGGGAAGCTTTAGTGGCACTGCTGCGCGGGCAAGAGTTCCCGCGCCACACGAGTTAGCCTTGACACAGGGACCGGTAGCCGGTGTCGTCACACAAGCTTCAAGTGCTCACACGGAAACTGCGGAGACGGAATGGTGCGAACGGAGGTTGCTGGCGCGGATTCATCGGCTGACGGTCGCGACCTTGCGCAAGCAGATCGAGCCGGTCACAGCGGCGCAATTTATGCAGTGGCTGCTGCAGTGGCAGCACGTGGCTCCGGCCAGGCAGGTGGTGGGCGAGCGGGGGACGCTTGAAGTGCTGCGGCAGTTGCAGGGGTTCGAGATTCCGGCGAATGCGTGGGAGCGGCAAGTGCTGGCGCGGCGTGTGGTGGATTACGATCCCAAATGGCTCGACCAGCTTTGCATGACCGGGGCGGTGGGATGGGGAAGGCTGTCGCCGCATCCGGCGACGCTGGATTCGATTCATCCCGGTAGTGGAACAGGGGCTGAGCCGGGCGTGGCTCCGCGCCAGCGACGGGTGATTCCCACCAGCGTTGCGCCGATTACATTCTTCATTCGAGAAGATGCCGACTGGATGACGCCGCGGCATCCGGGGGCCGAGCTATCTGAGAATAATGGATTGAGCCACGGAGCGCAGCTCGTACTGGATTTTCTGCGGCAGCGCGGGGCGTCTTTCTTTGCCGACATTGTGCGCGGCACGGAAAAGCTGAAGGCGGAAATCGAGACCGCACTTTGGGAACTGGTGGCGGCCGGCTTGGTGACGGCCGATGGCTTCGACAATTTGCGCTCACTGATCGATCCGAAACGGCGGGCTGGGCAGGGAAGCGGGCGCATGACGCGTCCGCGGCACAACGCTGGACGGTGGGCTCTCCTGCACGCTGAGGAAGTTGTCGAGCGGCCTCGTGCGGTGGAAGCGGCTTGCTGGATGCTGTTGCGCCGTTACGGCATTGTCATTCGGGATGTGTTGGCGCGGGAGGCGAACCTGCCGCCGTGGCGAGAATTGCTGATGGCGTTCCGCCGACTGGAAGATCGCGGAGAGATTCGTGGCGGGCGCTTCGTGGATGGATTCCTGGGCGAGCAGTTCGCTTTGCCGGTTGCGGTGGAGTCGGTGCGAGCCATGCGCAAGCTCGATTCCACGCAGGGGACGGTCACGCTCTCGGCTGCTGATCCGCTGAACCTGGTAGGGATTCTGGTTCCGGGGGAACGCGTACCTGCAATTTCGGGAAATAGTGTTACGTATCGCGATGGGACGGCGATGGCAGTCCTCGTGGTCGCGGTTCCGACCAGCAATGAGGCTGTTGCCGGTTAGTTTGCTAGGGGCAAAAAATCAGGGAACCGATGAGGGGGCCCTCGGATCCCTGATGCGGCAAGCTCGGCAATAACAGATCGAAAAAGCGCTTCCCCCATCGCTTTTTGCCAAGCAGTGGCGCACGCTTGCAAGTGCACGCGATGTACCAACTCCGGGCGGTTTTCGCAGGAAAAGTAGTATCCGCGCAACTGACTCCCCGTGTTGAAGATTACGATGCCAGCGCTGCGCGATCGCAGGGAAGATATCCCCATGCTGGTGCGCCATTTCGTACAGAAACCTGCGAAGCGCTGCAAAGTGAAGCCGCGGCCGATTTCCCGCGAGGCTCTGGCTTGCCTGGTGAATTATGACTGGCATGGCAATGTGCGGGAGTTGGAGAATGCAATTGAGCGAGCACTGGTTTTGGGTTCCTCGGAGATGATTCTGCCCGAGGATCTGCCGGAATCGCTTTTAGAGCGGACTCCGCCGCCGGAAATGACCGAGGCGAAGTATCATACGGCGGTGAAGGAGTTGAAGAAGCAACTGATTCTTGATGCGGTGGAGCAGACACAGGGAAGCTATGCCGATGCGGCGCGCATTCTGGGCGTGCATCCCAACTATCTGCATCGGTTGATCCGCAATCTCGAGTTGAAAGAAAGTCTGAAGGATGCGCTGCGCGACATTTCGCCGCGAGGATTGAGTGGAATTTCGGGAGGGAATGCGTAGGGGGTTAGCGGTTAGCATTCAGCAGTTAGTACTCAGCATTCAGCGGGCACAGTGCCGTAATGGTGGAGGGGCTGAGTTGAATGCTAATTACGGCACCGGCAGGCGGAGCAGGCTCGCTGGGTCGAGATAGGTTCCTTGCCAACGCACAGCAACGTGCAGATGCGGACCTGTGGCGCGGCCGGTACCGCCGCTCAGGCCGATTTCCTGGCCGCGTTTTACCTGCTCTCCTTCCTTCACTTTGAACTCGGAAAGATGCAGGTAAAGAGTAAGCAGACCCTGGCCGTGGTCCAGGACAACGAAATTACCCTCGAAATAAAGCGGGCGGGCTAGGAGCACGGTGCCGTCATTCATAGCCTCGACGGGCGTCCCGCTGGGGACCCGAAAATCCAGGCCGAGGTGCGGGCTCGAGGTCTTGCCATTGAAGACGCGCACGGAACCAAAGACATCGGAAATCGCAGCGTTCGCCGGAGCGGCGAATTGTCCGGACCACTCGCGGTCGGGCGTGACCCGGTTCAGATAGTCCTTCTTGACTTGCTGACCTTCTTCAATTTGTTTTTGCTGTTCGCGGCTGGGCTCGGTGAATTTTCCTTCGACGCTGAGCTTGACTGCGATTTTGGGATACTTGCCGTGCGCAACGGAGAACTTGCGTGTGAACGATAAATTCCGGCTGGGCGACTTCTCAGCGACAGTGGCGGCGGTTAACTCAAGGGCGTAGCTGCCGGGCGCGGTTTCCAGGCTGACGCCAGCCAACGCATACCAGATCTTGCTTTTTGCATCGAAGCTGAAGGAAATCTCGTGGCCAAGCCAAGTTCCGTTGAGTGATTGCAGTCTGGCAGGGGGCTTCACTTCAAACAAGACGGGAGCGCCATTGACCAGTCGGGTGGGCTGCGCGTGGACGTTCCAGTTTGCGGCGGAGGCAGGAGCGACTGAATGGAAAATCGAAACGATCACGACAAGGACTGAGAAGGGAAGGTTCGCTAGCCACGGTTTCACCTTACCAGCGTAGCATTCCAGGCGGCAGGACGGACTACGTGCTGAAGTCTCGAGCAGTGGCTGTGGAGGCAGCGGAGGTCGAACACAAGATTAGTGGGATGCGGCGCGGGCCGGAGCGCGGTATAAAGTGGTGTGGGCGGGAATCACAGCGCCGACTACGGCTCCGCTGAGGCTTTCTGGGAGGATCCTCGCGTGGAATTGCCGCTGGATTCCTTGCTTCCGCATTTCGTCGGCTCCCTCCGAATCTTCGGGCAGGTAAAGGCCAGGAACACCAATACCACTCGGAACACGGGAAACTTCCATGAGGGGATTGAGCAATGGCGCTTCAACATCGGACTGCTTTCCTAGTCCGTGCGCCTCATAGCCCACGCAATCCACCGAGGCATCTACTTCCGGTGTTCATCGGTTGGCCAATTTCCGATGCCCGCTTCTCGGCGGCGGAAATTATCCCTCGTGCGTCGCTCAGCGTGAGCATAAAACCGAGCCTCAACGACGATCCTAGTGATTGAGGTTTGCTAGACAATTCCTCCGGCGGACTAATCGTCCCTAACCGATAAGACTTACGAATCCGCTCGGACGGATGGTCGGAAGGCATTCTGCGACTTTGGAAATATGGGAGTCCCTCCATAAAAACGACGGCGCTGTCAAGGACAAACTTCTTCTGCCGGTGTTTTGAACAGCGTTTTTTCGCCAGAGAGGTTTGAGGAGCAGGACTCTGGAAATCTCGCGCTGAATCACTCACCGATGGAAGATCGTTCGACCAACCATCGATTCGGCCTAAATATCAACCATGATTCTTCGATGCGAACATCACGCCCCGTGCGAGATGCGAGGGCGCCCAATCAACGCCTGTGGTCTAGCTTGCTTCGACCGGGCCACCCGCCAAGCCCACTTCTCGCAAAGGCGGCGAGAAGTGGGGGCACCCGGCTGTGGCTGTGGGTTCTACGAGTGCAACTTTCTGGTCGAAGAGTTCGTATCGTCTGATGTTGCCACTGAAATCTTGGGTCGATTGGGCGCACTCAATCCGTCCCGATATTCTTGGGCAACTCTGGGAGGCGCTTTGACCAATCGACTGTTAGAGATGATGCTAACTGCGCTTATCGTTCTGAACATTGGGTACGTGGCTGACGCACAGCGGGTTGTTGAGGAGGGCACGGTGATCGAAAATGTCACTGTGCTCTCGCCGGAACGCATCGCTCCGCTGCCTCATGCGGAGGTTGTTATCCGCGATGGCAGGATTGCTGAAATCGGCACAAGTCTGGTTGCCGGTCGACATGCGCGGCGGATAGACGGGAGCGGACGATTTCTGGTCCCTGGACTGATCGATTCACACGTCCATGCGGGGCACTCCGGGGCGCTGGATGACGACGCCATCAACGCCCATCCAGAACTTTGGGCTGCTTATCGTGCGCAGGTTCCGCGCGCCTATCTCGCCTTCGGCTTTACGTCCATCGTCGATCTGGACCTCACGCGAGAAAACCAAACATGGTTTGAAAGCACGCCGCTTCATCCCCGCTTCTACTCGTGTGGGCGAGGAATAAAGGTCGCTGGCGGATATATGGAATTTAATGTTCCACCGCTCTCATCGCCGAACTTTCCCAACTTGGTGTATGAACCGAAAGAAGCGGAACATTGGCCCAAATCACTGGACCCTGGCGACTACACGCCCGAACGCGCAGTGTCTCGGGCGGCAGCCGCCGGGGCTATTTGCGTGAAGGCCTTCGTGGAATCCGGATTCGGCATGTTCAACTGGCCTTATTTGCACACCGAGACGCTGCAAAAGATCCAGGCCGCCGCTAGAGCGCGCAAGTTGGTGCTCATGGTTCATGCCAACGGCGTCGACAGTTGGCGGTCAGCGCTAGATGCTCACGCTGACATCATCGCGCACGGTCTCTGGGTTTGGCCGGGCGACTTCGGCAATTCCACCCCGCCTCCGGCCGCAGGCAATGTGATTGGCGACGCGGCGCGCTCGGGCACGCATGTACAGCCGACGCTGCAAACAGTTGCCGGTGAGCGCGCGATGATCGATCCAAGCCTGCTCGACGATCCCAGACTCACAATGGCACTGCCTCCGGCCGTGATTGGTTATTTGCGGTCGGCTGAAGGCGTGAAGGCCCGCACTGCGCTGCTCGAGGAATATCGCAAAGCTTCCCCACCGCCGGGCTTCGAGCCATTGCTTAAGGCTGCAATTGAAAGAACACGAACGACCCTCAAACTCATGTTGCAGGATCATGTTCCTCTCATCTTCGGAAGCGACACACCCGGGGTCGATGGCTTCGGCAACCCGCCGGGACTGAACGGGCGGCTCGAATTGCAGGATTGGGCAGACGCGGGCGCTCCACTTTCTCTGATCTTACGCGCAGCGACGCTCGACAACGCAACGTCCTTGGGACTGTCGCGTGAGCTAGGCTCCATTGAGACCGGCAAGCGAGCTGACTTGCTCTTGCTCAAGGAGAATCCTCTCGCGAATGTTTCAGCGTATGACTCGATCGAGACAATCTTTCTCAATGGCGAGCCAATCGCGCGAGAAACACTGCGCGCCCACGACTAGCGAAGAGCAGCTCACAATCGAATCCAATCTTACGAGTAACGGGCATGAGCTGCGTTGTTGCCGTTATGAATTGGACTCACCATCAATGTGTTGGGTGCAGTACCCGCTCCGGCTCGGTGATCAACAGATGGACGTGATCCGGCATTGCCACATACCGTACAACGACAGAACCATGGCGCTGACGAACCTCTTCGAGAATTTGCCCAAACAAATCGCGGCGGCGCGCTGTCGCGAGGTCAGCGCTGGCAACGGTAGCAACTGTAAGCGAGTCAAAACCGCAAAAGGCGCAAAGGGGTGGGCATCCCCGCGCTGTTAAGGTTTGCGGTGCCCACCTTTCGAAAATCGCGAGAGGTGGGGCAACCTTAGTCTTGGCGCCGCACCGGTGGGCTAGCCCCCTGAGACTGCGATACCATCACGACGTCGCGTCATGTCGGCAAAGCAGAGATTTAGGAGAAATCCCATGAACGGTTTGTTGGAAGGAACTGCGATTCAAGAGGCCAGCGCCATCACACAGCTGCGCATGAACCGGCGTCTTGCCCGTCTGATTGTCTTTCCTTTGTCCGTTTTAGTGGGTTGGGTTGCGTCTCTTTCTCAAGCTTACACGCCAGGAAAAATGAGTCCACTGCCGACCGGGGTGGGCACGGGGTTCGTGTCCGAAACCGCGAGGGTGAACGGGATCACATTTCACTATGTTCGCGGAGGTAGGGGGCCCGCCATCATGCTGATCCATGGGTTCCCTCAAGACTGGTTCGAGTATCACGCAATCATGCCGCGTTTGGCGAAACAGTTCACGGTGATCGCGGTTGATCTGCGCGGGGTGGGCGGCTCAACAGCGACGCCGGACGGTTATGACGCGGCCCATATGGCAGAGGACATCCACCAGCTCGCGGCGGCGCTCAAATTGGAGCGTGTCTACGTCGTCGGTCACGACATCGGGGGGGATGGTGGCCTATGCGTTTGTTCGCCGTTATCCAGAAGCGACGCGCGGGGCGATGATCCTCGATGTGCCGCTACCCGGAATCGAGGGGTGGGATGAGATTCAAGACCATCCTGCCATGTGGCACGTCCGGTTTATGCAGGTTCCGGGGCTTCCAGAGAAACTTGTCGTGGACGACAAGCCGACTACTTCGGCTACTTCTTCAACTTTGGCAAATTCACAACAGGCGACGTGGCTCATTTTGTGCAGGCCTATGCCACGCCCGCGCAGCTTCACGCGGTCTTTGAAATGTACCGAGCGTTTCCTGCCAATGCGCAATTCAATGCGGCGCAACACGGGCCTAATGACGTGCCCCTAGTCTTGGCTGCCGGAGACGGGTCGCCGTTTGCACAACTGGTTCCCAGGATGGCAGAGAGTCTGCGCGCAAACGGATGCACTCACGTTGAGACCGGGGTGGTCCGCGGCGCTGTGCACTATGTTGTCGAGGATCAGCCCGAGGAAGTGGCCGATCTTATCGAGCGATACGCATCGCTGCATTTGCAATGAGAAGGAATATATTGCCGGATACGAATATGACTTCGTCGCCCGGGATCTTCGTGAATTTTCTCTGCATCCCGGCGTGTACGGGGAGCGGCGGCCCGCATCGCGCTAAGGGCCTGCGGATTTCGGCCGACAGCCCACTTCCCGCAAAGGCGGCGAGAAGTGGGGCACCCGGCCGATAGGATCGGCGACTCAGGAGAGAGCTGCAATCAAAGTCCGTATTCGTCGTCTTCATCCTGGTTTTGTTCAGGCTCACTTTGGCGACCGGACTTGCCCTGTTGCCGAACGCCGCTCCAGGAATGATTTCCCTGTCCGCCTCCGCGTCCACCCTGTCCGCCACCTGCGCCCTGAGGCTGAAAGGTGCCGCTCAGACTGGAACCATCCTGCTGGATCTGAATTGTGGCTTGCTGGGAACCACCCCGGCCCTGCCATGAAAGCTGCCAGGCCCCACCGATGTTGGCGATTTGAGAATTGTTCGATTCGGAATCTTGTGCGAGGAGAAGCGGTGCGGCGAGAAGACAGATGAAAACAATGGGGTACAGTCGTTTGATCACGTTAGCCTCCGAAGACTGGTGTTTTTTATATGCAAACACGCCAGGAGACTTGTAGGGGGTAAAGAGTTGGTAAAGGCAGGTAAAGTTCTTGTTGTTCCTTAGCTTCCTGTGGAGTTTTCCGTCACTTTCGTGCGGGTGCCCTCGATAAGAGCAAGGCCACCCTCCGCCCTCGGTTTTCAGGGAATTCCGGTAGAATCGAGACTTCCTATGAAAACTTTTGAACAAATTGCGGAGCTGGAGCAGCGGTATTTGCTGGGGACTTATAACCGGTATCCCGTGGTGCTGACGCGGGGGAAGGGTGTATTTCTTTACGACCTGGAGGACCGGCGCTATCTCGACTTTGTTTCGGGGTTGGGCGTGAATGCGTTGGGGCACGCGCATCCGCGGATTGTGAAGACGATTCGGGAGCAGGCGGCGAAGCTGATTCACGTCTCCAATCTTTATTACCACGAGTATCAAGGGACGCTGGCGGAGAGGTTGTGCACGCTCTCAGGTTTGGACCGCGCTTTTTTCTCGAACAGCGGGACCGAGGCCATTGAGGGATCGATCAAGCTGGCGCGGCTGGCGGGACATCGTGCCGGCGGGGAGAGGAAGTCGCGGCTGGTGGCGCTGCAGGGGTCGTACCATGGGCGGACGTTTGGAGCGCTGTCGCTGACCGGGCAGGAGAAGCATCGCAAGGGATTTGAGCCGATGCTGGAAGAAGTGACTTTTGTGAAACAGAATGACGTCGAGGGCTTGCGGGCGGCAGTGGACGACAACACTTGCGCGATCGTGCTGGAGCCGATTTTTGGCGAAGGCGGCATCTATGAGTGTTCGGTGGAGTTTCTGCAGGAGTGCCGGGCGGCGGCGGACCGGCATAAAGCGGCGCTGATCTTTGACGAGATTCAATGCGGACTAGGACGCACGGGGACGATGTTTGCGTTTCAGAGTTTTGGCGTGACTCCGGATATTGTGGCAATTGCGAAGCCGATTGCGGCGGGGCTACCGTTGGGAGCTTTCCTTGCAAAGGAAGAATTTGCCAATGCGATTTCGGCGGGACAACATGGGACGACTTTTGGAGGTGGACCGCTCACTTGCCGCGTGGCGTTGGAATTTCTGGCGATCGTCGAAGATGAGAAGTTGCTCGACAACGTCAACAAAGTTGGCGCGTATCTGCAGCAGGAATTGAAAACGATTGCGGAGAAGAGTCCGGCGGCGAAGGAAGTGCGAGGGCGCGGATTTATTCAGGGAATCAATCTGGAGATTCCGGCGCGGCCGATTGTGGACGAGGCGCTGGAGGAAGGCGTGCTGTTTAACAGTACGCAGGATACAGTGGTGCGGTTCTTGCCTCCGTACTTGCTGGAGGAGAAGCATGTGGATAAAGGGGTTCGGGTGCTGAAGAAGTTGTTGAGGAAGAAGAGGAAGGTGGCAGCGTAGTAAAGCATTGATGGAAACGCCTTGCCAGGCTTAGGGCGATGCAGGCAGGTATGGGGTCCCTTCGGCAAGATCAGGGCAGGCTCTTCGACTTCGCAGACGGTTCGCTGCGCGATCCATCTGCTTCGCTCAGGATGACAACTAAAAACGGGGAGCCGAAGCTCCCCAAGTGAAGCAAACAGAGGCGATGTTCACTTAAATAGAATCTGATGTGGGGAAAAGAGTTGTCTTAAGTCCATAGATTTAGGTCAAGAAGATTTAGGTCAAGAAGATTTGGGGCGAGAGGATTTGGCTGGGCTTGACAGACCGCGAAAATTCTACTACTCATGCTCCGGCGGTTAGCCTGGGGATGGAAGAATACTGGATGGATCTTGACGGCGCGCGGATGCGTTATCTTCGGGCGGGTTCGGGTCCGCCGCTGATTTTGCTGCATGGACTCTTGGGATATTCTTTTTCCTGGCGATACACGATGCCGGCATTGGCGCCTTACGCCACCGTTTATGCGCCAGACATGTTAGGAGCTGGATTTTCAGATCGGCCGTCGGGGCTCGACGACTCAATGCGGGGGCAGGCACGGCTGCTGCTGCGGTTCGTGGAACATCTAAGAATTTCTTCGTTTGACCTTCTGGGGACTTCCCATGGCGGCGCGGTAGCAATGATGGCGGCGGAGGAATGCCTGGACGGCAATTTCGGTCTGCGGGTCCGGCGGTTGGTTCTGGTTGCACCGGTGAATCCTTATTCTGCACAGGGGCAGTGGCTGGCGCCATTTGTGGGCAGTGATCTTGGCGCTGCCTGGTTCCGGCTTATGATTCCACACATGAGTTTCTTGTATCCGCGTTGGCACGCGCGCATGTATGGCGACCGCAAAGGCATTCCACAAGAAGCTCTTGAAGGCTATCTGGCGCCGCTGGCGAAGACAGGGTTATTCGAACACGCCCTGGGTATTGTCCGCACCTGGAGGCAAGACCTGCGAGAGCTGGAGGCTTGCTTGCCCAAGCTGAAAAGCGTTCCCACGCTTCTGATGTGGGGCAGCAAAGATCCCGCCGTGTATGCTTCGTCGGCTGGGCCGCTGGCGAAATACTTTACGCATTCCGAGCTGGTTATTTTCCCTGGCATCGGTCACCTGCCATACGAAGAATGCCCGGAAGAATTCAACCGGGCGCTGATCGAATTCCTGGCGCGATAAGGAAGCGAACCAAACGCGCTATTGTTGCGTCGCAACAACGCGACGCTTCGCGCGATTCGCCCAGATCCTTCGCCGCGCAAAGAACGCTTGCTCAGGATGACACTGCGGGAAATATGACCCACCACACAATTGATCTGGTGCGCGGCGCGCTGGTGCACTACGGATACTGGGCCGTGGCGGTGGCGTTGTTGTTGGAGAATGTTGGCCTGCCCTTGCCAGGGGAGACAGTTCTGTTACTGGCGAGCTTACTGGCCTATACGCAGCGCGATCTTCGGTTGGGATGGATTATAGCGGTTGGAATCGTGGCTGCCGGGGTGGGCAGTAGCCTGGGCTATGCGATCGGTTATTCCGGAGGGCGTCCACTGCTCGAGCGGTACCGCTATGTCTTGCACGTTGACAATGAGGCGTTGACGCGAAGCGAGAATCTGTTTGGCCGGTACGGCGCGCTCACCATCGTGTTTGCGCGATTTGTCTTCGGATTACGCGTGATCGCGGGACCGATGGCGGGAGTGCTGGGGATGCCTTGGAAGAGGTTCGCGGTCTGCAACCTGCTGGGCGCGGCGCTTTGGGTGACGGTTATCTCATTGGCAGGATACAGCTTTGGCAGCCGTTGGCATGTGTTGACCTATTTCATGAAGCGTTTTGAGGTCGCTCTGCTTGTAGCGGTGGTGTCGATTGTTGCTGTGCTGTGGTGGCGAAGCCGCAAGAGCGGTACTCGAAGCCGGCATTAAAGCGAGCACCCTGAGAGTTAACCGTTGCGCAATCGAAATCTGCAGAAGAGCGACTATACTGTGCGGGTGTCGCGGGCGCTCGGCTCAGATGGATGGTCCGTGACCGATAATTTCCCCGGTGGCGTGTGCGCCGGAACTTAGACGAGGAGGATCGTATGAAAAAAATTGGGTTCTTAACGCTATTGATTACCGCAACCCTTCTGTTAAGTCTCGCCTTCCCGGCGGCGGCGGCCGGTCCAAAGGGCCCGATGCCAGCAGTTCCTGTAGCGGCAGCAGTTCCGGCGCCGGCTGCGGCAGCGGTGCCAGAACGGCACCCGCACATTGATGAAGCTTTGGAAGCGATGCGCTCCGCCAAGCACCAACTGGAGAGTGCCGAGCATGATTTCGAGGGCCATCGCGTGAAGGCGATCGAACATCTGGACCGGGCGATTCACGAAGCGGAAATCTGCATGTCGATGCGGTGAAGCTTTGATTGTCAGAGCCAGAAGAAAGGCAGCGTCTAAAAACGCTGCCTTTTTGTTTCGTCAGTTCAATTTTCGCAACTCCGAGAATTACTAGTGACTAATGGTGTAGCCGATTGAGGCGCCGACCCGGAACACGTTATTTGAGTTGAACTCCACATTATTCTGAATGTGGTAGTAGTGAACCTCTGGGCGGACAAAGATATGTGGCAGACGGTGCCACACGTAATAACGGATGCCGCCGCCCAAGTCTTCCATGAAGTGATTACTGCTGTTGTAGAGGATGCAGCCACCTGAGGGGCTACCGCACGAGGCGGCGTTGGGTACTTGGAAGCGAGTGCTGGCAACTCCGATGCCGCCCAAGAGGTCGAGCCCGACTTTCTTGTTGAGGCGCGGCTGAAAGAGTGCGTTGAAGTCGGTCAGAATGGGACGGTAAATTTCGCCATTGCCAGGGTAGTCGACTCGATGATATCTCCAGGCAGTTTCTACGTTAAAGCCCAGGCGGTGCTTGAATCTGATGTAGTCAGCGCTGATGCCGACGTAGGTGCCGCCCTTTTCTATCGGGGGATGGAAGCCCGCCAAGTCGCTATTGGTGGCGGCCGACATGAGGGTGCTGCCACCGATCATGATGTCCGCTTGCTGGGCAAAGGCGAGGCTGGCAAACAGAAGAAGGGTGTGGACGGATACGAGCAGCGCGAATTTTCTCAATACGGGTCCCCTTGTCCGTTGTTCAGCTATTCCAGAATGTGCACAGCAGTGGCACTTCCGACGAAGCAGCCGGGAAAGACTGCAGCCAGCAAAAGCATCGGACGGTCAGAATTGGCTGCCCCAGAATAC
This sequence comes from uncultured Acidobacteriota bacterium, assembly GCA_963720155.1. GTDB lineage: Bacteria > Acidobacteriota > Terriglobia > Terriglobales > Acidobacteriaceae > Sulfotelmatobacter. The sequence continues at coordinate 134,461 of CAVREP010000028.1, forward strand.
CAAATCGCAACGACTGGCGAACTCAAAGGTCTAGTCTGGACCGATGGTGTAGCCGATGGAAGCGCCGACGCGGAAGATATTGTCGGAGCTGAAGCCTCCCGTATTGATGTCGGTGTTGCCCTGGATGTGGTAGTAGTGAATCTCGGGGCGTACGAAGACATGGTGCCAAACGTAATAGCGGAGACCGAAGCCCAGGTCCTCCATGAAGTGATGGGTGCTGGTGTAGTTGATGCATCCGCCGAAGACACTACACGAGACAATCGCCGGGACGTAGAAGCGAGTGCTGTCGATGCCGATTCCGGCCGTGATGTCGGCGCCAATCTTCTTTCCCAGTTTTGGTTGGTAGAGAGCATTGAAGTCGGTCAGGATGGGCCGATAGGTTTCGAAGCCGCCTTCATAGCTGGCCTGACTGGCCCGCCATGCGGTCTCCCAGGCAAAACCGATGCGGCGCTTGAAGACGACGTCTGCACCGATATTAAGGTAGGTCCCACCTCTTTCTGCTTGCTGGAAGAAGGAAGAGGCATTGGGAGCGGAAGACAAAACTGTGCCACCGCCGAAATCAACGTCTCCCTGTTGGGCCGAGGAAAACCGGGCAAAGAACAAGCAGGCGAAAACAGATGCGAAAATCGCTGACTTTCTCACGAAATTCCTCCTGATCAGTTCATTATAAAAAGTTAAGATGCGTCTCCGAAATCGTTAAGATGCTAAGAAGCTGCAAACCGATCATCATAATTTGAGCGGCAACGAGATACAACTGAAGTAGTACTTGTAAAGAAACGTCAAGCGATAAGGTCCGTTCCCACGGAGGAGTGTTCCGCACCTGCCTTGAACCCGGAGACCGGCAAAAAGTTGCGCGAAGAACATCTGGTGGGGATACAACGAAGCTGTCCGCACACATCAAACAAGGCGAGAGCGAGAATGCAGAAATAAAAAGTGAAGCCTATTTGGACTTCAACCTACCTCCGGGAGCGCGGATGTGATCGAGAGCGATTGCGCCGCCGCCGAAGAAGATAAGAGCAAATGCGAGGGTGGCTAAGGCCAGAGGGAACTCGTATCCTCCGTTGCCCATGAGCCCATGGTGAAAGTGGACCTTGGCTATGGCGACGGAGAGGTCGATGCAGATAGCAAGAGCAGCGATGCGAGTGAACAAACCGATCAGGACGAGCAAGCCGCCCAGGAATTCAGTGAAGGCCGAGAGATAGGCAGACCAGCCCGGAAGACCGAGGCTCTCGACGAATTGAACGTGATGGTGAAGTCCGCCAAAAACTTTGTGGTATCCGTGGCCCACCATGACAGCGCCGAGGGCCAGGCGCATAACGAACAACGCAAGCGGGTTGCAGGCGATCGAGGTAGCGCAATGAAAGCCTCCGAGAGAAGATAGCAGATTACCGCAGGGAAGAGATGGAGGAAAGTAACAGGGAACGGGCAAAGGTTCTGGAAATTGGCTCATAAATGTATCAAGAAGGTACTGGTGAGCCATTGCGCGGGGCTGCCAACTTCTGATAACGTTTTTGCGCCTCAGGGTGCTGATCGCGGCGGAATTTTACTGCGAACTTGAATCCTGCACTCTGCAGGCCGTCCTTTCAAGATTGAAAATGGAGACTTTAAATTTGTTTTGGACGGGAACCTTCGCCTGTTTGTGGGTTAGTGCTAAGAACGGGGTTTGCACTGGGGAATGTCATCGTGGGATGTGAGCGAAAAGTTTGAATGGCCAGGAGGCCGTAATGAATCGCATTTTGAAAACTAAGACGATGCTTCGGAAGTCGGGAATGCTTCTGCTCATGATCGTAATTCCAATATTTGCAATGGGTCAGCACAAAACCGAAAGCAAACCCAGTGAGCCTTCGCATTCCAGCACCCCATCGCATAGTTCCACGCCCACGACTACGCCTTCGCACGGTTCAACTGCTTCGCATACCACAACGGGACATACGGCCACGCCTTCGCACACACCAACAACAAGTCACCCAAACAACGCGGCGCACGCGAATGCTAGCCGTTCGACAACAAGCGGCCACACCACGCCGTCGCGGACCCCCGCTGGCGGGCGCACGAATACGGGAACGCGTACTAACGCCGCGGGTGGTCGCCCCGGCGCTGCAGGCACTCGAACAAACGCCAGCCGCACGCCTCCTGGGCGAACGGTTTCGCTGCGTGGCGGTGGAACTGCCAGCATCCGACCGAACGGGCACATCCGTTCGATCAACCGCAATGGTATGCAAATTCAGCACGGCGTTCGCGGCGGCCGGACTGTGGTTAGCGAGCGCAACGGGGCACGCATCGTGACAGTAGGACACCGTGGCGGGTATGTGCAACGCGCCTATGTCACGCGTGGCGGGCATGCCTACTACTCGCGGACATACTTTGTCGGCGGGCGCTACCATGTCGGACTTTATCGCGGCTACGGTTGGCGCGGGCATATGTATTACGGCTATTACCCTGGTGTCTGGTACCACCCGGGATTTTATGGATGGGGCTGGCATCCCTGGGGAGCACCGGTGGTCTGGGGCATCGGGGCATGGGGATGGGGTGGACCCTGGTGGGGCTTCTACGGGGGTTGGTGGAATCCTTATCCCGTTTATGCCGCCCCATATTACTGGCTGACGGATTATCTGATCGCGCAGCAACTGCAGGCAGCGTACGCGGCGAGACAAGACGCTCATGCCGATGAGATGGCGGCGGATGCGGCAGCCAGTGACGGTGGAGGAGGCGAAGAGGCGGCTCCGGCAGCGGCTTCTGGGCCAGTGGCGCTGACTCCCGAAGTAAAAGAGGCCATTGCGCAAGAAGTGAAAGCTCAATTGGCCGCACAGCAGGGACAGGCTGCGCAGAATTCGGGCGGACAAGCAGCTCCGGCAGCCTCGGCAGCTCCGGCTGCCGCCAGCGATCAAGCGCCGCCCCCGGCGCTGGATCCAGCACAGCGCACCTTTGTGGTGGATACCGATGTGACGGTGGTGGCCAATGGTCAGGAATGTGCCTTGTCGTCCGGTGATGTGATTACGCGCCTCACGGACACTCCGGATGCGGACAACACCGTGAATGCCAGCGTCTCGGCGACCAAGAAAGGCGACTGCGGGTCGGGACAAACCGTTGCCGTGAAGGTGGATGACTTGCAGGAAATGTATAACCACTTCCAGGAGAACATCACCAACGGCATGGGTGAACTGGCGAAGAAGCAAGGGACGGGCGGTATGCCGGCGGCGCCTGATACAGGCACCCAGGCCGGAGCCGTTCCAGTTCCGCCGCCGGATAACAGTGCGGCGAAAACTCTGCAGGATCAGCAACAGCAAGCCGACCAGACAGAAACGCAGGTGAAGCAGGAAGCCGCGAGTTCGGGTGGCGGCACACAATAGTTCGCGGTTTACGAGTCACACACAGGGAGCGCCGGCTGACGGCGCTCCCTGCCCAAGTTTGCAGCGGTAGTCTCTTTGCCTTCATCTCTACAGTTGCCTGCACGCTGGGGATCGGAAGCGAGCTGGCTAACGCAAGCTGAACGGAGGATGTACGATGTCGAGAAAAATTCACTATCTCATCCCGGTTCTCTCAATGCTCGTTGGCGCGATATTCACGTTGCCGCCGGCAAGCGCGCAGGCTCCTACGCTGGAGGAGCAACTTTCCGCGCAATACAAACTGGTGAAGATGGGGTCGGATACGAGCGGCTACTCCGTTGTGGACAAGGGGACGCTTCTGGCAGTTCAGAAAGGCGGAATTCTTGGCGTGCCGTACTCAGATCAGAGCGTTCTTTCCACAAAGTATGAAAACGGAACGGTGCACTCTCCGAACAACGTTCTGTCAAAAGGCATTGGCTTCGGCATGAAAAGATTTGGCAAGGAACAGACCACGCACTTGTTCCAAAGCGGAGACAAGGTTTATCCGTCGAAAATTGAAGTTAATTTAAGCAAAGATATAGTCACGATCGCCATCGTGGCTTGTGACACCTGCAACAAGACCGACCCACCGACCTACAACAAAGCGAATGTTGTTTTTCAATTTCCTAAGGGAACTTTAGCTTCGGCCAGCGCGGGGCAGGTGGAAGATACGATTGGACAATTGCTCGCCGTCAGCAACGATGAGCAAGGCGGTCAGCAGCAAGGTGCAGATCAGGGTGGGCAACAACAGGGCGGAGATCAGGGCGGGCAGCAGCAGGCAGCGCAACAGCAACCGGCGCAGGAGCAACCGCAGGCCGAGCCGCAAACTATCGAAAAGGGACAGACGCCGGACCAAGTAACGGCGGCGATGGGCAAGCCGGACAAAATCGTTAATCTCGGATCAAAACAGATCTATGTGTACAAAGATCTGAAAGTGACTTTTCTGAACGGCAAGGTTTCCGACGTACAGTGAAAGGGGCTAAATCTGGCGCCGATGATCCTCGGTTGCGGACGACATCAAGTTACGCTACGATGCGGGCTGCTTATGGAACTATCAGGCGGCTTCGTGCGGATAAAGTCTGCGAAAGCAGCAAGTTGAGCCTTGGATACAGTACTTCCGTACCGTGTCTAGTACTTCAGTTACGCCTTCCAAAGTGACGCTAATCCAGGAGTCGCGATAACACATCCTATTGTGTTTTATTTATTGCAGACCACAATATATAGACTCCTACCCAAAACGGCGAGTTTCGTCCACTCCAGAAAACAGGCACAAAACCCAATAAAACAGGGAGATTCGCTTGGAGGCTAGGCTTTTCGGGGCTGATATATGCTCTGGACACCGAGAGCCCACTGGACACGCATGCTGGGCGAGGGTTGCTTGGGGCAAGTCCGTGGGCTGAGAACGGCGCGGAGCAGGTTCTGGTGGAATAGGCAAGGAAACATGGCCGACTCACGGGAAGTGATGAACATTCGCCAGGCGTCCCAGTATCTGGGAGTGAGTCCGGACACGCTGTACAAGTACGTCGGGGAACAAAAGATTCCCGCGTTCAAGCTGGGCAACCGCTGGCGCTTTAAGAAATCGAAGCTGGACCAGTGGATGGAAGAGAAGTCGAGCCAGATGGAGTCGGGGACCAAGCATAGACCGAAGGCGGCGACAAAGGCTGCCGGGTCACGAGTAGTTAAAGAAGGCGCCGGCGGGACGCCGGCGTTACTAAACCGTCGCGGGCAAGAGTGCCCGCGCCACACGAGCAAAGGCGGGCACACATGTTTGGAATGGGATCGAAGACGATAGTAGGTCTGGATGTGGGCTCTTCCAGCATCAAGGCGGTGGAGTTGAAGAAGAAGGGCGCGCAGATCGAAGTGGCACACCTGGGTCTGGAACCGCTGTCCTCTGACATTGTGGTGGACTCGATGATTGTGGATTCGGGAACAGTATCGAGCGCCATTTCCAAGCTGTTCGCTGACTGCCTTATCAAAACTAAAGCGGTGGCGACGGCGGTGAGCGGTCACTCGGTGATCGTTAAGAAGATCTCGCTGCCCTCGATGAGCGACCAGGAACTGGCTGAAACCATCGAGAAGGAAGCAGCCCAGCATATTCCTTTCGACTTGTCGGACGTGAGTCTCGATTACCAGATTCTGTCCGAGGAAGCGGGCAGCCCGCAGATGGACGTTCTGCTGGTGGCCGTGAAGAAGGACAAGATTTTGAACTACACCAACGTACTCTCGATGGCCGGACGCACGCCCGCTATTGTGGACATCGATGCCCTGGCGCTACAGAACTGTTATGAGTACAACTACCAGCCAGCCGGCCAGGTGGTGGCGCTTTTGAACCTAGGCGCCAGCGTAATGAACATCAACATCGTGAAAGGGACTACGCCGCTGTTTCCGCGCGATGTCAGCGTGGGCGGGCACCAATACACGGATTCCTTGCAGAAGGAACTCGACCTGAACTTCGATGACGCCGAGAAGCTGAAGCTAGGGGAGAAAGTAGGCACGGTCAGCGAGGATGCGAAGGCGCCGATCCTGCAGCAGGTGACTGAGATCATCGTGCTGGAAATCCAGAAGACGTTTGACTTCTTCCGGGCGAGCGCAGCGGGTGAGCACATTGAAAAGATTTATTTGGCTGGAGGGTCGGCCAAGGTGCCGGGGTTGATGGAGGCGTTGAGGCAGGAATTTTCGATGCCGGTGGAGTTGCTGAATCCATTCCAGCGCGTTGTGCCGCCAGCTGACGGCCCAGGGGCGGAACTGGTGGAGCAGAATCCGGGCCAGCTGGCAGTGGCGGTGGGCTTGGCTTTGAGGAGCTTTGAATCCCTATGATCAAAATCAATTTGCTCGAGAACTCCAAGGGGAAAAACAAGCGAGCTGGCGGTGGTGCTGGACCAACGTTGCCCACGATGGAGATGGGCGACATGGGTTCGCCTAAGCTGAAGGTACTGGTAGTGCTGGTGTTGGCCGGGCTGTTGAATTTCAGCTACTGGTATCGGCTGGACCGGCAAGCGAAGTCAATCGCCGAGCAAATGCAGGCTGCCGAGCAGAAAAATCGCGAACTCAGCGACGTGAAGGCGCGATACCTCGAGCGGCAAACGCAGGCCAACAACTATAAGCGGCGGGTGGACGTGATCGATCAATTGCGGGCGGCGCAGTCGGGGCCAGTCAACTTGCTGGCGATGCTGGGCCAGACGGTCAACGAAACCGAAGCAGTGTGGTTGCGCAAGATGGACGATACCGGTCCAAGCGTAAACCTGGAGGGCACCGCACTTAGCGCGGACGCGGTGGCCAACTTGATCGCGAACCTCCAGAAGACTGGATTTTTCAAGAACGTTGAGATCAAGGAAACATTCCAGGACGACCAGATTAAGGACATGCAGGCGTTCCAGTTCACTCTGACCTGCGAGAAGGGGAAGTCGTAGAGGCAGACCTATGGCGACGAACTTTAACGAACTGTCGGGCCTGAAACAGTGGGCAGCGGTGCTGGCTGGGGCAGCGCTAATAACGGCGGCGCTGTACTACGTGGTGTTCAAGAACCGAGCGACAACAACGCGGCGAGCCGAGCATGCTGTGCAGGACAAGGTTCGGGAGAATAACGAACTCGAGTCCTACCGTCCCAAGTTGAAAGACATGGAACGGCAACTGGCCAACTTGAAACAACAACTGGAGATTGAACGGCGCATCGTCCCCGACGAACGGGAAAGAGTCAGACACCTTCATCGAGACGATGGACGGCGAAGCACAGAAAGCAGGCGTGGAAGTGCGACGCTATGTGGCCCAGCCGGTCAGTACCAAGGAATATTACAGCGAGGTCCCGTTCGAGATGGAGTTGGATGGTCCTTACTATTCGATGCTGAATTTCTTTGACCGCGTAGGCAAGCTGGAGCGCATCGTGAACATCAGCGGTTTGCTGGTGTCAACGACGAAGAGTCCCAGTGACGCAAAGGTGAAGCACACGTACCAGTATGCGCCAAACGAGAGCGTGGCTGCGTCGTTTACGGCAACGACTTTTTACAGTCATGACTTGGGCGGAGTCCGCCACCCCCGCAACCGCAGGCAAGAGCAAATAGGAATCGCTTATGAAGCTAACCAAAAGCGTTTTGGCAGTGGCAATGATGACGGGCGGAGTGTGGGCACAGAATCCGAACATCATCAATAACGTGCAGAACAAGATGACGGCGGTGGAGCAGAAGCAGGCTGCTGACTCCAACGCTGCACTGGGGATAACGGAGGAGCCCGCGAGCGCGACGACCAGCAAGCCGGCGCCTGGTGCTCCGGCACCGGCGGTGAGACCAGCGGCGGTTCCCAACTCAAAGCCGGTGGCAGCAAGCAAGCCGGTCAGCGCGGCGACTGCGAAACCAACCACTGCTCCCAAGGCGAAACCTTCCGCAGAGACGGCTACTGCGTCGAACCCGAACAATAAGCTCGAGCGCGTGAACGTGGTTCAACACACCGATGACATTCAGATCGAGATCAGTTCTCGCGACGAAGTGACACCGCGAGTCAGCAAAATGAGCTCGCCCCCGCGCCTGGTGGTGGAACTACCGGCGACCGCGATGGCGACAGCGCAGAGCAAGATCTCGGTTGGTAGCGAGGGCGTCAAGGGCGTGCGCATCGGCATGGACGGTGAAACGCCTCCTACAACGAGTGTAGTGGTGGATTTAGAGAAAGCGCTCGGATATGAGTTGACACCCGGACCCTCAAATAAATTCGTTTTGACGCTGCATACGCAGGCAACAGCGAAGAGCACTCCAGCCTCAGTTCCGGCGAAGAGCTCCGTGCCGCTGCAGACCGTGGCAGCGAAGCCGGTTGTGGCGCCAGTCGCGGCCGCTCCCAAGGCGGCCAAGGTGGCGGCGGTACCTGCTCTGGCTGCTCCGAAGGTTGCAAAGGCAGCGGCAGTGGCGATCCCGGCTGCTCCCAAGGCGACTGCGGGCACTGTTGCGGCTGCAAAACCTGCCGCCACGACGCACGCGGCTTCTACAAAGATTGCGGCGGATGAGGCGTTGGCTCCGCTGGGCAAGACTGCGGAGGCTTCAAAGGCGCCAAAGCCGGAAGAGGAGGAAACATGGGCGATGAACGGAAAGCGCGATCCTTTCTTCAGTCCGGTGGTGCAACAAGCGACCGGTTCCGGTTGCTCGACGGGCAAGAAGTGTCTTGAGATCGGACAGATCAATGTGCGGGGCGTGGTAAAGGCGGAGAGCGGCTTTATCGCGGTTGTGACGAACAGCCTGAACAAGGCTTATTTCCTGCACGAGAACGACCCCGTGTTCAACGGCTATGTAGTGAGAATTACCGGAGACTCAGTTGTCTTCCAGGAGACAGTACCAGGACAAACTGGGCAAGTCGGTGACCCGGGAAGTAACCAAGAAGATCACCACACCGGCGGTATAGGGTTGGCGACGAAGCAGAAAATCGAGTTCAAAGAAGGACACGCGGGTCAGACCCGCGAGTTGGGGAGAGGCGAAATGCGAAAGCGATTGCTGAGTGTAATCCTACTGTTCACGCTGCTGGGGCTGGTGGCTTCAGCCGAGACTCCGGCGTCAGAACCAGCCGGCCAGCGAAACGAACTGCAGCGGGTGAATGTGGTTCGCGGCGGCACAGACGAGACGCGAGTTGAGATCAGCGCTCATGGCACAGTGACGCCCAAGGTCAGCCGGGCAAGCTCGCCGGCGCGTCTTATTGTGGATTTGCCTGGGACCGTTATGGCGACAGGGCAGAGCCACATTGCAGTGGGTAGCGCCGGAGTGAAAGGCGTACGCATCGCCATGGACAGCCGGAGGCCTCCGACCACGCGCGTGGTGGTGGATCTCGAGCATGCCTGCCGCTATGAATTGAATACGTCCGCGGATGGCAAGCTAATTCTGACGCTGCATGCGCAGCCGGAAACACAAGCGGCGAGCGCGAGTGCTCCGAAGACTGTGGCAAATTTGCCGGCACCGGCCGAAAAGGATCTGTCTCGGTTGGCTCCACGAGCCGTGGAGGCTAAGCCAGAAACGAGAACAGAGGCGACGACAGTTGCAACGAGCACTCCGAGCCAAAAGGTGGAAGGGACTCCAGCTCGATCGACGGACTTTGTGTTCGTAGAGCCTACATATGAGGCCAAGAAGCCGACTGTAGAAGCGGCGGAGCCTACGGTGCGAGCTCAGGATGCGGCAGCCAAGTTTTCCGACAAGACCGCCGCCGAACTGCTCCCGGTAAGCGTACACGCGGCGCAGTTGACGCAGGGAGGTTCTTGGACTCCGGGCCATTCAGCCCGCAGTCAATCTTGCGGCGGAACAGAAGGCTCAGGCAGCGCAGCAACCGGCAGCCGTCGGGCCGAAGTACACGGGCGAACCGATCTCGGTGAACCTGAAGGATGTAGATCTGAAGGATTTTTTCCGGTTGATCCACGAGATCAGCGGCTTGAACGTCGTGCTCGATCCGGATGTACATGGCACTCTCACCATCGTTTTGGATGATGTGCCGTGGGATCAAGCACTGGACATCGTGCTCAAGAATAACGACCTGGCGCGGGAGCTGGAAGGGAACGTTCTGCGCATAGCCACAGTGGACACCTTGAAGAAAGAAGCTGATGGCCGGCGCGCCCAGTTGGAAGCGGAAGCGCTGGCTGTCGAGAAGGTTTCGATCACGCGATTTTTGAGCTATGCTCACGCCAAAGACGTGATGATTACAGTAAAGAAATTTCTCTCAGTGCGAGGGGATGTGGTTGCCGATGAGCGTACCAACGCAATCATCGTCAATGACGTCCGGAAAAGTGTCTCCCGTGGTGGATCGCCTGCTGACGCAGCTGGACCGCAAGACACAGGAAGTGGAAATTGAGGCGCGCGTCGTGGCGGCAACCAGGCAGTTCGCGCGTGACATTGGCACGCAGTTTGGCTTTGGCTGGGGCGATGGCCACAGCGCGATCGGCGGCGCCTCGGCTGTGGGCGCGTCTCCGACGACGGTCGGCGGTGGGACCCCCGGCTATATCACGGTACCGGGCACAGGTTCGTCGACGACGGGAAATTCCATCCCGTTGTTCTCTAACTTGGGTTCAACGGCGCCGACCAGCGGCTTGACCTTCTTGAACGCGAGCAATACGGTGCGCATCGATGCTGTTCTTTCGATGGCTGAGTCGCGCCGATTACTCAAGGTTCTGTCACGGCCTCGGGTAGTGACTCAGAACAATATCCAGGCTCTGGTGAAGCAGGGCGTGCGCGTGCCGATCGTGACACAGGCGCAGTTGGGCGGTCCTCCGACCGTGACCTACGTCGATGCGTTCCTGCGGCTGACCGTGACTGCAAGAAAATCACTTCGGAGAACACAATCTTCCTGAACGTGGATGTGGAAAACGCTGCGCGCGAACTTCGGCCAGGAAGTGCAGGGCAACCCCGAGTTGATCACGCAGCAGGCAACCACGCAGGTGCTGGTGACCGATGGCGGCACAGTGGTGATCGGCGGCGTCATTCAGACGCAGAACTCAATCAACATCACGCAAGTTCCATTGCTAGGCAATATTC
>CAVREP010000029.1:0-27130 GCA_963720155.1 uncultured Acidobacteriota bacterium
ACATGCGCCGGAAGCGAATCAGCCTAATAGTTGGTCTGTCACCTTGCGCACCGGCGTGACCGAGAGCGTAACCAGCAGGAAGATCAGTGTCCAGTCGCCCGTGGAGTGGGTAATGACCTCAATCGGATTTGCGCCCAGGTTTCCCGAGTACGCCTTCCATGCCAACCGTGCAAGCGGTGCAAGGCAGGCCAGAAAAACAATGGGTTTGAGCCAGCGAATCATTTCTGGAGAATCCTAAAAATATTTCCTAAGGTCCATGCCGTGGTAGAGGCTCGCGACCTCGTCGGCATAACCGTTGAAGGGCAGCGTCGGACGGCGCGCCGCGAGGAACGGCGCGCCGATGCGCCGCTCGCTCGCCTGGCTCCAGCGCGGATGGTCCACCTTCGGGTTGACGTTGGCAGTAGAAGCCGTATTCGTTCGGCACCGAGCTATTCCAGGTGTTAAGCGGCTGCTTCTCGGTGAAGCTCGATTTTGACGATCGACTTGATGCTCTTGAAGCCGTACTTCCACGGCACGATCAGCCGCAGCGGCGCGCCGTCCTGGTTCGGCAGCACCTCGCCCGTACAGCCGAAGCACGAGCAGGGTCAGCGGATGCATGGCCTCGTCCATCCGCAGCCCTTCGACGTACGGCCATGGCAGCACCGATTCGTTCTGGCCTGGCATCTGATTCGGATCGTCGAGGGTCGTGAACTTGACGAACTTGGCTTTCGGCGTCGGCTCGCCTTCTTGATGAAATCGGTGAGCGGGAAGCCGATCCACGGGACGATGATCGACCACCCTTCAACGCATCGGTGTCGGTAGATGCGCTCTTCGGGAGCGGCGCGTTTAAGGATGATCCACATCGCCGACTTGTTTCTTCTTCACCACCCCTCGATACTGACCGTCCACGGCCGGGTCTTGAAGTCCTTAGCCAAGCCTGCGGGCCCGTACTTGTCGGTCGAAAACTCGTAGTAGTTGTTGTAGTTGGTGACATCCTTATAAGGCGTAATGGCCTCACTGGTGCTGAACTTGCTCTTCTGGATGCCGTCTATCTTCGCGTTGGCCTGAGCGACAACGGGCGGGGACCGACGCTCGTTCAGTCCCACGCCTGCCGCCGCCGCTGCTCCGGCCAAAGCCGCGCCGACCAGGAAATTGCGGCGGTTCAGGTAAACATTCTTGGGAGTAATCTCGGAAGAAGCAATATCGGCCTGCTTTTTGATCAGCATACTGGAGCTTATTCAACGTGACGAACGAACCCGACACCTTCTCGGGTTGGCGCGCGTTGCCCTTACAAGAAGACGCATTCAGTCCGGGAAAAGTTACACTCTTTCCTCCCGAGCCGTGAAAAATTGACCTTTCAATAAATGGTTCCTATTTTAGTGAGACAGCGCATCATGCAGAACGACGCTAACTACCTGTTCGGGGGCTTGCCGTGAATCTGTACCGGCAGTAATAGACTTTGCGCACCGAAGCGAGTGGGGCGTCATCGATGAAGGAAATGTCGCCGTTCTGAGATCGCTGAATCCCCAGACTCTTTCCACAGACTTGTTAGATTGACCGTCACAGGTTTATCTTTCATATCTTCATAGAGAGTCTCCAGAACGTGGGTTCCCGTGGCTTCATCTCCGACTCTGAGAGCGCGCTCCAACGGCCAGTCCTCGGTAATGTTGCCGCCTGCGGCGAGAATTCCACGCAATGCATCTTCAAGACCTTTTTGATTGTGAGTTCGCTGGTGGATCTTCACGTCTGCTAGAAGGCAAAACAGGGCTCCTCCCCAGTACGTCTGCCCCCACGTGTGTGTGTGATCGAGACCCGCATCTCCCTCCCTGGGGAGTCCTTGCGGGAGATCGCGAATCAAATCGCTCCACATCTGGGAGGGTTCGAGGATCCCGGACTGTACCCGAGCAATCGGTTCCACGTATGTAGCGGTTCCTTCCTCAATCCAGTGATGTCTCTCGGCCACGGAGGGGAACGCCAAATGGACCATTTCGTGGGTCATGGTCCAATCCGCCTTCAGATCCGCCACGGTTGTCTGGCGGCCAACCGAAATGGTGATAAGAGCAACTGGCGAGCCAAGGTCCAACCATCGCGAACGCCTCTGCCCTCGCTTGTGGTAATTCGTACGGCTACGTGAGGCACAGGATATCGACCGAAATAGGTAGCGACCGACTTGGAGGCGGCGTTGACCCACCCAATCAAATCCTCGCGAGCGGCGGCTCCTTCCTTGCTAGCGGTAAACACATCGATGACCCCGCCAGGAGCCATGATCGTCGTCTAGTTTGTCACTCCCGGTATCGCTAGCAAATGCAAGCATCGAGGTCAACAGCACAATTTTCCAAACGCTCCTGATTATCAATGGACCAGACAACCCGATACGCTCTCTCATTCGACTCTCGGTTTCTCATCCGCAAACACGTGGCAAGGCACGGTCTCGGAGTCAAGAAGGGCTCGAAAACAGAACCGGACTCGCCGATGAGGAACGCCTCCGTTCGGCCTGCGAATTAGCCCTCTCTAAAATAGCGGAACAATTCTCATGTCCTACCGATAAGTAGCCGCATTTGGGTGAGCAAGCTGTCCAGCGTCGCGCCTTTACCCACATATGCGTCCACATAAGTCAACTCCTCTGGAGCCACAAGAGTGTGTCCAGAAACCAGAATGATCGGGGTACCAGGACTGAGCCGCTTGATCTCTCGTGCCAATTTGAAGCTGATCATCCGGGGCAGTCGGTAAGTTAACAAGACTAGGCCAAAGGCGCTTTGCTCCATTCGCTCCAACGCCTCACCGGTGTTGCATGCAATCACCATCTTGAAGCCACAGCCTTCCAGAACTGATGTCAGCACTCTCAGCGCCCTAGGGTTATCGTCGACATAGAAGACCGTCTGCCGTTTCGTTATTGTCGGACCTCCCCTTGTGGCAGAGTATTCTTGAGCACCTAACTCTTCAGTGAGATCGCTCATGTGCGGGTGGGGGGCAGCTAATTGTGGCACCGAGGCAAACGGTATCTCCTGCGTTGTAGGTCTTCTAGATTCCGACCTCGTCGCACATGTCTGATAGAGCTCCTTCATACGCTCTCATTCTTGCTTTCTCGATTGGCACGCTCGAACAGTTAATGGTCAGGTTTCTGATCTATGCAATCGCTAACAGTGGTAAGCAAATCAAAGACCGCGGCGTCGCCGACCAACCGCACAACGTTGCGAGTCCCGACCAGCACGGCTGTGCAACGTTTGCACCCTTTGAAATGCTCGTCCATCCGAGTGCGCAAGTCGGCACTGACCTCATCCTCCAAGTAATTCGAGATCTCACGCCATACCTCGGCACAGCTGATTTTCACTGCCTTGGGCCCGCCAGTTTCCATCCGAGTTCTAAAGTGATATCACAACGGTCGAGACGCCGGCGCCTTAGTCTGCCTCCACTAAGGAAGCCGCATTACGTCTTCATTCGAGAACGCTACTCAGCCGATCCAGGGTTTTCACCGTTACATCTGGCTTGACACCTAATTCATCTTCAGCAAGATTGCATCGGTTCACCCAACAAGTAAAGAACCCGTAGCTCTTGGCACCCGCGATGTCCCAGAAATTCGACGAGACGAAGGCAATCGCACTTTTGGACACACCAAGGTGTTTTGAAACCAGGCCGTACACGCGCGGGCTCGACTTATAGATCTTCACTTCGTCAGCGCTTATCACTTCAGCAAAAATGCCTTTTAGGCCGGTGCTTTCGACCACGGCATCGAGCATTTTCGGCGAGCCATTCGACAGGATGGCCAACTTATATTGCGCTAGCTTAGCCAATGCCGCCTTCGCGTCGGGAAAGCTATCGAGGTGCAGATATGATTCCATCAACTCTCTGCGGGTCTCGGGAGGGCAAGCGAGGCTCAGACTGTTGCAAGCAAATGCCAGAGCCGATTCTGTCACCCTCCAAAAATCTTCGTACTGCTCCATGAGGCTGCATAGCCAGGTATACTCCAGTTGCTTGGCACGCCAGAGTTTGCTCAGTTCAGCGCCCTGGCCGGGAAACTTGCGCCTGCATGTTGCAATTACTGAGTGCACGTCGAACAACGTACCGTAAGCGTCGAACGTGATCGCCCGGATGCGCGATGTCATGGTGACTTTCCCTGTAGTGATCCTGAGACACGTCCGTGACGCCGGGTCTGCATTCGACTCGTTCCATGCTACGGATCAGGTAGCTGAGAGAGCCGAAGTCCCACGCAGGCCCTGCAGCCCTGCAACTCTCCTTCTACGCAAATAGCCGAGCGCAGAATCGAGAGAAATCTTTCCCGGGCCGAAGATCAGGACGATGAGTGAAGCAACTAAGAACACGAAGGGTGCCGCGGCCGAAAATTTATCGGGGTCGGAAAAGAACGAGAAAAAGGCCTCCCGATCGGCAATCACGTAGGCCATGATCATGTTGACCGTGAGCACCAAGGCCGTTAGACGCGATAAAAGCCCAAGGGCCAAAAAGATGCCGCCGAAAAATTCCACACACGCGATAAAGAACGCCATCTTTGCCGGCATGGGCATATTGAGGCTGGCGAAGTATTGGGCCACATTATCCAGATTGTGGAGCTTGCCCCAGCCACTCTGAGCAAGTTGCCAGCCCCAGTAGAGGCGTACCGCCAGCAGCAGGGGAGATTGCAAATGAGAGACTGCCCTTTCAAAAAGCGCATAAACGCGCACGCCAGTTTCGATCAACTTGTTCATAAGTTATTTTCCTAATGAGGAGATAGCTTCCTTGTCTGAGGATTCGGGCCGGCAGAACCAGCCCAAGCTTGACCAGTTCGCAAACCAACTCTGTACGATGCCGAGGAGCTTGCTTTCTGGAACGTCTCGTCCCTGAAAAGCCAGGACCGCTGCATCGGAGAGGGTCTTACCTTGTCGGAGCGCTTGGAGAAACAAGAAAGCCTCCGCCTCGATTCGCTTGAAGTAAACCGAGTAGTCGAGGCGATGGACCACCAAGAAGACAGCCTGCGGCTTTTGGCGCGCGACTTTGCGGACTCGCGTTTGTTTTCGACGCTCCGAGATCGCGTTGCTTGCCATCTCACCATCGGAGTCATCTTTCCTGATCTCAAGGAGCAAATCATCTACGGGGTAGCGCAGGCTAAGCAGTTGAATGTAGGGTTGCAATCGGAATCGCGGGTCCTCGTCTGAGGCTGGCATTTCGCCAGGGATCAAGACGGGCTCCGCTGCACCGTCGAAAGCTTCAATTTCAGCCCACTCCAAGCGAACCATATCCAGCGCTAGGGCTGCGCGCGGTTGTATGTGTTCGGGATGGCTTCGTAACCACCACTCCATGCGAGAGCCCAGGTTTCGCAGAGTAAATGATTCAGAAGGACAGTCGATAAGGTAGGCTTCGGATAATGCCTCAAATCGTCGCGGACCGATGATCGCTCGAAGGCCCCGAAAGTCCTCCTCCAAAGCCGCGAGTACGCGAAACCAATATTGGCGATTGTAGATTTCCAGGCGCTCAAACGAGCTCAAGCGATCATTTGGCTTGACGAATTCTGCAGCCACCTCGTGCATTGACCTGCCGTCCCGAGCACGCGGCTGCATCTGCTCGCCGGGAGTGAGGGGCTGCATGACCGCCTCAAGCATTCGCTGTTGGATTTCGAGAAGGTTCATAATTCCACTGCCATTTCTGCGACGAACTGATTCGCCTTTAGCGCTTCGTTGTGGACTTCTTCAAAGGATGGAATGCTGTCGTCCCACTCCAGGAGCGTTGCCGTACGCCCTACGCGTTCGATGGCTCGGGCATAGAGTTTCCAGACTGGATCGATCACCGGGTGGTCATGCGTATCCAGAATGTACTTTTCAAACTTGGAATGCCCCGCGATGTGGATCTGCGCTACCCGCTCTGCAGGAACGCTATTTACATAATCATGGGGATTGAAATTATGGTTTCTTGAAGACACATAAATGTTGTTGACGTCTAAGAGAATGCCACAGTCTGCCAATTCCACCACCTCGGTGAGAAACTCCCACTCCATCATCTCCGAAACGTGGAATTCGGCATAACTGCTTACGTTCTCGACCGCAATCGGGATCTCAAGAAAGTCCCGCACTTCACGAATTTTCTGCGCGGTGAGGCGGGCAGCCTCGAACGTATAGGGCATGGGCAGTAGGTCGTGACTGTAAGTACCGTCCACGCTGCCCCAGCAAAGGTGGTCAGTGAGCCAAGGTGTCTTGGTGCGCTTGACCAGGGCCTTTAGTCTCTTCAAATGTTCGCGATTTGGTGGCTCATGGGAACCAAAGTACATCGAAACACCATGCTGGACGACGCGATAGCGCTCAAGAATCTGATCGAGAACATGCAGCGGTCGCCCACCATCGATCATGTAGTTCTCGGAGATGATCTCGAACCAATCCACAACCGGCTTTTCGGAGAGAATGTGCTGGTAATGAGGCACGCGAAGACCTATCCCAACTCCGAAGTCTGTGAATCCATTGAAAGCATTTGCTGGCATGTCAGTATCTTCCTAAAAAGGAAACAGTGGGTCGGGAGTTCAACCCCGACCCATTGGGGTTGAGGTGTCTTTTTAGTTCTGGTCCTGCTTGGGTGCATCAGCGGGCATTTTGGACCCGTCCGTTGCACAGCCACCCTTGCCCTTGCAGGAGTTCTTTCCTTTGCAACCATTGTCACTGGCCTTGCAGCCACCCTTGCCTTTGCAGGAGTTTTGGCCCTTACAAGCGTGCTTTTCCGTTTTGTCTTTCTTGTCCTTCTTGTTCGTGCTGCCATCATCTTGCATGCTCACCGCTCTGATGCCAGCGTTGTTCTGGCCTAACGTTTGTGCGTTAAGCTTTGCGCTTGCGCCTGTCATCAAACCTGCCAGCGCAGCGCCTGCCAACAAAGCCTTCATCGAAGTACTCATCTTGATCGCTCCTTTTACGAGTTGATTTGTGAATCGTGTGCCGCAACACTCGTTTTCAGGAGAAGCTCACACCTCTTCTGATTGAACGAGGAGTAAGTGAACTGCCACCGCGAGCCTTGCCCAGTTTCGAGGAAGTCTCTGGCCGGTTGCCCCGATCAGCGTGAATGTCGCTGGCTGGCCATACGATGTAGAGTCGTTCAAGAAAGTTACGTACACGCCAGCAAGAGGAAAATAAAAGGGACAACCTCACTTCGATTTCCGGCGCTCACTCTCACACAGCAATACTGGCGAATGAGACAACGCGGGTTCGAATGGGCCTTGAACGGATACCCCCTCGGCAAAATGGTTCTTGACCAATCGCCACCGACGTAACTTCCGACCACCCGCGAACATCGAACCGATGAGTTCAGGGAAAGACCGTCGCAATGCAATGCTGTCGCTGATCTTGGCCGGGATAGGAAGAGCCGCACTGATCGATTGTTGCAACGGAAGCGACCGCCTTCGCAAAACATTGAGTCAGGCCTGGGCAGCAGAAAGCGAAGCGTCAAATGAAAGCGGCTATGTCTATACAAAGGTTACTCCCCGTCTTTGGAATCGCATTACTGTTCCTGGGTCTGCTGCCCTCTGCTCGCTCGCAGACAAAGAATGAAGTCGGACTCGTGATCGGTGCGACCACGACGACGAGTCAGACCCTGTCCCAGGGTGGTGACTTGAGTTTCACCGCAAGCTTAGCGTTGGGAACTGAATACGACCGACGCCTCGCAACTGCCAAGCAACTGGGAATATACGGGGGCGTGGATTTTCTGGCCTCTCCGTTGGACGTCAAACTGAGTCAGCCCCCGCAGGGCGTGACTCCCGAGTATGCCTATGTATTCCTTACCCCGCATGTACGAGTGAAATTCAATCCTGCCGGGCCGATTGCTCCCTGGTTATCTTTCGGAGGAGGTTACGCACGCTTCCGTGAATCGGCGCCCAGTGGTAGTACTTCGTTCCTGCCTGGAACCAACACAGGCGCACTGGAGTTTGGCGCAGGAGTCGATACACGGAGTGTTGTCCGCGTGCTGCGGATACCGATTGGGTTTCGGTTTGAGGTGCGTGACTTCTATTCTGGTGTGCCAAATTATAACCGGCAAATTGATGCCAGCCGGCAGAACAACGTGGCCTTCACCGGCGGCTTGTTAATCAGGTTCTAGTCGAGTGACTTCGATTAGGTATCGGGTTGCGAGTTTGCTGTGATGGTAACTCATGGATCTGCTGAACAGACAAGGTTGATGCGCATGCAGAAAGGGGCCCCCGCACTTCGTTCGGCTTGGATTGGTGGGCCGGAGCTGGAGCGGACGCTGTGGCAAAGATAATCGAGTTCTACATACCGAACAACTTCCGGAGAAAGGTGGGGTGGATGTCCCTTCTGCGACGCGGTCAGGTAATTGAGTTCGGTTCGCGGATACCAACAAAAGTGATGCGCATGCAGAAAGGAGCTCCCATACTGCACTCGGCTGTGATCGGTGGAATAGGGTTGGAGTTAACAGATCCGGATCCGTTCATCGAGCAGAGGGCGGACGAATTGCAGTGGGATTGAGTTGTCGCCTGCGGCTGACTATGACTCATCGAGTCTCCAATTGACAACGCATACTTTGGTGTTCCCGGTTTAGTCCAGTGCTTCGGTTAAATCCCCGAAGGGCACCCGATGCCAGCAGCAATGAGCAGACGTAGGCGCAACACGATCTTCGTGCTCGGCGTGACAGGGTTTCTTCTCGCAGCATCGCTGTGGTTGGAGAGTGCCGATCGACCGATCGATATCGACCACAGCACTTTGAAGATTCACGTGGGTAAGGCAGGTCTGTTCTCCGCCGCGGGTCACGATCACTGGGTAACCGCGCCGTTTGCCGGAGGCAGCTTCGATGACAGCGATCTCCCGCAGATAGCCTTTACCGTTGACGCCCGCAAGCTCACGCTTGTCGAAGACAACAAATTGAACGCAGAGCAGCAAGCGGAAATTCAGCACACCATGCATGCCAAGGTTTTAGAGAGTGAAAGCTATCCGCTCATCAGCTTTCATTCTACGAAGATCGAAAAGACCGGAGTCGACCACTGGCTTGTCACCGGTGAATTGATGCTCCATGGTCAGAGCCGACCGATTCTGGCGGAGGTGCACGGTACAGAAGGAGCCTACGCGGGCCGTTCGACAATCAAACAAACTGATTTCGGCATTAATCCAGTCAGCGTAGGCGGTGGCGTTGTGAAGGTCAAGAACGAGTTGGACATCCAGTTTGTAGTTGTGCCGGTCCGATAACACCTAAATTATGCACGGACTCGGCCATGGACTGCGGTGTAGGCAAGCCTTCGGTCGGCAATGGTTTTTGCCACTAGGTGAACTGATCGCTACCTGAGTCGCCTTTCTATCGTTGTTCCTTGTAAGTCATTGTCGAGTTTGGGCTGTGGGTGCATAAAAACTTATGCGCAGGTCACGATCGTAGGGGAGTAAGGAACACAGGCTTAAGATCCGATTCCGCCGGAGCGATATTGCGCAACCGATCCATCAGTCGCTGAAACAATCCTCTCTCCGCATACTGATCGCTGTAGCTGATGCCGACGCGTCCGGCGTGGCGCCAGATCTTCGCTGCCAGGAACAGAAAACGCAATCGCGCGATGGCCAAAGTCGTGTGCTTGAGTTCAGCTACCTTCGCCGTCTCCTCGCGCTGGAACAACAGGAGCCAGCAGTTGAGGTTGTAGGCCAGCATGGCCAGCTGAAAATGTACGCAGTTGGTGGCCCAGCGCCCGGAAGGATGGGCTGCCAGTCCGGCATCGTTGTTGGCCTCTTTAATGAGGTTCTCGGCGCCGGCACGTTGATTGTAGAACCACACCAGCAGGTCAATGGGGCGCTTCATGTTGGTGACGAAGACCCGATAGATATACTGCGAGCTGTCGAACAGCTGGTACTGCTCGCGCGCGGAGGCGGGCTCCTCCTTCTTTGCATAACGCAGGGCAATAAAACGGCAGGCCTTTCCCCAGCCTTCCGGGTGATACCAGAACTCGCACTGCTGGTCGGCGTCGGTGCGGGGCGAAGGCCGCCAACGTGCGCTTCGCAGCTCCGTCAATAAACGCGAGGTTTTGCGCGCCACCATGATGAACGAGACCTGCCCTTTCTCGTACGCTTGGACCGCCTCCCAACAATAAAAGCCAGCATCAGCCCGGGCGAAGATCTTCACCACGCAGCGCGGCAGAGCGGCGAACACATTTTGCAGATGGTGTGCAATCTGCTGGCCCGTTGGTCGATCTCCGTTGCGTAACTCACCCCAGACGTATTCTCGAGTGTCCGCCAGAAAGGTGAGGATCGGCTGATAACTCTTCTTCCCCCGGTTCTTGGGGTTGTAGCTCTTTCGTCCACCCATCTGTCGGCCATAAAGCGTGTGCACGGTCGTATCGGTGTCCAACGTGATGGAGCTCAGCTTCACATGGGCCGCCTCCCACACCCGTTCTCGCATCCTCTGCTGCACCACCAGCAGTTGCCGCGCCACCCCCAGATGCAATGAGGCCAGAAATCGCCAGAAGGTGCACTGCGGGGGCAGCTCCGCCACCTTCAAAATCCCGGTGAGCATCGCGTCGTGTGCCACGAAGCGCAAGTGATTCAAACGGGAAAAGCCCACGTACAAGGCCAGCACCATTCCCGACAAGAACTGGTAAATCGTCATGACTCGCGGGATGCGATACACGGCAAGAGTTTCTTCTACCAGCTGTTGAAAGCCTAGCTTCTCCAGCATGGTGGCCACCGGAAGCAAGCCGCCATACGGGGTCAGATTCTTGCCGGAGAAGTCGAAAGGTGTGGCGGCCCCGATTTTATTGGGCTCCCGGTTATCTTGCTCAGACGCTTGTGGGGTGCGGATTTCCTCGCTATCCTGTGGACTACGCTTCACCATTTGGGTGACTCCTGGGAATCGGCTCACGAAGCTGCGAACTTCATGGCCTCTCTGTTTTACGACAGGATTTCCAGGGTCTCCAAATGGTGTCTCACCTCAGTTCTCGCTTCTCAACTCAAAACCTGTGCATAAGTTAGGTAACAGATTCCCGTTGAACCTCCGACCGGCGATCATAGAAAGCCCGACAGAAAGAGGGACTATGAGTTCACGGCGAACGTTTATACAGAGTGCATTTACCACAGCGGCGGGTTTGGCCGGCGCTTCGCGGCTGTTCGGCATGAATCGAACGCGCGCATCCGGTCGACCTATAAGTTCGACGACGCCGCCAGTGATCACGCCCGACGTCAAGGAGCAGCCATTCACAATCGACAATGGCGTGAAGGTCTTCCAACTCACCGCAGAACCCGTAAGGCGAAAAATCGCGCCCTGGAAGACAATCGATTGCTGGAGCTTCAACGGCTCGTGCCCGGGCCCTACGATCCAAGTGAACCAGGGAGATCGTGTCCGCATCGTGCTGGAAAATCACCTGCCAGAATCTACCGCGATCCATTGGCATGGGCTTGAAATCCCCTATGCGACGGACGGGATGCCGTACCTCTCACAGCGGCCAATTGCGCCCGGATCACGGCTAGCATATGAGTTTACAGTTCACCAGAACGGCACGTTCTTCTATCACTCGCACTCACCGATGCAGCAGATGATGGGGATGGTCGGCTTGTTCATCCTTCATCCGCCGAAAGCGCATGTCCCTGCTGTCGATCACGACTTTGGCGTCGTTCTGCAGGAGTGGGCCGTGCTACCCAACAACACCATCCCGAACACCGCCAATATGGAGTGGAATTGGCTGACCTTCAATGGCGCCGTGAGTCCAATGACCACACCCTTGGTCGTGCGGCTCGGCAGTCGCGTGCGCATCCGATTCGTCAACATCGGCATGGACCACCATCCGATGCATCTGCATGGCCATACCTTCGTTGTGACGGGCACGGAGGCTGGGCGACAACCCGAAAGTATGTGGGGACCGGCCAACACGGTGTTGGTAGGCGTCGCACAGGCGCGCGACATCGAATTCGTCGCGAATAACCCTGGAGAGTGGATGCTGCACTGCCATATGCCCCACCACAACATGAACGCCATGAGCGACCTGCTCGGGGATCGCATGATGATGACTGCAGACACGGAGGACGATCGGGCACTGCGCCAGATGCAGACCCTCGCCGACCGTGCGGGCTTCGAGCATGTCCATCACGCGCCCATCGCGCCGGGGGCGAACCAAGTGCCCGGTTTTCCCCAAGATGCGTTCATGGACATGGGCATGGATGAAGCAGTCGCCAAGCCGGAAAATAACGGCCTGCCGCGGAACTGGAGCGCCATGATGATGGGCATGATGACCCTGGTGCGAGTGCTGCCACCCGATCTGTATGAGCGCGTCATGCGCGATGTCCGCAGTGGCTATATTGCGCCCCTCCCCCCGGCCGCGGGGCACTCGCACCATCACGAAGGAGGCGCGAAATGAGGTTGCAATTTCTAACAGTCTCCCTGCTGGCGTCCTTCCTGGTCGTGTCAACAATGATGTTTTCGCAACAGCCGGGGACCAAATCGGATAATGAACACGCGTCAACAAGTGCAGCGCGGCAGAACTCCGGGCAACAACCATCACAACCCGTACCGCAGGTGTTCTTCCCTATGGCCGAGCAGCCGGAAATGGAGATGCATCATCACGGCGAGATTCCGGAGGTGATGCCGCAGTTCCCACATCTGGGGAACTCACAGCGCGTAGTCTCCGGCCCTACGTACCAACTGGAGGACTTGGAGCGGATGGCGACGGCACATAACCCTACCCTCGATCAGGCACAACGCGCAGTGGAGGCGGCGCGTGGCCGCCAGCGGCAAAGTGGGCTATATCCAAACCCGACAATCGGCTATGAGGGTGAAGAAATACGGGGAGGAGCGTACGGTGGCGGCGAGCAGGGATTTTTTGTCGAGCAGCCGATCATTCTCGGCGGCAAACTCGGGCTTAATCGCAAGGTCGGTGCTGGCGAAGTAAGGCAGCGTCAGGCTGACGCCGAAGCGCAGAGGCGCCGCGTGGAGAATGACGTGCGC
This sequence comes from uncultured Acidobacteriota bacterium, assembly GCA_963720155.1. Lineage (GTDB taxonomy): Bacteria > Acidobacteriota > Terriglobia > Terriglobales > Acidobacteriaceae > Sulfotelmatobacter. Next base: position 12,865 of record CAVREP010000029.1, read on the forward strand.
GTAGCCTACTATCATGTCCTCGCAGCGCAGGAGAGACTCGCGATCGAGCGCGATTTGGTCGGCATCGCTCAGAGCACGGTGCGCATCGTTCACCAGCTCGGCAACGTCGGTCAAGCAGACGAGACTGAAATCTTGGAAGCCGAGGCCGAAGAGCAGCGCATGGAGATCGCTGCCGGCGTCGCCCAACACAGGTTGTGGCATCAGTGGATGATACTCATTTCAGTTGTCGGTGTTCCATCCCTGCCGGACGGAAGCGTGGCCGGACGGATCGACGCTGATTTGCCTTCGCTAGACGAGCGCCAGTTGCTGATCTCGCTGCTCGCAGCCAGCCCAGCCGTGCAGACTGCGCAGGCTGGGGTCGAGCGCGCAGAAGCTGCCCTGAGGCGAGCTCGGCGGGAAACCATCCCTGACCTTACACTCAAGGGTGGATTGCAACAGAATTACGAACTGCTCAATCTTGGACCAGGCCGCGCGGTCGGTCTCCAAGGCTTCGCCGAAATTGGCTTACATCTTCATCTCTGGGACCGCAATCAGGGCAACATCGCAGCAGCCCGCTCTGACCTCGAAGCTGCACAGGATGAAGTACACCGCGTCGACCTCATACTTCGCAGACGCTCCGCAATGTATGCCGAAGAATATCGCAGCGCGCGTTTAACTGCGGACCGATATCAGGGGGAGATCCTTCCTCGGCTGGAGCGCGCTTATGGGCTCATGACTGCGCAGTACGGTGAAATGAACGCTTCGTTCATCCGCGTACTCAATCTGCAACGCATGCTTTACGAAAATGAGACAGGTTACATCGATGCCCTAGAACATTCCTGGACTAGCAGCGTCGCTCTGAGCGGATTTCTACTGGAAGGTGGACTCATGGCGCCGGATTCGATGGAGTTGGACATGCCCACAAGCGGGATCGAACGGATGGAATCAATGGATCGGACTTCCGGAATGTTCGACAGGTCCTCAGATGTCCCCTAGAAACATATTCTCGAGGACGCAGCACGCTCAGCTGACAAAGCCCATCTGCCTTCATGAAACTTCGTGTCGAGACCACGCATCTCACGGATGACGTTTTCCTTTTTCTTCCTGGAGGCCCAAACTGTGGAAGGGACCGAGACTCAAGGGCTCGAACAGCGCCCTATCACCAACAAACCATCATTCCGGTTCTGGAAGACGTGGAGATTTATTACGGTGGGGTCGCTCGGTCTGGCGATAATCCAAGGCGTCTGTGCTACGGCAGTATTCGTCAGCGGGATAAGCACTGCTCTCGGGCTCTCCACCGTCGCTGCCGCCGCCGCCGCAGGACCAGCGACCGGCTTGCACGCCAACAGGTTCCGAATTCCGATGCTGGCTCTTGCCGGGCTGGGGGCCGTAGTCAATCTTGTGCTTTTATGGGATGCAGAACGCATGCGCAGGAACCCGGCTGCTCGTTGGCGAATGCGTCCTCTTACTCGAAAAGAACGCTGGGAGAAAGGGATCCAGCTCGCTGCATCCATCCTCACCCTGCTTCTGATCGCCGGCGAACTTCTCGCGCATCCGATGTTTCACCACGAACTGTAGACACCGTTATCTGCTAGCTGGCTCCGACTTCTCAAGTTCGCTTTCAAGCCTGGCATGCAACCGCTCACTGAAACCGACCGGCAAAGCGAATGTGCGCTCATCCGCGATCAGATAAAGGATATTGTGAGTCGAATCCAAAATGGCTGCACAATGGCGGCAGTGGGCCAGATGTTCTTCCATGCTGGCACGCACCGAGGGATCGAGAACTCCGTCAATGTAATTCGAGATTTCGCGCCATACGTGTTTGCAATCAAGCACCATAATCAGCCTCTCGTGTACCTCTTACCCTGGGCTCGCAACTCAGGCGCCACAATTTTCTGCATCATCAAACGCGCCCGAAATAGCCTTGTCTTCACCATTCCTATACTGATACCAAGCAATTGAGCAGTCTCCTCTATATTCAGCTCCCGCACGTCACGCGAAATCAATACCTCGCGATATTTTTCCGGCAGTTCGTCCAATCCGCGTCGCAAAAGCGCACGCAATTCTTTCCGGTCAAGTGCCTCTGAAGGAATCTCGCGCCAATCAGTCAGAACTGCCGGCGTGTAATCGCTATCACCGTCACCCACAAACTCTTCAAGCGAAACCTCGGACTCCGCGCGTGAGCGGCGCAGCCGCATTCGCGCTTCATTCAACGTGATCTTAACCAGCCAAGTGCTGAACTTCGCTTCTCCACGGAAGCTACTCAGAGCTTTATATGCTTTAAGGGCTGCTTCCTGCACGACCTCTTCGGCGTCTGCTTCGCTCCTCAGGACAGAGAAAGCGGTAAGGAAGACTGCCCTCTCGCACGGTTTTATCAGATCATAGAACAGTTCGCGTTCCCCTGCGATGATACGAGAAATCATCTCCGCTTCTGTGAGCGGCTCCTTGTCCGTAACGATCGATGACGACTGCGCCTCGTTGCTATTCAAGCGGCAACCTGCAAATTACGAGCCAAGCACCCAATACCATGTGGGACCAGGACAGCTTCCGCAGCAGCCGCGTGTTCCGCTGTGTCTGTGAACCTATCCATCTCCGCCCTTCGTGATCCGCTCGCTAGCATTTCTGTCCCACGACCTCTTGATGACATCTTCAGAAAGAAAGTTACAGGCGCGCGGCGTGATGTGATCCCTCCTCAAGTTGTTCAGGTGTGCTTCAAGGTTGCGTCTGAGCACAGCTTGGGCGGTTGTTAAACCGCTCGACCGACACCATCACGCTCCTCGTAAGCAACGAACAAAACGACGAGGCGCACTCGACCCCGCGTAACTTTTCTCACCACTTCTCATCTGAATGGCAGACTCAGATGGCAGACTCAGACCTTGATGTATTTGCCTTCTTAGCAAGGTGTATTGACGATTCCCGACGTTTTCGGGAAAGAAAAGGAAATTAAAGATATGAAGCTATCAACCATGTGCAAGAATCTGCTGCCTGGGCTGGCTCTGCTTCTGGCTACCAGCGCATTCGCGGCAAACAATGTCAACAAGGGATCATTCGAAGTGTTTGAACCTCTAACCGTCAGTGGACATCAACTGGCGCCGGGGCAGTACAAGCTTCACTGGGACGGAACAGGTTCTAACGTTGAACTAATGATCCTGTCGCACGGGAAGCTGGTGGCGACCGTGCCGGCTCAGTTGGTCGACCTGAGTCAAGCCGAGCGTGACAACGCGACTGTGTCGCGCACGAACGATGATGGCAGCCAGTCTCTGACCCAGATCGACTTCGCCGGCAAGAAGTACGCGCTGGCATTTGGCGATGAGTCGGCGGCGACTACCTCAGCATCGCCGGACGGCAGCCAGTAAGAACCCTGGGTACGCAACCAGGTCGCTCCAGCTACACCGGGCGCAACAGTGGTATTGGCGATTGTTGCGCCTGGTGCCGGGAGGACCATGGAGTCACTGTCACAGGAGTTTGGCAACATGTCTTCAATTCGTAAAGCAACGGTGATGGGGTACCCCAGGGTCGAAACCGAGTCCTCACCATTCGTGCGTCCCACAAACGGACTACTTACTCACGCTGTGGAGTCCGCGGACTTTGCCGAGTTCGTTAGGAAGCTGTCGAAATCGACTTGGTGTTTGCGAGGTCGCGGAAGCTTAGCTCAGTTCTCGGTCTTAAGATCACATTCGCGATGGAGCGCAGAGTGAGGGCAGTAGCCGTTCATTAGCGACTGTGGAGTAGAAGATCCTACCCGATTTTAATCGAGATTCCAGCATTAATAACAAACAAGGAGGCAGTATGTCGACGGCAAAACTTATAGTTATCTACCCTGTTCCGACCGATCGTGAACAGTTTGAGCGGCTCTATCTTGAGCAACATGTTCCGATGGCTGTTGATAGGCTCGCAGGCAAGACCAAGATCGTGGCGACGAAGGTGTTAAGTTCGGCGCAAGGTGGCCTCGCACCCTTCCATAGGATTGCAGAGATCCATTTTCCTTCGATGGCGGCCTTGCATGCGTGTGCCGCTTCTGAAGGAGCGCAAGAGACTCTGGCGAACGCTGTTTCCATTTCGACCGGCGGCCCACCGATATTCATCGTGGCGGAAGAAGAGACGTTCGTGTTCTAAGGTTTAGTTGTGACTTAGAGGCACTTCCTAGGATGGCTTGCTCCCGGTCGTCATTGGAGACCGTCGGAGCTAGGATCGCGGCCCCCGACCGTCATGTGGCTCTCTTTACTTGCAGGCGGTTTATCGGGCGAATTGGGATGCGTGCAGATGAACTCAAGAACAGTGTACGAGTGTACGTTTGTAGCAGTGAGGAGAGCTAAAGTGGACAGCCCCAGAGGAAAGTGATCCGAGCCCAAGACTCTAGCCGGGCCGACTCGCGACACTCAACCTCTTCCACGTTGGATGTCATAGCCCTTGTCGCGCAACATTGGCGGGATCTTCCCAAAATGGCACTTTGCCCAGGGCCACCCACTCCACCTGAATTTGCTGGCCATCAGCTGCTCGGATGTGCGGACGATAGCCTACGCTTCGAGCTGTGCAAAGAGCTTTCTTATACGCTGCATCCGCTTGCTGGAGTTCTTCCGCGGTTGTGGCGCGACTAACCGAAGACAATGCGGACAGAATCTCTGTCTTCAACGTTACGAGGTTAATGCTCCCTGGGAGTGCTCTGCGTTCTCCTATTGCTTCCATGTTCCCTTCCGAATCGATATTCGTGCGCACGGTGACGACTTGCGCCATAGATGTTTTCAACAGGTTCGATGCCTATCATTCACTCAAAGTTACGCGCCCTAACTTCGGTATCCGGAAGGAATGAATCGTTTGCCCTGGGGCGGGCGCGGGTGCGACCGGGCTGCGCGAGTCTCCGGCGCAAACAGTGGACTCGTAGGGATTTTCAGGTGGCAAGTGGCGATTTATGGGTCCCCGGTCAGGTCGCGGCCGGCAAGCGTTGTACTGACGAACTGCTTTCCCAGCAGAACTGCCTCCACTGCGCTCAACAGCTCAAGGGCGGCATCCAACTTCGAGACGTAGCCCGTTGCACCAGTGCCCAAGGCTTGGCGTGCCACTTCCGGATCGTTGTTTCCGGTCAAGAACATTAATTTGGAATCGGGTGAGACCAAGCGGATTTGTCGAGCAGCTTCGATCCCATTCAGCTTCGGGAGGCCTATGTCCAGCACCACCAAGTCGGGTTTGAGTTCTTCAGCCTTCTGAACGGCCTCTGGTCCGTCTAATGCATGCCCAACGATCTGAAATCCTGGCTGTTTCCTGAGCAACGAAGAGGTGAAGCTCCGGAACCTTTCGAAATCATCTACCAGGAGGATCCGGATTAAAGTAGGAGAACACGAAGATGCCCTTTTTGGCGCCAATTTCCGACCTCCACGAGACAGACAACGACGGTCTCACCGCCATGGCTCCGCCGCAGTGTTTCAGCGAGATTTCAATTGAATGGTGGTCTTCGCGAAAAACACCAGACAAGCCCCTGATCTCTGGGCTGCACGGTGCGCCTCCGCTGCCGTCCAAAAAGAAGCTCCCAGCAGCACCAGGTCCTTGATCAGAAACTGCCCGGCGTCGCCAAGGACGGGGAAACCGTACTTCAACTGCGCCGCGCCGGGCGTTGAGAACAGGAAGCTGACGGTGAGCAGGAAGGTTACAACCGCCGCTAAACTACCTACGAACGATGCCTTCGGGGAGAGCGGGCGAAGCGCCATGAGAACCGCAGTGGCAATCTCAATGACGCCGATTACGTTGGAAACTCCTTGTACGCCGAGCAGGCTATACATCCACGACATGAGCGGGCTGTGCTCCACCAATGGCTGGATGGCCGCTGCTTCCCCTGGAGTGAACTTCAACACTCCAATGAGCAATAAGACCACGACCAATCCGTATCGCGAAACCACAATCCCTATCGCTTCCAGCCGCGACTGAATGCGCGCTGAGCCCACTCCCTGTATTGCATGATCGATATCTTTGCGATCTGCACTCAATATGTCCATCCCACCCTCCCAAGCAATGCCTTGCGCACCACCTCAGATTGCAGAAGAGTTGGAAAAGTTACATCGACATGTCATTCGAAACGTCTGAGATCGACGGCAGAATTCTGGTAGGACACTTGGCAGGCGACGCAGTGCGCCGTTTGCATCTCGGCACGTGAAACCCAGGAAGAGCATTCCCACGGATTTGGGTGTGCCCGGATTGTCCACACTGGGCAAAGGTGCCATTCACGCATGCGTCAGAAAAAGGGGCTGCTGAAATTAGTTGACTGGGCTGCTGCTCGGTCATAAGCTTCCGCAACTGTTTTTACTCTCGTTCGAGGGGTTGGTAGATGCGCGTATTCTTCTTGGCCTTTTTCTGCTTGAACCAGTGCATCGTAGCCCAGTCAACAGCGAAGCCGTCGGCCCAGACGCTCGTTTTCACCAATGTGAATGTCGTGGATACACGTGATGGCAAGATACTGCCCGACATGACCGTGGTTGTGAGGAGCGGCCGAATTGAGGCGGTTGCCAAATTTGGCTTGATCGCTGAGACTCATAACGGTCGCGTGATCAACGCAGCCGGCAAGTACCTGATTCCGGGTTTGTGGGACATGGACGTCCACACTGTGAGCGCATCGGCGGCTTGGAACGAGGGGATCGTCTATCCACTGTACATTGCCAATGGCGTGACCGGCGTGCGCGACATGGGCGGGGATCCAGATCTGCCTGAAGAGCGGCGCCAGCAAGTTGAAGAGGGCGCATTGCCCGGCCCGCATATTGTTTTCGCACCATTCTTGTCAGGTGGAAGTAGCGACACTCAAAGCGTCGCCGTGAACGATCGTGCAGAAGCTCGGGAGGCCCTCGCAAGACTGAAAGAGCGCGGCGTGAATCTGCTGACGATCCGGCCCGACATTTCACGCGACTCCTATTTCGCTCTCGCAGACGAGGCAGCGAAACTGAAGATTCAGTTCGACGGGCCCGTCCCGGACTCAATTACCGCCACAGAAGCTTCTGCCGCGGGGCAGAGCAGCATCGAGCGCCTGAGCGGAATTCTATTGGCATGCTCGTCCAAAGAGGATGCGCTGCGGCAACAAAGGTCTCAAGCGCCTGCTAATCAGGATTTCGGGCCCCAAGCTACCGTCGCTACACAGGCCATGGCGACCTACGACGCCGAGAAGGCTTGGAACCTGTTCGTTCAGCTCTCGAACAACAACACCTGGCAGGTGCCGGCGCTGGTATGGTCGCAGACGATGGCTAGCACGGGTAAAGCAAATTTGACGGCCGATCCGCGACTAAAGTATGTCCCTATTTCTGTTCAACGTCAGTGGGAAATAGAAACACTGCGACCGCGCACGTCGCCGGAAGTATTGCAACTGGCGAAGAAACAATCCGCGCGCGAGATCGAATTGGTCGATATCATGCGACGCGCCGGAGTACAGTTCATGACTGGAAGCAACGGCCCGGCTCCCTGCGTTATTCCGGGTTTCAGCCTGCACTCAGAATTGGAGTGGTTGGTAAAGAGCGGATTCAGCCCAACGCAGGCCTTACAATCAGCCACGTTCAATCCGGCACTATTTCTCGCTAAGCTGGACAAATTCGGTGTGGTCGAGCCCGGCCACGCGGCTGATCTCGTGTTGCTGGAAGCGAATCCGCTGGAGGATATCCGGAATACGCGCGAGATCGCCGCGGTAGTATTAGCCGGAACATACTATTCGCGCCAAGAGCTGGACAGGATGCTGGCGCGGATCGCAGAAGTGGCAAGAAACAGATGAGCAATTGCGGGCGCGGTTGATACGTCTCGGGAGAACATCATCGGTGCCGCTGCCGATTGGAGCGGCTGGAGGACGACCAAGTCAGACCAACAACTGATTCTGAATCAGTCGCTCGGCTATGGTCAGCACGCCGCGCTAACTGCGTTTTCGACTGATTGATAGTCAATCGTCGAGGTCACGGAACCCATGATTTCCGATCCTTCTGTTAAACAGAGAGTAGACGTTTCTCTCCTAACCTATTGATGTGGCGTCCCCGGCGGGATTTGAACCCGCGTTTGCGCCGTGAAAGGGCGCTGATTGGCTGTATCACGTTGTAATTACAAGGCAGCGGTCGCTCTGCAACGCCCTGTAAGGAACGGGGGAGGACGCCAAGAAACAGGTTCAAGTTGTACCGTCCTTGTACCGCGAGTTTTTGCCACGAGACAACCACTGCCAGGAGCACTTTCCGTTGAAATGCAAGATTAGGCTATTTCTTGCTACCGCCTTTTAACCTCGGCTTCGACATTTCTAGGGCGAAGGCTGACACTCCCGGATGAGTCAGGGGCAAACCTCTAAAGCAATCCCATAGGTAAGAGTTGCCGACAAGCCGGGAGTTGATCGGATTGGTCAACACAAGCGCGTTTGAACTAAGCCGCTAGCGCGGCGGACGCTGCCGCGTGTCTAAGCGGAAGCGTCGGAACTGCCCTCTTGAAGAACGGATGGTGCCGGAGGTAGGATGATGCAGCTGCGAGAACTCCTACATTGATGAGCATCAATAAGAGCCTTTTGACCAAAGTCCCCATCTGGCAAGGGTTTTCAGGCAGAAATCTATGGTTGTCAAAGGTGATGGGCTATCCATCCAACCAATCGCAGAAAGCTGGGCATCCAGAAATGCATCGGGTGGCATACGTTCCGCCGCACCTATTCGAGCATCCTCAAAGACAACGGCGAGGATGTGAAGGTGGTGCAGGAGCTATTGCGGCACGCTTCCACGAAGGTGACCTTGGACGTCTACGCGCAAGCTCTGACGCCGGCCAAGCGGGCAGCGCAGCGCAAAGTCGTGTTGATGATTCGGGGAGAATCTCAGTGTACCGCGAGTGTACCGCGGCAACCGGGGACACCGGCATAATTGTTGATAAGGTTGGCGTCCCCGACGGGATTTGAACCCGTGTTACCGCCGTGAAAGGGCGATGTCCTAGGCCAGGCTAGACGACGGGGACTGAAAGGCAGGAGCCGCGGGCCGGTTCTTCGATGGTAACAGTGCCTCTACGCAGTGTCAAAAAAACGATTTCATGGTAGAGCCTACCCACATCGTATCCCCCTGGCGAGGTTGAAGTGTTTGAGTGAGAAACGCAATGGACACTTGGCCGTACGGCTCCGCACAACAGCAGATCAATCAGCGAGGTGAGCGCACGGGTTCGGGGCAAGAATTCGCTTTCTTATGACTGCCGACGTCAGCGGTGCGGTCAAACATCCCTAACACTGGGTCTCCCACCAGATCGCTTCCGACCCCAAATGTTCTAGAATCGATGAGTACGCCCCACCCTGGGGCGGGAGCGATTTGTGGCCGACGCCCTTTTTCTCAGCCTGTGGTTTCCGAGTTTCGAGTTGGGCGAGATGTTGCCGCGTGCCTTGGCGGTGATGCGGCAGTTTCCGTTTTCTGCCCTGCAGCCCGGCGTAACCTATGTGGCCATGCATCCCGTCTCCTGGAACGAGCCCACGATTTTCGAACAGCGTTTCACGCCCGGTGTCCCTCCTGAGCAGGCAGTGCTTCTCGCTTCCGATTTGCTTCACGAAGACTATGCTTATTTGTTCGAAGCATTTTGGGATCTTTGGATTCTTCCCCCTGAGCAGCACGAGTGGATTTTGCAGCCGTCACCGGTGAAATTCCTGGTCCACGGCGTGCAGTTTGAAGAAGGAATCTACCAGCATGAGGGGCATGTCGAGGTGGACTTCGGCATCGATTCGCCTTTCCTTCAGGACGAAGTGCAACTCACCAGCGAGGCCGAAACCCGAGTTCGCGCCAATGTGCAAAAGCTAGTCGACTTCACTAACCAGGCGGAAAGAAGTTCTGGCGCTAGCGGACGTTTGCTGTGGTCGGAGTCAGAGGAGAACCTCGCTCAGAAATTGATTGCACGGCTGCAGAAAGTGCAGTAAATGAAAAAGCGGGGTCGCAGATCCGCGAGCCCCGCGTCCAAGTAGTTGGGTTTATCTCGTTCTTCCACCTTCGATCTGCAACTTGTCGCTGGCCCCTGCTTGTGCCGCCGCGAGGCGCGCAGTAAGCACGCGAAATGGTGAGCAAGCAACATAGTCCATCCCCACCTCATGGCAGAACTTCACCGAGTCGGGATCACCTCCGTGCTCTCCACAGATCCCGACCTCGAGACCTGGGCGGGTTTTGCGTCCACGTTCGATTCCGATGCGGACCAGTTCTCCCACACCCTCGCGGTCGATCACCGCGAACGGGTCCTGTTTGAGGATGCCTTCTTCCAGGTAGGTCGGCAGCACTTTGTTCACATCATCGCGGGAGAATCCGAATGTGGTCTGGGTGAGGTCATTGGTGCCGAAGCTGAAGAACTCGGCTTCCTCGGCGATCTCGCCCGCAACCAGACAGGCTCGGGGCAATTCGATCATCGTCCCGACGTGATAGTGCACCTTTCTCCCCTTCTCGCGGAAAACCTCCTCGGCCACTCGTCGCACGATCGCCGTTTGGTTCTCCATTTCTTTCACGGTTGCGATAAGCGGAATCATCACTTCCGCATGCGTCTTCCCGCCCGCCTTCTCCACCGCAACCGCCGCTTCGAAGATGGCGCGCGATTGCATCTCAGTGATCTCGGGATATGTGATGCCCAACCGGCAGCCACGGTGTCCCAGCATGGGATTAAACTCGTGCAATTGCTCGACGCGCGCGAGTAGCTTTGGAAGGATAGTCTTTAGATCTCCGGCGCCATTCGTGCCGTAGTCACGGTATTCCTCGACCAAACTTTTTTTCTGCTTTGCGTCCGCACTGGTCAAGCTGGCGATATCAACGATGAGTTTCTCTCGCTTGGGCAGGAATTCGTGCAGAGGCGGATCCAGTAGGCGGATAGTCACTGGCAAGCCTTCCATGGCCTCGAACAGGCCGATAAAATCGGAGCGCTGCATGGGCAACAGTTTCTTTAAGGCGATGCGCCGGGCTTTCTCATCCTTGGCGAGGATCATGGCACGCATGTGCTGGATGCGATTCTCAGCAAAGAACATGTGTTCAGTGCGGCATAGGCCAATACCCTCAGCGCCGAATTCACGCGCCTTTTTGGCGTCGCGTGGAATGTCGGCGTTGGCGCGCACGCCGATTGTTCGGAAGGGCTCAGCCCAGCTCATAAACTTTTCGAGTTTTGCCAGATTCTCCGGATCCGGCGGTAAAAGCTTTCTCTTGCCTCTCAACACGCGGCCGGTGGTGCCGTCGATCGTTATCCAGTCGCCTTCCTTGAACACTTGCCCTCGCGCACGCATTTCGCGTGCCCTCTCGTCGACAGCGATCTCGCCGGCGCCGGCAACGCAGCTTTTGCCCATGCCACGAGTGACGACAGCAGCGTGACTGGTAATCCCACCTTGTGAAGTGAGAATGCCGACTGCAACTTCCATACCGTGTATGTCTTCGGGAGTGGTTTCGGCACGAACCAAGATCACTGGATTTCTCTCCGCGCCATGTCCAGCCTTATTAACAGCGTCGTCGGCAGTGAAGACGATCTGCCCAACCACCGCTCCCGGGGACGCTGCCAAACCAGTCGTGGTCAGCACGTCTTCGGGGCGAACGTCTTTCTCATCCAATCGCGATACAAAGAAATCGACGACCTGATTGGGATCGAGACGGAAGATTGCTTCTTCTTTGTCGATCAGCCCTTCGTCAACCATCTCAATCGCCACTCGCACAGCCGCAAGACCCGTGCGTTTGCCGTTGCGGGTTTGCAACATGTAGAGCTTGCCATCCTGAATGGTGAACTCGAAATCTTGCATATCGTGATAGTGGTTCTCCAGCCGCGTCGTGATGTCGCGCAACTGTTCGTATACGTCGGGCATGGCTCTCTGTAGCTCGAGGATCGGCACCGGGGTACGAACCCCGGAGACTACATCTTCGCCCTGCGCGTTCATCAGATATTCTCCGTAGAACTCCTTCGCTCCTGAGGCGGGGTTGCGCGTGAAGCCCACGCCAGTTCCGCTCGTGTCTCCCAGATTGCCGTAGACCATGGCTTGTACGTTAACTGCCGTGCCCAGCATGTCATCGATGTTATTGATGCGACGATAGGTCTTAGCGCGGTCGTTCTGCCACGAACGGAAAACCGCGTCTCGCGCCATGACCAGCTGTTCGTGCGGATCCTGCGGAAAATCGCGCTTGGCATGCTTCCTGACTATCTTCTTGTATTCTTCGATAATTTCTTTCAATGCTTTGGCATCGAGGTCCGTATCAAGCTTGGTTTTTCTCTGCTTCTTCTTGGCATCGAATACCTTGTCGAATTCTTCCTTCTCAATATCCAACACGACGTTGCCAAACATCTGGATCAATCGCCGATAGGAATCGGCTGCAAACCGTGGATTCTTGCTCCTCTTAGCCAGCGACTCCACACTCTTGTCGTTCAGGCCGAGATTGAGAATCGTATCCATCATGCCCGGCATGGAAAACTTTGCGCCCGAGCGGACGCTTACCAGCAGCGGGTTCTCGCCCTTTCCGAGCTTCTGGCCTTGCAGCTGCTCGAGATGGGATAACGCCTCTTCCATGTCGCGGTCCACTTCCTTCGACACGTCTCCGTGCCGCATATACTCGCGACAGGCTTCGGTCTGAATGGTGAAGCCTGGGGGCACCGGCAAGCCGGCGTTGGTCATTTCGGCCAAACCGGCGCCCTTTCCGCCGAGTTCGTCCTTCATCTTGCCATTGCCGTCGGCCTTGCCGCCGCCGAAGAAGTAGATATATTGGATGGCTGGTTTCTTGCTAATTACCGTCATTTCTGTTTCTGGGAGAGTTTGCGTCGCCATAAATGGGTCCTTTAGTGTTTAGAAAATTCCTTGGAGTCCTTGCCTTCCGTCACGATCTCTGAAAAATCGGCAATGGTGGAGAATTCCTTCAACAACGACTGCAGCAGCGCCAGCCGATTCGCACGAACGCGTTCGTCGTCGACCATAACCATTACTTTGTCGAAGAACCGGTCCACGATGGGCCTGAGCTTTGAAATCTCTACGAGAGCATGTTCGTAGTTTCGTTTGATGCGCAGGGCATCAACCACCTCGGCCGTTCGCGGGATTTGAGCGGCGAGTTCCTTTTCAACTGTTTCCTGGAGTGCGTCCACGTCGATTGCAGGAGCCACATGATTTCTGGTTTCAATTGCCTGACGGAGAATGTTCTTGATGCGTTTAAATGCGATCGAAATAGATTCGAAATCCGCAGATGGACGCACTTTAGTGACCGCTTCAGCACGCGCGACTGCATCCATCACGTCGTCAGATCCCGCGGCCAGCACCGCATTCACCACGTCATATTTAAACCCGAGCACATCGCGGAGATAGAACTCCAGACGCTCGCGGAAGAATGTTCGCACAGCAGCTGCGTAATCAAGCTCGCCTGAAAGCTTTCGTTCTGCAGCCGATCCACGATAGACTTCGCGCGCGTCAGCAAACAATTCACTCAGGCGGAGCGGTAGTTTTTTCTCGGCAATCGTCTTTACAATTCCGTTGGCTTGACGTCGCAACGCGAATGGGTCTTTCGATCCCGTGGGCTGCAAGCCAAGCGCGAACATTCCTGCAATGCTATCGGCTTTGTCGGCGATGGAGAGAACCGCGCCCTCGATCGAGCGCGGAACCGAGTCCTCCGTGGATTCCGGCTTGTAGTGATCGTAGATTGCCTGCGCGATCGCCTGACGAGTCGCATCGGGCATGCCGGTGTCGAGCTCCTGAACGCTGGCGTACAGCCCGCCCACGATCCCCTGCAGTTCGGTAAACTCTTTCACCAATTCAGTTGTGAGATCAGTTTTTGCCAAGGATGCCGCCTTGTGCACAATGCCGGGACGAATTTGCATTCCGCTATGACGGACGATTTCGCAGAGCCAGCTGCATAAACGCTGCACCCGCTTCGTCTTTTCGTAATAGCTGTCCAGGTCCTTCTGAAAGGTGACGTTCTTCAGCCACATCGTCCGCTCGCGCAGCGGATGCTTCTGATCGATCTGCCAGAAGAACCGGGCATCGCTGAACCGCGCTCGGAGCACCCGTTCGTGCCCATGACGAATGATGCCGCGCGGGTCGCCATCGGTATTCAACACTGCCAGAAAATGCGGCAGCAGCTTGCCGTCTGCATCTTCGACTGCAAAGTATTTCTGATGATCGCGCATCACCGTGACCAGGACTTCCTCGGGTAACTCCAAGAACTCGCGGTCGAAACTGCCCAGAACGACCGAAGGAAACTCGGTGAGGTTTACGACGTTATCCAGAAGGCTCTTGTCTTCGCGCCAACGCGCGCGGGGAATGGTGCGAGTGGCTGCGTCGAGTTCTTTGCGAATCTGCCGCTCGCGCTCGCCGCGCCCCAGGATTTTGGCGGCGCGCAAA
>CAVREP010000030.1:0-69778 GCA_963720155.1 uncultured Acidobacteriota bacterium
CCGAGTGAACTGCCTCGCGGGTTAAGTTTAGCAGCACTTTTCGGTACTTGGTGCTGGCACTTCTTCCGCCTGATAAACTCAGCAGTCATGAATTTCCCTGTGCGCCTCAAGAGACTGCAAGACATTTGCTTCCACCGGGCTGGATGCTCTGCTGATCAGCCATCTGCCCAATATCCGATATCTTTGCGGAACTACCGGCAGCGCGGGCTTTCTGCTGGTCGCGGAATCCGCAAATGTCTTCTTTACCGATTCCCGCTACAACCGGCAGGCGCACGAGCAGGTGAAAGGCGCGAAGGTGGTGATTGCGCGTAAGACGGTATGGAGCGCGCTCGGCGAAGGGATAAGTGAGCGCCTACGAGATCAAAGGGACGGGTACTCGGAATTGAAGCCGAACACCTCACCGTGGCGGAAAGAAAACAGCTGGCAAATCTGCTGCCGTCCGGCCTCCGCTTACGCAATGTGCCTGCACTGGTGGAACGAGCGCGCATGGTGAAGGACGATGATGAGCTGAACTTCGATCCGGGCAGCCGTGCACCTGGGAGCGACTCTGTTTGATCGCGCGATTGAAGTGTCGAAGCCGAGCGTAACAGAGGCGGAGGTCGCAGCCGAAATGGAGTACGTTGCACGCCGGGCCGGAGCCGAGGCGATGTAGTTCCCTACCATCATTGCTTCCGGAGCGAGGTCGGCGTTGCCTCACGGCAGAGCGACGGACAAACCTGTTGCGGCCGGCGGATTCGTGGTCTGCGACTTCGGTGTTATACTCGATGGTTATTGTTCGGACCAGACGCGCACTGTATGGGTGGGTGCGGCGCGCAAAGAGGCACGAAGTGCCTACGAGGCGGTGAGGGAAGCGCAAGCGGCTGCGATTGCCGCCGATGCAGCCGGGTGGAAGCGTCGGGGAAGTCGACGCGGCGGCGCGCAAGGTGTTGCGCGGGGCCGGGTTGGGGCGATATTTTACTCATTCCACGGGCCATGGAGTAGGTCTGGAGATCCACGAAGCTCCTAGAATTGCAGCTGGGCAGAAAGAAGTATTGCAGCCTGGGATGGTGATCACGATCGAGCCGGGAGTATACTTCCCCGGCAAATGGGGCGTGAGGATCGAGGATATGGTGGTGGTCGGCCAGAAAGGGGTGCGAAGTGTTAACCCCGACCGCTAAGGATTTTCTGGTGGTTTAGTCTTCTTAGTTCTGCCGGTCAGTTCTAACCCGGGCGAGAATGCAGGCCTGGCAATTCCCGGCGCCAGTTGCGGCGCAGCAGTTGGCAGTTTGCGGTCCCACCGCATCCGAATGAATCAAAAAGAGCTGAAGGAACTCATCGAGTTCTTAATTGAAAAAGACATTGCCGAGTTTGAGTTGGAGCGCGGCGATGTAAGGTGAAGATCAAGCGGGCGGGGCGGCACACTGTCGTGCATACGCACGCGGAGGTACCCCTCGTGGCGTTACCCGTCCAGCAGGCGGGGCAGACTTCGGCGTGCCTCCGCCGCACCGCCCTCCGGCTGCAGCTGCGGCAGCTGAAGTGCCGCCAGAGGACTTCCACATCGTCAAGTCTCCGATGTAACGGTGCTCTAGGCACCCGCACCCGGCGCGCCACCTTGTGAAGGTGGGCGACATAGTGGAGGTTGGCCAGGTTCTGTGCATCGTCGAGGCGATGAAACTGCTGAATGAGATGTCGGTCGGATATGGCTGGCGAAATTGTAAAGAAGATGGGGAGCAACGGCCAGCCCATCGAATACGGGCAGGAGGGTTCGCCATCCGGGCAAAAAAGTGAGAGGGGTGGCGAGAACCGCATTTTGAAAAACCAGGCGCGCACTCGCGCGCCTTTTTGCCGTCTAGAGGAGGAGGCGCAGGTAAAGGGCGGTCTGCGTCCGGCGACAGCCGAGGGCTTGCGCTGAGCGAAGTCGAAGGGCGACTGTGTCCCCACATTTGATCTGAAATGTTTAAGAAGATACTGATTGCGAACCGCGGAGAAATTGCGCTGCGCATTATTTGCGCGTGCAAGGAACTGGGCATCGGCACGGTTGCTATCTACAGTGAGGCGGACCGCCATTCCCTGCCAGTGCGCTTTGCGGACGAAGCTATCTGCATCGGGCCGCCTCAGTTGGCGCTGAGTTACCTGAACATTCCGGCGGTGATCAGCGCAGCCGAGATCGCCAACGTAGACGCGATACATCCTGGCTACGGATTGTTGGCGGAGAATGCCAACTTTGCCGAAGTATGCGAAACCAGCGCGATTAAATTTATCGGGCCGCAGCCGGAAGTGATGCGGCTGATGGGCGAAAAAGAAAAAGCGCGTGCCGCGATGAAACGAGCGGGCGTGCCGATTCTGCCCGGGTCGGATGGAATCATCGCTTCCGAAGGTGAAGCTGTAGAGTGGGCGCAGCAGGTCGGCTTTCCGGTGATTATGAAAGCATCGGCGGGCGGCGGGGGACGCGGTATGCGCATTGTGCGGAGCGAGGAAGAGCTCCCCGGATTATTTAAGGCGGCGCAATCGGAGGCTGCAGGAGCGTTCGGCAATGGCGACCTATACATGGAGAAGTATGTCGAGCATCCGCGGCACATTGAGTTTCAGGTGCTGGCCGACGAGCATGGCAATGTGGTGAGCCTTGGGGAGCGCGAATGTTCGATCCAGCGGCGGCACCAGAAACTGCTGGAAGAATCGCCCTCAACGCAGGTTACGTCGGAGTTGCGCGATCAGATCGGCGCCGTTCTGTGCAAATCGCTGACGGAGATCGGCTACACCAACGCCGGAACGATCGAGTTTTTGATGGACCAAGATCGCCGGTTGCACTTCATCGAGATGAACACGCGTATTCAGGTGGAGCATCCTGTGACGGAGATGGTTACGGATGTGGATCTGGTGAAGAGCCAGATCATGATCGCCGCCGGTGCGCACATGAACGAAGTACTGCAGGGGCCGATTGTGCATCGCGGTCACGCCATCGAATGTCGCATCAATGCGGAACATCCTGAGAAATTTACGCCATCGGCGGGGAAGATTACCGCATTTCATCCGCCTGGAGGAACGGGCGTGCGTGTGGATACGGCGGCGTATACCGAGGGAGTAATCCCTCCATATTATGACTCGCTGATCGCCAAGTTGATTGTGCGCGGCAAGGATCGCAACGAGGCTGTTTCGCGCATGACGCGAGCGCTGGAAATGTTCATTGTCGAGGGCGTGTACACAACGATTCCACTGCATCGGAAGATACTTGCGGATCCGGATTTCCGCGCGGGGGAATTTGATACGGGATTCATTGAGCGATTTCTAGCGGCCAGCAAAAAGGATTCGGCGGCGTGATCTCTGTTTCTCGCTTTTATCCGATTTTGGATGCGGCGTTTTTCCGGAGCACCGAAGATGTGGCGGCTTTCGCCGGAGAACTTGTAGCCGGCGGGTGCAGGCTGCTGCAATACCGCAACAAAAGCGGTAGTGGACGCGTGATGCTAGAGCAGGCGCGCGAACTGAAAAGGCGAGTGGGAAGCCAGGTCAAACTCATCATGAACGACCGCGCGGATCTGGCCCTTGTCGCGGAGTTCGACGGAGTGCATGTTGGGCAGGACGACCTCTCGCCGGAATCGGTCCGCAGCATTATCGGAGCCGGGCGCTGGCTCGGTGTTTCCACGCACAATCCCGAGCAACTTGCAGAAGCCGATGAAACTTCAGCCGATTACCTCGCCATTGGACCAGTCTTTTCCACTTCCAGCAAAGAGAAGCCTGATCCGGTGGTGGGGCTCGAGGGGGTGCAACGGGCGCGGCAATTGACCCGAAAACCTCTAGTCGCGATCGGTGGGATCACACGGGAGAATGCAAGGTCCGTAACTGAGGCTGGGGCCGACTCCGTGGCGGTGATATCTGATCTGTTACGGGATCCCCGCAAATCAGCAGAGGAATTTTTTCGCATCTTGAGGTAAAGTCATGGGCAATCGATAAGCGCGGGGTAGGTATTCTTCATTTGTCGCTGGTCGTTAGTCATTGGCAAGTTTCACGCCGGTGTCTTCATTCACCCGCCAACGACTAACGACGAACGAACAACGACGCCGCACGATTCGCGGAGGGATCCTGAGCACAACGACAACGGCTGCTGGCAGCGACTGGGAAGTTCACAGCCATCAAGATAAAGAGCTGGTCAAAGGCCTGGGTCTGACTAGCGCCACCATGCTGGTCATGGGGTCGATGATTGGTTCGGGCATCTTTATTGTTTCGGCGGAGATTGCTCGTGAAGCGGATTCACCCGCTCTGCTGATCGGGGCGTGGGCTGTGGCGGGATTCATGACCATCGTGGCCGCGCTGAGCTATGGTGAACTAGCGGCGATGATGCCGCGGGCCGGCGGGCAATACGTTTATCTCCGCGAGGCGCTTGGACCGTTGTGGGGCTTTCTGTACGGATGGACGCTCTTCCTGGTAATTCAGACGGGGACCATTGCGGCGGTGGGCGTGGCCTTCGGCAAGTTTCTGGGAGTTTTCTTTCCTGCGATTTCTTCTTCCCATTGGATTCTGCATCTCTGGAAAGTTCCGCCGATCCGCCTGGGGCCGATGGTCCTGGGCAACATGGATGTGGGAATCAATACTCAGAACCTGGTCGCCATGCTGCTCGTGATTGTTCTCTCAATCGTGAATATCTTCGGACTCAAAACGGGGGCGCTGATTCAGAATGTGTTTACGGCGGCTAAGGTTTCGGCGCTGCTGGGACTGGCATTGTTCGGTTTGGCGCTGGGACGAAATGCGCAAGCCTTGGCCGCGAACTTCGGAGCGAATTTCTGGCGAAACGCGGGATTGGGCGCGCACCACGCCGTTCAAGTGGGTGTGGGCGGCCCGGTGGTGATGGTGGGCACGCTGACCATTCTGGCGGTGGCCCAGGTAGGTTCGCTATTTTCCGCCGATGCCTGGAACAATGTGACGTTTACCGCGGGCGAAGTAAAAAATCCCAGCCGCAATTTGCCGTTGTCACTGGCGCTGGGTACGGGAGTGGTAATCGCACTCTATATTGCCTGCAATCTGATTTACTTGTACGCGCTTCCGCTGGACGGAACGCCGGGGGCGGCAACCATTCTGGGGCGTGGAATCAAATACGCTGCCGAAGATCGCGTCGGCACGGCGGTGATGACGCAGATGTTCGGCGCGGCTGGCGGGTTGCTCATGGCGGGGGCCATTCTGATATCGAGCTTCGGCTGCAACAACGGGCTGATCCTGTCCGGCGCGCGCGTTTATTACGCCATGGCGAAGGACGGCCTTTTCTTTCGTAGCGTTGCCAAGTTGCATCCTATATACAAAACGCCGGCGGTTTCCCTGATGGTGCAGATGGTATGGGCGTGCCTGCTTTGCGTTTCGGGCAGCTACGGCCAACTCCTCGACTACATTATTTTTGCCGTGCTGGTCTTCTACATTTTGACGATTGCAGGATTATTTGTTTTGCGGCGGACCCGTCCCGACGTCCCGCGACCCTACCGAGCGTTTGGTTATCCGGTATTGCCCGCGATTTATATTGTGATGGCTTTATTCATTGATGTAGTACTGTTGCGCTATAAACCGCAATACACGTGGCCGGGATTAATTGTGGTGTTGCTGGGCATCCCGGTATATTACGCGTGGACAAGAGGCACGGACGCGAAGCGTGCGTCGGCGTAGTTCCCAAGGAGAAACGAAAGAATGGCAAATCTGTTTGCAACCAAGCCGCTCAAGTCGCTCATGGAGGAATCCCGCGAGACGGGCGCACATAGCCTCAAGCGCACGCTGGGAGTTTTTCAACTCACTGCGCTGGGCGTGGGCGCGATTATCGGAGCGGGAATTTTTGTAATGGTTGGGTTGGGCGCCCAATATGCCGGTCCCGGGCTCACGTTGTCGTTCGTTCTCTCTGGCTTGGGATGCGCTTTCGCCGGGTTGTGCTATGCCGAGTTTGCGGCCATGATTCCGCTGGCTGGCAGTGCTTACACATACGCTTACGCCACTCTTGGCGAGTTGCTGGCCTGGATCATTGGATGGGATTTGACGCTGGAGTATGCCATGGGCGCGAGCGCGGTTTCTTCGGGGTGGTCAAATCATTTTATCGAACTGCTGAAAATCTTTCACATCCGGATGCCGCTGTGGCTGGCCTACGACCACTGGACGGCTTTAAAGACTGCCGAGAATACAATTGCGCGACAGATGGCGCAGGCGGCGGACCCTTCTCTGGTGCCGGGCACGCAAAGCTTTCTCGACCAAGTCAGCGCGATCATGAGCACACAGACTCCCGAGTTATTGCAGCGAGCCCATGACCTGCTGGGAGCGCCACATCTGTTTGGCCTGGAGGTCGGCCTAAACCTTCCGGCCTTCATCATCGCACTCATCATCACGGCAATTCTCGTCGTTGGGATTCAGGAGAGCGCGAGCTTTAACACCGGGATCGTCGTGATTAAGGTCTCGGTTGTGCTTTTTGTGATTGCCCTGGGCGCTCGTTACGTTAACCGTAGCAACTGGGGCTCGGACTGGCATTCTTACGCGCCCAACGGCCTGGCTGGAATCGGAGCGGGCGCAGCTTACATATTCTTTGCCTACATTGGCTTCGATGCGGTTTCGACCACCGCGCAAGAGGCAAAGAATCCGCAACGCGACTTGCCCATCGGCATGATCGCCTCGCTGGCAATCTGTACGGTCTTATATATTGCCGTGGCCGCTGTGCTGACGGGAATGGTGCACTGGCAACAGATCAACATCGAGGCTCCGGTGGCCCGCGCGTTTCTCGATCGTGGTCTAACTACGGCCTCCCATATTATTACCCTCGGAGCACTGGCCGGACTGACCAGCGTGATGCTGGTGATGTTATTGGGCCAGACACGGGTGCTGTACTCGATGGCAAGTGATGGATTGCTGCCTAAGAAATTCTTTGCGGATGTTCATCCCAAGTTCCGCACTCCCTGGAAGAACACTATTCTTGTGGGCCTTTTGGCGGCTGTTGTGGGTAGCTTGACTCCTATCGACGATATCGGACGGATGGTAAACATCGGCACGCTGCTGGCGTTCGTGATTGTGTCGGTCTCAGTGATGGTTCTGCGCTATACCAATCCCAACCAGCCACGGCCGTTCCGAACCCCGTGGGTCCCGCTGGTTCCAATCCTTGGCGTGATCTCGAACGGATACATGATGTATAAGTTGGGCTGGGTCAACTGGGCGCGACTAGTGATCTGGCTCGTCATTGGAATGGTGGTTTACTTTACCTACAGCGTGAAACATAGCCGCGTACAGGCGCTGCAGGCGGGCGACCGAGAGCGCCAGGCCGTAGATCAACGCACTTGAAAATCGACGGGCTTGACCTTGAACAGTTTGAGGGCTCTCCGCACTGCGCGGAGGGCCTTTTTGTTTTATAGTTCGATCATCGACCAACGACTGCCATCATGAAAATCGTTTCCGCAGAAGAGATGCGAGTCATCGATCGCGTCACCAGCGAGCGCTTCGGCGCGCCTTCGCTCACGTTGATGGAGAATGCCGGCGCCGCCGTTGCAGACTTCGTACTTTCGCATTATCCGGCGGCTACGCGGGTTGTGGTTTTCTGCGGCAAGGGGAACAACGGGGGCGATGGTTTTGTGGCGGCTCGGCGACTGCATGAGCGTGGAAAACGGCCGCAGGTAATTGTGCTGGCAAACCCCTCCGATCTGCGTGGCGACGCGGCGGTCATGTTTGGAAAGTTGCCGAGCGCGGCTATAGCTGTGCACTCCCCCGAGGAATTGAAGAGCGAGAGGGTGCGGCTCTCGTTGCGAGCGGACGCATATGTCGACGCAGTGCTGGGCACTGGCTTCAAGCCTCCGGTGAGCGGGCTCTATGCTGACGCAATTGCGATCATGAACGCGAGCCAGATTCCGGTGATTGCTGTCGATATTCCTTCGGGCGCAGATGCGGACGCGATGGGGCCGCAGGCTGGGACGATTGCCCGAGCCGATGCGATTGTTACCTTTACTGCACCGCGACCGGCGCACGTGTTTAGTTTGCTGACTACCGGGCCGACGGTTGTGGCTGACATAGGCTCGCCGGAGGAAGCAATTGTTTCGGTGTTGCAGCTGAACGTGATCACTGCCCGCGATCTTGCGCCGTTAGTCGGCCGCCGCCCGGCGGAGTCGAACAAAGGGAACTACGGGCACGGGCTGGTGATCGGAGGATCGCTCGGGAAAGCGGGAGCTGCAGCAATGGCGGGCATTTCTGCGCTGCGCGCAGGCGCGGGCCTTGCGACGGTGGGGACGGCAAAGTCGGTGCTGGGAACCGTGGCCGGATTTCATCCGGAGTTGATGACCGAGCCGTTGCTGGAGACGGATGAGGGGACAATTTCGACCACTGCGCTGGATCGAATTGAGAAGCTGGCAAAAGGGAAAAGTGTGCTCGCGATTGGTCCGGGAATTTCGCGAAATCAAGAGACGGCTGATTTGATACGCAATCTGATCGCGAAATTCCAAGGTCCTATCGTGCTGGACGCCGACGGCCTAAATGCATTTGAAGGCCGCGTAGCTGAGTTGAATGGGAAGGGCCGCACGTTGGTGATCACTCCGCATCCTGGCGAGATGGCGCGTCTTGCAGCGTGCAGCATTGCCGATGTGCAGAAAGATCGCTTGGCCGTGGCGCGGAAGTTCGCGCGCGAGCACGAATTGATCGTAGTGCTCAAAGGGCATCGAACCCTCGTGGTGCGGCCCGACGGTGAAACCTGGGTCAACCCCACAGGCAATCCAGGCATGGCAACTGGCGGTACCGGAGACATTTTGACGGGGATGGTCGCGGGGATGATCGCGCAGCATTTGAAGAATCCTTTCGCTGCCGTGCTTGCCGCGGTGCATTTGCATGGACTTGCTGGCGACGTGATGCGCGAAAAGGTGGGCGAGCATTCGCTGATCGCGACCGATTTGCTGACGGGACTTCCTGAAGCCTTTCTTCGCATGCAGACCGCGGCTCAGAACGAGACCGTTCGCTGGGATGGTTGATGTGCCCCCGCGTCGCGGCCGTTAGCTAGGGGATTTTCATCGCCGTATCACCCTCATCTTGAAACTGGTAAGCGAATGGTCTCTCCTGATTTGGCTGAACGTCGTGCGGCATCGAGAATCTCCATCACTGTGAGATTAATCTCAAGGGATGATGGTCCATCCGGCTTCATTCCCTCCAACACGACTGCCCGCAAATAAGACAGTGAATTATCGAAGGGGGCGGGCAACGGTTTGGCCGCGACTTGCTCTTCCTCACTTCCGGCGCGTCGTAAGCGAACGTCATCGCGCTTGACCGTGATTGCATATCCGGTCTGCCCGTACACTTCCATGTCCTTTCGGTCGAAGGGCCAGTTCCATGAAGCTTGCAAGATGGCCTGCGCTTTTGGATAGGTGAGAATGATGGTCGCCTCATCATCCACGCGCGGGTAGATGGTGGGCTTGATCTGCTGGGTAATGGCAGTGACTGTTTCCGGCCGTTGTCCGTTCATCAACCAAGTCATCAGATCGGCTCCGTAGCATCCGAAATCGAACAGCGCTCCTGCTCCATTCAATCGGGGATCGGTGAGCCAAGCCAGGAACTCGGGGGCGACTCTGATTTCTTTGGGCCCGCTGTGACCATCGTGGATAACAACCTTGCGCACATCGCCCAATGCATTCTCTTGCAACAGGTCGTATGCCGCGCGGTTGCTGGCGTACCAGGTCGTCTCGTAGTTGACAAGGACATGAATCTTGCCGAGGTACGCAGCACTCTCGATTGCCAAGGCATCTTCGAGGCTGACGGCCAGAGGTTTTTCCATCATCACGTGAACGCCGTGCTTTGCGCAGATTTCCACCACGCGGCGATGGTCGCCGGTATTGGTATAGACGAGCACTGCCTGCGGATGCGCTTGTTCGAGCATTTTTTCCAGGTCTGAAAAAAGCAGACTCCGGTCAAAGCCATAGCGTGCCGCGTATTGCGAAGCGAGCGACTGATCCGGTTCGGCGACGCCTACGATCTGAATCTGTGGACTGTGGAGTGAATGATCGAAGAATCCCTGGACATGTCCGTGAACCAGGCCGACTATACCAACCCGGAGCGGATCTGCGGTTGCCACGGAAGACTGGCCGGAGCAATGTGCGACTGCTAGGAAGGCAAGCATCAAGCCAATAAGGTGTGAAAAAAAGCGCATAATGTTCTCCAAGGCAAATAGTATTCCAGAACGTGACGTAGTAGATGCAGCAGCGTCGAGTGCAAAAATGGTCGCTGATGATCGCCGTCCGCGCGGCTAGCCCCCCGGGCGAAAGAGGACATTATCTCAGTAGTCAATACTGTGCTAAATGCCAGCCCCGCACGGAGTTGCACGGGCGAAAACAGGCTTGCAGCACGGGAATCCGGACATCTGCTTCCGTAATCTGTTACCCGGTCAAAACCGGTGCGATAGTTCAATCACCTTTATGACCCACTTCCCCCAACCGCACCCTTCGCGGCGAGCCGCGCGGGTCCAGCTTGGCGCAACGGTCCTGGCTGCGATTCGTCTAGAAGATGGCCGGCACGCTAAAGCTAAACTACAAACCATTTCCGCGACCGGCGGACTGTTGCAACTGCCGCATTCGCTGCCGCAGGGCGATTTCGTTGAAGTAGCATTTCAAACGCAATCGGGCCCGATCCGGGGAATGGCCGAAATCCTCACGCCCATGCGGAAGACGACGACTGGCGTGCTGCAGGCGTTCCGTTTCGTCGCACTCGAGGACGACGACCATCGCCGCTTACGTACTTCGCTGGACCACGTGGCGGACCGCGGTCTGCTAGGCCTGAAATCGTCGATATTCAGCGTGCCGCGGACGATCTAAACTTCGGCAATCGACTGCGACGATCTCAGCTGGGACGATCTGGGCCGCTCTCGCTATACTGGTCGTAGTCTATGCAACCCACGGCTGCGCCTGGTCGGCAAATCACGCGGGAGATCTCCACTCATTCGGCAGAGGAAACAATCGCCTTCGGACGTGGGCTGACGGAACTATTAGCGCCGCCCAAGCTGGTTCTATTGCGCGGCGATCTCGGAGCAGGGAAGACCACGCTGGTCAAGGGAATCGCCGGAGGATTCGGAGCGGCTGAGGAAGAAGACGTCACCAGTCCCACCTTCACGCTGGTGCACGAGTATCGCGGGCCGCGAGCTACTCTCTACCACATTGATCTTTACCGCATCGACACGCCGCGCGAATTGGAGACGCTGGGACTGGACGACCTGCGTTCCGACGGCAGCGTTCTGCTGATTGAATGGGGCGAGAAATTTCCGCGTTTCATTCGCGAGCGGGATGTCGAGATTTCCTTGGAGCGCGAAAGCGAGAATGGACGCAAGATCAGAATCGTGAGTTAGGAATGTCGTGAGCTAAGACCGTCGTGAAAAGAGCTTGAAGAGCTTTAAGCTAACAGAAAATCACCGAGAACGGATCGGCGAAACGAGCGCGGAACGCATGAGGAGTGGCCTCGGGCACCAGGCAGGCGCGCTCCATTCGCGGATCATTGAGAAGAGGATAGCGGCGCCGAAGAGGGCGAGAGCGAACTGGTTCGTTCTCATCGCTTTGATTTTAGCATTCCGGAGTTTCAGGGACACTTCCCCCAAACCTTTAAACACAGTGGACACAGGGGTGCCAGGGTAGGAACGCTCTGGGTTCAAAACCCCATGATGTTGTAGCCGCAGTCCACATAGATGACTTCGCCGGTGATGCCACTGCTGGCTTGGGAGGCAAGAAAGACTCCAGTCGAGCCGACTTCTTCGAGTTCCACGCGGCGGCCCAGCGGGGCGCGCTCTTCGTGTCCCTTGAGCATGTCGCTGAAGCCGGCGATGCCGCGCGCTGCGAGGGTTTTGATCGGTCCTGCGGAGATAGCGTTCACGCGAATCTTTTTCTTTCCCAACTCATACGCGAGATACCGCACCGAGCACTCGAGGCCAGCCTTGGCTACGGCCATCACGTTATAGCGGGGCACAACTTTCTCGGAAGCGTAGTAAGTCATGGTGATGATGGAGCCGCCATCTTCCATGAGCGGGGCGGCGGCGCGGGCGACCGCGACCAGAGAGTAAACGCTTACATCCATCGCAACGCGAAAACCTTCGCGCGTGGTGTTGATGAAATCTCCCTTCAGTTCATCTGCGGGCGCGTAGGCGACCGAATGCACCAGCGTGTGCAGTTTGCCGTAACGCTGTTTGAGCGTAGAAAAGAGGCGGTCGATCTCTTCGTTTTTGCTGACGTCGCACATGAAGCCTTCGGCGCCGGGCAGGGAGAGAATGAGGTCTTTCGCTTCCTGCTCCAGGCGCTCGTTCTGGTAAGTGATGGCGAGTTTCATGCCCGCGGCGTGCAGTCCCCGGGCGATGGACCAGGCGATCGAGCGCTTGTTGGCGACTCCGAAGACGACGGCGTTGCGGCCTTGAAGGTCAGAGGACATGGGTGCTCCTGGGAACGAACGAATTGAAGAGGATAACAGTTCGCGCAGCAATCAAGAAGTCAGGAGGAGCCGACAGCGTCTCGGTGATGACGCGGCGAAAGCCGTTGCAACCAACGAGTCCAGTTGCTTGCTTGATGCGCATCGTTTCGGAAGGTCGTGCTGTGGTGTCTAATGCGGTCATGACTCAAGCTATGTTCGGGAGCGACCGTCCTGGATACAATCGAAAATCAAAACCGAAAGCGGTCCTAGGGTTTCTTCTCTTATGGGCTATGGCCGCCAGTGCGCAAGTTGTGGACGACGATGCCGCCCTTGTTAAGTTCACTCGCAAACAACTGGACGCTGCTATCGAACTGACCAAGAATGAGAATACGCGACTCGAAGGACTCCATGAACTGATTCGAATGGCCGGACCGCGTCTGTATGAAGGCTCGCTGATTGGCGGCGACGCTGACGGCGAAAGATTCAAGCTGGAAGCAGAAGCGGCTCTGGCAGTTGCGGCTTGTCGAGATGTCGCCACAGTTGGGACAATCCACTTCACAGCGTTCGCTGATGGGCCGTACTGAGCTTCGAGACGCGGTCCGGATACACAGACGCGTGGCAGCCACGGGTGCCGAAACTTGTAAAGATGTTGTCCGACCCTGATCCCGGATTTCGGCAGTCTGCGGTCGATAAGCTGTGATTTTACCCCGGCGGTCGCCGTGCCATCGCTGAACGCGAGCCTCTGGAGACAGACCCATACGTTCTTCTGAGGATGGCTCGTTCCGGGAGCAGTCCGGATCTCTACCGGTCACTGGTTCGCCTATGGTCCAGCCCGGATCCAAAAGTGCGGGAAGACGCGCTGTCTTTCATCTACTTCGAGCTTTGGGACCAGGAGGCCGCCCCGATGTGGAGAGTAGGGTTAAACCAGGAAGTCAATGAGCGGGTGCGGGTGCTGTCGAAGTCACCCTCCGCACAAGAAAAAGAAGCTGCCTTGAAAGCGCTGGCGCAACTAGACCTGCTCAAGCAGAAATCCAATTAGCGCGATGGATGAGAGCCAAGCGCGTCGAAGCCTAAGGGCAGCACTATTCTGCCGCCCTGGTTGTCGGGACGCGTTCTACCGCGGTTACCACGGGCCAGCTTGCCGCCACGAATGACAAGCCGTAGACGCAGGCCAGGATGGCGAAGGCGGCTACCAGGCTGACTTTGTGGGCGACGGCGCCGACTGCGAGAGCCAGTACGAGCTGCAAGAACGTCCCGAAAAAATAAAATGCGTTCTGTACTCGTCCCATCAGGTGGGGCGGAACCATCTCCATCAGGCTAGTGTTCATGGCGATGCCGCCGACGCCGCGCGCCGAGCCCATCACTGCATACAGTAGTATGGCGGCGACGAGCCAGTGCGAGACGGGCGCACAAACTACGCAGGCCGCTATTATCGCCATGGAAAACGCGACTGAACGGCGCCCGCCCAGGCTGGAAATCACGGCAGGAGCATACAAGGCGCTCAGAAACGCACCTGTGCCCCATCCCGCATTGAGCCAACCGTAGCCGACCGCGCCAGCATGGAAAACACGCTCGCTCAGCGAGGGAGTGACCACCACGCCGGTGATCATGGCGCCAAGAAACAATGCCCAGCTGACGCCGAGTAAAACGACCGGCCGATGATGGCGAAGAAAGTGCAGACCCTCACGCATCTCACGCCAGAAACGCTCGAGTTGGGTTTCAGCAGCGAGAATATCGGCGCGCAACTCCTGCGGTCGGAGCACCACATGGCGTCCTTTGCGTACGGCAAAATAACACAAGAAAGACACCACGTATGTGGAGACGTCGATCAAAAGCACGCCGCCCAGGCCGATGTGGTTGTACAGGAAGCCGACGAGCGAGCCGGCAATCAGCCACCCTCCTTGCACGCCCGCCAAAAGAAGAGTATTCGACTGCACGAACTGGCCCTCGGGCGTGAGTTCCTGGATCAGCGCGGTGATGGTTGGCCAAAACATCCAGAAACCGGCGGCGACGAGAGTGTTCATCAGGTAGAGTTGCCACACCTGCACCCGATGGCGAAACGCCAGGATAGCCACGGTCACGATGATGACGGCGCGCAGGGCATCGAGCCACATGACCAGACGGCGACGGTCTTCGCGGTCAATAATAACGCCGGTAAAGGGGAGCATGAGCATGGCAGGCAGGGTCTGCAGAACGGCGAAGGTACCCAGCGCCATTTCCGAGTGCGTGGCTTCGAGGATGTACCAGGCCACGGCGGCCGAGTTCATTCCGCTGCCCAACATGGAGATCACGTTGGCGGCAAAGACAAAACGCAGCGGACGCCGGCCGAGGATAGCACGCATCTTTCTACTTTAACGCAAGGGTGAATTCATCACGAACACGCAGGGGATGGAGCTTGCGTGACTGCAAGTCTCAATCGGCCATCGAGAAACTCGGCGGCAGAACTGTCGGACAGATATCCGTTCAAACCATAGTCAGCGCCTTAAGGCGCGATACATCGGGCCATTTGCGGCACGACTGAAGTCGTGCCCTTTCCGGATCATACGCACTCCCAAATCATACGCATTGCCGGACGCAGTGCGGTTCCATACGCAACGCGGTACCAGAGACGATTTAGGACACCCGCGGCTTGCATGACGCGGCATTCGGCGCTAGGATTCGCGTGCTGTTGGAAATAGGGACTCCCTTGTCGTTTATGGCGGAGGTGGCCTTTGAAACGCAACGCAGGGTCGCTGGTTGTTCTTTTCTTGTTCTCTTTTCTCATGGCGCGAGCCAGCGCACAGATAGACAAGATCGTGATTCCGGCGGGCACGCCCGAGGACCACGATCTGCAGTCCATTTCAAACGAGCAGGATGCGGCCAAAAGGCTCGTGATGTATCAGGAGTTCGTACAGAAATACTCGTCCAACCCGGCGGCGACGGCTTATGGGGACTGGCAGATTTCGCAAACCTATCAGACGTCGGGTGACTTCAACAAAGCACTTGAGTATGGCGATAAGGCTTTAGCAGGAACTCCGAGGAATCTGGATATCCTGGTTTCGCAGGCCAGCATCGCGCAGCAAGCGAAAGACAACACGAGGCTGATGGACTATGCCGCGAAAGGCGGAGCGGTTTGCAACTCCATCGGCAAGCAGCCCAAGCCAGCGGGCATGAGCGACGACGATTTCAGCCGGCAGGTCGGGGAAGAAAAAAGCGGGGTTAAGAACTCTTGCGACTTTCTCGAGTCGGCAGGTTTCAATGTGATCGCCAGTGAGAGCGATGCGAAGATCCGCATGGCTGACATCGAGAGCTACTCGGCGGCGTTTCCGGACTCGAAGTTTCAGGATCAAGTTTCAAGCTATGCCATGTATACGCTGGGTCCGGGTCAGTTGAACGATCAGGTCAGGCTGTTTGCGTATGGAGAAAAAACCTTGGCAGCGAATCCCAATTCGCTGCCCGCTTTGCTGCTATTGGCAGGCGCCTACGTTGACGATCCCAAGCCCGGCAGTCTGGGCAAAGCCGTCACTTATTCCGAAAAAGCGGTCGCGATCGCCAAGGCAGATCAAGCGGAAGCGGACAAGTCTCGTAAACTTTCGGCGGGGGCGGCGCATTCGATTTTGGGTTATGCGTACATCAAGCAAGACAGGACGGCGGCCGCGATCCCTGAATTGAAATCAGCTACGGCGCTGCTGAAGGGGCAAGACGATCAGCAATACTCCATTGCCCTTTACCGCCTGGGTTTTGCCTATGCCAAACTCAGCAGGGTGAGCGAAGCCCGCGACGTCTTGACCGAAGCGGTGAAAATTTCCGGTCCGGTGCAGGGCATGTCGCAGGATCTGCTGACTAAAGTTAATGCGGCGCGTGCAAAAGGGAAGTAAGTCGGGCCGAGGGCTTCTGAAACTCATAACTCATCGCAAAGAGGCGCGACTTGCTAGTGTAATGGCTATTTCGCAAGAGTGATGCGGCGCGAACTATCCCCGCGTTCGCGGTTCCAGTCTTGGCAGAGGGGATCAACCTATGGCGTTTTCTCGGCGGCCTCTACCTTGGTGCGGAGCTCTTGTACCAACCGCATTTCCGGCGGTCTCAGTCCGTCAATCTGGCGGCCTCGCCATAGGGGAGGAGAATCGATACCTTCGGCCGCCCTGTAAACAGCAATCATGTCTTGGGGATCTCCGGCGTCGGCATGGACGCTGGGCCCAGCCGAAGGGTTTGGTGCGTCTGAGCCAGCGTGGACGCGCACTCCCCCGAGTGCCTCAGCGATGCGGCCCTTCCGAACCAAGATGATGAGATCGGCATCCTTCGGCCGATACACCACGATATAGCGACCCCAGTCCTTGATTGCATCCTGGACATCACCCATGGCTTGCCGATCGTCGGGCATTATACGGGGATTGGAAGGCTGGTCACCCAAGTAAGTCGTAACCATCACGTACTTTGCAACGACGACTAGTTTTGGCAGCTGCGATTTGTCTTTGGCAATGGTCAGGGGAACCAACAACAACAGAACCAAGAAGCAAGAATCGCACTTACGCATATGATTCTTCTCAGCGGCAAAACGTACAAGATTGTACGTCAGTATATAGGGGTCTCCGGTGCGGTTGTCGATGTTATCAGGCTGTTACACAAGAAAATCGCCAGATGCGGGTTCAGAGTTTGGCCAATTCGTCAGAGAGCAAACGTGCTTTCATGGCGAGATTGTGTCCGCGCTCCGGGTCTCCGGAAGCAACGGCCTGCTTTGATTGCTCCAGGAACTGCTTGATCTGACTGACTGTCTCCTGCTGGCTTGGATTGAGCTGGCGTCCGGCAATCTTCTTCAGATTGTCCTCGGTTGCGGCAGTCAGTTGTTCCGTGGAGTGCTGGTCTGCGGCCTGCTCGGCAGTTGTGCCTCCCACAATTTGAATCGCAGGCTCATTGGATCCTCCGTTGCGCACGACTTTCTTGGGAGGAGGGCAGGGCTTCAACGGCGCGGGGCTGGGTTTCGCGGAGCCGTTCGTCGAACTTCCATCCACCGTACCTGTTTTGGCGGAGCCTGTATTGGTTGAACCAGCATTGGTTGACCCTGATCCAGCGCTCGTACTTTTCCCTGAATCGGTGGAATTGCCGATTGTGGGGTTGAGTGCTGTTGGAGGGTTGAGGCAATCGGGATAGATTGTTTTCTTGGAATGGTGGCGGGGTTTGGCAGAAGGCTTGGCTTGACCGGCGGAGTTTGGCGTCTGCGAAGTTGAAGAGGGCTGAGGCGGCGAAGAATCCGAGTTTTGCGCTGGTGGCGCGTGCGGCTCAGCGGGTGAACCGCTGCTTTGGTTTTGCTGAGTTGGTGAATTCGAATCCGTGGCGGCGGGCGTCTGCTGTGCCGCACTTTCGGGCGAGAGTGCTCGGGCAAGGGGCGGCAACCATCCCGAAGCCAGAAGACAAAATCCGAGGACCGCGGCGAGATTTATATTCAATCCCATTTGCGCCAGCAATTTGAATCTTACGCCCCGAGTTCTGTCGATGAAACTGACTTCGGTCGTAGCATCATTGGTTTGAATGTGCCGCAGCTTCGGGCTCCGGGTTCAGGCTCGATACGGCTCGGGGAAGGTGAAAGCGGAAGGTTGTTCCCTCACCTTCGGCTGATTCAAAGTCCACCGAGCCGTAGTGCCAGTCCAGGATTTGGTAGGTCTGTGCCAGGCCAATGCCATTGCCATCTTTTTTGGTTGTGAAGTAGAGCTCGAAGATCTTGTTTTGAACTTCACGGGCAATGCCAACCCCTCGGTCGCGGATTTCGGCAATGACCACATCGTCATCGCGCCGGGCCGCGATGGATAGTTGTCCTCCTTGGGGCATGGCCTGGATCCCGTTCAACACCACGTTGAGCAATGCCTGCTTCATAAAATCGAGGTCTGCCCTTACGGGAAGCGGCTCATGTGGCATAGCACGATCGATGGTGACGCCGTGCTGTTCCGCGTCCGGAGCAGCGAGCAAGGCAACTTCTTCGAGCAGGCGGCGAAAGTCCACTTCCACCAGGTGCAGTTCGCGGGCGCGCATGAAATCCACCAGAGTTTGTACGACGCGGTCGAGGCGGTGAATCTCGCTTCCAATAATGTCCATGTGACGCCGAGTGTCGGGGTCCAGCTGGGAAAGCTTGTTCTGCAAGAGTTGCAGGTGGAGAACGATGGCATTGATGGGATTCTTTACCTCGTGTGCCACGCCGCCCGTAACGCGTCCGCTGGCGGAGAGACGGCGTGATGTCTCGATTTCGTCTCCGATGCGCCGCACCGACTCGGCATCTCGCATGATGAGCAGAGCGCCGATCTGCGTGGTTTTCTCCTGAACAAAATCCAAAGAGATCTGCACCCGCCTGCCCCCAGTGGTGGTCAACTCGCGTTGCACGAGCGGACGCTTGCGTTCAAAGGCGTCGAGCACCAGGACGCCCAGAGGCGAGTCATTGGAGAAAATCTCCCGCGCTGTTCTGCCGAGCAATTCTCCGCGAGGTTTGCCCAGGAATCGCTCGACGGGCGCGCTTACCAGGACCACGCGAGAGTCCCGGGTGAAGAGCATCAAGCCATCCTGCAGCGTGGTCATCAGTTGGTCCACGTTGTCTTTGAGCGCAGAAAATATTTCCCGGCTGTCTCGCATCTGCCGGCCCAGGTTAGCGATCTTTAGCGTGACCAGTCCGAACTCATCGTGTTCCGACTCGTTTCCGGAGAGCGTCTCGCCTGAACTGACGCTATCCAGGTTGCGGCTGATCGTCTTCAGCGGTCCCAGGGCAAGATTGGATATACCGGCGGCGAGCAACAGAGAAGCGAAGATCGCCGCAATGGAAAAATAGACGGCGTGCAGCAGGCGAGGCGTGATTTCACTTTGGAGAAAGACCGTGGAAACGCCGATGTGGATGGTGCCGAAGGGCGCTCCGTTCAGTTGTAGAGGGAAGCTTACGTCGTAAACCGCGGAGGGGCTGTACACCAGGCGAAGCTGCTCTCGGAAACGAGCAGTAGTGACGGCATGAAAATCCGGCCGTGAGGCCACTTGTTTGCCTATCAGTTGCGGATTCGTGTGCAGGAGTGCCTTGCCATTCGCGTCCAGCACGGAAGCGTCGTAAACATAGGGCCAAAGGGCGACTTCCGATTCGAGATTGTTCAGCAGATTCGTGTCCATGGGCAAATATTCAGCGAGGGCGCGCCGCACCGCTGCGGGATCATTGGTATCAACGCGCGTGCTACTCAAATCCGGAAGGTCATTTTCGGCGAAGTAGGCAAGTTGCTGAGTGAGACGGCTGGCGCTTTCGTAGGCATTGGTGATGCGCTGGCGCAGGATTTGCGAGATGTAGAGATAGGAGAACGCAGTCACCATCACAGTCACCATGAAAGTGATGGTCAGCACGATGATGGCTTTGCGCCGCATAGAAAAAAGTGGCCAGTGGTCGGAGCCCAGGACAAAATGGTGGAAGGTTATCTACTGCCCCTGATCACTGGACTCTGGCCATTGATCACTGTGTTTGTTCCTCCTTGCCCGAGTCCGTATCCGGAGAGCCGCTGCCGTACTCCTTAAGCTTATTATGAAGGGTTTTCAAGCTAATGCCGAGAATTTCCGCAGCCCGAGTCTTGTTATTGCTGGTCGATTCCAGCGTTTTGAGGATGAGCATCTTTTCCGCTTCTCCCACGGTTGTACCTACGCCCAGACGCACGGCATCCGGGTCATTGGCGGCAGTGCGCACGGGTGCGTGACCGAACCCCGGAGGCAAATGCTTGGTCTCGATCATGCCGCTATCACAGACGATGATGGCGCGCTCGATGGTATTGCGCAATTCGCGGATGTTTCCCGGCCAAGAGTAGCTCTTGAACAGATTCAGTACCGCCTCGCTAACTGCGGCGACTTTGCGAGAGTGCTTCTCACTCATTTCGGAAAGGAGAAGGTCCACCAGATCGGCTATGTCTTCTTTATGTTCCCGCAGTGGCGGCATGTGAATGTTGAAGACATTGAGCCGGTAATAAAGATCACTTCGCAATTCGCCGCTGGAAACAGCCTCCTCCGGAACTTTATTGGTTGAGGCCAGAACGCGCACGTCCACCGACGTTTCCACTTTGCTTCCGAGCCGGCGCAGCTTGTGATCCTCAAGTACGCGCAGCAGTTTCGCCTGCGTTCCCACCGGCATTTCGCCAATTTCATCCAACAGAATCGTGCCGCCCTCGGCCAGTTCGAAGCACCCCGTGCGCCGCTCCAGCGCACCTGTGAAAGCGCCTTTTTCGTGGCCAAAAATCTCACTTTCGATCAGGGTTTCGGGAATGGCCGCGCAGTTGATTGCGACGAAGGGCCGATCGCGTCGGGGACTGAGTTGGTGGATCGTGCGAGCCACCAACTCTTTGCCTGTGCCACTGGCTCCGGTAATAAGCACCGAGGCCGTGCTGGGAGAGACCAACTCAATCAGCCGGAAAATCTCCTGCATCTTTCGCGACGCGCCCCGCAGTTGTCCCAGAGAGCCAGAATCCCTTAGCTTTCGTCGGGCGCTCTCAAGCTCTGCACGGGTACCCAGCAAAGCGGATGCGTTCTGCAGCATGGTGCGCAGGCGGTTGGTGTCGATGGGTTTGGTGATGTAGTCGTAGGCTCCCAGGCGCATGGCTTGAACCGCGCTATCGATCGTGCCCTGCGCCGTCACCAGAATCACGGCCATAGCTTGGGACTGTTCGGCCAATCGTTCGAGCAGATCGATGCCCCCCATCCGGGGCATCTTGAGATCGGTGACCACTATGGAAGGACTCCACTGCGCCGCTTTCTCCAGACCGTCCACTCCATCGCAGGCGGTTTCGGCCCGATATCCCCATGACGAAACTAATTCGGCCAGGCCGGTGCGTTCGTTTTCTTCGTCCTCAACGATTAGTACTTTCTCGTGGCTCATTCTTTAGTTCTTGTCCGCCTGACTGATAGTTTGCTTCGACATCCCTTGTGTCAACACGCAGAAATACAACCATACTCGGCCACCTTCCCGCGGGCAAGGTCTGGAGGCATCCTTGACCTTCGGCTAGGCGAGCTTGGCAGGATACGGTCCTCGGCATGTCACTTTGAGACAAGCATATAGGCACTGTGATTGGATTAAGCAACAACTGAGAAATGATTCTTTGGCATCAACACATCGCTGCGTTAGAATTGCGGGTTCCCCATCAGAGGTCCCACACTAATCTGGTCAGCGCGCGTCAGTCGACAGTCGCACACCCGACGCGCAATCATTTAGGAGGATGGAATGTCCGTTTCTTCTCGTTTGGAAAAAGCCCCTCTTATCATAGGCCTGTGCGCAGTTCTGGCGGTAGCGCTCGCTTCGATCCCTGCGCCTGCGCAGAGTGATGTAAATCCCAAGTGGGACCTGTTTGCGGGATACCAGTGGCTACATCCGGGCGGCAGTGTTCCCGCGCCATTCGGAGACCCAAACAGTCCATCTCCGTTTAAGGTGCCAGATATGTCCAAGGGATTCGGCATCGCCACCACCTACAATTTTGATCCGCATTTTGGATTGGAGTTCGACCTTGGTCACAATTGGGGTGACAGCAATTATGAAACCACTGGCTCGGTCGGACCGCGCTTTATGTGGCGCACCGACGTTGCGAATTACTTTTTGCACGCTATGGTAAGTCTGAATCGTCTGAACGTCAACGGACTGAACCCGAGCAATGGAATCGGAGCCGTTCTGGGCGGGGGA
Source organism: uncultured Acidobacteriota bacterium (assembly GCA_963720155.1). GTDB lineage: Bacteria > Acidobacteriota > Terriglobia > Terriglobales > Acidobacteriaceae > Sulfotelmatobacter. The sequence goes on from CAVREP010000030.1 coordinate 21,983, forward strand.
ATGGATCTGCCAATCCGCAAGTCAATTGCGTGGCGGGTGTTTGAAGCCGACTACGTCTGGGCACATCACAACTTTGCCAATTATGCGGCACCGGAGTTTCCCGACCTTCGTCGGCCTTCATTTGAGGGCATACGCCTGCGCACCGGCCTTGTATTCAGCTGGGGTGGTGCGGCGCCGCTAGTTCCGGCTGCCACTTGTTCCATACAACCGAGTGAAGTGATCGTGGGCGAACCTATCACCGCAACCGTCGCGGCCAGCAACTTTAATCCAAAGCACACCGTGACGTATTCTTGGAGCGCCAGTGGAGGCCAGATCACTGGCAAAGATACGACGGCACAGATTGATACCACGAATGCCGCTCCCGGCAGCTATACCGTCACCGTCCACCTCACCGATGCCAGAGAGAAGAAGAATAACGAGGCGAGTTGCTCGGCCACCTTCACGGTAAAGCCGCTGCCGCCGAAGAATCCGCCGACTATTTCTATTTCAGCCACGCCGTCGAGCGTTCCGGCGGGTGGAACTGTGAGTTTGTCAGCCAACTGCACCAGTCCAGACGGCGTTCCGGTAACCGTCTCCTCGTGGACTTCGAATGGAGGAACCATCTCGGGCAGTGGAGCTTCGGCCACGCTCGACACTAGCGGTGCGTCACCAGGTCCAATCACGGTGAGCGCGACCTGCACCGACTCGCGTGGTCTCACGAGCCAGGGATCAAGTGAGGTAATGGTTGAGAATCCGCCGCAGGCGAAGAATCCGGAGATCGAAGTGCTGGAAGCTCGCCTCGCCCTGCACAGCATTTATTTCCCGACGGCGATGCCGCCGATCAGGAATCCCAACGCGGGTCTGGTTGCAAGTCAGCGTCAGACTCTGGTCGGGCTGGCCGCTGACTTCAAGAAGTACCTTGAAAGCAAGCCGGAAGCGCATTTGATCCTGGAAGGCCATGCTGACCCGCGTGGCCCCGCTGAATATAATCAGAAGCTCTCTGAACGTCGAGTCGATCGCGTTAAGAGCTTCCTGGTGGAACAGGGTGTCCCTGAGGGCAACATTGACACGAAAGCCTTTGGCGCTCAACGCACTCTGAGCAATGAAGAAGTGAAGGATGCGGTGGAAAACAATCCTAACCTCACTCCGGAAGAACGTCAGAGAGCTCTCCGAAACATGCGTACGATCGTTCTTGCCAGCGATCGTCGCGTGGACATCACGTTGAGCACAACCGGCCAATCGTCAGTTCGCCAGTTCCCATTCAACGCAGCCGATGCTTTGACCCTTATCGGCGGCCGGGAAGGCGAGGCCAAGAAGAAAGCAGTCAGGCCAGCGCCGAAGAAGAGGACTAACAAGCAGCAGTAGGAGGTGCTTGAAAACTCTCGCGGAGGACGTTCGATTCCTCCGCGAGTTCTTTTTACTGCCGACATTGAGTGCCGGGGTGGACCAGGATGTCAGGGATCCGTCTCGCGCAAAATATGGGTCTGCCCCACGAACTTCACCAAAAACTAATCTCCGAAAGCGGACTGAAAGTGGTCAACTGCGCAATTTCTACATCAGCAACTTCTTTTGCATGTTGTAAGTGGTTGATTTCCTTAGCGCCACTCTGGTACTTCACTTGCCACTTACACGGCCAGACCGAAGATCGGGCAACGATGTACGCGATGGCCAAGCCGCAAAGGGATCGGAAGCACCGGTTTGCTTTGTTTGCTTGTTTTGTTCTCTTCGGTCTTGTCTTGAGCCTAAGTCAGGGATGTGCTCGCCAAGACCCTCGGTATAGACCCGACGGAATATCGCTTGGCAGCCAGCAAAAACTACCCTTCCATCCGGATCCGCATTTGGCTTCGGACAGCGATGGCGCTCTTCCCGCGGCACCAGCCGACGCGAAATTGGCCGGCGCAATGCCATTTCGGACAGCGTCGCAGCCACGGATCCTGCCCCCTGGAACTCTGCTCACGGTGCAACTCGGCCGCTCGCTTTCCGCTGCCAAAGTCCAGGCCGGGGAACCGTTCACTGCATCAGTCGCTGCTCCCCTTACAATTGACGGAGAGACGCTAGTGGAACGTGGCGCCCCAGTCGTTGGGCATATCGAGTCTGCCCAAGCGGAAACAGGCAGTGCGCCGGCTCGGGGTTACTTCCGGCTCACGTTAAGCGCGATCACCGTCGGAGGCCGGAGCTTCTCCATTCAAACCTCAAGTCTTTTTACTCGTGGAACCGTCCAGCCGTCGAATTCTTCCTCGCGGGCAGGCAGCGTCCGAGTTCAAAAGGGTCGACGTCTGACGTTCCGGTTGACGGCTCCGGTCATATTTGACGATTCGAGCCCTTCCGCTAATCGTCAGACCGCCAGCTCGATCGCCGAATAAAGGGCCAGATCTCTGCCAGTTATGCCTTCCTGGCAGCTCGGAAGTTCTTATTCTTTCCTCACTGAGGAAGAAATCAGCCACTTCTCCGGTTTTCCACAGGTTTTCCTTCATTTGGCGACAACCCGGGAGTTATCGCGTGCTGGCTCGAATCGAAATGCCGAGAAGTCGAACAAGAACGACTAGCGATTATCCGCTACAACTATCGTTCGGTTGAGTATGTCCGCGGCCTGAGCAAGCGTCAGATCATCGGATACCTGCTGGAAGTCCCGATGGTTTTCCCTCTTCTGCACCCCGATGGTCGCGAACAAGAGAGCTTTCCCTGTCATTTCCAATCTCAGGGTAGTCATGTCCCAATGGCCGGGGACAACTTCTGCCTGCTTAACCTCAAAATGGCCTCCCTTGTCCAAGTGTCCCAGCAGCCCGAAACCGAATTTCACGCTCTGTGTGAGATGACCGCTAAACGCAGCCAGTCGCTCCTGTTTGCAGTCGATCCACATCTCGCCTTCCATGTCGTGGAAAACGCGGGCCTCCAGAGATGGCGGATGAAAACTCGGGTTTGGTCTAAAGCTCAGCTTCACCAAGTTCCCGTCACCACCCGCGTAGCTGAACACAAATGCATCAGGCAGCATCTTGAACAACCGTCTTCCCTGTAGGGTCTCAGCGTCCCGAGCTCGCCGCAATTTTTGTTGCGCACTTCGACTGGTCATTAACTCCCGCACACGCTGGTCCTCTTCCAGCTGTTGTTTCGCGGTAATGGGGCGGCCGTTAATAGATAGGAGTCGACTGAGAGAACCTTCTTTTGTCTCAATGATTTCCTCGACCTGTTTCTTCCCATATTGTTCTTTTTCTAGTCGGTACATCCAGTTAGTGTGGTCATCTTGGAATTTTAGTTCGTTAGTGATCACCCGCCGTGCTAGATCGTTAGCCGACCCTCCCAGGATCCCGGAATCCGATTGGGAAAGCGTGGCGGATCCGAGCAGAATGATGCTCACCAAAACGGTCGCAGCGCTGTATATCAGTCGCACAACCAGTCGTCGCGACAGTGCACTGCACGTTTTGACCCAGCCATTCACAGCGGGCAAGGTGTCCTCCTATTGAAGCAAATGAATGCTACAGCGCGAGGGCTTCTCGTGGATGGTCACTTGTGACCATCTATCCAAAGCCATGGGCTGTAACATAAGGTTCGCCTCTTGAGGGGGCGCGCAGGTGTGCAAGACCCTGCAAAGCCGCTTGTCCCATAAGGCGAGCGGAGTTCATGCAGATGACCTAGACCGCTGCCTAAGACCGCATTTATGGAGTGGAAGAGCAATTCGCGAGAGTGGTTGCTTATGGTTCATGATCGGAGCGATTCCGGCGATCTACGGCTCACTCACCAGTTCTCAGCCAAAATGCTGGAATCGCGCCGCTCCACTGCGACTCTCGCCTCCGGTATCTTGAAGAACCAGTCTCAGCCATTGCGTCTAAAAACCCGGACAGTAATTGCTCTGCTGGTCGGAAGCAACGTGCTGGGCAACTTCACCTTGAGCCGTGGGCTGCACGAAGTCGGCCGGCTGATTTCTTTTTCGCCCTGGCCTTACATCCACGCATTTGTAAACCCACTCGTGGTTTTAGGCGTGCTACTGCTTATCGTGTGGCTGATCTCGCAGCTCTCACTGCTGAGCCGGGTGGACCTCAGTTATGTGCTGCCGGTGACCTCGGTGTCGTACGTGCTGACGGCCCTGATGGGCGAGTTCCTGCTGCACGAGCGGGTCTCCACCGAGCGTTGGATTGGAATTGGCCTGATTGCCCTGGGCGTAAGCCTGGTGGTACGCACCGTACCGTGCACCGCGCGGGTGCTGCAGAAATTCGACGATCCGCCCTGGGAGGCGACACAATGAAGTGGCTGCTCATTGCGCTGATCGTGATTCCGGGCACAATTGCGGACGTGCTGAACGCCAAGGGCATGAAGCGCAACGGCGAGGTGTATGACTTCCGGCCACGCGCGATTTTCCGGTTAATTGCTTCCCTCGCACGTAATCCTTATGTTGGTGTTGGCGTGCCAGCCATGGCAGTTTCATTTTTCGCGCTAATGGCGCTTCTCTCCATTACCAACCTGAGCTTCGCAGTGCCTGCCACGGCGTTCAGCTACGTACTGGAAACAGCGCTGGCAAAGTACATCCTGAAAGAGCATATCGGTTGGCGGCGTTGGGCGGGCACTTCGCTAGTCGGCTGCGGAGTGCTGCTGATATCTCTGGGCGTGTGACGGCTAACCGGAACTTGTCTCGGGTCAGGAGTCGAAATTGGGGCGGGCGTGAGGGTCGAACGTCGGTTTCTCGTATGGATTTCGCCCGGGGCGCAGCCAGCATCAAGCGCTGGACGCGCTGGCATACGCGCTCCTGAAGAAGAAGGTGAACTACCTTCTTGATGCCGACATTCGTCAGCCCCTCAGCACTGAAGACCATGGGCGAGACGATTTGGGACTTGAACTTACGAGGTCAAACACAGCTGTCCTTGCAGGCCATTGCCCAGCAGCTCAATCCTCTCCTTCGTGGGTGGATTGCGTACTATGGCCGCTATGCCCCCTCGGCGCTGTATCCCTTGCTGCGATACGTCAATCAGACGCTCGTGGCGTGGGCGATGCGTAAATTCAAGCGCTTCAAACGCCACAAAGTCCAAGCGAGTCAGTTTCTTCAACGGCTTGTGACGGAGTGCGCGGATCTCTTTGTACACTGCAAATCGGGATGACTGGCGTGTTTGCTTGATGGGAGCCGAATGAGGTGAGAGCTTCACGTTCGGTTCTGCGAGAGGCCGGTGGTGAAATTCCGCCGGCCTACTCAACCGCACATCAGCGGGAAGAACAGGTTAGGGCGGTTCACCGTGAGGCGCAAGACGATTCGCAAACGCATGCGGGCGAAGCTGCGGGAGATTAAGCAGCAACTCCGTGAGCGTATGCACGATCCTGTACGCCAAACCGGCCAATGGCTCAAGTCGATTGTACAGGGCCACTTCAACTACTACGCGGTACCGGGCAACCTCGCAAGTCTGGGTGTGTTTCGGGATCGGGTGCTGGCGCTCTGGTGGCGAACTATTCGTCGCCGAAGCCAGCAACGCCGGATCTCATGGACGCGCATCCTCGTTTTGGCTCAGCGATGGTTTCCTCAACCGCGTGCGCTCCATCCCTTTCCTGATGTTCGCTTCGCCGCCAGTCATCCGAGATAAGAACCGGATGCGCTAATCAGCGCCCGTCCGGGTCTGTACGGGGGGCAACCAGTGATGGCTATCCCTACCGTGATCGCCAATCATCCTCGTCGTGGAGTTGGCATCTGACCGCTCGCGAAGCGGCGAATGCAGAGGTAGCAGACCTCGAAGCACGAAAGCCCGGCAAGGTCGTCAAGACCATGTCGGTGGTTCTTTCTCAGCCCGCCAGCGTTGAGTCCTTCGGAGTTTTCAGCAGGTTCGGTTTCGACCGATGCGAACCTCGGGAACGACCGGGGTACCTCTGCTGGGTCAAGACCTTGCAATCGTCTCGCTGAAGGGAACACCAGCCGCACTAGATGCTACTAAAATCGTAGCCTAGCGTAGGAAAGAGTTGCTTGGTCCGTATCTTTATCGTCGATGACAGTGCTATCGCAAGAGCCGCTCTCAGAGCAGCATTGGAGCAGCGTTCTGAATGGGTGGTAGTTGGGGAAGCAGTTGACGGCCATCATGCGTTGGCGACATTTCATCTTCATACGCCGCATCTCACGTTGATGGATTTCATAATGCCTCAGATGAACGGGCTGGAAACAGCTCGTCTTTTGAACCAGCGGCACCCCGACGTTCTCATCTTGATGGTCACCACGGACCCATCGAAGCAACTGGAAATCGAGGCTAGAAGAGTGGGAGTAAGGGGTGTCTGTGCTAAGAACGAGATTCAGTGCTTGTTGAAAGCGGTTGAGATTGTAATGGACGGCGGAACGTATTTTAGCGAAGACGCCGCAGCTTGAAACGCCATCTCAAGTGGATTCTTACGGCATAGACGATTTCTTTGAAGTGTCAGTCGTTGCGATCTTGCGGGAGCATTTGTGCTCGGCAAACTGCTTGCGGAGGCTTTCCTGTGCGTCCGCAACTCGCCTCAGTGTGGTCGTCCGAACTTTGAACTGGAGATCGCACGCTGTACAGACTCCGACCGCCGGGACTGTGCCGATCCACTTCAGGACTCGGAGATTCGCCTTGGTCATGGTCACATTTCGCACCGGATGTTAAACCCGTTAGTTGACAGAACCGGACTTGGCAGCAGTTCCGTCACTCGCAATGGTAAGGGGCAGGCTGGCAATCACCGTTGTACCCTTTGCATCAGACTGAACCTCAAGAGTTCCATTCAGCTGTCGTAGACGCTCCCGCATACCCCGGAATCCGACGCCCGCCCGACCCGAAGAATTGAGGTCCGCCTGTTTCTCCGCAGGGATGCCTTTCCCTTGATCTTGAACTTCGATTCTGACGTGATGATTTTCTTGGCGTATCCGTATCGTCGCCGAGGTGCTGCCAGAATGACGATGAACGTTTGTTAGGCATTCTTGGATCATTCGGAAGATGGTAAGTTCCATTTCGTTCGGCAGCCTACCGAGTTCCTCGGGAAGGTCCAGCTCGACTTTGACTTTGCTGCGTTCAGAGAAACCGTCAACGTACCACCGCAGAGCAGAAGAAAGACCAATTTCGTCGAGCATCGGGGGGTGCAGGAGGTGAGACATCGTCCGAATTTCTCTGCTTAAGTTATCTACCATAAAAGAATTCTCTGAAACGGCTCGGGCCGCTTCGTTGCTGAGCTTGTCCGACTCGTGCCGAATTTTTGCTATGTTCATGCCAAGGGCGGCTAGAATCTGTCCGACGCCATCGTGCAACTCTCGTGCGATTCGCCGCCGCTCCTCGTCTTGTAGTCTGAGCACCTGCACTGAGAGGTCACGATAGCTCTCGGTCGCAGTCTTCAAGCTCTCGTTCGCCCTAGTGAGGTCAGTGGTCCGGTCCCTGATCTTCTGTTCAAGCTCATCATGTGCTCGTTGCAGTCGCCCCTCAGCCGACTGGCTTCTGAAAAGAGACCGCCTGTTAGCCTCGCTAAGAGCAATGATGAAGCCCGAAAAAAGCAGGAACCCGACCATCCCAGCAATTTGCGATTTTTGATCGGAAAGTCTGAAAGAATGAGCCGGAGTCAAGAACCAGTACCAAATGCCTATCACATCGATGATTGCAGTGACGATAGCTGGACCCATTCCGCAATACCAAGCGGCAAAGATGACTGCTGCCCAAGCGGTATGAAATGGATTGTTCGAGCCTAGCAGCGGCCACAGCAGTTCACGGAAAAATAGGGCGACAAGGGCGATGAGTATGGCCAAGACGTAACGGGGTACGTCTACTTTTCCAGAAAAGGACATCGAATGGGATTGAGAACCTCTGCTTTCAGCCCACTATATTATAGGCAGGTGAATGGCCTGACGACAATCTTCCGGCCCGCAGGCACGTAGCGAACAAGAAAAAGCCCCATCATCCAAAGCCATTTCTGGCTAGGATGATGGGGCGATTTTCATTTTCGATTCGAGTGGCGTGTCACTCAATCTTGGTTGTGGTTGAACTACCCGGACGTGCTGCTCCAGCCAATTCGACGGATTGAGGGCGTTGCAGGGGGCTGCTGCCGCAGACGATGGTCTCGTTTGAAAAACCTTCCGGCAAGCAGTGTAGATACACTTACGTCACATTGTATGACACTGTGTATCACACCTTCTGGTACAATCCCTTCGAGCAAAGCAGAAAATGTTTGTCGAGAAATATCACCCGATGGTTGTTCAGGACAGATCTTCCGCAAGGATGTTCTTGTTCTTGAATTTCTTGAAAAGCTCTTTGTGAACTTCTTCTGTCGGAGTGCTCTGCTCGAATGCAGGATTCGCTTTGAAATGTAGCAGATTCTTTCGGAGGTTCAGCAGCAGAATGAAATCTTGATACGTCTGGGTTCCTTTCTCTAGTTCTTGTCCTGACAAAATCCAGTTTCCAAGCAGAAACTTCGATTGGAGAGATGCGTGAGAGCTTTCGGCTTCAGCCATGCACTCGCCGAACACTGTGACGACGGGAGGGTCAGCCGCCGATCAAACCAATGTGACTAGGCGGTTAAAGCTGTCGCCCTACCAAAATTTGTGGTCAGGCGCTCGCCGTGGGAGGTTTTCTGGGTGGCTGGTCGCTGTCTAGCAGACGATTTAGTTCTTCGACCAGTGCGGTAAACTTTATCTGGTCCTGCTCTATTTTGATTTTCTCAATCAATTCCCTTATTCGGTTCGAGTCGTTAGCGGTTCGCACGACTCCTCCTCCGGCTGTCGGAGCCTAGGTTGCTTTCGTCCAACTAATTCCCGCGTTGCGATCCCGCGTAGTCGTGCCGAGTGCTCGTGCAAGGCGGACTGGAGTTCCGAAACAGCTTCCGCAAAGTTGGTATCGTCCGCTGCTATGGCTTGGGCGCAGAGTTCGCGTATGCGGTCTTCGAGATGATGGGTGGGCACACACGCATATTCATATAGATAAAGATCGTTTCATATACAGGTCTTGTTGCAGCGCGAAAGTGCCGTGCGTAATAGCTCGAAAGTGCCACTGTCACTCGGCGCGACGAGCTACTTTTGCCGCTTAAGAATGTTCCAAAATCTTGGACGCGGAGCAGGGTTCATAGAGGAAAACAGATCGTCCGTTCCGGTCGCCTTCTCTGAACCGGGGTCCAATGTTTCCTCTGCTGATCTGGCGTGCTTTTTAGTCAGTTCCTCGGAAGGTAATTCGTCCGAGAGTAGAGAGGCGACGATCCGCAGGCTCTCGATTTCTTGGCGGACACGGGCGAGGTCTGTTTCTTTCTGCTGCAACACTTCGAAAGCATTCTTCATTGGCTCTCCCGGGGAGGGTTATCTTTTATTGCCGATTTCAAAAAAATGACCGGCGGGAAGGTCCAGACCGCCGGCACACACCTCAAATTGGGTAAGATTTATATATTATGCCGCTCTCCGACGGAAAGGCGGTTGTGACGTCCGAACCGTGCTGCTTCACCATCTTGTCGTAATTGCCCATGATCAGCAGCGGGCCGCCCATTGTCCTACAAACAAGGCCCAAGCGTTCTTTCGTGCGATCTTTAGGACCAAGGATCCTGCCATTGCCCCTACTGCCAGGCCAAGAAACACGCTGGAGGGAATCTGTGACGTTTGGCGTTCGATTGTTCCCGTAACTAAATCCTCCTGCGCTTCACCGCGTTCCGCTCTGGTGTCCATATTATTTTGTTGTGCCTCCTGTGGGATGAGTACTAGTTCACCAAAGATAAGCACGTTTGTATTGCGGAGCCATCGGGTGGAGAGGTCACCAGTGGCGAAAAAAGACCGTAGCCTGCTTAACGTCTTGTCTTGCTGGTTCCGCTACGCACGTTACCTCCACGCTTACACTCTTTCATTGCAAACGCGACGCGAGTCGGTGCGGTATGTATTCTTGCAGATTATGAAAAACTTCATATGCCTCAAAGCTCGTTTTCGCTTAGTTTTGTGGCTACCTATCTCATAGCGCTGGCATCTGAAGCACAATTCAAAATCACTCCTTGAGGAGGAAATATGCCGGAAGGACAGTAAACGTCAGAGGAACTACACGGTTGACAAGCGGCGCGATATGCCTCGCTTGTTCGACGAAGACTAGAAGGACTCAATCAGTTTGAGGGCTCAAGGTCTATTGCCAGGGCCAGCCGAGTTCCAGAGGGCACCTGAAGAGGCTTTCCCCTTCCAGCGCTTTGATCCCACTCACGAAATCCATCTGAGTTCACATGCAACAGAAGATTCTTGTCCGGCGGCACCAAGATCACGTGATTTGAAGAGCAACTCATCGCGAACAACGGCAACTCTGGGTTCTCCATCGACATCACTGCCACCCGCATCCCCGAGATACCACCGCCTGTTCTTCGGTTGGTCAGATGGATTTGCACGAAGCCAGCCCTTGGAGGGAGGTAGACTTTAAGTTCTGCTTCTCGGTGTTCCGGCGTGAGTTCAACTTCTGAAGGCTCACTACGGCCTGCGCCGGTGCTGAAGATTGAGTACCCTGCGTCTTCATCTTCGGCGTAAACGGTGTATTTACCCCACCAAGGAATGTTTGGAAAGCGATATTCACCCGCGTCATTTGTTTTCACATGAGGAAGGACCGTGGCAAGTCCAACCCCTAGTGGGCTGGCCGTTAGACCTATTCCTTTTGCTGGCTGTCCATCCTGACCAAGGGCGATTCCGTAAATCACCCCGTTGGGACGCGGTTCGTCAACCTGCTGCGCTACGGCCGTAGCCAGCAGGATGAAGCCCACGAAGACAAAAGTTGTCTTCACGATGCGCGATGCTACCACGGATTCAAAGTCGCTGAAAAACTAGCCATCGCACTCAGCACCTCTGCGTGGCCACGGTGGCCGGAGTGAGTTCAGGAAGTCGTCGAATCGGGACGTCGGCGAGCCCCGGGAGAACTGCACCCAGATAATCGCGCACTGGAAGCTTCAACCGCCGACAGCTTTCCACTCAAAATCACTCCTTGAGGAGGAAATATGCCGGAAGGACTAAAAGAACTTTACCTTGATGAGCTGAAGGATCTGTACAGTGCAGAAAACCAACTTGTGAAGGCTCTATCCAAAATGGCCAAAGCTGCATCGTCGGACGAGTTGCGACAGGGATTCGAAGAACATCTCGAACAGACCAAAGGTCACGTGCAGCGTCTGGAGAAAATTTTCAAGGATTGGGGGGGAAGCCCTAACGGCAAAACTGCAACGGCATGGAAGGTTTGGTGGAGGAAGGCGCGGACGTAATGGAAGAGGACTTTGAAGGCAGTCTTATGGACGCCGCGCTTATCGGCGCTGCACAACGAGTTGAGCACTATGAAATCGCGGCATATGGAACTGTTTGCGCCTTCGCCCAGGAACTTGGGGAGACGGAACAGGCCTCATTACTGCCTAAAGGCTTGCAATCGTCGCGCCGAGTGCTAGACTCAAGGAGTCCCTTTACACATCCCTCCGCCGTGCCCAGTTCTGGGCGTCGGTCTCTTGTGCAATTTGATAATTCGCATCGGAGGCCCCTCTATGCTGCTCACCAGCACGCAGATCATCCCGAGGTCGCAACATGAAGAAGAGTCTGCCTTGTTGCGATGTAAGATGGAGGAACTGAACAAGAATACCGTGCGTTTGATCGCTGAGGCTGAGAAATTAATCCAGGAATCGAAACAGCTATCGGAACGGATCAATTCTTTTAGCGAAAATCCCAGCACAAGGTCAAAATGGTCCTCGTCAATGCACGATTAGAGTCTACGGCTTCTGGAGCCTACGGACTGGATGCCAGATGGGTACAAAACGCCAGAAACCGAGGGGGGTAGCAATCGGGGTCTGGGCTGTGGGAAACTGAGGGCATGAAAAAACCCAAATTGATCGACACGGGTTGGCTTGGACCAAGGAGCGAAATGGATCGCGCCAGTCATCGTTTCGGCAAGTGCTCTGAGTGCCACAAGATCATCTGCGTCGAAAAGGCCGTGGCCGATGGATAGCGCCCGGCATGCGGGCCGGGCTGGGGTCGGACTGATGCGCCCTGGTAAATATCCCGCCAATGGAGCCCCAAATACAGGGCTCGGGTTCGCCTACCTTCGGGTTGAGCTTGGTCCCGGCCCCAACAGCAATCCCGGCACAAAATTTGCAAATAATCTCGCTCCAGCCAAAAAAGCATCGACGTCTTAGCCCGTTCGCACTAGAATAAGCGAGCGCTAACGCTGGATTCCGCAATGTACCGCGGCATCCCGCGAGTCCTCCGGAGGCTTTGTGCACGTCCTGGTTACCGCCGATACCGTATCCGGTTCCTGGACCTATACGCGCGAACTTGTCACGGGGCTGGTTACGCGTGGCGTTCGAGTCACCCTCGTCAGTTTTGGCGAAATTCCCCTCCCCGAACAGACTTCATGGATGGACCTACTCCACGGCCTGGAGTATCGGCCCACGGCTTTTCGCCTCGAATGGATGGACGAAGCGCCTAAGGACCTGCTCGAATCGTCTCAATTTCTCGCCAGCCTGGTACGCGAAGTGCGGCCGGACATCTTACACCTACACCAGTTCTGCCACGGAAACTTGCCGGTGAATGTGCCCCGCATCGTAATGGCCCACGGCGACATCGTAAGTTGGACGCAGGCCGTTCAAGGTTGCACGCCGCGACCCACACGCTGGCTGGAGTGGTATCGCGACACTATAGTCGGCGGCATCGCCGCCGCTGACGCCATTGTGGCACCGTCGGCGTGGATGCTTGACAGCATTTGTTACAACTACACACCTCCGCGGCGGGGAGTTGTAATCTACCCCGGCCGCAATCCTATCTTCTTTAATCCTTACGTCAGCAAAGACGATTCTGTGCTCTCGGTCGGCCGCCTGCTCGACGCGGGCAAGCAGGTTTTCTTGCTTACCCAACACTCCCAGCCCTTCTCGGTTTGCATTGTGGGTGCCGAGCAAACGGTCCCGCTGCCGCGCGTTCCCATCCGGGCAGATGTGAAGGTCGCCACCGATCAGAGTTGCGTTGCTATTCGCGGTCCGCAGACTGAGGCTCAGCTGCGGGCGCTCTACAGTCGCGCCGCCGTATACGCCGCTACCGCACGCTACGAACCGCTCGGCATGGCTACTCTTGACGCCGCGTTTTCCCGTTGCGCCATTGTTGCCAACGACATCCCCGCCTTCCGCGAGGTCTGGGGCGATGCCGCACTCTATTTCCGCACCAATGACGCTCGCAGTCTGGCCGACACTCTGCAACAACTCGATTCCGATCGCGGCCTGCGGCATGCCTATTCCGATCGCGCCTACACCCGTGCTCGGGAGCGTTTCACCGCCAAACGCATGATCGACGACTACCTCAATCTGTATCGCAGCCTGCTGTCTGCCGATTCTCTGGCCGCTTGAAATCTCTCCTCAGAACCGGCCAGTAAGTCGGTTACCGCAGATGCGTCTGTGATTGCTTTCTAGTCTTCTTATTTTCCTATTTTTTCCTATCAACCCATTCCGCTAGGGCAGCATCCAACGCCGTCTAACATCAATCCGGATTTATAACGTTCGAGCTAAGTCAATGCCGCAATCTTCCAGCGGAACTATCCCTCTAACAAAGTTCGGCCGTTCCGACGCCCGAATTTCGGTCTTGGCTTCGGAGGCCATCACCTCGGCGATGCGCCCGAGGAGAAAACCGCGGTCGAGATTATCCACCAAGCGGTGGATGGTGGTATCACCTTCTACGACAACTGCTGGGAGTATCGCCGCAGGAAAACCGAAATCTGGATGGGGCACCGCTTTTTGCGGGAGGAAGCATGGCGCAGGATCAGAATCAGAATAATAAGATCGTTCGCAACAGGTGCCGTCGGGCATGGTACCGACAAAGCCTCTTGGCCGCAGCGGTGTGCAAGTTTCCGCGATTGGGCTCGGCGGCTACCATCTGGGCTCGGCAGAAACCGATCAGGCCGCCAATGAAATCGTGGCCAAGGCGCTCGATCACGGCGTCGATTTTTCGACAACGCTTGGGAATACCACGACGGTCTCAGTGAAGAAAGGCTTGGCAAAGCGCTAAAAGGAAAGCGCGACCAGGCCTTCGTCATGACCAAAGTCTGTACCCATGGCCGGGAGAAAAAAGTCGCTATGCGGATGTTGGAAGAGTCCCTGCGCCGACTTCAAACCAATCACCTCGACCTCTGGCAGATTCATGAAGTGGTTTACGACAATGACCCCGACCTGATCTTTGCTCCGAAGGGCGCGGCCGAAGCGCTTTTAGCAGCCAAACAGCAAGGCAAAGTTCGCTTCATCGGCTTTACCGGACACAAAGATCCAGAAATTCATTTGAAAATGTTGTCCCACGACTTTCCTTTCGACACGGTTCAGATGCCACTCAACTGTTGCGATGCCACGTTCCGGAGTTTCGAAACTCACGTCCTTCCCGAAGCCAGCCGTCAGGGGATGGCCGCGCTGGGCATGAAAAGTTTGGGAGGCAGCGGCGAACTGGTGCGCCACGGCGCTGTCACCGCCGAACAAGGCCTGCGCTATGCGATGAGCCTTCCGGTTGCGACTACAATCAGCGGCGTCGACAGCATGGAAGTGCTCGATCAGAACCTGAAGATCGCGGTAAATTTCGAACCGCGCGATGCCCGGGTCATGCAGTCCTTAAGGGACCAATGCCGCGTGCTCGCCGCTGACGGCCGTTTCGAGTTGTTTAAGATGACAACGAAATATGACGGCAAGGTAGGTCGCGAACCACATCACTTTCCTACTACACAAGAGTTGCCGCTCTAGGAGTTCAGTAGCCCACCGTCTCTACAGCTGCGATAATTTCTGCACTATCACCGAGGGGTTTCAGTTCGGGGTCATTTGCTCGAACTTTCCGCGATATGCCCCCGCGACACGTGCCCCTGCCTAATGATATCTTTTAGCCTTACTAGAAACTCGTAAGGTTGGAGGACTCAGAGCATGGCGCAAGTAAAAATTACAGTCCGTCCCAATGGACCATATCGCGTGGAAGCACCCGAAGGGTCGGTGGAACTCGTCGACGCGAGTGGAACTCCGTACGACCTAACCGGCAAACCCGCCTTTTCGCTTTGTCGGTGTGGCGGATCGGTCAACAAGCCTTTCTGCGACGGCACTCACAGCCGCATTGGGTTTCAAGGCGCGGAGTTGGCAGTAAAAAAGGCCGATGGCTAATTGTTTCCTCGAAGCCTGTGAGTTGCGCAAAGAAGACAATCTCCCTCCACAAATTGGAAAACTCCAGGACTCGGAGGCTTTTTGAGCGACTTGAACGATCGCGAACTGGGAATGAAGCGCTACATTACTCGCCGTGACTTCCTGAACGGCATAGCTGTCACGGCGGGCGCTGTCATGATGCCGTGGCATCTTTTCGGTGCAACCGATAACGATCCCGAGAAGTTGACCGGCTACTATCCTCCGGCTCTCACTGGGCTGCGCGGCAGCCATCCCGGTTCGTTCGATGCAGCGCACTCTTTGCGTGACGGCACTTTCTGGGATGCAGCGGGCACTCCGCAAGATACCGGCGAAACCTATGACCTGATCGTCGTAGGCGGCGGCATCAGCGGCCTTTCTGCGGCACACTTCTATCGGAAAGCTGCGGGCATGAACGCACGCATTCTCATTCTCGACAACCACGATGACTTTGGCGGCCACGCCAAGCGCAACGAATTTCGCGCCGGCAACGCCTTCCGCCTTGGTTTCGGTGGGACGTACTCGATTGAGAGTCCCGCGCCTTATAGCAAGGAAGCCCGCGCTCTGATCGAAGAACTTGGCATCGATGTCGCTTCCTATCCCAAGTATCACGACGCCAATCTCTATCGCTCGCTGGGTTTGCGTCCAAAAATATTTTTCGATAAGGAAACATTCGGCACCGACCGCCTGGTAGTAGGCCCGGCATCGCTGGGGGGTGGCGAAAAGGACTACGCTGGATCGGACAACGGCGAGATATGGAAGCAACTGCTGGCAGACGCACCTCTCGCGCCGGAAGCCAAAGCGGACCTCGTCCGTCTCCTTCACGATGCCAAGGATTATTTTCCAGGCATGACCTCAGCGGAGAAAAAGGAGAAGCTGGCGCGCATTAGCTACGCCACGTTCCTCAGAGACGTTGTGAAAGTGCATGAGGACGTGGTCAAACTTTACCAGGCAGTACCGCAGCCGCTGTTTGGTTTGGGGATCGATGCAGTACCGGCGCAGGATGCATGGGGCTTGGACCTTCCGGGATTCGAAGGCATGAAGCTTGATCCAGCTCCGGGCAAGGGCATGAATCGAGACGCGATTCCGAACGAAGAGGCAGAGAAATATTTCTTTCACTTCCCAGACGGCAACGCGACAATTGTGCGCCTGCTCGTCCGTAAGTTGATTCCGGGCGCAATTCCCGGGGACTCTGCGACCGATGTGATTCTGGCGAAGGCAAACTATGCAAAGTTGGATTCGGAAGCTTCAGCCGTGAAGATTCGATTGAACAGCACTGCGGTGCGAGTCAAGCATGTTGGAGATGCGGCCGCGGTGAGAGAGGTTGAAGTAGCCTATGCGCGGGGTGGCAAAGTGTACACCACGCGGGCGAAGAATTGCGTCCTGGCCTGCTGGCATGTGGTGATTCCTTACATCTGTGAAGAACTGCCGCAAAAACAAAAGGATGCTTTGGCCTCGGCGCAGAAAGTTCCATTGCTCTATACCAACGTTGCCTTGCGGAACTGGACGGCGTTTCAGAAGTTGAACACGAATGCGGTCTATGCTCCGGGGTGTTATCACACGCGAGTTGGTCTTGACCTGGCGGTAAGCATTGGTGGCTATGAATGCGCGCGCAAGCCGGAGGAGCCAATTGTTGTTCATATGATGAAGACGCCATGCAAGCCCGGGAGGCCATCGCGGGATCAGCATACTGCCGGCCGCATTGAGTTGTACAACACCACGTTTGAAACGATGGAACGGAAGATCCGCGAGCAGTTGGCACGAACGCTGGGGGCGGGAGGCTTCGATCCCGCGCGCGATATCGCGGCCATCACGGTGAATCGCTGGCCGCATGGCTACGCCTACGAGTACAACTCGCTATTCGATTCCTTCTGGCTGGAGGGCGGCGAGACTCCCTGCGAGGTCGCGCGGAAAGCATACGGAAAAATCGCGATCGCCAATGCCGACGCCGGTGCTTACGCCTATACCGATGAGGCTATCAATCAGGCGTGGCGAGCGGTCGGGGATGTGAAGAGAGATCTGAAGACTTAGTTCCTAGGACGAAATAGCTCATCGCGGTTAATTGTCGGAACGCGCGAACGGCACTCGCTGTAGACGCAGAGGTATGTTGTAATGATGAGCCAGTTGCATCGCACCACCGGCGAGTGCAAGGATCACAAAAAGAAAGATGGCGGCGCGTCGCGGCGCCTGTTCTTGGCGCGGAGCGACTACTGCGATTAGCGCGCCCACGATTAATCCAGTCACCAGCCCCCCAATATGGGCGGCATTGTCGATGCCTGGAAGTGCGAATCCGAAAATGAGGTTGTAGACGACGAACGCTCCAAGGCTGCGCAGTGTGCCGGACAGTGCAGACCGCGGCACCGAAAACTCTCCTAACTTGAACGCCGCGAGGAGTGCGCCCGCGAGTCCGAAGATGGCCCCGGAAGCGCCGACGCTGGGTACGTATGGATGCCAGGCGGCGCTCGCCAGGCTGGCTCCAATGCCGCAGATGAGATACACCGCGGCATAGGTCCAGCGCCCGTAGAGCGATTCGGCCAGCGCGCCTAGATTCCACAAGCACCACATATTGAAGGCAATATGAATGATTCCGGCGTGAACGAAGATGTTGGTCAACAGCCGCCACCATTCTCCTGAGATGGTGAGCGCGCCCACGTTGGCGCCCCAGCGCACCAGCTCAGCCGAGGGGAACTCCATAATGCTGGAAGCGGAGATTGCCATACCGAGGAAAACGGCAGCGTTAATGCCGAAGATGATCTGCGTGAGGCCGATGGTGGATTCACTGCGGCGCACCCAGGGAGTGCGCATCACGGGTTGTCTTGTGTCGTCGACGACTTCGCCGCGCTGCGCTGCTTCGTGCTGCACACACCACTGGCAGATCTTCTTGCCGAGGGTAAAGCCGGGA
This sequence comes from uncultured Acidobacteriota bacterium, assembly GCA_963720155.1. Lineage (GTDB taxonomy): Bacteria > Acidobacteriota > Terriglobia > Terriglobales > Acidobacteriaceae > Sulfotelmatobacter. The sequence continues at coordinate 39,927 of CAVREP010000030.1, forward strand.
AGCTGGCGCCCACATCGAATGCAATTTGCCATAGGTCTGATTAAAGAGTATCAGCAGTTTGGTATACGGGGCGAGGAGGTGGAATCGGTGACGAAGCGAGCCAAACACCCGAGTATTGCGTCCGCAAAGAAAGCGATGCTTCGCGCACTTTGCTTGATCACTGGATGCAGTTCGCGCGGTTCATTCAGAATGACGCGGCTTGCTGCAGAAGTCTGCGATTGACAGGGCTTTTTCCCTCGCTGACAATGAGAATCCTCATCTTGCCGGCAAGCATGATTCCGTTCAAACACAGAGGCGGGGAGCAAGCTGCTTTTCGACAGCGTGATTCACTGGACCGTGGTCACGCAAACACTGCGGGTCTTGAACGAGTTGCTCATCGTGCTGATGCTCGCCGAGATTCTGCATACGGTTCGCATCTCCATTCGCTCGCACGTTCTCGTCACCGAACCTTTTCTCGTCGTCGGTTTAATCGCCTCGATCAGACGCATCCTTGTTATCAGCCTGGAAATGGCTACTCTCGGGAAAGCGGCCGCATGGACGAGCGACAGCGCAGTGCTTTTCCGCAATTCCATGATTGAACTTGGATTGCTGAGGCTTCTCGTTCTGGTCCTGGTGTTTTCGATTACGCTTTTGCGGCGTTACCCTCCTCCTGCGGCGGCCGCGGAGGACGCATGACAGAGTGAGAGGCTGAACGGTGCCTTATCGCTTGCCTCGCTGTGCTAGGCGGAGAGAAGAGACGGCTGTCGCTACGTGAGCGACTCCCGCGTCAGATTTATCAGTGAATGGTTTTTGTCTTTCTCGACATGTAATCCATGAGCAGGTATTGGCCCAGGGTGTAAGGCGTGGTGAAGTAGGCTTTGCCGCGGCACATCTCGGTTACTTTCTGGACGAATTGCACCAAGCCATAATCTGACGCGAGCATGAAGGTGTTAATGAGAACGCCTGCGCGCTTGCACTTCGAGACTTCCTCGAGCGTTTGGCTCACGACCAGCGGGTCGAGGCCGAAGGCGTTTTTGTAGATGCGTCCGTCTTCGAGGGTGAGGGCGGAGGGTTTGCCGTCAGTAATCATGACGATCTGCTTCATGTCTTTTCTTTGGTGCTGCAAGATTCGCTGGGCGAGGCGCAGTCCCTCGCGCGTGTTGGTGTAATAAGGGCCAACCTTTACGCGGGCGAGCTGCGAGAGCGGGACCTCTTCGGCGGAGTCGTGGAAGAGGACGAGCGAGAGCGAGTCGCCGGGATACTGCGTGCGGACGAGGTGGGAGAGAGCCATGGCAACTTTTTTCGCTGGAGTGAAGCGGTCTTCGCCGTAGAGAATCATCGAGTGCGAGCAGTCGAGCATAAGCACAGTAGCGCAGGAAGATTGGTACTCGCACTGGTGGACCTGCAGGTCGGAATACTCGATGTTGAGTGGCAGGGTAAGGCCTTCGCGCTGAATGGCGCTGGAGAGCGTGGCGGTGATGTCGAGGTTGAGCGTGTCGCCGAACTCGTAGGTTCGGGATGCGCCGCTGGCTTCGATGCCGGTGGCGAGGTCGCGGGTGTCATGGCGTCCGAAGCTGGATTTGCCAAGGGAGCCGAGCAGGTTGCGCAAAGATTTGAAGCCGAGGAAGTCAAGGCTCTTGTCGGTGATTTCGAACTTGGCCTGTGGAGCGTTCTCGCCGATTTGGCCGCCAACGCCGGAGGGGCGGGAAGGATCAGGGGGCTGATCGATTGAAATATAGTTCTCCTGCTGCATGCGCTCGATCAACTTTTCAATGAGTTCGTCGAGTTCGCCGTCCGCGGCCATTTGTTGCAGACGTTCCCGCATGTCATCGTCGAACTGATCGCCTTCCATCAGGGCTTGCTCGATGGCGCGGCGAAGGTCCTCGAGAGTTTGCTCACCCTCGGGCCTTTCGTACCACATGTCGCTTTGGTAGCCGCTCTGCAGCAGGTAATCGGAGAGCGCGCTGAGCAGGTCTTCCATGCTCATTTCGCCGGCGGGGTCGGGGACGTACTTGGAGTAGCGGATGCGCTTCATAGATGCAGCTTTCAGCAGTCAGCACTCAGCTTTCAGCCAGACCAACGCCTAAGCTTTCTAGTTGAATTGCCTTCTTTGGCGATACGGCGGTTCCTCTTTTTCGAAGGTCTTTTCGCGCTCGCGCGGCTCGGGCTTTTTCTCTCCGGCCTTGAAAACGCGCTCCTCGTTGCGGCCGATGCGTTTGTGGGCGTGCAGGCCCTCGAGAATAAACTCGGCGGCGGAAACTTGTTGCTCGGGGCTTTCCTTCTGGGAGATGCCGAGCGGGCCAAGTTTTTCGATCAGACCCTGAATTTCTTTCAAGTTTTCGAGCGCTTCGCCGGCCGAGATCGAATCGGATAACTGAATCTCACCGCCCAAGTCGAACCACTGCACAATTTGTTGCACGTTGGCGCCGGTGAAGTATTCGTCGTAAGTCTTAGCGATGGCGGCGCGAATCAGTTCGCGGCCTACATGGTCTGCACCTTTCATCTCACCTTCGTATTCAAGTTCAAGTTTGCCCGTGATGGCGGGAAGCGCGGCGTAAACATCGCTGACGCGGGGCACGACAAGCTTTTCATTGTTGCGAAGCGCACGGCGCTCGGCGTTGGAAATGACATTCTCCATCGCCGAGATGGGCAGACGCTGGCTGACTCCGGAGCGCTTGTCGATTTTCTTATCTTCACGGGCGGCGAAGGCGATGCGCTCGATTACCTGCTGGATGTAGGTGGGCAAGTGCATGGCGTGGCCATTGCGGCGGGTCCAGGCTTCCTGCGCAGTGATGGCGATGCCCTCATCGACAGTTGCCGGATAATGCGTCCGAACCTCAGAGCCGATGCGGTCCTTCAGAGGAGTGATGATTTTCCCGCGGGCGGTGTAGTCTTCCGGATTCGCACTGAAGACGATGGCAAGGTCGAGAGGCAGGCGGATGGGATATCCCTTAATCTGCACGTCACCTTCCTGCATGATATTGAACAGGCCGACCTGAATCTTTCCAGCGAGATCCGGAAGTTCGTTGATGGCGAAGATTCCGCGATTGGCGCGGGGAAGCAGTCCGTAGTGAACCGTAAATTCGCTCGACAATTCGTGGCCGCCGCGCGCCGCTTTGATGGGGTCAATATCGCCGATGAGATCAGCGATAGTGACATCAGGGGTAGCGAGTTTTTCCACGTAGCGGTCGTCGGGAGTTAGATAAGAAACGGGTGTGGCATCGCCGAGTCGCACAACTTCTTCGCGGCAACGGCGGCAGATGGGGACGTAAGGATTGTCGTGGATCTCGCAGCCGGTGAGGTACGGCATATGAGGATCGAGCAGCGTCGTCAAGGCGCGCAGGATACGGCTTTTGGCCTGGCCGCGCAAGCCGAGCAAAATGAAATTGTGGCGCGAGAGAACGGCATTCACTATCTGGGGCACGACCGTGTCGTCGTAGCCAACGATGCCGGGAAAAATGCTGGCGTCATCGTGATCCCGTAAGCGGGCAATCAGATTGTCGCGGAGTTCGTCTTTCACGCGGCGAGTGCGCAAACGTTCTTCGGAGAATTCACTCTGGCGCAATTCGCCTAGTGTGCGCGGAAGACTCATTAGAAACCCCCAGGAAGATACTTTCCTGAATTATACGCGGGTTGGAGGTAGCGGGCTTCCGGCATGAGGCCTTGAGCTTGCCAAAGCGCTCTGGAGTCAGTAGACGTGACCATTACCGCCGGCCTTTACACGGGCACGCGCGGCGCGTTGGATGTTGGGAATGATGGTTTCAAAATAACGAATGAGTAAAGAAAGACGTTCCGCCTCGGAGCGCAAGGCAAGGAGCTTTTGTTTGAAATCCAGATCGAGAGGAAGAGAGCCCGCAAGATGGAAAGACAACGACAAAGGATCGGCGGCGGAGAGATCCTGTTTGGCGCCAGCAATGGCGAGGAGTTCAGAGTGCAACTGAATGGCGCGGGAAGTATCTTCTTGCGACGGTGCGCCGGGTTCGTCGTCGATTACCAAGATCTGAGCCTGCAGATAAGAACGTTCCTGGTTGATGCGGATAAGTTCGAAACGCTTGCGTCCTTCGGTGACCAGATCGAGACGGCCGTCGGGGTACTCTTTCACGACGCTGACGATTTCGGCGGTGCATCCCACTTCGGCAAGGCCCTCCTCCACGGCGCGCACTACGCCGAAGGTGCACTGCTGGGCGAGGCATTCGCCGATCATTTCTTTGTAGCGCGGTTCGAAAATATGCAGAGGCAGCGGTGTTCCAGGGAACAGAACGACATCGAGTGGGAACAGGGGAATCAGGGCGTCCAAAACTGTCTCCGGCGGGCAGGGTGCGTTGTCTGATTGTACGATACGCGGCGGCATATGGCGCAGCGATTTGATCATAGAGCTGCGGGACCTGGTTTGACTTCAGAGATTGAGGAGAATAAAAGCAGGTGATGGAACTAGCAGGCAAAATCGTGGTCGTAACCGGCGCTTCGATGGGAATTGGCGAAGCGATTGCGAAGAGCTTTGCCGATCGCGGAACCAGCGTGGTCTTGCTTTCACGCGATGCCGGTCGCGTCGAAGCGGCTCGCGGGCGGGTAGGGCACGGCGAACGAACGCTGGCGCTGGCTTGCGACGTGCGACACCGCGAAGATATCGACCGCGCGATCGGATTGACGCTGCATCACTTTCAGAGAATCGATGTCTGGGTGAACAACGCCGGACACGGCCTGCTGGATTCGGTGGCGGAGATGGATCTGGCGGCGTGCCGGGAAATGTTCGAGACAAACTTCTTTGGAGCGGTGGCGGCGATGCAAGCGGTGATTCCGATCATGCGCCAGCCGGGCGGAGGCACGATTATCAATATATCGAGCGTGGCCGGCCATATCCCGCTGCCCTTTCACGCCGCCTACAGCGCAAGCAAGTTTGCCTTGAACGGAATGGGCAAGGCTGCCGGCGTGGAATTGAAGAAAGATGGAATTCATGTGCTCACGGTCTGTCCCGGCTATGTACGGACAGGATTCAGCGAGAATGCAGTTCGGGGGAAGGAACTAAAGCGAGTGCGTCCGGGGTCGGTGCGCGGGATCACCCCTGAGCGGGTGGCGCGAGCGACGATGAATGGGTATTTGAGGCAGAAGAGGGAAGTGATTGTGCCTTGGACGATGCACATTCCGGTGAAGATTTATCAGCTTTTCCCGGGACTGGTGGAGTGGGCGATGGGGAGAATGGCGAAGTAGGTCCAGGGGGGAATCTGAGGTGCTACCCTAGCTCGGCCAGCATGGCTTCCATTTCGCCCTGGGCATGGAGGTTGCCGGTGCGGCGGGCGGAGGCGATGCCATCGGCGAGCATCGTTTTAGCGTCGGCGCTTCGGTCGGCGCGGACTAGCGTTTGGGCGGCCATGAAGTAACCGGGGGTGTAGTCGGGACTGTTCTTGAGCAAAATGGAAAACTCAGCGAGCGAACGGTCGAGGTCGCCTTGCTTGGAGTATTCCATCGCAAGGCCGTAGCGGGCGAAGGTATCGTTCGGATTCTGGGTAAGGATGTCGTTGAGCGCGCCGATGCGGTCCATAAAACTGTTCTCAGTTCTCAGTTGAGATGAGATTACTACAAATGGTTGCTTCACTTGTAGAACGTTCTGGCTGATGGGTTGGCTTGCTTTTGATGGGATCGGTACAATGAGCAATCCCTAAGATTTCAGGATTTTGTGGGAGGCTGGGATAGTGGCGTGTCCATTTTTTATGCCGATAGAAAAATTAGAGAACGGGACGTGGCTACATGCGTCGCGGTTGCCGCTGGGATGCGGTTGGAGCGGACACTGCACCGCACCCACGCATGAAGGGGAGGCTCCGTCGCAGGAAGAGTTGCAGGATTTCTGCAACCTCGGGTACGCGCGGGCCTGTCCGCGACTGCCGCGGGAGAGATTGTGGGATGCAGTGCGGTTCGCGGGGCAAAGCGTGGGCAAGGGCGGAGAGAACGGTAGTCCTGGCCGCATTCGGGTGCGTTACATATGCGAGCGCGAGCATCGTCCCGTGGAACACGGCTTTGTAGAGTTTGATATGGCTGAGGCCCAGTGGTTAAAGCGACACGAAGACAGCCGAGTACAGCGAATGGCGGAGTGCTTTCTCGCCTCGTATATGGAGGGTAGAAAAGGTCAGGGAGTGTCGCAGGCCGCGGCCAGCTGACGGGTAAAAGTGACGGGCGGTGTCACCAACCGAAAGGAACCATGAGCGAAGAGATGATGATGCCGCGTCCGGTGCGGGATTCGCAGTCGGAAATGGCGGAGATCGTTCTGCCGAATGATGCCAACCCGCTGGGCGCACTGCTCGGCGGCCGCTTAATGCACTGGATCGATCTGGCGGGAGCGATGGCAGCTCATCGCCATTCGCGGAGTTACGCGGTGACGGCGTCGGTGGACCACATCGATTTCCTGGTGCCCGTGCGGGTGGGGGACCTCGTAATTCTGCGTTCGTCGGTGAACCGGGTTTTCCGTACGTCGATGGAAGTGGGCGTAAAAGTGTTTGTTGAGAATTATCTTGCCGACACGGCGCAGCATGTCGCATCGGCCTATCTGACGTTTGTGGCAGTGGACGCCGAAGGAAAGCACCTGAAGGTCGCGCCCGTGATTCCTGAAAGCGAAGACCAGAAGCGGCGCTATGACGATGCCGGGCGCCGGCGCGAGGTTCGGAGGACTGAACTGGACCGCAGGCGGAAGGTCAGGCGTTAATCGTTGAGAATTGCCGCACCGCTTTCCGTTAGCGTGCCTCGATTATCAATTTAAGGTGTACGGCCTCGATACTCTGCGTGGGTGCATTTTCTGTTCGGCATCCCTTCCCGATCTGCGCTGCCCGTCGAGCCTCTCTGTATAATCAAAGAATCTCGCCCGACCTCACGGGCTGATGTCTGGAGTGTGATCCCTTGAACGCACATATGCCCTCTCATCCCGGTCAAGCCGCGCCGGGGCCGCAACCGTTGCCAGGAGTTGATGCCATCATTGCCGTAGGTTCGGGCAAAGGCGGCGTGGGAAAGACCACGCTGTCGGTGAATCTGGCCGTCGCTCTGGCGAAGATGGGACATAAAGTCGGCCTGCTCGACGCGGATGTGTATGGGCCGAATGTGCCGCTGATGCTGGGATTGAGTGGGCAGCCGAAGATGGCAGGGGAAAACCGCATCGAACCGCTGCAGGCGTTCGGGCTGAAGGTGATTTCGGTGGGATTTCTCAATCCTGGGGACAAGCCCATTATATGGCGCGGTCCGATGCTACACCAGATCGTGAAACAATTCCTGGGACTGGTGGAGTGGGGACATCTCGATTACATGGTCGTCGATTTGCCGCCGGGGACGGGCGACATTGCGTTGTCGCTGGTGCAGTCGGTGCCGCTGACGGGCGCGGTGGTGGTTTCGACTCCGTCCGACGTTTCTTTGCAGGACGCGCGCAAGGCGATGGAAATGTTCCGGCAGATGAAAGTGGATCTGGTGGGCGTGGTGGAGAACATGAGCTTCTTTACATGCCCACACTGCAAGCACGAAATTGACATCTTCTCGCGCGGCGGGGCCGAGAAGATGGCGCAGGATTGTGGGGCATCGTTTCTCGGAAGTATTGAGCTCGATCCTGAGGTACGCAAGTCCGGAGACGGCGGGAAGCCGATCGTGCTAGAGGGGGAGAATTCGCCGCATGCCAAGTCGATCTTTGAGTTTGCGCGCAGGGTCGCGGCGCGGGTAGCGGAGATCAAGGCGGGCGAGTCGGCCAGCGTGATTCAGATTCAATGAAAGAATGGGCCGCCACATGGCGCCTGGGCGAGGATTCATGCGCGGGGTTTCGCTTTTGAAAACCGCGACAATCGCCAACCGGCATCCGGTTGGGCATCCTTCAAAATAAAGTCTGCCATCAGCTCTCCGAGCGCCGGCCCGTGTTTGAAGCCATGTCCCGAGCCGCCGCCTAGCAGCCAGACGTTATCCATTTTCGGATGGCGGTCCAGAATGAAATCACTGTCGGGAGTCTGTTCGTATTGGCAGACCCGCGTTTCGATCAGCGGAGCATCCTTCAGCGCGGGAAAACGGAAGGCGAGATAGTTGCGAACTCGCTTTAATGTTGTCTGACTGACCACTCGCTCGCCAGAACTAGGATCGAAGTCGCGGCCACGCGTGTCATCCGCGACCTTAAATCCGCGCCGGCTACTTCCTGGAATGCCGTAGAAAAAACGCTTGCCATGGTCGCCCCACACCGGAAGATGCGCGTCGCTGAAACGGGAATCTCCAGCGGGCGGTCCGAAGAAGAAAATGTCCTGCTTCGTGGCCCGAATGATATCGCTTAGAGTTTCAGGAAACAGTTTGCCCAGCCACGGTCCGCAGGCAAAAACGTAGTGATCGGCTTTCAGCCGTGAACCGTCCGAGAGGCGCAAGCGGCGAAGTGGCGGGGTTTCGAGGCGGTCGGACAAAACGGCGAGCTGCCGATACGCGCCGCCTCCGGCAATGAATGCATCGACCACCGCTTGGCAGCTGGCGCGCGCGTCGAGGTATCCGCATTCGGGTTCGAAGATCCCCCAGCCCACGTCCGAGAAGTTGATTTGCGGCCAGCGTCGTTTCATCTGACGTTTGGAAAGTTGCTCAAACTTGATGTGCGCCTGGCAAAGCATCGCGAGCGAGTCGCGCTCGAAGGCGTCGTCGCGGCTGCTGACCATCCAGAGAACGCCAGCGGGATGAAGAAACTCCCGCTTCCAGCGTCGTTCGTATTTCTGCCATAACTTGAGGGCGTGCGCGGCCAGTTCCGTGTATGGCTGTTTTGGCCCGTAGGTGCAGCGCATGATCCGGGTTTCGCCGCCCGATGAAGATCGCGAGTTGCCCGGACCCCAGGCATCGAGCAAGGTGACCTGAGCTCCGCCTTCTAGAAGATGAATAGCGGTCCAGCCGCCGAAGGCTCCCGACCCAACGACGGCGATGTGAGGTTTGGATCGCGAATGCTTCCGCTGCATGCGAGTTGAGGATACGCGTGAATAACTCATCAGGGGAAGATGCGAACGGGGTTGCGGCAGAGAAGTATGTCTGTGAGCGCAGCCCTACGGTCCTTGACAGGAAGGTGGAGCGTTCCTAGAATCCAAGCAGAGCGCGGTGTTTGCATCTTCAGCTAAGTTTTTGCATCTAAAATACTTAACTTGAAATGTTTCGCTGGGCGAGGGGACGGCAGCAAGCCGCAAAGGCCAGAGTTTAAAATGCCATCTGACCCAAATATCGGCAAGCGAGGACGCGAAGTTCTCACCGCGATCGTGGAGACTTTCATTTCCACGGGCGAGCCTGTGGGCTCGCGCACGTTGGCGCGATCGAACCGCGAGGGTCTGAGTCCTGCCACAATTCGCAACGTCATGGCCGACCTCTCAGACGCGGGGTTTCTCGAGCAACGCCACACATCATCGGGACGCGTGCCTACGCCGGAAGCGTATCGCTACTACGTTGAGCAGATTACGGGAGACGCTCGGTTGGCCCCGCAGGAAGAAAACATGATTACGGAATCGCTCGCCGGCATTAGCGATGTGCAAGAGTTTATGGAGCGCACATCTCATGTGCTGTCATTGATTTCGCGGAATGTGGGGGTCACAGTGGCGGCCAGCGGTATCAAAAATGCGCTGGAGCACGTTTATTTCTCGCGACTGGGCGACCAAAAAGTGCTGGCCGTATTGGTGACGCGGTCTGGCCTGGTGCGTGACCGCGTTTTGAGGCTCGACCTCGGGCAGGACGAGCTTAACCTCGCCGCGAGCTACATCAACGAAAATTTTCGCGGATGGACCATGGAGTCGATGTGCGCCGAGCTGGCGCGACGAATTGAACAGGAGCGTAGCGAGTACGACCGTCTGATGAATTCCGTCGAGAAACTCTATAAGCAAGGCGCGCTTACCGCCGAGCCCGGCGCGCAGATGGTGTTCGTGGAAGGCGCGGCCAATCTTGTGACCGGCCAGGAGGATCGCAAACGCCTGCAGGAGATGCTGCAGACTCTGGAGGAGAAAGAGAAAGTTGCAAAACTCCTCGGGGCATACCTCGATGTAAAGCAGGAGGCGGTCCGGGTGGTAATCGGCCTGGATGATGCGTTGCCCTCGATGCAGAACTTCGTGCTGATCGGAGCGCCGGCACGTACAGGAAGCAACATGGTCGGTTCGCTCGCTGTGATCGGCCCGACGCGGATGGATTATCAGCACACAATCACCGCGGTTTCCTACATTGCGCGCCTGTTTGACAAAATCTTGAATGAATCGGAGTGATCATACTCAGTATGGGTAAAGTGAATGTCAAATCGGAAGAGCAGAATGTGGAGTTGGATTTGGACCACGAACTGCCGGCACCCTCGGGTGATGGAGGTGAGACCTCTACACAGACGGCGGTGACCGCGGAATCGTCTGTTCCGGAATCGGAATTGCAGAAGATAAAGGCGGAGCGGGACTCGCTGCTTGATCGCCTGGCCCGAGCGCAAGCGGAGTTTGAAAATGCGCGCCGGCGAGCGACCAAGGAACAACAGGACTACCGCGATTACGCCGTGACCGATGCAGTCAAGACTTTGCTGCCGGTGGTTGATAGCCTGGAACGCGCGCTACAGATGAGATCGGACGGCACAGACTTCCGCGACGGGGTTGAGCTGATTTACAAGCAACTGCAGGCTGCGCTGGCTAAGCTTTCTGTGTATCCCATCGTGGCGAAGGGGGAACCGTTCGATCCTCGTTACCACGAGGCGATCGAAATGGTAGAGACCGCCGAAGCTCCCGATCACCAAGTGATCGAGGAACTGCAACGCGGCTACAAATTTAAAGAACGGCTACTGCGGCCCGCGATGGTGAAGGTAGCGAAAAATTCCGGCAAATAATTTCCAACCCTGTTGCAATTACACAATCGTTTTCACTGAGGAAAGGCGCCTGTTCTGGCCACAAACGCAAAACGCGATTATTACGAAGTGCTTGGAGTAAGCCGTACAGTAACCGAGGTCGAACTGAAGAGCGCTTACCGCAAGCTCGCCATGCAATGGCATCCCGATCGGAACCCGAATAATCCAGACGCGGAAGAGCGCTTCAAAGAGGTCACGGAGGCGTACGCGATCCTGGCTGACTCAGAGAAGCGGTCCCTTTATGATCGCTTCGGCCATGCCGCAGTTGGCGGTGCGGGCAGCCCGGGCGGAGGTTTCGACGCCACGGCATTTCAGGATTTAGGCGACATCTTCGGCGAGTTCTTCGGCTTCGGGGATGCGTTCGGGGCCGGCCGCCGCCGCAGCCGGGTTCAGCGCGGCGCGGATTTGCGCGAAGACTTAACCATCGAGTTCGAAGAGGCCGCCTTCGGAACCGAGACGCGCGTCATGGTGCGCCGTCACGAAGCGTGCGAAGATTGCCACGGCTCAGGAGCCGCACCCGGCAAAGGTCCCACAACCTGCCGTTCATGCGCCGGTCGTGGCCAGGTGCGCTATCAGCAGGGCTTCTTCAGCATCGCGCGAACTTGTCCCACCTGCCAGGGAAGTGGCAACGTGATTACCGATCCTTGCCCAAAGTGCAAAGGCGAGGGCCGCCTTCTGCGGCAGCGCGCCGTGGAGGCGAAGATTCCGGCGGGGGTGGAAGATGGTACCCGTATCCGCTTTACGGGCGGCGGCGAGGCTGGTCCATTCGGCGGTCCCGCGGGCGATCTCTACATTGTGCTGCACGTGAAAGAACATCCATTTTTTGTACGGGAAGGAAATGACCTTCACTGCGTCGTCCCGCTCTCAGTGACGCAAGCCGCGATGGGCGCCGAGATTCGCGTGCCCACGCTGGAGGGCGAGCACTCGCTCAAGGTTCCTGATGGAACCCAGCCCGGCACAACGTTTCGTATCCGAAACAAGGGCGTGCCCGTGCTGAATGGACACGGCAAGGGCGATCTATACGTGGAAGTGCGGGTGCAGATTCCGAACAAATTAAGCAAGCACCAGAAAGAACTGCTCCAGGAACTGGAGACGACTGCGAAGGTGGATAACCAACCCGTGATGCGATCGCTGCTCGGAAAAGTGAAGGATATGTTTGGCTAGAAGAGTTCTCCGTTCCCAGTTCTCAATGAAATCGCATCCTGCCCTCATGCGTTCTTCCCATTCGATCATCGCTGCTGGCTGCTCCAAGCGAAAGATCAATTTTCAGGGTGAGCCTTCACAGAAAATTACGCAAAGAATAAGAATCTCGCACGCGTTCTCCAGGTTCGCTTTCCTGAGAACTGAGAACTGAGAACTGAGAACTGAGAACTGAGAACTGAGAACTGAGAGAACTGAAGGATGACACGCCGCCGTTGGATTGCAGACGAAGCCTCAGATGATTGTGCGGCCTTGGTTGGAGAACATGCGGATCACCTGGTGCGGGTGCTCAGGGCTCGCGTCGGGCAGGATTTCGACATCGCCACGCGCGAAGCCGTGCGCCGAGGGCGAATTACATCAGTCAAGGCTGACCGCGTCGAGTTTCGATTAGGCGAAGAAGTTTCGGGGGAGAGGTTGGCCGAAATCAGTCTGCTGCTCGCGATTTTCAAGTTCGACCGCATGGAATGGGCGATTGAGAAATGTACCGAGCTTGGCGTGGCGCGGATCATTCCAGTGATCGCGCGCCGAACCGACTCTCACCTGGCCGCTGCTTCGATGAAACGAGTCGAGCGTTGGCAACGGATTGCCCGACAAGCGGCGGAACAGTCGCGCCGTTCGGCGCGGCCAGAAATCGTAGCACCCATCAAACTTTCAGTAGCACTGAACGACTCAGCACTGTTGCGGGTCGTTCTCACGGAATCGGAAGGGCGAACTGCGCTGCGTGACGTTGTGAACCCCGATGCGGAAAACGACCGCCTCATCCTTGCGATTGGACCTGAAGGCGGTTGGACTGAAGACGAATTGCAATCGTTTCAGCAAGCTGGATGGATTTCCGCCTCGCTGGGCAACACGATTCTCCGAGCTGAGACGGCCGCAATGGCCGCCGTTGCAATTGTGGCTTCAGCCTTGCACTCCATTTAAGTTTCCGCGTCCGTTTTCGCGCCGTGCTGAAGGTGGTGGTATTCTGAGCCGCAATGGCTGTCTCCAAATTGTCGTCCCGCCCCCCCTTAATTCCTGACGATCGGCAGCGCGAAGCGATCGAGCACGTTCACGGTCCAATGCTGGTGGTGGCGGGGGCTGGGACCGGGAAAACGTCGGTCCTCATCCATCGCATTGCCCGGCTGGTGCAACAGGCACACGCCAAACCCGACGAGGTGCTCGCCCTCACTTATACCGTAGCCGCCGCGGCTGAGATGCGTGATCGAGTGCGCGCCCTTCTCGGGAAGAAAATTCATTCGGCTACCTTTCATGATTATTGCCTCAAGCTGCTGACGCGTGCCGGGAGAAATTTTGGCGTGCTTGACGAAAAAGATCTTTGGATTTATCTGCGCAAAAGAATTCATGATCTTCACCTCGAACACTATGTCCGCGCCGCCAATGTGGGACAGTTCCTCGATGACCTGTTGCGTTTTCTCAGTCGTTGTCACGACGAACTGGTAAGTCCGAAAACGTACGCGGATTATGTTCGACGGCTGGAGTGCGGCGAACTGCCTGTTCCCCGGGTCGCGAAGTCGAAGGATCAGTTGAGCGATGCCGAGGTGATCGGCCGGTGCCAGGAGATCTCCCGGGTCTTTGCCACCACAGAGCGCTGGCTGCTGGAGGAAAACCTGGGCACATTCAGCCACATGATCACGCGGGCATACGAACTGCTCAAGAGCGACGAAAATATATTGGAGGCCGAGCGTGCCCGCTCCCCGTTCATTCTGGTCGATGAATTTCAGGATGCTAACTTCGCGCAGATCAAGATTCTGGCCGCGCTGGCGGGCAAAGAAGCGAACGTCTTCGGCGTTGGCGATCCAGATCAGGCCATCTACCGTTTTCGTGGAGCCTCCAGCGCAGCGTTTCATCTTCTCCGCCGGCATTTTCCGCAGACCAAGCTAGTTGTTCTGGGCAAGAACCGGCGCTCGACCACCGCTATTTTGCGGTGTGCCTTCGCCGTTGTCGATAAAAATCCCCCAGTCTTTGCAGCGGGCGAGCCTGGCCCACTTGCCTACCGCCGCACTCCTCTGCAGTCAGCGCGGGAAGAAGAGGCCAAGAGAGAAGGGAAAATGCTGTCCAACTTCCCGGTGGAAGCGATCTCATTTGCCGGGAAGAATGCGGAGGCGCCTGACGTAGTTGGCATCATCGAGGAGACGAAACGGCATTCCCGGTGCAAGTGGAACGATTGTGGTGTTCTTTACCGTTCGCACATTCACCGCGATGAAGTTGTACAGGAATTGGCCGAACACGGAATCCCCTTCTCCATTGAGAACATGGACGTGAGCGATACGCCCGAGGTGCGAGATTTGTTTGCTTGCGTTTCTGTCGTGGTGGACCTGGGCTCCGACGCCAGTCTTTTCCGGGTCGCCGCGCTGCCGCAGTTCGATGTCGATCCCGAACAACTGAGGGCCGCACTGCGTGCGATTGCCAAAGAATCGAACGACGGAGTCATCGTTCCGCTGGCTTCCGTGCTCGACACCGTCGCAGGCGGCCACCAAGTGCTCGACTCCGTGCGCCGAGCGAGAGATGAGGTCAGCCGAAAGAATGCTAAAACGCGTTCAGCTCTGGAGTTGATTGGAAAGCAATTCCGGCTCGACCTGAGTTCAGCCGTCTTACAGACGGTGTTGAAGTTTGCGGCGGACTGGGAGACAAAAAAACTTACCAAAACCAAGGAACTTGGCGAATGGATCGAGTACCTGGAATATTTTCGTGAGGCGTGCGGAGTGATTCCAATGACCTCAAATGCCAATCAAGACGCCGTCCGGCTCATGACTGCACATGGAGCCAAGGGCCTCGAGTTCTCCCATGTCTTCGTCCTGCGCGCGACCAGTCCTTCGTTTCCCGCTGGTTATCGGGAGAGCCTGGTGGAGTATCCCAGAGATTTGCGCGATCCGGATTCAGCCGCTGCGGGCGACGACAAGACACTCCACGATCAGGAAGAGCGCCGTCTTTTTTATGTGGCGATGACGCGAGCCAGAGATTCGCTCCACATCTATGGAAGGCAGGGATTAGGCCGCGATAAAACTCCGGCGGGGTTCATGCGTGAACTGATCTCGAATGCCGAACTTCAACCTTGGCTTCGTTCGCGCATGGCGCTGCCTTCGCAGCCGGAGTTGATTGAGATCGCCGCCACCGATGAGGCTCATCCGGAGGGCTCACGATTGCCTGAATGGCTTGCGCTGCAGGCAATTAACGGTCTGGGTGCACGTTTGAGCGCCACGGCTATCGAAACGTACGAGACCTGTCCCCTGCAGTTCAAGTTTGAACGGGAATGGAGGCTCTCGCGACAACTCCACGCCGCGGTTCAATATGGAGCAGCCATGCACCGCGTACTTCGCACCTACTTCGACTCTGCGCGGCTGGGCAGGACTAAAACCGAAGACGAGCTGATACAGCTGTTTCGTGACGATCTGGCTGCCTGCGGTATTCAGGACAACTATCAGCGACAACTTTATCTCGAGCAGGGACTGAAACAGTTGAAGGATTTTCTGGACGGCGCGCGCTTAGTTCCTGCGCCGGAGGTTCTGCACACCGAAGAGTGGTTTGATGTGCAGATTGCGGGGACCAACGTTGCCGGTCGAATAGACAGAGTGGACCGTGCATCCGACGGAAGCGTAACGATTGTCGATTACAAAACCGGCAAGGCTCGATCGCAGGAGGATGCAGATGAAAGTCTCCAGTTGTCGATCTATGCCATGGCTGCGCACGTGAAGTGGGGGTATCGCGTGGGCGAATTAGTGTTTCAGAATCTCGAAGGCAATGTTCCGGTAGTGTCGAAGCGCACAGAGTTTCAATTGGAAGAGGCGCGAGACAGGGTGCGAGGCGTAGTCCGCCACATCGCTGAGGGAAACTTTGAACCTAAGGTCGGCTTTCACTGCACATTTTGCGCCTTTCGGGGATTGTGTCCGGCACGCGAAAAGCGGGTTCCGAACCTTGCCTCCAGTCTTGCCAGGGACGCCAAGTCGCTGAATTGATCAATGCGCCGAGATAAGACTTTCGCACAAAAACTTAGGGGACGCTTTGGGCGTCCCCCTTTTTGACTTCGTACTGACTTTCTTAATGCTTCTTTTTCTTCTTTGCCTTTTTCTTGGTTGCCATTGTTTCTATTCTCCCTTCCATTGTTCATGGAAAAATCTGCAACGAATGTTTTGTTGCAACTTATTGATTGTATAGAGTTAATGAAAAACGAAGTCAAGAAAAAAATGAACACACTGTAGCGTGTGGTGCTGTACCAAAGTCACACACGCGGTGATAGTCAAGAAGAAAATTTGAATTCGCGCACTCAAAAGTTGCCGCGCCCGAAAATTGCAAGCACTGAGATGAAGTCGACGAAACGTTCATCGTGTTTTCATCCGTCGCCCGCTGGCAATCCAACCGCAATGCAATCGGCTCTTACAATTCCATCGTTTTCTATCGCAGTGCATCTATAATGACAGTTGCGAAATCTTCGCGGGAGCATGATCAATGGCGGCTTTCGATGATGTTGTCATCATTTCCGGTTGTCGTACGGCAGTGGGAAAATTTCAGGGCAGTCTCACCGATTTGAGCGCTCCGCAGTTGGGTGCGATCGTGGTTCGCGAGGCGGTTAAGCGCGCTGGATTGAACTCCGATCAGATCGATGAATGCATTATGGGCAACGTCCTCCCCGCCGGACTAGGACAGAATCCGGCGCGGCAAGCAGCAATCTTCGGGGGATTGTCACCAGCAACAGGTGCCATGACAATCAACAAGGTTTGTGGCTCCGGATTGAAAGCGGTGGCTCTGGCGGCGCAGGCAGTGCAGACCGGAAACAGTTCCATCGTGGTCGCGGGCGGCATGGAATCGATGACCAACGCTCCTTACTTGTTGCCGCAGGCCCGCAAGGGATATCGTCTCGGCAACGGGCAGGTAATCGATTCCATGGTGCACGACGGTCTCTGGGACGTTTACAACGACTATCACATGGGCGTAACCGGAGAGAACGTCGCCGAAAAATACGGCATCACCCGCGAAGAGCAGGATGAGTTTGCGGTGAACTCGCACCGCAAGGCCGTGGCTGCAATGAAAGAGTGCCGCTTTAAGTCGCAGATCGTGCCGGTAGAGATTCCTGCGAAAAAGAAAGGAGCACCACCGGTGCTTTTCGAGAAGGATGAATCTCCGCGCGAGGATACAAGCGCCGAGACGCTCCGTGCATTGAAGCCTGCCTTCAAGAAAGATGGAACCGTGACTGCCGGCAACGCTCCGGGAGTGAATGACGGGGCGGCGGCCGTTGTGGTTACCAGCGCAAAACGAGCGAACGATGTCGGCGCGAAACCTATGGTACGCATTGTGGCGCAGGCGACGAGTGGAGTCGAACCCAAATGGGTCATGATGGCGCCTGTCGACGCGGTGCGAAAAATCTGGGATAAGACCGGCTGGAAGAAAGACGACGTCGACCTGTACGAGCTCAACGAAGCTTTCTCGGTGCAGGCGCTGGGCGTGATGCGAGAACTGGGGCTTGATCCAAACAAAGTCAACGTGAATGGCGGCGCGGTCGCCATTGGCCATCCCATTGGAGCCAGCGGCGCGCGTGTGCTGGTCACTTTGATTTACGAGATGACGCGACGCAATGTACATCGTGGGATCGCCGCACTGTGCCTCGGGGGAGGCAACGCGGTGGCGATGGCAGTGGAAAGAGATTAACCAGCGCTTGCTGAAGGGGCTGTCTTGCGCAGCATGACAGTGAAGACCGCTCCGCCCCCGGGCGCGTTGGCGGCTTCGATAGCTCCATTGTGTTCCTTCATCACAGACTTGCAAATGCTCAGCCCAAGGCCAGTTCCCCGGCCCGGCCGCTTGGTGGTATAGAAAGGATCGAAGATGTTCGTCAGAATATCGGAAGGAATTCCGGGGCCGTCATCCTGAAAGGTCGCCGAAACCGATTCCGAACCATCACTAAGGCGGATTCGTAGCGTTCCTCGGTCACGCACCTCACGCATCGCCTGTTCCGCGTTCAGAATCAAATTCAGAAAAACCTGCATCAGCTGGTGCGGATCTCCATCCACGTAGGGAAGCCCCGGTTCACGGAGAAAGTCCACCGTGATGTTGTTCTTGCGCAGGGAGTAGGAGTGCAGATTCAGCGTACGCTCCACGATTTCTCCGAGGTTGACTCGACTCTTTCCCGCCGCTGGCGGACTGGAAAAATACGTCAAGTTATGAACGATCTCAGCTGCCCGGCGCGCCTGCTGCTGCAGAATGCCGATTTGCTTGCGCGCGGCGTCGCTGGTCTGGCTATCCTGCAGAAGTTCGCTGACCCCAAGAATGCTCGTCAGCGGATTGTTCAGCTCGTGGGCGACTCCTCCAATCATCGCGCCCATCGCAGCTAGTCGCTCGCTCTGCACGATTTGCTGCTCCAGTTTTCTTTCGGTTGTGATGTCGCGTACGGAAACGATGACTCCACCGAGCCTGGAGTCGGCGTCAAAAAACTGGCTGGCGGAGGCCCTCATCGTACGCCAGCTGCCATCGCGATGACGGGCGCTGTATTCCGCGGATCCAAACACACTGGCACCAGAAGCGATATCGTGATAGAGAGTCGCCAATTCAGGCGAGTGATATTGCATCTCAGAAATCTTCTTACCCAATAGATCTTCGGACTGATAACCGAGCAAATCCCGCACGCGTGAGCTCACGAACGTATAGCGCTCCTGCAGATCGATCACGAGAATGAGGTCGGGGAAACTTTCCAGGAGACGTTGGCGGAATTCCTCCTGCTGCAGGAGTTGCCTCTCCAGTTTGCGCCTTTCGGTGATGTCGACCAGTGTTCCCTGATAGCGAATCAGCTTGCCCGAATCATCCCAGACGGCTCGCGAGGATTCCAGGAATGCCGCGACCGTTCCATCCTTCTTCCTTAGCGTAATCTCTCTCCCGCGCACACCGCCCCGGTCGTCAGGCGCCCGGCCGAGAACCGGTGGAGCGGTGGAATCCATATTCAGCTTAACCGGATCGACGGCCAACAACTCGTCTTTCGTCGCATAGCCCAGAATGCTTACGAGCGCGGGATTAGCGTCAAGCAGTCTACCCTCTGGTGTGCTGAAATAAGCGCCCTCCTGCAAAGTCTCGAAAAGTTCCGTGAAGCGGAGCTCTTTCTCGTGCTGTCCCGTCACATCCCGTCCCAGGACGCTGATCCCAACTACTTCGCCGGCCTTCACAATCGCATTCAAAACGCAATCGAAGAAGAGCGGGCGTGGATTGTTCTTCAAACGCACCCGCACGGTGCCGGCCCAGTGTCTCTTCTCTAGAAAACGAGAGAGCCCGCCTTCCATACTTTCGCGGCTGGGTTCCTCGATGAAGTTGAAAAATTTCTGTCCCACGATGGCGGTGTAGGGAAGCCCCACAAGTTCGCTTACGCTTTTGTTGACCGTGCGCAAGGTCCCATCCAGAGATACAGCGCAGGCAGCATCCTCGAAAGAGTCGATTAGCTCTTTGAAACTGCGCTGCGAGCGCGCAATCATCTCGTTGAGCTGGTCGAGTTGCTCTTCGGACGGGGCGGCGCCCACCTGTTCCTGCAAATTCTGCAGGAGCGTCTTTAGCTCCACAACCTCCCGCCGTCGTCCATACGCATAGACGGCGAGAAGCACGGACAGCACCAGCACTCCCAACGCAGCTGGACCCAAATGGTAAGGCAGAGCTTCCAGCCTCTCCCAGGCGAGAGCGGCAAAGCCCGCCGCGAGCAGGACCATGAATAACAGAATCCATCGCCAAAGCTGAGACTCCTCGCGCTCCAGATTCTGAGGTGGCCGGGATGATCGCGGTGTGCTGGGAGAAGTCTGCATCATAGGGAAGTCATCTGGTCTCGCTTTTGTGGAACGGACAATCTTCAACCATTCGAACCATCGTAACTATACTGACCAGCCGCGACAACCCTTGTTGTTGGAGAATCTGGTACTTTAGGTCGATTTTGAGGCGACCACGAGTGGATTAGCCGAAGTTTGCGATCAGATCGGCCTTGCTGACGACTTTTCCGGTGATCTTTCCCGAATCGGTCCTCCTAGAAGATGCACAGAAGAAGCAGGTGATATCCGTCACCGCGTAGACGCGCTCGCGACCCGTAAGGTGGCTACATTCCGGAATCAGGCCTTGGTGTGCCGACGGCGGCGCGAAGGATGTCTCCCCCGGAGCAAACATGCTCTACAAGACCCTAAGCGCCACGGTCTATGGTATCGACGCCAACATTATTCAAGTAGAAGTGGACGGTTCCGGTATTAAGACCGATCAGGACCACTTTCACATCGTTGGCTTACCCGATGCGGCGGTACGCGAAAGCCGTGATCGCGTGCGCGCCGCGCTAAAAAATTGCGGCTACGGTATTCCGCCCACACACATCACCATCAATCTGGCGCCCGCTGATATTAAGAAGGAGGGATCAGGATTCGATCTGCCGATGGCGCTCGGCATCGTCGGCGCCTATGGCGGTCTGACGAAAAAAGAGATATCCGACTGCCTCTTCGTAGGGGAATTATCGCTGGATGGCGGAGTTTGCGGCATTCGTGGAACTCTGCCCATCGCCTTGGAGGCTCGCTTCCGGAAGATTTCGCGCTTGGTGGTTCCCGAAGCCAACGCTCGCGAAGCGGCCATGGTCGGCGGGGTGGATGTCTACCCGGTGCGCTCGCTGCTCGACGTAATCCACTTCGTGAATTCGGGCAACGGAATCGTCCCGTTGAAAGCCGATGGAGACGCTTTGCTGCGCGAGTCGCAAGACTTTCTGGTGGACTTCAAAGATGTGCGTGGACAGCAAACGGCCAAGCGCGCGATTGAAATCTCCTGTGCCGGTGGCCACAACATACTCATGATTGGGCCGCCGGGTTCAGGTAAACTATGCTTGCCAAACGCATGCCCACCATCTTGCCGCCGCTCACCTTGGTGACGCTGGAAGATCATCTACCAGGGTTTTGGCTTCGAGTTGCTTGTCCTCATCTAGGTAGCGGCAGTAGGGGTACGGTTCGATGCCCCGATCCTCGCGGGCCTCCCAAACGTTGCTGATAGTCGAATCTTGGTGCCGTCCCGCTTTGCAATCGAAGCCGAGGCCGTAGTCGCCCACTGTCAGGCAGCACTTGAAATTGCCGAGCTCTGCCATGCCTGCGTGGATTTGTTCGTCATTACGTGCTGCTCTTTATGATCTTGTCTTTCTAGGGGCAGATACTGCCGCGATGGCGGAGCAGCAACAGTGGTTTGCGGGCCGTCGGCAGGTTCAACCGCGAGGGTCTTTCGGTCATATTTCTATTTTCGGCCACAAGGTATGTGAGGAGACAATCATCATGGTAGCGCAGCCGCAAGCGTGGATCGACGATAACCAAGCTCTTGTCATTCGCCGCGCCATTCCAGCCGACTCTGAGGTGTGCGGAAGAATCTGCTTCGACGCTTTCGCAACGCTCGCGAACAAGCACAACTTCCCGCCAGATTTCCCAGCCCCGGAGATTCCTGTACATGTGCTCTCGACAATGTTTTCGCACCCATCGTTCTTCTGCGTAGTCGCTGAACAGAACGGAAAAATCATCGGAAGCAACTGCTTGGATGAGAGGACGCCTATTGCAGGTGTAGGACCGATTACGATTGATCCCAGCGCACAAAACCACAGTGCGGGACGGCAACTGATGCAAGCCGTGATGACGCGGGCGGCGGAGAGGAAGTTCGCGGGAGTTCGCCTCGTTCAGGCGGCCTACCACAATCGCTCGCTCTCACTCTATGCGAAGCTCGGTTTCGTGGTGCGGGAACCACTTGCATGTATGCAGGGGACTCCGATTCAGAAGACGCCGCTGGGCTATCACGTCCGCCCTGCGGAACCGAGCGATCTCGGAGCCTGCAATGACCTTTGCATGCGAGTCCACGGGCACGACCGTGGCGGCGAGCTTAAAGACGCGATTCAGCAAGGAACAGCCATCGTCGCCGAATCGGAGGGGCGAATCAAAGCTTACGCATCGTCCATTGCTTTCTCCGGTCATGCAGTTGGTGAAGCCAATCGGGATTTGCAAGCACTGATTGCCGCAGCCAAGGAGTTTCAGGGGCCGGGAATACTTGTCCCAACTCGCAACGCGGGGCTGCTCCGCTGGTGCCTTGAGAGCGGCCTTCGAGTGGTTCAGCCGATGACACTGATGACGACCGGGCTTTACAACGAACCGACGGGCGCGTGTTTGCCATCTATTTTGTTTTAGTGCAGTATCTTCGGACTTGGGAAACTGGGTATGGAGTGTCGAGTGGTGTGCATTCACTCAGCCTAGCAGGAGGATGCAATGCGGCGAGAACGAGCGTTGAAGGTTGTGTTGGTGCTGTTGGGATTGCTCTTTTGCGCTAGCGTCTATCCCTTAAGGGTGTTTGTCAGGCAAGACCCCGCCTTGGCGATGATGATGAGCCTGTACGCCACCCTCGGCGTTTTCCTGTTGCTAGCAGCCCGCAACCCGTCCGCGAATCGCAGCCTCATCGCGTTCACGGCATGGTCGAGCTTTGCTCACGCAACGCTGATGGCTGTGCAGGCGTCTCTTAACCTGATCCCACGCAGAGAATTGATGGGCGTGGCTTTCTTCGTCGTCATCGGCGTAGCGTTGATCGCGCTTGCTCCGGCGAAGCAGCCAGTCGAGTGCGTATCGGCGGCCGTTGCATAGGCTCGCAGTCTTCGACACCGCCGCGCAGAACTGGCGAGCCAGAGGTTCCGATATCCGTAACTTGGAACAAGTCGATCGCGAGTGCATAATCGTGGGCAATTATCATGCCCGATCAATCACTTGCCGAAACCGCCTCCCCGCCTAAAGCTCGGCCCACCCCATTTGCCGTGTACCGCGTTCTCTACGACGGGCAATGCGAGATTTGTCAGGCTTGCGTGGCATGGCTGAAAGCACTCGACCGCGAGAACAAGACGTTCGCCTTGCCAGTCAGTGGGGAAGGCTTAGGCACGGTGGATTCCCGGCTCAAACTGGATGAATGCCTGCGGCAGTTGCACGTCGTCACTCCTGAAGGCGAAATCCTAGTTGGCTGGGATGCCGTCGCGTCTCTGGCGCGTTTGTTACCGTCTACTTGGCTGATTGGCACTCTGGGACGGTGGTTCCCTTTCAGAAACATCGGACGGCTGCTTTACGGCTACGTTGCCACGAACCGATATTCGCTCAGCAAGTGCCGCGGCGGTGCATGCCGAGTCGCTAAACCAGAAGCTGTAAGACGCCAAGCCCGACTCGGAGCGTTCTGGTCATGCTACACACTGGGCTTCTTCATTCGGTTGCCGCTTGTCTTGTGGGCAGGCATCAGGGCGGCGATGCAAAGGCTCAGCATTTTCGTCCGCACGTATCATCAGCGGCTCGACCTGCTGGATGGCAAGCTCACCGTTTTGTTTCTGAATGGGTTCTTACCCAATACGGTTCCATTGCTGTTCGGGGAACTGTTTACGACCGTGCTCTACGACGGAGTGGCAGTCGATCCCGGTTCGCCCAAGATGCGCAAATCACTTCAGCGGCACCTTCGCCGCATAAAGCCGAAAGTTACAAAGATCATCGCGACCCACGCGCACGAAGAGCATGTCGGCAATTTGAATTGGCTGTCTGAAGTTACTGGTGCTCCCGTCTACGTTTCGGAGATGACCGCCCGGTTCCTGACACCTTTCAAGAAGCTTCCGTGGGTACGAGCCACAATCATCGGGCAGCCTCCAAACTTGATGGAACCCTACCATCTGTTAGGCGAGAGCGTGGATACTTACTCCGGCTGCTTGCACGTGATCTCTACACCCGGCCATTGCGACGACCACATTGTTCTCTATGATCCCAAGGAGAAAGTGCTATTAGCGGGAGATGCTTTTATGGGCAGCTATTTCGCAACTCCCAATCCTGACGTGGACAGCCGGAAGTGGCTCATGAGCCTCGAACGGCTGATGGAACTCGATATCGAGATTTTGATCGAAGGACACGGGCACATTCATACATTGCGGACTGACATTCCCGATTTCCCCGGCGTGGTGATCCGGCAGAACCCGAAAGTTGCCATCGCGGAGAAGTTGGATTACATGCGCTGGCTGCGGGAACAGATTGAAGCAGGGTTTCAAGAGCAGCTTCCGGTGCGTGTTATCGAGGCAAGCTGTTTCCCCTGGGGAAGCCGCACTTCGTGGGAGAGTTGTGCCACTGACGAATGCATCCGGCTCCTCAGCCTTGGCCACTTTTCCCGTACCGAACTGGTGCGCAGTTTTGTTCGCAGGAATTCAGACGAGCTTCCAGCTGTCTATGAAGTACGCATGCGCGGGGGAGCGTGACCTCCTTGGCAATGAGCGAAACCAAAGAGGTCGAATCGCCTAAGGTTGTGCAAAGCTCCTCTTGGATTGGTTGGCTTCCGATCTGCGTGCTTCCTTTGAGCGCAGTAGCTTGTTGTAATGCGCTGCCGCCGTGGGTGTTCATGTGGATTCTGTCGTTCGCCATCTTTATCAGCCTGAAGTGGCTGACATGGTGGAGGGCACGATTTCGAATTGCACATTCGTCATGGCGCTCGGCGGGCTATCTTCTGGCTTGGCCGGGAATGGATGCAGAGGCTTTCTTGGATGCGAATCAGCGCGTACCGACGCCACCGCCCTCGACTTGGCGGTGGGCTATCTCCGAAACGACATTTGGGGTGATTCTGCTCTGGGTAGTGGCACGGTCCGTTCCGCAGGGAGAACCCCTTCTGCGCGGATGGCTGGGAATGCTTGGTCTGATCCTGCTGCTGCACTTCGGCACTTTCCAAATCATTAGCCTGCTGTGGAAAAGCTTTGGCGTCAATGCAAAGCCCATCATGTCTGCGCCTCTCCGTTCCACATCCCTTGGAGAGTTTTGGGGAAGGCGGTGGAATCTTGGTTTCCGCCAGCTTTCTCATGAGTTGATCTTCCGTCCACTACATCGAGCTATAGGTGCAGGCGCTGCTGCCTTCTTGGTATTCGTGGCTTCTGGGCTGCTCCACGATTTGGTGATCTCGCTACCCGCACGCGGAGGTTATGGCCTCCCGACACTATATTTTTTGTTGCAAGGTACAGGAGTGACGATTGAACATTCGCAGTTGGGCAAGCGACTGGGTCTGGGACGCGGAGTGCGTGGACGAATTTTCATGTTGCTGTTCCTTGTCGCACCAGTCTTTTGGCTCTTTCATCCATGGTTTGTCATGCGTGTAATACTTCCGTTCATGCGGGCAATTCACGCGCTATGACCAGTTCACTTGTGCAGCGGTTCTTTGACGTCGATTTGTGGGTGGTCGGGGCTGCGCATTTTGTGATTCTGTGCGCGAGCTTTCAGGTGCCATACCGACTGGGGTGGAAACAGGACTTGCGGCAATTGATGCCCTTCAACCGAAAACTGCTTTGGGTGCAGAGCGGATTCACCGTGCTGACGATCATTGCTTTTGGCACTTTGACATTGGTGTTGCACAAGGAAATGCTCCGGGGCGACCGTGCTGCCTTGGGGGTTGCGTGCTTTATCGGGATTTACTGGACTGCTCGGATTCTGGTGGACGCGCTCTATTTTTCCCATGCGGACTGGCCAAAGGGAATAGTATTTGTTGTGGGGCACACACTCCTGACCCTTCTGTTTCTTGCGCTTGCTACAAGCTACCTCGGGTTATTCATCTGGCACGTGTGGCTTCAATCGAACAGTTGAGGAGAAAACGGCTGGTGTTCTGCCTGACAGCACCATCGGAAGACGAAGTTCGACGCTTCATTTCCAAGCAGAAGGAATCAGGTTTCTCGTACCGAGAGGTCGCAGAGTCGGACAGCGGCATCCCATCGGGCTACAAAGTAGATCACAATCGCATCCAGCTTGGCAGAGGCGAAGATACTTGGCAGCGGGCCGTGCAGGCGATTCGAGCATGGAAAATGTTCAGCATGCCGTGGGTGAACCTCCATTGGCCGAGTGCCCCGATACTTGTCGGAACCGACGTAGCGGTATCCGTACTTCACTTCGGGTTCTATTCGCTGAATGCCTGTCGCATCGTCTACACCGTGGACGAAGAAGGGTCAGTGAACCGATTCGGCTTTGCCTACGGAACCTTGGCGGAACATGCAGAGAGCGGAGAAGAGCGATTCACCGTTGAATGGAAACGCGCAGACGATACCGTATGGTATGACATCCTTGCTTTCTCTCGTCCGCGACAGATGCTCGCCAAACTGGGGTATCCGCTGTCGTGGTTGCTTCAGAAGAGATTCGCCGAGGGCTCAAAGGCGGCTATGGTTAAAGCCGCAGGCAAATAGACGTTGCAGGGCAACCGTTCTAGACGTGCGAAACGATCAGCAAGCTTCCTGCAACTGCAATCACGTCCTCCGCTATCGCCACGGCGAAGTCTGGGACATGCGCCCGAAAGACTAGAGTATGGCGGGTTTTGTAACCCACGAATGTCCCTATAACAGCACCGACGACACCGACGATTGCCGGAACCAGCAGCTTTCCACCAGCGCTTGTCGCAAGTGCGACACCGCATAAACAACCAAGAACAACGCGGGCGATCAGCCCCGGAGGAGCAGTACGTGCCGGGGCCTTCGGCAGCTTATCTGCAATCAGTTCGGCGACGGCTAAGAGAGTGAAAAGAATGAGTGTCACCGGACAGTCCATGAAGGCTAGCTTGGTACTCGCCAAATTCAACCAACCTAGATGCGCAGCCCAACAGACGGCCGCTGGCGTGGTCAGACAGCGCAACCCAGTGAGGCAGCCGAATAGGAGGCAAAAGACAAGTAATATCATGAGCGTGGCAATGCACGTTCATTTGGACGCAAGTATCTTAAACTTTTCAGAGGTCATGAGCAGATCGGCGATCCCACCATCGCCGATGGCATCCTGGACCGTCTGGTTCACAACGCTCACCGCATCGAAATGCGCGGCGAGTCCATGCGCAAGAAACGCAATCCGCCACAGGACGAGAACTAGGAATGAACCAAAGCCAGTTTCGGTAAGATGTCTGAGTTATGGCACCAACTTCCCAGAACCGGATTCGGGACAACTTCCGGAGCTAGCTTCCGGTGTGGGTCGCTGTTCAACAGCCGATGAGTCGCACGCCGAACCGCATGAGCCGATAACTGCCGGTTTGCAGGACTCGGGCACAATCCGTGTATCGCAGGGGGTAATTGGATACTTCTCCAGGCTTGACAAGATCGGGCCCTTCGTCACAAGACTCGTTGCAGTCCAAACAATGGCGCCATCTCGCGGCTTGTTCGGCACAGTCTGGTTCAGTTGCCGTTGGCGCTACAACTTCTTTAACAACACCAACGTGAGGTCGTCGGCTAGTGAAGTCGTCTTCCGAAATTGGATAACGGACGTATAAATCGTCTCGATCAGTTCGCTAGCGTTCTGTTGCAGATGCAAACCAACGGTCCTTGACAACCGTTCTGCGGAGTATTGTTCTCCTGCTGGATTCTCAGCTTCGACCGCACCATCGGTGTACAAAACGAGAATGTCTCCCTGGCGGAGAGTGATCTTCTCACTCTCGTAGTGCGAATTCGGGAGCACACCCAGCACTGGGCCTCCTTTGTCGAGAGGACTTGGATCTGTGCCGGCACGAATCACCAGCGGCGGGTTGTGTCCGGCGTTTGTGTATTCCAAAGAATGCGATTGAGGGGAGAGCTTTCCATAAAACAGCGAAATGAACCGGTGCCCGCCGGTGATCTGACAAACGACGTTGTTGAAAGTTTGCAGAAGATCGCTGGTGCTCGAAAAGCGTGCCGCGTCCATGCGCAAAGCAACCTCAATGGAAGGCATCAACAGACCCGCGGCAACCCCTTTTCCGGAAACATCAGCAACCACCACGGCGATCTCGCCTGCGGGAAACTCAATGAATCCGTAGTAGTCCCCCGCCACTATCTTGGCTGGGTACATTCGCGCCGCGAAGTCAAAACCCGGGACCTGTGGAATGGAACGAGGCAGGATGCCCTGTTGCACCTCGGCAGCCAACTCAATTTCGTTTGCCAATTCGTCGCGTTGTCTTTCGGCCAATTCCGCTAGCCGTCGTCGCTGTGCTCCCAGTTGATTCACAACGACGACAACGAAAACATATCCAAGGAGGGTTATCGCGTCCTTTAACACCGCACCTATGCACAGATTTGAACGGATGGAGAAAAGCTGAAGGAGTAAACCCTTTGGGGCCCCTGGAAATCCTGTAGTAAAACAGCATTCGATCATTACCTGGGAACGATCACTGGTTACCAGAAACTTGTATGGAGCCGCAGCGCGGGTGCACCCTGTCTCAAGGATCAGGTTCGGCAAGCTAAGGCCGACTTCTCACTGGTGCTTCGGGCGCCCGGAAAACAGCATGGCTCCGGTACTGGCGATCACTGACATGGTGGCAAGAGCCCGTCGAGACGACAGCCTCTTATGACCCCGATGGAGAGATTCCTCAACCTTATCGTCACCGGGCCGAGCCGGATCCCATTTTCCCACGAGGAGAACCGAAATGAGAACAGACAGGCGGTGGCGTACTCGCAAAGAGAAGAAGGAATGGGCACGACGGTTGCAGTCCAAGGACCCTGGGCTGGACGTGATTCACCCCGAGGCCGCCGGGATTGATGTCGGTAACGCCTCCCATTATGTGGCGGTGCGTCCCGATCGAGATACAGAACCGGTACGCCAGTTCGGGTGTTTCACGGCCGATCTGCATCGGCTGGCGGACTGGCTGAAGAGTTGTGGAGTGAGGACCGTAGCGATGCAGTCGACTGGGGTCTACTGGATTCCGCTATACGACATTCTGGAAGAACGCGGTTTCGAAGTGTACTTGGTCAACGCGCGCCACACCAAGAATCTGCCTGGGCGCAAAAGCGATGTGCAGGAGTGCCAATGGTTGTTGAAGTTGCACACGTACGGATTGTTAAACAACTCTTTTCAGCCAACCAGTCAGATCCGGGTGGTAAGGACGTATTGGCGACAACGAGCCGAACATGTGCGAGCGGCGGCGAGCTGCATCCAGCGGATGCAGAAGGCCCTGACGCAGATGAATGTGCAGTTAGCCAATGTGATCAGCGACCTGAGCGGGTTGACCGGGCAGTTGATTGTGCGAGCCATCGTGGGCGGGGAACGTGACCCCCAGAAATTAGCTGCTCTCAGGGATTGGCGCATACACGCCAGCCGGGCGGACGTTGCGAAGAGCCTGGAGGGCAACTGGCGACCGGAGTTGGTGTTCTTGGTGAAACAGGAATTGGACACCTACGACACCTACCAGCAACGCATTGCAGAGTGTGATGAGCAATTGCAACAGCAGCTTGCGAGTTTTGCTAGCGCGGCGTCAGCAGTAGCGGCTGCACCGGTGACCGAACCGCAAGGAGACGAGCAGCCGAAAAAAGTGAAAGTCAAACCCAAGAAGCTGACGAAGAATGCGCCGCGATTCAACCTGGAACAAGAATTGCAACGAGTTGCCGGAGTGGATCTAACCCGGATCGATGGAATCGACGTCATGGTCGCGCAAACCATCTTGGCCGAAGTCGGTCTGGATATGGGTCGCTGGAAAACAGAAGATAACTTCGTTTCCTGGTTAGGATTATGCCCAGACAATCGCATCACCGGCAACAAGGTAGTCGGGCGAGGCACGCGCCACGTGGTAAACCGTGCGGCCACCTCCCTGCGCATGGCCGCCAACGCGCTATTGCGTAGCCAAACCTACCTGGGCGCCCTATACCGTCGTTTGCGGACCAAACTGGGAGCCCCGAAGGCCATCACGGCCATGGCTCATCGCCTCGCCCGACTCGTCTATCGGATGCTGAAGTACGGTCAACGATATGTCGACAAAGGAGCCGAGAACTACGAGCAAAGGTATCGCAACCAACAACTCTACTTCTTACGCAAGAAGGCGGCCCAACTCGGTTTCCAATTAACGGAGGCTCAAGCCCCGACTGTTTGATCCAGACTTCTGAAGTAGGAGGAGGTGGATTAGTTTCTGGAGA
>CAVREP010000031.1:0-58983 GCA_963720155.1 uncultured Acidobacteriota bacterium
GATTGCGGCAAAGAGACCCGAGCGTCCTGCCGCAATGGCGGCACAGGTTAATGCCGGAGATAGAGATCTACAAGTTTGTCCGGTTTGAGTTTTTTCGACAATGGGAAAGTCTGAAAAATCGCTGCCAGCGTCACGGCATTCGCATCATGGGAGATATTCCGATCTACGTTGCGCATGATAGGGCAGATGTGTGGGCGCACAGGGATTTGTTTAGGCTGGACGAGCTAGGAAGACCAACCCTGGTGGCAGGAGTTCCCCTCGATTACTTCCGCGCAACCGGCCAACTCTGGGGAAATCCGATCTATCGATGGGATGTTCTCGCGCGCGCTCGGGGTATCGATGGTGGATCGATCGTTTTCGCGCATCGCTAAAGCTCTTCGACATGGTTCGACTCGACCACTTTCGCGGGTTCGAAGCCTATTGGGAGGTTCCTGCGGGAGCTTCCACGGCGATCGATGGAAAATGGGTCAAGGGCCATGGCAAGGAGCTTTTCGAAGTCCTACGGACGGATTTGAAGGAATTGCCAGTGGTGGCTGAAAACCTCGGTGTGATCACTCCAGAGGTGGAGGTCCTCCGGCGGGAGTTTGGATTTCCGGGAATGAGTCTTCTGCAGTTTGCGTTCGGAAACGATCCCCAGGAACCCTCGTTCCGACTCCATAATTACACTCGCGATTTGGTGGCTTACACGGGCGGCCACGACAACGATACGACAGTCGGCTGGTGGACCAGCACGGGTGTCGGCGAGAGCACTCGCACCCCCGAAGACATCCGTAAAGAACGCGAGTTTACCAAAGCTTACCTGGGATTTGAAAATGAGCCGATCAATTGGGTTGTCATTCGTACCATCTTGGCTTCGGTCGCAGCGATCGCCATTACTCCTCTACCGGACGTGTTGGGTCTCGGCAGTGAAGCTCGAATGAATTTGCCTGGAACGCTGAGCGGAAATTGGAAATGGCGCTACCGGGCGAGTGCTTTGACGCCAAAGATCAAGTCTAGGTTGAAGGGCCTGACGCTACTCTATGATCGTTAAATGATTGTTTTTTGAACAGCCGGTGACATAATGCCCATATGCATGCAGAAGCGGTCAGACAAGGCGGCGTGCCGTCGATGCTCGGCTTGTCTCACGATAATAGCCGAGCGATGACGTGTGAGGAATGTGGCGCCGCTTATTTTCTCTACTACGATTGCGATGTGGAGCCGACGTTTACCTTTTGCAGCATATTGGCCGCCGAAATCATTACCGCTCGGCATCCGGATCACGAGCAAGTCATCGTCCTGGAACCTCCGGAGTACATTCGAGAGAGGACGAGGAAAGAAATTATTTGGTCAGCTCGACTGGACTTGGGAACCTTGCTCAAGAAAAGATCAGACCTCACGTAGCAGCCGCCACCAGGAAGCCCGCACTACTTTAGAGGGGTGAAAGTTCGTCTTCATTTTTCTCATCTTCATTATGGTGTACAAGCCTGCGTTCCAGAAATTGTTGCGCAAGATCCTTGCCACCTATCCCAAACGCAATTGCAAGGCCAAGCATAACTGCCCCAAAAGCAATTCCGAAGGCAACCAGCACAGTCTGGTCGGCGATGCCCAGTTCTTCAAAGACCATGGATAGCACGAATACAATAATGATTGCGTGGACCGAAATGCTCAGCAACCGAGGAGATGGCAGGTTGCCATTGACGGCAGCCAGCAGAGTGGCGCGGGAGAAGAAGCTGGCGGTAAGCAATCCGAAAAAAAGAATGAACAGAGCCACAAATAAACGCGGCAAAAATAAAAAGAAATGGGCAATCTGCTCCTGTAGCCCGAAAATTCCGAGTACATTGATGCCGAGGAGAACGAATCCAAACAACGCTACCCAGAACACGAATCGACTCAGTATTTCTGACGATGGAGGTAAAGCAGCCTTGGCCAGCAGTTGGGATGCGCCCGCATTTTCGGAAAGCCGGTCAAACTTCATCAGCCGCAAGATGCTGCGCGCTAATATTTTCAGAAAGTACGCAATTACCCACCCGGCAAATACAACGATCACCAAGACGATCAGTCGGGGAAGAAAACGCGCAAAACCTCTGGCCAATTCTTGCACTGCTTGAGTTAACTCACTGACAATCATTTCCCGCATGATGACCTCACTTGCCTGTCCACATCTCCAGTAGATATGGTTTTAGGCGCTCGAACTCTAGACATAGGCTATCGATGTTCGCTTCTACATCGGGCGCGGAGGTGTTTCGGTTCTCCAGTAAGAATGTCAGCGCGCGCCCTCGAAATAGCGGTGCAAGCGCCTGGATAATATGGTCCCGGTTGATGACCGCCTTGTGGTGCGCCGCAGCAAACTCGTAGACAGTTTTTACCCAAAGTTCCGCCGAGTAGCAGAAATCGTCTTCTTCCAAGCCCGCAATCCGCTGCAACTCCGCCAGCGTGGCGGGAGAAAGAATAGTCTTAAAGACAGACTCCAGTTGCGCCACGCCGGACCGGAACATTTCAAGAAGTCGCTTTCGATTTACTCGTTGCGGGTCGAGCGTGAACTGCTGCTCGGGGCCGGTTGTAGGGATCGGCTGGGACCCAGTCCTGCTGCTCCACAACGAAAAATCGGATTCCATCGACCAGAACAAAACGCCGATCGTTTGCCGCAAAGCGGGCACCAGATCTGCCGCATGTCGCTCGATATGATCTTTGGTGCCAAGGAAGGATTGGCTGACACGGAGGCCGCCGGCAATGGCTGCCAGGGTGAAGCGGACCTCGCAGCCTGCACGTGCACTCTCATCATTCCAATTGTTCTGTGCGAGAAATTGGCTTCCGAGGTGGCTCGAGAATGCGTACTCGGACGCATACGGCTCACGGATTCGCAACCCGTACAGGGCGCGCGTCACCGGGTACAGAAGATTGGTGATGAGAAGTCCGTCGAACTTGTGGCGGGCATAGGTAGGCAGCACAAGATCGAAATTGTCTGTGGAGATGGGCTTTAGAAGCGCCCGAAGCCATTCGGGTCTGATATTCGTCGACTCCGGTGAAATCACCGCAGTGGCGTTGGCGCGCAACAATTCGGCAGCGGCCAGAATGGTCCGCAATGCCGTTCCACGAGCAACGCTGTTCCCGTATTGCGTGCTGATCGAATGCAATGTGCGCAGCGCCAATCGATTGAAGGCACGCTGCTGCACGTCGTCAATGGACGCGCTTACAACCAAGTCTGGCGTACCATCCCGCGATCCTGCGTCGGCATCGAGGATCGCCACTCTATCCCGCGAAAACCATTGCAAAATGCCGCCCTGAATGGCAGCCACTACCGAGCCAATTGTTTTGGCATTGTTGTGTGTGGGCAGCCCGATCAGGATATCGATTTCACCGACGGTGATCAGTTGGCGAACGAATTCATCCGTGAGGAAGCCTTCTTCCGCAAACTTGACGGCAGGGCTAAGCGCCGCCGAGCGCTCTTCTATGGACACCTCATCTAACATCGTTTCCGCAGCCTATCACTTCCTATTTTTTTCACACTCGTCTCAGCTGAAACCAGTAGAACTGGTAAGGGCCCAAGGTTAGCAGATAGGGAAGTTTACCCACCCGCGGAAAGATGTTCTTTCCAAACATCTCGATCAGGATACTTCCCATGAAGCGTCGCAAGTCGAGTTCCACCGCCTGGGCTGCGCTCGAAAGATTGTTGATCACCAGCACCGTCTCATTCTCGAAGCGCCGCACGTAGGCCAGAATTCTGTGATTCGCGGGATAGAGAAACTCGATGGTTCCATTGCCGAAGACTTTAGTCGAACGGCGAACCGCGATGATTCGCCGCATCCAGGAGAAAGGGGAATGGGGCGTGCGGCGCTGCGACAGGGCATTGATGGCCGGGTAACCATAGATCGGATTCAGGATCAACGGCGCACACAGGCTTTCAGGATCGGCGGTAGAGAAGCCTGCGTTCCAGCCCCCGCTCCACTGCATCGGCGTTCTAACTCCATCGCGGTCCCCGAGATTGATGTTGTCCCCCATCCCGATTTCATCCCCGTAGTAGATGATAGGAGTGCCCGGCAGCGACATCAACATACCATTCATCAACTCGATGCACCTGCGGTCATTGTCCAACAGCGGAGCGAGGCGGCGGCGAATTCCCAGGTTCAGACGCATTGTCTTGTTTCCCGCGTAGACGTCGTACATGTAGTCTCGTTCTATGTCGGTCACCATTTCCAGAGTCAATTCATCATGGTTGCGTAGGAAAAGGCACCATTGGCACGAGGCTGGAATTTCTGGCGTCTGCTGCAGTATCTCCGTGATGGGCTTGCGGTCTTCCAGTTTCACTCCCATAAACATTCTGGGCATCAACGGGAAATGAAATGCCATGTGAAATTCATTGCCCTCCCCAAAATACGGCCGCAGGTCCGCCGGCCACTGGTTGGCCTCTGCCAGCAGCATTCGGCCGGGGAATTGTTCATCGAGTCTCCGCCGGAAATCCTTCAGAATGGCATGGGTCTCAGGCAAGTTCTCACAATTCGTACCTTCTCGCTCCGTGAGATAGGGAACCGCATCCAATCGGAAGCCGTCGACTCCCGCTTCCAACCAGAACTTCATCACATCCCACATCTCTTCTCGAACGGCCGGGTTGTCGTAGTTGAGATCAGGCTGGTGACTGAAAAAGCGGTGCCAGTAGTAGGCCTTGGAAATCGGGTCCCAGGCCCAATTCGACATTTCGGTGTCGATAAAGATGATCCGGGCTTCCTTATACCGGGTGTCGGTTTCGCTCCAAACATACCAATCTCGATAGGGATTGTCCCGCGAACTGCGCGATTGCTGGAACCACGGGTGTTGATCGGAAGTGTGGTTCAGCACCATCTCCATGATTACCCGGATCCCGCGCTCATGGGCCGAGTTCAGGAATTTCCGGAAGTCCTCCAGGTTCCCATAGCTGGGATGAACTGATCTGTAATCCGCGATGTCGTATCCCGCGTCCCGTAGAGGCGAAGGGAAGAACGGCATCAGCCAGATCGCATTGATGCCGAATTCTTGCAGATATTCCAGCTTCTGCTCCAGCCCTAAAAAGTCACCGATTCCGTCTCCATTGCTGTCGTAGAACGTACGGACGTGGACTTGGTAGATGACAGCGTCCTTGTACCAGAGCGCATCTTGCTTCAGTGGCACTTACTTCCTCCATAAAGGATTGACCTCGCGGCAACATTACACCCGATGCACAAAATTCCAAATCGGCCGAGTTCCTACCAGCATACTAACTTCTGCAAGGATTCGCAGGCTCGATTGCAGCAACGTCGAGAATGGCGCATTCAAGCCTCCCTGTCATCCCGAGCAACGCGAGGGACCCTGGTTTCTGCCCGTACCTGCGACACCGGTGGCGCAGGCAAGAACCAAGGTGCCTCCTTTGCTCGGGATGACAACTCAGTCCGGGGCGGCATTCTTTCTCAGCTTCTCAGGTTACTACCAACTTCATTCTCGAGATTATGAGATCCCGTGTGTTGACTTTGACACGATGTCCTCTACAAGCCACGTTTGCTTGCCTGACGAAATTCCTAAGTCGCATGTATTCAAAAGTCCTCGATTTGGCGTTCGTCCTGCGAATAGATTCTCGAAGGGCGTATGCAGATGGCGATCACATTCATGGCGGTGGTGGCGGGCCTGGTCTTCTCATTAGCAGTGGCACTGCTGGCGGAACAATTGATTTTCGCGCAACTGATCCGGCTCTTCTTTGTCCGCAAAGGCGTTGTGCAGCAAACGGTGGCTTCGAAAATTGAACAGAAGCGCTGAGGCGTCAGAGGAGAACTACGATGCTGGCATTGAAATACTTGCTGATCACGGGCGGCGTAGGCATGACGATCGCCGCGGTATGCATTCTCTCCTATGATCTGTATCGCGAAATGTTGTACCGAAAAGCGCTGAGGACGCCGGAAGGAGCAGTGGGCGGGGTCCCTCCGATAGTGCGGTGGCAAACATCGCTGGCACTGGCTATGTTGGCTTGGGGACCGCTGCTGGTGGCCTTTAGCATTGTCGTGGTGCCAGGCGGGATGGCCGGCGTCCGAGTGAGTCAGATCAGCGGAATCGTGCCGGGAACGCTTTATGCTGGCGCGCACATAGTGATGCCGCTGGTCGAGGATGTGGCGCTGTTCGACACGCGGGATCAGATATTTACGACTGGGATGTCGGAAGACGGCAAACCCGCGGCGGCCAAGACCCCTCCGAGGTCAGAACCGCTGAATGTGCAGGCGAAGGAAGGGCTCACGTTGGGCCTGTCGATTACGGTGCGGTACCGGCTAGACGTGAAGAAGTTGGATTATATCGAAGGGAATTTGCCGCTTCCGGTGGAGAAGGAAATCGTTCCGCCCACAGTCGCGAGTGTGTGGCGGGAGATCGTTCCGAACTACACGGTGCGAGATGTTTTTTCGGGGAAGCGCGAGGAGGTGCGGCAGAAAGCGGCCGCACTGATCACGCAGAAGTTAGCTGCGGATGGGATCGGGGTGAAGGAGGTGATGCTGCGCGACATTCAGTTGCCCTCGGAATATGCGGATGGACTTCAGGCGCTGCTACTGAAAGAGCAGGAAAATGATCGCATGGGCGTCGAAACCGAGTTAAAAAGCAAGGAAGTGCGGATTGCAGAACTCGAGGCGGAGGCGGCGAAGGCGCGTCAAGTCAAACAGGCGGAAGGCGAGGCGCGAGTCCATGTTCTGCGGGCCAAGGCGGAAGCGGACGCGATGCAATACACGCTGCCTCTCAAGCAGAAGCAGATTGAACAGAGCCGCCTGGAGGCCCAGGCGCGTAAGGAAGCGACCGTTCAGAATGCCGAGGGAGAAGCTCAGGCCAAAGTGATCGACAGCAAAGCCGAAGGAGAACGGCGCAATTTGCTGGCGGATGCGGAGGCGAATCGCATTCGAGTGACGGCAGCAGCTGACGCTGACCGCTTGCAGAGCGAGGCGGCAGTCTTGAAGGGAAATCCGTTGCTGATTAACAAGATCGTGGCCGAACGGCTTTCGGACAAGCTGCAGATCATGATGGTGCCGGCGGATGGGAAATTCTTTTTCGCCAACGACGTGTTGCGCGGAATGAACATCGCGAATCAAGCCGAGCAGGCAGACCAGCAGCCGAAATAATCAGTGACGAGATGGCCAGTCGTTTTGCCGCATGAGATTTGGTGGCCGCTGGCAGAAACGTTGCGGGGGTCGCTTTTACAGGCGAAACTTCGCACATCCTGCAACTCGAGCGGTGCGATATGATGCGAGGTTCGGATGCGCATGTGCTGTATAAAGTTTCCGCACCCAGCCAAGAGCCATGAAGTTTCGACGCAAACTGCTGGCGGTGTTCGCGCTGACTGTGTTTCTGTCGGTGGCGGCGGTGGCGTGGCTAGTGTCCGCCGTAACGCGGCGGGCGTTCGATCGTAGTGAAGATGAGAGAACCGCGGCGCTCGTAATGCAATTCCGCCGCGAGTTCAATCGCCAGAGTGATGTCGTGGCGCGACACGTGGAGGCTATTGCCGCGTCTGAACCCCTGAAGCGCATGGCCTTGGCGCTGAACCGCGCACCAGCGGATTCGGGACCGTATTTTGAACTGGCGAAAGCGACTGCGGAGAATAATCAGCTCGACTTTCTGGAGTTTGCACAAAGTGATGGGACAATCATTTCCTCAGCGCAGTGGCCGGCAAGGTTTGGATATCCCGACGCTGCATTCGCCAGCTTTGCAACCGCACGGCAACAGGAAGCATTCTTAAAACAGGAGCCGTTGCCGGATGGAACGGCGTTAGGTTTGCTTGCGATGCGTACGTCGCGTGTGGGGGACCCTCCGGTTTACGTGATTGGCGGACGATGTCTGGATAAGAATTTTCTCTCTGGCCTGGAGATGCCCGTCGGAATGCGCGTGCTGCTTTATCAGAATCGCGATGAGCGTTTCTCGCCGGAGTTAATGGTGGATCCTGCAGCATCGTCCACGGGCGGTAAGCGTCCAGCCGAAAAACTAGAAAGCTTGGTCGATGCGGTGCGGCAGTCTAAAGAAGAAGAGAGTAGTTTGGTTCAGTGGTCGGCAGACCAGGCCGAAGATGAGGTCTTTCACGCAATCCCGCTGCTGGGCGTGGGCACGGGCCGCCCGGTACTGGCGATTCTTCTGATCGGTAGTTCGCGCCGGGCTTATGTGGGATTGATGCGCCACATCCGCTCCGCGGCATTCCTGGTGGGCGCCGGCGGAATTCTGCTGGCAATTCTTCTGAGCAGTTGGGCGGCCACGCGAGTGACACGTCCGGTAGAGCAGCTCGCGAACGCGGCGCAGGAGGTCGCTGCGGGAAACTGGAATACGCGGGTGGAAGTAACCGGTGAAGATGAACTGGCGCAGCTGGCTGATTCTTTCAATCGAATGACCGCCGAGTTGCTCGGGCAAAGAGAACGCCTGGTACAAGTCGAGCGCGTGGCGGCGTGGCGCGAACTGGCGCGGCGACTGGCGCACGAGTTGAAGAATCCTTTATTTCCGCTCCAGCTTACGGTGGAAAATCTGGTGCGGGCGCGGCAGCAAAATCCGGAACAGTTCGAGGAAATCTTCCGTGAAAGCTCGCGAACGCTGTTGGCGGAGATCGCGAACCTGAAGGGAATCATTGGAAGGTTCAGCGAGTTCTCTCAGATGCCGCAGCCGCAGTTGAAGCCACTACAGGTAAATGAAGTGATTCGAGGAGTAATGCAACTCTGTCAGGCGCAACTGGAAGCGCCAGGGCGTGCGAAGATCAGTTTTGAGCTGCGACTGGATGCACACTTGGAGCAGGTAGCAGCGGACGGCGAGCTGTTGCACCGGGCGATCTCAAACCTCGTGCTGAATGCCATGGATGCGATGCCGCAAGGTGGTGCCCTGACCGTGGGCACGCGAGATAAAGACGGGAATATTTTGATTGAGGTTGCGGATACAGGGGTAGGCCTGACTCCGGAAGAGTGTGAGCGGATCTTCACTCCTTATTATACGAGCAAGCAGCACGGCACCGGTTTGGGGCTGGCCATCGTTCAGTCGATCGTGAGCGATCATGGGGGGAGAATCCGCGTGCAAAGCCAGCCGGGCCGCGGCACAACGTTTGTGATCGAGTTGCCGGGGAATGTCGAGTCCGCACATAACGACGGATGAAAAACGGCGATGTTGGGGAGGACGGTTGCCAAAGAATGCACGTCTGCTGATTGTCGACGATGAATCGAACACTCTGGCCTCGTTGGCGCGGGCGTTCCGGCTGGCCGGGCACGAGGCCTCCGTGTGCGATAACGCGGCGAAGGCGCTGGAACTGGCGAAGGCGCAGAACTTCGACTTGATCCTTTCCGATGTGGTGATGGCCGCAAAAGGAGGGCTGGCGCTGTTGGAAGAATTGAAAGCCCAGGGAGTGACCGCGCCTGTAGTGATGATGTCCGGGCAGGGCGACATCGAAACGGCAGTGCGGGCCACGCGACTGGGAGCATTAGATTTTCTTGAGAAGCCAATCTCCACGGAAAAACTGTTGCTGACGGTGGAGAATGCGCTCAAGCTGCAGCGCCTGGAAAGCGAAAACCGGCAACTCAGGCAGCGGCTGGGCAAGCATGAGATTGTATGGCAAGGCGCCACCATGCGACGCGTGATGGCGCAAGTCGAGCGCGTGGCAACGAGCGAGACGCGGGTCTGCATTTTAGGAGAAACGGGAACGGGAAAAGAACTCGTAGCTCGCACGATTCATGAACGCAGCCCACGTGCCGCCGGAGGTTTTGTGACGCTGAATTGCGCGGCGGTTCCGGCGGAACTGATCGAGTCGGAACTTTTCGGCCACGAGAAAGGATCGTTCACCGGCGCGGCGGGACGGCATATCGGGAAGTTCGAGCAGGCCGATCATGGCACGATCTTTCTCGATGAGATCGGCGACATGCCACTCGCCATGCAGGCCAAGCTGCTGCGCGTGCTGGAAGAAGGAGAAGTGGAGCGCATCGGCGGTGATAACACTGTGACCGTCGATGTGCGGGTCGTGGTGGCGACGCATCGCGATCTGCAAGCTAGAGTACGCGAGGAGAGATTTCGTCAGGATTTATTCCACCGGATTTATGTTTTTCCGCTGGTACTGCCTCCGCTGCGAGAGCGGCGGGAAGACATTCCGGCGCTGGTCGAGCATTTTGTGGCACAAGTGAGCGCGCAGAACGGATGGAAGCCGGTTCCATTTTCCGCGGAGGCGATGTCGGCACTGCAATCGCACACTTGGCCCGGGAATGTGCGCGAGTTACGCAACATGGTGGAGCGCTTGATGCTGCTGGCAACGGACGGTCAAGTTGATCTCGCAATTGTGGAGATGGCCTTGCCCAAAGGCGGAAGCACCGATGTTACAACTTCTTCTGCATTCTCGTCGGGACCGCTTTCCGGCCGTGTGGATGCATTCGAGCGCGAGGTCATCCTGGCAGAGTTAAAACGTAGTCATGCGAACGTGAGCGTGGCGGCGAAGGCGCTGGGACTGGAGCGCAGCCATCTTTACAAGAAGGCTGAACACTTGGGAATTGATCTCCGCGCGATGCGGCGGGAACCCGGCACAACGCAGGAGTGACCTTGGGTTCCAAACGCGTTCCCCCTGCTCCGGTGAAATTGGAGAATTCCTGATCGGCTAGTCAGGCGCAGCTGTCGCGGATGCAATGCCTCTCTTAAGATCGGCAGCTAGCAAACGATGAAATAATTGTTCTCCGGCTTCGCGGCGGACGGAGAGACGTCCGGCGCGGTAAGCTCGCGACTTCAAACCACGCTGCACGTCTTCGCAAATGTCCAGATCTTCTTCTTGCACGCGATTGCCAACGTTTACCGATTGCTCGTTATATTCGCGGTTCGCTTCTCCGATATCCGCGAAATAGAAATCGAAAATCACTGTGCAATGATCAACGTCGACCGGGATAACGAGATTGGTGTCCATGTATCCCTCGTAGCAATTGATCATTAAATTAGGATGCTGCCAGAAATACCAGGCCCGGTTACCTTTGCGCGCCGCTCCCATGGCTGCATCCTCATTGGAGGCCACCATCGGGCTGGATTGCAGACAGTATCGGTCTTCATTCTCGATGGTGTACAGCTTGTAATCCAGAACCGAATTCAATCCCTTGTGCAGGTGTGGGACGTGGTAGCCGCCGTCGAGATAATTATCGACAAACACTTTCCAGTTGCAATGGATGTTGTAGGTTCGGCGATCGAAATAGTGGAGTTTGCCGATGCCAAGCGGGGCAATACGATTGATGAGGCCCCCGAGAAATTCGGCCAGCGGCACGGCGTTACTGTCAAGGTTGATGAATACGAAGCACTCCCAGGTTTCCACTCTGAGGGGAAGGAGGCCGTTTTGTGCACGATCGAAATTCTCCACACCCTCGAATTCAGGCATCCCTTTGAGTGATCCATCGAGGCCGTAATTCCAGCCGTGATACGGACAATGCAGAAGTGAAGCCCGGCCGCATGGTTCAGTTACGACGGCGGCAGCGTGGTGGCGGCAAACGTTGAAGAAAGCGCGCAGAGCACCGTCATTTCCTCGGACCACCACGATAGGCTCCCCGGCAACGGTGGTAGCCACGAACTGTCCGGGCGTTTCCACCTGTTCTGTGCGCGCTACCAGCTGCCACGTCTTGCTGAAGACGCTCAGGCGCTCGAGTTCAGCGATGCGAGCATCCACATACCAGGCGGCAGGAATGGTTGAAGCTTGCGCGAGAGGCGCGTGGTCATCGTAGCCGGAAAGGATATGCTCGATAGAAGCTTGCATGGTCAAGAATTTGTTGCTGTTCGAGTTCAATTCTAATTTGTATTGACTCGGCCCCATCGTTTGCGATTCCGCTCATCAATGACTCCAAGTCACGGAAGCATAGCGGAGGCGTTCCTAATTTTCAATTCAATTTCACAGCCGATTCAGTGCGTAAGGACTAGATGGTGTCTTTAAGTCAGATTTGGTGACGTGGGCAGTCTGCGGAGAAATATGAATAGGAGCAGGTCTCCGGCGAGAGCCTGCTCGATTTCGTCTGCGGCTCGATTAGCTGGCGTTTCGCAACCGCGTGTCGTCGGCTCTTACCAGAGGCTCCTCAACCAGGTGCTCGCTCAAGAACCACACTTGCAATTCATTGGTGCGCAGCACATCGCTGACCACCACATCGTTTGTTCCGGCGTCGCCCAATTTATCGGAGCGCTCCGCTAGTGTCCGGCAATGTCCGATGATGATCTGGTGAGCGTCCAGCAGGCGGGAAATCTGCACCGGCACTTCCTCCCTGCCCTTAGGCGGAC
The DNA here is from genome assembly GCA_963720155.1 of uncultured Acidobacteriota bacterium. Classification (GTDB taxonomy): domain Bacteria; phylum Acidobacteriota; class Terriglobia; order Terriglobales; family Acidobacteriaceae; genus Sulfotelmatobacter. The sequence continues at coordinate 12,199 of CAVREP010000031.1, forward strand.
GCTCGATGCGCGTGGTTTCTGCGACATCAGCCGCCATCGCAATCGAGATTCCACCGAGAAGTTGAATCCGCTCGGCAATCGTGTCCACCAGTTCGGACTGTTTTTCAAAGTGTTTGTCGAATAATAGATGGAGCTGATAAAAGGTGGGTCCCGCAACCTGCCAATGCGATTTCTTATAAAGATCGCGCAGGGTCATGGTATCGGCTAACAGCAGGTTGAGTTGCTCGGTCATTTCAAGACGGACCGGTTCCTCGAGGTCGAGCGGCAACATGTGCGAAACGGTGCCATACGCCTGAATTTCGGCAGCGCGCTGGTGAAGACGAGGCTGCGCGCTCACTTTCCCCCGTTCGCCGGTAGGTGCTTTCCCGTTGAAATCTTTCTTGGCCATATTTGTGTTCTCCTTGGTGCGCACTGTCTTTCGTTTGACCACTGATTAAGCAAACCTTGGCTCTCTCTTCGATGCCATCGCCGCGCCTTTGGATGCGGCAAAGCAGAAGGGAACAGGCTTCGAATTGGAGTAGTCATTCTAAATGCAGTCATCTTTGAGATGCCAGCGGCTTAGTAACCACTGAATAACCAACTGCCAGCTGCGTGCAAGGCAAAAAGCAGCCCACGTAAAACCTTTAAGTTTGACGATGTCGAGGTCAATGTTTATGATCGAACTGCGGGGTGGAGCAGTCTGGTAGCTCGTTGGGCTCATAACCCAAAGGTCGGTGGTTCAAATCCACCCCCCGCAACCAACGCAATCATAGGGTTACGGGCAATTGGGCACTTGCAGCAACTGTCCAAAACTGTCCAATAAGGGGAACTGCCTCACAGTTCCCCTTATTTATTGAATGGAGACCTGCTGAGTGGCAGACCTTCTCAACAGGCGTTGCACGATTGGCCGATTGGCTCTGCGTTTTGCCAAGGCCGAGGCATTTCCATACTGATCCATCGTGGTGGAGATGTGCGCGTGTCGCATAAGTTTCTGTTGAACGCCCACGGGTGCTCCGGTTTCGTCCAGCCAAGCGCGGTAGGTATGGCGGAACATGTGGAACCCGATCCTGCCAAGTCCCAACTGAAGACCTGTCGGAACCAGGTAGTCGGCACGAATCGAGTCGGCGTGGTAAGGCCGACCGGTCACCGGACTCGGGAACAGCCATCGCCCCTCGGTCTCGACACAGAGCGCTTGCCATTTCCTCAGTTCGAGAATGAAGCCCCCTTCGATCGGAACCTCGTCCTGTGAGCACTCCGTCTTCAATTTGTTGAGCCGTTTCCCGACTGCTGATCGTTGGATCAGAACCAGCGATCGCTCGAAATCGAAGTCCGTCCATCGCAAGCCCAGGATTTCGCTGATTCGCAAACCGAAGCAGAGACCAATCAACACGATGGTTCGAAAAGGCTGAACCAGCGCGTCGAGTATTTGCCATGCATCCTTTACCTGAAGGACGCGAGGACGTTGCTTGCGCTTGCTGATGCCCTTCACTTCGACCAAGTCCATCGGGTTTCGCTCCACGTTCAGCAATTCCCAAAGCATCGCTTTGTCGAAAAGGCGGTACATCAGGGACCGAATGTGGCCCTTGTATTTTGGTGAGAGGACGAGCCTGCGGAGCAAGTCCTGAACTAGTGCGGGCCGAACGTCTTCCAGGTAAGCGTCGCCCCACTTGGGTCGGATGTGTTGCGAAATCATGCTCCGATAGGAGGCTAGAGTGTTGTGGGTAATTTGCTCGGCTTCCTGTTCCTGTTTCTGATCGAGAAGGAACCGGTCCAAGAGGCCGCCGAAGAGAACCGGGTCTCGACGTGTAATGCCGTCGTTGATCATTAGCCGCATGCCTTCTGCCGCTTTCAAAGCATGAGCCTCTGTCTTGTACTGTTCTATCGTTCCGACAGTGAATCCCCGTCTCGTCCTGCATCCATCCGAAGTCGGTTCCCACCAACGATAGAGCCATACGTCCGGTCCAGTTACGCGTTTGTTAATTTCGACACTACCGTACTGATACCGCGTTCGCTTAGCCAATGTAATCTCCTTGGGGTTGGCGACGCGGGTGGCTGCCTGAGATTACCTGAGAACGAAGCCACTGGTCTAGCTCTGAGAGGTAAAAGTGCCAACGCTTCCGATCTGTGCCGACTGGATGCGCAGGAAGCGATCCCTGACGAGCCTTCCGGAGTACAGTTTTTGGGTGCATGTTGAGAAAGCGAGCCGCGTGTTTCTGATTGACGGGTGCCTCGCGAATTGAATAAGGACGCTCGCGTGGAATGATCCGGTCAGGCTGGGTTGACATAGGATCCTCGTTGCACGCCCGCAATTCCTGTCTCAAGCTGTTGACGACTTCGATAGTCGGGCTGGAGGTGGAGCGTTGGGACATGCCGTCAGAGGCTTCTCGTGCGAGGGCGGAAGGGGTGAGAGGTTGATTGCGTGAGATGGTCATGGGAAGTTCGCTCCTCTTGTCGTTTAGAATTCGGGCCTAGGTGGGCCAGAAAAAAACATTCGTTTCATAAATGGCGAGGGGGGAGCGGAGAGAGGCGCTGTCAATCTCCGGAGCGAAGCGGAGCCCTGGAGCGGGTTAGAGCGGAAGGGGCGCGGAAGCGAGCACGGCGCGGGTTTGGGGTAAGCGTCGCGCGGAGCTGCACAAGCGGGATTGACAGAAGGAGCCGAACGGAGCTCTAGACTTCGCCATGAAACGAATGTGGAATGGTAGGAAGATCAGCCAACGACTGCACCGAACAACTTGGGATTCTGAATTGAAAATGGCTTGTTGGCGAGATCAAGAACGCGGCGGGTGTTGGCGAGGGTCAGTGAGGGAGACTCCGGTGCGTCACAGTAGCGGGTCTCCTCTACTCGGAGAACTGCGGTAGTCGCCACCCGACGTTGAGATCGGAAAGACGGCTGGGGACACACGGAGCCGCCGGTAAACGACTTGACCTAGAACCACGCCAACATCTCCGCTCTTGGTGCGGAAGTGGCGCGGAAGAGAGCACGGCGCCGGTTTGGGGTATGCGCCGCGCAGAGCTGCACAAGCAGGATTGACAGGAAGAGCCGAACGGAGCTGAAGACTTTGCCGTGAGGAAGGAAGACCAGCCGAAGGCTGTACGGCTGAGAATTTGGTTTTGTCTGGGCGTGTTTGTTGGAATGTCGGAAGTAGTAAGAACTCGTCAGTGTGTTTGGTGGGAGGCGCGTGAACGCGTGAAATCGGAGTTGGATTAGTTCAGTGACGACAATCGAGCGGTTCCTTTCCGATGGAAAGGACGAGTGCACCCCAGCCATCCGCAACCACGCAGCCAACGGCTGCCCGAAGCGAGTGCGCATGTCGGCACTCGAGTTCGGATTGGCAGAAACGCTGGGGGGGCACGGCGAAGCCGGGATGGAGTCCGAGGAAGGGACGGCGTTTGAGTCCCTTCCTCGGCGCAAACTGTGTCGCAATACGGTCGATCAGCCCTTCTTGTTTTTGAATCCGCAGTTCACGGCACGCTGGAGCTTAAGGTGTCAGTTGCCATAGAGATTGATGTGCGCGTTCAAAGCGGCGCTCTGCCGGCCAGGACGGGAGTAGGGTAGGAGCTAACCGACGGGACCTCTGTGACCGTGGCTGTGATGAAGCGCTACAACTACAATGAAGAAGGGGCTGGACGATAAACGGGACCTCGGTAGGTTCCAGCGCATGACCTAACGGCCGATCAGTCGGCCAAATTCTCAGACCAACATGAAATCAGGCTAAGTCTGACGCGGAGTGTGTCAGTTGTGTGCCCGATTGCAGGGCCGAGCAGGAAGGCAACGAACGTTTACTCTTGATAACAGATTTTATCAAGACTAAGCGTGAACCTACGGCAGCAGCCCAAGCCACCTCAGAAATAAGGCAAAAAGCGGTAAGCTGAAGTTGCCCTGTTCCCTTTAGGAATGTCATTACGTGTTCCAGAACAGTACTGGAGAGATGAAACTTGTACAACTTCTTGGTAACGGCCAAACCTGACGCTTGGAGTCTGCCGGCCTACGAATACGAGCGCGATGGGTTCGGTGAGTACACTTCGCCTGCCTTGAAGACGAGGTTCAAAAACTTGACCGCTGAAGCGATCGAGGAGCTGAAGTCGTATCCTGCGCTGTTCGCTTACGAGGGAGAAGAAAAAGATGTGCGCGTCGGGTATTTGCGCCGCATCAAGGAACGCGCCAGATCCGTTTTGATCGAATACGACTTCGAGCCTAATATCCCCGCGATTCCGTTTGCCAAAATCGAGCCTATAAAGGGTCGACTCGATATCGAAAACTGGGAAATGAACCGAACCCACTGGGCCGTTAAGGACGAGGACCTATTCGAGATTCTTCATTCGTCCGGGTTGATTGACGAAACCTTCTCAAATTCCGCAGGATACCTTGGACGCGTCGAAGAAATGCGGTTCAAGGTAGCCCTGTCCTTCCCTGGGGAGAAGAGAGAATATGTCAGCAAGGTCGCAAACGGGCTGAAGAAACAGTTGCCCAAGGGGTCTGTGTTCTACGACAAGGATTTCACTGCTCAACTGGCGCGTCCCAACCTCGACACCTTACTTCAACGTGTCTACTTGAACAACTCGGACTTGGTGGTTGTTTTTCTTTCCTCCGAGTACGAGACGAAAGAATGGTGTGGTCTTGAGTGGCGGGCCATTCGTGAAATAATCAAGAACAGAAGCGACCATGCAATCATGTTGATGCGGTTCGATAACGCCGCCATTTCGGGATTGTTTTCGCACGACGGCTACGTCGATCTAAACGTATTTGATCCGATACGGGCGGCGAGGTTCATTTTAGAGAGGGTGAGGCTCGGAGAATCCCGCCTAGGCGATAGCAAATGAAGATGGATGGACACTCTCGTATCAGGGACACTGTTTATGTGGTGGGTGCAGGTTTCTCCGCAGGCCTTGAATATCCACTAACCAAGAGCCTTCTCATCGATGCATGGGGCCGGTTGCCCAAGGCTGCGCCACCAGTTGCGAAAGATTATTGAATTTCATCATCCTAATTTCACACGAAAGCGAAACACTACCTTTCCGGATATCGAACAACTGCTAACCGAGATGGCGGTGAACCTGCAAATGTTCGAAGCCAGCCGCCCCGCAGCGGGTCGCTTTACCAAAGATCAACTGAAGGAGTCGCGGGAGATATTGCTGTTCACTATTGCGGCATGGTTTCACGAAATTTACGAAGACGCTACCGCGACCGGCTGGCTGTCCACAGTCGTCAAGCGGCTGCAAGACGAGAACGCCGCAATCGTATCGTTCAATTGGGATTTGGTTCTCGATCAGCTTCTTTTTGGCGGCAAATGGGCATTCCGGTGAAGGTGAACATCGATTCCGGAAGGAAGCCGAACGGCGTTCCGGAGCGAAGGTGAACAGCACTCGGAGCGAAGCGACGCTGGCATGGTGATTGTGGAGTAAGTGTTCGGAATCGTCAAGGCGAAATTGTGCGGAGCGAAGCGGAGGCAGGTTCGGCGGGGATTGGGGGTGCAGGGGAAAGGGGCGGCAGCCCCTTTGCCCCTGCTTCCTCGCTGTAGAAGAAGGGATTCATAGGGGCTCCTCCCTCGTAAGCGCTAACTTAAGCTGTCGATTCCGCCGTCCCAACGTTCGTTGATGCTGCAGGCCGAGTCGCCCTCGGTGGGGTAGTGCTCGCGCATGGCGAGAGCAGAAACGATGATTCCGAACGTGGCGAATAGAACCAGAACATACCTTAATGCGGTTCTCCCCTTCCTATCTCTTAACTTATCTCTTATCTCTTGCACGTTTTGCCCGTGATTAACTGGCAGGGTGCGCTGCCGCGGCGATGTCCTGCAGCAGGTCGGAGGCCCGCCAGTCGGCGCCGTGATACCACCTGAATATCTTTCCATCGGGAGAGATGACTGCGGTGCTGAGCGAATGCGTGATCAGACCGCCTTCTTTCTTGTAGGTCAGAGCAAAATAATCCGCAAATTTGGGTAACTCAGCTGGCGGAACCGCAGAGAATTCCCAATGCGTAAAGAGCGCGGAATCCTTGCTTCCGGCGCAGGAGAAGCCGTATGCGCGCAGAACCTTGGGCGTGTCGTGGGCGGGGTCGAAGCTGATGCTGAGCAGGTGCGTTCTGCCGTAGCGCGCAGGAGCGGCGCGGACTTGGCGGTCGATCGCGGCAAATTCGTGGCTGACGCGCGGGCAGAAGTCGGGGAACGGGCAGCGCGTATAGATGAGCGTGAGCAGCAAGGTCTGGCCACGATACTGATGCAGCGAGATACGCTTGCCGTTCTGGTTGATGAGTTTGAAGTCCGGCACTGGGTCGCCCGGATTCGGGATATGCACGGTCGCGGTGGGCGTGCCAGCGGGACCTTTCGGGTGCCCGGTGACTTTGACGTTCTCCAGCCAGTACTTGTCCGACTCGACGACGACATCGGCCGTGATGGAGTCGCCAGGCCGCAGTTGATCCAGCGTGGAAGGAGGCTTGATGGTGTAGGGCATGGTCATCGCGTCCATAAAGCCGGCGATGGGTTCGTTATCGATGTTGGCTGTGCCGGCGTTCGTGTCCACGGAGATGACCCTGCCCTTGAGGGAATAGCGCTTGGCAGCGGGTTGGCCGGTAGCGACGCCGGGCTGCGATGATCCTCGGTTGCAGGCGACAGAGAAACCGAGCAGGGCGCAAAGGCAGAACAGGGCAAGACGTGGCGAGGAGGAATTGAGTGGGCTGTTCATAGTGGGTCTTCTTTCGTTATCTCTGGCCATTGTGTCCGACTTCAGTAGTGGAAGCGATACCGGAGTTCTGCAAAAATTTCGCGCGGATTGTTCCAATGATATCCGCCGAAGGTGAGGCTGTTGTCATACTCGACGCGTCGATTGGCAACATTTAGTGCAGTGAGGGACGCGGTGAAACGTTCGCCGAAGTCCTTGCCTAGAGAGAGATCGAAAGTCGTGTGCTGCGGTAGATAATTCCCCGGATATGGCGCACCGGGGAAAGCGTTGGCGAAGCCCGAGCCGTAGTAGACGTTGGTGGAGGCATAGGCGCGCCAGGGGAGAGTAACGTCACCGCCCACGTTGAGCGTGTTGCGCTGGTCATGGTCGAGCGGACTGAGTTCAGGAGAGATCGCCCCGGGCACGGTGAGACCGCCGATGACTGTGCCGGCGCCCTCGGCGATCTGGTTGGAGTAGGCGAGGTGTACTTGTCCGCGGTGGGCGAAGCGCGGAGAACGGAGCGTGAGTTCCCATCCGCGAATTAAGGCTTGGGAAACGGCGAGGGGAAAGAAGATGCTGGAAGCGCCGATATTATTGTGGTCGAGAAAATTGACGACGTTGGTTTGGAAGTTATCGGCGTCGAGGACCCATCCCTGGTAAGGGATGGTCACGCCGAATTGATGTTCTTCGTCGCGCTCACCGGGGAGTGTGGCGAATCCTAGACCTTGCTGGCCGGTGTAGTTGATAAGAGCCGGACCAGAAACGGTCTCGATAGGCGGCGCTTGATAGTAGTGACCGTAGAAGGCACGAAATGTCCAACGAAGGCGAGGGATGGTGACGGTGGCGCCGAAGCGCGGTTGGATGGCGGACTCGTCAACCGGTGGCGCGACTGCGGTGACGGCAAAGTTGCCTTCGGAGAAGTGCGTGGGGCGCATGCCGGCGGAAAGCGTCAGCCATGGAAAAGGTGTGAATTTGTCGTCAATGTAGAAGGCTTCGAGATTTGCTTTAGGGTGCTCGGAATCGGCGATGGTTGGGATTCCGCTGCCGTCATTGAAAATGGCTCCAAAAAACTGGTTATCGCTCTGGTAGAAACCGAGGAACCCAACCTGCAGATCGTTCTTCTTGTAGTTGGCGGCCACGCTGGCCTGTCCACCAACATAAGTGGAGCCGCGGTCTTCCGTGGTAGCGATGGGCACATCGTTGGGATTGCTGTCGTAGTCGCCGCTGTTGTAGTGGTAGAAAGGCGAAACCGTGGTCAGGAGATGCGAGTTGAAAGTGTGCAACCAGGTGAAGAGGACTCCGGCATCGGCTTCGCGCTGGTCGTCGCGCAGGCCGATGCTGGGGGTGTACTGCTGGCTCGCAGGGTTGTTTTCGATGTCATTGGGGAAAGGATCGTAAGGGATCTGGAAATAGTCGCGGCGGAGCGAGGTTACAAGGCGAAGCTGATTGGAAGGATCGACGTTGAAGATCAAGGAGCCGAAGCCGCCAACGCCATTGACGGCGTCGTGTACAACCTGGGGAACGGGCGGCTGCAAGCCGAGGTCGCTGCGGTTACCGTTGACGCTGGCGTAGTAGGCGAAGCGTTCAGTGTGGCTGCCAAAGCTGAGGGCGTCATTGGTCTGGTAGAAGTTGCCTGCGCTGAGGACGAGTTCGGCTTCGTTGTCGCGTTCGAAACCGGTGCGGGGAACTGCGTTGAAGACACCGTACGTGCGGTCGCCGAATTCGGCGCCATAGCTGCCACGATTGACTTCCACATATTCCAGGTCTTTCGGATCGAACTGCGGGGCCACGTTCTGCGCGATGGCAGTGTTGACGAAGGGAATCCCATCCAGGAGCCACGTGGTCTGGTGGCCGCCGCGCATGTGGAGCATGTCGTGAGTCACGTAGGCCCCGGGGGTATAGTCGGTGATCATGGCCAGGCTGTTGGTGCGGTCGGCGCCGGGAGTGCGTGCGATGTCAAGACTATCTACGAGAGTGATGGGAGTGGCGCTGTCAGTGGGAACGATTGCCCGCGAGGCAGAGACGGTGACCCGCTCATGCGCGGAGGCCACCTGCAATTGAAAGTGAGCCACCGGCACGGTGCCCGAGATGACCGTGACGTCCTGCGCCGTCTGCGCGAAGCCTTTGCTGGCGACGGTAACGGAATAGTCGCCCAGGGGCACGGCATTGAGCTGGAATTCGCCGTTAGCGTCCGTGGTGGCGGTTTTGGCCCACTCCGACGATTTCGCTTTCAGCATTACCATGGCCCCTTGAATGGGTCGATGTTGCGGGTCGTGCACCACGCCACGTACGGCACCGTAGATGTTGGCGAAGGCATAAATGCAGGTGAGCAACAAGGCCGAAATGATGAGGGTTGTCCGGTAACTCATTTTTGTCTCCATGTGGATCGGGTTCGGGCGGTTCGCTGGGGCGGCGCCGACTTTAACTTCGGCAGAGCGCAGAAACATTCCGGCGAAAACGCAGTGATACGCTCAGCAAACGAAATTACGTCAAGCTGGAGACACGTTCAGCAGGCGGGAGGGGCGCGGGTAGCTTGGAAACCGGAGACAGCCGTGTTCGGGGAAACCGGACTTGACTGGCCGAGGTATTGCTCGACATTCTGCGCGAATGGAATGGCTACCGGCGGCTGCGCGTGCGCCCCTTGGGTAGTGGTCACGGCGCGGCAGCAATCACGCTTGCAGCAACTGGCGTCCCGGATTACAGGCTGTCCGGTTTCTGAGGCAAGCGAATCGTGGCAGTGATGAAATCCCTTCCGGAGGCAGCATGCATGCGGCGGCGCAGCAGTGGCCGCCAACGCGATCGGGGCAAGGTTGCCAACGAGCGCAAGCAAGAGCAGAAGCCTGGCGGTCAGGCGATGCATATGTTCGGTTGAATCCTGAACCCCAAGAACGGTACGTCAAGCTTAGATCAGAATTGAAGGACAAAGCAAGCGACCACGCCACATTCCGCCACATTCTACGGCTCATGTTGTGGCATTGAATGGCACGATTGCCCTGCCTGAAGGATTTTGGTTCATTCCTTCTTCTCGTCCTGTGGCGGATTACGTTTTTTGCGCATGGATTCTCCGCGCATTTCGATGCGATGGGCATTGTGAACCAAACGGTCGAGGATGCCATCGGCAATGGTGGGATCCCCGATCTGCTCGTGCCAGCGCGAGACCGGCAGTTGGGAGGTGAGAATGGTGGAACGGGTCTGGTAGCGATCTTCGCAGATCTCCCAGACTTCGCGGCGCTCGTTTTCATTCAGCGGCGCCATGGCCCAGTCATCGATCACCAGAACATCAATGCGGCTTAGTCGTACCAGGAAGTTACGCAAGCTGCCATCCGCTCGGGCTAAGGCCAACTCTCGAAGCAAGGCGGCAGCTCGCAGATAGAGAGCCGAGTGGCCGTCGCGACAGGCTTTTTGGGCCAGAGCCGACGCGATAAAACTCTTGCCCACGCCGGTCGGACCCAACACGAAAATGTTTTCGTGATTGCGGACCCAGGCAGAGTCTCTTGCCAGAGCACGCACCACCGTCTTGTCCAAGCCACGCGCAGCCCGGTAATCGATGTCCTCCACGCAGGCGTGTCCCCGCAGTTTGGCCGCTTTCAGTCTTCGCGCCAGCGCCTGGTTCTCGCGCCAACTCCATTGCTGATCGACCAGCAGAGAAAGTCGTTCGAGGAAACTCAGTTCGTTGATCGCTCGATCTTGCTCCTGCGCTTTCAGACCCTCGACCATGCCTTGCAGCCGCATGGCTAGCTAGCAGTTTTTCCATCATCGGTTGGTTCAGCATGAGGTCGGCTCCCCTTGGTCGAAGTATTCTGCACCGCGGACATTGTCATGAGTCAGTGGCGGAGAGCCGGGTTGTGGTGGAGACAAGGGAACAGCGTCGAGCGAGTTCTTCAAGATCGACTTCACACTCTGATAGCGACAAGCCTGGGCGAGTAGTGCCCGTTCCGCCGCGGCTTCCATGCGTTGTGCCGAATACTGCTGCGCCAGGCGAATGATACCGAGACAGGAGCGGTAACCCATCTCCGGGTGTGGCTTCTCGTTCAGCATTCGCTCGAACAACTGGGCCGTGTTGGGACCGATGCTGCGCGCCCAGTTCAGCATCCGGGAGGGAGGCCATTCCAGGTGAGCTTGATGGCTCTTGGGGCGGTGCTCACCCTGGGTGATGGTTTGACCACGACCGCGACTGCGCAGGTGGGAAGCGATCCGGTTGCCCTTGCGGTAGATCTCCACCGTGGTCGGGGTGGAGCGGACTTCCACGACCTGCTGTACCAATGTGTACGGCACACTGTAAAAGTTCCCATCGAAGACAATGTGGTAATCAATGTTGACGGTGGCACGCGACCACTGGCTCATGTCGAAACGCTCGGCTGGTAACGGTGCGAGAGCCGGTTTCTCCAGGCTGTGAAGCAGACTGGCCCGCGATCCGTCTCGTTTGCGAAAAGGACGCTCGTTCAATCGCATCAGCAACTCGCGGATCGCCTGGTTGAGTTCCGGCAGGCTAAAGAACTTCCGGTTTCGCAGCGCCGCTATGATCCAGCGTTCGACGACTTGGACTCCGCTTTCGACCTTGGCCTTCCCGAGTGTCGTCAACTGCAGGCTGTGTAGACCGATCCACAAGTCGGTTCCGCATCACTCATCCCTTCCACCCGTTACGCGGAACGGAGTACGAGTCAGTGCATCGGCGCAAGAACTGGGGAGAAGACCGGGTCTTCTTTTATGGTGCGGACGGCTCTCTGAAGTCGTTTCTTACTAATGTCACTGACGTCCTGCCCATGGACGAGTTCACGCGCATTTCCGGTGGCCGCTCTGCATTCCGCGTGGACGACCTGTTGGCGCTTCGCCAGCTGCTGGATGGAGACAATCGAGGTTCAGGAGGCAATCAAGATGTGTAAGGACTACTTTGCCGCATATGTTAATATAAATTTGCCGTATCGGTATCTGGCGAAGCTGCAGCACCGCATCGTAGTTCCATTTGTATGCAGAGTAATACGAACAACAATAGTAACTCCCTGCCGGCGAGTTCACTTGACATTAAGATGTATGAGGCGTAATTGTATTTACATATCATTCAAGAGAGACGCCAATGGCCAAGCGCGGCAAAACCGACCCCAAGACTCTGGAGCTGAAGCGCACCGCTACGCTCCATCCCCACCCTCACACCGTGGCCGACCTACTGTTCAAAGAGAATCCCTTTTTCGACGCCCGGGATCTCCTGCAGGTGCGTTACGAAATGCTGCGGCGACACCGCGCCGAGCGGATGTCGATCCTGAATGCAGCCGCCGCCTTCGGAGTCTCGCGCCCTACCTTTTATCAGGCGCAAGCAGCTTTCGACCGCGCCGGGCTGGCCGGCCTGTTGCCCAAACCAAGGGGCCCAAAGGGCGGACACAAACTCTCCGTCGAAGTCCTGGACTACGTGACCGCCTTGAAGGCGGCCGAGCCTGGGCTGATGACTATGCAATGCGTGCAAGCCGTCCAAGATCACTTCGGCACTACCATTCACCGACGCAGTCTCGAACGCGCTCTGCAGCGCAGCAAAAAAAAACGCTCCCGGACGTGAGGCTGCAGCTTCCGGAAGGAACGGCGGAAGCCTACGAAGCTTTGCGGCCCCATCTGCTCGAGCCATCCAGCCACAATGGATCGATCACCAGTCGTGTGCTGCTTTTACGCCATGGAATGCTGGCCTGGGCTTGTGAGCGAGACTCCGTCTTCGCCTGCACCTCACTGCCTATCTCGAGTCAACCGGTTGCCGCCAACTCACCGGTGCCCGGCACAGTCGCCACAGAGTTGGTGCGGCTCATGGCCGGCTTGATCCTCGGCACGCGAAAGGAGGCCGGGCTATGCCTGAGCTGAAGGTTACCAGTTCTCATCTCGACCGCGATGCCTACCTGTACATTCGACAGTCGACACCCCGCCAAGTACTGGAGAACACCGAAAGCACACAGCGTCAATATGCTCTCGGGGATCGTGCCGTCGCCCAGGGCTGGTCCCGGGAGCAGATCCATGTGATCGACTGCGATCTCGGTAAGTCTGGATCTCAAGCCGCCGGGCGGGATGGATTCCAACAACTGGTCAACCAGGTAGCGCTCGGCAAAGCTGGTATGGTGCTGGGGCTGGAAGTCTCGCGCCTGGCGCGGAACTCGGCCGACTGGCACCGGCTGATCGAGCTGTGTGCACTGACGGGTACCTTGATCCTGGATGAGGATGGGATCTACGACCCCGCCGCTTTTAACGATCGACTTCTGTTGGGATTGAAGGGAGAGCTTAGTCAAGCCGAACTGCATTTCCTCAAAGCCCGCATGCGCGGCGGCGTGCTCAACAAGGCGCGACGCGGGGAACTGGAGATGGGACCGCCGGTCGGATTGATCTACCGGAATGACGGGACGGTGGGGATCGATCCAGATCAGGAAGTCCAGGCCGCACTTCGTCTGGTGTTCGATAGCTTTACCCGCACCGGTTCGGCTATGCAGACGGTGCGTTATTTCCGCGAGCAGGGACTTCGCTTTCCCCGTCGCATTCGTTGCGGAGTCCACAAAGGGGATCTGCACTGGGGGCAAGCGGTTCACGCGCGGATTCTGCAGATCCTGCACAATCCGCGCTATGCGGGCGCCTTCGTCTATGGCCGCACGCGGGCCGGACGGAAACCGGATGGCAAATACACCGCGGTGAAACTGCCGCGAGAGAAATGGCAGTATCTGATCCCGGATGTTCATCCTGGCTATATCAGCTGGGAACAGTTTGAGGCCAATCAGAAGCGGCTGGCTGAGAATGCTTGGGCTTTTGGAAACGAGCGCAAACTGGGCCCCGTGCGCGAGGGCTCGGCGCTGCTGCAGGGACGAGTGCTGTGCGGCATCTGCGGAGAACACATGAATGTGAACTACGAAACCGAGAACGGCCGAACCCTGCCGATCTACGTCTGCCGGGAAGCCTCGGTTCGTTCCGGCGCCAAGGTGTGTCAGCGTGTGTCTGGCAAGGTAGTGGACAAAGCCATTAGCGATTTACTGTTGGAGTTGGTGCAGCCACTCACCTTGGAACTCGCACTCGCCGTGCAGCAAGAGGTCGAAGCGCGGTTTGCCGAGGCCGATACGCTTCGTCGAAAAAGAGTGGAACGCGCTCGTTACGAGGCGGAACTCGCACGCCATCGCTTCCTCAAAGTGGACCCGGATCATCGATTGGTGGCCGACGCGCTCGAGGGGGAATGGAACGAGAAGCTGCGGGCTCACGCCGCAGCGCAAGCCGAGTACGAGCGGCAGAGCCAACAGCAGCACGGGCTAACCAATGAAGAGAGCAGGCAGAAGGTTCTCTCGCTGACCCAAGACTTCCCCCGTATCTGGAACGACCCTCAGATCGAGCCTCGCGAACGCAAGCGGATGCTCCGTCTGCTGATCGAAGATGCGACGCTGCACAAGACGGACAAGATCACCGTTCATGTTCGTCTGCGCGGCGGTGCCACGCGCACCCTGCTGCTCGAACGGCCTGTACCGATCGCCCAGATTCGCAAGGCTACGCCCGACCTTGTCGCTGAAGTCGACCGTTTGCTCGACCAACACTGTGATCGTGAGGTAGCTGACATCCTTAACCAACAAGGACGGCGGACTTGGCAAAACCAATTGTTCAACCTGAAGAAAGTGGCATGGATTCGCGGTGCCAATCATCTCAAGAGTCGATTTGGGCGGTTGCGAGAACGCGGCCTGCTGACCGCGAAGGAAATGAGCGCGAAGCTTGAAATATGCGAAACCACGGTGTATGAATGGGCTCGAGCGGATCTGTTGCGCCGAATCATCTGTGATGTTCGGAACCATTCCCTCTTCGAGCCCTTGCAAGACCTCCCAATCACCAAAGGGCATGGCGGACGGGGAGCGCAGCTACCGACTTTCAACGTTGCAAAGTCCGGACAAGGTGCAATATGAACCGTAAGTCTTATCGCGCGGCTTGTAGGGCCGGGCGGGCACCACACCCATCCCGTAATGCACCGCGAACTCTTGATAAGTGGGATTCAGATCCGGATCGTAACGGCAGGCTCGGGTGACGGCAGTTTTGGTGTTATCTGGCACCGTCAAAGTCGGTGCTCCGCCAAAAAACTCCAGCGCGTGGATGTGCGCCTGGATCCATGCTTCCAGTTGCTGATCACGAGTCGCTTCCGCGTAGGTGTAAGAACTTGCGCCCAGCACGGAAACAAACAACGATGCTGGCCAGCCTTGCCCCGTCGTGGCGTCATACACAGGGATCGTTGCCCCCGCCCAGTCCACGAACATCTTCTCCCCGGCTTTGTGTTCCTGGCGCAGCACCACATCCAAGTGCCGCCGCCAGTGCTGATAGCGCTCGCAAAACCAGCTGTAGCGATACCCCTCGGGATTCGCTTGTCGGTATTCTTCCCACAACAACTGCAGGGTCAGATGGCGATGCTGTTGGAGTTGCTCATGAATGGTTTTCCAGTCCGGTTGCGGCCGCTGCCGCACCGCTCTGGCCTGGACGGGTTGGTTCCCAAACAGCTTGGCTTCCAGTTCCTCTTCGCTCACGCCCTCGGGCAACGGCCAACCGATCCCGGCCGCAGTCGCCCGCCCCAAATAGTCGTGAACTGTACCCAGCCCCATTCCGCAACTGCGCGCGATCTGGCGCTGCCCCAGCCCCAACTCAAACCGTAACCGCAGGACTTCCTTCGTTTTCCGCATGGACTTTCTCCTGGCCGGCACCCTGTTCTCCTTTTATTTATGGAGTTTCAATGCCGGGTGATTGTCCAGCGTCGCTGCACATCCTGCTGTTCGTCTGTGAAAACATTCCGCTCCAAGCCGAACGCCATTCCGTAGCAGGCAAAGACTGTTCGGCTTGCCACCGGAATCGGTGTTCAGCTTCAGACCAGAATGGTGTTCGGCTTCACAACGGAATTGTGTTCGGCTTCAGGCCGGAATCGCGTTCACCTTCGACCGGATTCCCCAGCAAACTCGACTCAGAACACTACGGACTATCTGCCAAACTCGGCAAGGGGCCTCTTCTCTTAAAGCCACACGGATCGCTGAATTGGTATGAGGGCACACAATTGAGCCATGTTCCCGACGTGAAACGTACTGAAATCTTTCACGATAAAGACAAAACCAAGTGCGTTCACGCTTTTCGTCGGCCACGTGGAGTCAAGTCGAAGTCAGGCAAACGTTATGACCCGCTCATTATTCCCCCCACCTACCTTAAGGACTTCACACCATCGATATTCCAGCAGCTCTGGAAAAACTGTACCGATGTTCTGAGCACTCCAAAGCGACTTGTATTTCTCGGCTACTCGCTTCCCGCTGCCGACCTACATGCACAGTTTATTTTTCGCTGTGGGTTTCACAATCAACTAAACGGGAGACTCCGGGCGGATGGCGACAGATATGCCGCTACCGGCCCAGCAGAAGTCACCATCGTCAATCCCGACCAGGACGCGGCTCGGCGGATCGAAGCCGTTGCCGGGCCCAAGATCCCCTGTAAATGGATTCCCAAACGTACCCAGGATTGGATCGAGGACGGCAAGCGATAGAGTCTCTTCTTCTTGGGGTTGACACGGCAACCAGCAGCCGCCCTTTTTACCGTTTGACAAACTCAGGGCGGAGTTTGCCTTGATCTTTCCTGCTTTCATTCTGAAGACACCGCTTACCTGTAATTCTCCCTTCCAATCATCGTGACTCCAACTACCACCAATCATTTGTTTCGCTCCCAATAGAGTCCAAATAACCTCGTATCCAACGCTGTCTAAAAAGCTCAGAAATTGTTTTTTTCGAACGAGCAGTGTATTCGGGCCGGGATAGGAAACCGCCGGGTCGAAAGCCACAAGATCGCCTACGGCATCGAAAAATCTCCCCTCTCGGCCATTCCATCGGAGCCCCATCCCCTCAACCAGCCATTTCCCAGGAAGATAAATGTGAAAGGGTTCGTCCCCCGAACAGTCAAATGAATTCGGTCGCGAAGAATACGTGCCCGACGTGATGACAAGCGAACCAGGTAAGTCGCGCAGCTTGGAATGCTCTCCCTCGGAAGAAGGATCGACGACTGTTTCGGCTGCAGCTAGAGCCCGTGCCCAATAGAACTCTCCAAGAAATGCGCCATCATGCTCGTTGCGCCACGGCATCCATTGGCCCCAGAAATGTTGCTTCGACAGCCAGGAGAACGCTTTCGTAGCATCTTGTTTTTCGACCAGATAGCTTCGAATCTGGTACCAGAGCCTTCTTCTGGGTTTTTCGAAATCGTCCTCAGACGGCGGAGCCTCTTCTTTCCACTCGGGGAATTGTTCAAGGGCCAACCACTCCGAACCATCATCGGGGTTCGACACCTCAATAAGTGATTCAACAGCCGGAAGATCTTTAACGGCGCTGATCCACTTTGCATCCGTCTCAGTGCTCCAATTGTACGGCGCGCGAGGAGACCACCAGCGTCCGTCTTCACGTTCGTTTGATCCTTCAGGAAGATCAAGAATTGCACAAGATGGGTCGATGTCACGCCCAAAGAACTGCCACGGTCCCTCGTATTTCTTTTTGTCGTCGCGCAACTGATTGTCGTATTCAAAATTGTCGGCGACTAGTCCCAAGAATTCGTGGTACGCGATCCACTGGTACTTCTTTCCCATCCGCTCCGCTTTTCTGGCGCTTCGATCCCATGCGCGCGCGTTTACGTCGCGATCAAAACGTCCAAATTTGTCCACTGACCAACCGAGATCAAATACCCTTTGAAGAATCCACCGCTGCGCGATCGAAAGGTCGAAGCGGTTCTCACGGCCCCTCGATTGGCTGGTCAAGTATGGCACCACATCTTTGCGGTAACGCTGAAGTTCCGTTCGGTCCAGAACCGCTTCGAACGACCTCTCTGCTTTCCTTAACCGTTCTTTAGCAGAGTTGTCGCTTACATGCGGAATCTTCTGCTCACCCTGGCTCTTGGGCATCAACGACGCGAAGCCAGCGAATAACGCTTGCGACCTCGCATTCTCCACTTTTGTCCAGGCTTTCTTCTCTCTTTCACCAAGACCAATTAGAAAGGCTTCATACTTTTCTTGCGGCGACACCGGGGGACGTTTTCCTAGCCTGATAGAAGACCACTCAAAAGAGCCGGAATTGGTTCCTATCACGTATCTCGCAAAATCTCCGAACCCCATCACCGACTCGTAAATGGAAATCCTTGCCCATTCGTCATCGGGCATTTTGTCAACATGTGTTCCGTACTTAGCCTTCAATTCATTTTCTGCAGGGATCGCTTTCGGCCATGCAGCCCCATAAGGGGGGCGCACTTTTGATGCATCGATTTTAAAGTTCGTGCAGCGACGCAGAGCGACTTCGATGACACCCCGCGCACAATCCCGAGCTAATAGGTGGCTTGGCGGCTCTCCCTTGGCAAAAATCCAGTCATACACAAACTGGCCCAACTCCTGCAGCTGGGTTGGGTTTGTGCTTTTCATCGCGCATCCATAGGCCACGGCGCATATTCGTTCAAGGACGTACGGATCGTTCACGGATCGAAAATTATTCAGTACGGGCAAGAGAACGTCAATTCTGGGCCCGATGACCTTCACCAAAGTCTTAGTCGCCCTGTCCCTCAGGTAACGGTTTGAGCTCGTTAAAAGCCAGCCAATTGCCGTTGCATAGAGAACTGCTGCCTCTCTATCCAGTTGTTTGCCTGTCAGTGGGGACCAGGCCCAGTCGAGAAGGCGATCAATAGCCGATTGTGTGCCGTATTGCTTGTGCAGGTAGGTAGACCACCAAGCGTCGCGGTCCGGCATCGAAAATTTGCTCAAGTGCTTGTGAAGAAATCCTGCATTTAACGGGTGACCCGGAACAGGCGCAAGGATGAGCATCGAATCCCAAAAACGGTCAAACGACTCCCGATAAGCCAACACCTCGGCATTTATGTACTTCAGAGTGTTGTCGGTGAATGCTTCCCGTTTTCGCCAAAATAGGCTTTCCAAAAAAGCCAAACGCACTGATCTAAGGTTCGCGCGGTGCGGGACGAGTTCTGGTAGCTCTCTTTGAACAATTTCCGGCAATTGAATACAAAGGGCCTCGATGAGCCCCTGATTGCGCCACAGCGCGCCATCGTCACTTAAGATTGCCCCCAATGGTTTCGTTGGTTTGAATGATGCAGCCGGACGCTTCTTATTCAAGTGCTTGTCCAGCATTAATTTCGCGATGCGGTGATCGGCAAATCTCTCATACGAAAATCGAATGACGCGTTCCAATTTCTGCTGACCATCTACAGGAAAAAGGTCTTCGGCAAATACCCCTTCACCGATCAAATGGCGCGATAGAGATGTCTCGTACTCTCGCCCTTGCAGGAAGGTCGATGTGCTTTTTGGCCACTTTGAAAGGCAGCCAACGCAGGCCCTTCTCCGCCATCACTTTTGTGATCTTATCGGTTGCGTTCTGAACGATGCGCTCTTTCGCATCAAAATTGAGGTGATCGGGGTGTGCTAGCTTGTCATTCAGTGAGTCCAAATAAAATTCAAAAATCGAACTTATTCCATGTAAACCTGCAGGCACACGCGACAATCCTTTGTTTCGGATTCCTTTGCAAAACAGCATGAGGAATTGTGGACTTGTGAATTCTGGATACAGGAGCGGTACGCTTGGCTCGATCCCGAAATGCGTGAAAAATCTGTTCGCCGCTTCATATTCATGCTCCTCAAAGCCACGGTGTTGTTCCCTGACCATTTGGTTGCCCGAACTCAGCTGCGGGGGAACGATGACCTCTTCATACGAACTCCGCACGCTTACAGCTATCCCTAGGCGAGGGTAGCGTTCTAGCTGAGCTAACATTCCCGCTAGATACTTGGTCCAGATTTTCTGGCCCTCGCCCTCGTTAAGCGCATCTATCAGGATTAACGCTCTGGTTCCGGATGCTTGGGCTGCAGCATCCATGGCCCCGAGGAATTGCTCTCTCGTGCACGAAAGGCCCAAGAAGTCCAGAATCTGCTTCCAGGGTTCTGTTGCCCTGAATTGCTCTCCGAGCAATACGACCGTCGGATATCCCTTTTTAATCCTCTGTTCAGCGACATCACAAAATAGGTGGGTCTTCCCTGATCCCGCTGTTCCCACGATCAAGAGAGCCGGCCTATTTGACGACCGCGCCGTTCCACTTTGAGAGAATTCGCGGAGATCATGTAGTGACCTGAGAAGCTCTCCGACCGCGTAAATCTCGTTTCTCAGGTCTACATCTGGTACTTGCCCAGTCTGACCCGTTGCGGTCTTAGCCTTCTTGCTCTCTTCTTCTTGTTGCCTCAGCACTCCGATACAACGTCGCACAGATTCAATCTGTGGGACGGCAAGATCGTCAAATGGTAGTTGTTCCCAATTGTGATCCCGCATCCTGTCCAAGACCCGAAGAAGCCTTCGCATGTTTTCTTGAACACTCAGTGCATCCGTCTCGCTCATTTCCGAGAGCCTTCTTAGAGGCAGTAGCCGGAAAGCTTTTCCGATGCTTCGTAAATGGGAATCAAGTAACGAGAAGAACGCCGCTGTACGCCCTAGCCCCTCGAACACTTTCGCGATCGGTAGTTCGACATTGAGCTGTGGGGTATATCTGTCACCGGCGTTTGCGACGACCTCACGAATGTGAGCAGCGAACCAGGACTGAGTCAGGAACTCTTGATCGAACCAGAATTTGTATCGTCCAACATGCTCGTCTCTTGAGAGACGTTCATAAAGTTCATGGTCTCCCCAGTAATCGAATTGTATCGACTTGCCAAGTCGCTTAGCTTGAGTCTGCCACTTCTTTACGCGGAGATTCCAATGGTCAAGAAAGGACTTCTGACCCTTGATTCGAGCGTCCGGCCTATCAAACGGAAGGCAAATGGTATAGCGACTCAGCTGGGGGTGGTTTTTTAGGGCGCTATAGACGGATTTGTCCAACTGCTGCCATTGTGCCGGCCCAAAGGGCATGGACAGAAATTTGGCTTGCCAACCCCACTCGCTTCCTGTCGGAAAAGCCCAAAAACACTCAACTCCTCCATCCGGAGTACCTTTGCGGAGAAATACCGACCCTTGAGGATGCGGCTCATATTCCGCGAGCTGGCAACACAACTCTTCAAACGCACTGTTAACCGAATTCTTCCAAGATCGAAGCTTTTTCCACTCCAAAGACATTTTCAGCGCCTCGCGGAAGTTTCGCTGTTTTAGCTTTACCCACGGAACCTATGGGGCGAAAGTTACCTGTTGGTACGGTTCGCCCTTGTGGTGACGGCTAACTTCGATCGTCACCTTCCGGTTAAGCCGTTTCAGAAAATCGAGCAGCTTGTCCGTTGTGAAGCGGCTGAAATGCCCATTCATCAAGTGTGATACATCAGGCTGCGCAATGCCTAAGATATCGGAGATTTCCCGCTGCTTCAGCTTCTTCTCTTCGAGGATTTTGAAGACGTGATATCCGATCTGCGCGCGCGCGAGGAGTTGGTCGGCCTCTTTGAGACCTAAATCCGCGAAGACGTTCCCGGACCCTTCTTCAAACTTGATTGGTTTTCGTTTTTTCGTGCTCATGTGCCAACTCCTGTGCTTCCGCATACCGCTTCTTGATCAAGTCAACATCGCGCTTCGGGGTCTCAATGCCTTTTTTCGACTTCTTCTGAAAGGCGTGCAAAACATAAATTCTCTTCCCAATCTGCACGGCCAGGACGACCCGGTATGCGTCAGAGGCGTATCGAACGGCAATCTCAAGAACGCCGCTACCCACACCTTTAAACGGCTTGACATCTTTCGGCATCCCGCCAAACTGAATAAGCTGCAGCTCGTCGCCGAGCAGTTTTTGTGCGCCATTCGGAAAATCCCGAATATCCTTTTTCGAGCTTCCCATCCAGACGACCGGCCGCAACACCGGAGGTTTAACTCTGTCCAAACCACACCTCATCAATATATAGTAAAATTACTATAATGTCAATCTCCGCGCGGTAAGCTGTCGTTACCGAAAATCTCGTCTGCATGGTGACACTCTCTGCTGGAGAAACTGATCAAGGCACGGGTGTAGCAGCGATGCAAGGCGTTCTGGATCTCAAAGCGGGGAGTGCAGAGAAAAATCCGGCTTGGCTCGCGACGAAATTGCTTTGGTTCATAAGACGAACGGAAGCTATCGTCGCCGAGGACCGACTAATCCTAAGCGGGGTGGCGTTGGTATCGGTGATGAAGTCCTCCGACCTGAGGAATCACTACGATGCGCCCGCGTTCTGGCTTCTCCACGGCCCTTGATTCCGGAGCATCTTTGGCCAGCGCCAGATGAGTTCGGGAGTCGTGGTAGTAGGCAAAATAACTTCGCAGAGTCCGGCGCAACGATCTTTCATTCCACACGATGACGTGGTCTAAACATTCGCGCCGTATGGAACCGATCAGCCGCTCCACGTACGGATTTTGCCATGGGGAACGCGGCGCGGTAGTCACTTCCTCCATCCCCATGCCTTTCGTCATGGCCACCCAGTCACCGCCGTAGATCGCATCGCAGTCGCGCAGAAGATATCGGCACCCGTGGTCCCAGGGAAACGCTTCCCGCATCTGCTGCATCGTCCACTCCTGGCCGGGGTGTTCGGTCACTTGAAAGTGCAGCACACGGCGCCGCGCCTGCGACAACACCACGAACACAAACAGAAGTCGGAAGGTCGCGGTCGGCACCAAGAAGAAATCGATGGAGGCCATCTGCTCCTTGTGATTGGTCAAGAAGGTTCGCCAAGTTTGGGACGCTGGCTTCCGCGGGCGGCGAAGATATTTGGTCACGGTCGATTGTGCTACTTCGATCCCTAACTTGAGCAGTTCCCCGTGAATGCGGGGTGCTCCCCACAACGGGTTTGCTTGGCTCAGGTTCCGAATCAAGTCGCGAATTTCTGCGGCCACGTTCGGTCTTCCCGGACGCCGCCGTGATTTTCGCGTCCAGTACCACGCGAACGCTCGGCGGTGCCAAGCGATCACTGTATCGGGGCGAACGATGTGCAGACTACGGCGCCAACCCGGCCACCATCGCGAGAGCAAGACCCACAAGAGCCGGTCGGAGCGCTGGAGGCGCAAACGAGGCGGCGCGTTCTTTTGGAGAACGGTGAGTTGGTGACGAAGCGCGAGGATCTCCGCCTGCAGTGCGGCACGGGTTCGAAAACTGGAGGCGACGAGTGAGAAAAAGGCGACGAAAAGAGAGCTCATCGTGGTGGCACCAGGATCTCACGAATGCTCAGAACCTCTGCATTTTAAGCTCGGATGGAGTTTTCGGTAACCTCAACTGGCTAATTATCGCCACTCTAGGATTGTTTGTGGTTGGCACGGTGTTCTATGTCGTCCGCCCGCGGCATGGATCTTCCCCTCCCACAGCCCAGGCCGGGACCTCAATTCCGCGAATACACGTTCGCCGTTCGGTAGCGGTGCTCGGCTTCCGCAATTTGCCTGGCCGGCCAGAGGACAACTGGCTCTCCTCCGCCTTCAGTGAAATGTTGAATACAGAACTGGCCGCAGGCGGAGAACTCCGCCTGGTCCCGGGAGAGGATGTGGCACGGGCCAAGAGTGAACTACCGCTCAGTGGCGAGGATTCTTTTAGCAAATCCACCTTGCAACGTTTGCGGACCAACCCGGGCGCCGATGTCGTTATCCTGGGTTCGTACACGATGCTGCCGAATGCCGCCGAGCGAAAGATTCGTCTCGATGTTCGCCTTCAAGACACAGCGGGGGGAGAAACCATCGCGGAAGAATCCGTATCGGGCAATGAGAGCGACCTTTTCACCTTGGTGTCGGATTTGGGTGGCAAACTGCGGCGAAGTCTCGGTGTGGCTGCACCCTCGGAGGGAATTGAAATTGCCACACGAGCAGCTCTTCCGTCGAATGAAAAGGCGGCACGCCTCTACGCTGAGGGACGAGCAAGATTGTGGGCATTCGACTACTTTGCGGCTCGCGATTTACTTGATAAAGCAATCGCTGCGGACCCAGATTTCCCGCTTGCCCACGCGGCGCTATCCGATGTTTGGTGGCACACCGGCTATGACGCCAAGGCTCGGGTGGAAGCTCGACGCGCGCTAGAGCTGTCGAATCATCTTTCCCAGGAACAGCAGCTTCTGGTGGAAGGACAATATCAGAGGGCCGTCCAAGAATGGCCTAAAGCCGTTGAGACGTATCGCTCTCTTTTCCGGCTCTTCCCAGACAATCTGGACTATGGTCTCTTATTCGCATCGGCGCAAATGCATCTCAGTGCGACGGATTCATTGCAGACGCTGGCAGTTCTGCGGCACCTTCCACCGCCTCTTGGCGACGACGCGCGAATTGACATGACAGAGGCTTCCGCATGGATCAACAGAGACTTCACCAAAGCCCGCGCTGCCGCGAACCTCGCGATCCAAAAAGCGACAGCACAAGGATCACCGGTCATTGTCAGTCGAACGTACGGCATCCTCTGTCAGCAAGAGCCCTCTATAGGTGCATCGACCGAAGCGATCGAAATCTGCCGAAATGCCCTTCAAGGGGCCCTTGCCGCCAAGGATCCAAACGGCGAAGCCATGATGCGCACCGATCTCGCGGCACTCTACTTTTATCGGGGTGATCTCACACAATCTGCAGAAATGTTCCAGCAAGCAGTGAAACAATTCAGGCAGGTTGGCAACAGGGACGGTGTTGCGACCGCGCTCAGTGACTTCGCTGACAGTCGTCTTTCTCAAGGCGATCTAATGGAAGCGAAGAAACTGTTGGAGGAGTCCATACCAGAGTATCAAGCTGTCGATGACAAAGAAGGCGTGGTCCTTAACCTGGACAGCTTGGGAGACATCTGGAGACAAAATGGCGAACTTGACAAAGCGGAGACAGCGTATCAGCAGGCGGAAGTGATTGCGCGGAAAATTGAAGACAAGAATGCAACTGCCTATGTGCTAAGCGGGATGGGGGATGTAGCTTTGGATCGAGGTGATCTTGCCTTGGCGCGGAGGCGATACAAAGAATCACTGGAGCTTAGGAATCAAGCCGGAGAAAAACAGACGGCAGTTGAAAGCCGTGTGTCGTTGGCCAAACTTGCCATTGAAGAAGGTCATAGCTCTGACGCTGAGACATCGGCGCGTTCGAGTCAAGAACAATTTCATCAGGAGCAACAGGCTGACGACGAACTCAGTGCCAGCATTGTCTTGATCGATGCGTTGCTCGCACAAGGTAAACAAGGCGAAGCTCAAAAAGAAGTGGAAGCAGCTCAAACGCTCGGAAAACAGAGCCAGAACCGCTTTCACCGTTTGCAATTCGAATTGGCCTCAGGCCGCAACCTTCTGAAGTCTGAGCACCCGGAAGCGGCAGGCCCGTTGTTAAGAAGCGTAAACCGCGAAGCACAGCGTTACAGATTTGCCGGCCTGGAGTTTGAGAGCAAGCTCGCGTTAGCTGAACTTGCAAGGAAAACGAATCACCGTGAGCAGGCCCAAATCGAGTTGCATGCCTTGCAGAGATCAGCCAGTTCCAAAGGCTTCGGATTGATTGCGCGCAAGGCACTCCAAGAAAGTTCAGCTCCGTAGGCCAATTGGAGCGACGTGAGCTTCGCATCACGCGGCAATGTCGCGCAGTTTCTGAGTTAAGCCGGAAGAATGAGATGAGCTTGACACACCTGAGATGAGCCATGTCGACAAAAAGACAAAGACGCAGCTAAATCTGGCAGGTCGTTGCGCTCCTCAACCACTCGGATAACCTCCCGCTCGAGGTTGGCCAAGAGCTTCACAGGCCAGCCTTGAGCAATCCGTAACCTGCGCTTCCTAAATGTCGAACGCTTGCCTCAAAGAAATCATGCATCTTGGCACGTTTTGCATGCACAATGGCGTGTTTTGCATGGTACAAAACTCGCTAGCGATCTAAAGTTAGGAGCATGTACAAAGCAAAAGCCTATTCCGCTGCCAGCGCGACATCCCCTCTTGCCCAAACCACGATCTCGCGACGCGATCCCTCCGAACACGACGTACAAATGGAGATTCTCTTCTGCTGGATCTGCCACTCCGATTTACACGCGGCCCGGAACGAGTGGAGCGAGTTCATGTCGACGACTTATCCGATCGTGCCCGGTCATGAGATCGTTGGCCGCGTCACGAAGGTCGGCTCAGCCGTGACCAAATTCAAGCTGGGCTGCTGGTCGATTCAGATGGCACATGTCCTGAGTGTCGCTCCGGCTTTGAAAACTTCTGCCCCAACTTGACGCTGACGTTCGGTATGCCGGACAAGCATCTGGAAGGGATGACGTATGGTGGCTACTCCGAGAGCGTCGTGGTTGATCAGAGGTTCGTACTGCGGGTTCCCCCGAATTTGAATCTGGCCGCTGCTGCCCCTCTGCTCTGCGCAGGAATAACGACGTACTCGCCGATGCGCCGTTGGAAAGTTGGCAAGGACAAGAAGGTTGGTGTCGTAGGACTCGGTGGATTGGGCCACATGGGAGTGAAGTTCGCACGGGCGTTCGGTGCCCACGTGGTCGTTTTTACGACATCTCCCAACAAGAAAGAAGATGCACTTCGATTAGGCGCGCACGAAGTCGTGGTCTCGCGCGATGCCAATGAAATGCAGAAGCATGCCGGCAGCTTCGATTTCATTCTCGACGCGGTTTCTGCGGATCACGACATCAATGCATATCTCAACCTGCTCGGCCGAGACGGCAACCTCACGATTGTCGGAGCGCCTGCAAGCCTCTCGGCGTGGCTGCTTTCGCCCTGATTATGCGCAATCGCAGCTTCTCCGGGTCGAATATTGGAGGCATCCGCGAGACCCAGGAGATGCTCGATTTCTGCGGGCAACACAGTATCACTGCGGACGTGGAAGTCATCCCGATCCAGAAGATCAACGAAGCTTACGAGAGACTGCTCAAATCGGATGTGAAGTACCGGTTCTCAATTGATATGGCATCGCTCAAATCCGAGTAAACACGGTGAACAAGCACCTTCGCTTCTCAGGCAGCACATTTTCGAAATTGGAAGAGCATGGCGTCTCGGCCTCCACGGTTCTGCGCAGAGCTGGACTGCCGCAAGAATATGCCAAACAGCCGCTGGTGCGCCTCAAGACTGAGGAACTGTTTGCACTCTGGCGTGCGATTGGTGAGGTCAGCACCAATTCCGCGATCGGCCTCCTGCTCGGCACGGAGAACCGTACAGAACGATTTCATCCCATCGGCCTTGCGGCTCTCTCTTCGGAGAATCTCGGTGCGGCCATGGACCAAATGGCCCGCTACAAGCAACTCACCTGCCCGGAAGAGATCCTGCAGGAGAAGGACAACGAAGAGTGGAGCATTCAGTTTCGTTGGCTTCTCGCGGATGAAGTCGAACCTCCGGTAATGATCGAATGCGCGTTTGCATGGGTGCTTTCGATCGCGCGCCACGGTACGGGCACCCGGCTGTCGCCTCTTCGTGTCGAGTTCGTGCAAGCCCGCTCGAACGTAAAGGCGATGGAGCGCCACTTCGGCTGTCCCGTCCTTTGTGGGGGCCCTCGCAATTGTGTTTCGTGCCGCTGATGCTGAGCGCAAGTTCGTTACCCGTAATGCCGAGCTTCTGGGCCTGCTCGCACCGCAATTTGAAAAAGAACTGGAGCAGGAGAACGCTGATGAGAACTTCATCGAGCGGGTCAGATTAGCAATACAACAAAAACTTACCGGGCGACGGCCGACAATCGAAGACATTGCTAACGCGTTACATATCAGCTCCCGTACTCTGCAAAGGCGACTTTAAGAGGTGGGCTCCAGCTTTCAGCGCGTTTTAGAGGACGCTCGTCACCAGCTCGCGCGCAGCTTCCTCAACAATTCCGTTCTCGAATTGAATGAAGCCGCTTACCTTCTCGGATACGAGGATGGAAACTCCTTTGTCCGCGCGTTTCGAGGCTGGGAAGGCGTTCCTCCCGCGCGCTGGCGCGAAATGCAGCGTGCCAGCGCAGTGTCGTAATGGCCCGATCTAGAGAAAGTAGCAAATCAAAAGGAGAAGTCATGAAGAAGCGCAAACTGGGAAAAAGCAATCTGGAAGTCTCAGCCATCGGCCTTGGCTGCATGGGGCTGAGTTTCGGTTATGGGCCCGCAACGGAGAGGCAACAGGCGATCACACTCATCCGGACGGCATTCGATCGCGGCGTGACATTCTTTGATACGGCCGAGGCGTACGGTCCGTTTGCAAATGAGGAATTGGTGGGCGAGGCTGTTGAGCCCTTTCGTAAGCAAGTTGTCATCGCGACCAAGTTTGGCTTCCAGGATGGAGATTCGCACAAAGGATTGGACAGTCGTCCGGAGCGCATCAGGGAGGTTGCCGACGCAGCCCTGAAACGGCTTAGGTCCGATGTCATCGATCTCTTTTATCAGCACCGCGTCGATCCAAAGGTGCCGATCGAGGAGGTCGCCGGGACAGTGAAGGATCTGATCGCTGCCGGCAAGGTAAAGCACTTCGGAATGTCAGAGGCAGGCGTGGAGAGCATTCGCCGCGCGCATGTAGTCCAGCCCGTGGCCGCACTGCAGAGCGAATATTCGCTCTGGTGGCGAGAACCGGAGCGCGAGATTCTGCCCGTTCTTGAGGAGCTTGGAATCGGATTTGTCCCGTTTAGTCCGTTAGGGAAGGGCTTCCTCACCGGTGCAATTAACGAAAACACCAAGTTCGATAGCACCGATTTTCGCAATATCGTTCCCCGCTTCAATCAGGAGAACCGTAAAGCAAACCAGACTCTCGTGAATGTGCTCGGCGGCATTGCAGGGAAGAAGAAGGCCACACCGGCGCAGGTCGCGATTGCCTGGTTACTTGCGCAGAAGCCGTGGATCGTTCCGATTCCTGGGACTACGAAGCTGCATCGACTGGAGGAGAATCTGGGCGCAGCGAACGTCGAATTGTCCGAGAGCGATCTTCGCGATATCGCGGCAGCTGTTTCGAAGATCGCGGTGCAAGGCGATCGATACCCGGCGCATCTACAGCAGCGAGTCAATCGCTGAGCAGGGCGGCGCGGCGCTTAGGCCGCGGCTCTCTATGGGATCGTTTCCGAATTCAAGGGGCTTCGATATGGCGCCAGGTAGTCGGTGCGAATCGAGTCGGCATGATACGGTCGACCCGTCACTGGACTCGGGAAGAGCCAGTGTCCTTCGGAATCGAGACAGAGCGTTTGCCATTTCCTCAGTTCGAGAATGAAGCCCCGTTCGATTGGAACCTCGTCCTGCGAATAGTCGTTCGCCCCAAGGGCGGCGAGGGCCTGGGCAACCGCTTCGTACAGCATCTCCGTCGTCACGTCGAGCGCGTGCTCTGTTTGGTTCAGGTCATGGATGATGACGGTACATCTCTTGAGCGTCACAAAAGAAATTTAACATATTCGCTATTTCTTCGTCTACAAGATAGCGGCATGGTCTGGCATCGACACAATAAGATAAAAATGGTACAACCTAATAGGATAATAAACGTACGGCGCAATAGTATAAATACAGTGCAACGCAATCAGATAATGGAAACACGAAGCCTGAAGGAAACCGGCCATGGCCATACCTCCTGAAAAACTCGCGCAGTCCCTCGAAATCCTGCGGAACCTCCAGACCGCGGAAGGGGCGGGGGCGATCCGGGCGCGCGACCTGTCGCGCACCCACCGGGAGCGCCTCCTGCGCAACGGCTTCCTACAGGAAGTCATAAAGGGCTGGTATATCCCAAGCCGCCCCGACGAAGTGAAGGGCGAGAGCACGGCCTGGTATGCATCCTTCTGGCGTTTCTGCGCCGTGTATCTGGAAGCGCGTTTCGGCGCGCGGTGGTGCCTTTCGCCGGAACAATCGCTCTCGTTGCATGCGGGCAACTGGACCGTGCCCGGCCAGCTCGCGGCGCGGTCGCCGCGCGCGGGCAACAAGGTCACCAAACTCCCGCATGGCACGTCCCTGCTGGAGCTTCGCATCGCGCTGCCGGCCGCGGCGGACCGGAAGGAAGAACAGGGCCTGCGGCTATTTTCAGTGGAATCGGCACTGATCGCGTGCTCCCCCAACTATTTTTCGAACAACGTGACGGATGTCCGCGCGGTGTTGCTGATGATACGGGACGCCTCCGGCCTTCTCGCCCGGCTCCTTGAGGGCGGTCACAGCGTGATCGCCGGCCGTTTGGCGGGGGCCTTCCGCAACATCGGACGCGACCGCATCGCGGACGATATCGTGAAAACCATGACGGCGGCCGGCTATGCCGTGCGGGAAAACGATCCCTTCACGGACAAGTCGTCCCTGGTCATCGGAGCCCGCGAAACCTCTCCTTACGTAAACAGGCTGCGGCTGCTCTGGCAGAAAATGCGCGAGCCGGTCATCGAACGCTTCCCGAAAGCGCCGGGTGCGCCGCGCAATATCGAGGCGTACCTGAAGCGCGTCAACGACGCCTATGTCACTGACGCCTATCATTCGCTGTCGATCGAAGGCTACCGGGTCACGCCCGCTCTCATCGAACGCGTCCGCAGCGGCACCTGGAATCCGGAATCCGACGAGGGCGATCGCGAACAGCGGAACGCCATGGCTGCGCGCGGCTACTGGCAGGCCTTTCAGGCCGTGCAGAAAAGCCTCGGCAAAATTCTGAAGGGGGAAAATCCGGGAGAGGTCGCGGACGCGGACCACGGCACGTGGTATCGAGAGCTGTTCGCCCCCAGCGTCACCGTCGGCCTGCTGAAGCCCACCGATCTCGCGGGCTATCGCAACGGCCAGGTCTATATCCGCAAGTCGATGCATGTGCCGCTGAACCGGGACGCGGTGAGGGACGCCATGCCGGCGTTCTTCGACCTGCTGCGGGAAGAGCCGCAGCCGGCCGTCCGCGTGGTGCTCGGGCACTTCATCTTCGTCTACATCCATCCTTATATGGATGGCAACGGCCGCGTCGGGCGCTTCCTGATGAACACGATGATGGCGTCGGGCGGATACCCGTGGACGGTCATTCCGGTAACCGACCGCAACGCCTACGTGAACGCTCTCGAAAAAGCGAGTGTCGGCGAGGATATCGCGCCCTTCGCGGACTTCCTCGCCGGGCTGGTGAAAAAACGACTGGCGGGCGAGCCCTTGCCGGCGGTGCCGAAAGCTTCGCTCGTAGACGAACGCTAAAACAATTCTCGATCTGCAGGGAGTTCGCATGTACGAGTTGCCGAGAACGATTCTAGACGTGAAGATGCTGCTGGCGCCGGCGCCCGAAGAGATTGGATCAACGATCCTCTTCCTCCTGAAGAAACGGAACGAGGCAAAGTTTCACACGGGCAATCTGCAGAAAGAACTGTGGGTGCATTTCCACGTCCGGCCAGCCGCAATATCCACGGCAGAACGAAAACGAATAAACCTTGCTCTGTCGGAAGCGTGGGCGTGGCTCCGGGCGCAGGGACTTATCGTTCCGGACATGGAGAACGGGCAGTACGGATGGCTCGTGCTCAGCCGCCGCGCGCGCGATGGAAAGCGCAGCGGATTTCAAAAGCTTCAAGGCTCACGGTGCGATCGTTCGCTGTCCTTTGACTGTCCAATAACGATTCCTTAACGGCACTTACAAGGTTTTTCGAGGGCCGCGCGCGTCTTGTAAGTTGTTGAAATTACTAATAGTTTTGGGCTCATGGCGGTTCAAATCCGCCCCCCGCAACCACGAACGCCACTGCAGAAATGCAGTGGCGTTCGCCTTAAGGTGACCAGCCGATCCTGGCCATCACTGGATCTTTTAATCTCCTGTCGAATTTCGCTTGTCGCCAACCTGTTCGCCGGTAAGCTGTCCGGATTCGTCCGAAGGCGCTCCAGTCGTCCGCAACGACGGGGAGGCCACTGCAGTTGTTGATGTAGAAATTCGCTAGTCGGCCCATTGGCGAGCGCTGCCCCCGCGGCATTGTAGTGCGTTCCAGTCATTTCCTTCCCCCACTAGTAATAGGTAGTTCTATATCCTTATCCTGTTTGGAAAGGGGAATGTGGTTCACGATCAATCGAACGCCCGTCTGCCCGGTCAAGAAGCTCCAGATCCATTGCAAGAAAACGGCGAGACGCAAACTGCTTGTTGAGAGAAACTGAAGATGAATCCCCGCGAGCCACGCAAATATCCCACTCAGACGGACCCTGCCTGTTTGAAGGATTGCGAAACCCGCTCCGATAACGGCCATATTTCCCTTATCGAAGTATCGGAACGGCTTGGGGGAGGCCTTACCGTGCAGACTTTGGGCGATTCTACGACCTGCATAGCGGCCTTGTTGAATCGCCACTTGGGCGACACCCGGCAGTGTTTTTTCGTCCTGTTCAAGGAAAGCGGTATCTCCGACTACATATATGTCTGGATATCCGGGAACAGTGAGGTCGTTTTGAATGCGGACGCGGCCGGCGCGGTCCGTCTCTAAGTTCAGCCATTTACCAGCTGGCGAAGGAGCTACTCCCGCCGTCCAGATGACGACTTTGCTTGCGATACGTTCCCCGCCGACGACAACCCCGTCAGCGTCAATTCGGTCAACACTGTGTCCCAAGCGCACTTCTACGCCAAGATTTTCCAACCGGCGCTTGGCCGCCTCGGAGAGCTCTGAAGCGAAAGTCCCCAAAACTCGGGGCGCCATGTCTACCAGCACAATGCGTGTCGTCGCCAAGTTGATTCGGCGGAACTCTTCTTTCAAACTGGTTCGTACAAGGACTGCTAGTGACGAGGCAAGTTCTACACCAGTTGGACGCTTGTTGCGGATGCGGACCGCGTCATCCAGTCCCTTCAGACCGGGCGCAAACTTTGCAAACTCATCGTGCCCAAAATAACTATGCCTAACCCCTGTTGCGATCACCAAGCTTCTAACAGCATTCGAAAAAGCAGAAGCGGAGGACGATCCGACCCTCCGCCAGGACTTTCTGACCTTTGTCTTGGTGGGGGCCGAGATGTCGTAAGGGAGCGCGGCGTCGCCATGTCAATGGACCCTTCCTGTGGAGGCAGTCCGTAGATGCGATAAAGTTCAGCGGACCAAGTCACGCGGTTCGCGACGAGGTTCCATTCATAGTGCCCGATCTGGGCGACACGTTGAGCTTCCTCAAGCCTTGCTTTGCTTTCTTGAAGCCTGTGAGACAGCGCCTCGCGTTCTTCATCGGCGCGTTTGCGTTCGGTGACGTCGGTCACAACGCCGACGTATTCGAGATCGCCAGAGTTATCTCTTCCGGCATGCGCGACCAGGTGAACGAACTTAGTGACGCCGTCAGGTAAGAGAATTCGATGATCGACATCCAGATCCATACCGCTCTGAGTGGCGCGATCCCTGATCTGTTGCAGGCGGTCACGGTCCTCAGGGTGAACCCTGTCGAATACCAGATCAAGCGTAGGATTCGTTTGTCGGGCGAAACCCAGAATCTTGTAGGTCTCGTCGGACCAGATGAGTTCACCGCTGTGCACCTTCCATCCAAAAGTCCCCGAGTGACTCAGCCTCTGAGCCTCTGCAAGATACTGCCATCGCCTTTGCAAATCGGCCTGGGAAGCTTTTAGATCTTCATTGGCTTTTTCAAGGATAGCTGTTCGTTCAGCGTCCCCACCCTGCGAACCCACACGCGAGTTGAAGAGAAGTCTTCGGTCTCGGCGCCAGCCAAGCAGCACGGCAATCAACGCGATTGAAAGTGCAAGAATGACAAGAAACTGCAGCATTGGTATCAGAAGCTCCGAATTCGATGAATCTTACCCTACCTGCTGGCGGCACGTCTCCGCCTTCGGCCTTAGACATAAAATGCCCTTAGAATCGCATCCGCCAAAAAGTGGCGGAAGCTACGGAACTCGAAACCGCGTCCTTTCTGGGTGTGACAGCAATTGAAAACAAAGGCGCGGACGACTTGCTGAGTCCCCTACCACACCCTCGGAAACGCCTATCGAACCCAGAAACGCTGCCCTGATGGCTAGTGCCTTGAGAAGGCGAGCACTCCCGAGTAATAGAGCCCGATCGCGGCAATTCGGTTTCAACTATTCCCCACTTGGAGGAGCTATACGCACCGATAAGCGGGATCGCAACTTTTGCGCCGCTTTAGTTGACGTTCACGATTGTGGTTGGACCTCGTACTCACCCTTCGGGGACGTTACCTGTCGCGGCAGACCCATCATCCGGAAGGTGATCGCATCCATCCAACGGTCGGGAAGATTGCGCTTCATGAACGCGGCGACGTTCGCGGCCGCCCCGATCAGGTAATGGACTCGAGGACGGGGCGCCGTCACCGCCCGGAGGATCGTCAGAGATGCCTTCTCCGGGGAGATTGAAAATCTGTCGGCCGTGACAGTCGTCTTCGCAAACGCCCGCAGGGCATCCGCATAGAAGGGCTGAAGGCTTTTCGGCAAGGCATCCGCGATCCTGTTGAGCTGCTCGAAGGACCGCTTGAGCATGGGCGTGGAAATGGACGCTGGAGCTATGGCGGAGACGTGAACGCCGAATGGGGAGAACTCAATCCGCATCGAGTCGCTCACCGCCTCCAACGCGGCCTTCGCCGCCTGGTAGGCGGCAATCATGGGACCGGCATTATCCCGCCGATTGAGGTCACGTTGATCACTCGTCCGTGCGAGGCGCGAAGTTGCGGGAGGAGCTGCTGGGTAAGAGCAATCGGGCCGAAGAAAAGCACGTCGAACTGGAGCCGCCAGTCAGTCAGCGGCAGTGTCTCGATCGGCCCGGCCCATTGTGCACCCGCATTGTTAACGATTGCGTGGAGTCGCCTCCGGCCGCGATTTTGGCCCTGACAATTTCCACTGCCGCCGCGATCTGACCGGCATCCGTCACATCCAGAATGATCGGCTCGACGGCTCCCATAACTCGGCGCGTACCTGCCTCGGCCAGGAGCGATTCGACATCTTCTTGCTTTCGCACGGCGGCCAGGACGCGGTAACCGTTTTCCGCCAGGGTAAAGGTTGCCGCGCGGCCGATTCCACTCGAAGTGCCGGTGACCAGGATCCAGTTGGCGGAGTTTGTTGACTTCACGAAGGGAGACTTCCTTTGGATGCCTTTGTGAGTCCGAGCAGTTTTGCGAGCTGGGCGTCGACCATCCTCGCAGGAAGAAGTCTCGGCAAAGTCCAGTTCTTGAAACGCTGCGGAATGATCGCGTAGCGTGCCTTCGGTTTCTCCGTGCTGAGTGCTACGTGGACGGCTTCGCCCAGACGCTCAGGGGATAAGCCATTAGTACGTGCTTCGGTGACGATGAACTTCTGGAAGTTCTGCACCGCCTCCCAATACTCGGTCTGCTTGAACTCACTCAGATCTTCTTTTTCGCCCTTGTCGTACATCGCCGTATTCACGGTGCCGGGTTCAATGATCACGACATCGATGCCAAATAACATCAGTTCTCGCCGCAGCACGTCCGACATGCCTTCAAGACCAAATTTGGAAGCGCTATAGGCACCGAGAAGCGGGATAGCAACTTTTGCGCCGCTAGAGGTGATGTTCACGATGCGCCCGGTGGGCCCCTGCCTCTTCTTATCCGTTCCCAAAAGAGGCGCGAAGGCTTGGATTACGACAAGCGGGGAGACCATGTTGACTTCCAACTGCCGCCTGTACTCACCGGGCCTCAGATAAAGCAGTGGTCCACTCACTACGATTCCTGCATTGTTCACCAGGCCAACCAAATTCCTATCGCCTATCATGGAGCCGACCTTCTGGGCAGCTTGATGTACAGCGTCGGCGTCCGTAATGTCCATCAGGAGAGGCACGAAGCCGTTCCCGAACTCTCTTTGCAAACGATCGGCGTCAGCCTGCTTGCGTACAGAACCGAACACGCGAAATCCCTTTGAAACAAGCACCTTTGTGGTTCCCCATCCAATTCCGGTGGAAACCCCGGTGACCACGACATCTTTGCTGTTCGCCATCGTATTTCTCCTCAGATGATCACTGTCCATCTTCAATATGTTCAGTGGCCCCGGTTCGACGCTTTCCATCTGCCTTCGAATATGGGTCGGAGTATATGCACTGCTGGCCTCCTGAACTGTGCCAAATGGCACACACTCGGCGATCGCCGTGGCGGGTGAGAATGTAGATTCTCACCCGCTTGGGGATGCGGTTAGGAGGGTTCGGCAATGTTCATCGTGCTGACTTCCACCATTACACCACCCGGGGCGTCATAGTAGAAGCCATAGTCGGTGCACTGGAAGAAAGGGAAAGGCGGTGACTTACGGTATCGCAGAGGAAGCTTCGGCCTGTTATCGTCACGTGAGAATTGGCTTACGGCTGATCGCCGGCGATAACGCGAGCGTTTCCATGCCCCGTAACGGTCACGGAATTCCGATGAGGAGACCGACGCTCATACCGATGGATTGCTGGTGGCCTCCGGCAAAACTGTAGTCGTAAGCCGATTCGAGGAACCAGCCGAAACGGTGTTTGCGGGACGGCCAGAACATGAAGTCTCCAGCTATTTCCCCAGAGAGGGAGTTGGTCACCTTCCCGTTCTGTCTGAGGTGGACCCATTCCGGACCGATGCCCACCATGAACTCTGCCTTCCGTGATATGGTCCGCGGTTTCTTGAAAAGTAGGTCGGTGTCCCATTCCGTTGACTTACGAGTGTAGAAGGGCGACACGCCTGCCTCAAGCTCCAGCCAGTTCTCTATCGGTGTCACCTCCGCTGCAAGATTCGGCGCGAACGTTGCCGCGCCTCCGCTGAAGTTCCAGCTAGTTGCCCCGCCGAGCTCAACAATGGCTATGGGATCTTTGTCCTCAACGGCGAGGACCGCCACAGGGCGTCTGAGAGGAAGTCTGCCCGTGAGCAGGCGGACACAAAAACAGAAACAGGCACGCTCCCGAAACTGACGCTTGATCGGGCGCGAAATGCGTCGAATTTGGAATGCCCAGCCAGCCGTAGGCGGTGAGGGAGTCATCTTGAGGCAGATTAAGCGCAATACGAAAAGGCGCGCCGTGCCGTCGCACAGGGCGCCTTCGTGGCCGCTCGCCAACGAGCGGAGATACATACCGAACTAAAGAACAGTCTTATAAAACGGCGGCGATACAATCCACTTCAATATCAAACCCGCCGTTCCAAGCAGGAACATTAATAAAGATGCGCGCGGGCGGATTTTCCGGGAAATAACGCCTGTAGACGGTATTCACCGCAGGGAACATGTCTACTGAGGTGACGTAGACATTCAGCTTCAGAATGTTTTCCAGAGAAGAGCCTGCCGTTTCGACACAGAGCTTGAGTTGATCCAATACGATCTCCGTCTGACGCTCAATCGGTCCCTTGAAGATTTCTCCTGTTTTGGGGTCGAACGGCGGAGCACCTGTGACGTAGATTGTGTCGCCGTGCTTCGTCACGGTTGAAGTTGGGGCCTTGTATTTTTCCAGGTAGGTCGCCAGCGGCTCGACGCGAATGATTTCCCGTTTCATAGATTTCCTCCGATTGATAGGTGCGTTTTGGAAGTTGTGGTGTGTGATGGAAGATGCAGCGTTCGTCATTGGCGTGGTGAAGTTTAGCGCAGTATGGAGCGACGCCCCGGCGGATTCGAAGAAATGTCTCAGCGGCCGCCAGCATGCCCATCGACGGAGCGATGAAATAGATCCACAGGGCATGCCAACTGTCGGCCTGAACTGCTGGCCCGAACGATCGGGCCGGATTCGTGCTCATGCCGGAGAGCGCTGCTCCGACTGGGTAAAACATCGCGAGCAGTGCGCCAACAAAATATGCTGTGTAAGGCGCCAGTCTTTTGTGATTGGTTGCGAACAAGACAGTGACCATCAGAAAAAAAGACATAGTGAATTCGGCCATGAAAGCGACGGCGCATCCGTACACACCCGGCACTGTCACCGCGTAATGCACCGTATGATTGCTAAGCGCACCTCGCAACAAGAAGCCGTGGACCATATCACGGAAGGCAGAGTTCATGGTGGGCGTCGGTCCCGAATGGGGCCACCTCAGACAGAATGGAAAAGTGACCAACTCCGTCTCTGGAGAGATAGCGGACTTCATGTTCTGGCCGACCGGCAAACACCGTTTCGGCTGGTTCCTCGAACCGGCTTACGACTACAGGTTTGCCGGAGGCCACCAGCACTCCATCGGCATGAGCGGCGGCCTCCTCATCGGAATTCCATGATAGTTACCCAACTACTCATCAATCTTGGCTGAATCAAAGCCAACAATCATTGCGCCGTCCATGACAATCACATGAGTGGTCACGTAGCCCAGTTTCTTGAGATCGGCCAGGGCACCGGGATCTTGAGTTATGTCTCGCTCCTGAAAGGCTAGGCCCTTTTGCGAAAGATACTCCTTGCCTCTAGGCCGTTCATGGTAGGTCGGGAACCCTCGCCTTCTTTGGCTCCCAGATCCTAGAACTACCTAGCAAGCGATGATTCAATCCCGCTTATTCTGCGACTGGGCGACGGGCAAATGCCATCCTCGGTATATCGCCATAACTCGCAGCCAGAAGCAAAGTAGTGCGCCCACGGTCAACACCACAAAAGCCGGGTAATGCAATTTGTATCCGATCACCACTACGACGCCAGCGGCTAGCGCAGCAACAGCATAAATATCCGCCTCGAGCACCGTCGGCGTTTGGTTGACAAGCACATCGCGCAATATGCCACCACCAATCCCGGTTAGTACTCCCATGAAAATCGCCATCACCGGATTGAGTCCCGCGATGAGCGCCTTTTGTGTGCCGGCGACAGCAAACAGGCCGAGTCCCGCGGCGTCGAATAACAACACCAGCCTGCGACGTTTATCGATGTTGGGATACCAGAAGAACGTCACCAATCCTGCCAGAAGGGAGACCCCGAGATAGCGCCAGTCGCTGACGGCCGCTGGTGGCACCGCGCCAATCAGCACATCTCGTGTGATCCCGCCGGCATTACCGGCCGCGAACGAAAGTGCCATTAGACCGAACACATCGAACCGGCTTTTGACACCCGCTGCCGCACCGCTGAGTGCGAAAACGAATGTGCCAAGCAGATCCACCGCATCCAGAAAAGGACCCGCTAGTTGATGCCCGTGCATCAGGATGTTGTTCACGAGGCCAGCCATGCATGCGCCGCAACAACCAGGGCCTTCACCCCTGTCTCCAGAGTTGGGTGGATCACCGGTGCAAAGCGCGGATTGTGGTTGGTCGGCAGCGAATTGAGCGTGCCATCCTTCTTCGCCTTGTCATATACCTCAGGATCGTCACCGCCAAAGAACCAGAACACCGCCGGAGCGTGCCACTCCGCCCCAAAGCATCCGAAATCCTCGCTCGCCATCGTAGGTTTAGTTTGCTCTACGGAGCCGTCAGGGAAGTTTTGGCGAAACGCGTCAACGACCTTCTCTGTCGCATCGACATCGTTTGTTACCAATGAATAGCGGTCCAGTGGAGTGATCTCCGGTACCCTCGGCGCACCTGAAGCTGCTGCTTCGGCATTCACAATTCGTTCAATCGCTGCAAGCACATGTTTGCGGACCCCCTCATCAAAGGTGCGCACGTTTAACTTGATAATCGCCTCGTCAGGAATAACATTCTCTTTCGTGCCCGCCTGCAGCGCCCCAATCGTCACCACGGCGGAATCTGTTGGAGCGACTTCTCGCGAGACGATGGTTTGCAGCCTCATGACGGTGGAGGCGGCCATGACAACGGGATCAATGCTCGCCTCTGGCATCGAGCCATGCGCACCACGCCCAAACAAACGAATTTGCAGGCTGTCAGCAGCGGAGGTCACAACTCCTGTACGCCAATCGAGGTGCCCAGATGGCAAGCTCATGACGTGTTGCCCGAGTACGACATCAGGCTTCGTAAACCGTTTGAAGAGCCCGTCGTCAATCATGGCTTGAGCGCCCTGTGCCGTCTCCTCCCCTGGTTGAAAGACTGGCATCAACGTTCCATGCCAGCTATCGCGGCTTTTGGCAAACAGCGAGGTCGCTCCAATCAAGCAGGCCACGTGCATGTCGTGCCCGCAGGAGTGCGCCACTGGCACGGTCTTGCCATCAGGGCCTGTCGCTGTAACTGTACTCGCATAGGGGAGTCCAGTAGCTTCCTTGATGGGCAACGCATCCATGTCAGCGCGCAGCATTACGGTTGGGCCGTCTCCGTTGCGCAATATACCGACAACTCCCGTCTTGCCGACTCCTGTGGTGACCTCAAAGCCGTTGGCCTTGAGATGATCCGCCGCAATCTGAGCGGTTCGTGTCTCGTGCATCGACAATTCGGGGTGGGCATGGATGTCTTTGTAGACAGCCACTAGTTCTGGAAGCAACGTGGCAAGACTTCCAAGGATCTCTGACGGCTTGGTCTCGCTCATGAAGGTAGTCTCCTTAAGTCAAATCGCCACAACATGAGTCGGGTCGCGAGCTAGCGACAACTGCTGTTGCTAGCGTTGGGAATTGCCAGGAACGTAATGCTGGCGGGCGCGAAACTGATGCGACCTGAGCGCGTTGGCTGACCTACGAATTCTGGAACGTCACCGTCGCTATTCAGCTGAAGAGTCTTCCCGTTGAGCTGCACTGCTCTGTCTTGAAGTTGCCCGGCAGTCAGCGTGTAGCGTTCTGCCTCAGGGGCCAATGTGATCTCGTGGATTTGGTGTTCGTCGGTATTAATGACCAAGAACGCAACGCCACCGGAGTGGTTCCGTAGACAGTGCGCATAAGCATAAAGATTCGGAGTTGATGGTATCTGTGGATCGAGAGCTGTCGTACCCATGAGGCGTCGCCAAAGCAAAGCAGCCCAGTAATTCGGGCGTGGTGCGAATGTATTTTCGTCTATGAGGCCATAGTCGCTTGATGCTAGCGTGTTGTGCATGATTACCTTCACCCCACGCTGAGCGAGGCTTGCATGTTGAATAAGGTATCGGAACGTGTCCAGGAAAGTAACGGCCCAGGGGTTTCCTCCGCAGGCTGCATCGGCGGTTTCCGTAATCCAGAGTGACTTGCCCGGTTCGAACCTGTCTCGAAGGTCCGCATAGAATGCGCCAATCTTTTCCGGTCGTGAGAGCCAGTCTTGAGAAAGTGCCGCTGCCGCTGTTGTTTGTGATGATGCCCCCATGGTTGCGCACCGCTGTGAAGCAGCGGCATAAAGATGGTACGAAAAAACGTCGAATACGGGACCGGCTGCGTGGAGCAGGTCCTCCGATTTCAACACCCCGCCGCCCATTGGCATTGCGAACGGACCCTCACCAACTGAACCTGGACCGAGAAATAGTGTATCGGGGGCACTTTTCCGAAGGAATGTCTGGAACGCCGCAATGTCGCGGCCATAGCTCGAGGCATCGTATCCTTTGGGTGCGCCGCCCATCGCTGCATATGTCGGCTCATTCATGAATTCGCTTGCAGCGATTCGCCCTCCAGCGGCCTTAGTGTATTCGAACAGTTGCCGCGCTTGGTCCGAGGTCCATACGCCTTGAGCATCACGCGATCCTGGCCCCGTAGCCACAGATGTCACAATTTCGGCATTCACCGCATGAGAAAAATCGACGACGCCCTTCCATTCCTCTCGCGTTAGGACTCCGCTGAAACCTGCTGGGGCATTGGCTCGGGCGGCGTTTTCCGAATCCTGAAAATAAGCGCTATTGGCCCACGTACCGCTGACTCGCACATATGCGGGGCTTAACGCCGCTGCCAATTTTCGCAATCGCGGATTTGAAAGATCAATGGGCGCTCGATATCGATAGAGGTTCGGGTCTATGCCCGCCGGAGTGAAACCTGCCTGGGGGGCGGGTTCCTGCGCTTTACTTTCGTTCGTGGTGCTCCCGTATGGTTTCCAAAATCTTCCGCCGATGACCTCCACCATTTCAATGTTGTAGGACTGAAATCGTTCATCGACCGTGCCTATGGTTGGCATCTTGGCCGGATCGAGTGACGCAACCTGTGCCATCAATTGTGTTGCTAGAAACACGACGGCCACTGTGCATAAAGCTACCGCTATGCGCATTATCGAACCGTTGCTTCTCTTCATCCATCACCTCCATCGGCGGCCGACAATTCATAGTTCCTCACAGCAAAGAGGCGTAAACTGCTCACGTACTTCCGATTTAATAGAAGCGGCCATGCATAATCTAAGGTCTCGGACGCCGCCCATTTTCATGGTGACGCATGTCTAGCCACAAAACGATTACCGTCTCAAAAAATGGACCTTACATCGTCTCCGGTTCGGTGTCACTCAGGCTTGAGACAATCGGAGTTAACGCCGCGGGCGAGTCAACTGAGTGGGTTGAGGGTAATGCTTTCCCGGCATCCGCGCAATATGCACTCTGCCGCTGCGGAAATTCGAATAAGAAACCGTTCTGCGACGGCACACATGCCAAGATCGGTTTCGACGGGACCGAAACTGCCAGTCGAAAGCCCGTCCCGGAGCAGGCGCAAGTGCTCGACGGGCCGTCGATGCAACTCGCCGACGCCGAGGTCTTGTGCGCGTTCGCACGCTTTTGCGATCCAAACGGCCAAGTTTGGAATGAGGTGAAAGACACCGATGACCCCAAGGTGCGAGTGCAGTTTCTCCAGCAGGTAGGTAACTGCCCCTCCGGTCGATTGATCGCGGTTGACAAACACGACGGAGAATCAATCGAGCCGAAACTGCCACATTCAATCGGATGGTTCCCGGTCTCCGGCGCAGAAGTGTAGCGGTCCGTTGTGGGTTCGTGGAGGTATCGCGCTCGTCGGCGCCGACGGCCAAGCCTACGAAATTCGCAATCGCATGACACTGTGCCGCTGCGGCAAGTCCGAGAACAAACCTTTCTGTAACGGAGCGCATGCAGCCGACCCCAAGTTTCGCGATGGACTAGTCTGAACCCAGAGCTTTCTCACAGGAGGCTCGGCGGCGGAACAGTACTCGCATATGCCCAAGGC
The DNA here is from genome assembly GCA_963720155.1 of uncultured Acidobacteriota bacterium. Classification (GTDB taxonomy): domain Bacteria; phylum Acidobacteriota; class Terriglobia; order Terriglobales; family Acidobacteriaceae; genus Sulfotelmatobacter. The sequence goes on from CAVREP010000031.1 coordinate 54,430, forward strand.
ACGCGGCTTGAGTTCGTATTTTTGGAGGATCACATGACACAGAACAATCTTGAGCTCATGCGGACACTCGACGATTCGTGGAACGCACAGGACTGGGATACGTTTGAAAAGCGGCATTCCAAGGACACCACCGTATTTTGGCCCGGCCAGGCCGAGCCGACAAGAGGGCGCGACAATCACAAGGCGGAGTCCGTCGAATTTTTCAAGACGTTCCCCGACAATCATCTGATGCAACTTGCAACTGCCGGTGCACCTGGCGGAACAGTTCCAGGTACGGATAGCCGGTCGATAGCGACACCCAGATTTTGCGTACCGTGATACGAATCTGGGCCCCGATCTTGAGCAGCTTTAAGCGCACCGTGTTGCATTGTGCTTTGGCCAGTTCGGTGCCCGCCAACCCCCACCGCCGCAGAGCCTGCATCAGCAGATAGGCCACGGTGGAGAAGTAGAGCCGGATTTGATTGCTCCGGAGCCAGGACGTGCTGGTGCGATCGGCAAACAACATCATCTGTTCCTTGATCCGGTTCTCCATATCGCCACGGGCGCAGTAAAACTCCTCATACAAGTTCTGCGCCCCCCAGCGGGACGGGGCGGGAAAGATGGTTTCTTGCGGGCTCAGCGAGGTGACCACGAACCGTGGATTGGCCCCTTTCTCCAAGTGTTCCGCCTTGGCGATCACCCGCCGGGCTCGCGACCAACTGTTTCTGGTTTGATAGTCGAACTCGGTGAAGACTCGTGCCGCTTTTCCGGTCTGCTGAAATTGGGCCGCCGCTTGTGCGCCGGCCGCCTCGATCTCCCGTAGCAGGCGGGCATTTTGCGCCAAGCCCACCACATAGTCCACCCCATGTGCTTCGCACCAGCTCAGCAACTCGTCCCGACAAAAACCCGAATCGCCGCGCAAGATGATCCGCACTTGCGGCCAGGCTTGCCGGATCTGCGCCACAATCCGCTCCACTTCCGCCGCGCTGCCTTTGGCCCCATCGATATTGGACGGCCGCAAGCGGGCGCACAACACATACTCGCCACAAACGATGTACAGCGGCAGGTAGCAGTAATGTCCGTAGTAGCCGTGGAAAAACCGCTCTTCTTGCTCCCCGTGCAGAGGAATGTCAGTGCTATCCAAATCCAAAACGATCTCTTTCGGGGCCTCGCCCTGCCCTTGCAGAAATATATCCACCAGCATTCGATCGACCGCGCCCTCGTCCAGGATGATCTTCTTGTATCGCTCCTTTTCCCCCAATTGGGCCGCCCCCAGTTCCATGCGGTTGAGGGTGCTCTTGCCCGCCAGGGCAGTGCCCTGATCGCGCACCCGCCGCCGATCTTTCCCCGTCAGATCCTCCTTCTCCACCAACACCGCCAGAAGCGGATCGCGCCGTAACTCCTCGTGATCGTTCAAATCCTCATAGCCCAAAGTCAGTCCGTAAATCCGCTGCCCCACCAACTCGCCCACCGTATGTTCCCTCAGCTCCGGATCCCGATAGTCGGTAAAGCAGTTCGCGAATTGGCCGATGATGTTCGTCCGCTTCTCCACTTCGCGCAACAGCAAACCCCCAGCGTCACTGGTGATGGCTCCGCCGTCAAACTGCCCGCGTACTTCTCTCTGATTTAGGGGATGAAATGGAAACGGTTCTTGGTTACACTCTGTTGAATCATCTGATTAATCATCCTTATAAAGTGGAGATTGCTCAGGGGGAATGGACGTGCACCGTTGCGGATTTTACAGGCACGATGCGCGGACCGATGAAGGGTTCGGACGGAAAGCTGATCGCGCCGACCAACAAGAAGTTTCACATCGAGTTCTGTACCGTCGCACACTGGAAGAACGGCGAGATCGTCGAAGAAAAGCTATTTTATGACTTGGTCGGATTGCTAAAACAGATTGGAGTTATGTGAAGTTTTTTTGCCGTTTCGCTAAGGATCCTTCATAGTTCCTTGCCTTCAGTAACCTACCGTAAAGCGCCGCCGGACATGCGCGCGGCAAGTGCTATACCGCTGACCCAAAAGTGAATCCCGGCCGGAACCGCACGTGAAGCAACCAATCCCCCTGACGCAGATCCGGCCATTCCACCAAAGCTGAAGAGGGCGTGGAATGACGACATGATGTGACGCTGGTATCGCTTCTCGAGCATCACGGCGTGAGTATTCATCGCTACATCCATCGAACCAGCCATCGCCCCATAGAAAAGAAGAGCGACCGACAGTGTTAGGACCGTATTGGATTCGGCAATCAAGGGCAGTGCGAGGCCAAACCCCAATGTCGACCCAATCACGATGCTCAGACTGCCGAACTTGTTAATGAGCCGTCCAGCGGCAGTCATGGCGAGAACGGAACCGATTGCCGCCATCATCAACGACCTGCCCAAAACGGCGGGAGAAAGATGGAGGTGCGCCTGAAAGGCAGGAATCCTCGAAGCCCAGGTTGCGATGATCAGTCCGTGGATCAGAAAGACACGCTCACGCGTACCTGTTGGAGGCTGCGTTGCTGCATCAATCGGATTCCATCCGATCCGGGCGCCGATTTGTTGAGCTGTACTGTGAACTTGATTGGCGACAGCGGCCATAACTCGGGACAGGGATGTCGAATCGGCTTTCGACTCTTGATGCAGTCTTTTCGACCGTGTCAAACAGTACAGAGTTAATTCCTAAGCGAGCTGCCGCCTCGACGTTTTCGACGCGATCATCCAGGTACAAGATGTCTTGCGGGGCCGCTTTGAGTAGTTCGAGACAATTTCGATAGATCGCCAGCTCCGGCTTTATGGACCCGTAGTCGCAGGAATAAATCAGGTATTCAAATGTAGAGAGGCTCGGAAAGGACTTGGTCACATGGCGACTGAGTTCGAGCGGCATGTTTGAGAGAAGGGTTAAGGGGAAGCCTTCATGGTGCAACAGCCTTGCCCATTGCACAGCGCCTTGATTTGGTCGAGTGATACTTTCGCTATCGAGCTTGATTAGCGTTGCCATCTGATCTCTGCTCAAACCCAGTTCTTGCTGGCCAACAACCGCTGTCCAATAGGCAGGTCCATCGATATCACCCCGGTCGTAGGGCGGCCGTAGCTTCCAGTAAAGTTCCGAGAATCGCTCATGGGGAATGCCGCACACGAGCGCCATACCTTTCATATCCTCCAGCGTTTGCTCGAGGCAAAGAACGTTTCCGTAATCGAAGACGACTGCCCGAACCGAACGCTTTTGCGAAAGACCTTGTATGGCGCTACGTTTGGCAGTATCATGCATAAATCGGATAATACACGTATATACGTGCATAACCAAGTGTATTCGTGCAAAATGGCCAGAATGAAACCAGAAGCGGAAGCAGGCCAAATCGCCCTAAAGGAAGAGCGCCACCAGTACATCCTGGAGCTGCTTGGCAGTGAGGGCCGGGTCCTCGCCGCGGACCTTAGCAGTCGATACAGGGTCTCTGAAGACACGATTCGTCGAGATCTGCGCGAATTGGCGAGTTCGGGAAAGATCCAACGGGTACACGGCGGCGCCCTGCCTCGCCGTGTCGAGGCCGTTCCTTTCGTGTCTCGCCAACAAATCGACATGGAGAGCAAGACCGGAATTGCTCGAGCGGCGGCTGACATGATCCGCGACGGTCAGGTGGTGCTGATTGATGGAGGTACCACTAATCTAAGAATTGCTTCCTACCTTTCAAGAGAGCGTTCGGCGACGATTGTTACCAACAGCCCACCGCTTGCGCTGGCGTTGGCGGATCATCCGAAGTTGAGCGTGCTGATGCTCGGAGGAAATTTTCTTAAAGAGGCGCGGGTCACGACAGGCATCGAGACCATTCGTCGAGTCGAATCCATTCGCGCTGATCTATGTTTTCTCGGAATGTGCAGTTTGCACCCGGAGGTCGGAATAACCGTCGGCGACCGAGAAGAAGCGTACGTGAAGCAAGCGATGATAGGGGCTTCAACGGAAGTGGTTGGCCTGATTTCACTTGGGAAAATGGGGACATCTCTGCCTTACCTGGTCGGTCCTGCTTCCCGGCTGACACGTTTGATCACCGATGCATCAGACGAAGATGTCCTGAATCCCTACCGCTCCCAAGGCATAGAAGTCACAAGTACGTAAACCGAAGCGGTTCGACACTTCTATAGGTACGCCGTGTCGACATATGACGGACCGGGACAAGGGTCTATCCTGCGCGATCAAAGGCCTGGAAATGGCATCTTCGGACGACACGCCCTAGCAGGCAGTCTTCTTTCGTTGAAGTCCTTCAGGCACGCGATTGCATTCCGTCTTCACTCGAGGAAATTTTTCATGCATGAATTCCACTACGCAAAGGAACACGTAATAGCTCGAACCTTTCATAAGGCTTTCCGACTGATAAAGAAGTATTTGCTGTTGGGACTGCTGGTGGCGATCGCGCTCAAAGCACAACAAAGTTCGCCATCTGCGCAGGCCTGGGCTGGCGTCGTACGCACGGCTGCCGGCGAACCTGTGGCCGGAGCGAAGGTAACGGTCTTCACACCCGGCGCCAAAAAGAACCTAACCGCAGTTACAGGAACCGACGGAAGGTTCGCGATTGCGGACCTTCGACTCGGGCCAAAT